>JBFGZQ010000001.1:0-320729 GCA_041586735.1 Motiliproteus sp.
AACTACGCTGCAGGCCATTGGTGCTGCAATGAGAAAGCTGGTTCATATCTGTTTTGGTGTCGTAAAGAATCAAAGTAAATATAGGCCTCAAATCAGCTGAAATATGATTTGAGGCCCATATCGAGAGATGGTATCTACAGGCGGGCTGTATACCTCTGTGGGTCGGCTTGAAATCGCTCCTGCATTTAATGCACTCCCCACTTCCCTGTGGGTCGGAATTTATTCCGACAGGTCTGCCGGATCACGCTGAGCGCTGCTGCAGATAGTCTGGTGCAAATACTCAGCCAGCTGCTGTTGCTGCTGAGGCTTTAATCGTAGCCCCAGTTTGCTGCGCCGCCAGAGTATATCCTCGACCGTCAGCGCCCATTCCTGTTCCGTCAGATAATCCACTTCGCGCTGATAGAGCCCAGCGCCAAAGTGCTGTCCGAGGTCGGTCTGCTGGGTGGCGCCCGCCAGCAGCTGCTCGCTGAGGGTGCCGTAGCTGCGCACCAAACGGCAAGCCAGGGGCTCGGCAAGCCAGGGGTAGCGATCTAAAAGCCGACTGAGTAGCGCTTTCTGGGTGGTGAAGTCGCCACCGGGCAGGGGCGCTGATCTGGTCCATGCAGGTCCTGCGCCAGGGAAGTAGCGGCTCAGGGTATCGACAGCCGTTTCTGCCAGCTTGCGGTAGGTGGTTATTTTTCCGCCGAAGATCGATAGCAGGGGTGCTTGCTGCGAGGGCTGCTCGAGTACCAGGCTAGAGTCGCGGGTGACCGCCTGAGCCGAGCTGGACTGATCATCGAGCAGTGGCCGAACCCCGGCGTAGCTCATGACGATATCGGCACGGCTACTCTGGTGGTTGAAATAACGGTTGACGATGCTGAGCAGATAATCCGTTTCAGCGTCTGAGATCGTCGCCTGCGAGGGGTCTCCCTGATAGTCGACATCGGTGGTACCAATCAGTGAAAAATCCTGTTCATAAGGGATGACGAACAGGATCCGCTGATCCTCGTTTTGGAGGATATAGGCCTCGGGCTGGTCATGTAGGCGTGGGACTACGATATGGCTGCCTTTGACCAGGCGGATGGGCTTGGGTGAGCGGCTCGCCAGCGCGCTCTCGAACAGCTGCGCGACCCAGGGGCCGGTGGCATTGACCAGCGCTCTGGCACTGAGGGTTTCTGTGACGCCGCTGCGTTGATGTTGGAGGCTGATCTGCCATAGCTTGCCGCTACGCCGTGCTTGGATGCAGCGACAACGGCTATAAATCGTAGCGCCTTGGTCGCGGGCGGCGACGGCGTTGAGAATCACCAGCCTGGCATCATCGACCCAGGCGTCAGAATACTCAAACCCCTGGGTGATGTGCTGCTGCAACGGGCTGTCTGGGCCAAAGCGGATCCGCTTCGAGCCCGCCAGGCTGGTGCGGGTGCTCAGGTGGTCATACAGAAATAGCCCTGCTTGGATCATCCAGGCCGGGCGCAAATGGGGTTGGTGCGGGAGCCGGAAGCGCAGTGGGCGGATGATATGCGGCGCTTTCTTGAGCAGGATCTCACGCTCTGCCAGCCCTTTGCGTACCAAGCCGAATTCATAGTGTTCAAGATAGCGCAGCCCGCCATGCAGCAGTTTGCTGCTGTTGGAGGAGGTGGCTGATCCCAGATCGTTCATGTCGCAGAGCAGCACCTGCAGCCCGCGCCCGGCAGCGTCCAGTGCGATCCCTACGCCGTTGATACCGCCCCCGACCACCAGCAGGTCATAAATACCGGGTTCAGCGTTCATGGCAAGACCCTCCTCAATCGCTCCAGTACAGTGCCTCGGGTGGGCGTCCCTCAGGTTCAAGCCCTTAGCCTAGTGCTCGATCAATACCAGGCCGTCGGGCAGGATTACGGGCCGGAACTTTCGTCATCATAATAGCGATGATTCGCATGCAGATATCAGTCGGCCAGCCGTTTGTTGCGGATGCTCCGGCGTATGCCAGCGGTCGCAGTGCCATCGCCCGTCTGGGCACTGAAACCAACCCCAAAGCTGCTGTCAAAATCAACCCCGCTGCGATTGTTGGTCAGGCTGAGGACCTGGGGTTGATCCGCTAATGGATAACCGCCACAGGATTCGCCGGCATCACAAATAAGGAAGTCATTATCCGAGTCACTGCCAGAAATGAGGTAATAATCCCCGGGAGGGATATTGACGAAGTCGTAGCTGTAGCGACCGGCGACGGCCGCGACGCCCAGGGTGTCGACCGTCTCCTGGCTCTGCGCATCGATCAGTAGTATCCATTGGAAACCCACATCGGCACTGGTCGTCAGCGAGCCGCTAACGTCAAGGGTGACGGGGATCGTTATGGTGCTGGAATCTGAGGACACCAAAATGTTGCCCCGGTATTGCCCCGCCGTTAACCCGGTTCGATCGACTGTCACCCGGTAAGTGCCGAGATTGTGGCTATCTACACTAGCGCTGGCCACCGCTAACCAGGATCGGTCAGCGACGACCGAGCTGATCGTTAGCGGGGCTTGTCCGGCGTTACTGATCGCCAGCGCCAGGCTGCTCAGGCTAGCACCGAACGCCAGGCTGGTCTGGTCGACGCGGATGATCGCGGGTAGCGGCACCCCGCCGGCCAGCATATCGGCATACTGAACCGCTTTCAGTGCGTCGATCAAGCCATAACCGTACTGATTATTGCGGGTGCTGGCACCATCGTTACCCAGGTCTTGGCTGATCTGTCCGCTGAGGATGGCATGGTCAAAATCGCTCGCGCTCAGGCTGGGGTGAATAGCGTGCATCAGCGCGGCAACGCCGGCGACATGAGGGGCAGCCATGGAGGTGCCGCTCATAAATGTCATGCTGGGCTGGGGCTTGCCGGAGCGATCATCCGCTGCGGTGCTAAAAATACCATCAGGGTAACCGTCGGCATTTTGGTCGGCCGTCATATCGCCACCTGGGGCGCTCAGGTCGATCGTGGGCCCCACATTGGAGTAGCGAGCCAGGGTCTTGTCATAGCGGACCGCGTTCACCGATACCACACCGGCGTAGGCGGCGGGATAGATGGCCGCGTTAGAGCCATCGTTACCCGCCGCTGCGATGATGATCGCACCGGCGGCCCGTGCGGCGGTGATGCTGTTCTGGGCTACCGGGTTAAATCCGGACCCTCCCAGGCTCAGGTTGATGATATGCGCGGGGGTGCTGGGAAGGGTTCCCGAGTCGTTACTCAGCCCTGCGGCATAACGGATCCCCTGGATAATGTCGTACTCGGTTGCGCCGCCCCTGCCGAGCACCCGGATCGGCATCACCTGGGCGCTTGCTGCCACTCCGACCCCCCCTGCGGCGTTGTTCGCGACCGCAGCAATGATGCCTGCTACATGGGTGCCGTGAAAGCTACTCTGTCCCGCCAGGATGCCGTCGCCGGGGTCCTCGGGGTTACTATCGATACCGTCGCCGTCGTTGCTGCTGGCGCTGGAGGCGATGAAATCGTAGCCGTCAGTGGTCAGGTTGGCGGCCAGATCAGGGTGGTTCCGATAGACACCGGTGTCGATCACGGCGACGATCGTCGCCGCGCCGCGGCTGATATCCCATGCCTGGGGTAGATTCAGCAGCGGGTAGTGCCATTGCAGCGGGTAGTAGGGGTCGCTGGGGAGTGCTTGGGAGCGACGAATGTAGTTGAGGCCCGCGGCGCGGACATCTGCCTGCGCTTGCAGTGCTTTGAGCAGGCGTATGGTGTCGATCTTGTCGCGTTTGGCACCATAGCCCCAGGGGCGCTCGTGCTCCAAGCGTTGTGGGTTCGGAGCGTTCGGCATAGCTAAGGCCGACAGCGTCGTCTGACGCTGCTCGACATCCCCCAGGCTTAGCAACATCGCCCTGCTGAGATCACCGGCTTGGAGACGTAATCCTAGTTTGGCTAACCGTGCTTGGCGCTGTTGGTTACGTTGGATGTTGCGTTGGATGCTCAGCGAAGTTTGGGGTGCTGGCTGGTCGACAGTGCTCATATCGATGATCAGCTCTCCGCTGATAAAATCATCGGCGCTGGACAGGCGCTGTGGGAGCGTCGTGGCCTGCAGCGGGCTTTGGCCAATACTGAGGCTGTAATTGGATGCGCCTGCCCAGGCTTCTACCATGACATGGTAATGGCCGGAAGCGGGTGCGACCAGCGTTTCAGTTTCAGAGTTCGATAGCGAATCAGCAACCGGGGTGAAGGGGTCGGCGGCGGTGTACAGCCATAGATCCAGATCTACTGCCCAGGGTGCCAGGGGATCGAAATCAGCCAGGGTCAGCGAGACCGTCTGTCCGGCACTGAGAAAGACCGCATAGCAATCATAAAGATCGCTGCCAGATTCAAATCGGGAGCCGCTCTCGCCTGCGCCCTGCGCACTGGCATAGCCACCGACGATCGCAGGGTTGGGTATGGGCTGAGCGTCCGCCGGGGTGTCGTTGGGCTTGAAGGGTGCCTTGGGATCATTGACGTCGCCGTCGATCACCGTGCCTGATGCGGCCCGTACGGTACCACTGATCGTAACCGTCGCCGGGGTGGTTGCACCGCCACCACTGCCTCCATCACTGCCTCCATTACTACCTCCATCACTACAGCCCGCCAGTGTCACCAGCAGAGCCGCCAGCCAGAGACGCGGGGGAGCAACGGATAGCGACATGAGCTGTTCTCACTAGGGGCTCAATATTAGCAGCCAGGCTGCTATCGTTAACAACTGTCGTTAGTAACTATCGTCATTAACTATAGATCGATCTACCGCCATCGACAGCGATAATCTGACCGGTGATAAAGGCTTGCTGCGCCAAAAACAGCACCGTAGCGGCGATATCATCCGGGCTACCATAGCGCCGCAGCAGCGTCTTGTCGAGTGTCTGTTGCTCGGCAAGCGGGTCGCGTTTGGCGGCACCCTCGGGAGGCAGGATCGGACCGGGCGCCACGCCGTTGACCCGGATCTGGGGGGCCAGCTCTTTCGCCAGGCTCTGGGTCAGCATCGCCAGGCCCGCCTTGGCGATCGAGTACAGCGGATAATCCTGCAGCGGTCGCTGGGCATGGACATCGACAATATTGACGATGCTGCCCTGCTGCTGGCGCAGCGCCGGCAGCAGCGCTTTGGATAGCCATAAGGGCGCTTTGAGGTTAGAGCCGATCAACGCATCCCAGTCCTGGTCGCTGATCTGGGCGATGGGGGTCGGGTAGAAGCTCGAGGCGTTGTTGACCAGCAGATCCAGGCGTTGCCACTGCTGCTGTGCGCCAAGCGCCAGCTGTTCGAGGGCGCGGCTATCGCACAGGTCGGCCTGCAGGGTAATAGCGCTATCGGCTTGTAGGCGGTTGAGGTCGGCGGCTAGTTGCTGGGCCTGCTGGCTGGAGTGTTGATAGTGAATCACCACCCGGTAGCCCGCCTGATGCAGTCGTCGGGCGATACAGGCGCCGATACGTCGCGCCGCGCCGGTAATCAGAGCCACGGGTTGCGTGCTGTCGGCAGCTCTGTGGGTCATGACGGCGTCTCGGGCTGGGTCGATTCTAGGTTAAGAGTCTGTTCTAGCAGGGCTAGCTGGCGGCGTTGCAGCTCCTGACCCAGTGCGGCCCCCTTAAAGCCTTCGCTGACCAGGCTGCGGGGTTGGATCCTGGTTAACGCCTCTAGCAGCTGTTGTAGCTGTTCCGCGGCGGCAAAGGGTTGCTCGGCGTGTAGTCCGGACCAGGCCCGGCAGCCGGCAATAAAGGGGGCTAAACGTTCGGGTCGGCGCTGCAGATCCAGCCCCTGATACAACGCCAGTACTGCTGCCGCGTTCAGCGGCGCGGTTAAACGGCGCTGGTGGCGCCACAGCAGCAGCGCGGTATCGCGGAACAACCGGGGGATTTTAAGGCGCTGATGCAGCGCCTCCAGCGCCTCTTCGGTCGCCAGTGCCCGACAGAGCACCGACCAGCGCACGCTGGACGGGGTGCTGAGCGCTACGGCGCAGCATAGCGGCTGCAGGTCGGTGCTCTGATCTGCACTCTGATCTGCACTCTGATCCGCACTCTGATTTGTGCTCTGACTCGCACTTATAGCGGCATGCTGATGGCCGAGCTGGGGGAGCGCGGCCGCCAGCTCCGGCAGCAGCTGCTGCAGCGCGCCACAGCGTGCCAGGGTGATGAAATACTGCTCCGGATGAGCCTCGTTCAGTGCCCGTTCGGTCTCTTTCCACACCCGTTCGGCGGACAGTGCTTGGAGTTCACCGCTGTGGCTGAGTTCGCGCATCAGCGCCAACGTCGAGGGATCGATGCGGAAGCCTAAATGGAAAAATCGCGCCAGAAAGCGGGCGACCCGCAGCACGCGTAGTGGATCTTCGGCAAAGGCCGGTGAGATATGGCGTAACAGCCGTTGTTGCAGATCCTGCTGGCCGCCGTAAGGGTCGGTCAGCTGGCCCTGCGCGTTTTCGGCGATGGCGTTGATACTGAGATCGCGGCGCAGTAGGTCCTGCTCTAGGGTGACATCGGTGGCCGTGTGGAACTGAAACCCGCCATAGCCCTGCCCGCTTTTGCGTTCGGTCCGCGCTAGAGCATATTCTTCATGGGTTTGCGGATGCAGGAATACCGGAAAATCCTTACCGACCGGCAGATAGCCTTGTGCCAGCATCTGCGCAACACTGGCACCGACTACTACCCAATCATGATCTTTGACCGGCAGGCCGAGTAATCGATCGCGGACCGCGCCGCCTACCTGATAGATCTGCATATCAGTCTCGGGTGCAGTGTTCGGGAAAGGTCTGCTGCCAGGCCTCAAACCCTCCCATCAGGCTGTAGACCCGATCAAAACCGCGCTCGAGCAGGAATTGCGCCGCCGGCTGGCTGCTATGACCGTGATAGCAATATACCACCAACGGCGCATCGAGATCGGCGGCATCGATAAACTCCTGCAGGTTGTGGTTGTCCAGGTGCAGCGCGCCGCGGATGTGGGCATTGTGGTAGCTGGCCTGATCGCGAATATCGGCCAAGGCCGCACCTTGTTCGACCAGCTGCTGCGCCTGCTGGACGTCGATCTGTTGATATTCGGTCATCGGTTGCGAACTGCTCATGGGTACTCCGAAGGTTAGCGACTAATGATAGCGGTTAATGATCGCGGCTTAGCGGTGGCTGTCTAAGCATAGCCTGCGCTGGATACGCTAAAATAGCAGGCGTCTTCTAGCCGCAGCGCGGTCAGCGGGCCGCCCCAGACGCAGCCGGTATCCAGTGGATAGACGTTGGCGGCGTCGACTTGGCCCGCCAGTGACGCCCAGTGGCCGAACAGCACGCGCTGGTGCGAGCAGAGTCGGTCGGCAAAGCTGAACCAGGGAGCGTAGCCCTTGGGCGGATGCTGGGCGGATGTTTTGGTATCGAGCTCCAGTTTGCCCTTGGCGTTACAAAAACGCATGCGGGTCAAATAATTGGTGATCAGCCTATAGCGCCCCCAGCCTTCCAGGCTATCTTTCCAGCGGCTGGGTTCATTGCCGTACATCTGGCTGAAAAATTCGCAGGCCAGCGGACTTTGCAGTACCGCCTCGACCTCACGGGCGCAGGCGATCGCCTTGCCCAGGCTCCAGATCGGTGGGATACCGGCATGCACCATCACGTAGCCTTTAGCGCTATCGTGATGGAGTAGTGGCAAGTGCCGTAACCAGTGCAGCAACTCGTCGCGATCGGGGGCGCGGAGAATGGCGTCGAAGGTGTCTTTGCGGCTGACTTTTTTGTTGTTAGACGCTACGGCGAGCAGGTGCAGGTCGTGATTGCCCAATACTACCCTGGCTTGTGGTCCCAGATCTTTGACGAACCGCAACGTTTCCAGCGAGTGCGGGCCACGATTGATCAGATCGCCAGCAAACCACAGCTGATCCTCGGCACCGAACTGGATCTTGGCGAGCAGGGCTTTGAGTTCATCCAAACAGCCTTGCAGGTCGCCTATGGCATAGGTCGCCATCCTTAATGCAGGGCGTGCGGCAGCGCCAGGGTAAAGGCGCTGATGGGGGTCTGGAACTGCTCGCCGGAGGGTTTTTGCATCACATAGTGGCCCTCCATCATCCCTACCTCCGAGGGCAGCACGGTACCGCTGGTGTAGCTGAAGCTTTGTCCTGGGCCAATCTCGGGTTGTTCACCGACCACGCCCTGCCCCTGAACCTCCTGTTCGTGCTGATCACCGTCGGTAATGCGCCAGTAGCGGCTCAGCAGCTTAACCGGCTCGTCACCGCCATTGCGGATAGTGATGTGGTAGGAGAACACATAGCGCTGGTTGTCGGGATCGGATTGGTTGTCGAGGTAGCGGGTCTCGACTTTAATGCTGATAGGATCGGGTGTCATGAACGGCTCTCCGCGAGGTCGCTAGCAGGCTGCTGTGATTTGTAGTCAGTATAGTGGTTAGCCAGCAGAACGAAATCGGTCAGCGCCAGATTTTCAGGACGCAATCCCGGATCGATCCCCAAGGCTTCGATCTGCTCGCCGGGGAGCAGTTTCTTGAGATTATTGCGCAGGGTTTTGCGGCGTTGGCCAAAGGCGGTACGTACCAGTACGGCGAAATCTTCGACAGAGTCCGCCGGATGGGGAGGCTCGGTGTAGGGGCGTAGCTTGACGATGGCCGAGTCGACTTTGGGTTGCGGATGAAAGGCCCCAGGGCCGACCAGAAACAGCGAGGAGACTTCACAATAATACTGCGCCATGATCCCCAAGCGTCCGTAAGCACTGTCGCCGGGCTTGGCGGCTAAGCGATCGACCACCTCCTTTTGCAGCATAAAGTACATATCTTCGATCAGGCCGCTGTAGCTGAGCAGGTGGAAGATCAGCGGCGTGGAGATGTTATAGGGCAGGTTGCCGATCACCCGCAAAGGCCGCTGATCATCGGCCAGCGAGCGGAAATCAAATTTAAGCGCATCAGCCTGATGAATCCGCAATGCCTCGCCGTAGCTGAAAAACTGGGTACGCAGGATGGGAATCAGATCACGATCTAACTCCACCACATCCAGCTCGCCGCAGCCGCTAAGGATCTCTTCGGTCAGGGCACCCAAGCCTGGGCCTATCTCGACCAGATGCTGCCCGGGTTTGGGGTTGATGGCGCGGATGATTCGTCCTATAACGCCTTGATCTTGAAGAAAGTTCTGACCAAAGCGCTTGCGCGCCTGATGCCCCTGGGGTGCCTGTTTCATGAATGGATTGTCTCTGGAGTCGCGCGCGGTGAAAGGAATGAAGCCTCGATCATGGTTACCGCATAATCGATCGCTGTCATCAGGCTGCCCAGGTTGGCCTGACCCGTGCCTGCCAGATCGAGGGCTGTGCCGTGATCGACCGAGGTGCGGATAATGGGCATTCCGAGGGTGATGTTGACCGCCTGGCCAAAGCCTTTATATTTGAGTACCGGCAGTCCCTGGTCGTGGTACATCGCCAGCACCGCATCGCCGCGTTCGAGCTGATGGGGGGTGAACAGAGTGTCGGCGGGCAGTGGGCCGATCAGGTTCAGCCCTTCGGTACGCAACGCCGCCAGCGTCGGTTCGATAATCTGCTGCTCCTCTAAGCCCAGGTGACCGCCTTCGCCGGCGTGAGGGTTGAGGCCGCAGACCAGGATGCGTGGCTGCGACAGGCCAAATCGGCGGCGTAGGTCGCTATCGAGGATGCGGCAGACCTGAGTCAGGCGTTGCTCGGTGATGGCGGCGGGTACCTGTGCCAAGGGCAGGTGGGTGGTCACCAGGGCGACCCTTAAGCCTGCGGTGGCCAGCATCATCACCACCTGCTCGCTGGCGGTCTGCTGCATTAAAAATTCGGTGTGGCCACTAAAAGGGATGCCGGCCTCGTTGATCACCCCCTTGTGCACCGGTGCGGTCACCAGGGCCGCGAACTGTCCGCTGAGGCAGCCTTGAGTCGCCTGCTGCAGGGTTTCCAGTACGTAGGCGGCGTTGGCGCTATTCAGCACGCCGGCCACGGCGGGTTCTGCCAGGGGCACCGCCACCACCCAGAGTTCGCCCGCCGCCGAGGGACGTGCAGGTTGGGCAGGGCCAAACGGCCGCAAGCGGATCTTGAGCCCCAGTTGCGCGGCACGCTGCTGTAATAGCTGCGGATCGGCGAACACCACCAGTTGCTGTGGTTGCGGCTGTTGTGCCAGCTGAATGCACAGCTCAGGGCCGACGCCGGCGGGCTCGCCGGGGGTGAGTGCGAGACGGTAGCAGGTCATAGTGAAGCGGCTCCGTTGAGTGCGTCGCAGCGCTGGGTTGAAACAGCTAAGCACGCGCAGCAGGGATAAGCTGAGATAAAAGGTCGAATCATGGCTGAATACTAACGGATCTGTCTGCTTAAGTCAGATGAGCGAATAAACTGACCGATAACCGCAACGGCAATTGGCCTGTAGCAACTGTTATCCGCTTAGAGTTTGATCTCGACGTAGGCTTCGGCGCGGATCTCGCGTAGCCAGTTTGCCAGGCTTTCGTCAAATTTACGTTTACGGATGTTCTCGCGTGCCTGATTGCGGAGGATCTGCTGGCCAAAATCTTGCTGGCGGCGGTCGGTCACCTGCAGCAGGTGCCAGCCAAACTGCGATTTAAACGGCGCGCTGATCTCGCCAATGGCCGTGGCGTGTACAGTCTGTTCGAACTCGGGCACCATCTGTCCGTCCATGGTCCAGCCCAACTCGCCGCCATTGCTGCCGCTGCCAGGATCATCACTGTACTGTTTGGCGAGGATGGCGAAGTCTTCACCGGCATTCAGGCGGCGGTGGAGCTCAAGGCTGAGCAGTTGCGCTTCTGCCGGGGAGCGAATTTCGCTGGGGCTGATCAGGATATGGCGTACCTGGGCTTGCTCAATCAGTTGTTGTCCGCCACCACGGCGCTCGATCACCTTGAGGATATGAAAACCACCGCCGACTCGAAACGGCTGGGTCAGCTGGCCGGCTTCTAGATCTTTAACGGCAGCGGCTGCCGCTTTGGGTAGTTCTGAGGGTTTGCGCCAGCCGATGTCCCCTCCGTTGAGGGCGTCAGGCCCCTTGGAGGTCGCTACTGCAGTCGCAGCAAAATCAGCACCATCGAGCAGCTTCTGGTAGATATTGTCGGTTTGTTGTTGGGCTTCAGCGAGCTCGGCTACGTTGGCAGCATCCGCCAGTGGAATCATGATATGGCCGATATGCAGTAGCGGCTCGGCATTTTTTTGGCCCTGCTCCGAGGCTAACAGGTTGCTAATCTCCAGCTCAGAGATATGGATACGCGGGTTCACCAACCGTTCCTGGGTCCGGGTGACCAGGATTTCGCTGCGGATCTGCTCACGGACCTCGAGGTAGTTCTGCCCCTCGGCTTCTAGCTGCTGCTTGAACTCGGCGAGCGAGAGTTCGTTGCTCTGGGCGATGCGATCGAGGGTGCTATTGAGCTCGTCATCGGAGACTTCAATGCCGTTGCTGGCCGCCAGGTGCAACTGGATGCGGTCGATAATCATCTTGTCCAGTACCTGCTGGGCAAAGGTGCTGGCATCGGGCAGTGGGGTGTTGCGTTCGCGCAGTTGCTGGCGAATGGCGGCGCTGCGGCGGTTTAGCTCGGTCTGAACGATAATGTCGTTGTCGACGATGGCGACCACCCGGTCGAGGAACTGCTCCTCGGCCTGAGCGCTAGGAGCGGCGGCTAGCAGGCAGAGCAGCAGTGGTAACATTACAGGGCGGGCGCGTCTTATGGGGTTAGTCATTGTCTCTATGCTCTTCAAAGCCGGTGATCTCTTTCAGAAAATGCTTAGCTAAAGGACCGCTATCACCCGCAGCACGGGTGCCGATGCCACCTAGCCCTTTGAGGATAAATTGCAGGAACAGCCCCTCTTTTTTGCGGCTGTCTGAATCGTCGGTAATCCATTGTCGATAGACGGTGCGCACCTGCCAGCAGCAATCTTCATACTCTAGCCCGGCGATCAGATCCAGTGCCTCTTTGCCCAGCAGGTCCTGCTGCCAGCGCCCGAGCATACTCCACTGGGTGGATAGCGGCCAGATCATCGTCAGGTCGGTCTGCTCCAGTTCATCCTGGGTAAAACGGTAGCCGAAGTTCAACAGGTGATCGATATCGGCGCGGTAGGCAATTTTGATGTTACGTGACAGGTTGCTACTGGCGTTGCGATCCCATTCGGCATCCGCGGAGACCCGCAAGTGCTGGGTGATGTTCCATAAGCCTTCGGCAACAATATTGGAACTGCTGTCGGTGAGACTGGGTTCTGAGGCGGTAAGACGAACGTGGCGATCCTTAAAATAAAAGATCTGACCAACGCTGGCGCTGCCGCGCTCATAGCCCTGGCTGTCGAGTAGGCGGGTGGTCAAGCCCAGCGTGGTCTGGCGGGTATCACCGATACGATCCAAGCCGCTGAAACGGTTGTCACGAAACAGCTGGTTAAGGCCAAAGGTGAGTTCGCTCGAGTCAAATACGGGCAGCTCGCTCTGATCCTGATAGGGCACGTCGAGATAGAACAGCCGGGGTTCCAGGGTCTGGGTATAGGTGTCACCCTGGTGGTCAAAGTAGCGGTCGAACAGTAACCCGGCATCGACACTCAGCAGCGGTAAGCTTCTGGAGGCTGAGTTGTCGACCGTGCCGAGGGTGTTTTCCAGTGCGTATTGGCTGTGAGTCAGCCTCAGGCTAGGGTGGATGTAGCCCCAGGGCCGATCAAACCGGAGCATCAGCGTAGTCTCCAGGTGCAGCCGGCTTCCTGTGGTCTGGGCGTTGCCGGTAAAGTCGCTGGGATCACGATCAAAATTGATAAAACTGCTGAGGTAATCGACCAGTAGCCAGTCGCTATCCAAATTCGGGGTACCGGTCAGCTTCAGCGATGGCAGTTTTCGATAGGGGATATCGGCGTCATCGATGGTCTGGTAGTCCTGTACCAGGGCTTCAAAATTGAAGTCGCGGGAACGGTAGTTAAGCGCAGCCAGTTGATCGAGATGCGACTCTTCGCTGAGGTTAAGATTGGTCCCCAGATCTTCGAAATAATCACCGTCACTGACCGCGGTATACTCGATCCGGGTAGACCAGTTGGTAGCGGAGGCCTCGCTGAGGTTAAACCCTAGGATCCAGCGGTCCTCTTGGTTGCGCAGCTGGTCATTAGCCAGATAGCCCAGCCCTAACTCCAGCTGTCCAAACGTGCTGAGATAGCGGAACTCGTTCTCGAGCATCTCGCCGCGCTCACTGATATGACGAAAGGTCAGGGTGTCATCGTAGTGGGGTGCCAGGTTGAAGTAATAGGGCTGGGTAAAATCGAAGCCGTTGTCGCTGGTAATCGAGAACTTGGGCGACAGTAGCCCAGACAGCCGTCGACCGTCGATGGGAAAAGACAGGTAGGGCACATAGAATACCGGCACTTCGCTCAGTCGTAGGGTGGCATGGGTGATCTCGCCCAAGCCGGTGCTTGGGTGTAATACGATCTCCTGGCCGCCGAGACTCCAGAACTCGTCACCGGGCGGGCAGCGGGTATAGGCACCCTGGCTGATGACCAGGTCGCCGTTATTGCGGCGGGTGATCTTCTCTGCCGAGCCACGCAGATGCGCATCATGGAGCACAAACTGCGCCTGCTCGATCACCGCTTGATCGTTGCCCATATCGACCTCGGCGCGTTCGCCCAGCAACAGCATGCCGGGGTCGCGGAACTGTACCAGGCCACTCATCTCGGCGATTTCGCTGCGATGATCGAGGCGTGCCTGTTGACTGCGCGCTTGGCGGTCACCTTTGCGTAGATAAATATCACCGCTGAGTTCGGTGGTGCTGTTGCTCAGGGTGCGGCTAGCGTCCGCATCGATATAGACCGGCTGCTGCTTGTCTGGCAGGGCGCTATCATTAAAATCGAAGCTGGGCTGGATATAGCTGCCCCCGCAGTGCGACAGGGGTGAGATCCCAGTCGGGTTGGGGTACCAGTCTAAAAAGGCAAAGGGCGCCGTGGCGAATAGAGTTTCTGCTGAGCCAATCCCCTGTGGATGCGATGCCTTGCGGGCGTGCTGCTGCCACTGATGCTGCGCTTGCAGCTGTTGCCTGGTGACGGTGGGCAGCTGGGCATAGCCGTTGGGATAGGCCTCACGGTATTGGCTGTCGCTTGGATTGACCCTGATGCCGACCCGGGTTGCGCTACGCAAACGTAGCGGTGTTGACGCGGCTAGGCACTCGGCGTCCGTTGCGTCGGTGGCGCATGGCCATTCGGCATCGACCGGCTCAGAGAGTGCTGCCGAGGTTGATGTCGGTGTGGGCGTCGGTATCGTTGTTGACGCGCTAGCGGGTGCTGGCGCCAGAACTTGACTCGGGTCTTTAACCGGTATGCTAACGGGCCGTTGCGCCGGGTCGCCGGGATCCGCCTGTGCGGTCATGGCGGGCGCGCAAACCATCGCGCACAACAGCAGCCCGCGTAGAAAAAACGTTACTAAAACGGGCATAACGAGTGGCTAGGCTCCCTCAAAACTGAGCGGCGGGGACCTAAAGCCCCTGTCCGAAGGTGGTGGATTTCTTGTAAGATGCGCGCAGTGGCAGCGGTGATCCCAATTAACGGCCCATAACGCCTACCGCAGCGCATGATAAAGCATCCGCTCAGAACCTGGAAATCATTTAATTTGGATAACTCACTCGTGGACCAACGCCAGCAGCAGCTGCAACACTGGGTTGTAACAGCCTTTACCCAACTGGGGATAGATCTGGATCCGGATTGGCGCCTGGAAAGGGTGTCGGGTGACGCCAGTTTCAGACGTTATTTTCGCGTTTACAGTCATCATCTTAGTTGGATCGCGGTCGATGCCCCACCGGAGAAAGAGGATAGCCGGGCTTTTGTGGATATCGCCCGTGCCTGGGAACCGCTAGAGATCCATGCGCCCAAGGTGCATCTGGCAGATCTGCAGCAGGGCTTTATGCTGCTCGGTGATCTCGGTGATCTGCTGTATCTGGATCGGCTCGACGCCGCTAGCGCGGACCTGCTGTATGGCCAGGCGATGCAGACCCTGACCCATATTCAACGCTGCCGCAGCGTGTTAGGGGAGAGGCTGCCGCCTTACGACAGGGCGTTGCTGCTGCGGGAGATGCTGCTGTTTCGGGAGTGGTTTCTGGGTCAGCAGTTAGGCATGCTGCTGACCCGCTACGAGCAGAAGTTACTGGATGCACTGTTCGAAAGCTTGATTGTTTCGGCGCTGTCGCAGCCGCAAGTCTGTGTCCATCGGGACTATCACAGCCGCAATTTGATGGTAATTGATGCTGCGGCACCCGGGGTGCTTGACTTTCAGGATGCGGTGATGGGACCGATCACCTACGATCTGGTGTCACTGCTGCGTGACTGCTATATCGCCTGGCCCGAGTCCCAGGTGGAAGCTTGGGCGCTCGACTATGCGGCTCTGGCGCAGCAAACCGGGTTGATGGAGGCGGTGTCGCCGCAGCGGTTTCTGGGGTGGTTTACGCGGATGGGGATGCAGCGTCATCTGAAGGCGATCGGGATCTTTGCACGGCTGAATATTCGTGACGCCAAGCCCGTCTACCTGCAGGATATTCCGCGTACGATCAACTATTTACGCCAAGCCGCCGGTCATTGTCCCGAATACCACGAATTTGATAGCTGGTTGACGCAGCGGGTCGTGCCGGCGATGGCGGTGACCGGGCTGTTCGATATGCGTCTGTTAGAGCGCTCGGACTAGCCATGCGGGCGATGATTCTGGCCGCGGGGTTGGGCACCCGAATGTGGCCGTTAACCGACAGCTGTCCCAAGCCGCTGCTCGCCGTCGGTGGCAAGCCGCTGATCGTGCACAGCATCGAGCGTCTGGCTGCTGCCGGTATTCGCGAACTGGTGATTAACGTCAGCCATCTGGGTGAGCAGCTCGAAGGGGCGTTAGGCGATGGCGAGCGCTGGGGGGTCGAGATTCGCTATTCGCGCGAAGCCGAGCCGTTGGAAACCGCCGGCGGAGTACTGCAGGCGTTACCCTTGCTGGCTGAGGCGGATGACCGGCCTTTCGTGCTCATTAACGGCGATATCTGGTGCGATTACCCGCTGCAGCGGTTGCCCGCAACCCTGGCGATACAGGCAGGCCAGCCAACCCAAGCCCATCTGGTGCTGGTGGATAATCCCGACCACCACCGCCAGGGAGACTTTGGCCTGCAGCAGGGCTTGGTGATGGCCGAAGCGCAACCCCGGCTGACGTTTTCCGGGATCAGTCTGTTGCGCCCAAGCCTGTTCGCCGGCTGTATCCCGGGTGCCCAGGCGTTGGGGCCGCTGCTGCGTCAGGCGATAGCTCGGCAACAGGTCAGCGGCGAGCATTATCCTGGTGCCTGGATCGATGTCGGCACCCCACAACGGCTCGCCCAGCTCGAGCAACGCTTGCAACCGGACGCTATTCATTTCTCGACCATGACCACGGAGACTTCAGGATGACCCCTCAGCAACTGGGCGAACGCATCTACCAAAACCGAACCGGATTGCTGATTGGCGGTTTAATCGGGGTGTTCAGTGGCGGCCTGTTCGGGCTGGCCTTCGGGGCTTTTATCGGTTATAGCCTGCAGCGGATGCTGCTCGGGGTGAAGACCGGTGCCCTGAGTCCACAGCAGGCTTTTTTCGAAGCGACCTTCGTGGTGATGGGCAAGGTCGCCAAGGCCGATGGCCGGGTCTCTGAGTGCGAGATTCGCTATGCCCGTGAAGTGATGGCGCGGATGAATCTGCCCGAAGACAAGCGCCTGCTGGCGATGGCGCTGTTCTCGCAAGGCAAACAGCTGGATTTTGATATCGGCCCGCAGATGCAGGTGCTGGCACGGCTGGTCCGCCATCGCAGTAACCTCAAGCAGATGTTTGTGGAGATTCAGCTGCAGGCGGCCTTTGCCGATGGCGCGGTGAGCCAGGCGGAGCTGCAGGTGATTCAACAGGTCTGTTCATTGTTGAAGATCAGCTACGCAGAGCTAGAGGCGATCCTGCGCCGCTGTCAGGCCGAGCAGGCCTATGCTGATCAGAGCTATCAGGCGCATCAACAGGGCCATCCCAATAATCCGCAGCTGTTAGAGCAGGCCTACGCCGTGCTTGGGGTGGCGTCTGAGGTCAGTGATAGCGAGTTGAAAAAAGCCTATCGGCGGTTGATGAGTCAGCACCACCCCGATAAGTTGATCGCGCGCGGCTTGCCGCCCGAGATGCAGCAGCTGGCGAAAGAGAAAACTCAGGAGATTCAGGGTGCTTATGAGCGGATCAAGCGCTCAAGAAGTGCAGACTAGCACTCGAGGGCTCATCTCTTTACCCGCCATCGGCCGATGATGCCGAGCATCGCTAGGCGATCCCAGGGAGCGTTTTGTCCAGCGATTGGCGGAGAATTAGGCGCGATTTGGGCTGAAATTTTGGCCGATTCGGTTAACATATGCGCCTTTGTTGGCGGTGCTAATGAGCAACGCCTAGTTAGCCAGAGCTAACAACCCATAGCCTGCCCAGCCGAGACCGACCATGAACGATTTTTTGATAGCCCCTTCGATTCTGTCCGCCGATTTCGCCCGCTTGGGCCAGGAGGTCGATGCGGTGCTCGCGGCCGGTGCCGATGTGGTGCATTTTGATGTGATGGACAACCACTATGTGCCGAATCTGACCATCGGCCCGATGGTGTGCAAGGCGCTGCGCAACCACGGGGTGACGGCACCGATCGACGTTCATCTGATGGTCAAGCCGGTCGATCGGATGATCTCCGAGTTTATCGACGCCGGTGCCAGCTATATCACCTTCCATCCCGAAGCCAGTGAACATATCGACCGCAGCCTGCAGCTGATCCGCGATGGCGGCTGCAAAGCGGGGCTGGTGTTTAATCCTGCGACCCCGCTGCATTGCTTGGAGCACGTGCTGGACAGGATCGATGTCATCCTGTTGATGTCGGTAAACCCCGGTTTTGGCGGCCAGTCGTTTATCCCCTCGACGCTGGCGAAGCTGAAACAGGCTCGGGAGCTGATCGCCACCAGTGGCCGTGAGATCCGCCTAGAGGTCGATGGTGGCGTGGGTATCGCCAATATCGCCGAGATCGCCGCCGCGGGTGCGGATATGTTCGTGGCGGGCTCGGCTATTTTTAACACCGATGATTATGCGGCCACGATTGCGGCGCTGCGCGCGCAGTTGGCCGGCGTTCGATGACGCCGATGCGGCCTCGGCCGTTGCAGGGGATCGAGCTGGTGCTGTTCGATCTCGATGGCACCCTGATCGACAGCGTGCCGAGCCTGACGTTGGCGGTGGATCGGATGCTGCTACAACTGGGTCGCAGCGCTGCGGGTGAAGCCAAGGTGCGCGGCTGGGTGGGTAATGGCGCGGCGCTGCTGGTCAATCGGGCGCTGAGTGATAGCCGCGAGGTCGCTGCCGATCTGGATGAGGCGCTGCAGCAGCAGGCCTTAGCGCTGTTTATGCTAGCCTATGCCGACTGTGCCCACCTGCACACGCCGTTGTATCCCGGGGTGCGTCGCTGCCTGGAGCAGTTGCGCGAACGTGGCATTCCGCTGGGGCTGGTCACCAATAAGCCGCAACGCTTTTTGGCGGCGTTGCTGGCGGCGCTGGGTTTAGAGGATTATTTTGAGAAAGTACTGGGTGGCGATTCTTTAGCGCACAAGAAGCCCCACCCGCTGCCACTGCAGCACTGTATCGCGCATTTTGGCAGCGCGGCGGCGCGCACGCTGATGGTGGGTGATTCGGAGACCGACGTTAAGGCTGCTCGCGCGGCGGGCGTTAAGGTGGCCTGCGTCAGCTATGGCTACAGCTACCCGTTACCGGTCGCCGCCTGCGAACCCGATTGGTTGGTTGATTGTCTGACCGAGCTGCTGTAGTTATGATACTGTCTGCAATATCGTTTTGAACCCTCTTTTCTGGTCATATTTCAGGTGTTTGCATTGAACGTATCGCGTTTTCAAGGCCTATCCATAAACAGCTATTGCGCTCGCCCTGAGCGATGGCGTCAGTAGCGCTAATACTCATCAATCCTGAGTGCTGTCGCGCTGGTTGCCGGGCACTTACTGAGGTTACCTCTAAGTTGTTGGAATGATCATGACTCCCGAACGTTTTTCTGAACTGGCCAGCCAAGGCTACAACCGTATTCCGGTGATGCGCGAAGTGCTGGCCGACCTGGACACCCCGCTCAGTACCTATCTGAAACTGGCTCATGGCCCCTATAGTTATCTGCTGGAATCGGTCCAGGGCGGCGAAAAGTGGGGCCGCTATTCGATCATCGGCCTGCCCTGTCGGACGGTACTGAAGGTGTTCGGCCAAGAAATTACTATCGAGACCGACGGTGAGGTCGTGGAGCAGCTGCGGCAGGCCGATCCGCTGGCATTTGTCGAACAGTATCAGAGTCGCTTTAAGGTGCCGGAGCTGAAAGGGCTGCCGCGCTTTAACGGTGGCCTAGTCGGTTATTTTGGCTATGACACCGTGCGTTACATCGAGCCGCGCCTGAAAAATGTGCCCAAGGATGATCTGGGGACCCCCGATATCCTGTTGATGGTCTCCGATGAGGTGGTGGTGTTTGACAACCTCAGCGGTCGGTTGCTGCTGATCTGTCATGCCGATCCTGCCGAGGATAATGCCTACGCGCAGGCACTGGCTAAGCTGGATCAGCATGTGGCGAAACTGCGTGATGCGATCCCACCCACGCCGGCGACCGTATCGCGCCAGCAGGTGTTGGAATCCGACTTCAAACCGGGGTTTGCCGAGGCCGATTTCAAGGCGGCGGTGGAGCGCATCAAAGACTATATCCTGGCCGGCGATGTGATGCAGACGGTGATCGCGCAGCGGATGTCGATTCCGTTCGAGGCACGGCCACTGGATCTGTACCGGGCGTTGCGCAGCCTTAACCCCTCACCCTATATGTACCTGCTCAACCTGGGTGACTTCGATGTGGTGGGTTCCTCGCCAGAGATTTTGGCGCGCCTCGAAGAGGGCGAAGTGACGGTGCGGCCGATCGCCGGTACCCGCAAACGCGGTATTACCGAAGAGCAGGATCTGGCGATGGAGCGCGAGTTGCTGGACGACCCCAAGGAGATCGCCGAACATCTGATGCTGATCGATCTGGGCCGCAATGACGTGGGCCGGGTGGCAGAGATCGGTTCGGTCGAATTGACCGACAAGATGGTGATCGAGCGCTATTCGCATGTGATGCATATCGTCTCCAACGTCACCGGTAAACTAAAACCGGGGCTGAGTGCCATCGACGTGCTGCGCGCCACCTTTCCCGCCGGCACCCTCAGCGGCGCGCCTAAGATCAGAGCGATGGAGATTATCGATTCTCTCGAACCGACCAAGCGCGGCGTCTACGGCGGCGCAGTCGGCTACCTGTCCTGGAGTGGCAATATGGATACCGCGATCGCCATCCGTACCGCGGTGATCAAGGATAAGCAGCTGCATATCCAGGCCGGTGCCGGGGTGGTGGCCGACTCACTCGCCGATCTGGAGTGGAAGGAGACCCTCAACAAAGGCCGCGCGGTATTCAAGGCGGTGGCGATGGCCTGTCAGGGGCTGGACCATATCGAGTAACTCCACAATAGCCGTACAGTAATTTGCTCAACCTAGGCGTACAATCCGACGGGTTGTGTGGACTCCGGTCTGGATCTACTTAGGCAGTGCCTTTGAGGCGTGTAATGAACATTTCAGCAACCCCTGATGTGGCTTTCCAGCAAAAAGGTCTGCTATTAACGACCGTTTTGCTGCTGTCTCTGTTGCTTAGTGTCTGTGTTCAACACTCGAGCGCGCAATGCGTTAACGTCAAAATCGTTACGCTTGATGCCGAATCACTGATTGTCAGCCTCGAGGAGCAGACCGACTCCCAGGATCCGCTAGTCCTGCCGCCCTATTATGGGTTATATCCCGCAAAGCGTTCGTTTCACTCCTTAACAGGTCGCGCTCAGCATACGCCGTCGATGGCTGGCCTGCGGCTGATCCGAGGTCCTCCCCAGCAATTCGGTTAATGGCTACTGGCCTGATAGGCATTCCTGCAGGCCTATTACATCGATTTTTTAAAGGGGACTTTTTGTGGCATTTGCACTCATAGCAATAAGCTTGGTGTTCGTCGTCGGCTATATCGCCATCGTTACCGAGCATAATATTCACGTAGATAAAACCGCCTCCGCGCTGATGACCGGCGTGCTCTGCTGGACCGTCTACGTTCTGGCGTCCGGGTCCATCGTCGACCTCGCTACCCTGCCGAGCTGGTTTACCGAACAGCAGGTTGGCAAAACGGCGGCCGAGGTGGCCATTGCCTGGGTTGGCCATCATCAGTTACTGGAATTTCTAGGTGAAATCTCCAGTATTCTGTTCTTCCTGCTCGGGGCGATGACCATCGTTGAGCTGGTCGATGCCTACGGCGGTTTCTCGATCATTACCGATCGGATCAACTCCACCAATACCGTCAAACTGCTGTGGACGATCGGTTTGATCGCCTTCTTTATGTCGGCGGCACTGGATAACCTGACCACCACCATCGTGATGATCTCGCTGATTCGCAAGTTGATTGCCGAGCAGAAAGATCGGCTGTTTTTCGCGGGTATTATCGTGATTGCCGCCAACGCCGGTGGCGCCTGGTCGCCGATCGGTGACGTCACCACCACCATGCTCTGGATCGGTGGCCAGATCACCACCACCAGCATCATGCACAGCCTGATTGTCCCGAGCCTGATCTGCATCCTGGTGCCGTTGAGCTTTCTGTCCTTCACCCTGCGTGGCCAGCATGTTACGACCCCAACAGCGGTGGAAACTAAAAACAGCTTCGTGGTCAGCCTCGCCCAGCGTAATCTGATCTTCGGGGTGGGCATGGCCGGCTTGCTATTCGTGCCGATCTTCAAGACGTTGACCCATCTGCCGCCGTTTATGGGGATGTTGCTGAGTCTGTCGGTGCTCTGGGTGGTCAGTGAGCTGATGCACAAACATCAGCGTGATGAGGTGATCGATGCTGGTCTGCATATTGTCACCATCCTCAAGAAAATCGACTCGGCCAGCGTGCTGTTCTTCCTCGGTATCCTGTTGGCGGTTGCCGCACTCCAGGCCACCGGGTTGCTGGCCTCACTAGCGGCGGGTCTGGATTCGACTGTGGGCAATATCGATCTGATCATCTTCCTGATTGGTCTGTTATCCGCCGTGGTCGATAACGTGCCGTTGGTGGCTGCCGCGATGGGGATGTATGACATGGCCGTCTATCCGACCGACCATTCGATGTGGGAGTTCCTGGCCTACGCTGCCGGTACCGGTGGTAGTTGTCTGATCATCGGTTCGGCTGCGGGTGTCGCGGCGATGGGCATGGAACGGATCAACTTCTTCTGGTACATGAAGGTGATGACGCCGCTGGCACTGATGGGCTATGTGGCAGGCGCCGCCTTCTATCAGTTCGCCTAAATCGGCACCGCGTCTCGGCCCTCGATAGGGCAGGGGCGCGGCAGGATCTTATCCGCGGTCTTACAGCGCCGCTGTGTTAAAAAATCACTCCATGAATAATGGCTCGCAAGGCGATAGCCACCAGGGCTGCACAGAGGGCGGGCTTCAGGACGGAGGCTACCCGTCGCCCAGCCGACACCAGTACGGCGATGCCGGCCAGATCGAAGGGATGAATGAGAAATCCTGCCAGCCGATTAAGGCTGTCCACATCGATGAGGCCCTGCTCCATATACTCGAGCGTAACCCCCATCATGGCACTACCGCCGGCAATGTATTTGGTAATGATGGGTAGTAATACCGAACTGGGCATTCCCAACAACGCAAAAAAAGGCGCAAGCAGCTGCTCGAGCGCCTCTATAAACCCTGTCGAACGCAGTGAAAAGACGATAACCAATGCCAGTACCAACATGGGCAGCGCGCCTATGGAGATATCGAAGGCATCTTTACCGGCGCGGTTGATAATGGCCAACAGCCCGGTTGGACTCTCATTGCTCGGCCCTTCCCTGTCCGCCAGAGGGGATTCATCCGGGGCTAGTGTGCGTCCAAACAGATGGTAACAAAGAGCTGCAGCGATCACGCCACAGACCAGCGAAATCAGCAAGCTTGCGCCGACGTTAAGCCCCACCGCAGCCATCGGAAATACCACATTCGCCTGCGCCAGCGTCAGAACCATCGCCAGCGTCGCGGCTATATGGCGCTTTGACATCCCGCCGCGATCCATCATCGCCAGTGTCGCCACCGGTGCGGCAAAGCTGACCAGCAGAATTTGAATCATGGCAAATATTCCCAGCCCCGGGATGCCAAAGGGTTTGAGTAGCGGCGCGGCGATTCTGACGATGACCCCAAGCACCCCCTTGGCCTCTAGCAGACGCATGATCGTCAGCATCACTATCATGATCGGCAGTAAAATAAACAGCGCCAATTCAATACCGGAGCGCCCAGCCGCCAATATGATCCCAGCAATTTCTTCCATACTATTTCAACCGGTGGTTAGCAAGATGTAATCGCGCAGTCTAACAACGGCACTGCGGTTGAGTGCGAAAAATTTGGAGCTGTCGCGAACGCTAAATTCTCGGCGACCCGCTCGCTAGCGATGCCTAGGGGCGCGTTGTGGTCTAAACCTGGCGCCCGGGAAGAAAGGCCTAGCAGCCAGGCCGGGCTATGTTGTTCACTCTCTGGCTTGGACCTGGGGCTCTCGACACGTTGGCGTTGGCGCCGATGCTGGCGTGCGGCTCTGCAGCAGGGCTTCCAGCGCTTCAAGCTTGTGATAGATATCCTCGATGGTCGGTTCGTGAGCCTCCAGGGCTTTCTGTTTAAGCGCCTTGTTGTGTTCATCGTTCATGACGTTGACGACGATGCCGATCACCATATTGAGAAACGCGAAGGCGGTAAAAAAGATAAAGCTGAGGTAATAGGTCCAGCTGAGTGGATACACCGTCATGGTCTCATACATGACATCGGTCCAATCCTCGAAGGTCATGACCCGAAACAGGGTCAGCAGCGAGATAGTGACATCACCCCAGAGCTCGGGATTGATCTCTTCAAACAGGGTGCTGCCCATCGCGGCATAGATGTAGAAGATGATAAACATCAGCAGCAGTACATAACCGAGCTGGGGCAGCGCCTTGATCAGCGAGTTCAGTAGCATCCGCAACTCGGGAATGATCGATATCATCCGCAACACTCTGAATACCCGCACCAGCCGGGCCACTAGCGCCATGTCGGTATTGTCGATAGGGATCAGGCTGATGGTCACGATCAGGGTGTCGAAGATGTTCCATGGGTTTTTAAAGAAGTCGCGCTTGTGCTCCTCGCCAAGGAAACGGATGCTGATCTCGATCAGAAAGATCAGGGTGATCAAATGGTCGAGCCAGATAGCGATGATCTGCGCCATGGGGTGCAGGTCGTAGGTCTTTACCCCGACCAGCAGCGCCGAGCCGATGATCACCATTACCACAAATAACTCAAAAGCTTTATTGCTTCTGAGGGTCATAAAGCGTTGCTGAAGTGGAGCCGTGTTCATCGTCTGACCGCATTCGCTGCTGGGAGGAGTCGCAGATAATAGGGGCGTCGCGGCGCTTTTCCAAGCACCTTGAGCCCATCTAGGCAATTGCTTGGCGGATTAGGCGTGGTTGATAGATGAGTTGTGATAGATAAGATGTAATGGCTTAAGTATTGCGACCAGCGTCTTGCTACTTATCTGTTAGTCGGGGCTGGCATCATTGATCTAGATCGGGTAAAAGCGTCCCTGGAATCGTGTAAAGGAAAGCCCATGCAGTTGATCTTTGTGTTGTTTGAACCCCAGGTACCGGAAAACGTCGGTGCCGCCGCGCGCGCGCTTAAAACCATGGGCTTCGAGCAGTTGCGGATCGTCAATAGTCAGGCGCATCTGCAACCCGCGGCGGGGTGGGTCGCGCACGGCTCTGAAGATGTGCTGGGTGGTGTCCAGATGTTTGCTGATCTGGGCTCCGCGCTGGCCGATTGTGATCTAGTCGTCGGCACGACCGCCAAGCAGCGGGCCGGTTATCGCGATGTCTACGAGCCCCAGCAGTTGCGCCAGATCCTCGAGCAGCAAGCCGAGGATCTGACCCGGGTCGCGCTGTTGTTTGGCCGGGAAGATCGGGGGCTGTCGAACCAGGAGCTCGAACAGTGCCAGTTGTTGAGCGCGATTCCGCTGGCCAACCCCTATCCCTCGCTCAATCTGGGTCAGGCGGTGATGTTGTTTGCCTATGCGCTCACGGAGGTGCAGGCAGGTCTTCGTCATCTCAAACCCAGTCAGGATCAGCAGGGGCAGCTGCAGGTGTTGCGCCAGCGCAGTGCGGCGTTAACGGATAGTCTGGGCTATGACCCGCAATCCAAGTTGCAACGCTGGATGCAGGAGCGTTTAGGGCAGCTGAACAGCGAAGATATTCGCTTTATGCACAGTGTCTGTGCGGCGCTGGAGAAGCGTTTGCATATCGCTGACCCGGGATCAGAGAAACAGCCTTAGGGACCTGGTTGCTGCGCGCTGTACTGGGTATCGTACTGCTCGAACGCCTGCGCCGCTAGGGCGGGTGAATACAGATGGCCCTGAATCGTACTCAAGCCCTGTTGGCGTAAAAAATCGAGCTGTGCTGAGGTCTCGATCCCCTTGGCTACCGTGTCTATGCCTAGCCCTTGAGCCATCGTCAGCGCCGCTTTGATCAATGCCTGATCCTGAGGCTGGTCGAGCAGGGCATGGATAACGCTGCGATTAATCTTGAGGCTGTCGAAAGGGAAGTTTTTTAGCTGGGTCAGCGAAGAGATGCCGCTACCAAAGTCATCCAGAGCGATACGGATACCGAGCTTGCGTAATTTTTGTAAGGCTTTGAGGCTGTCGTCCTGATTTCTGAGCAGTACGCTTTCGGTGATCTCAAGCTCCAGTAACTCACCCGGTAACTGCAGCTGTTCCAGGGTCTGGGTGATCGTGCGGCTGAGATCGGGGCTGCCGAAGTGACTCGGTGAAATATTAATCGATAATTTGAGGTGGGTCCGTCCGGCGTCGTGCCAGTTTTTAAGTTGGCTGAGTGCGGTGCGGATCACCCACTCGCCGATAGCCAGAATCAGCCCTGTCGCCTCGGCCAGCGGTACAAATTGCGCAGGCGGGATGCTGCCTAACTCGGGATTGTTCCAGCGTAGCAGTGCCTCCACGGCGGTAATCTTGCCGCTTTTTAGCTCAATAATCGGCTGGTAGTGCAGGGTTAATTCATTGTTGGCTAATGCCGATCGCAGTTTTTTCTCGATCGCCATGCGTTTGACTGAGGACCTGTTGATGGCAGTCGAATGAAACGCATAGCGGTTACCGCCGGCATCCTTGGCCGCGAACATGGCTGCATCGGCGTGGCGCAGCAGTTCATAGGGGTCCTGGCCATCACTGGGAAAGATCGCCATGCCGATGCTGGCGGTAATAAGCACTTTGTTGTCGTCGAGGTTGCAGGGTGCCGCCAGTTTCGAGAGTACTTTTTCGGCGACTCGGCTGGCGTCATCGGCGGATTCAAGATCGTTGAGGATGACCATAAATTCATCACCACCGAAGCGGGCGGCGGTATCGGTTTGGCGGATCGCTTGCTGGATTCTGGATGCTGCCACAGAGATCAGCTGATCACCGCTTTCTTGGCCGTAGTGGTCGTTGATCTGTTTGAAGTTATCCAGATCGATAAACATAACAACTACGGTTTGATCGTGTCGTATAGCGGAGTTGATCGCCTGGCTCATGCGATCGATCGCCAAAAAGCGATTGGGTAGTTCGGTCAGAGCGTCGTAATTGGCCTGGTGCTTGATCTCGCGCTCTTGCGCCTTGGGTAACGAGATATCTTCCTGGGTCGACATATGACTGAGCGGCTGTGACAGGCGGGTGAGTGGTTGGCTGTTGGTGGCAGACCTAGTGTGTTCCGCATGACTCTTGCGCAGTTCGCGGCTCAATAAAATAAGGATCAATAGGCTGGAAAAAAATATCCATATCCAGTCCATATAGGGCTGGATATGGATGCTGTTATCGGTAAACAGCCTCTCGACTGCCTGGTCAGCCAGGCTGATCCAGAGCGTGGCAAATACCGCGTAGATAGTGGTGATTCTGACAGGAAAGGTCATGGCGGTGGGTCTCAAATTAACACGCGGCTTGCCAAGGGTGAGAGCGGCTGAGTGTATCTGAACCCTTTGGCTAAAGAGTTGATGCAGATCAGCCATTGGCTAATGTACGAGTCCCGTGGACAGGTTACTCAGTCATCGCCAGCGGCTGTGCAGGCTTAGGGACAGCGGCCTGCACAGCGCTAAGCTGGATTACTGGACGTTTTCATTATCCGAAAACATGCCGTCGAACAGTATGGTGGACAGATAGCGCTCGCCGGAGTCGGGCAGAATTACGACGATGTTTTTACCCTGATGCTGAGGCTGCTGCGAGACTCTTACCGCGGCAGCCAGTGCGGCCCCGCTGGAGATTCCCGCCAGGATACCCTCTTCGCGCATCAACCGACGGGCGTATTCGATAGCCTCTTCGTTACTGACCAGCTCCACCTGGTCGACCATCGTCAGGTCGAGGTTTTTGGGAATAAAGCCGGCGCCGAGGCCCTGGATCTTATGTGGCGAGGGCTGGAGTGGCTGACCACTGCGTTGCTGGCTGATGACCGGAGAGGCTTCCGGCTCTACCGCCACCGAGGTGATGGCTTTGCCCTGCTGCTGTTTGATATAACGAGAGACACCGGTAAGCGTACCGCCGGTACCTACACCTGAGACCAGAATATCGATCTGGCCATCGCTGTCCTCCCAGATCTCTGGCCCGGTGGTCTGTTCGTGGATCAGCGGGTTGGCGGGATTTTCAAACTGTTGCGGCATAAAGTGGGCGCTGGGGTCGGCGTTGACGATCTCCTGCGCCTTGTCGATAGCGCCCTTCATCCCTTTGGGGCCTTCGGTGAGGACAATATCAGCGCCCAGAGCCTTCATTACTTTGCGGCGCTCGATACTCATGGTAGCCGGCATGGTCAAGATCACCTTATAGCCGCGTGCCGCAGCGACGAAGCACAGGGCGATGCCGGTGTTGCCGCTGGTTGGCTCAACGATAGTCATACCCGGCTTGAGCTTGCCAGACTTTTCGGCATCCCAGATCATACTGGCGCCGATGCGGCATTTCACCGAACTGGCGGGATTACGACTCTCAATCTTGGCCCAGATGTTGGCGTTGCCAAAATGGTTTATTTTCACCAGCGGGGTCTTGCCGATGGAGAGGGAGTTGTCAGAAAAGATGGCGCTCATACTCAAAGTCCTGTGGCTGAGTTTTTCGTTAGGTAGATTGATTATATCCATAACCCAATGAGGTATTAGCTTATTGTGAGATAGGATTGTTTCAAGGAGTTATAACAGTTGTCGCTAGGTTATTGAAGCGATAGCTGTGTAGTGGTCAAGTAAAATGGAGCGGAGGTGCTATGCGTTATCGCCGAGCTTCTCGTGTCGTACTGAGTCGTTATGGCTACACTAGAGGCGTTACCCATCACGGAGAGTATTATGTCTGATGTCGTCATTGCCGGTCGTGGGCCGATTTATCTGGAGCTGGAGCCCGGCGAATACTTTTATTGTCGTTGCGGTCGCTCGCAGACGCAGCCCTTTTGTGATGGCTCCCATCGCGGTACTGGATTCAGACCGCTGGCGTTCACCGTTGAGCGTAAGCAGCAATATAAGTTCTGCTTGTGTAAACATACCGAAGATGCACCGTACTGTGATGGCAGTCATCATGATCTGGACTGATTAGCAGCGGCATTAGCCCTTAAGCTGTTGGCGTAACTCCTCGAGTTCTTGTAACTGACGCTGATTGACCACCCGCTGTTCAAACAGTTTTTCATCGCTTTTTTCTAAGCGTAGCTGGAGTTTTTCCAGTACCTGCTGTTGGGTGGTTTGCGCTTGACTCAATTCGTCGATCTGGGTCTGGAGCTTTTCGATCACCGAGATTCGGTTATCGCCGCTCGGTATAGCAGCGTGCGAGCTGTGTGGCTCCGACTGCCCCTGGAGCTCATGTTGGATCTGGCTTTGAATGGACTGCAGATCACGGGTTTCACGCTCCGAGTAGCGAATCGATTTCGCTAGCGCCTGGTGGGCGCTGGCGCTGCCAATGGAGCCTGATAGTGCGTGCTCAAGCATTCGGTGAAACTCCAGTAGTTCGATGATGGTGAGGTAGTCTTTACTGTCGATATGGAGCTCTTCGGTGAGCTGTTGAACGCTGGATTTGGAAGCCGCTTGTGGCAAGTATTCTTGCAGCAACTGGGTAGCTTCCTGGATCTTGTCTGTGGCGGAGATATAGGCATCCAGCCCCGTTGCTCGGCCATGGTGCTGGGTGCTACCGGCGACCAAGGCGTTCATGAATATATTGCGATGACGGCGCTCAATCTTGGAGGGGCTGTGCAGCCAGGATCCGAGTAGATAGAAACCGAGATTAAATAGCAGTGACCAGAGTGCGCTGTGGCTGACTGGCGATAGCCCTTCTAGGCCCAGTAGCTGCTGTGGTCGAAGCCAGCTGATCCCCCATGGGCCCTGGGATAACAGCTCGGGTGCTAAACCATGGCCTGAGAATGCAGGCAGTACCAGGGTGTAAAACCACAGCAGAAAACCGGCACTGAGGCCTGCTATCGCCCCTGCCCGGTTGCCGCGTTTCCAAAACAGGCTGCCAAACATGACCGGCACAAACTGAAAAACCGCGATAAAAGAGATCATCCCCATCGTCGCTAGCATATAACCATCGCTGAAGATGACCGAGAACCAGTAGCCACTGCTGATGATCAGTCCAATCATCAGCCAGCGGCACTGCAGTAGATAGCTGCGCAGAAAATTCAGCGGTTTAATATGCTCGATGGCCACCATCAGTAGGTGGTTGGTGGCCATTGTGGATAGCGTCATCGCACTGAGAATGATCATACCGGTCGCAGCAGAAAAACCCCCGATAAAGGCCACCAGTGCTAGCCAGTCAACGCCTGCGCTCTGCGGTAGTAACAGGACGAAGAACCCTGCGTCGGCGCGGGGCAGTCCCTGCAGTGCTCCCGCCGCGGCAATCGGCAGCACGAAGATGCCGATCAGCACCAGGTACAGGGGCACGATCCACATCGCAGTGAGAATATGTCGTTCAGAGGTGTTCTCCACGACGGCTGCGTGAAACTGGCGCGGCAGGCATTGAATGGATACCGCGCCGAGCACCACCAGGGTGAGCGCATCCAGCATACTGGCGCTCTCGGGGAGATCGATCTGGGTTAACTGGCGGAGGCCCGCTGCATCGCTCTGGGCGACGATATCATTCAGACCGTCGTACAGGCCGTAGCTGACAAACACCCCGACGGCTAAAAACGCCAGCAGCTTGACGACCCCCTGGACGGCCAGCACCGTCATCACCCCTAGGTGGCGCTCAGAGGCGTCGAGTTTGCGGGCCCCGAACAGGATGGTGAACGCGATCATCATCAGCGGAACCAGTAGTCCAGCAAGCTGGCTGATATCGCTGCCGGATGCGGATGCGGTGATCACGGTAAAGGATTGGGTGACGGCTTTGAGCTGCAGCGCGGTGTAGGGGACGATGCCGATCAGTGAAATAAGGGTGACCAGTACCGCCACCAGTTGTGAGCGGTTATAGCGAGCCGATATAAAGTCGGCAATACTGGTGATGTTATAGGCCTCTTTGATCCGCACCATCGGCCGGAGGACTTTCCACCAGGTTAGAACGGCGAGAATCGCGCCGATGTAAATGGCAAAAAACAGAGCTCCCGATTCAGCCGCAAATTCAACGCTGCCATAGAAGGTCCAGGAGGTGCAGTAAACCGTGATGGCTAGGGCGTAAACCAGTCTGGGGGTGTGGGGCTGTACCCGAGTGGCGTTAGTGCGTTCAACCAGCAGGGCGACCACAAAAAGAACGGCCATATACACAAGAATGACGCTGATAACGGTGGTGGTGGTAAACATGTAGCGTCTCTGGGTTAGTGCGCTGATTTCTCGGGTTTAGGGCCGCAGCAGGGTTTTTCCGGCACCAGATCGATGCCTCCTCGGGTCAACGGATGACAGCGCAGCAGGCGGCGCAGTCCAAGGTAGAGCCCACGAACAGGGCCGTGGATCTCTATCGCCTCGATGCAGTAGCTTGAACAGGAGGGGTAATAGCGGCAATTATTACCCAGCACTGGGCTGATCAGCCACTGGTAGCCACGAATACCTATAACTAGGAGGTTTTTCATGCGGGTATTTTATCCCAATAAGATTGTATTTATAGAGATATTTACGGCATAACTAACTGTTGGCTGAGATTGCAAAGAAAGCCTATAGAAATATCAATCATCCTGACGGACCGGATCGCTGTATATGCTGCGTAAAATCGTACTCCCTGCTATTTTTTTGTTGCTGGCCTATGGTTTCTGGATCAGCCCCGACTTTAAAGCGATCTCTGCGGGTGTGGCGATCTTTCTGTTTGGCATGCTGTCGCTAGAGCAGGGTTTTCGGGCGTTTTCTGGTGGGGTGTTAGAAAAAGTGCTCAAGCGTTCCACCGATCGGCTATGGAAGAGCCTGGGCTTTGGGCTGCTGAGCAGCGCGTTGATGCAGTCGAGTACCCTGGTCTCGGTGATCACTATCTCTTTTATGAGTGCGGGGCTGCTGGGGCTAACCGAGGGGATCGGTATTGTTTTTGGTGCCAACCTGGGCACCACCACCGGCGCCTGGCTGGTGGCAGGCTTGGGTCTGAAAGTGAAACTGTCGGCCTACGCCATGCCGATGCTGGTGTTCGGGGTGATCCTGTTGTTTCAGAAAGTCTCGCACCTGAAGGGACTCGGCTATGTGTTGATGGGGCTGGGCTTCCTGTTTCTGGGTACCCATTATATAAAAGAGGGCTTTGACGCGTTCAAGGACAGCTTTGATCTGGCCGCCTACGCGGTGTCTGGTTATCGAGGGTTGTTCCTCTATGCCGCGGTCGGTATTTTGGCGACGGTGGTGATGCAGTCGAGTCACGCTACTCTGGTGCTGATCATTACCGCGCTGTCATCGGCGCAGATCAGTTATGAAAATGCCTTGGCGCTGGCGATCGGTGCCAATGTCGGCACCACCGTTACCGCTATTATCAGTGCCATCAGTTCCAATGCTCAGGGACGGCGTCTGGCGGGCGCGCATCTGCTCTTTAATGTTGTTACCGGGGTGGTGGCGATTGCGTTGATCAGCCCTCTGGTGCTGGCGGTCGATGAGATCAGTCACTGGCTGGGTATTGTCGCCGATAATTACAGCCTGAAGCTGGCGGTATTTCATACCCTGTTTAATATGCTGGGGGTGATACTGATGCTGCCGTTGATCAAACAGATGGTGATACTGCTGAACCGGGTAATCAAAGACGATGTGGTGGATATTGACCAGCCGCAATATATTGTCGCCTCGGCGGTGCAGTTTCCAGATACGGCGGTAGAGGCGGTGCGCCAGGAGACCCAGCGGGTCTATGATCACGCTAGAGATATTATTATTAGTGGCTTGGGGATGAGTAAGGCGCAGGTGTTCGCGGATATCGATCTGGAAAAGCCGCTCAACGCTCAAAATAAGATTGTCCGGGTGGATATCGATGACCTCTATCAACGTCGAATAAAGGGGTTGTTCAGCGCCATCATCGCCTTTATCAGTGAGGCGGCTTTTACCTGGAAAGAGCAGCAGTCTGGCACGCTGCACTGGATGCGGGATGCCAATGCCAATATCGTCGAGGCGGTTAAAGCCTGTAAGCATCTACAAAAGAATATGCTCCGTTATCTGTTATCGGATAATTACCATATTCGCCGGGAATATAATTATTTGCGTATTCGAGTGGCGCTCCTGCTGCGGCGCTTGGAGCAGGTGCGCAGCGACAATCCCGCTGAGAGTTCACTGTTGGGTCTAGACGAGATCCGACTGTCGCTGTTGGAGTGGGATCAAAAACAGAGCCTACGCTACTATCAGCTGATACGGGAAGGCCATATCAGCCCGCAGATGGGCAGCTCATTAATCAATGACTCCGCCTATGTGGCTGATATTCACTCGAATTTGTTGGCTATGGCGGCCACGCTGTTTACGGACAAGGAGCGTAAGCGCAGCTCGATAGAGCGAGCGCTATCCTTGGATGATGCCGAACTTAAGGACATTCTCGGGGCTGCCGAGCAGGCACGGAGGGTAGTGTGAAAACTAAAAAGCTGGTGGATCGCATTCGTGCCATTTTTAATGAGGATCTGCGCAACAATCACCAGCTGCAAGCAGCGTTGAGCGAGGTGCTGGAAAAGCTGCGGTTGAAAGAGAAGAGTATGCTGGCCGAGCTCGAACATGAACTCAATGCCGATCGCCGAGAGGCGTTGCGGTTAAAGGTCGATCTGGTCCATTCGCAGCGTAAAAAGGGGATCGCCATGCTGCGGCAGGCACAGACCGATGCCGGGGCACGCAAGCCGCCAACCGCTGCGGAGTAGTCGGCGTAGGTCTCGATCAGCAGGATGTGGTTACAGCTGCCAGCGTTGGCGGAGTTCTATGCTTACTTGGGTAAGGATTAAATCAGTGAGGGTGGCGGTGTGATAAGAAAAAATGCGAAGCGCGCAACAGGCCCGGCCGATGCCGTTATGGAGGCGGCCGACGAGACCTTGGCGCGCACGGGAGTCAAAGACGTCATCAGCGATCCGCTCGAGGCGGCGGCTGTTTTGGCCGGCGAACCGCCGAGCGTTGCCGATCGTCTGCCGCCCGATGAAGAGGTGTTGCTGGACAGCGCTCCTAGTATCGAGCTGGAGTTGTTGCCGTTGCTGGTGACCCCCGCGGCAGAAGCTCCTGAGATGAATGACAGCAGCTACTACATTAATCGCCACCTGAGTCATCTAGAGTTTAATCGGCGGGTGTTAGATCAATCGCTGGATCAGAGCCACCCGTTGCTGGAGCGGCTGATGTTTCTACTGATCTTCTCCAGCAATCTGGATGAGTTCTTTGAGATCCGAGTGGCGGAGCTGCGCCATCAGCTTAAGTTTGGTCGTGAACAGTCCGGTGCTGACAGCATGCACCCCAAGGCGGTGCTGCAGGAGCTCTGTGGCCGTTGCCATGAGCTGGTGAATCGCCAGTATAAAATCCTCAACGAGGTCCTCTTGCCCGCGCTCAATGAAAACAACATCTTTTTCTTGCGCCGTCATGAATGGAGCGATCCCCAGTGCTTATGGATAAAGGGCTACTTTGATGAGTATATCCAGCCGGTTATCAGCCCGCTGGGCCTGGATCCTTCGCATCCGTTTCCGCGCTTAGTCAATAAGAGTCTCAATTTTATTGTCCAGCTCGATGGTAAAGATGCCTTCGGCCGTGACAGTGGGATGGCGATTATTCCTGCGCCGCGTTCACTGCCTCGGGTGATTAAACTGCCTCAGGATCTGTGTCCGGATAATGTCGATAACCTGGTGTTTCTGTCGTCAATTATCCATGAGTTTGCCGATGAACTGTTTCCCGGGATGACGGTTTTAGGGTCTTATCAGTTTCGTCTGACTCGCAATGCCGACCTGGATTTTGATCAGAATGAGGTTGAAGATCTAGCGCTCACTCTCAGGGGTGAGCTGCATAGTCGCCATTACGGCGACGCGGTACGGCTGGAGGTCTCCGAGACCTGCCCTGAGGCGTTGGTGCGTTTCCTGCTGGCCCTCTACAACCTCACCGACGATGAGCTCTATCGGGTATCCGGGCCGGTCAACCTGACCCGGATGATGAGTGTCACGAGCCTGCTCGACCGCCCCGAACTGAAATATGCGCCTTTTAGTCCGGGGTTGCCGAAGCGCTTGCGCGGCAAAAGCCATCTGTTTGACTGTCTTAAGCAGGGCGACCTGTTGCTGCACCATCCGTTTGAGTCCTTTACTCCAGTGTTGGATCTGCTGCGCCAGGCGGCCAGTGATCCGCAGGTGCTATCGATTCGCCAGACCCTGTACCGTACCGGCGCCGATTCCGAGATCGTCACCGCGCTGGTGGATGCGGCGCGCAACAATAAAGAGGTCACCGCGGTGATCGAGCTGCGGGCGCGCTTTGATGAGGCCAATAACCTGGCGCTAGCCAGTCGCTTGCAAGAGGCGGGCGCGCTGGTGGTCTATGGCGTGGTGGGTTATAAAACCCATGCCAAGATGGCACTGATCGTGCGTCGAGAGGAGGGTAAATTCGTTAATTATGTCCATCTGGGCACGGGTAACTATCACTCCGGTAATGCGCGGGTCTACACCGATTACAGCCTGCTGACCTGCGATCCGGAGGTGGGTGGCGACGTGCAGAAAATGTTTCAGCAGCTCACCGGCATGGGTAAGATTCTGCGGTTAAAGCGGTTATTGAATGCCCCCTTTACCCTGCACAAGGCCATGCTGGATATGATCGCTAATGAGGCGCGTCATGCCAAGGATGGCAAGCCGGCGCGTATCGTTCTCAAGCTCAATGGCCTGACCGAGCCACGGTTGATTAAGGCGCTGTATAAGGCCTCGCAAGCCGGGGTTGAGATCGATCTGATCGTGCGTGGCATGTGCTGTCTGCGACCGGGTATCGAAGGGGTGTCGGAGACCATTCGGGTGCGTTCCATTGTTGGCCGTTTTCTGGAACACAGCCGGCTCTACTGGTTCTGTAATGACGGCGATGCGCAGGTGTATTGCTCCAGTGCGGACTTTATGGAGCGCAATATGCTCAACCGGGTCGAGACCTGTTTCCCAATATTGGCACCCAAGCTGGCGCAGCGGGCGTTAAAGGATCTTGAGCTGTACCTGCAGGACAATACCCAGGCCTGGGACCTACATACCGATGGCTCCTATAGTCGTACCCAGCGGATTGAGGGTGACGAGCCGGTGAATGCTCAGTATGGTCTGCTGTCCAAATTCGGATACTGAGCAGTTTAGCTCGGCTTGAGGTTGTAGCGTTGTAGCAGGCGGTAGAAATTACTGCGGTGGATGCCCAGCTGGCGCGCAGCGGCGGCCTGGTTGCCCTGGTGCTGTTGCAGTGTGGCGGTAATCAGTTGCTGCTGGAATAGCTCGGTTGCCTGCTTGAGGCTGGTAGCGCTGAGTTGGCTCGCGCTTATCCCTGATAAGCTGGGGGCTGGGCTGTCGAGTGCGAGTACATCCCAGTCACTGGCGTCTAGCCCAAGATGAATCGCGCTGATAATAATAGTACGGCTGTTGCGCCCTTGGCTGGTGATCGCTTTGAGGGCTGCGCGATTGAGCAGGTGGCCCAACTCGCGGACATTGCCGGGCCAGGGGTAGCGGATCAGTACTTGGTTGGCGTCTTCACTCAGCCGCAGTCCCTGCGCGCCTAGTCGGCGCTGGTTGGATTCGAGCAGATAGGCGGCCAGCAGTAAGATGTCCTGCTGGCGTTCTCGTAGCGGCGGCACCAGCAGTGGATAAACGCTCAGGCGATGGTAGAGATCGGCGCGGAAGCGTCCCGCACTGACCTCTTGCTGCAGATTGCGATTGGTGGCGGCGACGATACGAACATTTACCCGCAGCGGTTGGTCCCGGCCGACCCGCTGCACCTCACCGCTCTGCAATACGCGTAATAGCTTGGCCTGAATGCTCAGCGGTAGCTCGCCGATCTCATCCAGAAACAGGGTGCCGCCGTCGGCAATCTCAAATTTTCCCGCGCGGTCGGTGCTAGCGCCGGAAAAAGCACCCTTGATATGCCCGAACAGTTCGCTTTCGGCCAAGCTTTCCGGCAGTGCGGCGCAGTTTATCTGTACCAGTGGGCCTTGAGCGCGTTGCGATTGATAATGAATCTGGCGGGCCACCAGCTCTTTGCCGACCCCGGTTTCTCCCTGGACCAGAACCGACAGATGTGATTGAGCAACGATGGCAATCTCCTGCTTGAGTTTGGTCATCACCAGGCTGCTGCTGATCATCTCAGATTCTGAATCTTTTTCGTCCATCAGCGTGCGTGCCACCAGATGCTGGCGTTCGGCCTTGGCGGTCAGCGCATCCATGCGATCGGCAGCCTTAACGGTGGCTTCGGTGAGGCTGATAAAGGTACGCAGCTCGATCGGATTGATGGCGTCGAAAGAGCCCGGGTCTATGGCATCTAGGGTCAGGATGCCCCAGGGCGAATCGTCGATATACAACGATGCGCCCATGCAATCGTGGACATGGAGCTGCAGATTCTGGTCGGCAACCAGGCCGTCATAAGGGTCGGGTAGTGGGGTGTCGGTGGAAAAGCGCAGGGGTGTACGGGCGCGTAGCAGCTTGGCCAGTCGTGGGTGTTCGGCAACCTCAAAGCGCCGCCCGAGGGTGTCTTGGGTCAAGCCTTCGATGGCCAGAGGTCGTAGCTGTTCACCCTCGAGTTTGAGCAGCGCTGCGGCATCACAAGGAAATAGCTGCAGTAGCGCTTCGAGCAGGTTGCGATAGCGCTGCGCTGCGGGCAGGTCGCGCGACAGGTCGGCGACGATCGAGGTCAGGGTGTCGAAGAAGCTTGATGTTGTCATGTTGATACCAATGTTGTTTGACCGACAGCATACAGACTGCTGTCATTATTACAACCTGATTTTTAATCTATTGTTAAATAACGAATAAATACTTGGCACGGAGTTTGTATTACCTTGCGTTGAACACTGGTTTTATTCAGGCAAAGGAGCCTAGATATGCAACAATTTATTTTCCGGCATTCAAGGTCGGTTGCGGTAATTGCCGCAGGAGGGGGTCATCATGGCTGATAGTTTTAATAAAAGTATGGCGCGTAATATTTATTACGGCGGCGGGGTGTTCTTCCTGCTGCTGCTAGTCGGCTTGACCGTCGATACTATGTATCGATTGCCTGAGCGCGATCATCGGGAAAATATTACCGAGGCGGTCGCGCACGGTAAGCATCTGTGGGAAAACAACAACTGTATCGGTTGTCACAGCTTGATGGGTGAGGGCGCTTACTTTGCTCCAGAGCTGGCCAACGTCTATGACCGTTACGGCCAGGGCAGTGAGCAGGCCTTTAAGCAGTTTATGCAGGCCTGGATGGCGATGCAGCCGCTACCGACCGAGGGTCGGCGTAAGATGCCGCAATTCAACCTCAGTGCTGAGGATGTCGATGCGCTGTCAGATTTTCTAATCTGGACCAGTCGGGTTGATGATAACGGCTGGCCGCCAAATAAGCAGGGGTAAGGAATCATCATGAAATTTCAATCACAAGCGGTGGCGATGCCGTATTTTATCTTCGCCCTGGTTCTGTTTGTTGGACAGATCCTGTTTGGCCTGGTGATGGGCCTGCAATATATCGTTGGGGATTTTCTGTTTCCCTATATTCCCTTTAACGTGGCACGCATGGTGCATACTAACCTGCTGATCGTCTGGCTGTTGTTTGGCTTTATGGGTGCGACCTATTACCTCGTGCCCGAGGAGAGCGACACCGAGCTGCACAGTCCGCTGTTGGCTAAAGTGCTGTTCTGGGTGTTTGCTGGCGCGGGTGTCGCGACTATCCTGGGATATCTGCTGGTACCTTATGCGCGGCTGGCGGAGCTTACCTACAACCATCTGTTGCCGACCATGGGGCGCGAGTTCCTGGAGCAGCCGACGATTACCAAGCTGGGTATCGTGGTCGTGGTGTTGGGCTTTATCTTCAACGTCGGTATGACGATCCTCAAGGGCCGCAAGACCGTTATCAACATGGTATTGATTACCGGCCTGGTCGGTCTGGCGGTGTTCTTCCTGTTCTCGTTCTATAACCCTGACAACCTGATCCTGGATAAGTACTTCTGGTGGTTCGTGGTGCATATGTGGGTTGAAGGCGTATGGGAACTGATCATGGGCGCGATCCTGGCCTTCACCTTGATTAAGGTGACCGGTGTTGACCGCGAGGTGATCGAGAAGTGGTTGTACGTGATTATCGCCATGGCGCTGATCTCCGGCCTGATCGGTATGGGTCACCACTTCTTCTGGATCGGGCAGCCGGAGTATTGGTTGTGGCTGGGTTCGGTGTTCTCGGCTCTGGAGCCGATCCCGTTCTTCATGATGGTAGTCTTTGCTTTCCGCATGGTGCAGAACCGTCGTATCGAGCATGGCAATAAGATCGCCGTCACTTGGGCGCTGGGAACGGCGGTCATGGCCTTCTTGGGTGCAGGCGTGTGGGGCTTTATCCATACCTTGGCACCGGTGAACTTCTACACCCACGGCTCGCAGATTACTGCGGCGCATGGCCATCTGGCGTTCTTCGGTGCTTATGCGATGATCGTCATGACTATCATCTCCTATGCGATGCCGATTATGCGCGGTCGTCCGCAGGGCAATCCTGTCTCGGCGCAGAAAATCGAACGCTTTGGCTTCTGGGCCATGTGTATCAGCATGTTGGGGATCACTCTGGCGCTGACCGTAGCCGGTGGCTATCAGGTGGCGTTGCAGCGTTTGCCGGATGACAGTGAAGCGCTGGGCTTTATGTCGACTCAGGCCAAGCTTTTCCCGTTCTACTGGGTGCGGCTGGGCTTTGGCTTGGCCTTCTTGGTCGGGCTGGTCGCCTATCTGTGCAGCTTCTTTGTCGGTAGTAAAGAGGTCGTTGCTGTGTCTGCCAAGGCCTAAGCGGCGCTTGTCTGCTGCCGTGGTTTGGCTGTCGCTGTTGTGCGGCCGCCGTCACGGCAGTGGATATTGCACTGCTTATATAGGGCGCACTTACCGGGGGTAAAGACTCCCGGTTAAGTCTAAGCGCTACATTTTTCAGCGTATAAGGAACATCTGTCTAACCTGACCCAGGATGATTCCGATGCGATCCAGGTGTTATTGGTGACGGTGGATCCTGATTATGACACTTCGGTACATCTCAAGAACTATCTAGAATATGTTGATCCGCGCTATATGGGGATCTCCGATCAGCGCCAGCGGCTCGACCGCGAGCTGAGCATCGATTACAAGAAATTCAAGATTCAGAAGACGCACATTCTATAGCCATAGCGTGATGATCTAGCTGCTGGATAAGCAGGATAGAGTGCGTGCGACGTGCTTCAGCGGTACCCCGATTACGCAGATGCGGGCCGACATAGCATCACTAAAACAGGAGTAACAGCATGCCAATGATCCACCCTGATGTGCTGACTCGGCTAGTCAAAACGCTGGTCGTGGCTGGGTTGCTGGGTCTGGGCGGTATCAGTGCTGCGGCAGTGGCTGCCGACGCTAGGATACGGGTTGAAGGGGCTTGGGTGAGAGCCCTGCCTGCGGTGTCGCGTGTCAGTAGCGCCTATATGACGATCCATAACCCTGGCGAGCAGGATGACCGCTTGCTAGCGGCAACAACGGCCATGGCCGGAGTGGTCGAGATTCATCTCAGCCAACAGGTTGACGGTATGGCGAGGATGCAGCGGGTTGAGTCGCTGGTGATACCGGCAGGCCAGCAACTATCGCTACGCAGCGGTGAATACCATCTGATGTTGCAGCAACTGCACCATCATCCGAACAACGGTGACAGGGTGCTGATCACCCTGACGTTTGAGCATGCCGGCGAGCTGCAGGTTGAGGCGCAGGTTAGATCCAGTGCCCCAGAACAAACGGACACGCCGGGGATGGCTGCGATGCACCACGGCGAGATGAAACATAGCAGCGCACCTGAGCATGACCCACATGCTGAAAAAGCAGAGGCACGCAGCCTGCCTACGTATAGCGACCAGGCGCACTGAGTGCTGGCTGTGGTTAAGGATCATGAATGACTGTTAACCCTAGTTAAATAGTTAAATAGTTAAATAGTTAAGTCTAAATAGTTAACCCGAATAAAGGTTGTGGTATCCCTAAATGGAAGAATTTGTAGGCGAGGTCTGGCATAAGCTGATCACCGGTCAAGCCCGTAGCGATTTTGGCGCTGCGCGGGTCGAGCTGGCGACTCTGCAGTCACAGCTGGCGACCTACTTCCGGGCACTGGGCGGCGAGCCGGGAAAAAGTGTCGAGGGGGCTGATGAGCGTCGCTTTGCTACCCGACGCAAGCTAGCGCAACGGGTTGCCGGTACCCATCGACGTTTTCCAGTGTGCTGGCAAGATGATCGCAGCTTGAAGCTGCCGCTGAGCCTGGCCTGTTTTGAGGATGCCGAACTCAACGAAGCGCTCTATTTCTGGCTGACCGCGCTGGCGGCGCAGCAACCCCAGGTCCGCCATTGGCTAACTGACAACCAGCAGGCCACGTTGGCACTGTTACGGCAGCGTCCCGGGCTGGTCGCAGGCTACCAACGGCTGGCGACCGCAACGCTGGCGATGCGTCCGTTACTCAGCAGCTTAAAAGGCGCCGAACGTGAGCGGGAGGCGGTGATCCAGCAGGCGATCCGTGAACCGGGCAGTGTCGACGCGTTGCCGCGGGCCAAAGGCGATCCTTTGCCCGTGGTGTTGTGGCTCTATCCTGCACCCCTGCAGAGTTTTGCCTGCGCTCCGGAGGACAACCTGGATGATCAGGGCGAAGGCGGTACGGCCATGGAAACCCCCGAAGGGGGGCGCAAACAGGCCGAACGTACCGATGACGGTAAAGAAACTGATGGCTTGCTGGTGTTCAAGCTGGAGTCGCTGTTCAGCTGGACTGAGCAGGTGGCGCTCGATCGTCCCCAGGAGGAAGACCTGGATCAGGATCTGAATGGCGTCGCCGAAGACCTGGATGTTATCACGCTGTCGCGACAGCGACGGGCGGGTTCGGCGGGGATTAAGTTCGATATGGATCTGCCCGCGGCGCAACACGATGATCTGCCGGTCGGGGATGGCATTCGACTGCCAGAGTGGGATTACCGCAAGCAGGTGTTGCTCGAGGATTACTGTCTGCTGCAGCCGATGCTGGCCGATGATGCACTGCCTGCACCGATTCCGGAGGCGCTGCGCACCCAGGCTCGGGTGTTGAAAAATCGTTTCAGCCTGTTGCGTCCCGAGCTGCGACTGCAGAAGCGCCAGCCGCAGGGTGATGAGATCGACCTGGATGCCTGGATGGATTTCAAGACCCTGCCGTCGAACAATCAGACCCAGCAGAATTTTTATCTGGATCGTAACCAGCCGCACCGCGATCTGGCCTGTCTGCTGTTAGCCGATCTATCGATGTCCACTGACGCCGGTATCAATGGCGATCAACGGGTGATCGATCTGATACGTGACTCGATGCTGCTGTTTGCCGAGGCGTTGTCGGCCACCCAGGATCCGTTCGCTATCTATGGTTTCTCGTCGGTGAAGAACAAGCAGGTGCGCTACCAGTTGTTGAAGAATTTTAATGAGCGTTATGGCGATGAGGCTCGCGGCCGCATTCTGGCGGTTAAACCGGGCTTTTATACCCGGATGGGGGCCGCGATTCGTCAGTCCAGCGCCATTTTAACCTCGCAGAAGGCGCAGCAGCGCCTGCTGCTGATTCTGTCTGATGGCAAACCCAACGATATCGATCGTTATGAAGGCCGCTATGGGGTCGAAGACACCCGTAGAGCCGTATTAGAGGCTAAGCAGGCTGGGCTGCAGCCGTTTTGCGTCACCATCGATGAGCAGGGTAATGATTACCTGCCCTATCTGTTTGGTGATCAAGGTTTCGCGGTGGTGAGTGATCTGGCGCGCTTGCCGATCCTGCTACCGCGACTCTATCTCAACCTGACGGGCACTCGCGCCTGACTGTAGATTTTATTTTTGTCCCGGCGCTCGAACTGACCCGGCGCCCGATGAGGAATACCCGATGAATAACAGCATGACCCGCGCTAACCCCTATCTGCCTCAGGGGCGGGAGGTTGAGATTTTCAAGACGGCGGCAGCCAACCAGTTGCCGGTGCTGATTAAGGGGCCAACCGGTTGCGGAAAGACCCGTTTTGTCGAGCATATGGCCGAACAGCTGGGCCGGCCGATACATACCATCGCCTGTCACGATGATCTGACCGCCTCCGATCTGGTCGGTCGACATCTGATCGGCGCGGAGGGTACCTATTGGCAGGACGGTCCGCTGACCCGGGCGGTGCGCGAAGGTGGTATCTGTTATCTCGACGAGGTGGTCGAGGCGCGCAAAGATACCACCGTGGTGTTGCATCCGCTGTCGGATCACCGGCGGATCTTGCCGATCGAGCGTACCGGTGAGTTGATCCAGGCGCACCCCGATTTTATGCTGGTGATCTCCTACAATCCCGGCTATCAGAATCTGATGAAAGGCTTAAAGCCCAGTACCCGACAGCGCTTCGTGGCTCTGAGCTTTGATTACCCCTCGGTGGAGCAGGAGGTGGTGATCGTCTGTCAGGAGTCAGGCTTGGATAAGCAGACCGTGCAACAACTGGTCACCCTGGGTAACGACCTGCGCCGACTCAAAGACCATGATCTGGAAGAGGCGGCCTCCACCCGGTTGTTGATCTATACGGCGATGATGATCCGTTCCGGCTTATCGGCTATCGAAGCCTGTCAGGTCTGTCTGGCGCAACCGCTAACCGATGACAGCGAGACGCTGATGGCGATCGATCGGTTGATAAAAGGGCATTTTTGATCGTGAGCAGAATCGAAAAGCCGGGTGCGGATGCAGTGACTGCGATGCTGGCGACGGACAGCAAGCCGACACTCGAACCCGCATCCAGGCAGACCCCGGCAAACATCGCTGTGTGGGTGCTGATCTGGGCCGAAGTGACCGAATTTGCGCTGTTTTTTATGGCGTTTCTGGTGGTGCGCAGCCATAACCCGGAGCTGTTCGCCGAAGGCCCCACCAAGCTCAATACCTGGGCCGGGGTGATCAATACCCTGCTGCTGCTCAGTAGCAGTTACTGTGTAGCGCGGGCGATGGCAGCCATCCGTATCCGTAAGGTCAACCGCTGTCTGCGCTGGCTGGGGGCCACTATTGGCTGTGGGCTGGGTTACTGCGCCGTCAAGGTCTGGGAATATCAGTGGAACCATGCATCGGGTTTCGATTCGCGTACCGATATTTTTTACAGCCTGTATTACTACCTGACGCTTAATCATCTGCTGCATGTACTGGTGGGGATGTGTGCGATCGGCTGGGCGGGGTTGCGTACTTACTGGGGCCACTTTACCCCGGATGAGCACGAAGGGCTGGAAGGCGCCGCCTGTTACTGGCATATGATCGATCTGGTATGGATCATCATCTTCCCGCTGCTGTATGTGATGCGCTGATGAATGCTTATAAGGCGGATTGGTGATGGACGATAAAGAAAAGCTGTTGAGTGATACCCTGTTGCGGCGCGCCTGGATCGTGCTGGTGGTGTTGACGTTGGGGTCGGCCTTGATCGCCGAATCGGTCGACCCGACCGCTGGAGTGGTGATCGCTGTTTGCCTGGTGGTGGCGATCAAGGGCCAGCTAGTGATCGATCGACTGATGGGGCTGCGGCATGCCCCACCGCTGATCCGCGGCTTGATGCTAGCCTACTTCTACGTACTCCCGGTGCTGATCGCCCTAGGGCTGATCTTTCCCGAGCAGCTTAGGCGGCTGACCACGCTCTGAGGCTGATAGTGGCGGTGTTGATAACAGCAGCGCCTAGGGCGAGCCTGTGCCGGGTGAGCCTGTGCCGGGTGAGCCTAGCCGGTATCCTTTCCCGCATCATTTGAACGTCAATCGATAATCGACGGCCCCTAGGTACTCTACCTCGTTCTCCAGATTGGTCAGGGTCAACGGGTGCTCGTCGAGCCAGCCGTTTGGGAATTTTAGCGCGAGAAGGTCTTCGTGATAGCTGAGCGTCACCCTGGGTACCTGTTCGGGCAGGCGGCTCTGATTCAGCACTACCGCTAGTCGCAACACCATACACAGGGCTAGTAGCACCTGACGGCGCATCGGCCGAAACTGCTCCAGCTCCTGCAGAGGCAGTTTGCGCCGGTGACCGCGCACCAGCAGCGCCAGTTGCAGCTGTTCGCTCTGGCTGAACCCCATTAGGTCGGAGTGCTGGATCAGATAGCCACCGTGTTTCTGAAACTGACTGTGGGAGATCGAGAGCCCGACTTCATGCAAGCGTGCTGCCCAGCTGAGTAGGTTGCGGTACTTGGCGGCGCAGAAGGGCGTCTGTTCGAGGCACGCCAGCGCGGTTTTTTCCACCGCTGACGCATGCTCGGTTTCGACATGATAACGCTGCATCAGTGCATTGATGGTGCGCTCACGAACATCTTCGTGCTGGCGTCTCCCGACCATGTCGTATAGCAGGCCTTCGCGTAACGCGCCGTCGGAAAAGTGCAGGGTGCTGATCTCCAGCGCCTCAAATAGCGCGATCAGGATCGCCAGGCCGCCGGGCAGCACCTGGGCACGTTCGGGTTTGAGTTGTGCAAATTGAATCTCTGCGATGCTGTTGAATTCGAGCAGCCGCTCTTGGAGCTTATGCAGATTGAGCAGCGATAAATGCTGGGGGCCGGTCGGGTCGAATTGACACAGTTCGAGCAGTGCTTTGATCGTTCCCGAGGATCCTAGAACATCACTCCAGCCCAATTTGCGGTACTGCTTGCGAATACGCTGGAGCTCGACATGGGCGGCGTTGATCGCCTGGTTGAAGTTCTTGGCGCTGAGCTTGCCGTTGCCAAAGTAGCGTTGGGTGTAGGAGATGCAGCCCATATGCAGGCTTTCGAGCTCGATGGGCGAAAAGCGTTCGCCGATGATCAGTTCGGTGCTGCCGCCGCCGATATCGATCACCAGGCGGCGATCGCCATCATCGGCTTGCGAGTGCGCTACGCCAAGATAGATCAGCCGTGCCTCTTCGCGCCCCGAGATCACCTCTACCGGGCAGTCGAGCAGGGCTTCGGCGGGTTCGATAAACGCCATCCGGTTATAGGCTGCGCGCAGGGTGTTGGTGCCGACCACGCGGATCTGCTCGCGGGGGATGCCCGCGATCCGCTGTGCAAACAGCTCCAGGCACGCCATCCCCCGCGCCTGAGCCGCCTCGTCCAGTTGACGCTGGGCGTCCAGCCCTGCCGCTAGCTGGACCTTTTCGCCCAGCCGGTCGATCGGTTGCAGCTCATCCTGAACCAGCCGCGCAACAATCAGGTGAAAGCTGTTGGAGCCCAGATCGATGGCGGCATACTGTGTCGATAATGTGTCACCGTCACCGGGTGGGCGGCTATCGGGGAGGGTTGTTGTGAGCCGCTGGCGGTCTGGCATCGTGCTTCACTCGGTGCTTAAAAGGATGCTTAAAGGGGTACTTAAAGAGCTGAACAATTTTTGAAAGATAGCACAGGGCGTGCAGCGGTTATCTATATCAGTCGATCGAGACTAAAATGATTATACTAAATACGGCTCCAAGCATCTTATCCAGGCAGCCATAGCTAGAGGTTCGGTCAGCTATTCTGGAATCGGGTCGTTAGGCTTGCAGCTGCCGTTCTACCCTGGTCCGGTCTCCTGAGGCGCTGTATATTGTTTTATAGATATTTTATAATATTGATTTTTAGGCAATAAATGGATGTATAGGGGGTATCTACGTACCCCAGATGCAGCCTAGCGGGCCCTCGAAAAGCGGATAACAACACATGTGGTGCGGGAGGCCTTAGGGCGTTGGTAATGGATGAACAGCAGGATACGGAACAGCGGCGTTTTACTCTGCTGGTAGTCGATGATGATGCGAGCGCTCGGGAGATCCTCCACGAACTCTTCGCCGAACGCTATGGGGTGATCGAAGCCTCTGACGGCGCGCAGGCGCTGCAGCTGGCCGAAAGCGCGCGGCCCGACCTGATCATTCTCGATCTGTGGATGCCCGGTATCGATGGCCTGGAGGTCTGTCGCAGACTCAAGGAGATACCGTTGACGGCGGCTATCCCTATTTTGGTGATGACCGGGTTGGCCGATACCGAAACCATGCAGGCGGCCTACAGGAACCAATGCGATGGCTTCTTTAGCAAACCGTTCAACATCGATGAGATCCGCGCCAAGGTCCATTCGTTGTTACACAAGGCCGAGCAGCGCTGGATGCAGCAGCAGCAACTGATCGATATGATGCCCCAGCTGGTCTCGGTTCGAGACCAGCTGGGGCGTTGTCTTCTCCTCAATCGCGCCGCCGCCGCCTTTAAAGCGATAACACCGGTGGAGGCACGGGGGCAAAAACTGGCGGACCTCGCCGCTGACGCGAGTGAGGTTGAATGGGCTCTGCAATCAGATCAGCAGGTGATCAGCCAAGGCACGTCCCTCGAGGCCGAGCGGCAGTGGTGGGATCAGAGCGGCCAGCCCCGTCAGTTTCATGTCACCAAGAGCCCCTATGCCGACCCCGGTGGGCGCGCGGTGTTGACGGTGGCTACCGATATCACCGAGATCAAACAGCAGCAGCTGCGACTCAAGAACAGTGAACGCCACCTGCAACAGGCGCAGTCGATGGCCCGGCTGGGGAGTTGGGAGCTGGACCTGACACAGGGGGCTTTCCGGTGGTCGGATATGCTCTATACGCTCTTGGGGTTGTCACCGCAGCAGAGGGAGGCACCCACCTGGAAAACCCTGCTGCAATATGTTCCTGCCGAAGAGCACGCCGCCATCGAGCAACAATGGCAACGGCTGCTCGCCGATGATACCCCCTATCAGCTGGAGCATCGGATGATCTGTGAGGATGGGCAGCTGATCTGGGTCCGCTGTGAGGCCGAGGTGACGCGCGATGACCAGGGCAACGCGCTGTCGGTGTGGGGTGTTCTCCAGGACATCACCGAGCAGCGAGCCAACCGGGTCCGGTTGCAGCTGCACGCGCTCATGTTCCAGGCCGGGCATGATGCGGTGGTGATCACCGATGCCGCGCAGCGGATTGAGGCGGTCAATCCAGCCTTTACCCGGGTTACGGGTTATACCGAGGCGGAGGTGCTGGGCCGAAACCCTGCTCTGTTGCAGTCGCAGCGCCATCATCGAGAGTTTTATCAAGATCTGTGGGCGCGGCTGGAGCATTCTGATCAGTGGCAGGGGGAGCTGTGGAATCGGCGTAAAGATGGCTCGATTTACCGCAGCTGGCTGTGCCTCCATGTGCTCCGAGACCAGCATGGGCGGATCTGCCACTATGTAGGCCTAGCCCAAGATCTGTCGGAACACCAAGAGCTACAGGCGCGCCTGGCCCATCTGTCCAACTACGATACCTTGACCGGGTTGGCTAGTCGCACGCTAGTGGTGAGTGCGCTTCAGCGGGCGATTGGGTTGTCTGGCGCACAGCAGGTGGCCGTGGTGGTGATCGGCTTGCGGGGCTTTAAGCGGATTAACGAGAGTCTGGGTCACGATGCCGGAGATGTCGCGCTGGTGACCTTTGCCGAGCGGCTCAAGCCCCTGTCGGTCTGGGATGACGGCGTTGGCCGTGTCGCTGGCGATGTGTTTGCGCTGGTGATCCCTCGGGTCCAAAGTCCCCAGCATATGGCACCGCTGTTGCAGGATGTTCTGCGGCTGGCAGACGCCCCGGTTGTCTTGGCTGATCAGCAGGTGTACCTACCCTTTGATATGGGCATTAGCCTGTACCCTGACGATGCCCCGCAAGCCGAGCAGCTGCTCGAGCGGGCGTTTACCGCCATGAATCATGGCAAGCAAGAGCGGCTGAGCGATTTTTATTACTTCACCGCGGGTATGGGCAAGGTCGTTCATGACCGGCTTAAGCTGCAGCGCGATCTTTATAGTGCTATAGAGCGTCAGGAGCTGTTTTTGCAGTATCAGCCGAAGGTGGCTTTCAGCACGGGCCGGCTTGTCGGCGTCGAAGCGCTGCTGCGTTGGGATCATCCGGAGCGGGGTTTGATTCCGCCCAGCGATTTTATTCCGTTGGCCGAGGAGACGGGGTTAATCAAAACCATCGGTCGCTGGGTGCTCGCAGAGGCCTGTCAACAGGTCCGCCGCTGGATCGAACAGGGAGCCGGAGAGATTCCTGTAGCGGTTAACCTGTCGGTGGGTCAGTTAGTAGATGGGGTGCTGGAGGCGGAGGTGCAGCAGGTGCTGAACGACAACGGCCTCGGTGTCGGGCTGCTGGAACTGGAGATTACTGAAAGCCTGCTGATGAAGGAGCCAGACAAAGCCGCGCGTATTCTGGCACGGCTCAAGCAGCTGGGGGTGAGCCTGTCGCTGGATGATTTCGGCACGGGGTACTCTAGCCTCAATTATCTCAGCCGCTTGCCGATCGATAAGCTGAAGATCGATCGTACCTTCGTGCAGCGTTTGGGCAACAAGCCCGAGGATGCGTTGATCATCAGCAGTATTATCGCCATGGCCCATGGGTTGAATTACCGGGTGATAGCCGAGGGTATCGAGACCGCCGAGCAGCTGGCTTTTCTGAAAAAACACCGCTGCGATGAAGCGCAGGGGTATTATTTCAGTAAGCCCGTATATGCCGAGGCGGTGGTCGAATACCTCCACTCGGAGAATCGGCTGGATGTTAGGTCCCTGGGCGTCGATCATCAGCAGCGGACGCTGCTGATTGTTGATGACGAGGAGAATGTGCTGGCCTCCCTCAGAAGACTGCTGCGCCACGAAGGTTACCAGGTTCTAACCGCTGCGAGTGGCGAGGAGGCGCTGGCGCTGCTGGCCGAGCATCAGGTACAGGTCATTGTCTGTGATCAGCGGATGCCGCAGATGAGCGGCACCGAATTTTTGGATCGGATGAAATCCCTTTATCCCCAGACAGTGCGGATGATTCTGAGCGGCTATACCGATATTCACTCGATCACCGAGGCGATCAACCGGGGGGCGATTTACAAATTTATCACCAAGCCCTGGGATGATGAGGAGTTGTGTCAGACCATCAGAGGCGGCTTCGATCGCTACGAGCAGCAGCTGGATTTTGGTGCTTGCCATCGCCGCCCATAAGTTGGACTGTTGCGCAGGGCTCGCGAATAATCAGTCAGCCGCGCTGAGGCGTCAGTACGGTGAGGAGTCAGTACGGTGAGGGGTCAGTACGGTGAGGGGTCAGTATCAGCGTGCGGGCCACGCCTGGCAGCGGATCCTTGGGCGGAGAGGTTCGGCTGCGACTATGTTTCTACAGTCTCTTATCTAAGTCCATAATGCACATATGAAACGACTCCCACACCCCTCTCTGCGGCAGAAATTGCTGTTGATTCTGATCCTGCCTATGCTGCTGGTGTCCTATTTTATCGCCACGATGCTCTGGCAAAACGGGCAGACGATTCGGGTGATGGGGTGTCTCGAGCGCCATGCCCAGGTGGTGCTCGGCGCCAGCGATCTGATGCACGAGTTACAGAAGGAGCGGGGACGCAGCTTTGCCAGCCTGAAGGGCTTGGGCCAGGGCGAGTCGCTTCAAGATCAGCGGTTGCTGACCGACGCGCGACTCACGCAGTTCCAGGGTATCAGCGCCCGGCGCTGCCCGGCTGGGCTGGGCATCGATTTCGCCCAGCAGCTCGACCGGGTCCAGGTGCTGCTGAGTGCGCTGGCGGCGCTGCGCCAGCAGGTGGATGCGGCCCTTATTGCCGAACAAGCGGTTTTTGAACGCTATACCGAGCTGATTGACCAGCTGCTGAAGCTGGCGCTGTTGCAGTCGATCCATATGAAGTCAGAGAGTATTCCCCATCATTCAGCGGCGTATCTGAGCTACCTCCGCGCTAAAGAGTACGCCGGACGAGAGCGGGCGGTGCTAAGTCGAGTGCTTAAGATGGATCGCTTCTCTGCCGAGAGTAAGCGCGAGTTTATCCTGCTGCAGGCCGAACAGCGGATCTATCTCGACCTGTTTGAGGAGTATGTCGGCATGACCGAGCCCGGGCAGAGCGGGCTGGCCGAGGAGCGAGAAGCGCTTGACGAAGTGCAGCGGATTCAAGCACTGGCCTGGACCCGTGAGTACGGGTTTGGTATCGATCCCGAACACTGGTTTGCGGTCTCCACCCGGCGTATCGAGCAGTTAAAGCAGGTGGCGGATCAGCTGGGAAGCGGCTTGCGCCACAAGGCCGTCGCGCTTCACGATCAAGCCCGGGCTCGGCAGTACTTTTGGCTGATCGTTTGCGCCATCACCTTTGGCATTACCTTGCTGCTCTCCCTGGCGATTATACGAGTGATCGAACGGACGATTGTGGCTGAGCAGCAGAAGCAGATGGATTTGGTTAAGCGCCTGGAGGGGGTCGACAAGCAGTTGCTACAGTCGGAGAAGATGGCCGCCATCGGGCAGCTGGCGGCGGGTGTTGCCCATGAGATCAATAATCCAGTGGGCTATGTCAGCTCCAATCTCTATACCCTGGAGCACTATCTTGATGATCTGACCAGGCTTGTTGAGGGTTATGAGAGGCTGATCGTCGAGGGTTCAGAGACCCAGCGCCAGCGCATGCAGCAGCTGCGTCAGCATCTGGATGTAGAGATCTTGTGGCAGGATCTGCGTAGCTTGGTGGAGCAGTCCAAGCAGGGCATGGTGCGGGTGAAGGGCATCGTCCAGAGTCTCAACGACTTTTCCCGTGAGGGTGGCGGAGCCTTCTCTCTGAGCGATCTGCACCAGGGCTTCGAAACGACCATCAGTGTGGCCTGGCATGAGTTGAAATATAAAGCTGAGATTGTTCGGGAGTTTGGCGACATCCCTCTATGTTATTGCGATCTGCCACGGCTCAATCAGGTGTTCTTGAATCTTCTCGTCAATGCCGCCCAGGCTATCGAGGACCGCGGTCGCATCTATATTCGCACTGGCGCTGACATCAATCAGATCTGGTTTGAGGTCGAAGACACCGGCTGCGGGATGAGCGAAGAGGTTGTGAGTCATATATTTGATCCTTTTTTTACCACCAAAGAGCCAGGCAAAGGCACGGGCCTGGGGTTGTCTGTCTCCTATGGGATCGTGCAGCAGCATCAGGGGCGGATCGAGGTGAACAGCCGGCTCGGTCATGGAACCCGGTTTCGGGTCGTGTTGCCCCGTCTACAAAAACCGGAGCCTGCTGATAACGCGGCGTTGGCTGATCTATCGGTGTCGAAAGCGGGTCAGCAAACATGAGGCAGCAGTCGATCCTTGGTCTCGGCTGCTAGCCGCTGAAGCCACTCAAGCCCCCAAAATAACCCGTAGCCGGTTTTCCTGCTACGGGTTTGCTCAGGCCATCGTTTGTTGGGTCGCGCCGGTCATGAGTATGAGGGGGCAGCCGCTTCGACGTGCTTCACGGCTTCGGGGTTCTGATAAGCTCGTACCCGGTCTTTGCCATCGGACTTGGCGACACCCAGGGCGGTGTCGGCCTGGGTGATCAGTCCATTGAGGGTTTGGTTGTCCTCGTCGCGCCATTGCGCGACCCCGATACTCAGGGTCACGGGTGTGCTGTGACCCTCCAGGCCCTCCAGGCTGATCTCCATCGTCTTGATCGTCTCGCGGAGCTGTTCTGCGCGTGACAGGGCGGCAGCTAGCTCGGTATCGGGAAGCAGGATGGCGAACTCTTCGCCTCCCCATCGCGCTATGATGGCGCTGCTGGGCAGCAGTGATCTGCAGTGCTGGGCGAAGGTTTTTAATACCAGGTCTCCGCTGCTGTGGCCGTAGCTGTCGTTGATGTTTTCGAAGTGGTCGAGATCGATCATGAGCATCGACAGCGGGCTGTGGTGAAGACGGCTGTGCTGCAGTTGTGCCGTCGCCAGGCTATTGAACTGCCGCCGATTGCAGGCGCCGGTGAGTGGATCTGTAGCGGTGCGTTTTTGTTGCTGTTCACGTTGGCGCTCTTTTAGCTGCTGAGTCAGGGTCGCCAGATCGGCTTGCTGGAGGCCAAGGCGGCAGTGTTCATAGGCTGCCACGACCTCTCCGAGTACATCGTTTGCCAGTTTTTCATGCAGACGGATGTTTCTGTTGCCGCTAGCAAGCGAGGTCATGGCCCGCGTCAGTCGGGTGATGGGCAGGGCGATGCTTTGGGTCAGCGCCCGGGATAACACGACCGCTAGAAGCAAGAGTACTAAGAGCAGCGTTGCGGTTGAATAGATCTGCCATTTCAGCTCCTTGGTGATCAGCGCGCTCTCTTGTGGCAGGTTGGTGCTCAGTTGCATAATAAGATCCTGCAGGGTTGCCATTTTCTTCGATAGCAGCTCAAACCAGGCGTAGCTGTCCAGGGTGCTCAGAGTTCCCGCTTCGACGGCGTTTAGAAACTGTGCTTCCTGGGCTCGGAATGCCAGCGCCGTGTCACTGTTATTCAGGGTTTGCCAGAGCGCCGCAGTGGCGGGATCGGCTACTTGCTCGAATAGACCCGCAGCACCCTGTTGCTTTCCGGTGATCTGGATGAACGCCCGCCAGCGTTCACCCGCCAGCGCCCCCTGCTCAATCGCCAGGGTACCTAAGGCGCGCTCCTGGCCAACCGCTTCCTTGAGGCGCATCAGCGCGCCCAGGGCTAAGATGTGATTGTTAAGCGCCGAGCCCTGCTGGTATTGGACTACGCGGTTGGTAAGGCGGAGTAGGTCCTCGATCAGCTGGCTGTAGTAGGTGTTCATCTCGTCGGCAGTGCTGAGCTGGGCATCAATCTGTTGCCGCAGGCCGGGGAGACGACCGAGGTCGCTGTTGAGCTGTACGAAGTGGGGGGCGAGACTTCTATCTGAAATCGTCGCTGACAGGCTCTGGCGTTCGCTCTCTAGTTGCATAGCGGCCCTGTCGCTGTGCAGGCGCTGGGCGATAAGCTCTGGCTGGAACCTGCGATAGTCGGAGCCGATCAGCCCGGTGGTCAGTCCACGTTCGGCCTGCAGGCTGGAGATCAGCTCCTCCATGTGGCCGGCCCAGGCGAACAGCGCTTTATGGGTGTTCAGCGCCGCTACTTGACGGGCGCTGTTGGAGATCGTGAGTACGCTTAAGAATGTCAGCGCGACTATCGGCAGCAGGATGGCTAATAACACCCGATTATATAAGCTTAGATGACTACTCATCCAGCGGGCGAAGCGGTTGATTAGGCTTTCGTGCGGTGCTGTTGATCGGTCGCGCAACTGCTGTGCGGTGACGGCAGGCAGGTAGCGAAGATCCTCTTCCAGGATGTGGGTGATTAACCAGTCGAATAGGTATTCGATCGCCTCTTCGGCCGCTTTGTGCGGGCTGTTGGTCGATAGTTGTTGCTTCAGCTTTTGTATTTTTTTAGAAAAATTGCGATGCGAATGTATGTGCGTTGCGATGTCAGGATAGTGACATTGGCGCAGCAGCTGTTCTTCTCGGCCAAAGTGTTCGCCAACATAGCCTTCCAGTCGATCAAAAATCTCGGTAATCGTCTGGGCGGGTTGCTGGCTTTCAATGGCGGCCGATAGTTGATTAATCAGCGACAGTAGCTGCTTGTGATCCGCGTCGATCACCTCAATGCCGGTGTTCAGGCTATGGGTCCATTCTAACTGATACATGGGTGTGTTTCCGGTTTGCTGATGAGATGAGATGCCCTGATCGGTGGGTGATGCCTCAGCGTAACAACCGCCCTCATTGGGGTTTCGCTCGAGCGTCAGGGTGGAAATGCAAACTCTAGTGTATTATGATTCCCGGTTTAATAGAATATTGTTTATTGATAAGGGCACTTGTTGATAAGAGTGTTTGTTGATAAGAGTAATAGGCAAAACCCCTGAAAAGGGACGACGCAAAGCTTCTGGCCTACGGAAATTTTTTCTATGGTGGCAGGGTTGCAGAACATCTCGATATCCCTCCTTGTTGGTGGGTCCCGGTATGTCTGTCGGGTATCCGCTCCTCTGCCAGAGCTTGTTGCGGCGCCGGCTTTACCCCGTTCTCGATATATTCCTAGAACCTATGTGGTGTTTGCCGCATTTTAACTGTGATTAAGCGCAGGGCTAGCTGTTCAGTCGACAGGTTGGCAGTTGCTCAATAGTATTACCGAACAACAGCCTCAGGAGGCGAATCGTACAGTATGGGAGTGTTCAGCGGGTCGTTAATGTCACGTATAGTCGCCATTAATGCGATACGGGTGGTCGTAGGCGTCGTCTTGGTGGTGGGTGTGGCGCTCAATACCAAATTTCTGGTTGAGAGCAGCGCCGAATTGGATCGTCGTCATCAGGTGGTGGAACAGATCCTGGTGGTGGAGGGGCAGCTGAGCCGCTTGGTGGTCGCGGTACAGGATTACCTGGGAACGGGGGGGCGCTCGGAGCTGGGGGTGTTTTACAGTCATAAGGAGTCCTTGGTTCGGGAGAAGAAAACGCTGATGCGGCTGCTGGTCGGGCAGCCGGAACAGCAGGCCCGGGTGGAGAAGCTCCAGTTCCTGGTTGAGGCCTGGCTGAGGCAAGAGGTGGAGCCTGCCATCGTGACAAGGCAAACGATGGATCCGCTGGCGCCGGCAACTCAGATGAGCGGTACTGTGCTGCGCTCCGATTCCCAGCTCAGCACCCTGTTGGTCAAACTGTCTAACTTGGCGGCAGACGAGAAGCAGCAGCTGGTTAAACAGCAGCGAGAGGCGCGCGAGACGGCAGAAACGGCCCGGCTGGTGATTATTAGCTTAGCCGTGGTCCTGGTGGTGTTCGGCGTGGTGTTTTCGCTGGTGGTCATGGGGGGGATCCCGCGGCGTCTGCGGCAGTTGGTGGGTGCGACGCAATCGCTGACGGCAGGGGATATCGACGTCAGCATCGTTATCGATTCCAACGATGAGGTCGGTGTGCTGTCGCAGGCCTTCGAGCAGATGCTGGCGCGCATCCGGCACGTGGTGGAGGTCAGCCAGGCGGTCGCCGAAGGCGATTTCTCCAAGCAGGTGCAGGTCCAGAGTGACGACGATCGGCTGGCGATAGCGATCAACCAGATGTCCCAGAGCTTGGAGCGGTCGGCCGAGGAGCGTCGCGATCAGGACTGGCTGAGCGCGGGGGAGGCGGAGCTGCTTTATAAGATGAGCAAGGTGCATGAGGTCGTGCCGCTGTCGCAGCTGGTGATCACCCAGTTGGCTCGCCATCTTAAGGCCCAGGTGGGGGTGTTCTATCTGGCAGAAAAGCAGCGCCTGCGGCTGGTCAGCAGTTACGCTTACCAAAAGCGCAACAACAACGACAGTGAGCTGAGTTTTGGTGAGGGGTTGATCGGTCAGGCGGCGCTGGAGCGCCAGGCGATTCTCTACAGTCAGGTGCCCGAGGCCCAGAATCCATTGACCATCAATGATGGTCTGGGGGAATCCCAGCCGCTCGACGTGATTGTGCTGCCGCTGGTTCACGAGGGGGGGGTCGAAGCCGTGCTGGCCCTGGGAGTTAACCGCAAATACTCCGCAGCCGAACTGGCGTTCCTGGATAAGGTGGCGCAGAGCATCGCTATTAACATCCATGTCACCCGCACCCACCAGCAGCTGGGCGTGCTGCTGGAGGAGTCGAAGTTACAATCCGAGGAGCTGCAGACCCAGCAGGAGGAACTCAAAGCGGCCAATGAAGAGCTCGAAGAGCATGCGGCGATGCAGGCCCGCTCAGAAGAGTCGCTGCGCACGAAGAGCGCTGAGCTGCAGCAGCTCAATACCGAGCTGGAAGAGCGCACCGAGGCGCTGGAGCGGCAGAAGAACGAGACCGAAACGATCAACCGCGAGATCAATGAGGCCAAGCTGGCGGTAGAGCGACAGGCGAAAACTCTGGCTCGAGCCAGTCAGTACAAGTCAGAATTTCTCGCCAATATGTCCCATGAGCTGCGCACGCCGCTGAACAGCCTGTTGATTCTTTCTCAGGCGCTGTCGAAAAATCGCAGCGGTAACCTCACCGAGGAGCAGGTGGAGGATGCTCGAGTGATCTATCAGGGCGGTAAGTCGTTGCTCGGATTGATCAACGATATTCTGGATCTCTCTAAGGTCGAGGCGGGCAAGCTGGATATTCGCTTTGAAGCGATGGTCATCGACGAGATGCTGGCCACGCTGCAGAATCAGTTTGCGCCCATCGCCAGCGAAAAAGGCCTGGCGTTGCTACTCGAGAAGGACGATACGCTGCCGGCGACCCTGTACACCGATTCGTTACGGGTAGAGCAGGTGTTGCGTAATCTGCTCTCCAACGCGGTGAAATTCACCGCCGAGGGCTCCGTGAAGCTCAGGGTCTACCGGGCGCCCGCGCCCACCACCTTCAACAACGCCGATCTCGAGGCCGGTGCGGTACTGGCCTTTGCGGTCAGCGATACCGGTATCGGTATCCCAGAGGATAAACACCAGGGGGTGTTTGAAGCCTTCCAGCAGGCCGATGGTTCCACCAGCCGCACCTATGGAGGTACCGGACTTGGTTTGACCATCTCCCGGGAGCTGGTGAAGCTGTTGGGCGGAGAGATTCAACTCGAGAGTCGGGAGGGCGAGGGCAGCACCTTTACCCTGTACCTGCCGCTGCTCAACGCGACGCCGGTCGAGGTGGTGCCCGCCCTGGCGCAGGCATCCGCTGCTGCGGGAGGCGCTGGCGCGTCGCTGAACTCAGGGTCTATGCCTGGCGCATCATCGAAGCCAGGCATGGTAGCGGCGGGCGATCGGCAACCCGCCCTCCATAAACCTCAGGGCATACCGGTCAAGGTCGCGCTGCAGGATGACCGCGAGGCACTGGTGCCGGGGGTTAAATCGGTGCTGATCATCGAAGATGACCGGTCTTTCGCCAAGATTTTGGCCGAACTGTCGCGGAAAAAGGGCTACCAGACGCTGGTGGCAGAGACCGGCAGTTCGGGCTTGCAGCTGGCGGAGGAGTATCTGCCCAGTGCCATTGTCCTGGATCTGGGGCTGCCCGATATCAGTGGCCGCCAGGTGCTGGAACAGTTGAAAACCAATATCCAGACTCGGCATATTCCGGTTCATGTGCTCTCGGCTGAAGACCGGGATCATAAGGTGTTGCAGATGGGCGCGATCGGCTTTCTGACCAAACCGGTCTCGGATGAGGTGATCGATGAGCTGTTCGGCAGCATCGAAGCGCTGTTGCAGGATACGCTCAAGCGGGTGCTGCTGGTGGAGGATGACAGCGGCAACCGTCAGGCGGTGATGCGGCTGATCGCTAGCCAAGATGTGGAGATCTGCGCCGTCGGTACCGGTCAGCAGGCCTATGAGGCACTGCTCTCGGGCGGCTTCGATTGCGTGATCCTGGATCTGTCGCTCCCCGATATCAGTGGTTTTGAACTGCTCGATCAGCTGAGTCAGGATCCGCGTATCAGTCTGCCACCGGTGGTGGTCTACACCGGCCGTGAGTTGACGGGCGAGGAGTACAAGCAGCTCAGCGAGTATACCTCCAGTATAGTGATCAAAGGGGCCAGCTCGCCAGAGCGGCTGCTCGATGAAACCACGCTGTTTCTGCACAGTGTGGAGGCCAACCTGCCTGAGAGTCAGCGCGATATCATCCGCCTGCTGCACAGCCAGGAGCAGCTGCTGCAGGGACGCAAAGTGTTGCTGGTGGACGACGATCTGCGCAACACCTACGCCCTCTCTAAGGTGTTGCGGGATCATGGTTTAGAAGTGGTGATGGCCGATAACGGCCAGCTGGCCCTGGAGAAGCTCGCCCAGGAGGAGGGGATCGAATTGGTGCTGATGGATATCATGATGCCGGTGATGGACGGTTATGAGGCGATGCGCAAAATTCGCCAGCAGCCGAACTGGAAGAAACTGCCGATCATTGCCCTGACAGCCAAGGCGATGGCTGAGGACCGGATGAAGAGTATCGAAGCCGGTGCCAATGACTATTGTGCCAAGCCCGTGGATGTGGATCGGTTGATTTCGATGATGCGCGTCTGGTTGTTCAAATGAGTCCGGCTGCCAGTGATCTAGAAAAACTCGAGATCGAGTTGTTTGTGGAAACGGTGTTTCGCCGTTACGGCTATGACTTTCGCCACTATGCGCCCGCCTCCCTGAAGCGCCGTATTCACCAGTGCATGCAGCGGATCGGGGTAGATCGGGTCGCCGACCTGATTCCGTTGACGCTGCATGAGGCGGGGTTTATTGACCGTTTTCTGAAGGAGATGTCGGTGACGGTCACCGATATGTTTCGCGATCCGGATTTCTTTGCGGTGCTGCGTGAACAGGTGATTCCCATCCTGCGCACCTATCCCTTTATCAAAATCTGGCACGCCGGTTGCGCCACCGGTGAGGAGGTTTATTCGCTGGCGATTCTGCTCAAAGAGGAGGGCCTCTACTCGAGGGCGCAGATCTATGCCACGGATTACAACAACCACTCGCTGGCCGTGGCCCGGGAGGGTATCTACCCCCTCAAGAACCTACAGCAGTACAGCGATAACTACCGTCGGGCGGGGGGCAAGGGCTCCTTTGCGGACTATTATCATGCCCGATACGCCGCCGCCAAGATGCACGAAGGGCTAACGGAGAACGTCACCTTTGCCAACCATAATCTGGCCATCGATGGGGTGTTTGGTGAGATGCAGTTGATTCTCTGTCGCAATGTGCTGATCTATTTTGACCAGCATCTGCAGGATCGGGTGCTGGGTCTGTTTCAGGAGAGCCTTTGTCAGCGAGGGTTTCTGTGTTTAGGTACCAAGGAATCACTACGATTTTCCAAGGTGCAGGGGTTGTTCGAGGAGCTGGCTCCGCAACAGAAAATCTATCAACGCAAACGGAGTGATGAGGGTGAACGTTGAGTCATTGAGCGGCGATTCGGGGCGCGCTGTGGTCGGGCGACCGAAAGTGCTGGTGGTCGATGACCGCCCCGAAAATCTACTGTCGCTGAAGCGTATACTCGCCGATGTGGAGGTCGAGATGATCGCCGCGGAGTCCGGCCACGAGGCGCTGGCCAAGATTCTGCGGCATCAATTCGCGCTGATTCTGATGGATGTGATGATGCCGGAGATGGACGGCTTTGAGACCGCTCGGCTGATCCGTATCAATCCGGCCAGCCAGCATGTGCCGATTATTTTCATTACCGCGGCGGACCGGAGCCGTAGCTACGAGGATAAGGGCTATGAGCTGGGCGCGGTGGATTATCTGTTCAAACCTGTCGAGCCGAATATTCTGCTCGGCAAAGTGCGGGTGTTTCTGCAGTTGGCCACGCAGCAGCAGGCCCTGGCCCAGAGTCTCGAAGAGAACCGCCAGCTGCGCCACCAGCATGAACTGCTGCTGAGCTCGGTCAATGAGGGCATTTTAAGCCTCGACTTGCAGGGGCGGATCAGCTATGCCAATACAGCGGCAGCGGGTCTGCTGGGGATTCGAGAGGCCTCCTTAAGCGGCCGTTCGTTGCTCGACTTTCTGTTCTTGAGTGAGCAGCGCCAAGCCGATGCCGACTGGCTCGAGAGCAGTTTCTGTGCAGCCAGTGACGTGTGGCAGGGGCGGCCGGATCAGTATTGGTTTCGTCATGCCTGCGGACAGCTGTTCCCGGTTGAGCTGGCGCTCAGTCCTCTCTATGAACACCCGCAGCGGCTGACCGGCCGGGTGCTGATGTTTCAGGATATTAGTGAACGTAAAGAGCGCGAGGCCTTGGTGTTGGCCAGCAAACATAAATCGGCTTTTCTGGCTAACGTCAGCCACGAGTTGCGCAGCCCGCTGCATTGTTTGCTGATGCTGGCCCGGCAACTGGCCGTCAATGACGAGGGCAATCTCAATGCCCAGCAGGTCAAGTCGGCGCAATTGATTCAACAGGAGGGCCAGGACCTGCTGCGGTTGATCAACGATATTCTGGATCTCTCCAAGGTGGAGGCCGGAAAAATAGATCTCCAATGGCAGGAGGTTAATCTTGCCGAGCTGATCGCCCAGCTGGAGCTTCAGTTGCATCCCCTGGTCAGCGAAAAGGGCCTCGCTTGGCGCTGTCAGTTGAGTGCGACGCTGCCGGTCACCCTGTATACCGATCGTCAGCGGTTACAGCAGATTCTGAGGAATCTGTTGTTCAATGCGCTCAAGTTTACCAATCAAGGATCGATTTCGCTGACCATCAGTGCCGCAGAGCATCAGAGCCCCGCGGCGCTTGCCTTTGCGGTGACGGATACCGGTATCGGTATCGCACCGCAGCAGCAGGCGAAAATCTTCGATGCCTTCGAGCAGGTTGATGCGGCATTCAATCGCCACTATGAGGGCTCCGGTCTAGGATTGGCGATCTGCCGCCAATTTTGCGATCTGCTCGGTGGTTACCTCAGCCTGGACAGCGAGTTTGGCGAAGGCAGTTGCTTTACCCTGTACCTGCCATTGCAGAGTGCGTCCGAGCGGGTGGTGCTGCAGGGACCTCTTAGTGACACGCCGGTGCCGGGTGGTGCGGCCTCGGCCTCGACGCCACCACCGTCTCCCGAGCGACCTACTTCTACCCCGACATTTCAGATGCTGTGCCAGGCTGCGCCACTGTTGCCGTCTCTGGTTGCGTTGGCTCAGGGCAAAACCCTGCTGCTGGTGGATGCCGATATGCGCTACAGCTTTACCCTGACGCAGTTGTTGCGGCGCCATGGCTTTCGGATCATCAAAGCGGACAGTTATTCTGCGGCACGGGCCACGCTGGAGCGCCACGCCGATGTGGCGTTGCTGATCATGGCATGGATGCCGCAGCCCCAGGAGGCTGACGCTTTGTTGCAGTGGTTGCGCGCGCATAACCGCGACGCTTGGCCGGCGCTGATGGTGCTGTTTGATCCGCCCCATCAGGCGCAGGCCGAGTCCTGTCTGACGCAGGGGGCCTATGCCTGTCTACCCAAGGATATGGAGGTCGAGCTGCTGCTCGCGCGCCTAACCGACGGCCTTGCGGCGCGATCCGAACCCGGTGGCCGATCAGCGCCAGGCGTGTTGACGACTAGCACCCATCCGGGGTTACAGAGCCAGAGCGAAAAGGAGAGAGGTCAGTGAATCAGCAGCATCGCTCCAAAATTTTGATAGTGGATGATAAAGCGGAAAATCTCTATGCCCTGGATAATCTGCTCAAAGGCACCGAGGCTGAGGTGTATCTGGCACACTCGGGCAACCAGGCTCTCAGTCTGACCCTGCACCATAGCTTTGCGCTGATTCTACTGGATGTGCAGATGCCGGGTATGGATGGTTTTGAGACCGCCGCGCTGATCCGCCAGGATGAAGAGACCCGGCATCTCCCGATTATCTTTATGACCGCGCTGAGCATCGAGCGCCACTATGTGTTTCAGGGCTACGAAGCTGGGGCGGTGGACTACCTGATCAAACCGATCGATAGCGAAATCTTACTGAGTAAGGTCAAGGTATTTCTGGCTCTGGATCGCTATCAGTCGCAATTGGCGGCCCTCAATCAGCAGAATCAGTTGCTGCTCAACTGTGCGGGTGAGGGGATCTTGAGTCTCGGGCTCGGCGGGCATATTCAGTTCGCCAATCCAGCAGCCTTGCAGATTCTCGAGCGGACTGAATCGCAACTACGCGATCTCCATCTCCACGAACTGCTCTACGCAGAGGAAGATAAGGCGGTGCCGCCCTGGGAGCAGTCACCGATCTACATGGCCTATCAGTGCGGACAGCCCTACCGGGTGGATGATGCTCGCCTCTGGATTCGAGCAGGGCAATATGTTTCGGTCTCCTATACCAGCGCGCCTATCGAGAATGATAAGGGCGAGTTTGGCGGCGGGGTGATTGTTTTTCAGGATATCACTCGGCGCAAACAGTCCGAGCAGAAACTGCTGGAACTGGCGCAGTTCGATCCCCTGACCGGTCTGGCCAATCGGACCCTGTTTCAGGAGTTTCTCGGCCAGTCCCTGCTGCGTGCCGAACGTCGCAAGGGCCATATGGCGCTGCTGCTACTGGATTTGGACCACTTCAAGGATATCAACGATACCCTGGGCCACGATACCGGCGATCAGCTGCTGAAAAGCGTTGCCCAGCGTATCCACAAGAGCGTGAGCCCCAGCGATAGCCCTGGCGCTGAAGACGATAATGCGCATCTGCTGCAAAGCGTTGCCCAACGGCTGAAAAGTCATCTACGGCGCACCGATCTGGTGGCCCGTCTGGGTGGCGATGAGTTTGCCATAGTGCTGGATGATATCAGCCACTCTCAGGATGCGGCCTTAGTGGCCCACAAGATCCTGCAGCGCCTGGCGCCTGCGCACCAGTTGGGGAATTATGAAGTCTATGTCAGTCCGAGCATCGGTATTGCCACCTGCCCGGAGTCTGGCATCGATGCCGGAGCGCTGTTCAAAGCCGCCGATACCGCGCTCTACCAGGCCAAGGCTCAGGGGCGTAATAATTATCAATTCTATGTCTCGGACATGCACCGGACAGCGATGGAAAAAATGCGTCTGGAGCAGGACCTGCGCCAGGCGGTTGAGCGTCAGCAGTTGTCGCTGCATTATCAACCGCAGGTGGCGGTCGCTGACGAGCGGATTCACGGCATTGAGGTGCTGTTACGCTGGCATCATCCCGAGTTGGGGATGATCAGTCCGTCCCGGTTTATTCCCCTGGCGGAACGCACGGGGATTATCAATCAGCTGGGTGACTGGGTCTGGCAAGGGGCCTGCCGGCAATTTCAGCTCTGGCGTCAGCAGGGCCTGGTCGGTGAGGAGGTCCGGTTGGCGATCAATCTATCCAGTCGACAGTTAATACGCGATGACTGTGTGACCTTGCTGCAACAGGCCTTGGCCGATTGTGGACTGCCTGCGAGCTGCCTCGACATCGAACTCACCGAAAATACGCTGATGGATAAGCAGGAGGCGACGATTCGGGTGCTAGAACAGCTGCGCGGCTTGGGTATGCGCGTCTCGCTGGATGACTTTGGCTGCGGTTACTCGTCGTTTAATCAGATCCATAGTCTACCGATCGATTGCCTGAAGATCGCGCAGCCATTGGTCGCCAAGCTGGGGCAGGAGCCCAAGCATGATGCGGTGGTCAAGACCATTATCAACATGGCCGCCACTCTGGACTTCGAGGTGATTGCCGAGGGTGTGGAAACCGCCGCCCAGGCGGACTTTTTACGGGCCCATGGTTGCAACCTTATTCAGGGCTTCTATACCAGCCCGCCCCTTGGCGTACAGCTGATGACCCAGTTGTTGAAGGCGCAGTTGCTCGAGTCGCTCAGTGAGGCGGTTGACGCGACAGCAGGTCCGTTACTGCAACGGACGTCGGCGCCGGTTGCGTGCTGCTTGGATATCGAGGCAGGAGGCTGACGTTGTCTGGATCTGCGAACCCGGCGGCGCTGTTGATTGGTGGTTCGGCGGGGGCGATTCAGGCCCTGCCCATCCTGCTACGTAGCCTGCCCGCGACACTTGGCATACCGGTGGTGGTGGTACTGCACCGCCTGGAGGGTTCTGGTGGTACATTACATCAGTATCTGGGGCAGTATTGTGCGTTGCCGGTGATCGAGATCCAGGACAAGGAACCACTGCACCCCGGGCGGGTTTATCTGGCCCCTGCCGGTTATCATGTGTTGCTGGAAGAGGGTGGGCATTGTAGCTTGTCGGTCGATCCCCGGGTCAGCTATTCGCGCCCCTCGATTGATGTGCTTTTTGAAACTGCGGCGGACCTCTTTGGTGCGCAGTTGATCGGGATTATTCTGACCGGTGCCAATAGCGATGGTGCGGCAGGATTACGGCTGCTGGATGCGATGGGAGGCCTGGCGCTGGTGCAGGACCCTGCTAGCGCCACGGTGGCGTTTATGCCCAACGCGGCGCTGCAGGCGACACCGGGTGCCCAGGTGCTGAGCCTGGAGGCGCTGGCAAGTTTTTTATGTGGCTTGCCCCTGACCGCGGTGGACAACGAGTGCTCTCCTAAGCGCGGCGTAGCATCGATCCCTGATAGGGGGATTTCTAAATGAGTAGGTTGGAGGAGTACGGTATGCAACGGGACAGCGTCCTGACCAAGATTCTAGTGGTCGATGATCGGGTCGAGAATATCCGTTCTATGAGGCGACTTCTAGAGGCGGTGGATGCGGAGGTGTATTCGGCCCTGTCGGGTGTCGAGGCTCTCGGCTTGCTGCTGCGTCACCAGTTTTCTCTGATCCTGCTGGATGTGATGATGCCGGAGATGGATGGTTTTGAGACCGCGGAGCTGATTCGTGGCGATCTGCGCAGCCAGCAGATCCCTATCGTCTTCGTGACCGCCGCCGATAAAGAGGAGTCCGTAGAGTTCAAAGGCTACGACGTGGGGGCGGTGGATTACCTGTACAAGCCGATCCAAGAGCATATTCTCCTCAGTAAGGTCCGTTTTTTCCTAGAGATGGCCAGACATAAAAGCTTGTTGGAGCAGAGCCTGCAGGAGCTCAAGCAGCTGCGCAATCACAACGAAGTGTTGCTCAACTCGACGGCGGAAGGGATCGTCAGCCTGGATGCATCGGGTCATATAACCTTCGCCAATCCGGCTGCGCAACAACTACTGAGCTATTCAGGCGAGGCCATGCTGGGGCTCGACTTTGCCTGCATTCAGAGCCTCGATGGAGCCCGCACTGCCTTCGAGCAGAGTGCGCTGTATCAGGCCTGTCAAGGGCAGCGTCATATACAAGATGATCAGCAGTATTTTTACCGCCCGGACGGTAGCCATTTCCCGGTCGCCTTCACTGCTAGCCCACTGCCTGTTGAGGGGGCGGAGCTACCGGGTATGGTGCTGGTGTTTCAGGATATCAGCCAGCATAAGGATACCGCGGATAGATTAGCCTACCTGGCGCAATATGATGCGCTCACCGGCGTGGCCAATCGCAGCCTGTTCAGTAAACTGCTGGGCCAGGCGATCGCCCGCGCCGAGCGTCACCAGCAAAACCTGGCGCTGTTGTTTCTGGATCTGGACCGTTTTAAGGCCGTCAATGACACTCTGGGGCACCAGGCCGGTGATCTGCTGTTACAGCAGGTGGCGCAGCGGCTGCAGGCCTGTATTCGAGACGGGGATACCCTCAGTCGCCTGGGAGGCGATGAGTTTACGGTGATTCTGGAGGAGGTCGGGGATTCTCGCGAGGCGGCAGTGGTGGCTCATAAACTGGTGGAGGCGTTAACCGAACCTTTTATAATCAAAGACCAAGAGGTGTTTATTGGCACCAGCATAGGTATCGCACTCTACCCCGACTCGGCACGCGGTGCGGAAAGCTTGTTGAAGTGCGCAGATATGGCGATGTACCAGGCCAAGGCTCAAGGGCGCAACAATTTCCAGTATTTTACCCCTGAGATGCAGCAACGAGCGGTCCAGGCCTTGAATCTAGAGCAACGCTTGCGCTATGCCCTCGAGCGTGATGAGTTTGTCCTCCATTATCAGCCCCAGGTCAACATTAGCAGCGGTGCCATTATCGGTCTGGAAGCCTTGATACGCTGGCGCCCCGATGGCCAGACGTTGATTCCTCCCGGAGACTTTATTCCGCTGGCCGAAGAGACCGGATTGATTATACCTATTGGTGAGTGGGTGCTGCGGCATGCCTGCGCGCAGGTGCAAAGTTGGCATCAAACCGGGTTGTTAGGGCCAGAGGTCTCCGTTTCCGTCAATCTGTCGGTGCGTCAGCTGGAGAAACGCTCGCTGTTGGACGTCTTGACGACGGTATTGGAAGAGACCGGCCTTAAACCCTCGCAGCTGGAGCTGGAGATCACCGAGAGCGCGGTGATGAAAGATCCGGAGGTGGCTGTCGAACTGTTGCGGAGTATCAGCGAGCGGGGTATCCAGATCTCCCTGGATGACTTTGGCACCGGTTATTCATCGCTCAGTTATCTGAAGATGTTGCCTCTGGATGTGTTGAAAATCGACCGTTCCTTCGTCAATGATATTGGTGGTAATCCGAGTGATGACGCCGTTCTGGAAACTATTATCGCGCTGTCCAAAAATCTTAACTTGCGGGTGGTGGCCGAAGGGGTGGAGACCCAGAGGCAGTTGCAGTTCCTGCAAAGACTCGATTGCTCCTCCATTCAAGGCTATTTCATTAGTGAACCCAAATCTACCGATGAGATTGAGGCCTTGCTCTGGCGTATAAAAGAAGGCCACTCGTCCGACCTCCTCACTCCCGACAAACCCGCCGGGTTGATCGTTCTGCCATGGCAGGAGGCGGCATCGCACTAGCGTCTCCGCGCCTAAGGACGACCTGGCTCTGAGTGTGATGACGGTTGCTCCTAAGTCGGCCTAATGGCGAGCTAGGGGGTATCGGTCTACATCCGCGGGTTGTTCTAGCACAACCAGACATTCTTTTCTGGTCATGTGGCTCCGAGGTGACGGAAGGGGGGAATACCTCGGAGCCAGGCTCATGAACGTTTAGAACTTCATCTGCATGCCTGCTAGAAAGCCCAGGTTACTATTCGCTTCGTCGCTGTCTGCTACCTCGGCAAACAGGCTGACTTTCTGCTGTTCCGGGAACTTGTAGGTGACATTGGCATACCAGCCGCTGACATCGGTTGCGGCACCCTCTTCATCTAAATTCTGCAGCCCAATGGCGACGCGGGTAGTCACAGCGACAGGGAAGGCGGCAACCAGGTTGTAGACATCGGCGGTGTCTTCCATGGAACCGTAATCGGCACCAAAACTTGCAAATCCCGCGTCATACACCGCGCTGACTGCCCAAGTATCAACCGCCGAGGCTCCAGCGTCCTGATAATGCTGATAGGCTACAGCCAACTGGGTACTCGCCACCGAGGTTGATACAAATAGATCAATAGATTGGTTGCCGTCACTGTCGGCGTTGCCTTCGGCTTCCAGGTCGGTAGAGAGCGAGAGATACAGATTGTCGAACTGGGCATCGATCCGAATCACATCGTCACCGGCATCGTCATTGAGGTCGAAGATGTCGTCTTCAACCACCGTCTCGTAAGCCTTCTCGACGCTAAACTCATCGGTGGAGTAGTTCTGCTTGCCAAATCTTAGTGCCACACCACCCAACTTTAACCCTAGGTAGGCTTCTTCTAGACGACCGCCGTCAGCCGCATCGGCACCGGCCTTGTTGGCCTCCTTGTCAAAGCTATAGTCCAATTGACCGAAGGCGGAGAGATCTTTGTTCAAGCTATAGGTCACTCTGTTTTTCAGCTCAAGATCATCAAATTCAAGATCAAGCTTTTGGTTGTCTCCCACCTTTTGTCGCAGCTGGATCTGCCAGTCGCCTTTTAGGTCGTACTTGAGTCCTTTGCCTTCATAGACCGTAGCGGCGCTGACAGAACCCACCGCGGTTATGCTGGCGATCGCTGCAACGAGTAAAATCTTTTTCATATATATCTCCGTTTATTATTGGACGAACTGCTAGTGTCAGCACGGCTCTGCATGCGCCAGGGCCGTGCATCTCGAGGCCAAGTTGGCCGGCGCATGGAGTGACTCATGCGTTGAGATAGGGTGAAAAAAGGGGGGCGAGCGGGGCTGCTGCCCTGATCTCGCGGTGGCCGTTTTCCTGAGTGTCTCTATGCTGGAGCGGGTGCGTTGCGGACATCAGGGGGCGCTATCGCTGATCGAGCGACACTCTGCCTGCCCCTGTCCGGCATCTGGGTGGTACGCATTAGCCTTCGCCCTTGTTGACCGCCAGCTCGGGCCCTTTGGGTGCATAGATCCTGCGCCACAGCGCCCCAAACAGGGGTAATGACAGCAGCGCTACCGCGATCAGGGTGATACTCAGCGTCAGTGGCCGTTCCCATAAAAACGCAAAACTGCCGTCAGAGAGCACCAGCGAGCGACTTAGATTCTGCTCCATGATGCCGCCGAGGATGTAGCCCAGCAGCATCGGTGCCATCGAGAAATCCAGCAGTTTCAAAAAGATCGCCGCCAGGGTGATAAACACCATCATGTGGATATCAAAGCTGTTAAAACTGACCAGGTAGACCCCGGTGATCGAGAAAAACAGGATCAATGGAATCAGAATCGGCCGGGGGATCGCCAGTAACCTAGAGATATAGGGGATCAGCGGCAGGTTGAGGATCAGCAACACCAGATTGCCGACGTACATCGAGATGATCACCGACCAAAACACTTCGGGGTTGTCGACAAACAGCCGTGGACCGGGCTGCACACCGGCCGCAATCAGCGCGCCGAGCATGATGGCGGTGGTCCCTGAACCCGGGATGCCGAGCGTCAGTAGCGGCACAAAAGAACCGGTCGAGGCGGCGTTATTGGCCGACTCGGGTGCGGCCAGACCGCGCAGCGCCCCTTTGCCAAACTTAAGCTTCTGCTTGGCTGAGGCTAGGTTGCGCTCCAGGCCATAGGCCAGGAACGAGGCGATGGTGGCCCCGGCCCCGGGCAATACGCCGACCAGAAAACCGAACAGCGAGGAGCGAGCCACGGTAGGTGCCACCTCTTTGACCTCATCGCGGCTGAGCTTCATGCTGCCCAGAGCTGCCATATCGATCTTGGGGTCCTCCTGTAGATGTTGGCGATTGAGCACCGTCATGATCACTTCGGTGAGCGCGAAGGTGGCCATCGCCAGCAGCAGGAAGCTGATACCATCGATCAGGTTGACGCTGCCGAAGGTAAAGCGCGGTGCGCCGGTCATGATGTCGGTGCCGACGGTGGCGATCATCAATCCGAACACCGTCATCAGCATCGCCTTGATCACCTGGCCCTTGCCGGAGAACGCTGCCACGGCGGTCAGTCCGAGGATCATCAGCGCGAAATAATCGCTGGATTGAAAGCTGAGCGACACCGATGCCAATGCCGGCGCGGCAAATAACAGAATGATCGCACCGATGGTGCCGCCGGTGAATGAGCAGTAAGCCGCCAGTGCCAGGGCTTTGCCGGCCTGGCCTTTCTGGGCCAGTGGGTAGCCGTCAAAGGCGGTGACCACGGTGCTGGCACAACCGGGGGCGTTGATCAGGATCGATGAGGTGGAGCCACCAAACACCGCGCCATAATAAACCCCGGCCATCAAAATAATGCCCGAGGAGGGATCGATGCCATAGGTGATCGGGATCATCAGCGCCACGGCTGAGATAGGTCCTAAACCCGGTAACATGCCGATAAAGGTGCCGGCGAAACAGCCGACCACCACCATCATCAGGTTAAAGGGCATCATCGCCGTACCTAGGCCGGTAAAAATTCCGTCTAACATGGGATCAACCTCCGAACAGACTAGTAAAAAGACGCCCTGGTGCCAGATAGATATCCAGCAACTGCGACAGTGAGAACCAGATAAACAGCGCAAAGGGGATAGAGGCGATCAGCAGGGTTTTGAGCCGGCGTTCACCCAATAACCAGTAGCCACCGATCAGAAACAGGATGGTGGAGAGCAAAAACCCCAACCATTCCAGAGCTATACCAAACAGCACCACCAGCACCAGCAGTAAACCCACCAGCGCAAAATCGTAGCCGCCCAGTCGCAGGCGTTGCTTGGGGTCCTGACGCGCGCTCAGGATCAAGGCCAGTGACAGCACGCAACCGATGATGGCCAAGGCGCTGGGTAGGGTCTGGGCATTGAAGGGCTCGAAGGCATCGCCGGGTAGCATCGGGATCTGACCGGCATAATAGCCATAGGCGACCGACAGACACAGAAACACCAGACCACCGATATGGTCTTTGGTAATAATCATGGGAAACTCCTCTGACGGGCTCGGTATCCGTCACATGGTAAAGAGGGTGATCCGCTGGGCAGGGCTCAGCGAGAACAGGTGCTCAGCCTCTCAGCGGCTGGGGTAAGACGCTGAGAGGCGTTGATCGACTGGTATGGCGTCAGGATGTGGCTCGAGATTAGTTGAGGAAACCCAGCTCGCGCATCAGCTCACCGATGAGCTTTTCCTGCTGCTCGAGGAAGGCGACAAACTCGGCACGGGGTTTGAAGGTCTCAGCCCAGCCGTTACGATCGCGAACCTGTTGCCACTCCGGTGTGGCGTACATCTGTTCAAACATGCTGGCATAGTCGGCCGCGTCGCTGTCAGACAGCCCCGGCGCTGCGAAGAAACCGCGCCAGTTAACGAAGCTGGCATCGTAGCCCAGCTCCTTGAGTGTCGGTACCTCAGCCGCCGCGGATGAGCGTTCATCACCGGTCATCACCAGAATCCGCACTTCACCGGCAGCCGCCAGCGTTAGCGCTTCGCTAAAGCCGGTCGACAGCACCTGGGCTTCGCCAGAAAGGATGCCCGCCATCGCCTTGCCGCCGGCATCGTAGGCCACGTATTTGACCTTGCGGGGATCGCCGCCCGCGGCCTTGAATGTCATCGCCGCAACCAGATGATCCATGCTGCCGCGCGCCGAACCTCCGGCGATAGAAACCGAACGCGGATCCTGGTTGTAATCGGCCACCACCTCTTTAAAACTCTGGTATTTCGAGTTGGCAGGGACCACAAAGGCGCCGAAATCGCCGATAGTGGCGGCGATCGGGGTCAGGTCACGGAACGATTGCGGAAACACCTTGGTCAGCGAGCGAATCACGATCGGGGTGGAGTTCACCATCAGGGTGTTGTGTTTCTGATCGGCGGTCTCGATCAGGTGAGCAATCGCTTTACCACCGCCACCGCCGGACATATTCTCGTAAGAGACCGAGCTGGCCAGTCCAGATTTAGACAGCGCTTCGCCGGTACCGCGTGCGGTGCCATCCCAGCCACCGCCGGCCCCACCGGGGATTAGAAAATGCACCGACTCCACTGCCAGGGCGCTGAACGAAGCCCCCGCAGTCAGGCAGCTAGCCAGGGTGGCGGCGAGCAGGGTCGAGCGTTTACGGGTGATGAACGTTGCTAGCATAGCGGTAACCTCGCGTTGTTTTTATAAAGGGCTGTTAATGAGCCTTAGGGTGGTACTGAGGGCCAGCATAGGATGTCTGGTTGTCGGCTTAAATATTCTGAATCTAAAGGCTTTTTATTTCATAAAAGCCATTTTGTGCATACTGTTCACGAGAGCTGTACCGGGCGATCGGCTATGCTGTGGACAGATAAAAACAGACGGAGGCTGGATGTTGATGACCTATTTGCAGGCGTGCGAGTGATCTCTCTGCGCAGGCTAAAGCTCAAGACCCGAATGGTGCTGGTGCTAGGGCTGGTGGCGCTGCTGCAAACCATCGCTATCGGTTTGTTTGCCTTGCACTATCTCAGTCAGTCGTTAGAGGAGCAGATGGGTCAGCGGGCGCTGCATGTGGCGAAAACGGTCGCTGCCATTCCGCAGATCATCGACGCGATTGCCGCCCGAGATAGCGCGATGCTGCAGCCGATCAGCCTGGATCTAGCCAGTAAAACCGCGGCCCATTTTGTGGTGATTGGTGATGCCCAGAGTATCCGACTGACGCACCCCAATCCGCAGCGCATCGGCCGTTCAATGCTTGATGATGATGGCGATGACAACGCCCCGGTGTTGCGGCATGGCCGGGGTTATATCTCCAAAGCGCAGGGTAGTCTCGGCCCCACTATGCGTGGCAAAGCCCCGGTCTATGATCGCGTTGGCGAGCAGGTGATCGGGGTGGTGTCGGTAGGCTATCGTTTGGATCGGATCGCGGCGTTGATTGAGCGTTACCAACGTACCCTGATACTGGTCATCGGCGCGGCGTTTATCCTCAGTGTGCTGACCGCCCTGTGGTTGGCGACCCACTTTAAAAAAGCGATCTTTGGCTTGGAACCCGAGCAGATCGGCCGCCTGTTTGAGGAGCGTAACGCCACCCTGGAATCGGTGCGTGAGGGGATTATCGCCATCAATGCCGAGGGTCGGATCACTACCTTCAATCGCACCGCCATCGACACCCTGGGGTTGTCGCCGGACACCCAGTTGATGGGGCGGTCTATCGAGCAGGTGTTACCCGATAACCGCATGCTGGAGGTGCTGACAACGGGACTGCCGCAGTTCGATCAGGAGGTCTGGCTGGCCGATCGTAATTTGATCGTCAACCGCTTACCGCTCAAGCAGGGCGAACGGATTACCGGTGTGGTATCGAGCTTTAGGCGTAAAGATGAGCTGGATCAGGTCAGCCAGAAATTGACCCGTATCCAGCAGTACGCCGATAGCCTGCGCAGCCAGGCGCATGAGTATTCCAATAAACTCCATACCATCGCCGGGTTGATTCAGATCGGCGCCACCGACGAGGCGTTGAGCCTGATCGGTCAGGAAACCCAACAGCATCAAGCGTTGATCCATCTGCTGTTGGAGTCGGTTCCGGATCCGGTGTTGGCGGGCTGCCTGCTGGGTAAATATAATCGCGCTCGAGAGCTGGGGCTATGGTTACTGATCGATCCTGACAGCCATATGACGGCCCTGCCAGAACACCTGCCGCGCGAGCAGCTGGTGAGTATTTTAGGCAATCTGATCGATAACGCCTTGGATGCCACCCTCAGCCATACCGGTACCGGCGGTGAGGTGCGCTTGAGCATGACCGATCTGGGCGATGACCTGATTTTCGAGATCGAGGATCAGGGCCCAGGTATTCCCGAAACCGAGCAGCAGCGTATTTTTGAGAAGGGGGTCAGCAGCAAGAGCGAGCAGGGCCATGGTCTGGGGCTGCATCTGGTGGGGACGCTGCTGGAGTTGCTGGGAGGGACCGTAGAGGTCGATCCAGGCGATCCGGGAGGCTCAAGATTTACGGTCTATCTTCCCAAACAGGTCGGGATGCAGAAGCCCGTGGTTACCGCCATTAATCAGCGAGGACCGGTCGATGAATGACAGCATTCGGGTGGTGATTGCCGAAGACGATCGCCGCATTGCCGAGATTCAGAAACGCTTTCTGGAGCGTATCCCTGGGTTTGAGCTGGTGGGGATCGCCCACGGGCTAGAGGAGGCTCAGGATCTGGTCGAGGTGCTGGAGCCGGAGCTGCTGTTGCTGGATATTCAGTTTCCCACCGGCACCGGCCTGGAGTTGTTACGCACCCTGAGGGCCCAGAGCTGTCGCACCGATGTGATTCTGGTGACCGCTGCCACCGAGGTGGCGAGCCTGCGTGAAGCGCTGCGCGGCGGAGTATTTGATTACATCCTCAAACCGCTGGTGTTCGAGCGGCTGCAGAGTGCGCTGCATCACTATGCCGAGCATCTGCAAAAACTCCGGGCTCTGGAGTCGCTGGTGCAAACCGATGTCGATACCCTGCTGCCGCGCACCCAGCAGAGCAGCACCACTGCGCCGGCGCGCTTGCCCAAAGGCGTCGATGGCCTGACCCTGAACAAAGTACGAGCCGTATTTGAAACACCCAAGACCCTGCTTAGCGCCGAGGAGGTGGGGACGTTGATCGGCGCCAGTCGTACTACGGCACGGCGTTATCTGGAGTATCTGATCAGCAGTCGTGAGCTGCAGGCCTCCATCAGTTACGGCTCGGTGGGACGCCCCGAGCGCCGCTATTGCCGCGCGGGTTGAATAGGGTAAGAATAGCCGCCGCTATCTGCTATTGAACCCTCTGCTATTGAACCCGCTGCCAGCAGCTGTGAGCGCCCCCTTATGCAACCCCAGGCTGACCCTTTTATCGTCCCCCGCTGTGAGCAACAGATCGACATTCTCTATCAGGATGAGGCGATCCTGCTGATCAATAAACCCAGTGTGTTACTGAGCCTGTCGGGCAAACATCCGCTGAATAAAGATTCGGTGCATTGGCGTCTGGTGCAGGATTTTCCCAGCGCGACCCTGGTGCATCGCCTGGATTTTGGTACCTCGGGGATCATGCTCGTCGCCCTGAATAAGGCCGTCAATGCTCAGCTGACCCGGCAGTTTCAGGCGCGCACCATCAACAAAACCTACACCGCGCTGCTTGAGGGCCATCTACCCGATGACACCGGCACGATCGATCTGCCGATCGCCAAAGACCGCCCCAACTTTCCACTGCAGAAGATCTGTCATGAAACAGGCAAACCCGCCCTGTCAAACTACCGGGTGCTGGAGCGTTTAGCGCAGCCGCTGGCAACCCGGGTCGAGTTTCAGCCGGTGACCGGGCGCACCCATCAGCTGCGTATCCACAGTCAGGCGCTGGGGCATTCGATCCTGGGCTGTGATCTGTATGCCAGTGATGCGGCGTTTTTTATGGCTAAGCGGTTGATGCTACACGCCACCCATATCGAATTTGAGCACCCACTGACGGGGGCGCGAATGGAGGTCGTAAGCCCCTGCCCGTTCTAGGTCGCGGGTGTATGCACTGGCTTAAATGTTGAAAAAACTTTACGCGATGTAAATTTTAGTTTAAAAAGACCGCTTCTCTACGCGTATCCCGCGGGAGACTATAGTTAGAGACAGTGACTTATCCCGTCGCTGTAGATGATCTTAAGCCTCGAGTACAACAACAAAGAGGACAGTATGAGCACACCGACTAACCGGGCTATCCATAAGCCCCAGTTTATCAGTGGCAACGCCCTGCACATTCCCACCTTTAAGGTGTTGAAACAGGACGGCAGCCTTTACAAGAATGCCCAGCCACCGGAGATCGATCAGCCATTGGCACTGCGTATCTACGCCGCCATGGTGCGGACCCGGATGCTCGATGAGCGCGGTCTGGCCTCACAGCGTCAGGGGCGGCTGAGTTTTTATATGCAGTCGACCGGCGAGGAGGCGACCACGGTCGGTTTTGCTGCGGCACTGGATGATCAGGATATGATCATGGCCCAGTATCGCGAGCAGGGCGCGCTGGTGTATCGCGGTTTTACCCTCGACGAATTTATGAACCAGCTGTTCAGCAATGCGCTGGATTACGGCAAGGGCCGGCAGATGCCGATCCACTACGGTTCAGCCAAACTCCATTACATGACCATCTCCTCGCCGTTGGCGACCCAGCTGCCGCAGGCGACCGGCTATGCCTATGGCCAGAAACTGGCGGGCGAAGGCCACTGTACCGTCGCGGTGTTTGGCGAAGGGGCGGCGTCGGAAGGGGATTTTCACGCGGCCCTGAATATGGCCTCGGTGCTCAAAGTACCGGCGATCTTCCTGTGCCGTAATAACGGTTACGCCATCTCGACCCCCGCTAACGAACAGTTTGCCGGTGACGGCATCGCTCCGCGTGCGCTCGGCTACGGCATGCATACCATCCGCGTCGACGGCAATGACACTCTAGCGGTGCTCGAAGCGACGCGTCAGGCGCGCAAAATCGCGGTCGAACAGAATGAGCCGGTGCTGATCGAAGCGATGAGTTATCGTCTCGCGGCACACTCCTCGTCAGATGATCCTTCGGGCTATCGCAGCAAAAGCGAGGAGGCCAAATGGCGCGATCTGGATCCGTTACTGCGGCTGAAGAACTGGTTGCTGCTCCAGGGTTGGTGGAGCGAAGCGCAGGATAAAGCCCTGTTTGAAACCGACCGTCAGGCGGTCATGGCAGCGATGAAGAAAGCCGAGCAGGTCGCTCGGCCGCATATCGACGAGATGATCACCGATGTCTACGACAGCCCGCCTCAGCACCTGCAGCAGCAGCTGCATGCGCTGAAAGCGCACATCCGTCGTTACCCTGAGGTCTACCCCAAATCAGCCGCGCAACTGAATACTACCGAGGGGGTGACCCGTGGCTAAAATGAATCTGTTACAGGCGGTTAATAACGCCCTGGATATCGCTATGGCCGCCAACGAACGGGTGGTCTGTTTTGGTGAAGATGTCGGGGTGTTTGGTGGTGTGTTTCGTGCCACCAGCCATCTGCAGGAAAAATATGGCCGGGCGCGGTGTTTTAACACCCCGCTGGTCGAGCAGGGCATCATCGGCTTTGCCAACGGTCTGGCAGCGCAGGGCTCGGTGGCGGTTGCCGAAATTCAGTTTGCCGATTATATCTTTCCCGCCTTCGATCAGATCGTCAACGAGGCGGCCAAGTTTCGTTACCGTTCCGGCAACCTGTTTAACGTCGGTGGCTTGACGATTCGCACCCCCTATGGCGGCGGCATCGCCGGCGGCCATTATCACTCGCAGTCTCCCGAAGCCTACTTTGCCCACACCCCGGGTCTGAAGGTGGTGGTGCCGCGCAACCCGCACCAGGCCAAAGGGCTGTTGCTGGCGTCGATTCGTGATGCCAATCCGGTGATCTTCTTCGAGCCCAAGCGCATCTATCGTGCCTCGGTGGGCGAAGTCCCCGAAGAGGATTATGAATTGCCGCTGGGCAAGGCGGAGGTGGTACGCGAGGGCAGCGATATCACCCTGCTGGCTTGGGGCGCGCAGATGGAATATCTCGAACTGGCGGCCGAGTTGGCCGATAAAGACGGTATCTCCTGCGAGCTGATCGACCTGCGTACCATCCTGCCTTGGGATGTTGACACCGTGGTGGCCTCGGTGAAGAAAACCGGGCGACTGTTGATTAGCCATGAAGCACCCATTACCGGTGGTTTTGCCGGTGAGATCGCCACCACAGTTCAGGAACAGTGCTTTCTGCACCTTGAAGCGCCGATCGCACGGGTGGCCGGGCTCGATGTGCCCTACCCGCTGGCACTGGAAAAGGAGTATATCCCGGACCAGTGGAAGATCTACGAAGCGCTTAAAACCAGCGTTAATTTTTAGGGGTGCGGGGCGATGATTAAAGATTTTATCTTGCCGGATATCGGCGAAGGCATTGTTGAGTGTGAGCTGGTCGAGTGGCTGATCAAAGAGGGTGAGCTGATCTCGGAGGATCAACCGGTGGCCGAGGTGATGACCGACAAGGCGCTGGTACAGATCCCGGCACCGCATGCGGGTCGCGTCACCAAACTCTATTACCAGCAGGGTGATAGCGCCAAGGTCCATACGCCACTGTTTGCGGTGGATCTCGGTGATGCTGCTGGTGAAGCCGTTGCCAGCTCGACAGTAACCCCAAGCGTTGCTGCCGCACCTGTTGTGGCACCGACGCAGCCCGGAGCGGCTATTGCGGCAGCTCCTGCAGCATCTGGGGCCACGGTGGATTTTATCCTGCCGGATATCGGTGAGGGGATCATCGAGTGCGAAGTGGTCGAGTGGCTGGTGGCCGAGGGCGATCGGCTCGAGGAGGATCAGCCGGTGGTCGACGTGATGACCGACAAGGCGCTGGTACAGATTCCCGCGCCAAGAGCCGGGGTGGTGACCAAACTGTATTTTGCTCAGGGTGAGGTGGCCAAGGTGCACGGGCCGTTGTTCGCGCTGCTACCCGATGATGCGATAGCAACTGCTTCTGGCGCTGCAACGGTGTCTGAGGCGCCGGTCGTTACTGCCGCTGAGTCTGGTTCTGCTGCGGGGGCTGTAGCGGGATCGACCGCGGCTGTCACATTACCAACTAGCGGTGAGCGTCCGGGTAAAGCCTTGGCGAGTCCTGCGGTGCGACGGATCGCGCGGGAGTTTGAGCTGGATATCAGTCAGGTACCCGGCAGTGGTAAAAACGGCCGAGTGTTCAAAGAGGATGTGCTCAAATACCAGCAGTCTGGCGCAGCTACAGTGAGCGACTCAACCGTCACAGCGGCTGCGCCCCTGGTTGCTGGCGCGGTTCCGGTAGCGGCGCCTGCCGAAATCAGGGTGGAGAAGATTCGCGGCATCAAAGCGGCAATGGCGCGGCAGATGACCCTGTCGGCCTCGACCATTCCGCACTTCACCTACGGGGATGAGGTGGATGTCACCGCGCTACTGGCGTTGCGCGCGCAGCTGAAAGTTAAGGCGGAGAAACTCGGGGTTCGACTCACGTTGATGCCCTTTATTATGAAGGCCCTGGCACTGGCGGTGCAGGAGTTCCCGATCCTCAACAGCCAAGTAAATGCCGACTGCACCGAGATCCACTACCAGCCGCATTGCAATATCGGTATGGCGGTGGATTCCAAAATGGGATTGATCGTACCCAATATCAAGAGCGTAGAGACGCTGAGTATTCTGCAGATCGCCCAGGAGGTCAGTCGTCTGGCTGAGGCGGCGCGTTCGGGGCGGGTGACGCCTGCAGACCTGCAGGGCGGCACGATCAGTATCTCCAATATCGGTGCCCTGGGTGGCACCTATGCCTCGCCGGTGGTCAATCCGCCCGAGGTGGCTATCGTGGCTTTGGGTAAAACCCAAACCCTGCCGCGCTTTGATGCCAAGGGCGCGGTGGTGGCGCGTTCGCTGATGAATATCAGCTGGTCGGGCGATCATCGGATTATTGACGGCGGCACCATCGCCCGCTTCAGTTTGCTGTGGCAGTCGTATCTGGAGGATCCCTCCGCGATGCTGCTCGATTTGAGCTAGCCTAGGCTTGTGGGCGATAGGGGCTGGCTGTTAAGGGGTCAGCTTTTAAACCGATAATAAAGGGAGCCTTGGCTCCCTTTTTAGCTCTTTTTTTGGGCTCTCTTTTTGGCTCCTTTTTTTTGACTCCCTTTTAATTTATGGATGTAGATAAACGCTATGGATAAACCTAGCCTGCAGCAGTTTTACATCCCCGAAGAGCAGTCTATCTATCTGCTCAGTCAGAACGATGCCCGTAAGCTCAAAGACTGGTTCCAGCTCTGTCAGCAACAGTTGGAGCAGCTGGGCTATCGCGATATCGAGATGATCGGTAAGGGTGCGTTTGGCTTTGTGTTTGGCGGCGTCGATCGCCAAGGCCGGCAGCTGGTGTTCAAGTTTTCCCGCATCACCCTGCCGCAGCATGTACAGGATCGCCTGGAGGAGGAGGCGTTTTTGTTATCGCAGGTCGACCATCCTCGGGTGCCTAAGCTGATCGAATTTCAACGTATCGGTCGCCAGGCTATTCTGGTGATGGAGCGCGCGCCGGGGTTGGATCTGGAAAAGCTGTCGCTGCAGCGCGGCCCGCTATCACCGCGGCTGCTGGTGCATATCGCCGCACAGTTGGCCGATATTTTGCGCGCTTTGCGTGGTGCCTCGGTGCGCTCACAGCGGCCGCTGGTGCACGGTGATATCAAACCGTCCAATATTGTCTTCGATCCGCTCACCGAGCAGATCGGCCTGATCGACTGGGGTTCGTCGGTATTCGCCCAGCTGGATGAAAATAATCAACACGTCAGCGTCAATGTCATGGAGCTGATGTCGGACGATCTGCAGCACAGCAACGCCCGCCTGGGTGACGTCTATTTTATCGGCGAAGAACAACTCAATGGCGGCCTCTCTAGCCCGCGCTTTGACGAGCAGGGTGCGGCGGGAACGCTCTACGCACTGGCTTCTGGGCAGTCCTGCCGTTTCGGCCATCAGGCGATACCGCCGACGGCTCTAGGGTTGCCGCAGGAGTTGGCGCGGGTGCTGGAGCGGTTGCTCGATGAGGATCCCAGGGTGCGCCAGCAAGCCGGTGACTACTGGCTGCGCAATATGGCATCGATCAACAAGTTAATGTTGGTCGAGCTGCCCAGCACTGCGCTGCAACCCTTGGTGCCGGTGTGGGTGCGGCCGCAGACCCGGATCATGGATTCGGTGGTGTACAGCTCGCGCAAGGCGTTTTTAAAGGAGGAGGGGGTCGAGCACCATTATCTGGATATCGATGATGTGCAGTTTGATCGTTACTATAAAAACTTTCTCCAGGGGATGGGCGAGACCGAAAAGGCCTTTCTGGCGGCGGTCAGCCGTTTGGGTCAGTTTCCGGTGGTGGGGGGGCTGGCGGTGCGCTGGGAAACCGAAGGGGTGTATATCGACTCGAGCCTTAATCTGTATAACCCCGGCCAGCGCGAAGCCTTCGTGGCCACGGTCAATAATCTGGTGAATCTGGCGCGGTCGGTGTATCGCCAGGGAATATTTAAAAGCTGTCTGTTCGATGCCCGCTGTACCCTGCATGTCGAACGCCAGCACAGCGAGCAGCCGTTCCGCCCCGCCAGCGCACAGCGCATCCCTTATGAGGTGGCGGCGGTCCCAGATCTGGAAGACAAGAGCCGGCTGCACTCCTACTTCGAGGATGGCCGGGATCCCGAGGAGAATCTGGAACTACCGGAGTCGATTATCCTCTGTATTCAGCAGCTCAATCAGCTGCACCATACCGGGTTGATCATCTTCGAGAGTATGGAGCTACATCTGAAAATTCACAGCCAGTTTACCCTCCTCAACCCGCTGCAGGAGACCGAGTTTGCCGCCTGCCTGGAGCAGATCCTGATGGCGGTGCCGCTGATTCGCGGTTTGGGGGTATCGGGGTTTATGAAGATGCCCTACAAAGACACCCGCTTCTTTAGTCATATCGACCGCTTGCCCGAACGCTACTACCCGCGCAACCCTAAGCAGCTGTTGGCTGAGATGGCGGCTAGGCAGCGCTAATCTAGTGGTGTCTGGATGCTAGGATCAGTAAGTGCTTACACCGGTAATCATCTGGGTGAGGAGTGGCACCAGTGCTGCGGCGGCGCTGGATAGCGGGTAGCGCGTGCGGGTATAGATGCCGACGGTACGCTGCACTTCGGGTTGCAGTAGCGGTCGCCACTCGGCGCCCTGCTGCTCGATCTGGGGAATGCACAGCGCCGGTACCACGCTGATCCCCAGACCACAGACCACCATGCGGATGATGGTCACCAGTTGGTGCGATTCAAACTCAATCTTCAGCTTGATACCGTGTTCGGCCATGGTGTCGAGAATCAGCTGACGAACCATCGATGGGGGCTGCAGGGTAAGAAAGGGGGCCTCGGTGATCATCGCCCAGCTCAGTTGCTGATGTTGTAGTAGCGGGTGGCCTGGTGGTAGCACGGCAATAAAGGGGTCTGCGAACAGCGGCTGGAACTGCAACTCGCTGTCGCTACCTAGATCAAAGGCTACGCCTAGCTCAACCCGTCCGCTGCGGACCATCTCCACGAGCTCTTCGGCGACGACATCCTGTACCCGAATGTTGACCGCCGGATAGCGCTGCCGGTAGCGGGCCAGTACGGCGGGCAGCTGATGGCCAGCAAAGGAGGGCATTGCCGCTATACTGAGTTGGCCGCGCTGCAGGGCAAACAGATTATGCAGGTCATGCAGCGCGCCATCCCAGTCGGCGAGTAGTCGCTGCGCGACGGGCAGAAACTGCACGCCCTCCGGAGTGAGCGACAAAATCCGGGTGGAGCGGATCAGCAGGCTGCCGCCGACCGATTGTTCGAGGTTTTTAATCGCGATGCTCAGAGCCGATTGTGACAGGTGGAACTGGGCACCGGCTTCGGTAAAGCTCAGGGTTTGGGCGACGGCGACGAAGGCGCGTAGCTGTTTGATCGATACGCTCATGAATTTATTGAATCAATTGTTCGATTATTTATATTTGTTAAATCTTAGCAGCTGGCCGATGCTAGTGCTCTGTTATTTTAAAAGCCCTTGGGTTTTTAGCACGAACCCATACAACAAGAAGGAGCACAGCCGATGTCCGGTTTCGACAAGGTGGTAAGCAGTTACGAAGAGGCGCTGGCGGGCCTCGAAGATGGTATGACCGTTATTGCGGGTGGCTTCGGTCTCTGCGGTATTCCCGAAAATCTGATCAATGAGATCAAGCGTAAAGGCACCAAAGGTTTGACCGTGGTCTCCAATAACGCCGGTGTCGATGGCTTTGGCTTGGGGGTGCTGCTGGAAGATCAGCAGATCAAGAAGATGGTTTCTTCCTATGTGGGTGAGAATAAACTGTTTATGGAGCAGTTGCTGGATGGTCGGCTGGAGGTCGAACTCACTCCTCAAGGCACATTGGCAGAGAAGATGCGCGCCGGCGGTGCCGGTATCCCGGCGTTCTTTACGGCTACCGGTTACGGTACCGAAGTGGGTGAGGGCAAAGAGGTGCGTGAGTATGATGGCCGACATTACATCCTAGAGGAATCGATCAAGGGTGATTTTGCCATCGTCAAGGCTTGGAAAGCCGACCGCTACGGCAACGCCATCTATCGGCATACGGCGATGAACTTCAACCCGATGGCGGCCACAGCTGGCAAGATCACGGTGATGGAAGTCGAAGAGATCGTCGAACCGGGAGAGTTGGATCCGTCGCAGATCCACACACCGGGTATCTATGTGGATCGCTTGATTAAAGGCACGTTCGAAAAACGTATTGAACAGCGCACCGTGCGCACCGAAGGGGAGGCATAAGTCATGGCGTTAACACGTGAACAGCTGGCACAACGTGTGGCTCGTGAACTGCAAGATGGCTATTACGTCAATCTGGGTATCGGTATTCCAACGCTGGTCGCCAACTATGTTCCTAAGGGGGTCGAGGTGATGCTGCAGTCGGAGAACGGCTTGCTGGGGATGGGGCCTTTCCCGACCGAAGAGAGCGTCGATGCCGATATGATCAATGCCGGCAAGCAGACCGTGACCGCCGCAACGGGCGCGTCGATCTTCTCCTCGGCGGAGTCTTTCGCGATGATTCGCGGCGGCCATGTCGATCTGACCGTACTCGGCGCCTTCGAAGTGGATGTCGAAGGCAATATCGCCTCCTACCTGATCCCCGGCAAGTTGATCAAGGGCATGGGTGGTGCCATGGATCTGGTGGCCGGTGCCGACAATATTATCGTTACCATGACCCACGCCAGCAAAGATGGCGAATCTAAGTTGCTGAGTAAATGCAGCCTGCCGTTGACCGGTGCGGCCTGTATCAAGAAGGTGGTGACCGATCTGGCCTTTATCGAGATCGCCGACGGCAAGTTCTGGTTGCGCGAGCGTGCGCCTGGGGTGTCGGTCGAAGAGATCGTCGCCAAAACAGCGGGTGAGCTGGTGGTGCCAGAGCATGTCCCTGAGATGCAGTTTTAACTGAACAGATCCTGGGTGCCGGTATTGAAACCGGCACTCTGTTGTTGTCAGCACGCCCCTTTTCTAGTCGTTGCTCGTGGTCTCGATTGCGTCAGCGAGCGTTTAGGGGTACGCAACCAGCGTACTCCCGATGTGCGGCTGTTGCTGCGTAGTTATTCCAAGCCCTACAGCCTGGGCTATGCTGTCTGAACAACAACCGAGGGATGTTTATGCTACGCCGTTTAAATCCGGGCGCTCGCGGCATTGTGCTGGTGCAGCTGCTGCTGATGGTCGTTACCCTGTTGCTATTGGTCGGTGTGGCAGTACTGATGTTTAGGGAGCACGCGCCGGTGGGCGTCGAATCCTGGCTGCAGCGGATGTTGCCGCAGCAGCAGAGCAGCTCTGAGAGCAGCCCCGAGAGCGCTGCTACCGGACTGGGCGTGGATCTGAGCCGCCGCGCCGAGGTGTTGAACCCTATTTCAGGATCTGCGTCATTGCCAGCGTCCAGTGCGCTGCGCCCTGAGCCGGCGATGCCCCCCCAGGTGGCCCTATCATTACAGCCTGATCCCTCCCTGCCTGATCTGAACAGCAGTGACGCGCTATTTGGTGCTGCGCTGGCACAGCTCGATCCGACCCAGCGGTTGATCAGCCTGCTGATCGACGAGGAGCTGATTCGTAAGCTGGTGGTCAGTATCGATAATATGGCCCAAGGCCGTATCTCCAGAAAGCACAGTGTGCTGCGACCGATGACCGATCGTTTTCGGGCCTCGGAAAAAGGCGAAGAGATCTGGTTGGATGACCACAACTACAGTCGTTACCAGCTCTATGTTGAGTCATTGACGGCGATCGATAGCCGTCAATGGGTTGCGCTATACCAGCGCTACTATCCGCAACTGCAACAGGCGTATGCTGAGCTGGGGTATCCCCGACAGGCATTCCACGACCGGGTATTGTTGGCTCTGGATCAGCTGTTGCAGAGTCCGGTGATAACCAGAGCCCTGCCTTTGGCGCAACCCTCGGTGATGTATACCTTTGCTGATCCCGAGCTGGAGCAGTTGTCTGCGGTTCACAAGCAGATGTTGCGTTTGGGGCCGGTTAACGCCCATAGGCTGTTGGCTAGCCTGCGGGTACTGCGCATTAAGCTGGCGCAATTGCGACCGAAACAGTGACCTTTGGCGATTTGAATATTACGATTTATGCGATGTTGGGTATCCGTACCGCTATGTTTAAAATGCTAAAACGTATCCTCATAACAATAAAAATGGAGCGCTGATATGGATGCTCGTATCCCTTTCTGTGGCTATCAATCGAGTGTGCAGCCCGACTGGATCGATTTTAACGGCCATATGAATGTTGCTTATTACGTACTGGCCTTCGATCAGGCGACCGATAGTTTCAATACCAATCTCGGGCTTGGCCCGGAATATACCCAAGACACCCGGTTGTCGATGTTTGTGGTGGACATGAATGTCAGCTACAGGCGCGAGTTGAAAGAGGGTACCCTGATCAACTGCACCACCCAGTTGCTGGAGTTCGATGCCAAGAAGCTGCGTATTTTGCATCAGATGTTCAATACCGAGGAGGGTTTTCTAGCCGCGACCAACGAACTGATCATGGTGCATGTCGATCTTGAGACCGGACGTAGTTGTCCGTTCTCCGAGACCGCCTTGGATCGATTACAAACCATTGCCCGGCAGCACCAGAGTCTGTTGATCCCCGAGTGTGTCGGGCGTCAGCTATCGCTCTGATTGAGTGGTTAAGCCCTGTTATTTCTGGCGGTGTGGCGGGGCTATCCGTATCATGCCCTAGGTGAAACGACTTGCTGAAAATGGGCGATTTGCCGATTGTTGGTTGCCGAATTGATGGTGGCCGGATTGATGATACTAGAACTGTGGTAACCGAGTCGTGGTAGAGGACAGGATGAATTCAAAGCTCAAACGCGAGGCCTGGGTTCATGAGGCGATGTCAGCGTTAGCTGAAGGGGGGGTCGGCAGTGTTAAAGTCGAGGTGCTGGCCAAGAATCTTAAGGTAACAAAGGGCAGTTTTTACTGGCACTTTAAAAGTCGGCAACAGTTGCTGGAGCAGATGTTGCTGTTTTGGCGCGAAGGGCGGATCGCCACGATTCAGCGTCAGGTCGATAGTGATCGCAGCGCACAGCAGGTGCTTGGTGAGCTGTTACGGTTGTATATGGATCGCTCAAATCCTCGCGGTAATGCCATCGAACTGGCCGTGCGCGACTGGGCGCGCAGTGATCCACAGGCGGCGGAGGTCGTTGCCCAGGTGGATGAACAGCGCTTGCTGTCGGTGGCCGGCTTGTATCGAAAGTTGACCAACACTGACGACGAGGCACACGCCCGTGCCTACCTCTTCTACAGTTATATATTCGGCAGTAGTCTGCTAAATACTAGCTCCGCAGCGCTTGCCGATGAGGCCGATCTTCGCCAGCTCTGTGCGGCGTTGTTAATTCAATGATGAATGCTAAGACGCTAATGCTGATAAAAATCGGGGCGAGGGGCCAGGCCTTACATTTGACATATGTGATTTGTGAGACCTGATTCCATTGTTTTAAAATGCTGGTAAAACTGAGATCGATTCGTAGTCTGCAGATCACCGGCTCATCGTCGGTGATCTGCTATCTGCTATCTGCTATCTGCTATGTCTTTTAGTTGCCGATAAAGATCTCACGGCCGATCAGCATCCGCCGGATCTCTGAGGTGCCTGCGCCAATTTCGTACAGCTTGGCATCACGCAGCAGTCGGCCGCTGGCAAACTCGTTGATATAGCCGTTGCCACCCAGCAGTTGAATGGTATCGAGTGCCATCTTGGTGGCCAGTTCGGCGGAGTAAAGGATCACTCCAGCCGCATCTTTGCGGGTGGTTTCACCGCGGTCGCACGCACGGGCGACTGCGTACACATAGGCTTTGGCGGCGTTCATGCCGGTATACATATCGGCGATCTTGCCCTGTACCAGCTGGAATTCACCGATCGGTTTGCCGAACTGCTCACGATCGCGAATGTAGGGGACGGCTAGATCCATGCAGGCATCCATGATGCCCAGCGGACCGCCGGCGAGTACCGCGCGCTCGTAGTCCAGGCCGCTCATCAAGACCTTGACGCCACCGTTAAGGGTACCCAGGATGTTCTCTTTGGGGACGACACAGTCCTGGAACACCAGTTCGCAGGTGTTCGAGCCGCGCATGCCGAGTTTGTCGAGTTTCTGGTGGCGGGAGAAGCCCGGCGCATCGCGCTCGACGATAAAGGCGGTGATGCCGTGCGGGCCTTTATGGATATCGGTCTTGGCGTAGATAACGTAGACGCTGGCATCCGGACCGTTGGTGATCCACATCTTGTTACCGTTAAGCAGGAAATGGTCGCCGTTATCGCGCGCGCTCAGTTTCATGCTCACCACGTCAGAGCCGGCATTGGGCTCGGACATCGCCAGCGCCCCCACGTGCTCACCGCTAATCAGCTTAGGCAGGTACTGGGTTTTCTGTTCGTGGCTGCCGTTACGGTTGATCTGGTTGACGCACAGGTTGGAGTGGGCGCCGTAAGAGAGACCGACAGAGGCCGACGCGCGGCTGATCTCCTGCATGGCGATGATGTGGGCCAGGTAGCCCATCTCCACACCGCCGTACTCTTCGGGAACGGTCACGCCCAGTAGTCCCATGTCGCCAAACTTCTGCCATAGATCCGCTGGGAACTCATTGTCCTGGTCGATCTGCTCGGCGCGTGGGGCGATCTCCGCAGCTGCAAACGCATTGACCTGCTCGCGGAGCATGTCGTTGGTTTCGCCAAGGTCGAAGTTAAAGCCTTTATAACTGGATATCATGGTGCGGACTCCTAGGGGTTGAAGCGAATCTTTTGAGTGTAGGCGATCCTAGTTGGATGGTTTGAATTTGTCAATACGCTACCGTATGGTCGGTAAAATAGTGGCGGGATGGTGTTGAGCTGGTGTTGAGCTGTAGCGGTATTAGTGTTGTCCAACAGATGATCATTGTGATTAAACCTCCTACAATGACGACTATTTCTGCTGTTGCTGAACAGCGCAACCTGAGCCACTGTTTTAAGAGGTGCTATACCGATGCCAACCCCGCGCACATCAACAGCGTTAAGCGTCAATCTCAACAAAATTGCGCTGCTGCGTAACTCCCGCATGTCGGGTATTCCCAGTGTTACCGAGGCCGCCAGAATCGCTATCGCGCAGGGTGCCGATGGTATCACCGTGCATCCGCGCCCGGATCTGCGGCATATTCGCCCTGCCGATGTCTACGAGTTAGCGGCGATGCTGAAAGTGGAGTTCAATATTGAAGGCAATCCGTTCGAGGGTGCTGTGGGTGATTATCCCGGGTTTTTGGAGTTGGTACGCAAGGTGCGTCCAGCGCAATGCACCTTGGTCCCAGACTCTCCGGAGCAGCTGACCTCGGATCACGGTTGGGATCTGAAGAAAGATGGACAGCAGCTCCGGCCGATCATTGAGGAGCTCAAGGCGCGCGGTATTCGGGTGAGCCTGTTTATGAATGCCGATTCGGAGGATATAGAGCTGGCTGCGGCGCTGGGTGCGGATCGAATCGAGCTCTATACCGAGGCCTATGCCGATGCTTATGGCAGCGACCAGCAGCAGGCGGTGCTGGAGTTGTTTATGGGCGCAGCCGAGCGGGCGCAAGCTGTAGGGCTAGAGGTTAATGCCGGTCACGATCTGAATCTGGATAATCTGGGGCTGTTCGCGACGATTGCCGGGGTGGCTGAGGTATCGATTGGTCATGCTCTAATTGCCGATGCCTTGTTGATGGGGCTAGGGGATGCGGTCGCTGCCTATAAGGCGATCTTAGTGAAGGCTGGCCTCGAGTCGACTCGATGAGTGATCAGCTACCCGTAACCGCACATCCTGAGTCCGAAGAGCAGGATCTCGAAGCCCGTATCACCCTGAGCTATGCCAATCATAGTCGGTTGAGTGAGCTGGATCGGCTGGTGTATCCGGTGATCTCTCGGCGCTCGGGAGGCTTGTCATTGGGGGTTAATCTCAATCCCGATAAGCGCTGTAATTTTGACTGTGTTTATTGCCAGGTCGATCGCACTGCTGAAGTCGCTCTTGTCGAACCGTCGTTGCAGCAGTTGGAGCAGGAGTTGCGCCACTGGTTGGACGCGATCTCCGCTACCGGCTATCGCGGCTACCCCCTCAGGGATATCGGCTTGGCTGGAGATGGTGAACCGACTACGGTGCGGATTTTACCGCAGGTGCTGCAGTTGCTGCTGGATCTTAAGCGCGAGTACGCGCTGCCGGAGGCGGTCAAGCTGGTATTGTTTACCAACGCCACCGGGCTGGATCGCAAAGATCTGCTACCGTTATGGCAGCCGTTCTATCAAGCCAATGGCGAGGTCTGGTGCAAGCTTGATTACTGGGATGCGCAATCGCTGCAAGAGCTCAATCGTACCTCGGTGTCCTTTGAGCGGTTGCTACAAAAGATCACCCGTTTTGGACGCCAGTATCCACTGGTGATGCAATCCTGCTTCTTTAACTGGGGGGGGCAGCCCGATTCGCAGCTGCTCGATTCGCAGCCGCTCGGTTCGCAACCGCTCGGTTCGCAACAACAGCTGGAACAGGGCTATCCGGGTTATGTGGCGCTGGTGCGACAGTTGTTGGCTGCTGGGGTGCGACTGAATAAGATCCAGGCATACACCTTGGCCAGGCAGCCCGCGGAGGCTCAAGCGCACCCTTGGAGCGATGCCGATATGGATCGCCTGGCCGCCGGTTTGCGACAGTGTTTGCAGGTGCCGGTAGAGCTTTTTTATGAAACTGGATTGGAGTGCGAAGAGGGCCAATGAGTGGCTTAAGATAATATTGTGCGGCGCACAAAAAGTATTTGACAGGCGCTAATCCTGGCCTTATATTAATTTCATTGTTGCGCCGCAGCAAAATACCAATCTAACTAAGGTGAATAGCTATGTACGATAATTTTATGCAAGATATGAAAGCCCGCATGCAGCCCGTGTTGGACTTGGCCGAATCGAACAAAAAGGCAATGGAAACTCTGGCGTCTGTGCAGAAAGAGTCTATGACCGATGTGGTTAATGCGAGTCTGGAGCAGTTCAAAGCGGTTTCTGAGTGCAAAGACCCTAAGGCTGCTCTGGAGCTGCAGGTTAACTTCTACAAGGCCTTAGAAGCGAAAATGACTATCACTGCAGAGAAGAGCATTGCTGCTATCAGTCAGGCTAAAGATGCCTATGTGGCCTCTGTTGAAGAAGCCAGCAAAAAAGCTGCCGCTGAATTTGAAGGCGCAGTGAAGAAGGCGACTGGCAAGTAAGCAGCATTGCTGATCTAAGAGATCCCTCGCGGCGTATGGCGCGGGGGATTTTTTTGGGTTGAATAATCTGTGATGCGCTACCGTAGAAGAGGTTGACAGGGGGCAGTAAGCTGCTATATTTAGGCGCATCTTGTGCGGCGCACAACGCCGACAGGCTGGGCCTCTTTAGTAGTGTAGCCCTGAAATGGATTTGCTGTTACCTACCCCCACTCTGAGGAATGACTATGTACGATAACCTATTTGCCGATATGAATACCCGTATGAAGCCTGTTATGGATCTGGTTGAAACTAACAAAAAGGTCATGGAAAAGCTGGCTGGCGTGCAGAAAGACAGCATGACCGACGTTGTTAAAGCGAGCCTAGAGCAGTTTCAGGCATTGTCTCAGTGCAAAGACCCTCAAGCGGCTCTTGAACTGCAGGTTAAGTTTTTCAAGGCTCTGGAAGCTAAGATGACTGATACCACTGAGAAAAGTATCGCTGCGTTCACCGAAGCTAAAGACGCGTTCTCTGTCGTCATCGAAGAGAGCGCCAAGAAGACCGCTGCTGAAGTTGAAGCCGCTGTTAAGAAAGTGTCTACGATCAAAGCTGCTTAATTCCTAGCTCGCTCCATCCAAACCCCTCACAGATTCGGTCTGTGAGGGGTTTGTTTTTATGTACAGTATGCGGATGCGCAGCAGCGGCGATGTGCTTGACATCGTTCAGGCGCGCAATGACAGACGTGTTTGCGTGCTGCTGGCTTAGCTCGGTATAGGGCTTCCTAATTATCCATAACCTTCAGCGAGCGTTTCTGGATAACTCGATACACCTCAGGTATGAAGAACAGTGTCTGGGCGGTTTAGTGCCTGATCTGGCTGGAAATACTCTAGGTTTTGGCCTTGTTAACCTCGGCGCTATATAGGTTGTCGAGTTGTTGCTGATCGAGTCGATTATCGGTACGGCGATCATCTAGAAGTTTTTGTCCGACCCTGAGGATGGCAGCCAAGTTGGCTTGGTATTGCAGACGTGGTTTGCGTGCGGCGGCATCGGCCTGCACCTCGCACAGCATGGTGCTGAGTTCGTTCTTTTTGCCCTGGCTTTCAAGGTCGGACAGGCAGGCTGTGTATTGGCGATCGTAGGCCTGTATCCTGCTACGATTGAGCTCTAGTATCAGCGTGAGTTTGTGGTTATAAAACTGTGCCGTCAGGGCGGTAATATCCTGGCTATCGTTGAGTTGCGCGTAACTATCGACCAGCAGCGCCATCTCTTGCTGAACGGAACCAATCAGGGTGCTGTCCAGTGCCGTGGCCTGCAGGTGGGTATTGGCGCGACGTGCCAGAGAGAATATTCTACTGCGGGTTTCGTGATCGGCGGCGCTAAGCTTCTTTTGCATCTCGGCTAACTGTTGTTTGACCTGATGAAGCTCTTTTTGAGTCGCCTGGTATTCCGCTTCAAAGGTGGGGCCGCAGGCGCTGAGCAAGAGTATTACAGATGCTAATCCTAGCGCAGGGTACATATCTCGATCCTTTGTGGAGATGAAGCGTTGGCTGCCATCTAAGTGACTTAGATGTAAGCATATCGTACCCCTAGCTCCTGGACCAGCGTGTTGCGCTTAGGGCTGACTCCGTATCAAGCTCCAGCATTCAGGTTCCAGCATTCCAAGTCCCAGCGTTCAGGTCCCCGTGAACGGCGCATAATCGAACCTGGCCACTAAGCAAGTTTTATGGATTCGGATCAGCTCCGTTTGCTCTGCAGTGCCTCTGTCAGCCATTGGCAAACTGTGCTGACGGTCAGGTCGACCTGGTCAAAGGGCAGCATATGGGCGGCGTTGCTGACTTCAAACAGGTCAAAGGGTTGGGCGCTCTGCTCGATCAGCCTGCGGATATAGGCGGGAGGCAGCACGTCATCGTGCTCGCCGACGATAATCGCCGCTGGAATGCCCAGAGGCTGCTTTAGGATGTTGCTCGATGCGCTGTACAGGCTGTCGAGGGTCGCTATCGGGTAGTTCCAGACGATGCGGGTATCTTGACGGGCAAACTCGCCCATGGGGTTGTGTTCAAGAATGTTGTCGATGTCGATAAAGGTGCGAAAATCGACCTCCATGCCCGGCATCATCCAGCGGCTCATAGACAGGGCTTGCCAACCCATGTCATGAAACATGTCCGGTGGCAGTTCGTTGAGTAGCAGGGTATGGCACATTAGCGCCTTGATGCGCGAATCCTGTTCTGCCACGGCCAGGCCAATCCGTGAACCGATGGAGCAGCCGAACAGGCTGATCGGCCCGGGATAGCGCTGCTCAATGTAATCGACGACCTCACCCAGCTGGGTCACCAGGGTGTCGATCTGGTAGGCACCGCGTGGGCCGACGGAATAGCCGTGGCCGGGCAGGTCGATGCTTAGGGTGTTAAAGCCCTGGCGAGAGAGTTTGCACAGCATTTCGCAGTACAGCTCACTATAGGTGCCGATACCTGGAATAAAGAGGATCCAGGGGGCTGCATCGCTGTGCAGGTAAAGCTCGCCATGCAGCGGCAGGTCTGTGAACTCAAGAATCTGCCGCTGTTGTAGATAGGGTATTAACTGCAGCTGCTCAAAGATCTTGAGCCGTTCTGCTGACATACGGGTAGAGGGGTGGTGAGTAGGCATACAACAAATCCTCAGGGTGATCAGTATCATATAGCGGCGGCGGGATGCGCTGCAAGGCAGGTGCGGGTTCTGCTTGGCTACCTGGTGATTTTTCAACAGCGCGCAGGCGGCTTTTCAGCGGCGAATAAAGCCGTTACCCTAGTGGTTCATTTACTGATATGGGACTGAGATATGCAAATTGCGGATAATAAAGTGGCGTTGATCCACTACACCCTCACGAACGTCGAAGGCGACGTGTTGGATAGCTCCGAGGGTGCCGAGCCGCTTTCTTACTTGCACGGCCATGGCAATCTGATCCCCGGATTGGAAAAACAGTTGCTGGGCAAGCGCCAGGGCGATGCTCTGGATGTCAGTGTGGTCGCCGAGGAAGCGTACGGGCCGGTGGTCGATGAGATGATCCAGACCGTCCCGAAGGAGGCGTTTGACGGAGTCGAAGAGATCCAGGTCGGTATGCGCTTTGAGGCTAGCACCGCCGGTGGTCCCGTGTCTGTGGTGGTGACGGCGATCGATGCCGACAATGTCACCGTCGACGGTAACCACCCGCTGGCGGGTCAGGCGCTGAACTTTAAGGTTGAGGTGGTAGAGGTGCGTGAGCCGAATGACGATGAACTGTCCCACGGCCATGTGCATGGTGCGGGCTGCAACCACTGATTAGCTCGCTTACAGCGGCATGCGATGCGGATCGAGTTTAATCGATTGGATCCGTGTCCCGAGCACATCAATGGTGCCGCCATAACGCTCATCGCCGGTCGATGAGAATTCAAACCGATACTGACGCCGCAGCCGCAGCATGCCCGATTCGCTGCGGGCAATCCGCACCTTGCTCAGTACCAGGCCCTCGTCCAATAGCTGCAGCTGCTGCTCATCGCAGTAGCGTTTCACCACCTTCAGGGCGCTGTCTTTGAGCCCGCGTCCGTGCCACCAGAGGTAGGCCCCCGTGCCCAAGACCGCAAACCAGGCCAGGTCGGCCAGGGTCAGATACATAAGCAGACTCGGCTGTGAGTGATCGCCATTACCACATCAGGTCGTCGGGGATCTGGAAGTCGGCATAGGGATCCTCTGCATCGATCTCCGCCGTCGGAGTATGGCGAACCAGTACGATGCTAGGATCACGCTGGGCGATCCGCTCGGCCACTTTGTTGGGCACCAGCCTGTAGTCTTGATCTTGTTTTACAATCGCCAGCACGCCTTTGCTGAGTTGATCGATCAGTAGCTCGGTCAGGTACAGGCGCTTGATCTTAGTGCCATCGGTAAAATTGTACGCCACCTCACCGTTGTCACGACTAACCTGATTGGTCTCGATAAGCTGGCGGATCTGGGCGACAATCGCTTTCTCTTCGGCCGCCGCTTGGCGCTGTTTGTTCAGCTCGCGATCACGGCTGATCTTCTCCGCTTTGACCTGCTCGGCGCGCGCGCGCGCTTCTTGATCGGCCGTAACCTGGCCGGACTGCTTTTGCTGGTGCTTCTGCTTCTTGGCCTGCTGGACCTGCTTCTTGTTTACCAGCCCGGCGTTGAGGAGTTGATCTTTCAGCGAACTCATTGCGATGACTCCCAGAGTTTGAATTAAAGATGGAGTTAAAGATAGGAGCAGCAGTAGTCGGTGAGCTGGTTGATACGCAGGCTAAACTTGGCATTGGCCGGAACCTCAAAGGCCTGACCGCCGACTATCTGCTGCCAGTCGCTCTGGCCGGGTAGTAATACCTGCAGATCACCCGCCAGGATCTCCATCAGTTCGGCCTGCTCGGTACCAAACTCGTAGTCGCCTGGCATCATGATGCCTAGGGTCTTGCGGCTGCCGTCAGCAAACAGCACCACGCGGCTGGTGACCTTGCCATCGAAGTAGACGTTGGCCTGTTTCACAATGGAGACATTATCAAATTGCGACATCTGCGATACCCTGAATAATCATGTTGAGGAAAATTGCTGCCAATCATAACGGGTTGCAGCACTGGCGTCAGCTGGCTTGGTTTGAGTTTTTACCAAAGTAGCTTCTGTCACCCCAGGTTAGGAGGATCCTGCCACAGAGTTGCGGCGAGGGCGTGGTATGGGTGATAGAGTACGCGCACTATTGGTTTTAGGTGGCTCCCCGTGCTGTAGATATTTTTATCCTTTGAGGAACGGCCAACGATGAATTTAAAACGCTTGGAAACCTTTGTCTGGGTCGCCACGCTGGGCAGCTTCAGAAAAACTGCCGAGCGCCAATTTACCACCCAGCCGGCTATCTCTTCGCGGATCGCCGCGCTCGAAGCCGAGCTGGGGGTGAAGCTGTTCGAGCGTGATGGCGGCCCTGGGCCGGTGTCGCTGACGGCCAAGGGTCAAGAGCTGCTGCCGTATGCCGAAAAGGTGCTGCTGATGTCCGAGCAGCTACTCAAGCGTGCGGACAGTTCGCAGACCCTGTCCGGTATCCTGCGTTTGGGCGTCTCGGAGACGATTGTGCATACCTGGCTGCCGGAGTTGTTTCGCCGTCTGCATCTGGAGATGCCCCATCTGGATGTCGAACTCACCGTCGATACCACTCATAGTCTGAGGGCGGATCTGCTAGACCGATCGCTGGATATCGCTTTTTTGATGGGGCCGATCTCCGCCCCTGCCATTAGCAATAGAGGACTCTGTACCTTTCCACTGATCTGGGCTGCAGCGCCGGGTTTGGCGTTGCCGGAGCGGGTGTTGACGGCCGAAGAGCTGGCGCAGTGGCCGATCATTACCTACGCCCGTAACACCAAACCCTTTGCCGAGATTAGCCAGAAATTTCGCCAAATAGAGGGTCCGCCGCCGCGCTATTTTACCTCCAGTTCCTTGGCGGCCTGTTTACGTTTAACCCTGGATGGGGTGGGTATAGCAACACTGCCGCGGGTGATGATTGCCCGAGAGTTGGCCGAGGGGCGCCTCCAAGAGGTGAGCGCCCGCTGGGTGCCCAGCCCGCTGGACTTTACCGCCTCCTACGCGCTGCAAACCAGCTGTGCGTTGATCGATCCGGTGGCAGAGCTGGCGGTTGAGGTCGCAACCCGCTATGCCTCGGTATAATCATATCGATGACTATCTGGGACCTAGTGTGGAACCCTGGAGGCGCTGGTTGAGTGTTCAGGTTTTCTTGCTGGCACGAGCCCTAAGTCAGGCTACCTGTTTGGCGGGCTCCAGTTGCGCATCTTTATGATGCTTGATTCTCTGATGAGCGAAGCTCACGCACTTGCCACACTCTGTGCCTAAGCCGGTACAGCGGCTTAGGGTGCGAACAGAATCCTCTCCGGCTTCCACGCGGCTCTGTACTTGGGAGTCGGTTATGGCTTTGCAAACACAGACATACATAAGGGTTACCTCGCGGCTAAGTGCTGAGGTATAAACTCTAATGCAAACGAGAACGATTATCAATACCATTGCAAATGATAATTATTCTCTATTATAATTCCCACACTTTATGGCTCTAGTCTTCACCAAAGCGTTTTTGGCGGGTGCTATATGTGTGATCTGTGTGAATCCGACATCAATAAAACAACGGCCAGAATTAAAGGTCGGCATAAGTTATGGAAGCTGCCACGCCCGTTTGCCTCGCCGATTAGTAGTGACTAGACTGTGTTAGCCTTTAATTTATTGCGAGGAATGTTTATGAAAGGTGAAACTGGAGTGCTTAAGCAGCTGAACCAAATTCTGACGCTAGAGTTAAGTTCTATCAATCAGTATTTTCTTCATGCCAGAATGTTTCGGAACTGGGGGCTTGGTGAACTCAACGACAAGGCTTATAAGAAGTCTATCAAGGATATGAAGCAGGCCGATGCGTTGATCGAGCGAATCCTGTTTCTTGAAGGGCTACCGAACCTGCAGCACCTAAACCGGCTGCGGATTGGTGAACATACGCTCGAAATGCTCGAGTGTGATCTGGAGTTACAGTTGGAGCAATTGAGCGCATTGCGCACGGCCATCGCCGATTGTGAATCGGCGCAAGATTACGTTAGCCGGGATTTGCTCGAGGATATTCTTGAGTATGAAGAGCAGCACGTAGACTGGATCGAGACCCAGCAATATCTAATCCAGAACTCCGGTATTGAGAACTACCTGCAAGCCCAGATGAGTTGAGGACGCGAACATGAAAGGTAAACAAAATATTATCGATATGCTGAACCGCTTGTTGGCCAATGAGCTGACAGCGATGGATCAGTATTTTATCCACTCGGAGATGTATCGCGACTGGGGATTGTCCGAGTTGTACGAACGCATCGCTCACGAGTTCGAAGATGAAAAGGGTCATGCTTCTAAGTTAATCGAACGCATCCTATTCCTCGAGGGGCGTCCCGATCTAGTGACGCGTGAGCCGCTGCGGATTGGTCAGGATGTGCCGGAAATGCTGAAGAATGATCTGGCTGTGGAATTCGAGGTCGGTGCGATGCTTAAGGAAGCGATCTCCTTGTGCGAGCAGGAGTCGGATTACCAGAGTCGTGAGATCTTGGAAGGGCTGCTTACGGATACCGAAGAAGACCATACCTTCTGGCTAGAGCAGCAGTTAGGCTTGATTGATAAGGTCGGTTTACAAAATTATTTACAGTCGAAGATGTAGCCGAGCTATACCACTGCTGGTAGCTTACAATGATAACCTTGATCTCATAAGCGATGGTTTTTTAGTGCAGAGTAATTTTAGTGCTGAAAAAATTTAGAGGAGGGTAGCTTTGGTGGCACATAAGCTTGGATATGAGTACCTTGGATATGAGTAATCAGGATATTTACGCCCTTGCTGAGACCGCCGAGGCGGCACAAGTGCAGATACAGGCCCGTTGTAGTCGGCTCGATCCCGTTGTCGGGGTGAGTCGCAAGCTGCGCGAGGCAGGCTTCCCCATCGACCTGATGACCATCGATTGTCTGCAAACGGGTAAGCGGATTAGCCTGCTGGTGAATGATGACAAGCCGGGACTGATCGCGTATCAGCGCGGTTTTAGAGATCAGCCTACAGAGGCAGGCTTTACCGATCTTGCCTTTGCCGAGGTGAGTGTGACGCAACTCTGTATCTGGATACGAGACTGGTTTACCCCTACCGCGGATTAGCGGGCGTTGGCGTCCTACGTCGGCGGTGTGTTTTTTATCGTTTAAGCTCGCTTAGCACCTTTTCCAGCCGCTGCCACGCCCGCTCGTCTGCGGGTAATCCCAAGCGTAATCCTGGTATCTGCTCGAGGTGGCGAACAAGAATCCCCTGCTGTGCCAGCTGCTGATAAACAGCGGCTGCTTGGGTGTCCTTCGTGAGTGGTTGTTTGAGTTCGGTGCAAAAGACGGTGCAAAACAGCGGCGTGGACACAGAGTCAAAACCATAGCGTGCCAGCAATGCCACCAGGCGCTGGCTAGCGTCTGCCAAGCGCTGGCGCATCTGCGTCTGCCAGGCGGCATCCTGCAGGGCGATCTCAGCGGCCCAGCGTGCCAGGCTCGACACCGCCCAGGTACCCAGTTTATCTGCCAGCCCGGCCAGCACCTCAGGTTTGGCCCAGACAAAGCCTAAGCGGATACCGGCCAGGCCAAAGAACTTGCCGACCGAGCGCAGTACAATAAGCCCGTTAACCGGATCGTTGCTGATCATCGAGGCGGCTTGGTTGGCGGCAGCATTACCAGATAGTGCATCGATAAAGGCTTCATCAACAATCAACCAGCCATTATGCTGCTGTAGCACTTTAAGCCATCGCTGCAAGCGTGCTTGAGATAAGCATTCAGCGGTGGGGTTGTTCGGGCGAATGACCACCACTACGTCCAGCTGTGTCAATGTCAGCTCGATCTCAGCTACGCTAAGCGCTTTAACATCGTGCCCTCGGCGTTGCCATTGATAGGCATGCTCAGCGTAGGCCGGTGATAGGATGGCCACGCGGCAAGCGGCTCTTAATCTGGGTAGCTGTTCGATAGCTGCCTGGCTGCCCGCCACCGCCAGTAGCGCTGGTGAGCCATAGTAGGCGGCTGCGATCTCGAGTAGCTGATCGTCTGCATCGGGCAGTCTCTGCCAGACTGTGCTCGGTACTGTTGGCAGAGGATAGCTATACGGGTTGATACCGGTCGAGAGATCGATCCAGTGTTCGACAGCAATCCCCCATTGCCGAGCAGCCTGATGCAAGCGCCCTCCATGGACAGGAGGCTCAGGGCGCTTGATAGGTTTTAAGGCGTGCATGGTTAATCTCCTGCTTATATCAGCAACAAGCCGAGCAGTTCTGCCGCGATCAGCAAACCGATCCATAGCAGTAGCGTGTGTGACACCAACCGCAGGGCGCGCTGGATATCCGCCGTAGTAGGCGGCAGGCCGCAGCCGAGCAGCGGTTTGTCATGCCACACACCCTGGTAACGGGTGGGGCCTCCTAGCAATACCCCCAGCCCTCCGGCACCTGCGGCAATCACCGGTCCGCCATTGGGGCTGGCATGCGCAGGTGCCTGGGTTCTCCAGCAGCGTAGTGCATTAGCAGGGTTCGATAACAGGGCGTAACTCACTGCCGTGCAGCGGGCGGGTAGATAGTTTAACAGGTCGTCCAGCTTCGCTGCCGCCCAGCCAAAGTCGCGGTAGCGTTCGCTGCGATAGCCCCACATCGCATCCAGAGTATTCACCAGCCGATAACAGATAGCACCGGGTGCGCCTGCGATAACGAACCAGAAAAGCGCCCCGAAAATCGCATCGCTGCCGTTTTCTAACACCGACTCAATCGCGGACACCTCGATGTTTAGTGCTTCAGGGTCGCGGCTGACGATCATCGAGCAGTGCTGGCGGGCGAGGGTCTCATCTTGGCGCTCGAGAGCCGAGGTGATCGGCTTGATATGATCCCATAGGCTGCGATGGCCCATGCTCAGATACAGAATAACGGCCTCAAGCAAGACAGTGACCACGGCAGCGTGGTCGGTGTTTAGCAGCCAGTAGTGGCAAATGACTGGGAGCGGTAGACAGAGCATCATCACCGCTACTGCACCGCACAGCCTAGTATGACGCGTCCATACGGGCGGGCGGGATCGCCAACCCGGATTGCATCGCGTTTCAATAGCCTCGGCCAAACGGCCAAAACCGACCAGGGGGTGGTAGCGTTTGGGTTCACCTATCAGCCAGTCGATGGTCACACCCAGAATAATGCCGAGGCTAATCATTGCGGAGCGAACAGCGCGCTACAAGCGCTTGGTGCCGAGGGGAAGTAGTGATGAATATAACTGGCGTATAGCTTTCCTTTTCGATATACCGCCTCTGAGGTACGCGCATAGTTAGGGCACAAACCTTGATAGTCTGCTTGCTCCGGCGTTGCAAAAGCGGAGTGATGGTAGGTATGTCCGCGTAGTGTGCCTTCTGGCAATGTGACACGTTGCATCGCTAGCGCGGTTAGCTTTGGCTGCATGGTCGCCTTGCCTCGTAGCACGCCTAACATGGGTTGGGTATTGCCGGCCAGATCTGTCAATGAATCGGATAGGTACAGCATGCCTCCGCATTCTGCTACTAAGGGTTTGTTTGCCTGGGCATGCGCCTTGATCGCCGCTTTCATCCGGCTATTAGCCGAAAGCTGGGCCGCAAACAGTTCGGGGTAGCCGCCCGGCAGATACAGGCTATCAACCTGGGGCAGTTGTTGATCCTGTAGTGGTGAGAAAAACAACAGCTCTGCCCCCAGTTCTTTAAGCAATCTAGTGTTAGCAGGGTAGATAAACGAAAAGGCTGCATCCTTTGCAATACCTATGCGAACCCCCGCTAATGCGCCCTTTAAAGCGGTCGGCTGTGTTGCTGAGTCTGGGTTGGTGATCGGGGCATTGGGCGCAAAGCTAATGGCAGCAGGTAATGCACTGGCGCTTGTCGCGGAGATCATCTGTGCCGCTGCGTTCAGGCGTTCATCCAAATCGGCAATTTCATGACTTTGCAGCAATCCTAAATGTCGGCTCGGCAGCTCAACTGCTTTGGAGCGTTTAAGGGCGCCGTACCAATGAATTGAGTCCGGCAGGCTGTCACGTAAAATCTGCGCATGCCGGTCACTGCCGACCCGATTGGCCAGCACCCCTGAAAAGGGTAAGGATGGCTGAAACGTCGCCAGACCATGGGCGATCGCGGCAAAGGTTTGTGCCATGGCGGCGCCATCAATCACCGCCAATACCGGCACGCCAAACAGGCGTGCCAGATCCGCTCCCGAGGGCTGACCGTCAAACAGGCCCATCACTCCTTCGATCAAGATCAGGTCGGCATGTATCGCGGCATCGTGTAGCAACGCACGACACTGATGTTCACCGACCATCCATAAATCCAGCGCATCAACCGGCTCGCCACAGGCGATCTCCAGAATCATTGGATCGAGAAAGTCGGGGCCTGTTTTAAACACGCAGACCCGTCGGCCGGCCAGGCGATGCAAGCGCGCCAACGCCGCGGTTACTGTGGTTTTTCCCTGCCCCGATGCCGGTGCACTAATAAACAGCGCCGGGCAGCGAGATAAAGACGGGCTCATAGCTCAACGCCCTTTTGCGCTTTGATACCTGCCTGATAAGCATGCTTGACCACCTGCATCTCCGTTACCGTATCGGCAATATCGATCAAGGCCTGCGGCGCGCCGCGTCCGGTAATCACCACATGCTGATTCAGAGGGCGGCTCTGAATGGCTTTGAGCACCGACTGCAGATCTACATACTGGTATTTGAGCGCGATGTTCAATTCATCCAGCACTACCAGCGCGATGCTGTCGTCATTCAATAGCGCTTCTGACTGCTGCCATGCTTTGGCGGCCGCAGCTATGTCGCGTGCCTTGTCCTGTGTTTCCCAAGTAAAGCCTTCACCCATGACAAAATAGCGCACCTCAGGGAAACGTCTGAAGAAGGCCTCTTCGCCGGTACTAAAGGCGCCCTTAATAAACTGCACCACGCCGACCTGCATGCCGTGTCCCAAGGCTCTGGCTACCATGCCAAAGGCCGAGCTGCTTTTGCCTTTACCGTTACCGGTATGTACAAGGCATACACCTCGGTCTTGATCTGCCCGTGCAATAGATTGATCGATAATTTCTTTTTTACGCTTCATGCGTGCCAGATAGCGCGCTTCGGACTGCGTTGCTGAAGTCATCGCTGGGTTTGTTTCAGAGGTTTCGTTTGTACTCATCGTGAGAGTGCTCCTGAGTGTCGGGTGCGATTAAACCATTCCAAGCAGAGATGGGCGACAACTGCACAACCGATATAGAAAAACACCGCTTGTAGCCGAGACGGGCTGTATTGGATCAGCCGATTCAGCAGTTCTGCCATCGTAGGATCGGTAAAGCGCCCCGAGTAGAAATAGAAACTGCCGCTGGATATCAACTGACACATCAGCGTCCCCAGTAGTAGGCAGCTGCACAGTGTCAGCATGCTGCGCCACTGTTGCTGATGATGGGCCGCATACCAGCGGCCCATCATCCACAGGGAGGCATAGGCGGGAATCAACATGCTGTAGCTGGGTGTTATGCAGAACGAGCTCACACCGCCCAGCGTAATCGCCGCAAAATCCAGCAGCAACGCTTCGAGAATCAGTAATGGAAACGCCCACCGCGGCTTAAGGTAGATCCCCGCAAGGAAAAACACCGCCCAGGAGGCACTCGGTAGCTGATCAATAGATGCAAAGTGATGACCACGGGTCAGCGCCATCAGCAGCATTAAAAACGCACCGATCAGCCATTGTGATCGTTGTTGAATTTGTATCATGATAAATCTCTCTTAAATAGGGCCGCTGCTGTTGAGCGGCGCTTGCTTAACGGCGGTTGTCGAATAGCGGCTAGTGCGGTTGAAAAGCTAGAGTCAACAACACTGCCGTTCCCGGCTGGTTGTAGCCACTGAGGGTTTGATAGGCGTTATCTAGCAGGTTGCTGAGTTTCGCTTTAACCTGCCAGGCTGGCGCTAGCTGATAGGCGGCACGTAAATCCAGCGTTGCAAACCCTTGAAGCACGCTGGTGTTGCTATCACTGGTATAGCGGCTGCTTTCAGCATGCAGTGTTGCGCCTAAAGAGAGGGCACCAAAATCATGGTCCAGATCGATGTTTGCCAGTTTGTCTGCACGCCGCTGCAAGCGATTACCCCGGTTGTCCCCTGCACGAATTTCAGGGTCGATGAAGGATATGTTTCCACCCAATACCCATTGTGACCATCGGTAACCGGTGCTGATTTCGATACCGCGAATACGTGCTTGGTTGATGTTGCTTGGCGCCCAGCTAGAGGATCCTGGGGCAATGGGTGCCCAGGCGATCATGTTTTCAAAGGTGGTTTGGTACAGCGAGGTTTGCCAGGTTAGATCTCGAACCTTGCCTCTCAGGCTTAGCTCGTAACTAGCGGACTCCTCCGGCATCAGTGCAGCATTGCCACTACCAGGGTAATACAGATCATTAAACGAAGGCGCTTTAAATGCCGTGCCGTAAGATGCAACAGCGTCTATAAACTCGTTCAGCGGTATGCCCCAGGCGATGCCGCCCGTGGTATGGCTGCCAAACTGCTCGTTATCATCGACACGCATACTCAATTGCAGATCGGATGTGCCTAGTGGCAACTGGTATTGTGCAAATCCTGCCCAGTTATCACGCGCCGTCTCAGCATAGGTTTTGCTTGATTCGATCTGATCGTGTAGATAATCCACACCCATAATCAACTGATTATCAGCACCGATAAGTAGATCATTCTGAACCGTAAAGGAATCGCGCGTGGTTTTATAAAGACTGTTAAAGGTGTTGCCAGAGAAGGTTTTAGCGTGACTCCAGCTACGTCCTGCAGATAGATTCAGCTGCCATGATTCGGTAAATTCAATAGCAGCACGCCCACCCAGTACCTGTGTTAGAGCATCACCCCTATCTGTTGAGCCGTCGTACTCATTCTCGGAGTCTGTGACTGAAAAAAAGCCTTCAAGCTCATGCCCGCCGGCTAAGCGTCGTCCCAGTTTTACCTGCAAGCCCCGGTTATGGTAGCCATCGTTGTCGTCATCACCACTGGTTTTTGCATCAAAACCAGCGGTGCTCATGCCGGATGCGGTAGCGCTGAACCAACGGTTTTGATCCCCAGCCTGTAGGTTAACTTCCGCTAATAGGGTTTTGTCAGATCCTGCAGACAGGGTAAAAGAGGGCGTTAATTCACCCGTACCAGGGCGGGTAAAGATCTGAATGATGCCGCCTGCCGCATCTGATCCGTATAACGAAGAGCGTGGCCCGCGGACAATCTCAATACGCTCGACTTGACTGAGATTGATATCCTCAATACTCGCTTGTCCCAGCGTAGCCGAACCGACGCGAATACCATCAATCAGTATCAACAGGTCTTTGGTGGATGTGCCGCGTAGATAAACGCTACTCGCTTTGCCGATGCCGCCACTGTTAGTGATCATGATCCCCGGCGTTCTTTGTAATACCTCTGCTAGGGTTATCGCCTGCGAACGTTCGATATCCTGGCGCGTAATGAGAGTCACTGAGGCGAGAGTCTCGTCAACAGATTGCGTGGTGCGTGAGGCTGTAACCAATACTTCATTAACAGAGGTCGGTTGCTGAACTTCAGCCCAAGAGGCATGGCTAAACGTGTAACTACAGACGGTTGCTAAAATGGAGCTAGATAGTTTTTTCATGAGTCAGGTGCTGTCCTGTACGTGCCCGCCGCACGTCAATTAAATGAACGGCATAGACGCACAGGGCTGAACAGAAACACGATTAACGAGAGTATGACCTTGTACGGGAACAAGGACATGAGCTACAGGAATGTGCTGCCGTTGCATGAGCCCTCCGCTATGCCGACTTCGTGGTGTTTTAGGCAGGTCTCCGGACTTACGAGTGGATACTCATCCCAACATTACGCCTTCCCATGCAGAGCACAGTGGCCTAAGTAATGTCTTAACTCGATTACCGTTGCGGGGGCAGTGTTGGCATTGCTTGCTAAAGAGATAGCAGAGCGCACCAACTTCCCATTTAAAATCCTATAGTGACGCAGGATTACCAAAAACAGGGTGCATTTTAGGGAGGAGAATAGCCAGGGTCAACAGCAATAGTCAGCAATCCAAGAGTGACATCGGCTGCCTAATTTTGACCTGATAGCGCCCTTGTGGTATCGCTTCCAATATGTCAAATGGAGATTAACCTCTTATAGAAAGCGGGTATTAGCCTGCGGTCGCGATTTTTATTTTAATGTGTTATATTTGCTCTCTGCTTTATTTTAGATGTCATCGAATAGCATTACTTTTGCGATGGTATCTCTCTCGCTATACCTCTGCGTTTTTGATCTGCTCGTAAGCTAGACGTTTAACATAAAGTCATTATTAATCGATAAGCATAAAGGTGAATTAGTACTATGAATGATAGCACTCAACGTGCAGCGGCATACGTAGACAGATCGAAAGAATACACCTCGGATTACCAGGCAGGACAAGATAATGTCAAAATATTAGGCTTGGATGTTCTTAATCCAGTGTTTGGAACCAGTGCGTTTATTATTCTGTTTTTTATTATTCTAACGTTATTCTTCCCCGCGAATGCCAAAGAGATGCTGGTCGGAGCGCGCACCTGGTCAATTGAAACGTTTGACTGGCTGTTTATGATTGGCGGAAATATATTCGTTTTATTTTGTCTGGTTTTGATCGTATCACCTCTAGGAAAAATCAGGCTGGGCGGCAAAGCCGCAACACCTGACTATAAGCGGATCTCTTGGTTTTCGATGCTGTTTGCCGCGGGCATGGGGATCGGTCTGATGTTTTGGAGCGTTGCCGAACCCGTAGCCTACTATACCGATTGGTACGGCACGCCACTGAATGTGGCCGCCAATACCCCCGAAGCCGCCTCTCTAGCGATGGGCGCAACCCTGTATCATTGGGGGCTTCACCCCTGGGCTATCTACGGGGTGGTGGCTTTAGCACTAGCCTTTTTTACCTACAATAAAGGCTTGCCGTTGACGGTTCGTTCTGCCTTTTATCCACTGTTAGGCGAACGCGTCTGGGGGCCGATCGGCCATCTGATTGATATTGTCGCGGTGTTGGCAACGATCTTTGGTTTGGCGACATCGCTGGGGCTGGGTGCATCCCAGGCAGCGGGTGGTTTACACTTTCTGTTTGGCGTAGATAACAGTATTACCACTCAGATAGTGATCATCGCGGTGGTCACCGCTATAGCGATCGTCTCGGTGGTTCGTGGTCTCGATGGTGGGGTTAAATTACTAAGTAATATCAATATGATGTTCGCAGCTGCGCTGCTGTTGTTTGTCATTGTGGCAGGATCGATTAGTGGCTTTCTGGGGGATTTCTTCGGTATTTTGAGTAGTTACGCAGAAAATATCGTGCCGCTGAGTAGCTGGGTCGGGCGCGATGATGACACCTGGCTCCATGGCTGGACCGTGTTCTACTGGGCGTGGTGGATCTCCTGGTCGCCATTTGTAGGGATGTTTATTGCGCGTATCTCAAAAGGCCGAACCGTACGAGAGTTTCTAACCGCCGTACTGCTCATTCCTACCCTGGTGTCTGCGGTGTGGATGGCCGCTTTTGGCGGTAATGCTTTGGATCAGGTCCAAAACAATGTTGGCGAGCTGACAAAAGGTGTCGGTGATGTATCTCTGGCGCTGTTTCACATGTTGGAGCAGCTGCCATTCACCGAGATCACCTCGGCATTGGCGATCCTGCTGGTGTTGGTATTCTTTATCACCTCATCGGATTCAGGATCGTTGGTTATCGATTCAATTACCGCTGGGGGTAAGGTGGATGCACCGGTACCGCAACGGGTGTTTTGGGCGGTGTTAGAGGGGCTTATTGCTGCGGTATTACTCTATGGCGGCGGTGCTCAAGCACTAACGGCCTTGCAAGCAGGCGCTATTACTGTCGGCTTACCCTTTACGGTTATACTGCTACTGATGTGCGTGAGTTTATATAAAGGGCTGAAAACTGAAGCGTACTAGTAGCTACGTTGATAGCAAGGGTATTAACCTGGATCAAGCCGGCATTTTGCCGGCTTTTTAATGTATACAGTGTTTTATAATAAAATCATAACCTGATCTATGTGTTGAGATGATGATGGAAGCCGAACATATTGAGATCGCTGAATTTATTAAACAGTTTCAACCCTTTAGTGAGCTGCCGGAAGATAGTATTAATAGCATCGCACAGCAGGTAGAAATTACGTATTACCGGGCTGATACCGATATATTCAGATTTGCCGATGAAATTCATGATCTGTGTATGATCCGTAGCGGTGCTGTTGAAATATATCGCCGTAACGGCGATCTCTATAATCGACTCAGTGCAGGAGGGTTGTTCGGGCAGATGGGCTTGCTGATGAATAATCGCATCCGCTTACCGGCCAAAGCGCTCGAAGATACCCTGATCTATTTTATTCCAGAGTCTGTATTTGTTCGCTTATGTGATGAGTTTGAGACGTTCGCTTATTTTGTAGAGATGGATGAACAGGCCAGTCTGCAACAGGCTGTCGCGGCTAGCGACAGCAATAGCTTAATGGTCTCTAAGGTGAGCAAACTGGTCTCTCGTGATCCCGTCACTATCGCCTGTACCGCGACTATTCGTCAGGCGGCGGAAAAAATGACCGCAGAGGGCGTGTCCTCGTTGCTGATTGTGAATGACAAGGGGGCTGCGCAAGGGCAGGCGGCTGGCCCGGTGATGGTGGGGATGATTACCGATTGGGATCTGCGTGCACGGGTGGTGGCTAGTGGTTTTTGTATCGATGCGAGGGTTGATGAGGTGATGTCTACCGACCTGATTACCATCGATAGCGATGCCTATGCGTTTGAGGCGATGCTGCTGATGCTGCGCAACCATCTGCATCACCTGCCGATTGTGGCGCGCGGTCGGCCGGTGGGGGTGATTGCGATTTCGGATATAGTGCGTTACGAGTCGCAAAGCAGTCTGTATATGGTGGGCTCGGTATTTCGTCAGCACAGTATTGAGGAACTTCAGCTGCTGTCTGAGGATATCGCGTCCTGTTTTGTGCGTTTGGTTAATGAAGATGCCAACTCTCATATGATCGGCAGTGCCATCTCGGTGCTCGGTCGTAGCTTCAAGCAGCGCTTGCTGGAGTTGGCCGAGGAGCATTTAGGCGCGCCGCCCATCCCTTATTGCTTTGTTGCGCTCGGCTCGATGGCCCGGGATGAACAGCTGATGAATACCGATCAGGATAACGCCATTATTCTGGATGATGAGTACGATCCGCAACTGCACGGCGGCTATTTTGAGGCATTGGCCACCTTCGTTTGTGATGGGTTGGCGGCCTGCGGTTTTAGTTATTGCGGTGGTGGTATTATGGCGACTAATCCGCAGTGGCGAAAAACCAGACAGCAGTGGCAGGCCTGTTTCGCCGATTGGATCGCTAACCCTGTTCCAGACGCGCTGTTGCACTGTTCGATCTTTTTTGATCTGGAGGGTGTCTGGGGAAAAACCCAGTGGGCCGAGCAGCTCAATATGTTCGTGGCTCAAAGGGCGGCGCATGAGTCGCGTTTTTTAGCCAGTTTGGCCCGTAATGCCTTAAGCCGGACCCCGCCGTTGGGGTTCTTTAAAAACTTTGTGATGGAGCAGGATGGCCAGCATCGCAACTCCATCAACATGAAACGCCGCGGAACGGCACCCTTGGCTGATCTTATTCGGGTGCATGCGCTGGCGGTAGGCTCTCGAGCCAGAAATTCGTTTGAGAGGCTCGATGATATTGATAAGGCAGGGATTCTTCCGGAGGGACGGGTTTCGGCATTACGAGATGCGCTCGAGTTTATCTCGATGGTGCGCATCAGGCATCAGGCTCTGGATATCGAAGCGCAGCGTGCGGCGGATAATAATATTGAACCCGAGCGCCTTTCTGAGTTTGAGCGGCGCAACCTTAAGGATGCCTTTCAGGTGTTGAGTAATAGCCAGCGCTTTCTGCGATTCCGCTACCCTCAATAGATGGATCGTCCGCAACCCTTGGAGTTGAGGATGTCACGGGTGAAAAATAGCGATCCACAGCGCATCGATTGGCCACTCAGGTTTCATGAACAGGCCGAGGCGGCCCATGATGTTCGCTTGCGGATGTTTTATGAACAGGGCGCCGTTGCTGGCGATACGCCCTTAAACGCGGTGCCTTTTGTGGCGTTGGACTTTGAAACCACCGGCCTGAATGCCGCTACCGATGATATTGTCAGCATCGGCTTGGTGCCTTTCACCCTGCGGCGCATCTATTGCCGGGACGCTCAGCAATGGCTGTTGAGCCCTCAGCAGCATCTGGCTGCAGAATCAGTGGTTATTCATGGCATTACCCATGCTGATATCAACAATGCGCCGGATCTGATTCGGGTGTTGGAGCCCGTATTAGACGCACTGGCGGGGCGGGTGGTGGTGGTCCATTATCGTTATATAGAGCGGGAGTTTTTTAATACGGCGCTACAGCAAAGGCTGGGTGAAGGGATCTGCTTTCCGGTTGTTGATACCATGGATCTGGAAGCGCGTTGGCATCGCCGCGGTGTTGCTACATTCTGGCAGCGCCTGTGGGGGCGCCTGCTGGGACGCAAGCGCGTATCGATTCGTCTGGCCGATAGCCGTGCCAGGTACCATCTGCCTTTTTACAAACAACATGAGGCCTTGACGGACGCCATTGCCACGGCAGAGTTGCTACAAGCGCAGATAGCCCATCGCTATTCGCCGGATACCCCTATCGCTGAACTGTGGCGATAGGTGAGGGTATTTCCGACCTGGCTGGCAACACCAGCACAGAGATATCGGCAAGCTGCAGAGACCCAAAAGCCGAAGCAATGCTTCGGCTTTGAGAATATCGGACAGCTTAACTGCCAAAAAGCAGACGGGAGATCGTTTGTTAGTCGGTTTTAAAAAAGGCCCTGAACAACAATCACAAGCGAAAAGTCTGCAAGGATACCCGTATTTGCTTCAACTTAACCACACTTGGAATCACCGCAATTTAGACAGGTGAAACAACCGTCCATTAAAATAGCGGCTTTGACGTTGCACTTGGGGCACAGGCGGGCATCGGCCGGAAAGCTGTCGTTGTCAGTGTTGCTGTCGTTGCTGTCGTTGCTGTCGTTGCCAGTGTTGCTGTCTGTGCTGCTACGCTGTTGGTACTCTTTGCGCTTGGATTCGATGAGGGCTTTTTGATGTGCATCTAACTCATCATTTTCGATCAGCCCGATCAGTTTGAGGTGGTGTTCGATCGCCTCGCCAATCTCGGCGACCAGTGAGGGCATAAACTTACCGCCTTTTTTGAAGTAGCCGCCCTTGGGATCAAATACCGCCTTGAGCTCCTCCACCATAAAAGTGACGTCGCCACCCTTGCGGAACACTGCCGAGATAACCCGGGTCAGGGCTACCACCCATTGAAACTGCTCCATGTTCTTGGAGTTGATAAACATCTCGTAGGGGTGGCGCTGTTCATGCTCGGTGTCCTGGTTAAGCACCATGTCGTTAATAGTGATATAGAGCGCATGCTCAGACATCGGGGTTTTGATTTTGTAGGTCGAGCCCATCAGATATTCGGGGCGCGCTAGGTCTTCGTGGACCCGCTCCAGAGAGGTTTTGGCATCCTCGATCGCCTGCTGCTCTTGTTGCGCTTTTTCTTCAGCGCTAACAACCTTAAAGCCAACGATTTTTTGTTCGATTTTTATTGCCATGTTGCTAATCCTGTTGCAGTTCGTTGGCGGTATTAAAACTTACCGTAGTAGCCTTCTTTGAGGGCATCGAAAAGATTGGCGGCAGTGTGCGTTTCGCCGTCATATTCAATCTCATCATTACCTTTGAAATTGACGGTGCTGCCGTCTTCCAGGGTAAATTGATAGGTGGTCTTTTCCAGATCCTGCTCTTTGACCAGTACGCCTTGGAAGGCTTCTGGATTGAAGCGGAAGGTGGTGCAACCTTTCAGGCCCTGATCGTAGGCGTATAGATAGATATCTTTGAAGCTATCGTAAGGATACTCTGTGGGTACGTTGGCGGTTTTGGAGATCGATGAGTCGATCCATTTCTGCGCCGCGGCTTGGACATCAACGTGTTGCTGCGGGGTAATATCCTCAGCGGTGATGAAGTAGTCCGGCAGCTTCTCGTCGGCATTGTCGCTGTAGGGCATCGCGTTGGCATTGATCAGTGCACGATAGGCCAGCAGTTCATAGGAGAATACATCGACCTTCTCTTTGCTCTTCTTGCCTTCACGGATCACGTTACGGGCATAGTGGTGGGCGAAGCTGGGCTCAATGCCGTTGCTGGCATTGTTGCCGACCGACAACGAGATGGTGCCGGTGGGAGCGATAGAGCTGTGGTGGGTGAAACGGCAGCCTTTAGCCGCTAGATCGTCGATAAGCTGAGGATCTTCCGCGGCAATTTTCTGCATATAACGGCTGTACTTGGCGTGTAGCACCTTGCCCTTGATCTTGTCGCCGCGCTTAAAGCCATCGCTAACCATCTCAGGACGCTTGCGTAGCATCTCGCCGGTGACCTCAAAATCCTGCTCCATGATCGGTGCCGCACCCTTCTCTTCGGCCAGTTGCAAGCCGGTACGCCAGCCTACCAGTGCCAGCTCTTTAGTGACCTTCTCGGCGAAAGCAACCGAGGCGGCATCGCCATATTGCATCTGCAACATGGTGGCGCTGGAGCCTAACCCAAGATAGCCCATGCCGTGGCGACGTTTGGATTCGATCTCTTCGCGCTGCTGCGGTAGTGGCAGGCCGTTGATTTCGACCACGTTGTCGAGCATACGGGTGAAGATGGCAATGGTTTTGCGGTAGTCGTCCCAGTCGAAACGGGCGCTGCTGGTGAAGGGGTCCAGTACGAAGCGAGTCAGATTGATCGATCCCAGCAGGCAGCTGCCGTAGGGCGGTAGGGGTTGCTCGCCGCAGGGGTTGGTGGCGCGGATGTTTTCGCAGAACCAGTTATTGTTTTGCTCGTTAACCTTATCGATCAGAATAAAGCCGGGCTCAGCAAAGTCATAGGTGGAGGTCATGATGACGTTCCACAGATGCTGGGCGCGCATGGTTTTAGAGATACGGCAGGCCACCAATCCGCAATCATTGGTGACGTAGTTGTCGGTGGTGGGCCATTCACGCCAGACGATCAGCTCTTGGTCATGGATGTCGATGCCATCGCGAGCGACCTCTTTGATGCTTAGAGGGAAGGCCAGCTTCCAATCCGCGTCGTCCTTTACCGCCTGAATGAACTCATCGGTGATCAGCAGTGACAGGTTGAATTGACGCAGCCGTCCGTCTTCACGTTTAGCGCGGATAAAGTCGACCACATCCGGGTGGCCGATATCAAAGGTGGCCATCTGGGCGCCACGGCGACCACCGGCCGAGGATACGGTGAAACACATCTTGTCGAAGATATCCATAAACGACAGCGGACCCGAGGTATAGGCGCCGGCTCCCGATACATAGGCGTTTTTGGGGCGTAGGGTAGAGAATTCGTAGCCGATCCCGCAACCGGCTTTAAGAGTCAGGCCTGCCTCGAGGTTTTTACCCAGGATGTCATCCATGGAGTCGGTGATAGTGCCTGATACGGTGCAGTTGATGGTCGATGTCGCAGGCTTATGCTCCTGTGCGCCGGCGTTGGACATCACCCGTCCCGCAGGTACTGCACCGCGGCGCAGGGCCCATAAAAATTGCTCCTGCCAGTGCTGCTGCAGTTTTTTTCCGGTTTCTACTTCCGCCAGTGCCTTGGCAACACGGCAAAACGTGGCATCGATATCCTGGTCCAGCAGTTGGCCGTCTTTGGCTTTGAGGCGGTACTTGGAGTCCCAGATGTCCAGGGATGTAGGTTGGAGGGGGATCTGTTGTTCTTTGGATGTCACGACTTTAAGAGTGGCAGTCATTTGCGTTGGACCTTTGCTACTTGACCAGGTGTTTAAAACGCCGAATTATTGGGTTACGACGTGGCACGATTAAATTGGCAGATATTGTATGTCCGTCTGTGACCTGGGCACAACATGTAGGTTTTTATCGAGCAGGGCTTAGCTGCGTCATAAAATTGACCCATGGCAGTTTGGTTTTTGATCAGCGGTGTTAAACCGTCAGCAGAGGGCGTAAGTGGGTGCTCACAACTAATTATTATAGGAATTAAAAATAGTTTTTTAAGGTTAAATTGGTATATGCGTTTCTGGTATCATATCTACATCTAGTGGCCGATCAAAAAACAACCACTACCTGTGGTGGTTGGTTGGCTGTTTAAGTCTTTAACGGCATAACGGGGCATAAGGGCCGTATAGTCCTGATGTTATACAGCTCTTACGACGAGTCATCAATGGGCAGCATGTGTGGTTACCGGTAAGACTAGCGGATCGTTTTTTTAGAGCCCAAACGGTTTTTATCACCGTGGAAATCAATATGACGCAGTGGGAAATGCCCCTGCTTGCGGTCCTCGAAATAGAATGTCAGCGCGTTGATAACCGTTTTGAATGCGATTTTGTCCCAGGGTATTTCGTGTTCTGCAAACAGTTGTGCATCTAAGGTTTCTTCGCCGGCGGCAAAGTTGGGCAGAGCCAGTTCTGCAAGATAAAACATCTGCACCTGATTGATGGGGGTGATGCTGGTGAGGGTGTACAATCCTTGGAGTTCTACGTCTGCGCAGGCCTCTTCGCGAGTCTCGCGTAGCGCGCCCTCTTGGGTGGTCTCACCATTCTCCATAAACCCCGCAGGCAGGGTCCAGAGTCCATAGCCCGGTTCGATAGCGCGTTTGCATAGCAGTACCTTATCCTGATAGATCGGTAGGCAGCCGGCGATAATTCTCGGGTTTTGGTAGTGGATAGTCGCGCACTGGTTACAGACGTAACGCGGTCGGTTGTCGCCCTCGGGAATCTTCTGGTGGACGACAGAGCCGCACTGACTGCAGTAGTTCATGGTGTAATATCCTGCTAATGAGGCCGATGGTGAATTAGGATCGTATAATAGGGTTCTATCTGGTTGCCGGCTCGCGTTATGATGGCTGAAGAATAACAATCTGAGCAAGGGCTGGTGTCGATCTCTTTATGACTAATGTAACTCAATTCGGCGGTCAAGATGCAGATCTTCTTGGTTTGCTCGAACAGGGCGTGCGGGTCCAGCGCGGTCGCCGGGTGCGGCGGACGTTGCCTGAAGCCGGGGTGCTGGTCGCTGTCACGGATGACCCCTATAGTCCCGAGGTGGTGCTGACACGCCGTGCTAGGCGGCTATCGAGCCATGCCGGTGAGGTGGCCTTTCCAGGGGGTAAGCGCGATCCTGAAGATGCCGATCTGTTGGCCACTGCGCTGCGCGAATCGCATGAGGAGATCGGTTTGCCGCCCAGCTCGGTTAGAGTGATAGGTTCGTTAGGCCAGGTAGTGTCCAAGAATGGCTTTCTGGTGACGCCTTATCTGGGGGTGATTTCGGCTGAGATAGAGTTGGTGCCCAGTCGCGACGAGTTGGAAAGTCTATTTAAGGTGCCGCTACGGTTTTTGCTTGACCGCCAACAATTGCAGCTTGAGCGGCTATGTTTAGAGGGGCATATGGTACAGATGCCACGCTACGATTATCAGGGCTACGTGATCTGGGGGCTGACTGCTTACGTGCTGGTGGAGTTGTTGAACGAAGCGTTGGGTGCGGACCTGCCACTACAACTACGACCGGAAATACGCTAAAGGGGACGTTTTATGATCTACCATGTCGATAATCGCAGGGTGGAGTGTGCATCCAGTAATAATTTTATTGCCAGCAACGCTACGCTGATAGGTTCTGTGTATATCGGAGACCGGGTCAGCGTGTGGTTTAATGCGGTGGTGCGGGCGGATCATGAATCTATAGTTCTGGGTGAGGGCAGTAATGTCCAGGATGGTGCGGTGCTGCATACCGATCCGGGTTATCCGTTGACGCTCGAGGGCTATGTAACGGTCGGTCATAAGGCGATGTTGCATGGCTGCACGGTGGGCGAAAACGCGTTGATTGGGGTTAATGCGGTCGTGTTAAATGGTGCCAGTATTGGTCGTAACTGTCTGATTGGTGCCAACACCTTGGTTCCTGAAGGGATGCAGGTCCCTGAGGGGGTGCTGGTAATCGGCAGCCCGGGAAGGGTAAAGCGCAGTCTGAGCGCATCCGAGATTGAGGGGCTGCGTGCCAACGCCGAGCACTATATCGATAATATGCGTCGCTATCGAGATACCCTGGTCCAGATCGACTGATCGCTCCTGTGTGAGGGGGGCGATGGACAGATAGGTATGGGTACCTATCTGTCCGCCAGGTTAATAGTCTGGCTCAAAAGGTGCGGAGACCCGGGCCATCTTCACCAGATTGTCTTGGGTCTGGATGGTTTCTATTCGGTGTGCGCCGATGGTCAGGCAGATATTGGTCTCGGGAATAAACTCTAACTGTTCCGTAATCAGGCCATTAAGGGTTTTTGGGCCATCGACAGGTAGTTCCCAGTCCATCGCCTTGTTGATATCGCGGATCGTTGCCGAGCCATCGATAAAGAAGCTGCCATCATCCTGAGGGTGAATATCCTGGTTTTCCGGCCGCCGATCGTTGGTCAGTTCGCCGACGATCTCTTCTAAAATATCTTCAAGGGTGCATATCCCCTGGATATCACCGTATTCGTCAACCACCAAGCCGATACGTCGCCCCTCTTTTTGGAAGTTCAGTAGTTGGATCTGTAATTGGGTGCTTTCTGGGATGAAATAGGGTTCGCGAATCACCTGCAGCAGTGCGGCCTTGCTGAATCCGGACTGATTGAACACCTTGGCCATGTTGCGCAGGTGGAGAATACCGACCACCTGGTTGATATCCCCCTTGTAGACGGGTAGTCGCGAGTGCTCGCTGGCGATGATGACGGCCAGGATCTGCTCGTCGCTGGCTTCGAGATCGATGCCGATCACCTCGTTACGCGGGATCATCACATCCTGTACCCGGACCGACTCTAGCTCGAGGATACCTAGCAGCATCGACTGATTGTGCTGCGGTAGCAGGGCTCCGGCTTCGTTGACCAGGGTACGCAACTCTTCGGCACTGAGGTGGTGTGGGTTAGAGCCTTCGATGTTGATGCGTAGCAGTTTGAGCAGGATGTTGGTGATGCCGTTTACCAGCCATACGGCTGGGTAGAGTAGAGTCAGCAGGGGGCGTAATAGCAGCGCAGCAGGGAATGCGATCTTTTCAGGGTGCAGTGCGGCCAGGGTCTTGGGTGTGACCTCGGAAAATATCAGGATAACCAGGGTCAGGCCAAAAGTGGCGATGGCGATGCCGGCGTCACCCCAGAGCCTGACTGCCATAACGGTGGCGATAGCGGCGGCGCTGATGTTGACCAGGTTATTGCCGATCAGGATGACCCCGATCAGGCGCTCTGGTCGTTCCAAGAGGTGACTGGCCCGTATCGCACCGCGGTGCTTTTTCTTGACCAGATGGCGAAGCCGATAGCGATTCAGGGACATCATTCCGGTTTCTGAGCCGGAGAAGAATGCTGAGCAGAAAATCAGAACTAAGAGAATGCCTCCGAGGAGGCTAAGTGATGCGTCGTCCAAGACGAGGTAGACCTATGGTTGCGAGAAGGTCGTTGATTGTGTGGTGTCCTGTGGGCGGAGTCAAGCAGCCAGAGGTAGTGTCTGGCTCTGGGGTTAAGGGGCAGTGATGACCAGTTCCAGTGCCAGCTTGCTGCCGTAGTAGGCCAGTACCAGGAACGCGAAGCCGCCCAGTACCCAGCGGATCGCTGTGCTACCGCGCCAGCCGCGCTGATTACGCCCCCAGAGTAGGGTGGCATAGATGCACCAGGCGATGATGGATAAGCCGGTCTTGTGGACCAGCTGTTGCGCAAAAATATCTTCCAGAAATAGCAGTCCGCTCAGTAAGGATGCGCTGAGCAGCAGCATCCCCAGCCAGACCATCTCAAACAGCAGCTGCTCCATGAGTTGCAGCGGGGGCAGGGCGCGAACAATCCCGCGAGTATGGTGGTGCTTGAGTTCGTGGTCCTGTCTGGCCAATACCAGGGCCTGAAACGCGGCGATGGCAAAGAGGCTGTAGGCCAGTATCGAGGTCAGGATATGGACGATTTCGCCGCCACTGTACTGCTGTGGCGCGGCCGTCTCTAAGCCGGTTGCGGCGAGGATGACGGCGATGGCAGCCATCGGGAAGACGCCGACGAACAGGCTTTCCAGGGGTTTGCGTAGGCAGCTCAGCAGTACCAGTCCGGCAACCAACCAGGTGATCAGCGAGGAGACCGGGAACAGCCCCAGTTGAATGCCGTTGCCCGGATGCAGGATCAGATACACCGCCAGGGTATGAAGCGTGACCGCGCCGGAGCCTAGCATCATCACCAGAGATCGCCGATTGGGGCCTTTGCCACGCAGGCTGATGGCCTGGATAGCTCCTGCGACTAGATAGAGGATGGCGCTGAGCAGGCTGACTAGAATAAAAATCATTGTTGTAGCGGTCGCCGATGGTTGATAAGAAGACAGGGCGCTAAGTGTGTCATAAATATTTTAGCGTTTGAATAGAATGATGCGGTTGCGGTGTGGATTGGCGAACCGGCATAGAGCAAGGTATCGGCTTCGGGTATAATCTCTGGTTTGCGTGATCAGCGGCTCCGTATGTCGCGGGGCATGGCGAGACTATTTATCCTTGTTTAACGCAAGTTAAACGTGTTTACGGCTAGAGGCATACTATGTTCGATAATCTGACGGATCGTCTGACGCATACACTCAGAGCGGTTACCGGCCAGGCCAAGCTGACCGAAGATAATATTAAGGGTACGTTGCGGGAAGTGCGGATGGCGCTGCTGGAGGCCGACGTCGCCTTGCCGGTGGTGAAGGACTTTATTGATAGCATCAAGGTCCGTGCCGTAGGGCAGGAGGTGAGCAGCAGCCTGAGTCCTGGCCAGGCGTTCGTTAAGATCGTTAACGAAGAGCTGATTCGAGTGATGGGTTCAGCCAACGAAGAGCTGAACCTAGCCGCCCAGCCGCCTGCTGTGGTGATGATGGCGGGCCTTCAGGGTGCGGGTAAGACCACCTCGGTGGCCAAGTTGGGTCGCTGGCTCAAAGAGCGGAAAAAGAGATCAGTGTTGGTGGTTTCTACTGATATTTATCGTCCAGCGGCGATCAAACAGCTTGAAACCCTGGCGGCCGAAGTGGGCGTGCAGTTCTTTCCCTCGACTATCGATCAAGACCCCGTCGCTATCGCCCAGGGGGCGATTCAGCATGCCAAACAGAAGCATATCGATGTCGTCATCGTAGATACCGCCGGTCGCTTGCATGTCGATACGGAGATGATGGCGGAGATCAAGCGGCTGCACGCGGCGATCAAGCCGATCGAGACCCTGTTTACCGTCGATTCGATGACCGGTCAGGATGCCGCTAACACGGCCAAAGCCTTTAACGACGTGCTGCCGCTGACCGGTGTGGTATTGACCAAGACCGACGGCGATGCCCGTGGTGGTGCGGCGCTGTCGGTGCGCCATATTACCGGCAAGCCGATCAAGTTCCTCGGTGTGGGTGAGAAGACCGATGCCTTGGAGCCCTTCCATCCCGAGCGGGTCGCAAGCCGTATCCTGGGCATGGGCGATATCCTGTCGCTGATCGAAGAGGTCGAGCATAAGGTTGATCAGCAGAAGGCTGAAAAGCTCGCCGCCAAGCTCAAGAAAGGTAAAGGTTTTGATCTGGAGGACTTTCGTGACCAGTTGCTGCAGATGAAAAATATGGGTGGCATGGCGTCGATGATGTCTAAGTTGCCGGGCATGGGTAAGATGGCTGAGGCCGCCGAGAATGCGGGTGCTGAAAAAGGGCTGCAGCAGATGGAGTCGATCATCTGCTCGATGACTCCGCAAGAGCGGCATTTTCCCGATCTGATCAGTGGTTCGCGCAAGAAGCGCATCGCTATGGGTTCGGGCACCCAGATCCAGGATGTTAATCGTCTGCTGAAGCAGCATAAGCAGATGCAGAAGATGATGAAAAAGCTGGGCGGCAAAGGCGGGATGACCAAGATGATGCGCGGCATGAAGGGTATGCTGCCTGCCAGCATGGGCGGCGGTATGGGCGGCATGCCCGGCATGGGGGGAGGCGCGGGCGGATTGCCACCCGGGTTTCGCAAGCGCTAAAGCGGTTGCTGCTGCACGCTGTGCGCTGGATAATTAGCTTTCCAAGAGGGGTGTTTTGACGTAATATTCTCGCCCTTCATATCTTGGTGCTTTGGCGGACGTTATTCGGCAAGGCGCTAAAACCAGGCTCTGTTTCGCGTACCGGTCGGTATTTAGGATGCTGGCTTGATCCAGTAGATGAAGTACCGGTGAGCGTGGCTCAGGGCAATACAAACTGTGGGCTATATCAAAACCCACTCAATAGAGGATCGAAGCGAATGGTCGTTATTCGTTTAGCTCGTGGAGGCTCCAAAAAGCGTCCTTTTTACCATATTTCAGTTGCAGATCAGCGCAATGCTCGTGACGGTCGCTTTATTGAGCGTCTGGGTTTCTTCAACCCGGTAGCCCGTGGCCAGGAAGAGCGTCTGCGTGTTGACCTGGAGCGGGTTGCATACTGGACAAGCCGTGGTGCACAACCGAGTGATCGTGTTGCCGTGCTGCTGAAAGATGCTGCTAAGGCTGCGGTATAATTGATTAATGCTGGCAATCGAGTCTGCTAATGGTTATTGAGGCTAGCTCCCCAGTAAGCACCGAAGATCTGGTGGTGCTGGGTAAAATAACATCGTTGTACGGTGTGCGTGGGTGGGTCAAGGTCTACTCCCATACGGAACCGATGGACAATATCCTCGACTACGCCCCCTGGAAGCTAAAACTGAATGGCCGTTGGCTGACGGTTAAGGTGGAACAGGGCAAGCGTCATAGCAAAGGCTTGGTCGCTAAACTGGTTGGTTGTGATGATCGTGATAGCGCTAGCGAACTATGCGGTGGCGAGATCTACGGCGATCGTAATAAGTTGCCGGTCCTCGAACCGGGGGATTATTACTGGCACCAACTGGAAAAATTGAACGTAGTGACTGAATCCGGTGTTGAGCTGGGACAGGTCGATCATCTGATAGCAACGGGCTCTAACGACGTGCTGGTACTTAAAAGCACGCCACAGAGTGTTGACGAGCGGGAACGGATGATTCCGTATCTGCCGGATCAGGTGGTCAAAGAGGTCAACCTTGAGCTGGGTATTATTCGGGTCGATTGGGATCCGGAGTTTTAGTTCGTGTGGGTAGCTGTAGTGACGCTGTTTCCCGAGATGTTCCAGGCGATTACCGCATACGGTGTCACTGGACGAGCCGTCAAAAACGGCCTGATCAGTCTCGATTACTGGAACCCGCGGGACTTTACCCAGGATAAGCATCGGACTGTCGATGATCGGCCCTATGGGGGCGGACCCGGAATGCTGATGAAAGTGCAGCCATTACGGGATGCGATCCAAGCGGCGAAAGCCGCTGCAGGGGAGCAGGCGAGAGTCATCTACCTGTCACCCCAAGGGCGAAAGCTGGATCAGGCGGGAGTCAGGGAGCTGGCGTCGCGCGACAGGCTGGTGTTGGTAGCCGGACGGTACGAAGGTATCGACGAACGGCTGCTGGAAACCGAGATCGATGAAGAGTGGTCCCTTGGGGACTTTGTGGTCAGCGGTGGGGAACTACCGGCAATGACCCTGATCGATGCGGTTTCACGATTGGTGCCCGGGGTGTTGGGGCACGAGGACTCGGCTGCCGAGGACTCGTTTGCAGAGGGTCTGCTGGACTGTCCGCACTACACCCGCCCGGAACTGGTCAACGAACAAGAGGTACCTAAGGTGTTGCTTAGCGGCAACCACGAGGAGATCCGGCGCTGGCGGCTGAAACAGCAGCTAGGGCGAACCTGGAAGCGGCGACCCGACTTACTGGACGGTCAGCAATTGAACATAGAGCAACAGCGGTTGCTCGAAGAGTTTATCCGAGAGACGGACCACAGCAGTCGCTGAGCCGTTGCAGGATTGATATTTAGGAGCGAAACATGAGCAGCAAGAATTTGATTATTCAGCAGCTTGAAGCTGAACAGATGGGTAAAGAGATCCCTGATTTTGGCCCCGGTGATACCCTGGTCGTTCAGGTTAAAGTAGTAGAAGGCACGCGTGAGCGTCTGCAGGCGTTCGAAGGTGTGGTGATCGGTAAGCGTAACCGCGGCCTGAACTCTGCGTTCACGCTACGTAAAATCTCCCACGGTGTGGGCGTTGAGCGTACCTTCCAAACTTTCAGCAAGGGTGTTGATAGCATTGAACTGAAGCGTCGCGGTGACGTGCGTCAGGCGAAGCTGTACTACCTGCGCGATCTGTCTGGTAAGTCTGCACGTATCAAGGAAAAGTTGGCTAAGCGTTAAGCGTAGCGATCCGGACCTGAAAAAGGGCAGCTTAGGCTGCCCTTTTTGTTAGGTGCTCTCAGGTGTTCGCCTTGTGGGCGTGCCGAGGGTGAGACTGTACAAAGTACCATAACACCTGCTTGAGCTCTTTTTCGTGTTCGAGGTTGCCGCTGGCATTCGCATGGTGGATATCGTCGATAATCATCTTGCGAATCATCCGTTCGCCTCCCTCCTTCTGGACTAGATATTTTGCTTTGGCTAAGGCTTGGATGCGCTGCAGGTGTTCATGTTCTGCAACTGCAGCAATTTCCGCCTCGGTGAAATCGCATAGGTCACAGCAATCTTCATAGGTAAGCATGGCTTGTTATCCTTCCTTCCTTTGATTAATAGTCGATGTCTAATATGAGCATAGTTGGGCGATGCCAGATGTGAAGTTTTTTCTCGAGCAGTCTCGATTAAACTGACTAGAAATTGTGTGTTTACGAGTGGTTAATCGATAGTTGCGATATTGCAGCCTGTTGCTAGGAGTTTCCAATCCGAGGTTGTTACTGACATGCTGGTTGTTGATATATGTCACAGGATATGGGCGCGCTACCACCTGGCCGGATATTCAAAACAGGACTGGCTGACCCCTGGAGAAGTCGCTAGACTGCTGCGAATGTCGTCTATTGCCGTGCCGCGCACCGTTGGGAATATCGCCCCTGTATTAAGCCTGGAGGCTGACGAATGGCTGCGTAAGTCGCGGGTTGTCAGACTATTACTGAATGTGTCACGTGAAGATCTATTGCGGCTGTCTCTATGACAAGTATCGGTAAGGAGCAGTCCATGCAGTCCTCAATCTATCTGTGTATGACCCTGCTGTTATTCGGTCCCTGGTTAGGCGCGACCGAACGGCAGTCGTCTGTAGCGGATACCCCGGTATGGCGGGTTGGCGTCGTCGCAGATTATTATCCGCTGTCCTATCTCGACGCAGAGGGTACACCGACCGGGCTGGGTACCGAACTGATCAAAGTGATCGCCGCCAACGCCGGTATCGAGCTGGTGTACCAGGTCGATATCTGGTCCCGTCTGCGACACGAGCTGCAAAACGGTAACCTCGATATTGCGCCGTTCGTGACCTACTCCAGCGACCGAGCCGCCGAGTTTGGGTTATCGGTGCCCTATATCTCAGGGCAGTTAACCCTGCTGCGCCACCGCTCCGCACCGGTGTTAGACGCTATAAGTGGGCTGAACGGCCAGCGCGTCGCAGTAATGGACCGAACCATTAGTCACGATTTTCTACTGACTGCGGCACCGCAAGCACAGCTGGTGTTTGCTAAAGACGTTCGCGGGATGGCCGCGCTGTTGGCTGAAGGCCTGGCCGATTATGCCCTGCAATCAGCCTTTACCGGTGACCGGCAGGTCTCTATCGCCAACCAGCGCGATATTATACTGAACCCTCTTGCGGACCAGGAGATGAAGCGCTGGGTGTCTATCGGCATTGGCAACAGTTCCCCCGACACCTTGCAGCTGGTCAATCAGGGCTTAGCCGTGCTATATGACAGCGGCGACTTTCAGCGGCTAAAAGCGCAATGGTCGGCCGAGCTGGAGCCCGCCTCGATAACCCTTAACGCAGCCTTAAACGTCCTGCTGTGGGTTGTCGGAGGCGGCGCTACGATCATGCTAGTGGTCGTGCTGTGGAGCTGGTCGCTGCGCAAACAGGTGCTGCTCAAGACCCGCCACCTGCGTGAAGAGATCGTCCAAAGGGAGAGGCTGGAGCAGCAGCTCCAGCATGGCTTGAAAATGGAGGCGCTGGGGCAGTTGTCCGGTGGTATCGCTCATGATTTTAACAATATTCTGTCCAGCGTCCTGAGCTATACGGATCTTGCCCAGGAGCGCTTGCAGCAGCAGCGCCTCGATAAACTCCCCGCGTACCTGCAGCAGATAAAAACAGCGAGCCATCGCGCGACCCAGCTCATTAGCCAGTTGCTGCTGTTTAGCCGCACCCCTTCCCCTGATATACGGCGCCTTCAGCCCGCGCTGATGGTCGAAGAGGTGCAGCTGCTGTTGCGGGCCAGCCTACCGAAGACCCTTACTCTGGATAGTGTGAATTCGGCTCCGGGGGCGTTTATTGAGATGAATCCGATCCAGTTCCATCAGATATTGATGAATCTCTGTGTCAATGCCCGCGATGCCATACAGGGGCGTGGTCGGATCGGAATTGAGATTTGCAAATCCAACTACCTAAACCCATCTTGTGCCGCCTGCGGCCAGGCGGTGACGGGAGCCTGGATCGAGATCCGTGTACAAGATAGTGGTAGTGGCATCGCCCCTGAGGATCGGCCCCAGATCTTTAGTCTCGGCTTTTCCACCAAGGCGGTCGGTCAGGGCAGCGGCACGGGCTTGGCCACCGTCAGCCGGCTCGTACACGAGCATCATGGCCATATTCTGCTCAGCAGCTCCCCACAGGGGACGGCGTTTAGCTTGCTGTTTCCCGAGGCTGAGAGTGATGGGCACGAGCGTGGCGCACTGTCAGAATTTCCGCATGGCGGGCAGATCTTGATCATCGATGAGCAGGCCACCTTTAGCAGCTTTGTCGGTGAGCTGCTGGCTAATCGGGGGTTTCAAGCCGTGGTTATCAGTGATATAGCGGCGTTGCAGCAACGCAGCGGTTCGATCTCCCAGCCCTATGACCTGGTGATACTGGGCGGCTGCGCTCAAACCCCCGCGACCCAGCAAGCGGTAACCCAGCTTCTGTCGATACTAGGCGCTGTTCCCATTCTGCTCTGTAGTCAAACGCTATCGGACCTCCCCTCTTGCCGATGGCGCTCTGTGGGGATCTCGGAAGTGTTGATTAAACCCGTCAAACCCTACCGGTTGCTGAGTGCTATCAACCAGATACTCGACGCTGACGGAGTCCCTCCCCATCGCTAAACTCGAAGCAGAGCGGATGACGTTGACCCGGATGCAGCCCCATCTCTTGAAGGTACTCAATGCCCTGTTAAGCGAACTCGGCAACCGGGTTAACCCTGCGACTAACTTACACCCCACCGAAAAATCTTCTGCTTCAAGCTCTACCGGGAGACCCAGATGAACGTTACAACGACACCACCCAGATCGACAGTGCTGGTTATCGATGACGAGCCTAACAACTGTCACATCGTCAACGAGATCCTAGAGGGGCAGTATGCCGTGTGCAGCGCGGCGAGCGGCGAAGAGGGTCTGCAGCGGGTGGCCGAATATAAACCAGATCTGATTATCCTGGATCTGCTGATGCCCGACATGGATGGCTACGAGGTGTGCAGGCGGCTGAAAAAAGCCCCCCTTAGCGCCGATATCCCGGTTCTAGTCGTTTCCGCGCTGGGGCAGGCCGAGGATAAATTATTAGCCTATCAGGTGGGTGCCGATGATTATATGGTTAAACCATTCAATAACAGGCTGTTACGCGCGAAAATCCAGGTTTTATTGCAACGCCGACAGATCCAGAAGATGCAGCTGCAGCAACTGCTCGACCTGATGCCTCATGGTATCAGCGTGCGCGATGCTAGCGGTACGCTGCTGCTCGTCAACCAGCATTTCTGTGATTTTTATGGCCAGCCGCCGTCGGCATTGATCGGTATCCCTATCAGCGAGGTGATCAAATCCTCTGCCCATATCGACCGGATTCGAGAGCAGAATCGACGAGTATTGCTGGAACAGCAGGGCCTGTCGATCGTAGAAGATCAGTTGACAGATGCCAGAGGTCAGACTCATTGCATGCATATTAGCAAGACCCGCTATAATCACGGCGATCAACAGGCGATTCTGACCGTCGCCACCGATATCAGTGCGCAAAAAAAGGCCGAGCTGGCACTCAGGGACAAGCACCAGCAGCTGCAAGAAGCGGAGCAACTGGCCGGCATCGGCAGCTGGGAGTGGGATATTTTGGCCGACCGTTTTACCTGGTCTGATAATCTCTATCGCATGCTGGGGGTTACGCCGGAGCAATTACCGCTGCTTAATTGGGAGACTACTAAGCGTTTCTTCCTGGCGGAGGAGCTTGAGCCAATACTTACAGGCCTGGACGCCGTGATTAACGAGCAGGGGCGCTACGACCAGGAACATTCGATGGTCTGTGACGACGCTAGCCTTATTTGCGTGCATGCTAAGGCGGTCGTTATTGAAGATGCTGATGGTCGCCCGGTCCGGATGCGCGGCACCGTGCAGGATATTAGCGCCCGCAGACAGCAGCAAGCCCTACAGCGGTTGACGGCACTGATGTTCGAACAGATGGCCGACATGGTGATCATCACCGATCCCGGCAGTAGGATTATCGAAGTGAATGCCGCCTTTACCCGGATTACCGGTTACAGCCGAGAGGAGGCTATCGGACAGACGCCGGCATTGCTGCGCTCGCACCACCATCCCCCTGCGTTTTACAACGCCTTTTGGCAGCTACTCAACCAGCAGGGTCGCTGGCAGGGCGAGATTTGGAACCGTCGCAAGAGCGGTGATCTGTATCCCAGTTGGCTCAATGTCTGTGCGCTAACCGACCCTCAGGGTAAGCTGAGCCATTATGTCGGTATATCCCGTGATCTTTCGGAGCAGAAACAAGCGGAACAGCGGCTGTATTACCTGACCAACTACGATATACAAACCGGGCTCCCCAACCGCAGCCTGCTATTCCGAGAGCTGGAAGATGCGCTAGAACAGGTAACAAAAACGGGCGACAAGCTCGCATTGATTAAGGTGCGGATTAATGATTTCAATCTGATTAACGAGAGCCTAGGGCACCTGCAAGGCGATGCCTATATCGGCGAAGTTGCCACAAGACTCCTTGCTATAGTGCCGGATCAAAAAGGCGTCGGTCGAATCGACTCGAACACCCTGGGCATAATCCTGCCAGATCTGGCCTCGCCCGAGGCTCTGTTGCCCTTTTTACAACAGATATTGGCTATGGACCAGGATGTCGTGCGTCTGCAAGATCAGGACGCCCCCGTGAGCCTGAATATTGGCCTTAGCGTATTTCCTAGTGACGCGCTCCATGCTCAGGGACTTATGGAAAAAGCGGTCATTGCCCTGGATCAGGGGCAGCAAAGAGGGCGCGGCCACTTTGAGTATTACGCCGCAGGCATGAACAACCAAGCCCACGGCCGGTTGCAGATACAGGCGGATCTACGCAAGGCGCTCGAAAACAACGAGTTCTACCTGCAGTATCAGCCCAAGGTGGATTTCAACAAGGGTCAGATAATCGGTGCCGAAGCCCTGGTTCGTTGGCAGCATCCACAACGAGGGTTTATCCCGCCGAGTGATTTCATCCCCGTTGCAGAAGACTGCGACTTGATCCGTGAGTTGGGTGCCTGGGTGCTGAAAGAAGCGTGCCGCCAAGCCAGGATCTGGCGTGTTAGCGGGGTTCTCAACGGCTCGATGGCGGTGAATCTGTCCACGTTACAGCTGCAAGATCCCTCGCTGGTGGCTTTTATCACCGAGCTGCTGGTGACTGAGCAGTTGCCCGCGCAAGCGTTGGAGCTGGAGATCACCGAAAGTGTGCTGATGCAGAACCCCGAGCAGGCCGTCGACATCTTGCAGAGACTGCGCAAACTCGGTATCGGCCTGAGCCTCGACGATTTTGGTACGGGGCACTCCAGTCTCCATTACCTGAGTCGCCTGCCGGTTGACAAGCTCAAGATCGACCGCTCGTTTGTGCAGCAGTTCGAGCACCATGCCGAAGATGCTCTGATCATCAATACCATCATCAGTATGGCGCGTGGTTTGGGTCTGAAAACGGTCGCCGAGGGGGTGGAAACCGCCAGCCAATGCGCTTATTTGCAAAAACAGCAATGTGATGAATTGCAGGGCTACTACTTCAGTAAACCACTGCGCGCCATCGATTTTGAACACTTCGTCGCGGATGATCCCAGATTGAATGAGTCAGTGCTTCAAGACCATCAGCAACGTACGCTGCTGTTAATAGACGACGATCCCCATATCCTTAGTTCGATCAAACGCCTACTCCGCAGAGAGGGCTATCAACTGCTATTGGCGCAGACAGGTCAAGAGGCTAAGACGTTACTTGCCCAGCACGCTATCCAGGTGGTGGTCTGCGATCAACGCATGCCCGATTTGAATGGGGTCGACTTTTTCCATGAGCTGAAACAGACCCATCCGCAGATAGTGCGGATGATGCTCGGTGGCCATATCGATGCCACCGCCATGAACCAGGCGATTCACCAGGGTGAGATCTATAAATATATCACTAAGCCCTGGGATGACGCCGAGTTGATCGAAACCCTAAGCTCGGCGTTTGACAAATATGATATAGGTAATGGCTAGGTCAACACCCCGCTAGCTGAACGCCAGCGAGTCAGAGGCGATAGCCGCAACGTATTGTATTAACAACAGCGGTTACTCGGTCGCGGATGTAAGAGGCTTAGATGCTTTTGCCCGCGTGGAGGCCGGGTCAGGGTTCTGGACATAGGACCGGTGGCGGTAGTAATGGTTACGTCCCGCATCCTTGGCTGCATAAAGGGCCTGGTCTGCCCTGGATAAAATAGTCTCCAGGCTGTCATCGAAGCCGGCCAAATAACCACCGATACTGACCGTGATCTTCATTAGTGCATCATCAAGGGCGTGGAGCCTTAATGCCGCTACTTTTTCACAGATGCGCTGGCCGATCTGGTCAAGCGGCTCTGCCTCATGGGTCTCGATCAGCAGTAAAAACTCATCGCCGCCCCAGCGCGCGGCACAGTCATAGCCGCGCAATTGCTTCTGTATCTCTCCGGCTACGGCTTTTAGGGTGAGATCACCGGCATCATGGCCATACTGATCATTAACCTGCTTAAACAGATCGATATCCAGCCAGAGTAACCCAAAACAACGTTGCTGACGGCTGATATGTTCATATGCCGCTGCCAGGCGGCATTCCATGCCACGTCGGTTAAGCAGCCCGGTCAGCGTATCGCTATTGCTCAAGCGCTCCAGCGCATCCGTGCGCTCCTGTACCCGGTTTTCCAGGGTCTGGCGCCCCTCTATCACCGTCTCGGTCAGCGCCTGAAAATGATCCATGAGTTGACCGATCTCATCATTGCGATATTTATTGAGTCGAACAGGATTGTTGAAATCGCCTTCGCGCAGGCTGATGATCGTCCCATCCAGAGCGTTTAGCGGTCTGAGCACATAGCGTCTGAACGCCAGATACAGCAACAGCGGGATAATCAGTAGCGTGACGCTAAAGGCCACGAGCATGCCGCTAAAGATGCTGAGCGGCAGCACCTCGTCAAGATCCAGCAGGGTGATCTCATACCAGTCGATCTCTGGGATATAGGTCATACCGGCAAGATAGCGCCGTCCCTCCATATGCACAAAGCGACTGAGTACCCGATCGGGTGCTTGATTCAGCTGCGCCATCAGCTCGTGTAGCGCAGCGCTATCCTCAGCATCGACAAATAACTTATCTATAGTTTGTTTCTCAGCGGCGGGCTTGGTAACTGAGGCAAAATCGATGAACCCCTGATCACGATGCAGTTGCACGGCGCCGTCAGGATCTGTAAACAGGCTGATAATCCCTGGATCTGGATGGTTCATCACTTTGCTAATAAAGGGTGTTAGAGCCAGTCCGCTACCCAGCATCCCGAGGACGTGGTCTCCTTCACGAATTAACACATTAATCCAGATCTGGGTGACGCCCAGATTTTCATCCGAGTTTACATTCAGATCTATATCGCGGTTTTGCTTGACCGTCTCATAGAACCATTGGTCCTCGAGATTACCGGGTTGCAGCGTATAACGATGCAGCTGGTTGGCATGCTCGTTTTGTGCATTGTTGTAGTAGTAGTGGCCGTTATTTGCCAAGACGACAAAATAATTTTTATCAGTGAGGTTCTGTCGAAAAGACTCCACCTCGGCCAGCGCCTGTGCCTTGAGTTGCGGGTTGTCGGGGTTTTTTGCCCACGCCTTGATCTGCTTTGATTCAGAGAGTTGCTGGGAAAGTGCAACATCGCGCATAATCGGCTGCAGGGTTCGAAACTTATCGTACAGCACCTGTTTTTCGACATAGCGTAGCGCCCAGTCCTCGACGATCTGCGTGGCTAGCTGGCGTACATAAGTGCCCAGCACCAGGGCCCCGCTTAAGAACAGGACTATGCTGAAACACAGAAAACGTAGCTTGAGGCTCACTTCTTGGCTCCCTGTCTGTTAAAAACAGTATTACGCATACCCGCTCCATAGGATGGCGTTTCGTAAGAGGTGCTGCGACACGCACCGCATCAGAATTTGGACCTGTCTGTAGGCTGAGATCCTGCTTCTTGGTGGCGGCAGTTATAGATAATCAGGATAACCTTTGACTTCGTGGAAGAATAACACTCTTTGACCCTACAAGCGGTTTTTTTTGCGAGAATTTGAGATATGTCAAGTGGGTCTGGAGGGCGCGTTGGCCTGCTAGCAGGGCATTACCTCTCTGCTTACGCCGTTCGATAGCGAGCCAATGAAGACTTGATCGGGCCTCGTACGGCCTCCAAAAAAATTATTGAATGTGAGAGGGCTTAGTGAACGACAACAGCAAACTATCGCAAGCAGCAGGCTCGATAGCGGATAAGTGGTCACAGAGCAGTGATTCAGTTCGTCAAGGCTTACATCGAGCATGGAGCGAGCGGTTGTGTGTCGGGATCACGGGATTGAGTCGCAGCGGCAAGTCGACATTTATCACCAGCCTGATCAACCAGCTTTATCATCATGACCAAGCACAGCTTGGTGGGGTGTCTGCGGTCATGTCTGGCAGCCTGGTCGGTGTGAAAATGCACGCTCTTGAAGACCGGGGGTTGAATCCGTTTCCCTATGATCAGGCCATTGCCAGTTTGTCAGCCACGCCCCCGCAGTGGCCCGCACCCACCTGTGATATAAGCGGATGTTTGTTAGAGCTTAAGTTCAAAAACACCAAGAACCGGCTGAAACCCTTTCAAGCCGCAACCCGATCGTTATTTCTTGAGCTACGAGACTACCCCGGAGAGTGGCTCCTTGATATTCCGCTCATGGAGCTGTCGTACTCTAGTTGGTGTGCTCAATGCAGCTCACAGTTCACCCAGCTCCCTAGATCCGAGCTGATTGGAGATTTGTTACCCGCGCTTCAGAAATTTGATCCCTTGGCGGAGTACGATGACCATGAATGCCACCGCTTAACGCATTTATACACCGAGTTTCTGCGGCGCTGTAAAGAATCAGAGCATAGTTTGAGCTTGATTCAACCCGGACGTTTCCTGATACCAGGGACATTTAAGGGCTCGAATATTCTCCAGTTTTTCCCCTTGATAGGCTGTTCAACACGGACCCCTAGCCAGCTGGCAGCCGCATCAAACAACAGCTATTACAAAGTCTTTGAAAGCCGTTATGCCGGGTACGTTAAAGATCTGGTGATCCCTTTCTATAAGGATTTCTTTAAGCCGATGAGTCGTCAAATTGTGTTGGTTGATGTCATCAACGCCTTGAACGGCGGGCCGGCTTACATCGAGGATATGAGACAGGCGCTGGCCAATATCAGCGATGCGTTCAGCTATGGTCAAAACAACCTGCTTACCCGGTTGTTCAGCCCCAAGATTGATCAAGTGATGTTTGTCGCCACCAAGGTCGATCAGGTTGTAGCCAAAGACCATGATGCTGTTCGCCAGCTACTGGCGGCAGTCGTGCGCCAGGCCATGAAAACGGTGGCCTACGAGGGCGTAACCCCCAATATAGAAGCGATATCTTCTGTCCGGTCATCTATTGAGATTAATGATCATGGCGATGCTGGAATATCAGGACTCGATCCGTCGGGGCAGCCGGTGGGCTATATCCACCCCAATATCCCCTCGCAGATACCAAACGATGCGGACTATGAGCTATTTAAGAACTGGAAGATTCCATTGCTTAATCCTGCCGCTAATGGCAACTACGCCCACAACAACGCCATACCTCATATCCGCATCGATAGCATTATCGAGTTGCTCATAGGGGATCAGTAAATGAAATCGAAAAATCAGCCGCGAGAGGGCAGAACGTTGGATGTAGAGCAGTTGCCGCCCACTATGGCTAACGTTGAACCCGAATCAAGGCGACCAGCAAATCCACAACCCCGAACCTTCAAGCCCGAAGAGCAGGACGCCCTGAAGTCACCACCGCCTTCGGTATGTGTTGATCCGAATCAGCCTGTCCTTACGGACATTGAGATGTTGCAGATGGGGCCAAAGCCACTGCGGGGTCTTAAGTGGTTGCTGGGTTTATCACTGGCCTATGTCGTAGTAATATTTTTCTACCAGGCTTACGAGCTGATCATAACGCTGTGGAGCCGGCACTGGTCTGTAGGGCTGGCGTTGTTGAGTGTCTTCACGGCGCTGTTTGCCGTAGGTTGTACTGTGCTCATCTCCTGGCTTAAAGACGCCGATAGGTTCGCCAATGTTCGAAGCTTACAGCAGGAGACTCAAGCGTTCCGAGAGGGCAGGAGTCATGGCCAGTCTCACGACTATCTACAAAGATTAACCAGGTTCTATCGAGGCAAGCCCCATGAAAAAGCCTTGCTGCACACCCTGGCAAGCCTGCCTGACTACGCCGATGACCGAGAAACGTTAACCCACATCGAGCGCCATTTTCTTGCGCGGTTGGATAAAGAGGCCTACAGGCAGGTTTCAAAGTACAGCGTTCAGACCGGTGTTGGCGTGGCGCTGAGTCCCTGGGCCCCGATGGACATGCTGCTAACCCTATGGCGCAATATAAAAATGATAGAAGCGGTTACCAAGGTGTACGGCATCCGTCCAAACCTTAGAAATCGACTTAAAATAACCACCTTCGTACTGAACAACATCGCTTTTGCAGGTGCGTCACAGTCACTGCTTGACGCGTCAAACGGCATGATTCAAAGCCTCTCCGAAAGCGCCACGCAAGCCCTGTTATCAACAGTGGGCGCTAATATAGGTCAAGGGGTTGGCGCGGCCCTAATCACCGCCCGTGTTGGCAGTGTAACGATTAGCGCTTGCCGGCCTATCCCTTTTGCAGAGGGTCAGGCACCCAAGGTGAAAGATTTTCTGGCGGAGATCAAGTTAGGATTCACTAAAACAATAATGCCTCAAGGATAAGAGGGCTTTTTTAGACAACTCAATTTATTGGGGAATTTATTAGGAAGCGCTGCGAATAAGTCTAGGGCAAGGGTGCGCCTCGAAAAACCCTATTGTCCAAGAAAATCATCACTGCAACATTTTGATTTTTAATGGCTTGGTTTGTAGAAAATGAAGTGTTTCGAGGTGCCCAAGGGGGAGCCTCTGCCGACTGATCCGTGCTGGACACCTCGTTAAGCGAGTAACATTGCTTAACGAGGTGAGCAGTGACAACCAGTATGGGTGGCGCTCGGGTGTAGCAGCGAGCGCCCTATTTGGGCTCTGCCTGACTAACGCCTGTTTCGCTGCGATTCAGGGCAGCACTTACACTCGCATAAGCTATGCCCTGATCGGTTCAGTTGACAATCAATATCTCAACACGGCGATTAGCGTCCCGTCCGGCTTTGGTCTCGTTGTTAGAGACCGGCTTGCTTTCACCAAAGCCGTAAGATTCGATCCTGTCTTGGCGGATATTAGCAACCTGATTCAAAAAAGCCGCTACTTTGGCAGCCCTTGCTTCAGACAATTTCATGTTAAGTTCATCACTGCCCAAACTATCGGTATGCCCGGATACCACAATTTTTGAATTCGGGAATTGCTTAATAGATTCCGATATTTTGTTTAATAATGAGAAGTTAACTGCATCGATTTCACTTTTTCCTGAAGGGAAGAAAAATCCATGTGCTCGAATTAATACATTATTTGACTGCCGGTAGACGTCAGCTTCTTGGTTATCGAATAACGACTGTATGATGTTGAACTTTTCTGAATAAGCCTCTTTGCTCATTAGCTCCTGGTCGTAATTTGCACGACTTGTTGTCAGCTGTTGGTCAAATGTAGCCCGGATCTTATTTCTTTCATCGACCAGCGCCTGTTTATCAGCCATTAACTTGATATTTTCATCCATAAGGTTTTTGATTTCAGTGTTTAAGCTATTGATGACCTCCTTGTTGGGTAGGTGGTAGGGAACGTTGCTGTTTATCGGGGCAGCAAGTTTGCTAAGCTGCTCCTGATACCAGAGGATCTTGTCTTCTTCTGAATAATCCGAGGAATCGAAATGGCGTAATACCTCGGCAATCTGATTCGCGCGTTGGACATTCCACAGTGATCTCTTCGCATGAATATCCGCTATAGCTGTCTCATTGCGATCGGCATTCAGAACATTAAGCGCCAGTTGGTAGTCCTCACGCGCGAGGTTAAAGGTTTTAGGAGCAAAATCATCGATATCTCTTTTTTTAGCCTGTGCCAAGGCCTTTTGACTGTTTTCTACCGTGCTCGCTTTTAAGGCCAGCAACTCCAGATTTCGGTAGGTCGCCAATAGTTCAGCGCGTCCCGCTTTGGCTTTAACTATACTGCCTGATTCAATCAGGGTCGTGAGTTTTAGCAGATCTTTCTCCGCGTCCATATACAAGCCACCCTGGCTAACTGGAGCGCCTGCAATTTTGGCTTTACTCCGGGCAGCCAGTACATCTTCAAGAATATACTGCGCCTCCTCGTGCTGCTTTTTCGCTACCGACAACTGAGACAGCCCAGCACGGGCACTCATGTCGCCTTGGGGGTTATCTTTGGCCGCCAGTTTCAGCGCTTCTGCGTAGGTTTTACTCGCGTTATTAAAGGCTTCAGGAGCCGTCAGGTTGACCTCCTGAGTCTGCGCCTCGGCAAGCTGGGATTTTAAGTTTGCGACAGACGGATATTTTTCAAAAATAGAAGACTCTGGTAACATCGTAGTGGCTGCGCAGCCACTAACAAGCACAGAGAGACCGCATAGTCTCCAATAGGATAATTTTTTCATAGTAGTACCCTTATATCAGTTATTACAGCCGTCTATCCTCAGAGTGCTTACATACTTGCAGCTTAAAACAACTAGTTTCTATAAGGGCAATAGGTAACTGAGCATACTCAATGAAGATAGCATAATCCTCAGCGGGCGATACCAACGGCCATGATTTTTGGCAAGCCAGTCGAGCAGCGCTTGGGCGCAGCTGAGGCTGCCTTGCTGTTGAATTTTGCTGTGGCCACCAGACATGCCACTGGCAGGCTGGTCAAAGAGCCACGCAATCAGGGGGTATGGTAGAAGTCTGGCTGGCCGAGCTAACTCGAGGAGTGGGTGTCAGCGCCACTCTAAAAAGCTTCTGATGGAGGGGTACAGAAAATCTTTAATGCGCCGCAATAATCTGCGAATCCACTGGATCAGCGAAGCTAGCGGCGAGTCATGGCTTCTGTCTGGCATCCTAATCACTCCCTCTATATGGATTGTAGCTGTAAATGTCCGCCATTCAGCGCCCCTCCGGAGTTTGTTTATCGCTGTCTTCTTATTGTGCGGCGGCAGACTGCTAAACTTAGGTCGACGCTATACAGAACCCCTCGGCAATACTTCAAACTAGGAGCACTGAGTCATGTCTGCAATGCCACTCCCCAAGACCTTCATCCGAGTTCGGCAACAGCACCCGAAGCTGGCCGAAGCTATCGATGCTCTCGGTCAAGCGCTCAAGCAGGAGGGTCCTATCGATGCCAAGTCCGCCCAACTGATCCAGTTGGCTGCTGCTGCCAGTATCCGCTCCGAGGGCGCGGTTCATAGTCATGCCAAACAGGCCCTCACTGCCGGAGCGAGCAGGGAGGAGATTCACCACGCACTCATCCTGCTGACCAGTACCATCGGTTTCCCCGCGGTGATGGCCGCCTTGAGCTGGGTGGACGATGTCATCGGCCATTCATAAGGCGTCTCGCATGCGTTGCCGCCAGCGTTGCAGAGTCCTGCGGCTAGGCATGGGTTGAAGACAGGTCTGACGAATAGAGACGAAAGCGATCGCCAGGAGCCGGTGTTTAAAAAGTTATTGATCTGGTTTTAGTTGTTCATATATGCTTATACGTATATTTGTATGTCTTCAGGGCGTCTTAAACCGCGCAGTGATTCGGAGTGGGTCAAGCCACTGCCTCTGATACAGCATAAACAGGTTAGTGATCATGAATCTTGTGCCAGCGGTCGTTTTTAAGTGCCTGAGTGAGGAGACCCGTCTTCGTGCCTTGCTGTTAATTCAGGCGGAAGGGGAGCTTTGCGTTTGCGAAATCGCAACGGCTTTAAATCTTTCACAGCCCAAGATCTCCCGTCACCTTGCGCAGTTGCGTAATGCTAACCTGCTACTGGATACCCGCCACGGACAGTGGGTTTTCTATCAACTGCACCCTGATTTGAGCTGTTGGATTGATGAGGTGCTGAAGCTTACGGCAAGTGCCATGCCCCATCAGTTAACAACAGACCAGCAATGTCTTCAGCAAATGGGCGACCGTCCAGAACGCCAAGCTGTTTGTTGTTAAATTAGCTATAAGGAGAGATCACCATGGGAGTATTTGAGCGTTATTTATCGGTATGGGTTGGCCTGTGTATTCTGATTGGAGTGTCTGTAGGAAACACCTTTCCTAGTTTGTTTTCCCTAGTGGCGAAGCTGGAATACGCCCACGTTAATTTGGTCGTTGCCGTACTCATTTGGGTGATGATCTATCCCATGATGATTCAAATCGATTTTGCTGCGATTAAGGATGTTGGCAAACGTCCCAAGGGCCTGGTATTGACCCTTATCATCAACTGGCTGATCAAGCCCTTTACGATGGCGGGGCTGGGCTGGCTGTTCTTTAGGGTGATTTTTGCTGATTGGGTTGATCCAGAATCTGCCGGTGAATACATTGCCGGCATGATCCTGTTAGGCGTTGCGCCTTGCACCGCAATGGTCTTTGTATGGAGCCAGTTAACCAAAGGCGACCCCAATTACACCCTGGTACAGGTATCGGTGAACGATCTTATTATGGTGTTCGCCTTTGCGCCCATCGCGGCTTTTTTACTCGGTATCAGCGATGTGCAGGTACCTTGGGAAACGCTGTTACTGTCGACCCTGCTCTACGTCGTATTACCGTTGAGCGCGGGCATAGTGACCCGTTATGTACTACTCCATCGTGGTGGTGACGTTGCTTTACAGAGCTTCGTTCATACCCTCAAACCCTGGTCGGTCATTGGCTTACTGGTTACCGTTGTTTTGCTCTTTGGTTTTCAAGCGCAAACTATTCTTACATATCCTCAGATGATTCTGTTGATCGCCATTCCGCTACTCATCCAAACCTATGGTATTTTTGCTATCGCCTATTTCTGGGCTAGGGCTTGGCGCTTACCCCATAACATTGCCGCCCCAGCGAGCCTGATCGGCACCTCTAACTTCTTCGAGTTGGCGGTCGCCGTTGCCATCTCGCTGTTTGGCCTGCACTCCGGTGCGGCGTTGGCAACGGTTGTTGGCGTATTGGTCGAGGTTCCGGTGATGTTGTCGCTAGTTGCTTTTGTCAACCGTACCCAGCATTGGTTTGAGCCGAGACCGGCACTGGCGGACAGGGGATAATTTATGTTGCATTGGTTTACGCTCTTTGCCGACTCCACAGTTGATGATGCAGTTCGGGGTGATGAGCACCCCGGCTGTTGTGGTCGATGAGAAGTAGGTGCATAGCGGCTCGATACCGCATCGCTGCCAGTGTTATTGCCGCTGTCTCGACGTTTGCTGTAGTCCCTGTCCGGGGGCGGCGGACATTTTTCATACAGTAGCAGACACGCGGATCCATGTATTTGAAGACAGTCGGTTTGCTGATCTGTTCCTTTGCCAGCGGGTGATTTATCTTGGCCGATTTATTTTCCCCTGATTAGATTGCCAAGGCTTCTAACTGACTGATAATCGGGTAAGCTTGTTGCAGTATAAATGCCCTAGATGGGCATGGAATCAAAGGACTTAGAAAAAGGTCTTAGGAACAGGTCTGAGGAGCTCCAATGGCAGGATTAATTGATGCGGTAGTCGACAAGAGTCTGGATGTCTGGGATGCCCTGCCAGGGGGAAAGATAATTCGCTGGTGCGTGGGGATGTTGCTGGTCTATCTGCTGCTGGCGGCGGGCCTGGGGGTCTACTGGAGTCTGACCCCGGCGCAGTTCGATCCGGTCGCGCAGGCCCGGGCTGACGCCGAGCAACGGAGTCTGACCCTGAGCAGCGGTTATACCACGGTTTACAGTCTGCATCAGGTAATGAGCACACTGCTGGACAAACCCGGTGGCTACATCCACAACGACCGGACACCGCCGGGGCTGTGGTTGGACAATATGTCCAACTGGGAATTTGGCGCGCTGGTGCAAAGTCGCGACCTGAGCCGGGCCCTGCGCAAGGATTTCAGCCGTTCCCAGTCGCAATCGGTGGAAATGCCGGCGCTGGCCGAAGCGGAACCGAAATTCAATTTTGATGCCAGCAGCTGGCTGCTGCCGGCGCCCGAAACCCAGTATCGACAGGGCTTGAAAGCGCTGCAGGAGTATGGCTTGGCGTTGGGGGATAAAACCAACAAACAGGCCCAGTTCTTCACTCGCGCCGATAACCTCAACAACTGGCTGGGGGATATCCAAACCCGACTGGGCAGCCTGTCGCAACGTCTCAGCGCCAGCGTCGGTCAGAAACGGGTCAATACGGATCTGGCCGGGGAACCGGATGCGACCCAGTCGACCGCCACCGGCGACGACACCGAGGTAAAAACCCCCTGGCTGGAGATCGACGATGTGTTTTACGAAGCCCGCGGCTCGGCCTGGGCGATTCTGCATTTCCTCAAGGCGGTGGAGCAGGATTTCGGCCCGGTACTGGAGAAGAAAAATGCCCATGTCAGTCTGCGGCAGATTATTCGCGAACTGGAAGCTACCCAGGCTACCGTATGGAGTCCAGTGATCCTCAATGGTGGTGGTTTTGGCCTCTTTGCCAACCATTCCCTGGTCATGGCGAACTATATCTCCCGGGCTAACGCGTCCATCATCGATCTGCGGGACCTGTTGAACAAGGGATGAACAGGGTTAAGGGGTGAGTTAGGGTTTGATAAAGCAGGCAACATAGCGTTTAGTCATCGTTGGTCTTCCTGTTGGTTAATTAACGGGCACGGCAACGCATTGCGATACCCGTCGGATTCTTGTCTTTGATCAGCTTTTGCATGGCTGTGGTGAAGGGCTTGGGATCTCCTTTGGCGTGGGCCAGTTGTTGTGTCTTTACCGGCAGCAGGATTTTCTCAGCCCTAAGTAAGGCCGATAAGACGCCGTGGTTATTCGCGTCAGGCGTCAATTGCGTCGGGTTAACGGATGGGTTTTTCGCTAGACCGTTCCAACCAGCCGCTGCCGAAGCAGATCCAGCATCAGTGCCTGGGTCTCTTTGGCCGCGTCGGGTCTGGACAGGTACGCCATAGACAGGCCCTGCTGGGTTGAATCTGGCCGTGGCCATGCCATTGCTACCGGATTTATGAAATTATCAGGTTGTTCGAGCTACCCTAAATTCTAAAAAGATTATCTTGTATAGGGTGTCAATTTTATAGATCATACTGTTCCACGGGCTCATGCACATAGATATGCGGCTAATTGGAGTAGGGTCAGAAGTTAACCCTTGATAATGACAAGGATAATTTGCTTCCTGTTGATGGTTGTACCAATTAAGTCAAGGTTGATAAGTGCTCAGTGAATGGAAGTCTGGGAATAAAGCTTGTTGGTGCGAATATGCCAAGAAGTGGGAATACGTTAAAATAACGTATGGGATTATAATTCAATTCAATTCAATTCAATTCAATTCAATTCAAGGAACGGAGAGGAGAGGAGAGGAGAGGAGAGCATTGCAGGATATGAATAGGCGGTTACACAGATCTTTTTACAGTCTCATTTTGGGGCTGAAATGACGATAAATAAAGCTGCAATTAGAATTACTCAGTACCTTAACGCTCATCTATCAGTGGTATTGCCGCTGTTAACGCTGTTAATCTCGCTATTACTGACCTATCAGGTATTCAATGCCGCCAAGATTGAGCTGGAACAAAAAACGCAGACCTATTTTGATTTCCGTGTGCGCGAGGCAGTCAACCTTATCAATGATCGCATGCGTGCTTATATACAGGTGATGTATGGTGCGAGCGGCTTATTCAAAGCATCCGTCAGCGTCGAACGCAATGAATTCAAGGACTATATTGCAGCGCTCGATTTAGCAGATAACAACCCTGGCATACAGGGCGTGGGATTCACCCCCATTATTCCGTCAGCTAAAAAGCCCCAGCACGTCGCATCCATTCGTAGTGAGGGATTCCCGGAATACAGTATTTGGCCTGAGGGTCCGCGCGACATTTACACCTCGGTCTTATACCTGGAGCCATTCGCTGGTCATAATCTGCGTGCCTTTGGTTATGACCAGTTCACTGAGCCAGTGCGCCGTGCCGCCATGCAAAAGGCCATTGATACGGGGCAACCTCAGCTATCCGGAAAAATAGAGCTGGCGCTGGGTGCTGACAATCAAGACCAGCCGGGGTTTTTAATATTTCTGCCGATCTATCGTAACGGCGCAAACAGCGACACTCTATTGGAACGGCGAGAGCATATTCTGGGTTGGGTGCATTCCGGTTTTCAGATGGATGACTTCATGAGCGGGCTCTTTGGTGAGCTGGGTGGCGATGTTGACGTCCATATATTTGATGGTGACAGCATGTCGAATGAAGCATTACTGTACGATTCTGACGGTGTTATGCACGCGCATACGGCCGATCTTGAATCTACCGTTAAACTGCAGATTGCAAACCATTCATGGACTATTAACATCCGCCCTTTGCCTTCAATGAGTTCACGCGTTAACGCTAATCAGCCAGATTCAATTGCGATTATTGGGGCAATCATGAGCGCCCTGCTGTCATTATTGATCTGGTTCCTGGTGACTGGACGCGAACGTGCTGACAATGCTGCACGTGATATGAATAAAGAGTTGATTGACGAACGTCAACGCTTAAGTAACATCATTGAAGGAACGCATGCTGGCACTTGGGAATGGAGTGTTCAGACAGGTGAGATCCTCTTTAATGACCAGTGGGCCACTTTTATTGGTTATGAGCTGAGCGAGCTTGAACCTATTACTATCGAAACATGGAGGGCGTCTGTACACCCTGACGACGCGAGGCTATCGGGAGAACTGTTAGAACAGCATTTTTCTGGTGAGTTAGCTTATTACGAATGCGAAGTACGCATGCGGCATAAAGAGGGGCACTGGGTATGGGGGGTATCTCGGGGAAAGGTGGCGACCTGGGCTCCCGATGGCAAGCCGCTGTTGATGTCTGGAACGATTCAGAATATCAGCCAACGCAAGCAAGCTGAAGGCGATCTCCGCATTGCCGCTACGGCCTTTGAGGCTCAAGAAGGTATATTCGTGACAGATGCTAATAATGTCATACTGAAGGTAAATCAGGCCTTTACAAAAATTACGGGTTACAGCGCAGAAGAGGCTGTTGGTCAAACACCCACGTTATTAAGCTCTGATCGCCATGACAAGGTCTTCTACGATGTCATGAAGAAAAACCTCAATAACACGGGTGTATGGGCAGGCGAAATCTGGAATCGTCGTAAAAATGGTGATGTTTATCCAGAATATCTCATGATAACCGCGGTGAAAGACGCTATGGATAAAGTTGTCAATTACGTTGCCTCCTTGACCGATATCACCATGAGCCGGGCCGCCGCAGATGAAATTAAAAAGCTAGCCTTTTACGACCCGCTCTCCCAGTTGCCTAATCGCCGTCTATTACTCGACAGACTTGACCATGCTTTGGCTACAAGTGCGCGTAGCGGTCAACGGGGCGCATTACTGCTTCTTGATCTAGACAACTTCAAAACTATTAATGACACGCTCGGGCATGATATGGGGGATTTACTATTACAACAAGTAGCCACTCGATTGACCGCCAGTGTAAGAGAAAGTGATACCGTTGCCCGTTTAGGTGGTGATGAGTTCGTGGTGTTATTAGAAAATTTAAGTGAGGAAAGTATTTTAGCCGCCTCTCAAGCACAAGATGTGGCTAGAAAAATACTTTTCGCGTTCAATCAACCCTATCAGCTAGGTATATATACACATCACTGCACCACCAGTATCGGTGTTACATTATTCAGCGGTCATGAACAACGGGTAGACGAGCTGTTAAAGCAAGCAGACATCGCTCTGTATCAATCCAAGGCTGAAGGGCGCGATACCCTACGTTTCTTCGATCCGAAGATGCAAGAAGCCATCATTGTTCGTGCAGACGTGGAGCAAGAGCTACGCAAAGCTGTTGAGAAAAACCAATTCCAATTGCATTATCAAATACAGGTGGGTAGCAATGGGCAAGCTTTAGGGGCTGAAGCGTTAATCCGCTGGCTGCATCCAGAGCGTGGCATGATTTCGCCCTTTAACTTTATCCCCTTGGCTGAAGATACTGGGCTGATAATACCGATTGGGCAATGGGTGTTAGATACTGCCTGCGCGCAACTTAAAGTATGGCAACAAAGTCCACTGTCCAAAGATCTTGTAATCGCCGTTAATGTCAGTGCCAAGCAATTTCATCAACAAGACTTTGTGGAACAAGTCAAAGCCACCGTGCAGTGTCATGGGGTTAATCCTGCTCAACTCAAGCTGGAACTAACCGAAAGCATGCTGGTTGATAACATCAACGACATCATCATCAAAATGGATCTACTCAGTAAAATAGGTGTCCAATTCTCATTGGATGACTTTGGTACAGGCTATTCATCATTGCAATATCTTAAAAAACTGCCGCTCAATCAATTAAAGATAGACCAGTCATTTGTGCGCGACCTTGTCACAGATAGCAGTGACAGGGCGATTGTGCGTACTATTATTATCATGGCGCATAGCTTGAATATTAACGTTATTGCCGAAGGTGTAGAGACGCAAGAGCAACGTCAATACTTGTTAGATAACGGTTGTACGCATTACCAGGGTTATTTATTTGGCAAGCCAGTGCCGATTGAGGATTTTGAGGCTTTGCTTAGCAAAAATAAATAAATAAATAAATAAATAAATAGTAAATAAATAGTAAATAAATAGGGTCAGATTAGACTTTCAAGTATGTTTCGGCCACAAAAAGCGCGGCCTCCGAGAGACGGTCCACGCATTTGTTAGGCGTCAATTGCTTCGGCCGCCCAACATTAGCGGAAAATAAGACAAGGACGTCGATCATGAGTTATCGAAATCTTGCGGTGTCTCTAAGCTATCAGTCTCCTACTGAGGTAACGAAATTCGTCAGCGATCAAGACTTAGATGTAGCGGTGCTCCTGGGTGCCCATCAAGCGATGTCTGACTACAAGATAGAGATGTTTCCCACTTGCTACGTACTTGATGAGCAAAAATGGGTCATTAGTAAGTCAGTAGAGTATTCAATGGAGCGGAGGCTGAAGACGCGATCACTCTGAGGCCAGCCCTGAGAGGCTATGACCATGCGATCCGAGTCGCATAGTGATTCGACTATAACGCATTGATTCTATGGGAATGGTGGGCCTTACTGGACTTGAACCAGTGACCGATCGATTATGAGTCAGACAAACTCTGCACAAAATACACTTTATCTAGTTGTAACTAAAGGGTTTTTACCAACTCTAATTGATCGAGTGTGAATTTCCGAACCTATACCGAACTGCCTTCGATCGGAACTGATCAGCGAAGGTTGCTAAGTTAAAGATTTGTAAGAGGTTCGGAAAGCCGAACTCCGAACGATATCCGAATTTTACAGCACATCCTTGGGACGGTGTATGTTAGAGCCGTTTTTGGGGCGTAGTTTATCAGGCGACCTACCCTAAGCAGACACTACGCTGACGTCTGATATCGACAGCTCAATCTACAATGTGTGGACCCCTCCCTCCCAGCGAGACGCTAGGCTTAGTGTCTACCAAAACGCTAAAAGAGGAATCCACACATGGCTAAAGTAAATACCATCGGCGTTGATCTGGCAAAGAATGTTGTCCAGGCATCCGTTGTATCCCCTTCTGGTAAAGAGCTCCAGAATAAAGAGCTGACGCGGGTTAAATTTGCTGAGTTTCTGGTCAAGCAAAAACCTTCTCTGATTGCCTTTGAAGCCTGCGCTACGGCGCACTATTGGGCTAGGTATGCCCAGAAGAATGGCCATCAAACTAAAATCATTCCAGCTAAAGCGGTTGCACCGTTTCGGCAAGGTCATATTAAACCGGCAGTAAAATACCGGGCATTCAAGATAGGCAGAATATGGTTAAAGCGCGTACAAGGCTACGCATAACTGCCTGTCTTAACTGGGGTATAGCGCTCGCCTACGTGACCACGTCCAGCCTCGGTGAGGCGGCAGAATCTCGATAAAATGCTGCCGGGTTAATAAGACCGACAAAAACGATGCTCTGGCTGTTGCCGAAGCCGCAAACCGTCCGAACATTAAAGAAGCCCCTATGAAGACTATTGAGCAACAGGGCATGCAATCCATTCAGCGTTCACGACAGCTTTTGGTGCAGGATAGAACCGCAATCTCTAATCATATTCGCGGTCTACTGATTGAATTTGGAGTCGTCATTCCTCAGGGGTGGGCTGCGTTAGAAAAGCAAATCCCCCGAGTATTGGAAGACGCTGAGAACGGTGTGCCTCATATGTATCGGCCAACGCTGCACCGACTGTTCGAGCGTTACCATCAGCTCAAGGAAGATATCGCTTTTCTCAACGAACAGATCAAACAGCTCATCAAGCAAAACGATGCCTGTAGGCGTTTGATTGATCTGGAAGGTGTTGGCCCCATCAGTGCTGTCTTATTATTTGCCACCCTGGGTACGGGTGAGGCGTTTCAAAATGGCCGAGAGTTTTCTGCCTACGTTGGTCTGACACCCAAGCAATACAGCAGCGGTGGAAAACCCGAAACCAACCTGATAGGTATCAGTAAACATATTGCGAATCGACGGCTACGCGCTGTGCTTATCCAGGGAGCCAGGTCTTACGTGCATCGTGGATTAAAAGATCCGCTGACGCCGAAGCAGAAGTGGCTATGGGCTCTAAGCGAGCGTGCTGGATGCGGAAAGGCAGCTGTTGCCCTCGCCAACAAGAACGTTCGTACCGCGTGGGCATTGCTGACCAAAGGCACCGCGTATAACAGAGATCAAGCCTATGAAGCGTTAGCCGCGTAAAAGAAGTTGATCAAAGAAAAAGTTAACGAGTTCAGTAAGCAAGCCAGGATCAGATAAAGATATCCGCCCCGATCAAACCTGTTTCGCTCTGTGGCCTTCGAGGCCATATCTACAATTAGGAATCGGGGTGCGCATACATAGAGGGCTGGGAGATAGCGTCTCCACTAAAAAGCCGAATATACATACGCGTCTTAATTCTGAACAGTGCTTCCTTGCTAAACAGGAGGGGTCCATATACAGAGCGGTCATGAAGCGTCTGAAGTTTCGGCCTTGCTTGATGGCAGTCCCCACCACAATGGTGTCTTGTGTAGCCAAAGATTTATGACGTACTTTGCGGCCATTGTTGAGCTCTTGGCTACCACGCTTACCTCTTTTATCCATAAAGCCAACCTATCAAGAAATGTAGTTGACAAGTACATCTGGTCTGCTAGAGTAAATGTACTTACCAAGTACATTGCGAATGAGAGGCCCCTATGTTTACAGGCGTTACATTACCCATTAGCTCGAACATTTCGAACGTCGAAGACGAAGAGCTGTACGCTTATTGTTACCGAACAATGAAGGCGCTGAATCTCCTCAACTTGAGTGCTTACGGAGCAGATGATGTCGACGTCTGGACTGATTTTCCTGAATGGTCCGGGTCCCCTGATCATGTAGCTTATGTTGAGCAGTCCGTGATCTGGGAATGTTTGAAATCTGCTCATAGCTACGCCAATGGAGGCCCTATGAACTTCAATGAGGGTCAAACTGAAGATCTATTGGTGCAGCTCGCTCAGTGGCTTTGTGCCACATTTGCTTATCGTGAATTTAATGGAAACGGGTGCTGGGGTGGGGAAACAACTATTTACAAATTCATCGCCCGATTAAAGCTGGATTTTGAATGGAACGTTGCTGACAAGTTCGTTTCGATCGAGTCAGGCTGGTACCCACATGCGCATGCCGAGCACCTCAACATCTTTGAGATGACCTTGCTTGCCGGTATGGACAACATCCGTAGTGTACGCAACGCAACTTACGATAAAGAAAACCCGTTAAAAACTATCAAAGAAGGTAGGAATGTACTGGTGACCATCCCGGAAGCTCGCCGATGGTTACAGGGCAAAAAAGGATTTATTCCGACTGTTGGGAGGGATTATGGCAACGCTAACTAAGCATGCGGCTCGACGGTGCCAACAACGATCCATAAACCCGATGACGCTAGACTTTCTTGAGTGGTTTGGATGTGTCCGTTACCAAAAAGATGGATATAACTGCCTGACCTTACCGGCAGATCCAGCTGAACGCGCTGAAATGCGTAGCAATATGAAAGCGGCCTTAAAACTGATGGATAAAAATGTGTACGCGATAAATACGAACCAAGGGTCTGTCGTCACAGCCGGTCACGAGTGCAAAACAATCCGCACGGCTTACTACTAACGAACGGCTGTAGGTATGCGAGAAGACTTGTTAACAATAATTATCACTATTAAACGGTATGAATATGCTTAATCAATTTTCAGATCACATTATGAACCATGGCCCCAACTACAATAAGGAGTCTTTTCCTAAAGCGCTCCTGCTGCACAACCAGGACGACTTGGAGGTGTACTACGCGCCATTTGAGCATGTTAATACTGGTGCAAAGATCGTATTTTGCGGAATCACGCCGGGCGCCGCTCAAGCTGAAATCGCATTGAATAGCGTTGCTCGCTCTTTGAAAGACGGGCGCTCCCCTCAAGAAGCATTAAAGGTGGCAAAGCAATCGGCTAGTTTTGCCGGTGTTATGCGAAAGAACCTAGCGAAGCTGCTAGATCATGTCGGCGTTCAGGATCTTCTTGGAATCGGTCAATGCAGCGATCTGTTCAGCTCTAAAGCCCACCTTGTGCATTACACTTCTGCACTGAAAAACCCGGTGTTTTATCGAGGTAGCAATTACGCTGGCTCGCCTTCAATGCTTAAGACTCCGGCCCTGGCTAAGCAGGTTGACGACATTCTGGCAAAGGAAGTAACAGCGCTTTCAGAAGACACTCTATACATTCCTCTAGGACCTAAGGTGGCTGAAGCCCTCCATTACTTAGTGAGCAAAGGTTTACTGAAAGAAGCTCAGGTTCTTGATGGACTTCCTCATCCGTCCGGAGCAAACGCTGAGCGTATCGCGTATTTCTGTGGCGAGAAACCAAGAGATAAACTGTCATCACGCACAAACCCGAATGTACTAGATGCGGCTAAAAACAACTTGATGAAGAAGATAGATGCAGCGAGATAGTTGCTGACACTAGTCCAGGTGGCCGCTTGGGTTCGTCCGGAAACCAAAGTCAGTTATTGAGAATCTGAGTCATACAGGCGAGCGCTGTTAGTGCGAAGCAGTTCGCCTGCCTAAGCCTGGCTAGCGGCTGCTGAGTGATCAGGGGTTTGGGAGGTGTGCTGGGGGTACTGTCTGGTGTTGAGGTAAGAAGGTTGGATGGCGGGAGTTGCGACAAAGCGATCACCGCAAACCCAAATATTGATCTTTTTGTCAGCGTAAAGTTAAATAGACACCACCATACGGCATCGTATTTTTGGGAGCCTTTCGTCTATGCGTTTCATCGTTGGAGGCCCTGCTGCTTTGATAATACGTCGATTGAAAGAGATATACTTATGATATCAAAAGAAAAAATGAGAGAGTTTTTAAGTACGGAATTCCCTCAAACAAAGTGCGTTGTCGAGGCAGTTGGAGGTAAATCGTCAACCGTTAAACATGCGGTTGGCTTTGATGAACTGCGTCCTGGTGGCACCGTATCAGGCCCAGTGCTGATGACGGTAGCTGATGTTGCTCTCTATGTGGCTATTCTAGGCGAGATCGGCTTGGTTCCGCTTGCAGTAACAACCAACCTGTCGATTAACTTTCTTAGAAAGCCTGCATCAGACAGAGATATCATAGGTAAGTGTAATTTGCTAAAAATGGGTAAATCATTAGCTGTTGGCGAGGTTTCGTTATACTCGGATGGAGATACTGAGCCTGTAGCACATGTTGTTGGCACCTACTCAATACCCCCATTGAGTGGAAGCTGATAAGCGGTTTAGTGCTGAATCATGTAGATTGAGTAGTCGCCTTCAAAAGTGATATGCCGCACCGCACCGCAGCAATTTAGGAATTATTCCTATAGTCACTCCCTTCTCACAGGCATAAACTTCTGATCAAGCTGCACGGACACACGGGATGTGCCATCAGAAGGAACTGATGGGTAGCGGTGAAGGGTTCAATTAAAAGAGCTGCCATTGAAGGCGGCTTTTTTGCTTTCTGACGTACCTAAGCCCCTGCTTGTCGCTATCCTCTGTAATATATAGGGGTACCTTCCATCATGAGCGACCAGTCCATTTTTATCACTCTTCTGACCATCGAATTGATGATCCCTCATGCCCAATCGCTCAAGGATAAGCGCAGTGAGGTACGGGGGTTAAAGGAGCGTATCCGCAGTAAATTCAATGCATCAGTGGCCGAGGTAGGATGCCTAGATAAATGGCAACGAACGGTACTTGCGGTCTGCCTGGTGGGTAACGACAAGCGTCAACTGGAATCAAATAACGCCCGAATTCGCACCCTCTGTGAAGAGGCTTCTGGTGTCGAGATCACGTCCATTGATCAGGAGTGGCTGTGATTCCGGTTCTGCAGAGAACCCGTAGGACGTTAAGCGACTACCTGAGGCATTAAAAACCCATCCCCGATATTCCGTCAGCGACAAACTGGATGGCTAGTGCGGCCAGAATGACCCCTAAAAAACATCGTAGGATCTCATCGCCGGTTCTGCCGATAATGACCTTGACGTATTTTGACAGTAGCATCAATACAAGGGTTGTAAGGGTAATAGTCAGAATTGCCCCCAGTACCGAGAGCTGACCGGTGGTTGAGTCCGCCTTAGAAAACAACAGGATTACCAAGGTGAGTGAGCCGGGTCCCGCCAACATGGGGATCGACATGGGGAAGACTGATACGTCCTTGCGGATTGTGGATTGGGTATATTCGGTATCTTTAGTGATCATGTTAAACGCAGTAAAGAACAGTAACAGTCTGTCTGTGTCAAACCCCTAGTTTCCCTCGTACTTGATGAGCAAAAACGGGTCATTAGTAAGTCAGTAGAGTATTCAATGGAGCGGAGGCTGAAGACGCGATCACTCTGAGGCCAGCCCCGAGAGGCTATGACCATGCGATCTGAGTCGCATAGCGATTCGACTATAACACATTGATTCTATGGGAATGGTGGGCCTTACTGGACTTGAACCAGTGACCGATCGATTATGAGTCGAGTGCTCTAACCAACTGAGCTAAAGGCCCTTTTCAAAGGAGCGAAAATTCTACAGGCAAATGCTGCCCGAGCCAAGTGTTCACAACAAACAAAGCAGATATTTTGACTTTCCGGATAGCCAAGAGCAGCGGCTCGCCCATGAAACGAGATAAGCATCCAGCCATTGGCCGATATCCCTAGGGATATAAACCAAGGCGGGGGGGCAACGCTGAGCAGCGATGTATCAGCATCGGTGGAGCAGGCCGGTATCCTCTGGCTACAGCTACAGCTACAGCTACAGCTGCGTATGCGGGGTGTGGCTGGCTGGTTCGGGGGGAGTCCCGGCATAGGCGGCGGATACGCTGATCGGTAACGATCGGGTCGAGTTTGAATGACTAATCCTAAGGCACTAATCCTAAAGCGCTAATCCGTCTTATTTGTTTCCTCTATCAATAACTGATATTTTAACGTAAAAATCAGACTCAGACCAAATAAGCATAAGAATATGCTGTTGTTAATGCACCCCGCCGCAGTATCAGGATCACACCAGGATTACTGCGTTAGGCCGTCGTTTACCGGTCTTCCTGTCCTCATAGCGACTCTAATTATCTCTTTTTCTGCTTCGTTTGCTGATTTTAAACAGGGTCTTGAGGCCGAAAGCAACGTTGGCGATCCACCCCTTTGAACACCTATCCACGGAGAATAATCTGATGGTCAGCCGCCGACCCGCTGCAAAGAGATCCGAGCCTTCGGCCGCTACCGAGGTCGCTGCCGAAAAATCAGCGCCCGCAGCCAAGCCGGCTTCTAAGCCAGTGGCGCGCCGCGCCACTGCCGCCCGCAGCAGGCTCGACAGCTTTGACTATTGGCTGAAGGCCTCTCTGGAAAAACTGGCCCATGGCGATCTGCGCGAAACCCAGCTGCCGCCACGGGAACTCTCCGATGACGAGCTGGCCATCGCCGAGCGTCTGATCGCCATTCGTGAATATCAGGCCGACTACGCCGACCGTATCGATGATCTTGCGCGCGGCGAGTACGACGGCCGTTGGCCGTTACACAGCCGCTACGACAGCATCGGCAGCAGCGTCCAGCGCATGATGCGGCTGATGGATGACATGACCCGCGTCTGCAAAACCGTGATGACCGGCGATACCGACGCCAAGATGCTGGTCAAGGGGCTGGACGACAAGCTGGCCATCGCCTTCAACAGCGTCGTCGATACCCTGCGCGACGCCGCCGATCAGGCCGAGGTGATCGCCCGAGGCGATTTTCGCGTCGAAGTGCGGCCCAAGGGCGCCAAGGATCGCCTCGGCAACGCGCTCTACGAAATGACCCGCATGCTTCGCGACGTCACCGGCCTCACCAACGTGCTCGCCAGCGGGGATCTGAGCCAGCGCCTCAGCCTGCGCGGCGACAACGACCTGCTGGGTGTCTCGCTGCAGAGCCTCAGCGATACCCTGCGCGATTCCTGCGACCAGCTCGATATCATCGCCGACGGCGATTACCGCGCCGAGATCCAGCCGCGTGGCCCGCGGGATCGTCTTGGCCATACCCAGTTCAGGATGGTCCGTCAGCTGCGCGAAGCGAGCGTGCTGATGGAGCAGGTAGCCATTGGTAACCTCAGCAACAAGCTCGAGGTCAAGAGCGAGCGCGACCTGCTCGGCACCTCAATCAACCGCGTTGTCGACACCCTGCGCGAAACCGCCGAACGCGCCAACCAGATCGCCGACGGTGACTTTAGTGCCGACATCGCCGCACGTAACGCCGATGACACCCTAGGGATCGCCCTGCGCAAAATGGACAACCGGCTGCGCGAACTCACCAAGGACGCGGATAGCCGCGAATGGCTCGGCCAGTGGCAAAACACTCTTGCCGAACAGATGCTCGGTGAACTCGACTACCAGACCCTTGGCAGTCGCGTTCTCGACGTCATCGTCAACAGCCTCGATGCCCAGGTGGCGGTGTTTTATATCCTCAACGACCCCAGGACTCTGCAGCTGGCCGCCAGCTACGCCTTCACCCACCGCCGTAACGGCGGTAACGAGTACGCCACCGACCAAGGCCTGCTCGGTCAGGCCTGCAACGAGCGCAAGGTGATGGTGATAGATGCCGTGCCGCCCGACTATATGCCGGTGGGATCAGCGCTGGGCGAGAGTGCGCCGCGCCAGCTGATGCTGGTACCGCTGGAGTACCGCGGCGAGCTGTTCGGTATCATCGAGCTGGCCTCACTGAAGCCATTTGCTCAGCAACATCTGCAGCTGGTCGAAAACATACGTGAGTCGATCGCCCTGACTATCAGCATGGCCAAATCACGCGATAAAATGTCCGAACTGCTGGCCGAAAGCCAGGCGCAGTCGGAAGAGCTGCAGACCCAGCAGGAGGAGCTGCGGGCCTTCAACGAGGAGCTCGAAGAGCAGACCAAAATGCTCAAGGATAGCGAGGAGCGCCTCAAGCAGCAGAGCGAGGAGCTACAAGCCACCAACGAGGAGCTCGAGGAAAAGACCGAGTATCTTGAGCGCCAGCGTCAAGACATCGCCCAGCAAAATACCGTGCTGGAAGTGACCCGCAGCGAGATCGAAGAAAAAGCTCGCCAACTGGAAGTGACCAGCCGCTACAAGAGCGAGTTTTTGGCCAACATGTCGCATGAGCTACGCACGCCCCTCAACAGTATGCTGCTGTTGTCCCGCTCGCTCGAAGATAACGACGATGGCAACCTCACCGAGGAGCAGATGGAGTCGATGCGCGTCATCCACTCCGGTGGCCGCGACCTCCTCAACCTGATTAACGAGATTCTTGACCTGTCCAAGGTCGAGTCGGGCAAGATGAGCGTCGCCTGCGAAAACGTTTCGCTCGAGGAGCTACTGAGCAGAATGTCTGAACAGTTCGCACCTCAGGCTAAGGAGCGCGGTCTGACGTTCGAACTTGAGCGCGCTGCCGAGGCCCCAGAGTGGCTGACCAGCGACAGCCAGCGGATCGAGCAGATCCTCAAGAACCTGCTCTCTAACGCGTTCAAATTCACCGACCAGGGTCGTATCGGTATCCGCATCAGTCAGGCAGCACCGCAAACCCGCTTCAGCCTGGCGGCGCTACGTGGCGGCAACTGTCTGGCTCTGGCGGTGAGCGACACCGGCGTTGGCGTGCCGCCAGAAAAACAGGAGATCATCTTTGAAGCCTTCCAGCAGGCCGACGGCTCCACCAGCCGCAGGTACGGTGGTACCGGACTCGGTCTGACCATCTCCCGAGAACTGGCCAAACTGCTCGGCGGTGAGATCCAGCTGCACAGCCAAGCGGGCCAGGGCAGTACCTTCACCCTCTACCTGCCATTGACGCCTGCAGAGGGCGATTACGACCCCCATCCTGCTAACAGGCCCAGCGCCGTCGACAGCGCGCGCCTGGTGCCGCCGATCGATACCGCTCAAGCCACAGCGATGTTCTCAACCACGCCGCTAGCCACGCTGCCGCCGGGCAGCGACGACCGGGAAAACATACAACCCGGTGAGCGCTGCATTCTGGTGATCGAGGATGACATCCAGTTCGGCAAGCTGGTACTCGGCCTGGCCGCCAAGAAAGGCTTTAAGCGCCTGCAGGCACTAAGCGGCAACGAGGGCCTAGACCTTGCTTGCCAGTTCCGTCCCAGCGCCATCATTCTCGACCTTGGGCTGCCCGACATCAGCGGCGAAACGGTGCTTGAGCGGCTCAAGCACAATCTCGACACTCGGCACATCCCGGTGCATGTTGTTTCCGGTCGTGACAAGGACCCCGAACTCATGCTCAAGGGTGCCCTCAGCTACCTCGCCAAGCCGGCCTCCAAAGACGACCTGCTGCACATTTTCGATCAGGCAGAAGAGATGCTCGCCAATCCGGTGCGCGAACTGCTGCTGATCGAGGACGATACCGGCTCGCAGACCTCGGTGGAGCGCCTGCTGCAGAACAAGGCGTTGACCATCACCAAGTGCGAAACCGCCGAAGACGGTTTCACCGCCATGGCTACTAAGCGCTTTGACCTGATCATCCTCGATCTGACCCTGCCGGGTATGTCCGGTCTCGACTTCCTCAAACAGCTGTACGCCGAGATGGGTGACACGGCACCGCCGGTGGTGGTCTATACCGGTAAGGACCTCACCCCGGTCGAATACCAAGACCTGCGCGCCTTTACCGACACGGTGGTGATCAAGGGTGCCAGTTCACCCGAGCGCCTGCTGGATGAGGTAACATTGTTCCTGCATACCGTCGAAAGCAGTTTCTCACCGACGCAGCGCAAGATGATTCGCATGTTGCACGATGATTCGATCACCCTCAAAGGCAAGAAAGTGCTACTGGTGGACGACGATATCCGCAACACCTTCGCGCTCTCCAAGGTGCTACGCAACCAGGGGCTTGAGGTGACGATGGCTGACGATGGCAAGCTGGCGCTGGAAAAATTGGCCAGTGATCACGATTTTGACGTCGTGCTGATGGATATCATGATGCCGGTCATGGATGGTTATGAAGCGATGCGCCAGATCCGCGCTCAGCGCAAGTTCGCCAAGCTGCCGATCATCGCCCTGACCGCACAGGCCATGGTTAACGACCGCCAGAAATGCATCGAGGCGGGCGCCAGTGACTATCTGCCAAAACCGGTGGATATCGACAAGCTGCTGTCGATGATGCGAGTCTGGCTGTTTGAACGCCGTCATGTAAGGAGAGAGGGCTGATGCAGATCGGCGACATCGAAGCGCTAGAGATCGAGGTCTTGCTTGAGGCGATCTGGCGGCGTTATGGTTACGATTTCCGCCAGTATGCCCGCGGCTCGCTGAAGCGGCGGGTCGATAACGCCTGCCGTGAACTGGGCGTAACCAGGGTGTCGGCGCTGCAGGATAAACTGCTGCATTCGGAGGATGCCTTCGAGGTGTTCCTGCGCACGTTGTCGGTCACCGTCACCGAGCTGTTCCGCGATCCCGATTTCTATGTAGCATTTCGGGAAAAGGTGGTGCCTATTTTAAGTACCTACCCGTTTATTAAGATCTGGCACGCCGGCTGCGCCACCGGTGAGGAAGCCTATTCGATGGCCATCCTGCTGCATGAAGCGGGGCTGCTGAAACGCACGCGGATCTTCGCTACCGACTACAATAACCAGTCGCTCGACCTTGCCCGTGAAGGCGTCTACGCGCTGGAGCGCATGGCCGGCTACACCCGTAACTACATCGCCGCTGGCGGCAGCAGCAGTTTTTCCGACTACTACCAAGCGCGCTACGATTTTGCCCAGTTGCTACCGCAGCTCAAGGAACACATCACCTTTGCTCACCACAACCTGGTCTCTGATCAGGTCTTTAGCGAGATGCACGTCGTCATCTGCCGTAATGTGCTGATCTACTTTGACCAAGAGCTGCAAAACAGAGCGTTAGGGTTGTTTCACGACAGCCTCTGCCCGCTAGGCCTCCTCTGTCTGGGCAGCAAGGAATCACTGCTGCGCAACGCGCAGCGCGCGGCGTTTGACGAACTCGATGGCAAGCAACGCATCTACCGGCGCCGCACATGACAGCCCACGCAGTATCGCCACTGTCGTTATCCGCGGAAGTCGCTGATCACGCCGCAGGCATAGTGCCGGAGACCGGGCCGCCATTCCGCTATGATCTGGTGGTCATCGGCGTTTCCGCCGGCGGCCTCAACGCACTCAATGCCATCCTGCCCAAGCTCCCGGCCGACCTGCGGCCGCCGGTGCTGATCGTCCAACACCTCTCCCCGGACAGCGACGGCTACCTGGTGGAACACTTTAACCGTCGCTGCGCCCTGCCGGTACGCGAGGGTGAATCGCAACTGCCGCTGCAAACAGGCATCACCCTCGCTCCGCCGAGCTACCACCTGCTGGTTTCCGACCTGCACACCCTCGATATCTCCAGCGACGAGCGGGTGAATTGGTCGCGGCCGAGCATCGACGTGCTGTTTGAATCCGCTGCCTGGGCATTTGGCCCGCGGCTGATCACCCTGACCCTGACCGGCGCCAACCATGACGGTGCCGCCGGTGCTTGTTACGCCGCCGCCCGCGGTGCCTGGGTGCTGGTACAGAACCCGGCCAGCGCCGAAGTCGCGGTCATGCCGCAGGCCACCCTTGATGCTGTACCCAGCGCTGAAATCCTTGAACTCGAAGCGGTTGCAGAACGCCTTATTAGCCTTTCCCAGAAGAGAAACCCATGAGCAACACCGACCTAGCTCCCCTGATTGGCGATATCGCCTCCGACTTCATCAACAAGTCGCTGCGCCGCCCCAAGGTACTGATCGTCGATGACGTTGAGGCCAACCTCTACGCGCTGCAAAAGACCCTGGCCAAACTCGACTGCGAAATTATCACCGCCCACTCCGGCGCCGATGCGCTGTCGCTCACCCTGCGTCACGAATTCTCGGTGATCCTGCTCGACGTGCAGATGCCGGTGATGAACGGTTTTGAAACCGCGAGTTACTTGCGCGACAACGACGAAACCAAGAGTGTGCCGATCATCTTCGTCACCGCCATCAGCAAGGAGCAGCGCCATATTGCCGCCGGCTATGGCACCGGTGCGGTCGATTACCTGTTAAAACCGGTTGATCCCGACATCCTGATCTCCAAGGTCAGTGTCTTCATGAAGCTCGACCAGCAGCGTCGAGAGCTCAAACAGATGCTCGGGGTGATCAGCGAAGTCAGCCACAAGTACCATGTGCTGCTCGACTCGGCCAGCGAAGGTATTATTGGGGTGAGCGATACCGGCAGCATCAGCTTTGCCAATCCCGCCGCACAACGCCTCATCGGCGGCTCGGCAAGCCTGGTCGGTCGGCCACTGATGGCATTCTTTGCCGATAAGGACCCCAACCATGACACACCATGGAAGCACTCGGCCTTTGCTGAATCGATGCTCAATCAGGAGCGGATGCGCACCGCAGACGGTCGGCTTATCGGTTCCAACGGCAGCGATTTCGCCACCGAATATTCATTCTCGCCATTCTCGGCCTGCTTTGGCATCTCTGGCGGCGTGCTGATCTTCCAGAACATCACCCTACGCCGGCAGGCCGAGGACGCCCTCTACCGCTTGGCCCGCTATGACGAACTGACCGGCCTGCCCAACCGTACGCTGTTCCACGATACGCTGGAAAGAGTGCTGGCCAAAGGCAAACGGCAGGAGGCGCTGATCGGCGTGCTGTTTCTCGACCTCGATAATTTCAAAGAGGTCAACGACAGCCTGGGTCACGCCGTGGGCGATCAGGTCCTACGCGATTTTGCCGACCGCCTGCAGGGCAGTATGCGCAGCAGCGATATGGCCGGCCGGCTGGCTGGCGACGAGTTCGCCATCATTATCGACGATGCCAACACCAAGGAGGAGATTGAGGGTGTTGCCGCCAAGATCTGCGCCCTGTGCACTAAGCCCTTTACTACCGGTGCCGAGACCCGGCAGCTGTCGGTCAGCGTCGGCATCGCCTACTATCCTCACAGCGGTGAGACCGTTGATACGCTGCTCACTGCTGCCGACCACGCCATGTACCGAGCTAAAAGCAAAGGCAAGGGAATCTGGTCAGTATGAGCAACGGCAACATGGCGGCTCATACCTCGGAGCCTATCTGATGCTATCTTTGGTTCTCTCTAGGATGGTTTGAATGATAATCCCTTAATGATTTTAGGGCCGAGTTGGTAATTAAAAGCGGACATTCAGGAGAGTGTCCGCTTCGCTAAACTACTTTCCTTCGCGGATGACCAGAACAGAGCATGGAGCGCGTTCGACTACTTTGGTAGTAGTGGATCCGAGTAGCAATTGATCTAGCTTGTTACGGCTATGGGCGGGCATAACAATGAGGTCAGCAGCAAACGCTTTGGCCTGGGAAATGATACATTCGGCAGGTTTTCCTTCGTGGACAGAAGATGAAACCGAAATAGATTGAGGAATCTTTTTCTTGACGTATTCATTCAGGTGCTTAGTCATTTCATCGGCTGCCTCCTGAAGAGCCAGAGCAGGGAAGTATGACGATACAATCGGGTTGTGAAACCCTGCCACTACCGTCATGACATGCAACTCGGCCTGTTTCTCTTCTGCTTCATGGATCGCAGTGGAAAGGGCTTTTGAGGCAAAATCTGTTTCCCTCATGTTAACGGGTATCAGAATGCGCTTGATCATAAGTTATCCTCTTGAGGCTGCGGGACAGCCTATTTGTCTGTTCTGAAAGCTAACAGCTACTCTAGGGTAGTTCTGTGTAAAGGGTTTTTCGTTTTTTAAACTGAGTTCTCAACGAGCCCTTCACACTTGGCTTAGCAGGCTTTCGGCATAAAAGGCGACAGGAGCAGAAATAAGAATTGTCAGGGCCACACGCTGATACCAGATTATCAACATCTGCCTGATCGTTAGCGGGATCTCAGTTGAGAGGATGCAAGGGATTGAAGCCGAAAAGAACAAGATGGATGAAATGGCAACCGTTCCGGCAACGAATTTAGAAGCCACAGCACTCTTCGCCATCAACAATGCAGGCAGAAACATCTCTGCTAGACCCGTTGCTGAAGCCTTAGCAAGCAATAGTGGCTCAGGAAGCTGTGCCAACGCAGTGAAAGGGTAAAACAGATAGCCCGCCCAATCGAAAAACGGCGTATATTTGGCGATCAGCAGGCCAAGCAAACCCACAGACATGATAGAGGGGAGAATGCTCATTGTTATCAGCAGGCCTTCGACAAAGCTTTGTCGGGTGCTCGAAACCAGCGATGGAGCTTTGTCTGTAATGGAAAGCCCTTCAATAAAAGCCTGCTTGAGCCGAGGGTGCTCGAGAGTCTCATGTTCGGGCGCAGATGACTTGTCATCCATGCTGCACAGAGGGAACAGGCGCACCGTGATAGCCGTAACGATGAATGTAATGATCAACGAGGACCAAAAAAACAGGTTCCAAATATCCATAAGCCCCAGCGTCTTAGCAACAATCACCATAAATGTTGCCGAGACTGTCGAAAAGCCGGTGGCTATTATAGCCGCCTCTTTTGCAGAGTATTGTCCAGATTTATAAACGCGATTAGTGATCAACAAGCCAATCGAATAGCTACCAACAAAAGAAGCCACCGCATCGATAGCAGATTTGCCGGGCGTCTTAAACAACGGGCGCATCACCGGCTGAAAGAGAACTCCGATCAGCTCTAACAGACCAAAACTAATCAGGAAGGCTAGAAAGATCGCACCGATCGGAACAAGCAATCCGACAGGAATTACCAACTTGTTGAACAAGAAAGGCAACATGTCCTTTTCGAACAACATCGCCGGCCCAACAGAAAAGTACGCCATCAAACTAACGACAATGCCGGCAAGCTTTAAAAACGAGAATACGACCTGCGTGTGGTCTCTCCTCCAGGTACCCTTATAAAATGGATATATACCTCCAGCAATAATCATCAGCAGCGCATAAATCGCTGCGCCGTCCGCCTGATTGTCCCTTATCCAAGAAACGATATGATCCAGAGGTATAGTGGTCTTGCCCGCTACCGCTATCGGGACAAAGAAGAAAAATATACCTATAAGGCTATATATGGCTAGCTTTGCAATTGATATTGGCTTGAAAGACACCAAGCTCGCAGTCTCACTTTTATTCATTTGAGCACCTTTGTTTATAATTTTAGAAACGAAAGCATGAATCATGCTTAGCAATTCCAGCCAGATTATGCACAAGGAACGGCTGTCAGAGCCGTACAGTTCCTGTCGCTGATGTATGTATATACCACAATGGCTGCAATGTAAATACGTATGCTTTGACGGTGTATAGTCAGCATGCGGGTGTGAATTGACGGTAAGTATCAGTTTTGGCTTAAGACTGTCTGGGTTGTACGTTCTTGATGGAGTATATACAATGGGGATTTGGTGTTTCCTAGGAGTCCCGAGTGAGCAATAGCCCTCGTTACCAGCAAATCAAGAGCTTCATCCAGTCTGGCATCATGCAGCAGAAGCTCCCCCCTGGTAGCAAAATACCAACCGAGGCACAGTTGGCTGATCAATTTGAAGTCAGCCGCATGACTGTCAACAAGGCCATTAGAGATCTTGTGCAGGAAAATGTCTTGGTTCGTCACCCTGGGGTCGGTACTTTTGTTTCTGACGCGAAGGCAGAATCTCCGCTTACGGATATAAAAAATATCTCTGACGAAGTACGCCAGCGAGGACATAGCTACAGTTGTAAGGTAGTCAAGGTGCAAGAGGCTATCGCTCATGAGCAGATAGCCATGCAGATGGGGGTCCCGATTGGAACGGCAGTTTTTCGCTCAGTGATCGTACACTTAGAAAATGGTCAGCCAATCCAGCTAGAAAACAGATACGTTGTTTCGAGTCTTGTCCCAGGCTATATGCAGCAAGATTTTACCGTCGCCACACCCCATGAGTACTTGTCAAAATCATGCCCCATCTCTAGTGTTGAGCACATTGTTGAGGCGATACTGCCAAGTGAGGCGGTACAGCGATATCTGGATATTAAGCCCGACACGGCCTGTCTTCTTGTCAATCGGCGTACCTGGTCGGACGGCCGCCTAATTAGCTACGCATGCCTGACACACCCAGGCACCCGCTACAAGCTCAGAACGACAGCCTTCTTCGGGGCTTGAGCGAAAAAATACAGAAATAGCTCTTGGTCATCTCGCTGCGGTGTCTAAGCACGCCAGTGTGCAGGCTTATCACAAAACCTGCCTGCTAACCGCTACGGCTATTCCATGGGCACTTGGTCTCCCTCATTAAAATTCTATCTTCCCCGATCGGTGGTATCCGTCAGATGCACCCTGTATCGAATTTCCTTTTCAACGCTTAATTTCTTGGGATCCCACCCGCCGTCGTTGGCTGCTATCGTCACCCTGCTCTCCTGGTTGTCGCCGAACACTTGTCGACGCTAAGCGCACCCAGCTCTGCTTAATGGCATATACCACATCAGTAGGTCGTCAACTCAACCACTCAAAAGAGCCTTGTAGTCATTCTGGGCGTCAGCGAGCAATTTGCACATCAGCACAAACAGGTACCTGATGGTGGTTATGGAATAAATTACTTTAAAAATAATTATTTAATCTCGCACCCTGGCCATCATGCGGCAGTGATAACTTACTGCCGCTAGTATCACCGGCATGCTTTCCCTCGCATCAGAGTCGCAAAATATCCCTGTAGAGGCGGAAAAAGTTTGACCTTCACGTGACTGGTGATATATATATGTATATATCTCATGCAGACACTATGGTGAAAATCTTGTTCGAATCCTGCGACCGCGTTTGGAGCAACGTTAATTTGGCGACGTTTGATCCAGCGGCAAAAGCGCCCTACGGGCGCCTTTTAAACCAAGCCATTGGTGTCCGGCAGGGCTGTATATCTGTTATTGCGCCGATGGACCAATTCAGCCGCGTCCGGATTTCCGGTGAGCTGATCGACGGTCAAGGCGGCTGGATGACCCCTGGCCTGGTGGATGCACATAGCCATCTGGTCTATGCCGGTAACCGTGCACCAGAGTTTGAGCAGCGCCTACTCGGTGCCAGCTACGAAGAGATCGCCCGCCAAGGCGGCGGAATTCTGTCGACCGTTAGGGCGACCCGCAACGCCAGTGTTGAGGAGTTGGTGGCGCTATCCAGACCGCGCTTAAAAGCACTGATGGCCGAAGGCGTGACCTCGATCGAGATTAAGTCTGGCTATGGACTGAATGTCGAGAGCGAGTTAAACATGTTGCGTGCGGCCAGGAAGCTGGGCGCCTCGCAGCCGGTGCGGGTGTCGACCAGTCTGCTCGGTGCGCATGCGTTGCCGCCGGAATTTGCTAATGACGCCGAGGGCTATATCGATCTGGTTTGCAATGAGCTGATCCCCGCCGCTGTTGCAGAGCGGCTGGTCGATGCGGTGGATGTGTTTTGCGAAACCATCGCCTTTACTCCCGCCCAGTGCGAGCGTGTGTTTCAGGCCGCGCAGGCGCAGGGGCTTGGTATCCGTGCCCATGTTGAGCAGCTGTCAAATCAGCATGGTGCCGAGCTGGCAGCCCGCTATGGCGCCTGGTCAGTGGATCACCTGGAGTGGCTCGATGAGGCCGGTGTCGAGGCTCTGGCAATGTCCAACACGGTCGCGACCCTGCTGCCGGGGGCCTTCTACTTCCTACGTGACACCAGGGTGCCACCCATCAATCTGCTGCGTAAATACCGCGTGCCTATGGCGGTTGCGACCGACCTGAACCCTGGCTCCTCGCCGCTGGCATCGCTGCGTTTGGCGATGAATATGGCCTGCACCCTGTTCCGGCTCACGCCGGAAGAGGCCTTGGCCGGCGCCACCTGTCACGGTGCTCAAGCTTTAGGCTTGGCAGGCGAGATCGGCCAGCTTAAAACGGGAATGCAAGCAGATATGCTGCTCTGGGATATCGAACATCCTGCTGAGCTTGCCTACCAATTCGGGGTCAACACCCTGAAACAGCGCATCTTCAAAGGAGAGATCCAAAATGTCTGACGCTGAATTCAACAACATCTGGAGTGGACGGGTTGACTCTGAAGAGTCTTTGGAGGTTGCCTGTCGGCTTCATCAGGCCATAGCACCCTTGGGCGAAGGTCCCGAAGGTGTTGCTGTGATTGGCTTTTGCTCTGATGAGGGGGTGCGTAGAAATAAAGGCCGGGTCGGTGCCCGCCATGCCCCCGATCAGCTGCGCCGAGCCCTGGCTAATCTGCCTTGGCCGATCAATCGCCCTGTCTACGATGCCGGCAATGTCATCTGTGAAGGCGAAGCGCTAGAGCGGGCTCATTACGCCCTCGCGGAGTCGGTGTCTAACTGTCTTGACGAGGGTCATTTTCCCGTCGTACTCGGTGGTGGTCACGAAGTCGCGTATGGCAGTTGGCTCGGCTTGGCGCAACATCTTCAACAGCGTGCCCGGATGCCACGCATCGGCATCATTAATTTTGACGCCCATTTCGACCTGCGTCTGGATACCAACGGCTGTAGCTCCGGGACGCCTTTCTATCAGATCGCCCAGCAGTGTGAGCAGCAGGGCTATCCATTCCACTACTGCTGTCTGGGTGTCAGCGAGATGGCGAATACTCAGGCGCTGTTTCAACGCGCGGACGCCCTGGGGGTCAGCTACCGGAGGGATGCGGATATGGGAAGCAACCAGCTTGATGACAGCCTGAAGCAGCTCAACCAGTTCATCGCTAGCTGTGATGTGCTCTATCTGACCATCGACTTGGACGTGTTGCCGGCCAGCGTCGCACCTGGCGTCAGTGCGCCGGCCCCGAGAGGCGTAAGCCTGGAGGTGCTGGAACCCTTGATCGTCGCGATTAAAGCCTCCGGCAAGCTGAAGCTAGCGGATATCGCCGAATACAACCCTAAATTCGATATCGATAACTGGACCGCTCGCGTCGCTGCGCGCTTGGTCCACTGCATTATAAAATGAGGACTAAGAAATGAACAATACTCGTCTTGATAGCACCCGTGTGATCCAATCCCCGATTGGCAGTGACCTTAGCTGTAAGAGCTGGCTAACCGAAGCGCCGATGCGCATGTTGATGAACAACCTGCACCCTGACGTGGCAGAGCGCCCTGAAGAGCTGGTGGTCTATGGCGGTATTGGTCGCGCCGCGCGTAACTGGGAGTGCTACGACAAGATTATTGAGGTGCTGCAGCGTCTTGAAGATGACGAAACCCTGCTGGTGCAATCCGGCAAGCCTGTCGGCGTCTTTCAGACCCATGCGGATGCCCCCCGAGTACTGATCGCCAACTCCAACATCGTTCCTAAATGGGCAAATTGGGAGCATTTTAACGAGTTAGATAAGAAAGGCCTGATGATGTACGGCCAGATGACCGCCGGTTCATGGATCTATATAGGTTCACAGGGCATCGTTCAGGGTACCTATGAAACGTTCGTTGCCATGGCTAAGCAGCACTTCAATGGCGATGCTTCGGGTAAGTGGGTACTGACTGGCGGGCTGGGCGGCATGGGTGGTGCGCAACCGCTGGCGGCCACCATGGCCGGTTTCTCCTGTATCACCGTGGAATGTGATGAAACCCGCATCGATTTCCGTCTGCGTACCCGCTACGTCGATAAGAAGGCCCATAGCCTCGATGAAGCCCTGGCCATGATCGAAGACGCTAAGGCAAACGGCACTGTTGTTTCCGTAGGTCTGCTGGGTAATTGCGCCGATATCTTCCCCGAATTGGTGGCGCGGGGGATTACCCCGGACGTGGTCACCGACCAGACCAGCGCCCATGATCCGCTCAACGGTTATCTGCCGCAGGGCTGGAGCATGGAACAGGCCGCACAGATGCGCAAAACGGATGAAGCAGCCGTCGTCGATGCCGCCAAGGAGTCGATGGCGACTCAGGTACGGGCGATGTTGACGCTGCAGCAGCGGGGTGCCGCAACCACTGACTACGGCAATAATATCCGCCAGATGGCCTTTGAGAAGGGTGTGGAAAACGCCTTCGATTTCCCGGGTTTCGTGCCTGCATACATCCGGCCGTTGTTCTGTGAGGGTATCGGTCCGTTCCGCTGGGTGGCGCTGTCGGGTGACCCGGAAGATATCTATAAGACCGATCAGAAGATCAAGGAGTTAATTCCTGACGATGCCCACCTGCACAACTGGCTGGATATGGCGCGTGAACGTATCGCTTTCCAGGGCTTGCCGGCGCGTATCTGCTGGGTTGGCTTGAAGGATCGTGCCCGTTTGGCGCTGGCATTTAACGACATGGTCAAGAGCGGTGAGTTGAAAGCACCTATCGTCATCGGTCGTGACCACCTGGACTCCGGTTCTGTGGCCAGTCCCAATCGCGAAACCGAGGCGATGCTGGATGGCTCGGATACCATCTCTGACTGGCCGTTGTTGAACGCGCTGCTCAACACCGCCGGCGGTGCCACCTGGGTCTCTCTGCACCATGGCGGGGGTGTTGGCATGGGCTTCAGCCAGCACGCAGGCGTGGTTATCGTTGCCGACGGCACCGATGCCGCCGCCAAGCGCTTGGGCCGGGTGTTGCGTAATGATCCGGGCACCGGTGTTATGCGCCATGCCGATGCGGGTTATGACATTGCCATTCGTTGTGCTGAAGAGCAGGGGCTGGATCTGCCTATGGTTAAGGGTTAACCAGGTTTCAGGATAATCGCTGTTCATCATCCCCGCATAGCGGCGCAGCTGCGCCGCTATAGCTGCCGCAACTGGAGGAAGTCGTTGGTGTTTGAAGTTATTCCACCGAGTGATTACAAAAAACTGCTTTGGAAAAATGGCAAGGGCACAACGCAGGAGCTGGCCATCAGCGCGGGTCACAGCGTAGAAGATTTTGATTGGCGATTAAGCATTGCGGGTGTCAATGAAAACGGCTATTTTTCTGACTTCGCGGGTTATCAACGTGCTCTTGTCATATTAGCAGGGCATGGCATTTTCCTTACCCATGCTAATAAGACGACGCAGCTATTAAAAAGTAGCATGGATTACGCATGTTTTGGTGGTGGCTGGAGATCGTATGGGGAGCTGCTGGATGGCCCCATAGTAGATTTTAACGTGATGACAAAAACAGGTCGTTACCACGCTCAAGTTGATACTTTTCAGCACCACCAACCTGTTGGAGTGCCGGATACCGACTTTTGCTTTGCATTTAGTTTGAGCAACCCGCTAAATTTTTTCCTGAACGAAAACTCAGAATCAATTCAGGTACCCGCGGGCCATTTGATAAAAATAAGCGGAGAGTGCAATGGCATGATTTCCGGCGCTCAATGGCTATTGATATGCATCAATCGCTGTATGTCATCCTAGAGAAAATCTCGAAAATACCTAGAATCTAAGCTAGCTGTCGCTACAACATATTGATCTTTAAAGACTGTGTGGGTAGAGGACGAGCTGTTCCGAACTGCCCTTTGGCCTGGCTATTTAAGTTCGGTCTGTTGCAGAACCTGGCAAGACTGTTGCCACTCACGCTGTAGCTGTAGGCGTTGCTGTGGGTCGAGCCGAGCGTTAGCGGTCTGTTGCTCCTTTCAGTTTATGCAGCAGACGGGCCTGCACGGCAGCGTCAGTGGCCTGTAATAGCTGCTCGAGTGTATTGGCCGAATCGTCCAGAAACAGCGCGATCAGTTGCTGCACCTGGTCTTTGCCCGAGTAGGTCATATCTTGCTCAAGATCCGGGTATCCATACAGTCCGCTCGCCAGCGCTGGAACTGCTCTGGATATAATCCCTTCTCTCGGCAGTACTGACTCAGCTCAGCCTCCGACAAAGCAGCGGTTTCAACGATGACGGCCAGCTTTGTGTCGACTGACCAGTTTCTGTAGAGGGTGTTTTTCCTGAAACAGGGAAATAGCATCTATTGATCTGTGTGGATATAGTGATTTCTGGTCTATCCCCTGACTTAGATTACGCTCTGAAATCCAGGTAGCAGCGAAGCTGCGGATGTTGGGCTAATCTAGATCATCTTTGAAGGTAGCCGGTGGAAAGGGGTGGCGGTTGACACGCAGATGGAAAATATCGGGGCGCCCATAGTGCCCTGAGACATCGAGCGACTTTCTGGCATTTTTAGCCGCAGCCACATCAATATCGGCATAAAGAATGTCTTTCTCTTTATGCAGAGGTCCAGCCACAACCCCTTCAATCGGGCTGATAACCACGGCCCCTCCCGTGTTTATCCAATCATCCATCGGGAACAACTGAGACTTGCCGGGAAAATCCTCGGGTATGTCGCCCCCGGTGATGGCCGTTGCGGTACTTAATACCCAGCAGCCTCCCTCTCGCGCAATGTGGCTCATTGAGGCCATCCAAGTATCGCCATTATCCCACGTTGGGGCTATATACAGATCTATGTCCTGGCAATATAAGGCGAACCTTGCCAAGGGCATATAGCTCTCCCAGCAGATCAAACAACCTAACCGCCCGACTGCGGTATCCACTACTTTCAAACCCGAAGCATCCCCCATGCCCCAGACCATCCGTTCAGGATTCGTTGGCATGAGTTTGCGGTGTCGATTGAGCAGGCTACCATCAGCGTCAATCACAAAAAGCGAATTATACAATGTGGAGCCACTGAATTCTGATTCAAGCTCATGGGCTCCCATGACCACGACGATCTTGTGTTTAGCAGCGGCCGCGCAGATGGGATCTAGATCACCTCTCTTGAAATCAACGGCATTAGATCTCAACTTGGCATGAATTTCATTGCCCAAAGCTATATCAGCCCCCGGTTTTAATCGCCATATCCAAGTAGGATAGCCAGGTAGGTAAGCTTCTGGAAATACGATCAACTTAGCTCCCTGAGTGGCCGCTTCTGCAATCGTCTCAACAGCCAGAGATAAAGAGGCCTCAAGATTTAGCATCACGGGAGGTTTTTGCGTAATCGATACCTTTACCATTGTCATATGTCCTAGCGGATAGCTTGCGCTGTTACTCTTTGACAACGGCCCTTATATTGCTGTGCCGCACTCATGACGTACCTGCTGATGGGCTGTTTTTTATAGGATTATTGTCGTTCTCCTACAGGAATCATGATGTGGGCATAGGGCGTATTCTTCCACATCACATAAGGGCCACCTGCATGGGGATCATCTGTGACCCCCTTCAAGATCTCCTTAGGCACGATCAACATGATGTGCGGGCCTTCCTTAATGTAATCCTTAGCTTTCATATGGTCAGCGTGATAGGGATCAGAGTTACTGACGCCTCCATCCCCAGCCAGCATGTAGGAAAAGCCCACAGCTTTAGCCGTAAATGAGGCCTTGTTAGCTATCGCCTGTAGCATTTCCATCCACACAGCATCATTGCAAATAGGCGAGTTATCACCAGGCAGGGTTTCGGGCATACAGACCCAGTGATTCGTGCCTTGCAATAGTGTTTTTCCTTGATAGACGACCGTTGCAGCCATACTGACCATCGAAGGCGCCGCAGAGCGCGCCTGATGAATCAATGCCTGATTGTCAGCAGCCAAGGAGAGGGGGCAAATCACAAGAACTGCGCTTAACAAAAGCGGCTTAGAAGGGGTGCGCATATAACCTCCAATTTCTAGCAATACGAAATCATGACGGAGGTTGGAACAGCTAATAACCAACCAAAAATCTAGGTTATATAACTGTAGACCATCTTTGTTATAAATTCTTGTTTGATGCCCCTGGGTGGGACGGAGCCCAATGGGATAGCGTCGCGGTGACCTGCAGCATAGGCGAAATCCATTTAGTTAAGTTCGGTCTGTTGCAGTACCTGGCAAGACTGTTGCCACTCACGCTGTAGCTGTAAGCGTTGCTGTGGGTCGAGCCGAGCGTTAGCGGTCTGTCGCTCCAGCTCGGTACAGCGGTGCTGCAGCCTGGTCAGTCCCAGTCCGGCTGCCGCGCCTTTCAGTTTATGCAGCAGGCGGGCCTGCATGGCAGCGTCAGTGGTCTGTAATAGCTGCTCGAGGGTCTTGGCCGAGTCGTCCAGAAACAGCACGATCAGTTGCTGCACCTGGTCTTTGCCTAGATAGGTCATATCTTGCTCAAGAACCCGGGTATCGATCCAGTCGGCACGGCTGTCAGTTATGGCTTGAGTGGGCTCGAGTGGGCGATGGCCTGCCATCACCTGTGCCAACGCCGGTCGTAGGGTCTTCATCTGTACCGGCTTGGCGATAAAGCCGTCGAATCCTGCCTGCAGATAGCGCTCGACCTCTTCCTTGAACACCTGGGCCGAGACCGCAATAATCGGCATGCTGCTGTCGGTAGCGGCGGCTCGGGTCTTGAGTCTCTGGCACAGTTCTACGCCACCGATATCCGGCAGATTGATATCCAGCAGGGCCAGGTCGAATGACCGCAGCGCCATCTGCTCCAGCGCGCCGGCACCGTCGGCGACGGTCGTCACCCGGTGTCCGAGCTTTGCCAGCAGGCCGCAGGCCACTCGTTGATTGACGACATTATCCTCCACCAGCAGTATCTGCAATGGGCCAGTCTGTGCGGATCTGGCGACGACAGGTTTGTCATGCTGTGGCAGCCCCTGCGGCATGTCTAGGCTGAAACTGAAGCGGCTACCGCGCTGCGGTTCGCTGCTCAGCTGCAGCTGGCCACCCATACCCTGTACCAGTCGTTGACTGATGGTCAGTCCCAGGCCCGTACCCCCCATCGGGTTATAGCCGCCCTCTTGGGAAAAGGCTTCGAAGACCCGCTGTTGTAGATGTAACGGAATGCCGATGCCGGTATCGATCACCTCAAACCGGACCCTGACGTGATCCTGCTCTGCAGTGGCCGGCACCGTGACGCGCAGGGTGATCCGCCCCTGTTCAGTAAATTTGATGGCATTGCCCAGCAGATTGGTCAGCACCTGTCGCAGTTTGCCCTGATCCGTCACCAGCCAGCGGGGCAGGTGGGGGTCGATGTCGGTGTTGAGTTGCAGACCTTTGCTGCGGGCGTGGGCGGTCATCAACGCGACCAGATCGGCGATCAGTTTAGGCAGATTGAAACTGACCGGTGTGATCTCTAGTTGTCCGGATTCGATCTTGGAATAGTCCAAAATATCGTTAAGGATATCGAGCAGGTGTTGACCGGACCCGAGGATGGTTTCGACATACTGCTGTTGTTGTGGCTGGAGATCGGTATCCGCCAGTAGCTCCAGGGTGCCGATGACGCCGTTCATCGGGGTCCGGATCTCATGACTCATATGGGCCAGAAACGTCGACTTGGCCAAATTTGCCTGCTCGGCTCGTAACTTCGCCACCTCATGCGCCTGAACCGCCTGGCTGAGGCGAGTATTGGCATCGGTTAACTGTTCGGTGCGTTGCCTGACCAGCTTCTGTAGGCTGTCCTGGTGATGCCGCAGTTGCCGTTCGGTTTCCAGCTGCTGTCGTTCCAGTTGCTGTTTGGTCAGGGCATTTTGCCGGAACACTTCCAATCCACGCGCCATTACCGCCAGCTCGTCGCTGCCGCGTTCATCCACTTTTGCCGTCAGGTTGCCGCAGGCCAACTGCTGCAAGGCATGGGTATTCAGGCTGAGGCGATGAACGATGTCCCGGTAGACCAGTCGCCACATGATGAAAAGCAGCAGAAGCAGGGTGGCGCTGCCACTGGCGATCACGATGAGCGTGCCGCGCTGTAACAGGGTATGCAGTTGACCGGTTGCGTATGAGGTAGCCTGACTACTTTGATTGACCAGCTGATTGACGCTCAAGCTCAGTGCGTTGAAGTAGTTGAGGTTGGCCTGGTTCAGCTGTTTCATCTGCAGAGTCACTTGCAGGAGTTGCCGCTGTGCGTTAAAAAGCGGCTGGCTTTGACTCAGCTGCTGCAGCGACGCCGTCATCGCTGCTTGGCGCTGCGGATCGGCCACCGCGGTCACTCGGCGGTCGATCACCCGCAGTAGCTGGGTGTACTGCTGCTCCAGTGGACTGATCGCTGCGGGCTGTTGCACGGCTGTGAGACGGTTGATCAGGTGCTCAAGCTGCAGGCTCTTGTGCTGCAGTTCCGACATCTGCTCCAGTTGATCCAGGTCTTCCTCCAGGGTTCGGTCCAAGGAGGCGAAAATCGTCGACAGGGCGCGAGAATCAGCCAACTGGTCGTAAATGTTGCCCAGGTTGACGATAGTCAGGGTCTGGGCGTTGGCAACCTGGGAGCGGGTCTGCTCGGTAATGATCTGTGTTGCCCGAGTGTAATGCTGCAGGTCGGTGGCCAGCTCCTGAGACAACGTAATCCGTTGCTCGGCTAATGGCGTCAGTTGCTGTAGATTGTCGCCTATCTGTGCCACGGTCTGCTCCATCTGCTGCACCTGTTGCGGCAGAAAGCCTAAGGTTTTGACGGTCGTTAACAGAGCTGACAGCTGCTCCTGTTGCTGATGCAGCTCCTCGCCGAGTCGTTGATGCTGTGACGGGCTGGCTACCTGGATCAGTGCCTGGGCGGTGTGGGAGATGTGCAGATTAAGCTCTGCCAGTTGTCGGGCGGCGGTCATGGTGGGGATCGCCAGGCCGGTGATCAGACGTTCGCTGCGGCTGATCTGTTGGAAGCCAACCCAGGCGATTACCGACGCTGTCAGTGATAGGGCCGCCATCAGGGCGAAGGCGTAGAGCAGTTTTTGTCCGATACTGAACGGGGCGGTCAAGGTATAAGCTCCTTCATTGAGTAGCGGGCTCAGTGAGTGCGCGAGTCGAGATGGTTATGATGATACGAGAACAGCAGATCAAAGGCCTTAAGATTATTGGCTACAGCCTGATGATGGCGTTGTCGCAGGCCGTGTTCGGCTGGTCTGTTGAAAGCCGTAGCCCGGCCTTTCAGTTTGAGCAGGTGGCCGCCACCGAGATCTCGCCGCTGTCGCAAGCCACCCAGCCCTGGCGGCTCTGCGCGCTCTATCCGCATCTGAAGGACTCCTACTGGCTAAGTGTGAATTATGGCATGGTCAAACAGGCTGAGCAGCTGGGGGTTGCGCTGCGCCTGGCGGATGCCGGGGGTTACCCGCAGTTGGAGCGACAATGGCAACAGCTGCAAGACTGCATCGCCTGGCAGGCGGATGCGATTCTGCTGGGTACGGTCGCCTATGCCGCTATCAGCAACCGCTTTCATGCCACGGGCAGTTCGATACCGCTGTTTGGTCTGGTGAACAACCTGCCGACGGCGGGGCTCAGCGGCCGCGTCGGGGTGTCCTGGTATCAGATGGGCTATCGCGTCGGTGCCTTTCTGGCACAACGCCATCCCGCAGGCAGCCCAGCGGTGAGCATCGCCTGGTTTCCGGGGCCAACGCAGCGCGGCGGGACCCCCGAATCGGAGCAGGGCCTTAGGGCTGCGTTGGCGGGTAGCGCGGTGATACTGCAGATCAGCGCCCAGGGTGAGAATGACCGTAATGTTCAGCGCACCCTGCTGCAACAGGTGCTGGATCAATACTCGGATCTGGATTACATCGTTGGCGGCGCGGTGCTGGCAGAAGTGGCGGTGAATGAACTGCGAAAACGTAACCCGCCCCGGCCACCGCAGATCATCAGCCACTACTTCAGCCACGGCGTCGACCGGGGCATCAAACGAGGCAAAATCCTGCTGGCCAACAGCGATCAGATGGCGCTGCAAGGCCGACTGGCGGTGGATCAGGCGGTGCGTTTTCTGGAGGGTGTTGACTATCAACAAGACGTGGGGCCGAACATCATTCAGCTGAGCCGTGACAGTTCAGCTCAAGTGCGGCTCGGTCATGACTCCCTGTCACCGGCGGGCTTTACGCCTACCTATCAGGTCGCACCTTAGCCAATAACCGCCGCCGGTACTCGCTAGCAGCTCCTGCCTTAGCTTAGCTCTGCGGCAAACAGGTAGCCCTCGCCATGGACGGTGAGGAAATATTCCGGCGCCTTGGGGTTCAGCTCCATCTTATTGCGCAGGCGTCGGATCAGCACATCGATAGTGCGATCACTGGGTGTATCGACCCGATGATCGATCAGGCTCAGTAGCCGTTCACGGCTCAGCACCTGGTTGGGATAGGCGACAAAAGCCACCAGCACCTCGTATTCGGCTTTTGTCAGCCGTACGGGTTGGCCATCGCAACTCAGCTTGCGTTGCGCAATATCGAAACGCCAGGGACCGAAGTGGCTGGCCACATCTTCCGCGTCGCCTGACGGGTCGGCAAGGCCATCGAGGGCCTGTTGTCGCGCTTGATCGACCCGCGCTATCCGCCACAGCAGGTTTTTTACTCTGACCAGTAGCTCGCGTAATTCGACGGGTTTGGTGACATAGTCGTCGGCCCCCATCTCCAGGCCGACGATACGATCGACGGCATCGGTGCGTCCCGTCACCAGGATGATACCGACGTCGGAATGGCTGCGCAGCTCACGGGTTAACGCCAGGCCATCCTCATCGGGCAGGTTGATATCCAGCATGATCAGATCGATGGCTTGCGCCGCCAGAATGCCGCGCATCTGCTGGCCATTTTCGGCTTCGCTGACCCGATAGCCGGCCTGTTCGAAATAGCCGCACAGTTTGGTCCGGGTGACGGGTTCGTCTTCGACGATCAAGACCTGATAGCTCATGCCTACATCCTGTTGTGCGTAGTCAAAGTGAGACGGGATCGATGCTTTTCTGCAGAGCCACCCTTGGCACGGCATCCTCATGGAAAATCATAGTAATTCTACGGTTTGGTCATTCTACGGTTAATTGATAGCGCCTGGCTATCTGTTAACAATTTTTCATATTTGTTCATGGGCTGTTCATGATGGCCGGCAGCGCCGTTCATATCGGTGCGCTAACCTATAAAAAACCAACAGGCAGGACGCGGGAACTGGATGGGTAAGCCGTTCAGTTGGCCGATGCTAACTATTAGCGCTGCGCTAAAGCAGTGTCTTGCCGCCCACCGACCCTATAGCAATCTGACTGGAGTGCCCCATGAGTAACAATCCTGACCCGAATGATGATGTCTCTTTGGCCTGTGAATCTAAGGCTTTTGTACTGGTGGCTGCGGTGCTGGTGCCTGTGATTAGCGTTGCCCTGATTGTGGTGTACGGCTTTAGCATCTGGATCGCACAGATGTTTATGGGCCCCCCTGGGCACTGATTCTTTGACTCTTTGATTGAAAATAACACCACAGGAATAGGGCTGATGAAAGCATTTATCAAATTGATGTGGAAGGTGATCCGGGCACCCAGTACCCATTGGAGTCTGGGCGCGCTGACCTTAGGCGGCTTTATTGCCGGGGTGCTCTTCTGGGGCGGCTTTAATACCGCCCTGGAAGTCACCAATACCGAGGAGTTCTGTATCGGTTGCCATGAGATGGCCGACAACGTCTACGTGGAGTTGCAGGAGACGGTGCACTGGTCGAACCATTCTGGCGTGCGGGCGACCTGTCCTGATTGTCATGTGCCGCATGACTGGACGAGCAAGGTTGCGCGGAAAATGCAGGCCAGTAAAGAGGTCTGGGGGGCGTTGTTTGGCACGATCGATACCCGGGAAAAGTTTCTCGATAAGCGCTTGGAGCTAGCGCAGCACGAATGGCAACGGTTCTCCGCCAATAAGTCGCTGGAGTGCCGTAACTGTCATGATTACAAGAGCATGAACTTCGACGCCATGTCCGAAAAGGCTCAGGTACAGATGCGCCGGGCGGCAGAGCGCGACCAGAGTTGCCTTGACTGTCACAAAGGCATTGCCCATCAGTTGCCAGACCAAATGGAAGGCGTCTCTGAAGCCTTTGCCCAGTTGGAGCAGTCCACCGCGGTGTCCCGCTTTGAGGTCGGCAGCAGTTACTACAGCGTACGCCAGTTGCCCCTCTACGAAGATGTGACACTGCAGATCGGAGCCGGTCAGCTTGATCCGGTTACCTCGGTGAAGGTGCTGGAGGTGAATGGCGACAAGTTGAAGGTGGAGCTTGGCGGTTGGCGCAAGACCAAAGGCTTTGGCAGGGTGGTTAATGAAGACTTTGGCTTCAATATTGTTTCCGGCTTCTTGACCAAAGAGGTCGCCCAGAGCGACAACTATATCAAGGCATTTGAAACCAAAGAGGACGATCTGACTGGCCTGGATTGGCAGCGGGTTAGCATCGAGCTGTGGATGAAAGCTCAGGCGTTATCGGACTCGACTGAGCCGCTGTGGGATTACGCTAAGGAGACCTATAGGAGCAGCTGTAGCGTCTGCCATACCCAACCGGACGAGAACCATTTTGATGCTAATACCTGGCCGGGCATGTTCAACGGCATGCAGTCCTTCGTCAATCTCGATGGCGACACCCAGGCGTTGGTGCTGAAGTATTTGCAGAAACACTCGTCAGACTTTAACGATGCGAGCCATTGATCAAACCCGGTTGATATAGCCAAGAGTGGTATTGGTTAGGGTCGTCGGATTCGAAAAGATTAAGGAGATGAACATGTCGGTTAGTCGACGCAGATTTTTACAGGGCATCTTGACGTCAGGAGCGCTGGCGCTGGTCGGGCCCAGCTTGTTAGTGAGCAAGGTTGAGGCCAGTGACGAGGCTGGGCGCTGGAAAATTACCGGCTCCCACTGGGGCGCCTTCCGGGCTAGGATCTACGCGGGTAAGGTGGTTGAGATCAAACCTTTTGAGTTGGATCAGCACCCCACCGATATGCTCAACGGCATCCAGGGGCTTATTTACAGCCCCTCACGGATCCGCTATCCCATGGTGCGCTATGACTGGTATTTGAAACGCCATCACAGCGATACCCGTCAGCGCGGAGATAATCGCTTTATCCGAGTGACCTGGGATGAGGCGTTGGACCTGTTTTATGAAGAGCTCGAAAGGGTGCAAACCAGTTACGGCCCCTGGGCGCTGTTTGCGGGTCAGAGCGGCTGGCGCCAGACCGGACAGCTGCATAGCTGCGGCAACCATATGCAGCGTGCTATCGCCATGCACGGCAATTCGGTGAAGAAAGTGGGCGATTACTCCACCGGTGCCGGGCAGACGATTCTGCCCTACGTGCTGGGCTCCACCGAGGTGTATGCCCAGGGGACCTCCTGGTCGAAGATTCTGGATAACAGCAAGGTGGTTATCCTTTGGGCCTCAGATATGGTTAAAAACCTTCAGGTCGGCTGGAACTGTGAAACGCATGAAGCCTATGCCTATCTTGAAGCGCTGAAGCAGAAATCTGCCGCTGGAGATATCCGGGTCATTAGCATCGATCCGGTACGCTCTAAAACCCAGAAATATCTGGGCTGCGAGCAGCAGTACCTCAATCCGCAAACCGACGTGCCCTTTATGCTGGCGATCGCGCATACGCTCTATACCGAGCAGCTGCATGACGCCAAGTTCCTGGGCACCTATTGTCTGGGCTTTGATGACTTCCTGCCGTACCTGCTGGGGAAGGGAGAGGACCGCATAGAGAAGACGCCTGAATGGGCGGCGTCGATCTGCGGGGTCGAGGCGGATGATATTCGTGAACTGGCACGGCTGATGGCGAGCAACCGTACGCAGCTTCTTTTCGGCTGGTGTATTCAGCGGCAGCAGCACGGCGAGCAGCCTTACTGGATGGGCGCGGTATTGGCGGCGATGTTGGGGCAGATCGGTCTACCGGGAGGCGGCATCAGCTACGCCCACCATTACAGCTCGATCGGGGTGCCTTCGTCGGGTGCCAGCGGCCCGGGAGGCTTCCCCCGCAATGTCGACAAATTCAAGAACCCGCGGCACGAGAGCGAAGACTTCAAACACTACAGCAGCACTATTCCGGTGGCCCGCTGGGTCGATGCGCTGCTCGAACCGGGCAAAGAGATCGAGTACAACGGCGCCAAAGTCGTGTATCCGGACATCAAGATGCTGGTGATGAGCGGCTGCAACCCCTGGCACCACCACCAGGATAAGAACCGCATGAAGCAGGCGTTCCAGAAACTGGAAACGGTGGTGGCGGTGGACTTCACCTGGACCGCTTCCTGCCGCTTCTCCGATATCGTGCTGCCGGCCTGCACCCAGTTCGAACGCAACGATATCGACCTGTATGGCTCGTATAGCGGCAAGGGGGTGATCGCGATGCAGAAGCTGGTGGATCCGCTGTTTCAGTCGAAAACCGATTTCGAGATCTTCACCGGCCTATGCCGTCGCTTTGGCCGTGATCAGGAGTACAGTCGCAAGCAAAATGAGATGGAGTGGCTCGAATCCCTGTATGAAGACTGCCGCGAGGCCAATCAGCCCCAGTTCCCGATGCCGGCGTTCAGAGAGTTCTGGCGTGATGGCTATGTGGCGTTCGGTGCCGGCAAGCCTTGGGTGCGGCATGCCGACTTCCGTGAAGATCCCGAGATCAACGCGCTGGGAACCCCGTCAGGCTTTATCGAAATATTCAGCCGTAAGATCGCCCGTTTTGGCTATGACGACTGCCAGGGCCACCCCATGTGGTTTGAAAAGAACGAGCGTTCGCATGGCGGACCGGGCTCGGAGCGCTACCCGATATGGATGCAATCTTGTCACCCGGATCAGCGTCTGCACTCACAGCTCTGTGATTCTGAAGCCTACCGCGCCACCTACGCGGTGCAGGGACGTGAGCCGGTATTTATCAGCCCCACAGATGCCCAGGCACGGGGGATCAAGGATGGCGACCTGGTGCGGGTCTATAACGATCGCGGCCAACTGCTGGCCGGTGCTCGGGTCTCCGACGACTACGCGCCAGGCGTGATTCGAATCCAAGAGGGTGCCTGGTACGGTCCCGTGGACGAGACAATCGGGGCGCTGGATACCTACGGCGATCCGAACACCCTGACCCAGGATATAGGCACCTCCCAGCTGGCGCAGGCCGTCAGCGCGAATACCTGCCTAGTGGAGATCGAAAAATTCACCGCTAAGGCTCCCGCAGTCACCGCCTTTGGTGGACCTAAAGAGATGGCATAGCGAGATTCAGGGGCTCGGTGCTGAGCCCCTGATGCCGCTAACAGATGAGAACAAACACAATGATTCAGACATATGCAGAGGATGCCGAAGCACGTGCCAGCATCTACTGGTGGCTCTCCACGCTGTTCGCCAAGGAGGTCGGTAGCGATCAGCTCAAGGTCTATTGGGGGCAGCAAGGACAGGTGTTCCTGGAGGGGTTGGCCGAGGCGCTACCGGCCATCGATGCGCGGGACTCTCTGGAGCGGCTAAAACAGGCACTGACTAGCCTGAAACAGATGCCGCAACCCCACCTGGAGTTGGCGGCAGACTTCGCCCAGTCCTTCCTCGGCGACAACCGAACCTCCGCGCTGCCCTATGCCTCGGTTTACCTGTCAGACGGCGGGCAGCTGTTTCAGGAGCCTCATGATGAGATGCTGGCACTGCTTAAATCCCAGGGGCTGGCGGTCACCGAGCAGTTCAAGGAGCCCGCGGATCACCTGGCGATCATGCTGGACTATCTGGGTAATCAGGTACTACGGCTGCTAGAAGCAAAGACCGATTCGCAACGCGCGGCGTTGTATCGGCAGCAGCAGGATTTTATCGAAGAGCGCCTGCTGACCTGGGTGCCAGAATTTAAGCAACGCTGCGAACGCATCACCGGTAGCGGTTTCTATCCCGCCGTTGCCGGATTGTTGGGTGATTTTCTTAAGGCAGAGCAGGCGTATCTGGCAGAGCAGCTGGGTGTTGCGGAGCATCTCCCTAGTCGGTCTTAGAGGGGAGCATATGAGGTATCACGCAGTAGTAGAAAGCCAAGAAGCCGCCATCAATGGCAGCTTCTTTAATTGAATCCTTCACCGCTGCCCAGCAACTCCTTTTGGTGGCACCTCCGATGTGTCCGTGCAGCTTGGTAGGCACTTTAGGCCTGCTGAGCCAGGTAAGCCATAGGAAAAATTCCTAGATTGCGGTGCTGCGGCATATTAACTCAGCGGCCGTTTTGGCATGAGTCCTCAACAACCCGTATATCCGCGCCTATTTGTCCGTCAGGTGAATAGTATTGAAGGGCGTATATTCGAGAAGCATTGTGGATACGTAAAGAAAAGCCCCATAGTGAGAATTAGGTAACACCTATGGGGCGGTTGGTAGTCAATGCGGAATCTGAGCTACTCCCTGAGTATAGACGCTGTACGCGGTGTGTGTTGCCGGCCTATCGGTATCGTTGCTGAACAGGCTTGAGCGCACCGAGTACTGAGGCGGTGAATGGCTATCGCGAATGGATGAACTGCTTGATGCTGGATCTATAGTCGGGCTGTTCGGTGATGTTAATGTGGTCTGCCTGAGGGAATTCCCTAGTGGTTACGGGTCCTTGCCATAGCGATCCCAGGCGCTGGGCGTGGCTAGGGGGCGTGATCTGATCTTGCCCTGCAATCAGATTCAGCAACGGCTGGCTAAGGGTCGGGGCTAGGCGGTCGGATTCAAAACGATGCTTCATCAGCCAGGCCAGCGGTAGCCGGGGATACTTAGCGCGCGCCAGAGCGGGAAAGCTATCAAAAGCTGTAATCAATATGGCCGCAGCGACAGCGCGCTCTGAGGCCACATAGGTGGCAATGCCCGAGCCTAACGAGCGCCCCATGACCACAACTCGTTGCCAGGGGATCGCTTGTTGCTGATGGATCTGATCGAGTAACCAGACGGCATCCTCTTTGAGTGCCGTTTCTGACGGCTTCCCCCCGCTTTGACCATAACCACGATAGTTGATCAGTAGGAGCGAGCATTGCAGTGGCTGTAGCGTCTCGATATTGCCGCTGATCTCTTCGGCATTGCCGCCGTAGTAGACTAGCAATGGTGCATCAGCATCGGGATGGCGTCGAAACCAGCCTCGAAGCTGGGTGCCATCATCACGCTCAAAGCTAATCGCATCGTCCTGATAGCGCTGTTCAGCCGCCGGCGCTAACGGCTGTGTTTGGAATACACTGTGATCCTGGCTCAGATAGATCAGCCCAAAGAAGGTCGCTATGACCACTAATCCGCCCAGTAAAATCCACAATAGCCATGTCCACATATTAGAGTCCAAATTCGCTGCGTTGCAGCGCCAGCCGCTGTAATACGGCGATGCTGAACAGATCGGTGATCCGCCCGTCGAGCGTCATCGCCAAGGCTTCATCAAAGGGCAAGCGTTTAATCGTCAGCAACTCGGTGGCATCAAAATCGGTATCAGCCTGGCTGAGTTGCCGTGCCACGAAGGCGACGCCGACTTCATCGGTGACCGAGTTGGAGAGATGGACTCGCATCAGTTCGGTCATGGTTGCTGCGCTAAGTCCGGTCTCTTCGCGGAGCTCCTTGTGGGCGCCGGCTAAGGGCGGTTCGCCCACCGGATGCCCCCCCATAGGGACTTCCCAGCTGTATTGGTCGAGTGGATAACGCTGTTGACCGACTAGCCAGGTATAGCCCTGGGCATCTATAGGTACGATCGCGATAGCCTGATTACGAAATTTGACCAGCCCGTAGATGCCCGGATTGCCGCTGGGTGATAGCACCTGATCTTCGCGCACCTTGATCCAGGGGTTTTCATACACCCAGCGGGAGGCCAGGGTGGTCCAGGTAGCGTTGGGCGTTGCCGGGCTGTTGCTAGCGATAGGCTCTTTGGAGGTCACAGGTTTATTAGTGGTCACAGGTTTAGGGGTCGTCGACAGGGTTGGCCAGCATAGCCTAGGGCGGGCTAGGCGAACAGCTGCAATCAGCCGTTAACCATCAACCTCCCGAAAAGGGGCGCTCAGCGAGGCGCTTGTCACCTATAATGGCTGCTCTGTGTCAGGCTGTTGTTGTAGTTGTCGTTATAGTTATAGTTATAGTTATGGTTGTAGTTATGGTTATGGGCGGATGGCTTGAAGCGCCGGCTACAGCGCCGTCAGCGGCTCGAAGGATCCGCCACGCGGGCGGCGGCCATTAATCTGTTTGGGAGTCTGATGAAGCCACCGATTAAACTGTTATTGATTGATGCCATGAACCTGATCCGGCGTATCCATGCGGCGGTACCCGGTGAGGGCGAGGCGGCGATGGACGCGGCGCTAACCACCTCGGGTCAGGTCGTGGGCCGGCTGTTGAACCGCTTCGAACCGACCCACGGGGTCTGTGCCTTCGATGGCTGGGAGAAGAGTTGGCGTCACGCCGAGTATCCCGATTATAAGGCCGGCCGTAAGCCGATGGCCGATACGCTCAGGCTGGGGTTGCAACGGTTTCATCAACTGTTCCGTTATAAGGGGCTGCTCAGCCTGACCTATACCGACTTCGAAGCCGACGATATCTTGATGACCCTGGCCAGCAAAACCCTCAACGCCGGCGGCGAGGTGGTGCTGGTCTCTACCGACAAGGGCTTTGCCCAGCTGCTGGCGCTGCAATCGGAGCATCTGCTGCTGTGGGATCACTTTGCCCGCCAGGAGGTCGATAGCGAGTTTGTCGAGCGCCGTTTTGGAGTCAAGCCCGCCCAGTTAGCGGACTATCTGGCGCTCTGTGGCGATACGACCAATCATATTCGCGGCATCGAGGGTATCGGGGCGAAAACCGCCGCCAAGCTGCTGGCAGAGTATGCAGACCTGGAGACAATTTTCGCCAATCTGGATGCACTGCCGCAGAAACAGGCGGCCAGACTGGCTGGGCGCTGGGAGCAGCTGGCTCAGGCGCGCCGCTTGGTGGGGTTGCGCAGTGACTTGTCGCTCGATTGTTCGTTGCGCGATTTTCGCCTCGGCGAGCGGATCGCCGCTCCTATGACCAAATCCGGTTGAGACTCCGGCTGTAACCCTGCGAGAGGCTTAACCTCGGGGTTCGAATTAAGGTAGAATCCGCCACCTTGATGCGGTCTTTGCGGCCTTCTTCTCCGAACATACTTAGGATGATCCATGCTGTTCAATAAGCTGCCCGACGAGCTGTTTCAGCCGCTGTCCGGTCAGAATCGTCAGATCTATCAGACGGTGCTGATCGAACTCGCCGATCTGTTTTTTGATGAAGACCTGATCGATCCCTTTATTCCCAAAGACCTGGTGCGCTCGACGATTGAAGAGGCGGTGATTAAACACGGCATCCGTACCTGGACGCTAGAGCCTGATGAGCTGGTGGCGGATAACCATGCCCCGGCACCCATACAGATCCCCAAGTCGAGTGCCGATTACACCAACCGTATCTATCGCCGCCTGGTCAGCACCGGCTGGCTGGATGAAGAGCAGCAGCTGTACCGGACCTTCGTGTTGATGGCCCCGTCGGTGAGCCACCTGCTGCGCACCCTGATCGATATTGCCTCGTTTCAGAAGAAGAGTTACGGCGGCGCGGTATTGAATGTGCTCAGTTCGGTCGAGGCGGCACTGGCTGATCCGACTGGACGGGGGTTAACCTTGCAGGAAGCGGCTCGCAGTGCCTCGGATTTTAGCGCCCACTTAACCGATATGCTGCTCGGCTTGCGTGAATTGCGCCAAAGCTTTGCTGCCTCCCATAACCCGCAGGAGATTGTGCGCGGCTTTTTTGACCATTTTGTTGAGGCGATCCTGGTCTCGGATTACAAGACCCTGAAAACCCACAACAACCCGTTCCGCTTCCGCCGCCAACTGCTGTCGATACTCAAAGATCTGCAGTTCGATGAGCTAAAGCGCAACCAGTTGATCGATCACTATCAGGAGGTGCTGGAGCTGACCTATGCCGAGGCCGAGGCTCGGGTGGATCAGCATATCGCCCGGATCATTCGGATCTTTGAATCGGTAGACGAGCGCCTGGCCGCCATCGATGATTTCCGCTTCCGGCTGGAAAAGCGGGTCTCGGACACGGTGCGTTATATGGACAAGACCACCCCGGGGATGAGTTCAAGGCTGTCGCGGCTGATTCGCCAACTAGCGGCTAAAGACCCGGCCGAGATTCCCCTGGCCAACACCCTGGAAAGCCATATGCTGTTGTCACCTCGCAGTATCCGCAGCGCACCCAAACGGCGAGCCCCGCCGCTGTTGAAAATTATCCAGCAGCGGGTGATCGATCCCGAGGTGCTGGAGTTACGCCAGCAGTTTAAAGCCTATAAAGAGCGACGCGAGATCAGTGGCAATACGCTGGAGCGCTATATCGAGCGTCAGCTCGGGGCGCGCCGCAGCCTGCGTGCCGAACTCTTTAGTATCGATACCATCGAGGATTATATCGCCTTCAGTTATGTTCGCCATATGGCCTCGCTGGGCAAAAAGGGTCAGAACCTGCACGGTAAATACCGGATTGAATTCGACCCTGGTTATACCTCCGTGGCCGGTATGGTCGAATGTCGAGGCTTCAGCCTGCACCGGGAAGCTCCCCAGAGCACGTTTACAACACCCATTTCTGACCCTGAAGGACAAGCTGCATGTTAGGTGATCTTAAAAAAATTCTCAGCCGTGGTGAGCAGGTCGAGGCCGAGGACTTTGTGAGCGCCGCTAACAAACTGCTGGTGAACCAGTTTTTGTATGCCGATAAGCCAGCACATCGCCCGTACTATTTTCTGATCGCCAAGCATATAGGTTACTTCGATAACCTGTTCGCTGCGATCGGCTGGACCCTGTGCTATCAGCCGGATGAGTCTTATATTGGCCTGATTCCTAAAGGCGAGGAGCGCTACCTGCGCTTGAAACTGGATGAGTCGTTGTTTCTGCTCTGTCTGCGGCAGCAGTACGAGCAGAAACTGGAGAGCTTTGATGTCGAAAGCGGCAAGGCCTTCATCGCCTCTGACGAGCTGTTGCAGCTGTATGAAAGCCTGACCAGCAAAGAGATCCCCAATGAAACCCGCTTCAAAGAGATCCTGGGGCTGTTTAGCCGTCACGGGATCATCGAGAGGGGCAAGCCGGCAGACACCGACCCTAAGAATATTCCGTTGATGATCAATCCATCGATCCGCCAGGTGGTGGTTGAGGATTGGTTGCGCCAACTCGAAGGCCTGGCCGATGATATCGATGCCAATGAACTCAGTGCCCTGGAGGAACAGCAGCTGGCGGCCCAGGATGCTGAGGATGCGACGGGACGGGATGCAGAAATCCTTGCTGTCAACGCGGAGACCCTGCCATGAAACTGTTAAACAAGATTGTGCTGGTTAACTGGTATGTGCTCGGTGCGGTGGAGATTCCGATTCGCGGTAATGTCGCCATCGTCGGCCCTAACGGTTCGGGTAAATCATCGCTGCTGGATGCGATCCAAACCGTGCTGGTGGGGGGGAATAAGCGCTACCTGAGTTTTAACGCCAGTGCGGGTAAAAAATCTGAGCGTAGCTTGCGCACCTACTGTCTGGGTTTTCTGGACGATAGTGCCGGCAAGGGTAATCGGGCCCGCGAAGACTCCATCACCTACCTGGCGCTGGAGTTTAAGGATCAGAATTCGGGCCAAATCGATACTGTCGGTCTGGCGATCAGTGCCTCGCTGGCATCCCCCGATGAGGAGATCGAAGGGCGCTTTATCCTGCCCAACACCTCGGTCAGTCTGGATGACTTTACCGTCCAGACCCAGGGTGGGCGGCTGCCTCTGGGCTGGGATCAGGTGCGCGATGGGTTGCGCCAGCGCTGCCCAGAGTTGACCCTGGAAAAACGCACCAGTCGATACCTCAAAGAGATGATGGTGCTGCTGAGTCATGACGGCAATATGCCGATCGATGAAGAGAAGTTCCTGAAGAACTTCCGTAACGCGATCAAGTTTACCCCGATCGACAGTCCGACCCGCTTTGTGCGTGAGTACGTATTGGATCAGAAGCTGGTACAGGTCGGTGATTTCCGCAAATCGCTGGAAGAGTATCGGGCGATGGAGGTCAAGACCAAAGAGGTGGCGGCTCGCATCGAGGCGTTGGATAAGGTCCAAGAACTCTGCGCTGGCGTCACTCGCAACGCCCGCAATGCGATCGAATATGAGTGGGTGGTGCATGAGTCACGCTTTGAAGCGGCCGATCTGAAGAAAGAGTCGATCGAGGAGAAGCTCGAATCTGAGCAGAGCAAAGAGCAGAGTCTGCAGATTGAGGCCGATCACCTGGAGCAGGAGCTCAGCCGGCTGATGCAGGAGCTGGCCAATACCCGGGCGGCGCTCAATAACACCGACTCGGCGGGTCGCATCAAAGAGCTGGAATTTAAGACTGATGCCAAGCAGCACGAGTTGAAGGTGATCACCGACAAACTACAGGGCACCTATAATCTGTTGCGCTCTACCGTAAATTTCGCCCAGCATGAGGCCAGCCTGCCGGGGGGATTTGTTAGCGTTGTCAAAGAGGCTGTCGGCCTGTGGCGCGAAGGCGAAGAGCTGCTGGAAGGCAGCTGGCCACAGCAGCCGCTGGCGGTGGATAATTGTCTGGCGCAGCTGAAGAAGCAGATCGATGGCGTGCGCTTAGAGGTGTCACGCCGCTTCGAGGGTTCGGTGATCGAACTCAACGCCATGCGCGATCGGCTACAGGGGCAGCAGGGCGCCATCGAACAGCTCAAGCAGGGGCGGGCGCCGCTCAAACGCAACACCCAGGAGTTGATGCGGCTGCTGCAAGAGTACGGTATCGAATCGACGCCGCTGTGCGAGCTGACCGAGATCAACGACGACCATTGGCGCACCGCGATCGAAAGTTTCCTCGGTAATCGCCGTGAGGCGCTGATCGTCGATCCTGACAAGGTTAAGGATGCGATCACCCTGTATCGGCGCCGAGCGCGGCATCTAAAAGGCTGTCGGATCGTCAATACTACCTCCAGCCAACAGTGGCTGGAGCGGGCCAAGAAAGGCTCGTTGGCCGGCTATGTCGATTGTGAAAACAGCCATGCGCTGGCCTATATCAACCGTACCCTCGGCGGGGTGATGGCGGTGGAGTCGGAGCAGGAGTTACTGCGTGAAGAGCGGGCGTTGACGCCCGATTGCATGCTGCAGTCTGAGGGCTCGACCACCGCGATTCACGAGCAGGCGCCGATGATGGGGATTCGCCAGCGCCAGCAGCAGTTACAGCGTCAGGATCAAGACTTTGAGCAGCTGCAGCGCAAATTTACCGAGCAGCAACTGCAGCACAAGGGGCTGGATAGTTTAAAAGACGCCCTGATCCGCCTGACTGCCGCGTTGACCGGGGTGCAAGAGAGCAGCTACTCACTGAGCAATCAGCGCCAGATGATCGATGCCGAGCTGGAGGGCTATCGTCAGGCGACGGTCGACCTGCGTAATCAGGATGATAGCGGTATGCAGCAGCAGCTGAGCCAGCTGGTGGAGAGTCAGAAGCGTACCCAGGCCGAGCATCAGTCGCTGTTGGAGCAACTGAAGAAACTACGCACCAGCCTGATCAAGCGTGAAGCCCATCTCGAGGTGTTGGAGACCGAGTTGCAGGAGCACTCGGCAGCACGGACAGGTTGTGAAGAGCTCCCCGCATTCGATGCCGAAACCGCGCAGGAGAAACGTGATTATCTGGAGCAGGCGTGCGACGGCGAGCTGGAGCGGATCACCTTCGATGCCGCGCGTAAGGCGCAGAATGAGCTGAGCCTAGTCGAGAAGAAGAAAAACGCGGTGCGCGATGCCGTGGCCCAGTACAAGGCCCTGTATCAGGGCGCCGGGGCTTCGCATCAACCGCTGGATAATATCAGCCCCGATTCCGGACATGAGGATCTGGAGCGTTTTGTCGCCGCGACCGTCGAGGCGCTCCGGCAAACTGAATTGGCGCACTATACCAAGAAGTCCGAGCGGGCCCGGATCGAGGCCGAAACCGCATTCCGTTCCGACTTTGTGGCGCACCTCAACGATCAGATCAATAAGATCAAGGAGCTGATCAAGGAGCTGAATAACCATCTCAAGCGCCGGCCGTTCCATAGTGAGATGTATAGCTTCACCATGAGCCCGAATCCGGAACTCAAGGAGATCTTAAAGCTGGTTGAAACTTACTCGCGAGTCGATCAGGCCAACGCCGGCGGGCTGTTTGACACCCATCTGTCTGAAGATAACCCGCATCGGGCGGCGCTGGAGAAGATTCAGGCGGTGCTCAAGGATGAAGGCGAGAGCTCGATCCTGCAGGATTATCGAAATTTCTATAACTTCGAGCTGATGATCAAGGATCTGGAGGGCAACATCAAGACTAACCTCAGTCAGCGGATCAAGACCGGCTCGGGCGGCGAGCACCAGGTGCCCTTCTATGTCGCGATTGCCGCAGGTCTAGGGGCCACCTATAGGATCAAACAGGCGCAGGATGGTTCGCCGCTAGGGGGTATGAGTCTGAGTATGTTTGACGAAGCCTTTAACAAACTTGACGCCGAAAACACCCAGACCAGTCTGGGCTTTATGAGTGATCTGGGGCTGCAAACACTGATTGCCGCGCCTGATGACAAGTACTCACTGATGGCTGCGACCATGGACACGGTGATCAACGTCTGCCGCGATGGCTCGGTGGTGGATCTGGATGTCGAGTTTCCGACCCGCAAAGGCAAAGCGCTGCTCGATTCCGATAACCCCTATCGTGCGGCTCGTGAGGCGGCGCTGAGCCGCACGGATACCCTGTCGGTCGAACTGGCCTAACGGTAACTGGGATCGTCTCCTTGGGCGTGAGCAGGATGCGCCCTCTGGTCGGGGGTGTGAGTCAGGGCAGGGTGGTTTCCGTGTAGCGAACAGCTCCGGCGGTGCGGGTTTGCGTGTCTGGAGTCGGCCGCCACGGCAGTCGCCAGCGATTGAATCCTGGTTAAGATCGACGCGCTGAAAGCGCATGGTCAGAGAGTTTTGCCTGGCTGCGGCGCTCCTGGATCAGATCCAAGGCCGAATGCCAGATCAGTGTGCCGATCACCAGCGCACCGCCGATCAGGGCGTAGCGGCCCGGATCTTCATCCAGTACCACCCACACCAAGAAGGGCGCGCAGACGGTTTCTAACATCATCAGCATCGCGACCTCGGGGGCCGGCAGGTAGCGGGGCCCCTGGCTGATCAGCATGAAGGCGAAGGGGATGATCACCAACCCCATGGCTGCGACGGCGACTAGGTTGGCACCTGCCAGCGACAGGGTCGTGGCAGTCAACAGACTCAGCAGTGCGGCGATCAGCGCGGCGAGCAGGTAGCCGAGTCCCAGCGCCGGCCAGAGCTGCTGATGCGGCACGCTGGCCATCAGCGAGAACTCAATACCCAGCAGGATAGCGGTCATTAACGCCAGTAGATTACCGAGTTGGCTGCCGCTATTAAAACCGTCGGCTACTAGGATGATTACGCCACACAGGCAGCAGACGATGGCCAGCCAGGTGCGTAGCGCGAGCCGTTGGTGGCGGAATAGGCGGTCGTAGAGGGCTGAAAACATCGGCGCCAAGGCCAGGATGATAAGGGTATTGGCGACGCTGGTGTACATCAGGCTGAGTACGAACCCGATGCTGGCGACAGCGATGCACGCGGTCAGGATAAAACCGCTAGCGCCCAGGGTCATGGCGGTCGAAGGCGCGCGCTGGCGACGAGACAGCAGCAGAATCATCAGCATCACCATGCCCGAGAGCAGGCTTCGCCAGAATACCGCGTTCCAGTCTTCCAGTCCGGATAACCGCAGCGCCAGGGCATCGGGTATCAGCAGCGCAACGCCGGAGAGGGTGAGGGCGAGACCTTTACCACGTTGGGTTAGTTGCACGGCGGATGATCCTGAAGTTGTTGGCGAGGTTAGGCGAGTCTGAGGCGCTGATCTTGCGACTACGGAGGGGCGATGTCCAGTGCGGATCCTTGACTTAATCTTTAGTGATATATGTCAACAATGCAACTTCGGTTATACTGGTCAGATTGTTGTTATTGTTATTATTGCCCATATGGGCGAGCCTGCTGATGCAGGGTTTGGAGAGCCGATGAGCGAATTGCTAAAAAAGCCGGAGCGACCCAAGGGGCATGAATGCTGTGGCGGGGGCTGTTGCCCCTGTATCTGGGATCACTACTACGCGGCGTTAGGGCGTTGGGAAGAGCAGCAAGAGGGACTGCCAGATAATCAGCCGAACGTTGTTGTCGGCGTTACCGATAGTATGGCCGAGAATACTGACGCCTGATTGACCCCGATCCGCGCTGCTGGACCGGGGCTATTCACTCCATGGCGTTTTAGAAACGCACCTCTACACCGGCGTAATAGCCATTGAAATCGATATCTGCGAATACCCCGTCCAGATCATCGACATCGACCACCAGTGCTCGGTAGCCGACGCTCAGGGTCAGATCCATCGGTAGGGTCTCGATCAGGAGGTACCTGAGTGCCGCACGCGCATCATAAAACTTGTCACCGCTATAACTGATATACGAGCCCTCGGCCCAGAGGCTCAGCGGCAGACCGGGAATGCCGACCTCGGCCGCGGCGTAACCCATGGGGATCCAGCCGCTAAAGCTTTCGGAGGTCGGGTCAGTGCCGTCTTGTTTTACGGCCGTCAGATCCACATCGATATGCTTGGCGTTGAGGCCGATATCAAAGCTCAGCAGGTCTAGATCCAACAGCTCCCAGTAGATAATTACATCGGTTTGTTGCAGATCGATCGTGGTGGCCAGGGTATCCGTGGCGTTATAGGTTTCACCGCCTAGTGTAAATTGGCCTGTCAGCCTGGTCTGGCCGTCAGCATCGAGCGTATCGCGACGCAGCTTGATGTTGGGGATCAGCGGCACAGGGTGTTCAAAGCCGATGTAAAAGCCGGTGGCGGTGTCGTTATTGAGATTGAACGCCGCGGAGTTCTGTTGATTGTCGCCAAAGGCGGCGTTAGGGTCGACACGCCAGCCTTCGATGCCGCCGTAGAGGCTTAAAAAATCTGCCGAGGCTAGTTGCGGTGCCAGTAGCGCCGTCGCCAGAGTGATGCCGGTTAGAGTGTTACGCATTGCAGCTGTTTCCGTGTAATAAGTGATGGTCGCAAGTGTAGTGCAATGGGCGCCAGTTTAGGAGTGCTGTATCCATGGTTGTATCCATGGTGTTGGCTATAGGTGTCGCTGAGGAGGGGTAAAATGGCCGCCTGGGTATTGTTAGGCTCTGGCTTAAATCGCTGGCTTAAACTGCTGAGTCGAATAACGCTGGCCTAATTGACGAGGGTCAGCTTCGACCAGTCACCGTCTACGGTATCGAGTAACTGGCGCAGCGCTTTGCTCTTGCGGCGGTAGCCCTGGAGATCGGCATCCCAGCGCTCCTTGACCGAGTGGTGCAAGGCTCCGCTGATGGGCCGAATGTAGGCGTCGCGGAGTTTATAGATGCCTTTGCGCTCATTATGCAGGGTATCTTTGCGTGCCGGATTGTCCTCCTGAATAGCATCCAGCAGGTGGGTTTCAAAAGTCAGTCCGAAGCCGCTGACCTGATCGACCATCCAGCGGCAGGCACAATCACTCAGTTGCTGCTCTGGGTAACCGCCACCCACATCCGAATGGACCCCTGCAAACCATACCTGTTGCAGATCAAAACCGGGTTTGTTGTCCCACAGGGTGGGGGTGAAATCTACGCGGTTTTCGTCGATCGCGACGGCATGACGAGCATGCAAAATAATTTTGCTGGGAGAGGTGTCATGGAACATAAACTCCTGCTCACCGAGGGTGCCCCAGAACGGCACCGGGATGCCGAGCGAGCCGACAGTATCCCAGACCCCGACAAAGTCGATATGGGTGATGTCGGCGACCGCGTAGCGGTGGCGGAAGTCGCTGGGTTGCGCGGCGCTAGGGCTGCTGCTTTTGCTGCGCTTGCGGTAGAGCTGGTAAGCCTCGGGGATCCGGTCCGCATGCTGGCGTTTAAGCAGGCCGCAATTACGGATGAGACCGCCCAGTGAGCGTGCGGTATAAGCGCCCCGGCTGAAGCCAAACAGATAGATCTGGTCACCGGCTTCGTAGTTGTGGATCAGAAAGCGGTAGCCATCCATGATGTTTTTATCGATACCGGCCCCCGTAATGCCGCCGGATAGCTTTTTGCGATCGGTGCCTACTCCCCAGTCATAAAAAGCGATCTGGCTGACGCCATCGACCGTCGGGCTGACCGCCCGCGCCAGCTTGAGGACATTGGTGGCACCACCCTGTTCGGGCGAGTTCCAGGTACCATCGGAAAATATTGCAATACGCTTCATGAGTGGTCTCTGATCGTCAGCTCGCGCCTCTCCTGGGTAGCCAATCTGAGTGCGTAACAGGGCTTGGTCTAGATATCAGGGTAGTCGTAATGATGCCGGGGTACGAGTGTCGGAGGGCTAAAATTCGGTCGGCCAGGACGTGATTATGAGGCGACCAGCCGCGAAGGCGGCGTGTTCCTTGGCGGAAATTGTACCCATCGTGGTTACTTAGGCTGTCAACAACACGGATTTGATGGGGTGGAGGCAGTCTTGGGCTAACAGGCAGTCTTGGGGTGTCGGCCGGTTCGCCCCCTGTGTTAGCCTTTGAGAGGGTTATAATCAGTAGCTTGTAACAACCACCCGCTGGGCATGTTGTTGAGCCTGTTATGGGGCGTTGTTGTGAAATGTTGTTGTGGACTGTTGCTGTTGAACATTTCTTTACGGAAAAATACATATGAAATTGCTGAATCGCTCGGCGCTGATGCTGTTGCCGCTGGCTCCCTATCTGGAGTGGATTAACGGTTTGCCGGCGGAGGTCAGCGAATTGCAGCAGCCGTTGCCTGCCGGAGCCTTGGATACGGAGGCCAGAGTGTATCTGGTCGCAGAGCTTGCCGCAGATGCCGGGCAGGAGGATCCCCTGCCACGGCTGTTGGCCGATTATTGGCTGGCGCTGCTGGAAAATGAACTCGGGGCTTGGGATGAACTGGCCCTGTACTGGCCCGAGCCTCTGACTCAGGCGCTGCTGCAGCAGTGGTTTGAGATCAAACCACTGGCATTGGCGTTTGATGCCGCCAATGAGCCGTTGATGACCGCGGTGCTCTAGGCGTGGGTGCAGTAAGGTGCAGGACCTGCGTAGCTGTGCTGAAGTTGGGTATCCTTAGGTCTAGGTTTGATGATATAAATCAGTATATATTCTTTGAAAACAGGATCGTAGCTCATGTCTCTGCCCGCTAAACAATCGGCCGAAGTTCTCGCTCGAGTGGGAAAGCCCAGACCTCATGCGGTGGGGCTGGAGCAGTTAGCCGTCCATCCGTTACGCGAAGCGCTCTATAACGAGTTGCACAGTCGCCCGTTTCACGCGTTTACCGCCCCAGCTCAGCTGACCCATATTGCCATCTTGCACGGCGGCGCGCTGAAGCAGCAGGAGATAGAGCTGATAACGGCGCTCTGTGATCGTTATCAGATCACCGCTCCAACGGCTAATATGCCCTGTTTTCAGCAGGATTTCGGCTTGTTCGAGATGCGTTGGGAGCGGCATAGCGAGTTTTCGGGTTACACCTTTATTCGTAAAGGCGCGCGCGAAGGCAACCCGTTCGTTAATAATGCCATCGATCTGATCCCTCAGGATTGGCTCAATTTGCTTCCTGGACAGGTGGTCGCAGCTTTTCATCTGTTGCTTGAGGATGCCGTTAATCAGCCTGAGCCTCCGGTCGCGCAGGTGGCGGGGTATTTTGAAAATCTGCGTTTGGTCGGTTCGCAGCCCGCCAATGGCAAGGCGTCAGCCTGGACCACCTTTAGGCTGCACAGTGATGGCTTTGGCCGGTTTATGATTTATAACCACGGCCTGAGCGAATCGCAGCTGGGGAGGATGGCGCAGCGTTTTATCGAGCTGGAAACCTACCGGCTGATGGCCACGCTAGGGCTGCCGCTGGCGCGTGAGATTTCGCAGCAACTGAGTGATCTGGATCAGCAGCTTAAGGAGGTGACTCAAGCTATTGCGCAGTTGGAAACGCAAACCGGTGAGCGCGAGCTGCTCGATATCCTGTCGGCCATGGCGGCTAGGGTCGAGGCGTTCCGAGCGCGGAGTAACTATCGATTCTCGGCCTGTACCGCCTACTATCAGGTGGTACAGCAGCGCCTTGAAGTGTTGCGCGAGCGTGAGCGTGAAGTGGCAGGCCATCTGACCCTGAACGAATTTTTAGTCAGACGGCTAGCGCCTGCGGTGCGTACCTGCGAGGTCACCGGTGCGTTGCTCGATGATCTGTCGACGCGGATTGATCGTGCCAGTCGCTTGTTGCGTACCCGGGTGCAGCTGACTCTGGAGGAGCAAAATCAGGGGCTGATGAGCTCGTTGAATCGGCGCAGTCAGATTCAGATGCGGATGCAGCAAACGGTCGAAGGCCTGTCGGTGGTGGCGATCAGTTATTATTTGATCAGCATTTTCAAGCTCGGCTTTGAAACACTGTACGATTTGGGTGTTCCGATCAATAAAGAACTGGCGACAGCCGGATCTATCCCTATCGTGATGTTGTCAATTTGGGCGGTGACCCAGCGTATTCATAAGCGTTTTAATAAGCTTGAGAAGTCGCAGGCCTAAACCTAAAAAACCTAAACCCTAGTCCTCGGTCCTAGCGACTCTGTACTTTTCTTCTGCAGTCTTGGTGTGATTTTATGCAAACGCGTATCGAACAGAAACTTAAACAAGGTCTCAACGTTATTCATCTACAGATCGAGAATGAGAGTCACCTCCACAGTGGCCCAGCCACCGATAGTCATTTTAACGTGGCGGTGGTCTCCGATGACTTTGTGGGCAAGCGTGCGGTTGCCAGGCATCAGATGGTCTACGGGCTATTAGCCGACGAGTTGGCAGGCGCACTGCATGCGCTGGTGATTCATCCCTACACGGCAGAGGAGTGGCGCCAGTGTCAGGGTGAGGTGCCGGTGTCTGCGCCTTGTCGTGGGAATGTTAAGAAATAGTATTTTAACAACGGCTGTCGTTTTAGCTTTGAGCGTTAATTGACCAGTGGTTTGACTGGCGATGCCTTGAAGTGGGTGTTTTTTGAGCACTTTTTAAGTATAAGATTTATTTTGTCCAAAGAGGTTTGACACCGAGTTCAAAATGCGTAAAATTCGCTGCTCCTGATTCAGGGCGTGTAGCTCAGTTGGGAGAGCGCCACCCTTACAAGGTGGATGTCGGGAGTTCGAACCTCTCCACGCCCACCAGGATCTAGGCAGCGCGAAAGAGTACAACGGAGCGGTAGTTCAGTTGGTTAGAATACCGGCCTGTCACGCCGGGGGTCGCGGGTTCGAGTCCCGTCCGTTCCGCCACTTTATAGCGTTATCCTCTTCTTTTTTCTCTGTTCGGCCCCACAAAAATCATTATTTGTTAACTCTTTGCCGTCACTACAGCTGCTTATGGTTAATTTGTGCTGCTACGGCTCTATAATGACGTCCGGTTTGGCCGCGAACTGTGGCCGACATGACAGGCTAACTTGATGGATTGTTTCAGAACTATAGGTTTGGTCGGGCGGCAGGGTAGTGCGCCGGTACTGCAGTCACTCGAACATCTGATCCCGTTTTTACAGGGCCAAGGGCTTAATGTCATCATCGATAAGCGGATCTCCGATGTGATGCCCAACCATGGTTTGCAGCAGAGCACCGTCAAAATGATGGGCCAGAGCTGCGACCTGGTGATCGTGGTGGGGGGGGACGGTAGCCTGCTGGGGGCCGCACGGGAACTGGCGCAGTCCGATGTGCTGGTGCTGGGGATCAACCGTGGCAACCTAGGATTTCTGACCGATATCGCCCCCGATGAGATCGAGCAGAAGGTCGGCGAGGTACTCCGCGGTGATTATCATGCCGAAACCCGATTTTTAATTGAGGCCCAGGTGACCCGTGACACTGAGTTGGTGGGTACCGGGGCGGCGTTGAACGATATCATCCTCCACCCGGGACAGGCGGCCAGGATGATCCGCTTTGAGCTCTATATCGATGGCCAGTTTGTCTATTCGCAGCGCTCCGATGGCTTGATCGTCTCGACGCCTACCGGCTCCACGGCTTACGCGCTGTCGGGCGGTGGTCCCATTATGCATCCGCGCCTGGATGCGCTAGTGCTGGTGCCGATCTTTCCGCACACCCTGACCAGTCGGCCGATCGTGGTCGATGGTAATGTTGAAATAAAAATTGTCGTTGCCGAGCGTAATGACACCCATCCGCTGATCAGTTGCGACGGTCAGCATCAGATCCCCTGTCTGCCTGGTGATATCATCAGCATTCGCAAGAAGCCACATCGGCTGCAGCTGATTCATCCACGCAGTTATGACTATTATGAATCTTGCCGGTCTAAGTTAGGCTGGGGTTCAAAACTGGGTGAATAAGCCGCATACATCTCAATATCAAGGGCCTTGTTGTGGAGTTTGAAGGTTACGATCTGATCGGTGATGTGCATGGATGTGCGCGTTCTCTGGAGCAGCTGCTGCAACTGCTCGGCTACCGGTTGCGTAACGGCTGCTACCGCCATCCTTGCCGTCAGGCGGTGTTTATCGGCGATATTGTTGACCGAGGTACCACCATTCGTGAAGCGCTGCAGTTGGTGCGGACGATGGTGGAGCAGGGCAGTGCGCAGATTGTTATCGGTAATCATGAATATAACTGCGTCACCTATTGTGAACCGGCGCGCCCAGGCTCCGGACGCCGTTATCTGCGGGAGCACAATCCGCGTCATGAGCAGCAGATTCGCGCTACTCTGCAACAGATGGCGCCCTACCCCGATGAGTGGCAAGATTATCTGCGTTGGTTTCGACAGCTACCGCTCTACTTGGAGTTGCCGCACTTGCGTGCGGTGCACGCCTGTTGGGATCAAGCTTTGATAGAGCAGCTTAAAGCCCAGGGTATTAATGATTTGAGCGGTGACGACTTTTTACAGCGTTCGGTGGAGCGCGGTTGTTTTGAATGGACCGTCACCGATCGCCTGCTGCGCGGAACCCATCTGCAACTACCCAATAATGAGGTGATGCAGACCGCTGAGGGTTTTAATCGCCATGTCTACCGGACCAAGTTCTGGGAGCAACATCCGCAGCGGCATCAGGATGTGGTGTTTCAGCCGGATCCGCTGCCTGAGCATATTGCTCGGCAGCTGTTGAGCGAGGATGATCAGCGCAAGCTGCTGCATTACGGTGCTGAGCAATTGCCGCTGTTTATCGGGCATTATTGGCGTGAAGGGCAGCCCCTACCCATCACCGATAATATCGTCTGTCTGGACTACAGCGCGGTGAAGTCGGGCAAGCTGGTCGCCTATCGAATGGATCGCGAGTCACGGCTCGACGCCGCTAAGTTTATTTGGGTAGATGTTGATCCTGCTGATATCTGTGAACCGGGGGCTAGTTAAGATGATAAAACTGTTGGAGCTTCCCGCGGATGAAGACTTAGGGCCGTTTGCGAAGTTTTTATGGCGACACCGTATTCACCACCGAGTGACCCATTTTGACGATGCGCAGCAGCTCTGGATAGCCAATCCGGATGAGGCCGAGTTCGTGATTGAGCATTTCCAGCGTTGGCGCAGTGGCGAAACGCTGGAGTCGGCGGTTGAATCTCCTCGTCCGCAGGTATCCAGCAGAGCGCGGATATCACTGGCCTGGTATCAGACCCCGGTCACCCTGAGTCTGATCGGCTTGAGTCTGCTGCTGACGTTATTGTCGGGTTTCGGTGATAATCGCCAGTGGCTGCATCTGTTCTCCTTTGTCGATTTCACCTTCAAGGGCGACTATCTACTGTTTCAGAACATCGATGCCCTGCTGCAAGGCGGTGAGTGGTGGCGATTTGTGACCCCCATCTTCCTGCATTTTAGTCTGCTGCATCTGGTGTTTAACCTGCTCTGGACCTGGGAGTTGGGACGGCGTATCGAGTTGCTACAGGGGCGCATCCGGCTATTATGGCTGGCACTGGTGATCGGCGTGCTCTCAAATCTGGCGCAGTTTATGATGACCGGTCCACTGTTTGGCGGTCTCTCCGGGGTGATCTTTGGGTTGATGGGTTACACCTGGCTGTGGGATCGACTCAATACTCAGCAACGCTTTGGCATGCCGAGCACGTTGATGACTTTTATGATGATCTGGCTGGTGCTCGGGATCAGCGGTTTGATCGAGCGGTTGGGGTTTGGTTCGATCGCCAATACCGCACACCTGGTGGGTCTGTTAAGTGGACTGGCTTGTGTGGGTCCCGGGATCTGGTTGCAGCGTCGACGCGCCGAGGCTTAACGCTTCGACCCGCGTCGCCAATGCGCTCTTTTAGCACTCTAGGGGCTGGCTGCCTTGACGCAACTCTTGGTCACGAGTCATGACCGGGCTGTCGAGGTTCTGGTGGATTGAATTGTGGTAGATCGGATTGTGCTAGATCGAATTGTGGTAGATCGAATTGTGCTAGATCGAGAGTTGGACTTGAGCATCTAGCGCTTAGATGTTGTTAATAGACTAGGGCGAAGAAAATATATGCGTGCTGCGCTGAGGCAAAATCCGAGGAACTGGCGTACTCCAGAGTTATTACTGCTGTTGATGACGGCCGCGATGCCGATCGCGTTCGGGGTCTGGCAGGCGCTGCTCAATAACTTTGTGATTGAGCGTGCAGGCTTTGCTGGTGTAGAGATCGGGGTGCTGCAGTCGTTGCGAGAAGTCCCCGGGTTTCTGGCTTTTGGGGCGGTATTGCTACTGGTGTTTCTGCGTGAGCAGACCCTGGCTCTGACGTCGCTGTTGCTGCTGGGGTTGGGGACGGCGCTGACCGGTTACTTCCCCTCTGAGGTGGGGCTGTACTGTACCACGGTGCTGATGTCGATCGGTTTCCACTACTACGAAACCATCAGCCAGTCGCTATCATTACAATGGTTTGATAAGCAGCATGCGGCGCATAAGCTGGGGCAGCTGGTGGCCATCCGCTCTTTTGCCGGGTTGATCGCCTTTGGTCTGGTTTGGGTGGCGCTGGAACTGTTCAGTATCGAGATGGAACTGATCTACCTGCTGGGAGGGGCGATTACCATCGCCATCACTCTAGGGTGCTGGTGGGCGTTTCCACCGTTTCCCGAGAAAGTCGAGCAACATAAAAACCTAGTGGTGCGGCGCCGCTATTGGCTCTACTACGCGTTGACATTTATGGGCGGCGCACGGCGGCAGATCTTCGTGGTGTTTGCCGGTTTCTTGATGGTGGAAAAATTCGGCTTTTCAGCGGCGGATATCACCCTGATGTTTTTGGCTAACGGTGCGTTGAACATGTTCTTGGCGCCCAAGATTGGTCAATTGATCGGCCGTTGGGGCGAGCGCAAGGCGTTGACGCTGGAGTATATCGGCTTGATCGGGGTGTTTACCGCTTACGCGCTGGTCTCTGATCCGCGCATCGCCGTGGGGCTGTATATCCTCGATCATCTGCTGTTTTCACTCGCCATCGCCCAGAAGACCTATCTGCAGAAGATCGCCGATCCCAAAGATATGGCGGCCACCGCAGGTGTAGCTTTCTCCATCAACCATATCGCCGCGGTGGTGTTACCAGCGCTGTACGGCTTGTTATGGATGGTCTCTCCAGCGGCGGTTTTTCTGACCGGTGCGGCGATGGCGGGCGTGTCTTTAGTGTTGGCGCGTCTGGTGCCGTACCGTCCCGAACCCGGACGGGAGGTGCAGTGGCCAACCGCTACAGCAGTTGCCGATAGCGGCCATCTATAAATCTCAGCACGACAACCCAGCTAGCGAGCAGCATCGCTTAACGAGCACGGGTCTTGGTTTTTCTGCAGCTTTTTTTTCATAGAATTCCTCTCGATACTTAACAGCCCAAGCAAAAACATAGCGCCAACTATCATGACACCTGCAGAGAGGTAGAGCCCGAGGTTGTAGTTTCCAAAAGCTTCGGCAAGATATCCCGTACATACCGGTGCAATGATTTGTGCAGCACTGTAAGCCAAGGTCATTGTCCCCATGAACTTAGCCGGGTTGCTGGGATAAAACTTACCAGCCATCGTCAGTACCAGGCTGACACAGGCTATAAACGTCCCACCAAACAGCAATGCACTTAATATGACAACGGGTAACGTGTCATTCATTGCAGGGAGAACAATCCCTACAGCCTGCAGAATATATGCGGCTAATAACGCCTTGAGATAACCAACACGTCTAGCGATTCGATCCCATACGAGTGCTGCAGGGGTGGCCGCTAATCCCACTAATAGAAAAGCAAAGCCCCCCTGTCCTTGCAGGTCTTCAACGCCCTCTACAATATCCACAATAAAGGTGGAGCTCACGACATAGCCATAACCCGCACAAAAATAGGCTAGCAACATCAGTAATGTGAAGGTTTTACCTGGAGGGTTATCTGTTGCGGTAACCCCCGTTTGAGTATCTGCAGCAGGGTGTGGCATCCATAACCACGCTGGAATGGCGACTATTGCAGCCATAACAGCTAAAGCTAGCCACTGTTGCTGCCAGCTGGCTGATATAGCCAGCATCACTTCTATCAGTATGGAAGCAACAATGATACTCAGCCCTGCACCAGAGAAGTGGATACCTAGCTCTGCTCTATGTTTATTCTTAACCAGCCATTTAAGGATCAAGCCAGAGGCAATAATCAGGCCTCCTGAGGCGCAGATCCCCGCAATAAATCGCAATACAGCCCAGGTAATAATATCGGTTGTCATCACCATTGCTGCTGAGGTGACAACACTCAATATAAGATAAACCCGGTGCAAGCTGTATTTGTGGTTCATGTTGTGCAAACTGGCAGCCAGCAGGACGCCTAACATGTAGCCCATAAAGTTCGTAGTAGCCAGCCAGCCGCCGTCGGATTCAGTCAGGCCTGCACTGTCCTGCATTATCGGTAATAACAGGCTGTAGGAGAAACGTGCTACACCAACGGTCACAATCAAGCTACAGATACCTGCTAAATAGACTCGGCGTGTTGTTAGCTCAGTTAACATGGTCTTCACCTGGTTGTTGAAAGATCTGTGACAGAGACTACTCTGTCATGATGGGCTTTAAAATTGAATCATTCAGAATGAAGACTTCTTGTTATGAGAACCTTATGGAGATAGTGACACTGAGGACCTTTAAGGCGGTTGTGGATGAGGGCGGCATTAAAGGCGCTGCTGATAAGCTTCATACTGTCCAGTCCAACATCACCAACCGAATCAAAAAGCTGGAAAGGGAGCTGGATACAAAACTGTTTAATTTGGTTGGCAGAAAGCTACAGCTAACGCCGAGTGGCCAACAGCTTTGCGAATATGCCAACCAGATTCTGCAGCTGGAATTTCAGGCTACATCCGCCATTTCACGCGATAAGGGACGTTATGAGTTAAGAGTCGGCATGCCAGAAACCTTTGCCGCAGTTCATATGCCCCTAGCACTCAAACAACTAAAGCAGAGCCATGCGGAGATTAGAACGAAAATTTATACTGACACCAGTGACCGGCTGGTATTTGCTGTCCTGAACAATAAGGTTGACTGCGCAGCTTTGGGTAATGCCCCCCAGCATGAAAACCTTATCGTCATCCCTATAGTGCAAGAAGAGTTGGTTATGGTGACGCCTCTGGAGAGTGATTATGACCCCGTACTATTTGTGCGCGATGAGGGTTGTGGCTACAGGAAACACGCTCTTTTATGGCAACAGGAAGCTTGCCGAGGTGCTGATGAGTTAATGGTAATGAGTAGCGCTGATGGCATTTTAGGCTGTATCGCAGCGGGTTTGGGCTACACCATTATTGGCAAAAATATGGTGACCGACAGTCGATATGAGAAGTCTCTTGTCACGGCTCCAGTCAGCCATGGGCCAAAATATGTTCAGCTATCGGTCGTCTATCGCAAAGGCAGTCCATTAGAACCTGGAGTCCTCATCCTTGCAAAACTGTTAACGCAGTAATCAGCCCTCATTCGTATAGCCCAATAAAAATGCGCCTCGGTGATGGAGGCGCGGCCCCTGGCGGCCTTAGTTAACCGCCTGCTCTTCGTTTTTCGCCTCGGCTACTGCGATCGCGGTCATGTTGAAAATGCTGCGTACGCTGGTGCTGGAGGTCATGATATGCACCGGCTTCTTCGCGCCCAGTAAAATCGGTCCCACCGAGATGCCACCGCCCAGGGTTTTTAACAGCCCGTAAGCGATATGCGCGGACTCGACGTTGGGCATCACCAGCAGATTGGCCTGACCGCGTAGTACCGAGTTGGGGAATACCTTGTTACGTAACTCCTCTGAAATAGCGGTATCGGCGTGCATCTCACCATCGACAATCAAGTCAGGAGCGCGCTCATTAAGCAGCCGTAACGCTGCGCGCATCTTCAAGGCTGAGGGCAGGTCGTTGGTGCCGAAGTTGGAGTTCGACAGCAGCGCGGCCTTGGGCAAGATGCCGAAACGGCGCATCTCCTCGGCGGCCATTAGCGTGGTTTGGGCGATCTCTTCGGCACTGGGGTCGGGGGTGATATGCGAATCACAGATAAAGAAGGTGCCGGTGGGTAGGCTCAATACGGTGACGGTGGCGTAATTGTCGATGCCATCGCACTTGCCGATCAGCTCGTCAATCGGCTGCAGGTGTTTGCGGAACCGCCCATGGGCACCACAGAGCATGGCATCGGCATCACCGCGCAGACACATCATCGCCGCGATCACGGTTTTGTCAGAGTGCAGGATACTCTTGGCTTCATCCGGCGAGATCCCCTTGCGCCCCATGCGAGCGCTATAGTCGGCCAGATAGGGTTCGAACCAGTCACCGCCAATGGGGTCGACGATGCTGTAGTCTTTCCCCTCTTTAATTCGCAGTTGCAGGCTGAGAATGCGGGCCTGGATTCGCTCACGATTGCCCACCAGAATGGGTTGGGTCAGCCTTTCATCGACGATCTGTTGGACCGCCTGCAGAACCCGGTTGCTCTCCCCTTCGGCGAACACCACCCGTTTCGGGTGTTGCTTGGCATACTCGAGGATCGGGCTCATCACCTGACTGGAGCGGTAGGCATAGCGGGCCAGACTGCGACGGTAGGCATCCAGATCCTCGATCGGCCGAGTGGCCACACCGGTCGCCATCGCCGCTTGGGCTACCGCAGGCGCTACTTCAAAAATAAGCCGCGGGTCAAAGGGTTTGGGGATCAGGTATTCGGGGCCAAAACGCAACGGTTCGCCGGCGTAGGCTTTCTGGACCCGATCGATCGGTTCGGCCATCGCCAGATCCGCCAGCGCTTTGACGCAGGCGACTTTCATCTCCTCGTTGATGCTGGTGGCGCCGCAATCCAGAGCGCCGCGGAAGATAAACGGGAAGCAGAGGACGTTGTTGACCTGATTGGGGTAGTCCGAGCGACCGGTGGCCATAATGACGTCTGGACGCGCCGCCCTGGCCTCCTCCGGGGTGATCTCTGGGTTGGGGTTGGCCAGCGCCAGAATGATCGGCTTGGCGGCCATTTTCTTGACCATCTCAGGTTTGAGAACGCCCGCGGCAGACAGCCCCAGGAACACATCGGCACCCTCGATAACGTCGCCCAACGTGCGGGCAGCGGTGTGCTGTGCATAACGGGCTTTGTATTCATCCATCTGTTCGCTGCGCCCCTCATAGACGACGCCGGCGATATCGGTGACCCAGATGTTGGCTTTACGCACCCCCATGTTGACCAGGATATCGATGCACGACAGTGCGGCCGCGCCCGCGCCTGAGACCACCAGTTTGATGTCGGCGATCTGTTTACCGACCACGCGCAGGCCATTGAATACCGCCGCACCGGCGACGATGGCGGTGCCGTGCTGATCATCGTGGAATACCGGGATGTTCATCCGCTCTTTGAGGGTTCTTTCGATCACGAAGCACTCGGGCGCTTTGATATCCTCAAGATTAATACCGCCGAAGGTCGGTTCCAGGCGCGCCACGGTATCGATAAATTTTTGCGGATCGAGCTCGTTGATCTCGATATCGAAGACGTCGATGTTGGAGAATTTCTTGAATAGTACCGCCTTGCCCTCCATCACCGGCTTGGAGGCTAACGGGCCTATATTACCCAGCCCCAGCACCGCGGTACCGTTGGTAATCACGCCGACCAGATTGGCGCGTGCGGTGAGGGTGGACACCTCGGCCGGATCATTAACGATCTCGTTGCAGGCCGCTGCCACGCCGGGCGAATACGCCAGCGCCAGGTCGCGTTGGGTAGCCATCGGCTTGGTGGCAATGATGGCCAGCTTTCCGGCAGGTCCTGAACGGTGGTAGGCGAGGGCGTCTTTATCAAAATCACTGGGCATCTTGGTTCCTTATTCGGCAAGGTTGGTTCTTGTTTATATAGATCGCAGCTAGTATTTGAGTGGCTAGTCACCCAAATGCCAACACCGGGGTGACGTTATGCCACTCATTTACTAAAGTTTATGGTTGAAGAGGGCTCTCGTCTAGGCTTGGCTGCTAACCAGACATCTTTATAGCCAGTAGTTAAGCAAGTAGTTAAGCAAGTAGCGCGCCAGTCGTTGGTTCGGATCAGGGTGCACGGCTGCCAAGAGCTGGCAATGCTTTTTGATCGCCGCTTGGCAAAGTCGTGGTGAAATTCTGTTAAAGTGGCGCCTATAACTAGGCAGTGAGTCACCGTGACACGACTGCAGTTCAGGTCAGAGCCTCTTGTGGAAAATAACGATATCTTGCGCCGTCTGCGCTATACCTTCGATTTTAGCGATTCAAAAATGATCGCCCTGTTCGCGTTGGCGGACCAGGAGGTCACTCGTGAACAGATCAGTGATTGGCTGAAAAAAGAGGAGGACCCGGCCTTCAAAAAATTCAGCGACACGCGTCTGGCGGTATTCTTGAACGGGTTGATTAACGATAAGCGCGGTAAGCGCGAAGGTGCCCAGCCTCCGCCTGAGACCCGTCTAAACAACAACCTGATCTTCAATAAGCTCAAGATCGCCTTGAACCTGAAAGCCGAGGATATTCTGGAGATTATGGCGCTGGTGGAGTTTCCGCTCGGCAAGCACGAGCTGAGTGCGTTTTTCCGCAAGGAGGGGCATAAGCACTACCGCGAGTGTAAAGATCAGGTGTTGCGTAATTTCCTCAAAGGGCTACAGCTCAAATACCGTCCCGAATAACAACGGCCGCGGCCGCTGAGAGATTAGAACAACAGCGGTAGCAGCAGGGGCAGGAACAGCGCGGTGTAGGCGCCGGTCAGTCCCATCGCCAGGCTGGAAAAGGCGCCTGCTGTTGGGCTGATCTCAAAGGCGCTGGCGGTGGCGATGCCGTGGCCATTGAGGCCCATCACAAACCCGAGGATGCGCTCATCATTACAGCCCATCCAGCGGCACAACAGCGGTGCGAATAACGACCCTACCACCCCGGTCAGGGCGACGATACCCACCGCCAGGCTGCCGATCCCACCCAGTAACTCCGCCAGACTCACCGCGATCGGTGCGGTGACCGATTTGGGCGCGATCGAGATCAGCGTGCCAGGATCCGCCCCCAGTCCCCAAGCGATCAGCATCGCCAATCCGGCGGCCAGCGGTGCGCCTAGCAGCAGGCAGAGGCTGATCGGTAGCAGCAGCGCGCGGATCCGATGAAACTGCAGAAATAGCGGAATCGCTAAGGCTACCGTGGCCGGGCCGAGCAGAAAGCTCAGCCACTTGGCACCGGCGTAATACTGGCTGTAATCGATCGGCAGTAGCGTCAGCAGGGTGACCAGAATCAAGCCGCCGGAGACGATAGGCGGCAACCAGGCGGGGCGGTTGAGGCGGTTAAAGAGCTGCACGCCGAGTTGAAAGGCGATCAGAGTCATGGCGACCGGTAGCAGCGGCGTCTGCAGCAAGTGCTCCAGCAGGGCGTTGAGGCGCGGCATCAGTTCGACCCTTTATTAGCAGGCGCCTTGGCTTCGGCAGGGGTCAGGCGTTGCATCAGCAGGATACACAGAGCCATGCTGATCAGGGTGCCGATACCGATGGCGCTGAGGACGGCCAGCCATTGACCCTGCATCCGCTCGCCAAGAAAGAACAACCCGACACCGCCTGGTAGCAGCAACAGCGACAGCTGAGCGATCAGCGCCTGGCTGCTCTGTTCCAGCTCGGGGCTGACCTGTTGGCGTAGTAGCAGCCAGGCGAACAGCAGCAGCATCCCCAGGACATTACCGCTGATCGGGATGGCGGTGAGAAAATGCAGGCTTTCGCCTAGGATCCAGAACAGCAGAATCTGGGTGAATCCTCGTATCATCGGGCTCTCTCTTAGGTATCGTTGAAACGGCCGGCTGAAACCGCCGCACGGCTAGCGATGCTATACAACCCTGGTGCTCAAGCCAACCCCGTTCTCAAACCCACCTTCGGATCATTGCCAACCGCGGGCTCAATCGGTAAAGTTGCCGCGTTTTCCAGCAGGATCTGTTGATATGACCGCCTTAATGCCACTGCAACGCTATCATGAAGACCTCAAACGTGAGGATTTTCGCTATGACTCGTCTCAGGAGCAGGCGGTTAAACACCTACAGCGGCTCTATGATGACCTGTTGGCGCGGCGTAATCGTCCCCAGCCCAAGCTGATCAAACGCTTCGGCTTACGCTTTAAAAAACCGCGGGTGGTTCCCGTGCAGGGGCTGTATTTCTGGGGCGGGGTGGGGCGCGGCAAAACCTATCTGATGGATGTGTTCTACGACAGCCTGCCCTTCTCCACCAAAGTGCGTACTCACTTTCATCGCTTTATGCAGCGCGTCCATGCCGAGCTGACCCTGCTGGAAGGGGAAAAAAATCCGCTGGATATAGTCGCCGGTAAGTTTGCGGCCGAAGCCGAAGTGATCTGCTTCGACGAGTTCTTTGTCTCCGATATCACCGATGCGATGATCCTCGGTCGGCTGATCGAAAAGCTGTTTGAACACGGTGTGGCACTGGTGGCTACGTCCAATATAGTGCCCGATCGGTTGTACGAGAACGGTCTGCAGCGCGCCCGATTTTTACCGGCCATCGCCATGCTCAACCAGCATACCGATGTGATCAATGTCGATGGCGGGGTGGATTATCGGTTGCGGGCGCTGCAGCAAGCCGAGCTGTTCTATCACCCCCTGGGTGCGGCTGCCGACCTCAGCCTTAATAGCAGTTTTGAGACTCTGGCACCCGAACTGCGCGATGCGCTGACCGGGCTGGTGATCGAGGTCAACAATCGGCCGATCCACTCCCGCCGCAGCTGCGATGATGTGGTGTGGTTCGACTTCGATGCGCTGTGCGATGGCCCTAGATCGCAGAACGACTATATCGAGCTGGCCAAGCTCTACCATGCCGTGCTGATCTCCAATGTGCCGCAGCTCGGCAACGACAAGGATGATCAGGCACGCCGCTTTATCAATCTGGTTGATGAGTTTTACGACTGCGGGGTCAAGCTGATTCTATCTGCCGAGGTGGCGCTGCCCGCGCTCTATGCCGGTGGTCAGCTGGATTTCCAGTTCGAACGTACCACCAGCCGGCTACTGGAGATGCAATCACAGGAGTATCTGGCCCGCGCCCATAAGGCCTGAGTAGGCTGTTACCCCATCAGCCTCAGCGAAGCGTAACCCCGGCTACGAGGTCGGGCCGCTCAATATCTAGAAAAGGTCTATCTGCTGATCGGGTTTTTTACGCGGGCGCCAGGATTTTCCCCAGCGTGTGGCAATATAAAATACCTGGATATGATCACCCGGGGTGGCCGTGATATCTTCCAGGCCGATGGTGCCGTGCGCCGGCTCTTCCCCATTGATGAACACCAGGATGCCCAGCTGCTGATGGGGAAATAGTTGGTTAAACTCGCCATAAATAGGATCTAAGCGCTTGATGTAGAACGCGGTTTGCAGCTCCTCATGGCTCGCGAAGGTACTGCGTGCGTAGCTCGGTGCCAGCTTGGCACCGAGCATGCGCTGGTGCAGCAGCGCCTGTACCGAATTAGCGGGTACCAGGCGTTGGTGTTGACTGCCATCCAGATCGATCTGCAGATTGAGTTCGCGCGCAGTGCAATGATCGCTGGCCGCAACCGTCAGGCTGAAGACTTCGCATAACCCCACCACCGAATCCTTGGGGGCCAGTTGTAGAGCGATATAGTCGCGGTCTTTAGCCTGAAAGGGGTGTGCTGTCTCCACCGTGCGGTTCTGGCCCCAGATGCGGATCTGCTGCTTGCTATAGTTGAAGGCCAGCTGGCCCTCCTGGCCAACCCCTTGGCTGCCGAGCTTGCGGGTCTTGTAGATAATAGTATGCGGGGCCTTGTTGCTGTCGGCGTCGTACTCCTTGCGGCAGTAGTTCTGATCACGGTGGAAATGGTAGGGAAAGTGCAACGCCTCTTCGTAGCTCAGTTGCGAGGGGTTTTGGGTGCCCTGCTCGACGATCCGATCAATCACAAAGCCTTCGCTGCTTAACGCCAGCACCACGTCACGAATCGAGTAGATAGTGGGATCGAAGGGTTTGCCTTCGCCAAGCTTGCCGGAGCTGTTCAATAGTTGGCTATGGCGGTTGTGCTGCAGCGGGTGCGAAAAACAAAAGATAAAGATCCCGCCGGGCTTGAGACGTTTGAACAGATTGTGGAACAGCTCTTTGAGCTCCTGGACCGAGGCGAGGTATTCTAATGAGTAAACCGACAGCAGCAGATCAAAACTGACCCCCGGGAAAAAATCGGTACGGCGCATATCCTGTTGTTTAAAATGGATCGATGGCAGCTGATCAGCGTACTGACTCAGCTTGGCGCGTGCGCGCTGCAGCATATGGCCGGAGATGTCGATGCCATGACCCTTGGCGCCCTGATGCGCCAGGGCGATCAGGTTTTCCCCCATGCCGCAGCCGATATCGAGCACATTGGCATTGCTCAGGTCGATATCGATCAGCCGCAGGCTACGCTCACCGGCGGCCAGCCAACCATAATGGACTTGGTCTTCGGCGATCTCCCAGGTATTGGAATAAAAATCGCAAAAACTCTGTTCATCCCAGTGCTGATCTGACATCTGCGGCTCCTCGATAGCGGCGTGCCAACATTCTACGGCGAGCGGGATGCTGATGTCTAAAGCTGAATCGGGTTGTTGGGACTAACAGTTGGAACTAATCACTTGACAGTCTGGACGTCATTTAGTCTAGTACGTCGGTTAGCATGCGTATTATTGATAGAAGACCAAGGGATCGCACGCGCACTTTACTATAAGGGCTGCCATAAGACCCTTGATAGAGGCTGATACAGGGTTTAAGTCTGCTTCAGCTCAGGCGCAACTATTTAATAGTTATAAAGATAAATTTCAGGGTTGGAGATATTAGTGGTTCCTAAACCCCTTTACGAGTTAATACCTTATCTGTACCTGTTGACCGGTAGCGCTATTATAGTGGGCCTGGGTGGCTATACGACGCCTGTGGGTTTGTTGCTGTTCGCGATGGGTGCCTGGTTGTGGTTGATGCGTTCGGATTACCGTCGTATTAACCGACGTCAGCCCCTGGGGGGCAAGCGTAGTTTTTTTTTGAGCAGGGCCCTCTATGAATTGCTGCCCTTCGGCTATGTATTGCTGGGACTGCTGATCTTTGGGCTGCTCGATCATCCGCTGCGGCTGTTTTCTGGTCCCTTGATGGTGGCGCTAGGGCTGGCTGTGTTGATGTTGCGCTCATCACAGCGTAAAAAACCCCAACCGGTTGTCCATCTCAGAGAGCGAGATGCCGAACCGATAGCTCCGACGCTGGCTGTCGATCATTCAGTCGACCATTCAATCGATCATTCAGTCAATAATTCAATCGACGATTTAATCGACCAGGCTTATACCCAACTGATCTTAACCGAGCCGGTGTTTGCTGAAGCACAATACCAGCCCTCATCGGCTAACTGTGCTAGCTGTCAAATCGTTGATATTTGTGATTCAGTTAAACTCAGTCCGCAGGCGGTGCAGGAGATCATGCGTCTGAACCAGACGCTATCTCCCCATGACGCCTTTGAGCTCTATCACGAGCGAGTTGAGGATATTGAGAAGCGCAGGGTGTCTGAGGTGGAGCTGCAATCGGCACTCAAGCTGTTGTACCGTTATTCAGATCTCTGTGCCACTTGGCGTAAAACCGGGCGCTTGGGGACGTTATAATCCTGATAGCGTCGCTGAGCTAGAGCGGTTTACTGAGGATCAGATGGATATAACGCGCCATCTGCACATAGGGGGGCTGCTGGCGAAAGCGGCGCTCTAGCTCCAAGATATCGTCAAAACTGTAGTTTTTCCTCACCGGCAGTGGTAGGTAGTCATAAAAACAACGCACCCCAGCACGGCTCTTCAGCTGTAGATTCAGCGCTTCGAGCAGCGCTTCGATCTGTTGCGGATCACAGGGGTTGGTGGGAGTGAGTCCCGTACCATCGCCGTCTAAGTTCGGGCTCAGCGCCTTGCGAAAGTTACCCCGCAGGGCATTGCGCAACACGATGGAGTGGCGGTTATAAAACATCAGCGATAGCTGGCCGCCCGGTTTGAGCCGCTGCTCCAGGCTCGTCAGCAGCGCGTTGGGATCAGCCACCCATTCCAGTACCGCGTGGCATAGGATCAGATCAAACTGCCGGGGTTCCTGTTGGCAATACTCGGTAATCGGGCTATGGATAAACTCGAACTGCGACTGCAGGCCCTCTGTCTCGGCTCGTTGTTTGGCTTCTTCAAGCATGGTGGCCGAGATATCACAGAGCACCAGTCGATGTCCTTGCTTGGCGCACCAGCCTGCCAGCTGCCCCTGGCCGCCCCCAGCATCGAGAACCAGTTGCCCAGGCACACTCAGCAGCTCGGCCAGATCTTGTTGTAACAGCGCCAGGCGAATCTGTCCCTTGGGGCTGTTATAAATATTGCGGTTAAAACGAGCGGATAAACGATCAAAGGGGGGCTGGGTAGTCATCGCTAGCGTAATCTTCTGGTGGCGGATAGGGGTTGTGCTGCGCAGGGCTGGCTAGTGTAGCGATAGCGGTAGCATTCGTCCTGATAATTTTCAGGACTTAGCGCGTAGCGTGGCAACGTATCGGTCGTTGCCGCTGCAGACGGGCTCAGAACAGTAGCTGCGCGGCATGCTGCCTGAGCCAGTGACGCTGTTGTGTCGGTGTCGGGCAAAAACGTTCGACCAGTTGCCAGAATGCACGGCTGTGGTTGAGGTGTTGCAGATGGCAGAGTTCATGGACGATGACGTAATCCAGAACCTCTGGCGGCGCCATCATCAGCAGCGTATTGAGGCTGATCAGCCCGCGAGCGTTGCAGCTGCCCCAGCGGCTTTTATAGGGGCGGATCTTCAATCCCTGCGGTTGTAGCCCGGTGATCTCGGCCCAGTACTCCAATCGGTCGGGCCAGTGCTGTTCCGCTTGTTGCTGATACCAGTGCTGGAGTAGCTCAGGCAGTGCGGGGTGATCGCCGCTCTGGGGGAGCTGCAGCGCCAACAGTCCCTGATGGCGGGTGATCCTTGGTCGGCTGCAGAGGTGGCTGGATTCGATCTGCAAGCGATGCGGTTGGCCATTGACTAACCAGCGTTCACCCTGGGTGTAGCTGCGGGCAGGGCGTGAGGACTGTTGCTGGCTCTGTTGTAACAGCGCTTGCTCGATCCAGTCGCGGCGCTGCTCAAGCAGTGCGTGAATGCTATGGGCAGGGGTGCCTTTGGGCGCCAGTACGCTGATCAGATCGGTGCCGATCCGCAGGGCGATAGAGCCTGTTCTGCGGGTGAATTTAACCTGCCAGGGTGCGCTAAACTGAGGCGCGCGCATGGTTAGGGCAGCGCCCGTACCTGGACCGCGTCGACACCGGAACCGGCGATAATATCGGAGATCACCACCACTCGATCACCACGCTGCAGTCCGGCCTTCTGTTTGAGTACCGCAAAGGCGGTGTTGAGGGTTTTTTCCGGATCGCTGCTGAACTCGGTGCGGAACGGGTGCACGCTGCGGTTGAGCAGCAACTGGCGACGGGTGCGTGGATCATTGGTGAAGGCGTAAATAGGCGTCTTGTGCGGCTGGCAGTTGCTGATGTAGTTGGCCATCTTGCCGCGTCGGGTGATGACCAGGATCCCCCTGGCGTCGATGGCTTCAGCCAGCTCGACGGTGGCTGCGGCAAGATGCTGTTTTTCATCATTCTTGTTGAGTTTCGAGGCGAAATTCAACCCCGTGTCGGCCTCGGAGGTGCGGGCGATACGATCGAGAATCTCAACACATTTTATCGGGTGTTTGCCGATGGTGGTTTCGCCCGACAGCATCACTGCATCGGCGCCCTCGTAGACGGCGTTGGCGACATCGGTCACCTCGGCACGGGTTGGAATCGGGTTCTCGATCATCGATTCGAGCAGATGGGTGGCGACGATGACGCGTTTGCCGCGCTCGATACAGAGGCGGACGATGCGTCGCTGCACGCTGGGCAGTTGTTCGATATGGATCTCGACGCCCAGGTCACCTCGGGCCACCATGACTCCGTCTACGGCGTCGATGATCGACTCCAGATTACGCACCCCCTCCTGGTCTTCGATCTTGGCGATGATCTTGATTTTGCTGGCTTTAGGGCCAAGCAGTTGGCGTAGCTGGTGGATATCTTCGACTTCACGGACGAATGACAGAGCGATAAAGTCCAGCTCCTGCTCCATCGCAAAGAGGATATCGCCGCGATCTTTTTCGGTGATCGCCGGCAGGTTGACCCGAATGCCCGGCAGGTTGACATGGCGCTTACTCTTGAGAATGCCGCCGTCGACCACCTTGCATTGCAGGTTAAGATCTTCCTTGCTCAACACATCCAGGTTGATCAGGCCGTTATCGACGGTGATCCGGTCGCCGATCTGGACGCTATCCACCAGGTCGTCGTAGTTGACGTGAATCGAGGTTTGTTCGACATCCTCGCTGCCACGCACCTTGATCGAGATAATATCGCCCTTTTTAAGCTGCAGCTCTTTGGCGATATCCCCGGTACGGATCTCCGGTCCCTGGGTATCGAGCAGAATAGGAATAGGGTGTTTGACCCGTTTGTTGAGGGTGCGAATCGCCTTGATCACCTGCGCGTGAGAGTCGTGATCACCGTGAGACATGTTCAGCCGGACCACGTTCATGCCGGCGTGATAGAGCTGCTCGAGCATCTCCAAGCTTTGGCTTACAGGGCCGATGGTGCAGATGATTTTGGTTTTGCGTAGCGGCGGGGTGCTGGTGAGATCGGTCATATCCGGATGTCCATAGGCTGGCGCTGTTGCGGTGTGAAATGATTAGACTACGTATGCTAACAGGCTGTGCGCACTCATAGGCGGCGGGTACTGGCAGGGCTCGGCTGTCAGGGTGTTTCGAGACGAGCCAGCAGTAGCGTGTACTGCTTGCCATCGGTTTCGGTCTGGTGCAGCTTGACGAGTACGTGGTCGAGATTTTTGGCAAACCAGAGCGTGGTTTTACGGGTGCTGTGTTCACCTCTGTCACGCACCACCTTGAGGGTCTCAAAGCTACCTGCAGGGGTGTTGATGCGCTCTTCGCCGATACGATCAAACTCTAGCGCTTTGAGGTGATCGCCGTCAGCCAGAGAGTAGCGCATCTCGCTCAGGCCTGCCTTGAGGTCCTGCCAGAGCTGGATCTGATAACTGACGTTGTCGTGGGTTTTATTGTCTAAGAGTAGCGTCGTTGAAGGCCCTTTAGCCGTGTGGGTGGCGGTGCCGTCTGACCAGTTAAATAACTGCTTGCTCTGTTTGCTCTTGGTAAAAGTCTTGCGGTAATAGCGGTATTCGATGGGACGCAACTGTTGTTGCAGAATTTCGAAGCGACTGCTCTCTTCTATGTTGGCCATCATGGCGTTGGCTTGCATCGACAGTAACCATTGGCCGTTTGGCAGGGCTTTGAGCTCCCGGACCGCCTCGCCAGAGATATTAACGCCCAGGTCAAATTGGGCCTGATAGTAGGCCTTAAAGGGTGTCAGCTGGTAGTAGCTGGGGCGAGCTTGCGTGGCGGTTATTTGCGGTGTGGTGCTGGCTGATGAGGCGCTGGATGATGAGGGTGTTTGTAGTGTTAGGCTATCACCGCCGGCGAAGCTGGATGCGGCCAGTAGCGGCGATAGCACAAGCGTCAGCTGTAAACTGTTGCGTTTGAACCATCGCTGCATGTTGAGATTCCTTATATGCGGCTATCCAGCTGGCAGCCCGTTGCTGGTAGTGGCTGGCCGTCAATGAGGGCCTGGCCATTACGGTAGGTGAGACGGCCTTCGGTGAACCATTTGATCGCTAACGGGTAGATGATGTGTTCCTGGGTCAGGACGCGTTCGGCCAGCGCCAGGGGATTATCATCGGGCTCGATCGGTACGATCGCCTGCATGACCAGCGGCCCGCCATCGAGCTCCTCGGTCACGAAGTGGATGGTAACCCCGTGCTCGGTTTCGCCGTCCTGGATCGCCCGCAAATGGGTCCGCAGCCCACGGTACTTGGGCAGCAACGACGGGTGAATGTTCAACATCCGCCCTTCATAATGGCGGGTAAAATCAGCCGTCAAGATGCGCATAAAACCTGCCAGCACGATCAGATCGGGCTGAATGCCATCGATCAGATGGATCAGTTCGGCCTCGAAGGCTTCGCGGCTGGTGTAGCCGGTATGATCGAGAGTGATCGCTTCGATGCTGGCAGCCCGTGCGCGTTCTAAGCCCTTCACCTCGGGACGATTGCTGATCACCGCGCTGATCTCGGCATCGATCTGTTTGGCCGCGACCGCATCGATAATCGCCTGCAAGTTAGAGCCGCTACCCGAGATCAGTACCACGATTCGCGGTTTGGGCTCGGGTTCGGATGGCGCTGCAGGCTGAGACTGGAGGTGGATTCTAGCGTCGCTACTCATCAGTCGTTCAGGCCCTGGAGTTCTACCTGCTCTTCATCGGCCGAGGCCGCTTCAATATGGCCGATCAGAATGGCCTCTTCACCTTCGGCTTTGAGTAACGCAACCGCGGCGTCGGCCTGGTTGGCCGGTACCACCAGTACCATGCCGATACCGCAGTTGAGGGTGCGGTGCATCTCATGTTCGTTGACGTTACCCTGCTGTTGCAGCCAGTTAAAAATTTCTGGGCGCTGCCAGCTGCGGGTATCGATCACCGCTTTAGCGTTCTCGGGTAATACTCGGGGGATATTTTCCAGTAAGCCGCCGCCGGTGATATGCGACAGGGCGTTGACCTGGGATTCGCGAATCAGCTTTAGCAGCGGTTTGACGTAGATCCGGGTGGGCTTGAGCAGCGCGTCGCCAAGGGTTTTATTGCCTTCGGTGCCGTCGCCAAATGGGGCGTTGATATCGGCACCACGGACTTCGATGATCTTGCGGATCAACGAGTAGCCGTTCGAATGCGGGCCTGATGAGGGTAGGCCGATCAACACATCACCGACCTGCACGTTGCTGCCATCGATAATCTCAGATTTCTCGACCACGCCAACACAGAATCCGGCCAGATCGTAATCTTCGCCCTCATACATGCCGGGCATCTCGGCCGTCTCACCGCCGACCAATGAGCAGCCCGCCAGTAAACAGCCTTCGCCAATGCCGGTGACCACATCGGCGGCGATATCGACATTGAGTTTGCCGGTGGCGTAATAGTCCAGGAAGAATAGTGGCTCAGCCCCGGAGACGATCAGGTCGTTGACACACATAGCCACCAGATCGATGCCGATCTTGTCGTGTTTATTCAGGTCCATCGCGACCCGCAATTTAGTGCCGACGCCGTCCGTGCCAGACACCAGTACTGGGTGCTTGTAGCCGCTGGGCAGCTCACAGAGTGCGCCGAAGCCACCCAGGCCCGCCATGACTTCGGGGCGGCGAGTACGCTTGGCAACGCCTTTGATGCGCTCGACCAGAGCATTGCCGGCATCGATATCAACGCCTGCATCTTTATAACTGATTGAATCGGTGGGGTGGGTCATAGGGGTTCGGAACCTGTCTGGCAGTGCCACAAATTTAAGCCGGATATTCTACCAGTTTGATCCCGGCGAGGTCATCTTCTGGAGGGCAAAAAGGCCCAGCTTTTTCGAGTGATCGGTGCAGAGGCCGCTTTGGCTTGCCCACGCCATGGTTTATGCTGTCGCCATTGTCAGGGTCACCGGGATGTGCCGGACGTCCTCAACCCGGAGTGAATGTGAGATCGGTTATGCAAATAAGTGTCGTACTTAGAGTCGGATTAAGAGCGGTGCTGGTTTGGCTGCTGCTACTGACCAGTGTTCAGGCCTCACGGATGGGCGAGCTGTACAGTGCTGAATTGCTGGTAGCGGAGCAGTCGGTGCGGATCGCGCCCGCGCTGGTGAGTCGGGCATTACAGCAGGTGCTGGTTAAGGTGAGTGGGCGCCGCGATAGTATTGAGCAACCTGCGATTGTTGCCGCGCTGGCTGAGTCGAGTCGCTACATCCAGAAATTCAGTTATCAGAGCACCCGGCAGCCGCTGGCGACCGACGATGGCCCTGAGCTGCTGACGCATCGGCTTAGTATCGATTTTGAACGCACCCTGGTTGATCAATTGCTGGCCCGTGCTGGGCTGCGCCCGCTGGGGGCGGTACGTCCGGGGGTGCTGATATGGCTGTTGGAGGAGCGGGATACGCAGCGTGAGTTTTTAGGACGGGATGAAGATCCGGTGTTTAGCGCCATGAAGCAACGCGCTCGCGAGCGCGGCTTGCCAGTATTTCGGCCGTTGATGGATCTGGAGGATCAGCAGGCGCTGCCGATCGCGGATGCCTGGGGTTTTTTTCGCGGCGCTATCAGCTCGGCATCCAGTCGCTATCAGACCGAGTCGATACTGGTCGGGCGCCTGTATCGCAATCCGAGCGGCGACTGGGTCAGCCAGTGGTTGTTGCTGACGTCTGCCGAGGATAGTCAAAGTTTTAACGGCCAGGGTGTGGGACTTAATGAGCATCTGAGTTCTGCGGTTGATCTGGCCGCTGACCGGCTGTTCGCCAACTTTGTCGGCCCGCTGGGCGAGCTGGACTCAGGCTCTGTGGTGTTGGAGATCGAGGCCGTCGCTTCGGTGGATGATTATTTTCAGATCACCCAGTACTTGCAGGAGTTGCCAGCAGTCAAGGGGATTACGTTGCAAAACCTGAATGATGATCGGTTGCTGCTGCAGCTGCAGATAGAGGGTGCTGCCAGTCAGCTCAGAGGCGCTATCGGGCTTAACCGACGCTTTAAGGCGCTGCCTGGCTATGCGGGCGGACCGCCAACACAGCTTAATTATCGCTGGCTGCGTTAAGGCTGTGCGTTATTAATCCCGCTCGTTGATACAGCTGTTGATCGCTAGAACAATGTGCGGCTAAGGAGGCTAGATGACCGATTCGCAACGCTGGTTCGTGCTCTGCCTGGCGCTGATGAGCGCCGGGCTGTTCTATCTGCTGGCGCCGATCCTGTTCCCGTTTCTGACCGGCATGCTGCTGGCGTATATGGGTGATCCGCTGGCGGATCGGCTTCAGCGCGGCGGACTGTCAAGAACCCTGGCGGTGGTGATCGTGTTTGCCGGGCTGATCCTGAGCTTTGTGGTGGTCATGTTATGGTTGCTGCCGCAGTTGGGTCGGCAGCTAGAAAATCTGAGTCTGCAGGTCCCGCTATTATTTGACTGGCTCAGGCAGGTGGTGCTTCCCTGGCTGGAGGGGCTCTCCGGGATGGATCTGTCGGCGCTGGAGCTGGATCGGGTACGGCAGATGCTAATGGATAACTGGCGTACGGGTGGTGATCTATTGGCCCAGCTATTAGGGCAGGCCTCACGCTCCGGACTGCTGTTGATCAACTGGTCGATTAACCTGACGCTGATCCCGGTGGTGGCGTTCTACCTGTTGCGTGATTGGGATCGTATCCTCGCCCAAATAGCCGAGATGCTGCCGCGTAATCTAGAGTCTAGGGTGAGCCGCTGGGCCAGCGAGTGCGATGAGGTGCTGGGGGCGTTTATCAAGGGACAGCTCTGGGTGATGCTGTTGTTAGGATGCTTCTACGGCCTGGGTCTGGGATTGATCGGCCTGGATCTGGCGCTGATACTCGGGGTGATCGCAGGGCTGGCGAGTATCGTCCCCTACATGGGCTTTATTATCGGTATTGGCGCATCGCTGATAGCGGCGATGTTACAGTTCAACGAGCTGTATTATCTGGTGCTGGTCGGTGTGGTGTTTGCTGCCGGACAGGTGCTGGAGGCGATGTTACTGACCCCGGTGCTGGTGGGCGACAAAATTGGTCTGCATCCGGTGGCGGTAATTTTTGCCATTATGGCGGGTGGTCAACTGTTCGGTGTTACCGGTGTACTGCTGGCGCTACCCGTTGCGGCGGTGGTGATGGTATTGCTGCGTCACCTACATCAGGGGTATCGTGATAGCCCGTTATACAGTGCCGCGAGCCCTTCACTGCAGGATACGCTTGCCGATACGCCAGAGCGGCCTGCTGATAACTCGGCACCCTAGGTGTGAACGTCCTCATTCTTAACTCAGGATCTGAATTTTAGTGTCTGCAACGATTAACAACGGCCAGAAGCCTCGCCAGCTAGCGCTGAGTGTGGGCTTGCGCGATGACGCCACCCTGGAGAATTTCTACAGCCATCACAATGATCTGGCGGTGCAGGCGATCGAGGGGATCGCCGAAGGCGTGGGCGAACCTTTTGTGTATCTGTGGGGTGAATCCGGAGCCGGCTGTTCGCATCTGCTACAGGCGGCCTGTCACGGCGCCGGACGCTATCGGCGCAGTGCTTTTTATCTGCCTCTTGACCAGTTTAAAGCCCAGGGGCCCACGCTGCTGGATGGGCTTGATAGCCTGGATCTGGTCTGTATCGATCAGCTACAGCAGGTCGCAGGCTTGCCAGACTGGGAAGAGGCGCTATTTCACCTGTTTAATCGGATTCGCGACGCCGGAAACAACCTGCTGATGGCCGCTGATGCCGCACCCCGGCAGTTGGCGGTTGTGCTGCCGGATCTGGCCTCGCGGTTGAGCTGGGGCATGGTGCTGCGTATTCAGGCGCTCGATGATGACGGCAAACTGGCCGCGCTCCGGGCGCGCGCTCATGATCGCGGCATCGAACTGAGCGAGGAGGTGGCGCAGTTTATCTTCAACCGCAGCCCGCGTCAGACCGGCGAGCTATTCCTGTTGCTCGATCATCTGGATCAGGCATCGCTGTCGGCCAAGCGTAAGGTGACTATCCCCTTTGTGAAGCAGTTACTGGGTTGGTGACGGGGTTAACAAGCTAGATGATGTATAGCCGGGTCGAGTGTTATCTCGACGCGGAGAACTGTTTTTATATTGGCCATTGTGGATCGACTATGGAACGAATAATGCGTGATTTTTTCAGCCGTTCAGCGGATGAGCAGCAGGACTTTTTAACCCAGACCTGGTGCAACAAGTGCCAAGAGGCTGATCTGGGAATGACCGATCCGCTGGAGTATGAGGAGGGTGAAAAAGTGCTGATCGAAGGCAAATGCCGGTGCTGTGGCGAGCCGGTCACCACCGAGTTAATCGATTAGACTGTCGTTAACTCAGGTCAACCGGGTTGCTGATCTTCTGTGAGGCTTTTAACAGCTGCAGGGTTGGGTGTTAACCCGGGTTGGGTGCCGGGTGGGATGCCAGAGCTCAGACAGGCCTTGCAGCGCTTAGTCCTGGCTGATCGCGTCGCTATCCGCAGGGGCTAGTTCCCGATCTGCTTTAGCGATATAGCGGGGTTTGTTGCTGAGCACGTTTTTGGCGTTGGCGCGTTTGGCTTTTTTGATCAGAATTTGATGGATCTTTTTACGTTTGTTCATGGGCGCAGGGTCGATGTAGGTTAAAGACTAAATACTAAGGGCTTTAGGACATGTAGATTCTATACCGATAAGCCAGCCCGCAGTAGCGGCTATTACCTTTTCTGCTTGCGTGCTGCCGGTTTGGCATTGCTGGCAGGCTTGTTTGCTGCTCTGTTAGCGGCCCTGGGGTGGGTCGTCTTGTTGTTATCGCTCTTTGATGGGGTGCGGTTGCTGGTTTTGGGCTTCCGGGGCGCTTTTTGCAGGCCTGCTGGACGTTTGGGTGCGCTGGTTTTCTTCGCGGTGCTGTTGTGGGTTGTTGTTAACGTTGATTTGAGCGCGGTTTTTTTCGATCCGGCGACGGCGCTATTCAGCTGTTCCAGCTCGGCTGACGTCAGGTCGCGCCACTGGCCGGGTTTTAGCTTTCCCAGCGCTACCGACATGATCCGCACCCGTTTTAATTTGGTGACGTTGTAGCCTAAAAACTCACACATGCGCCGAATCTGGCGGTTAAGACCCTGGGTGAGGACGATGTTAAATTCGCAGCGTCCAGTAATATGCGCTTTGCAGGGATCGGTAACGGTATCCAAGATGGGCACCCCCGCACACATCTTGTCGATAAAATGCGGGCTGACCGGTTTGTCGACGCTGACGATATACTCTTTATCGTGGGCGTTTTCGGCGCGTAAGATCTTGTTGACGATGTCGCCATCACTGGTCAGAAAAATTAGCCCCTCGGAAGGTTTGTCGAGCCGGCCTATCGGAAAGATCCGTTGGCGGTGGCCGATCGCGTCGATGATATTGCCCTTGACGCTGCTCTCGGTGGTGCAGGTGATGCCGATCGGTTTGTTGTAAGCGATGTAGATACGATCCGATTTGTTAGCGGCGCTGGCCTTGATCCGTCGACCATCAACCAGTACCTGGTCTTCGGCACCGACCTTGGTGCCCAGTTCCGGCTGTTGACCGTTGATCGTCACCCGGCGCTGTTCGATCAATTTATCGGCCTCGCGTCGAGAGCAGAATCCAGAATCGCTGATAAATTTATTAAGGCGCATACCGCTATCGCTGGTCAACATAGGTTCCTGATACTGGCAGAGTGGCTGGGTGCGAATCTAAATGGGGTGCTAGACCATCGCGTCGAGCTGACCGCGTCAGCGGGCGTTGATGGCCGCTGTGGCGAGTTGCTGATCCTGAAGCAGGCCAATAAGAATACTGTTCCAGCGAGCATAGAGCATCGAGGAGCAGAAAATTCCGCAGCTCAGCAGTGCTATCAGCATCCCTAGAGGGCTACCGCCGAAGGCATAGACCGCACCGAAGCAGAAATACAGCAGGATAACAAAGCACAGCCAGATATGGGGACGGCTGTGGCCTTGGAAAACGCTGGGAATAAACGCCAGCAACAGTGCCGATTGCACCAGCCAGATCACCAGCGGATTGGCGCCCTGAGGCGGATCTATCCAGAAGGTCCAGAGTGCGAACACCAGGATCAGTCCCAACAGTTGCGCGCGTGTGACTAGCGCGCTCAGCCTGACTCGTTGGTTGAGCTGCGCGCTAGACAGTTTATTTTTGATCATCGCCATCAGTCTGGGTCTCGAGCTAATTGACGTGCCAGGGTGGCGATGCGCCGGCCTTGGGCGCGGCATAGTTGCAGCTCGATATCGGTCAGTGGCCGTTGATCGTTGCTGCCGGCCACATGGGTCGCGCCGTAGGGTGTTCCGCCGGCGTCGGTGTTGAGCAGCCCGGCTTCGCTGTAGGGGATGCCGGTTATCAGCATGCCGTGGTGCAGCAGCGGCAGCATCATGCTTAGCAGGGTGGTCTCCTGGCCGCCATGCAGGCTGGCCGTAGAGCTGAACACCCCCGCAGGCTTGTTGATCAGCGCGCCGTTGGTCCACAGGCTGCTGGTGCCGTCGATGAAGTATTTTAACGGCGCCGCCATGTTGCCAAAGCGGGTGGGTGATCCGAGCAGCAAGCCAGCGCAGTGGCGCAGGTCATTATCGCTGCAATAGAGTGCGCCCTGGGTCGGAATCGCGGGTTGACTGGCCTCACAGTCCGGCGATACCGAGGGCACCGTGCGCAGCCGGGCTTCGATACCGGGCACCGCTTCGATACCCCGCGCCAGGTGCTGGGCCATCTTGGCGGTGGCACCGTGACGGCTGTAATAGAGCACCAGCACGTAGGGCTTAGCTAAGGATGCAGCGTCTGCCATCAGAGCAGATCCAGGACGTTTTCGGGTGGCCGGCCGATAACGGCTTTACTGCCACGGATGGCGATAGGGCGCTCGATCAACCGAGGACAAGCCACCATGGCATCGATGAGTGCCGTATCGCCGATTTCAGCGTTGCTAAGCCCCTGGTCTTTATACTCCTGCTCGCCCGTACGCAGCAGCTGGCGGGGGCCGATGCCCAGCTGGCCGAGCAGGGTGCGGAGTTCGTCATGGCTGGGCGGATGGTCCAGGTACAGGCGGATGTCGGGCTGCTGGCCCTGTTCCTGCAATAGTTGCAGCGCTTGCCGCGACTTGGAACAGCGGGGGTTGTGATAGAGAGTAATAGTGCTCATCGCTTGTCCTGTGCCTAGATAATCTATGGTTATCGAACCGGTCGGGCTATTCTAACCGTTGTAATCAGGGTAACAAGGCACGATTTGTGTGGATTAAGCGCTGAGGTGAAAGGTCCGTTGATGAGATTCACGTCTCTGTCATTGAATTATCAGACTAGCGTTGGCTTTTTGCGCCACCTGGTGCTGCAGTTTAATACCAATCAGGGGGCTCTAAACGCCGCCGCGATGACCTATACCACGCTGTTTGCGGTGGTGCCGATGATGATGGTGACCTATGCCATGCTCTCCTCGATCCCGACCTTTCAGGGGGTGGGGCCGCAGCTGGAAAGCCTGATCTTTGATAATTTTGTGCCTAGCACCGGTGCGCAAGTCAAAGAGTACCTGTCGGGCTTTGCCGGCCAGGCCCGCAGTCTGACCGGTGTCGGTATCGGGTTTCTGGTGGTGACCGCCTACATGATGCTAAAAAGCATCGAAAAAACCTTTAATCGAATCTGGCAGGTGCGCGAACCACGGCGTGGCATGTCCAGTTTTTTGCTCTACTGGGCGGTATTGAGCTTGGGGCCGCTGTTGCTGGGGTTGGGGTTTGTGCTCACCTCCTATGTCACCTCGCTGCCGCTACTGGATGAGGCTGCCGGTGTGATCGGTGGCAAGGCACGTATTCTGGCGGTGGTGCCGCTGTTACTCAGCAGCGCGGCCTTTATGTTGCTGTACGCCGCGGTGCCCAATTGTCAGGTACCGCTGCGCCATGCGCTGGCCGGCGGCATCAGCAGCGCCCTGCTGTTCGAGGCGGCTAAGCGCGGTTTTGCGCTGTTCGTGTCGCTCTCCCCCTCCTATCAGCTGATCTATGGCGCTTTTGCGGCGGTGCCGCTGTTTCTGGCCTGGATCTATATCTCCTGGCTGATCGTATTGCTCGGTGCTCAGTTTGTACGCTGCCTGAGTACTTATGATGTTAATCGACGCGGTATCGATGCCCCGCCGTTTTACTGGGGTCTGTGTCTACTCGAGCTGTTGTGGCGGGCGCAGCAACGGGGTGCGGGTTTATCTGAGCGTCAGCTGGCGCGGCGTCTACCGGGCTTGTCGGTGTTGCTATTGGGGCGCTATCTGGACGAATTAAAGCGCGCAGGGATTGTGAGTATCAATACCGAAGGGCACTATCTGCTCTGTCGGGATCTGCATAGCCTCAGTATCGAACAGTTCAGTCAAGAGGTGAGCTGGACCCTGCCTGATGCTGTCGTTGTTGATGCGAGTGCTGAAAATAGTGCCGCAAGGGCTGCTGAAGAGGTTGCTGGGAGCATGGTTAAGGGTGCTGAGCCGGTCGATTGGCCGCATCAACTACAGGGGTGTCTTGAGGCGGTACGCGCCTACCGTGCCGAACAGTTACAGCCGAGTCTGGCCGAGTTGTTTGGCGTGGTAACCGATAAACCTACATCCAAACAGCCGGATTAAGCAGCGGTCGGTGTCGACAGCCTGGTTGGGTGTTCGGCGTAGATCAATATTCACGAGTTTTACGATAGCAGGGGAGTCGTATGCAGCAACTGGTATTACAGGCATGGATCAGCGGACGGGTACAGGGGGTCTGGTTTCGGCAGTCGACCAAACAGCAGGCCGATTCTTTGGGTGTCAATGGCTGGGTCAGAAATCTCGACGATGGTCGGGTAGAAGCGCTGCTGCAGGGCGAGGCCAATGCCGTGCGCCAGTTGGAAACTTGGCTCAGTATTGGTCCGGAGCTGGCGAAGGTCGCCGATGTCGAGGTGGTGCTGGTTGAGAGTGCAGAGCAGTTAGAGGGCTTCGAGGTCCGCTAGTCTCAAAGAGCGCCGTTGCGCTCGCGCCATCTCAGTCTTGATAGCGAGCCTGGTTGGCATACACCTTATTGGGGTATTTCATCTTGCCGTAACTGCCGTTATAGCGTGCCAGGGCTTCGCTGATATCGCCGTTGGCGCGTTTTAGGTAGTGGGCGAGAATGGTGCAGCCATAACGCAGATTGGTATCGATGTCGGTCAGGTTGTCATCGGCTCGGCCCAGCTGTTTTTTCCAGAACGACATCACCTGCATCAGCCCCTGGGCTCCCGCCACGGAGATGGCAAAGCGCTGGAACAGACTCTCGGTATGAATCACGCTTAGCACTAGATCCGGTGGCAGTCCCGCTCTGCTGGCTTCGCGGTGGGCGGAGCGGAGGATATGCAGGCGCTCCTGATCGTCAGTAACGAAATGCTCGATGCGATTGGACATGTCCAGCAACCACACCTGGGCGTCGAAGCGATCCTCGAAGCTGTCGGCCTGACTAACGGCGTTAAGCAGTGACTGACGCAGCTGCGGATCGACCTCCTCCATTAGCGGGGCGCCGTTGGTCGCGGCTGATAGGCTACAACAGAACCACAGTATTGCCAGCAGCAGGCAGTGTGAGGCAGAACCTAGGCAGGAGGGCGGAGGCATGGCGTGACTTCCGAATGAGCGACGACCTATTCTACGTCGAGTAGCGCCGCTGCATCCAGCCCGCGGCTTAATAGTCTGTATATGGCAGGACTCTATCCATAAGCCAGCAAGGCGGTGCTGAGTTCGGGTTTTATGCGCCATCTGTTGGCCGTCGTGACTCGGTGTCGAGATTAACAGAAAAAAGAATGCACACCCGCTTGACGAGTTTTTTGTAAGTCCCTATTATACGCGCCTCCTTTGATGAGGATTGCAGAGGAGATACGACGTCCCATTCGTCTAGTGGCCTAGGACACCGCCCTTTCACGGCGGTAACAGGGGTTCGAACCCCCTATGGGACGCCAATTCAAACTCGGTATTGTCGAGTTTGCGGTGCGGGAATAGCTCAGTTGGTAGAGCGCAACCTTGCCAAGGTTGAGGTCGCCAGTTCGAACCTGGTTTCCCGCTCCAAATTATCCTTTTTATACGTCCCATTCGTCTAGTGGCCTAGGACACCGCCCTTTCACGGCGGTAACAGGGGTTCGAACCCCCTATGGGACGCCATCTTTCAGGGTCGGTTGTTTACCGATCTCTGGCACCGCGGGAATAGCTCAGTTGGTAGAGCGCAACCTTGCCAAGGTTGAGGTCGCCGGTTCGAATCCGGTTTCCCGCTCCAATCGTAAGATAAACACACATCTTCTTAGCGCTCGTCATTGTCGATAAACCTTCGATTGACCTTACTGTTTCAGTATTTGTCTTTGTCAAAAAAACACTCTGGCTGATACTCTTGGCGTTAATTATTTAACGGCTATGGGTGGACGGGGTGGATCAACTTCTTCGGGTTGTTGTTTTGGGTGGTTGTCTGCTGACACTGCTGTCGTCCCCGCTGTGGGCGGCAAAGCCTGTAGATTCGGACCTTACTGGGGGCGGCGCACTGGGTTGTAGCCTGCTGCCTGCTCCGCAGCGAGCCAATATTAATGAACTCTATAAAAAAACAGGCTCTGTGTTTTTTGATTTTATAGAGATCAAAATCCTCCAAGATGATACCGATATCGCCCCTAGCGGGAGCGGCCTCTCGCCCTGGAAACTTTGTTATGCTCGCAATGGTAAAGAAGACTGTGAGCTGCTAGGCCAGGGTGAGGGGGTCTGGGATTCGTCCACCAACCCAGAGCGCACCGATAATGCCAGTAGTGCTGGCACCACGCTGTTTCCGGCCAATACCTGGATCACCTATGCGGGTCTGCGTCCAAGTGATCAGGATGGTGAGGTCGTCTTGTTAGATGGCAGTGGCAACGTTCTCGATTATCTAGCCTATACCAATAATTTGGATAGCTGCGCGAGCCTGAGCTTCTGGACGGTACCCGCAAGCTGCGGCAGCTGTTTTGACAGTAAGAGTCCGAGCGATAAGGATCTAGCCCGCCTGGGTCCAGATGGTACGGGTGGTTGGGATAATAATGGCGACTCCCCTTCTCCTCAACAAGATAATCTAAGCTCATCAATCGCAGCTGAATGGCGGCTGGATGAAAAGGTTTGGAGTGGTGTGGCTGATGAGGTCATCGATTCCAGCTCCTCTTTTCATGGTACGGCGATGGGTGTTTCTCCTGTGCCAGGCCAGGTCTGTCTTGCGGCTGATTTAAGCCGGTCAGGGACCTCAGATTACCTGTCTATGAATGCAGGCGCGTTAGATGGCGCGACAGACTTTACTCTTTCGGTGTGGGTGAAAACGGCGAACAGCGGCAGTCAGGTGATTTTATCGGGAGCCAATAGCTCGGAATATAATGAGTTGCTGATGGGGTTTACAAATGCCACGACCTTTACCCCGGTCTTAAAAGGAGCCGCGGGTGGCGATATCCGAGTGACCTCGATTGCGGATAATCAGTGGCATTATCTGGTTTGGACGCGCAGTGGCAGTCAGAGCTGTTTGTATCGTGACGCTCTGCTGCAGGGCTGCTCGACACAAAGCAGCGCCGCATTGAGCATCGCGGCAGGGGGGTTAATTATTGGCCAGCTACAGGGTGATCTTGGTGGCGGCTTTTTGGCGACTCAGGGCTGGGAAGGCCTGGTAGACGAACCAATGATTTTTCAGCGCCCTTTAATGGCTGCAGAGATCGATAGCATTTATGCCAATCAGCGGGCTGGAAAGGGCTGGGATGGCGGGCTGCGCGACTGCCCGGTATCTTCTGTGGTGTTAGAGGTCTTGGCTCGCCCTTCGGCCAGTACGTGCGTAGCCTCAGGTGTGAGGATCAATGCATTGACCCCTGAGGGGGCTATTGACACTAGCTATGTCGGGACGATCGATTTAACCACCAGCTCCGGTCATGGTAACTGGGCACTAGGGAGAGGCAACGGGGTGTTAACCCCCAATCCACACAATAGCGATAATGGTATCGTGCGTTATAGTTTTGTGGCCGCCGATCAGGGCTCGGTAACGCTTAATCTTAGTAACGCCCATGCTGATCGGATAAGGATAACGGCGACCGAGTCATCGAGCAGGGTCACGGGTACCTCGGAGCTGCTCAGCTTTAGTGACAATGTTATCGTGATCTGTGAGCCGGGCTCGGGTTATGTTGATTGCAGTAATAACAGTCCGTTGCCCAGCCCAGGCTATGATCTGGTCGCTGGCCGCGATCATGCACTGCGTGCCGAGCTCTGGCAGAAAGATACGACGACGGGGCTCTGTAGTATCGCCAGCGGTTATAACAACAAGGATTTTAAGGCCTGGCTGACCCGTAGCCCCGGAGATGCGGGGGGCGTTGCGCCGCAGCTGGTCGGGATTAGCACGCCGACGTTGCCCGATTCTCAGCCTGCCGCCAATAATCTGCAGCTGGATTTTGTCAGCGGCCAGGCGAGTTTTCTTTGGCGAACCACCGACGTCGGCTGGTATTATTTGAGTCTGCTGGATGACAGTGGCAGTTTTGCTCAGGATGAGAATGGTAACCCGCTGCCGATCGGTGGCGACTCTGTCGATTGGAGTGTGCGTCCTTTCGGCTTCTACCTGGCGGCGCTGGGCAATATGGCGCTGATCGGCAGCGCCTCGGAGCCCGTTTATCGAAAGGCGGGTGCTGGATTTGATATCAGGGTGACGGCTGTTCGGTGGCAGAGTGCCGACGATCTCGATGGGGATGGCCATCCGGACGGTCATGCCGACACCGATCCTGGCAACAATGCCGACCTGTCTGATAATGCGCCAACGCCTGCTTTTGGTAACGAGGGTGAAACGGCAACACTGTCGGCCTATCTGGTGGCCCCTGCAGGCGGTACTGATCCGGGGCTCAGTGGCGTGGCCGGCGCGTCCGGGTTTGTCGGTGGTAGCGCGACGGCAGCCGGTGCCCGTTATACCGAGGTTGGCTTGGTCGAGCTCAGTAGTGGATTGACTAGCGGCGGCTATCAGCTTAGTGGCATCGACCTGAACGGCCGCAGCGGTTATGTCGGGCGCTTTGTGCCGGCGCGGTTAGCGGTGATGGCCAATCTGCCTATTTTATCGGATCAATGCAGTGGCTTTAGCTATATGGATGCCGATCTGGATTTTGCGGTGCCGCCAACCATTACCCTGACGGCCCAGAACAGCGCTGGTGGTGAGACCAAAAATTATAACCATGACTTCTGGAAGCTGAGTACGCTGCTGGAGTCGCGAAGCTATCATAATGCAGCCAGTACGGCGATCAGTAGTTTCAGCTACGTCAGCGGTGCCACCGCATCGCTGTGGACAGGTGTCAGCGTAGCCGATGGCAGCGGCAGTCTGACGCTGGCCAATGATCGGGTGCGCTATGGGCGCAGTGCCTTGCAGGGGCCCTTCGATGCCCGGATCGAGCTGTTGCTGTCCGCGACGGATCTGACCGACGCTGACGGGATCTGTTATCTGCTGGATACCAATACTGATCTCGATTACTTGGATGAGACGCTGTGCCAGTCTTATACGTTGGCTGATATCGGCGGCACCGAGCTGCAGTTCGGTCGCCTGCGGGTCGAAAATGGCTTGGGTCCTGAAACCGAAGCTATAGGTATTCTGGCGCAGACGGAGTTTTTTAACGGGGTCAGTTTTGTACGCAATCTCCAGGATAGCTGCAGCCCCATCGCCCTGGATATTGTTGATCCGGCATTGGGGCGAGTCGCGTCAGGGGCTGCCGTCAGTGTGGGTGCCGCAACCAGTACGGTGCAGATCGCTGCGCCGGCAGTCGATCTGGGCGATGTTGCGCTAGGTTTCGGTGCGCCGGGGCCGGGTCAGAGCGGCGAGATCACTTTCCAGCTTTCCGATAGTGACAGTCCTGCCAGCAGTGGCATCGGTTCACTGCCTTGGTTGCTGTTCGACTGGGATGGCGATGGCGATCAGGATGATGATCCCGGTCCGCGTAAAGTCAGCTTCGGCCATTACCGGGGTCACGACAGGGTGATCTTCTGGCAGGAGAACTTCAGCCGTTAGGGGGTTGAGTCCGTGGGAGCTGTGCTGTCAGTGCAGTTCGTGGGCGGCGCTAAACTGCTCTAGCTCTTCGTCACTGAGAAAGTGCAGGCAGCTGCCGCCGAGTTGCCATAGCAGCAGCCGTGGTACCAGGTGACTGAGATTGGGGTGCAGGGTGATCAGGTTGGATACCGCATCTTGCGCCAAGTGGTTATACTCTTCGCCGTTATCGATCATCTCGAAAATAGTGGCGAAGCGGTCGCTGATGATTGCTGCAGATTCTGCGCTGTTGATCGCGTCCAGCGCAAGCTGTACTTGCTGGAGGAGGGTTTGCAGGGTGGTACGAATACTCTGGTCCATGCGGAACATCATCTCATATACAAATGGAATATAGGGGCTCCTATTATGCCAGGGATGGGGGAAGAGGCGATATCGACCGGAAAAATTATCATCGACGATGAACACCAGTATCTTGCTGCCTCGGATGAACCCGCTGCGCAGGTTTTATCAGCGGCAGGGGTCGATGAGGCTATCCTGGCGCTGCTTCGAGGTCGTGGCGAGCCTTGTATTCGGGCTCGGTAACCCCATATACCAGCCCTCTTCGTCATTGGTTTTTTATCTTTTTTAGGAACTCCTTATGCCCCAGGCACTCTCCATTCGAGGGTTGAAGAAAACCTATACTAACGGCTTCGAGGCTCTAAAAGGGATCGATCTGGATGTCCAGCAAGGGGATTTCTTTGCGCTGCTGGGGCCTAATGGCGCCGGTAAATCGACCACCCTGGGTATTGTTTCCACACTGATCAACAAGAGTGCGGGTACTGTCAGTGTGTTCGGCCACGATGTGGATAATGACCCCGTTGCTGCCAAGAAGTTGATGGGCGTAGTGCCGCAAGAGTTTAATTTCAATCAGTTTGAGAAGGTACGCGATATCGTTGTTACTCAGGGTGGCTACTACGGTATGCCGGTCGCTGAGGCTCGTGATAGTGCTGATCATTACCTGCAAGCGCTGGGACTCTGGGATAAACGCGACACTGTGTCGCGGATGTTATCGGGGGGGATGAAGCGTCGCTTGATGATCGCCCGGGCGCTGATTCATCAGCCTCGACTGCTGATTCTCGATGAGCCGACCGCGGGGGTCGATATCGAGTTGCGGCGCTCGATGTGGGAGTTTCTGCAGCAGATCAATGCCGCAGGGACCACGATCATCCTCACCACTCACTATCTAGAAGAGGCCGAGAGCCTGTGCCGGCATATCGCGATCATCGATCGTGGCGAGATCCGTGCCAATACCAGCAAACGAGAACTGTTGCGCCAACTCACCCGCGAAACCTTTGTTCTCGATCTGGTGCAGCCGTTAACCGGCGTGCCGCCACTGCTGGGTTATTCGGCGGAGCTGGAGGGCGATCATACGCTGATTATCGAGGTGGAGCAGGCACAGGGCATCAATGGGATTTTTACCCAATTACAGCAGCAGGGCATAGAAGTGGAAAGTATGCGTAATAAAACCAATCGACTCGAGGAGCTGTTTGTGCGCCTGGTCGAAAAGAACTTGGGGAGTTGAAGCGTGCGAATCCGAGACCATTACATCGCCCTGAGTACCATTGTCCATAAAGAGATTCGGCGTTTTTTACGGATCTGGATGCAGACCCTGTTGCCTCCTGCGATCACCATGACCCTGTATTTCATCATCTTCGGCAATCTGATCGGTTCGCGGATCGGTGAGATGGGCGGTTTCGGCTATATGGAGTTTATCGTTCCCGGTCTGATCATGATGTCGGTGATCACTAATTCTTATGGCAACGTGGTGTCCTCATTTTACGGGGCGAAGTTTCAGCGCAATATCGAAGAGATGATGGTGGCGCCGGTGCCGCCATCGGTCATCCTGATCGGCTTCGTGCTGGGTGGGGTGGCGCGCGGTCTGGGCGTGGGTGTGATCGTCACCTGCCTGTCGCTATTTTTCACCGATCTGCAGATTCATAACTTGGCGGTGGTGGTAACGGTGGTGTTTTTAACCGCCATCGTGTTTGCGTTGGGTGGGTTTATTAATGCGATCTATGCCAACAGTTTTGATGATATCTCGATTATTCCGGTGTTTGTATTGACACCGCTGACCTATCTGGGAGGGGTGTTTTACTCGATTCAGCTGTTGCCGGAGTTTTGGCAGCAGGTGTCGCAGATCAATCCGATCCTCTATATGGTCAACACCTTCAGGTATGGGATCCTCGGCGTCAGTGATATCGACTTGCGACTGGCGTTTAGTATCATCCTGATCTTCATTGCTGCGCTCTACAGTTACGCACTCTATCTGCTCCGCACGGGTAAAGGTATCCGAACCTAATATGAACGATCATCTGCAAAATGCCCCGCTGGGGCAGAGCACCGACTATGTGTGTGAATACGATCCCACCCAGCTATTCTCGATTCCCCGTACCAATAACTGGCAGGGCCGCGGCTATGCTAAGGCACCGTTTCGGGGAGCTGATGTCTGGAATGCCTACGAACTCTCCTGGTTAAATCCGAAGGGGCTGCCGCAGGTGGCGATGGCGGAGTTCAGAGTCTCTTGCGAGTCGCCCAATATTATCGAATCCAAGTCGTTTAAACTCTATCTGAACTCCTTTAATCTGAGCCGCTTTGCATCGTCGGAGGTGGTTCGTCAGCATCTGATCGAGGACCTGAGTCAAGCCGCTGGCGCGGCGGTTAGTGTAGCCATGCAGTCGTTAGAGGCACCTGCGCGGATTGAGCAGTTTAAGGGCGAGTGTTTGGATCAGCAGGATGTTGAGATCGAGCATTATCAGCCCACCCCGCAGTTGCTACGCACCCTGCACGGCGATACCGTTGAGGCAAAACTTTACAGCCACCTGCTTAAATCCAACTGCCCGGTCACCGGCCAGCCAGACTGGGCCAGTATTCAGATCGCCTATCGTGGTGCGCTTATCGATACCGAGGGGTTGCTGAAATACCTGGTCTCTTACCGTGAGCACGGCGATTTTCATGAGCAGTGTGTAGAGCAGATTTTTCTCGATATTCTTGATCATTGTCAGCCGGAGCAGCTCAGCGTGTATGCGCGCTATGTGCGTCGTGGGGGGCTGGATATCAACCCCTTTCGCAGCACCGAAGCGTTCAGCCCCGATAATATTCGCCTGGTGCGTCAATAACGCAGGGCCATAAATAAGCTTCAGTAGCAGGCATACCCCAAGCAAGTCCGCCCTGACGGGATATAGTCAAGGGCGTTGTTAAAGAACAGGTTTTAAAAATGTTGTTAAAAAATAGTGTTAAAGGATCGGGTTAATGGACGCTCAGCAACTATTACAACAGCGGGTTTCATCCCCGCTGCTAGGGGATCAACCGCCGACAACCGCACAGTTAGCACAGATGTTTACAGCCGCATTGCGCGCTCCTGATCATGGTGCCCTACGTCCCTGGCGGTTTTTGACCGTGGCCGGTAGCGATCGTATCAAGCTGGGCGAACTGTTTCTCCAGGCCGGGCTGTCCAACGATCCGGAGATGGGTGAGGGTAAGCAAACAAAGCTCCGGAGTATGCCGCTGCGTGCGCCATTACTGGTGGTGGTGATTGCCTGTACTCGGGATCATGCCAAGGTGCCGGTTATTGAGCAGCAGCTGTCGGCGGGTGCCGCGGCCCAGAATCTACTGCTGTCTGCGTTTTCTCAGGGCGTAGGGGGGATGTGGCGCACCGGTGATATGGCGTACCATCCGTTAGTGATGCAGGGGCTGGGGTTGACTGATGGCGAACAGATCATCGGTTTTATCTATCTAGGATCGCAGCCCGAGCGGCTCAAACAGATCCCGGTACTCGATCCTGCTGACTTTGTGCAGACCTGGCCTGCCGGCTGATATCAACGAGGAGACCCGCGTGGCTATATCCGACTCAGCACGTATTGCCGACTTTAAGCAGAAAATTTTTGAGCAGATTCCATTAACCCAGCATATGGGGTTTACGCGGATCAGTTTAGACGGCCGCAATCTGGCATTCGAGCTATCACTGGCCCCTAATCATAACGACAAGGGGACCGCTTTTGCGGGTGCCCTCAGTGCGGCAGCCAACCTCTGCGGCTGGGGGGCGATCACTCTGCTGCTTGAAGAGCAAGACAAGACGTACGACGTGGTTATCCGTGACAGTCGGCTGGAATATATACTGCCGGTGACTGAGGATTTTCGGGTGCAAACGCAGCTCCCCGAGCCGCAGCAGATTGAAGCGTTCGTGCAACGCTTACGCGAGCGCGGCAAGGCCCGGATGGATCTGCAGGTGGAGCTACTGGAGCAGGGCCGGCTGTGTTTCCAGTTCAGCGGTAGTTATGTCGCCCTCGAGAAAAAGGCTAGCCCCGTGCTCGGATCTTGATATTGACCGCACTCTCTGCTCGTGCCGCTTGAGCATAACTATTTGAAATAGCTACGACGTTTTTTGCGGAGTTGCGTAATATCAATGGCAAAGAGAACTAGAAACAGCAGTAAGGTCAGTTGCGGCAGCGTGATACCCGCCAGGGTCCAATACGTTTCGGCGCAGTCCGCTGAGCTTTGCAGTAGGGGCCGTAACAGCTCCTGAAGGAGCGGCTGTTGTGATACTAGTTCCAGCGCCTGCTCGCATTCGCTGGTCTGACCTGTGGCTAGGTTTTGAAGCCAGATATGGTACAGATTTATGCCGATGCCGATGCTGGTAAACAAGCTTCGCAGCACGGCGTAACAGCGCTGTCCAAACTGACGTGGATTTTGTACCCAGGCTAGAAAAAACAGCACCCCCAGCGTCAAGACGACCATTCGCGAGACCATGCATAGCGAACAGGGAGCAAATCCCAGGTGCTGCTGTATATAAAGGGTGGCCAAAAGCAGAGCGCCCATACAGCTGATGAGCCCGAGTAGGTTCAGCCCGCGATAGCTTGATTTGGCGGTGTTGTCGATGTAGTTCAAGATGTAGTTCCAAAGGTGTCGTTAACTTGGTATGCATACCGTTGCTGCAACACTATAACAGTATTAATACCCCGATAAATCAATTGCTCATGCTAGTCGGTCCGGGTGGTGTCTCATCCTGGTGGGTTGGCTATGGGTGATACTGGGGCCGGTGCGGATAATGCCGTACAATGCGCCAGATAACCTAGTTTCAGGAGTGTTCCCGTTGGATCCTATTATCATATTTATTCTTAGTGGCTTGTTTCCCATGAGTGCGGCTATCGCGGCCAGTAAATTAATGAAGCTACCCGAAGACCAGCGTCCTGGCTGGATTGACGGTGATTCTGGGCTGCGTAAGGTGGTGTTGCTGGGTAATCTGTTCGGGGTGATTCTGATTGCCGCACTCTGGTACGGCTTTACCCATACGGCTTGGTGGATCCCCCTGTCCTGTCTGCTCATCACCTTTCCTGTCGTTCATGTGGTCGTCATTGAGCGGTTGTTTGGATTATCTAAAAGTTTGATGTTCAGTGGAGCGTTGTCACTGGCGGCTACCGGGTTGTTATGGCTGCATTGGTAGATATCGGCTTTGCCCAGTCACCGAGGCTGCTGCAGTGGGGGTTGCTGGTCACCGCGGTGTTATTTGGCTGGCTGCTCGGTTATCTACCGCAGCGCAACGCTCGACGTGCAGCCTTGCTGCAGCAGCAGAGACTCGAAGACCAATATAGTAGCCTTAGCAGTCAGCATGATGCACTACAGCAACGTAATGTGGCCCTGCAGGTCGAGTTATCGGGGAGCCGCGAGCGGATCCATGGCCTGTTGCGGCTAGAGTCGCAACTGGACGATCGCGATGAGCAGCTGCAGCGTTTGCAGCTCGATAAAGGCGCACTCCAGACCCAGGTACGTGAACTGCAGGTTCGCGCTGAAGCAGAGCAGCGTCATCATGCGGAAAAGCTAATCATGCTGGAGCAGGCGGGTGACAGGATGCAGCAGCAGTTTGCGCATCTGGGGCAGCAGATCTTTGACGACAATAGTCGCAAATTTGGTTCGCAGCAGCAGGAAAAGATCCAGCATCTGTTGCAGCCTCTGCGTGATCAGCTGGGTGATTTCCGCCGTCGGGTAGATGACGTTTATGATAGAGAGTCTCGTGACCGTCGGGGATTGGCTGAGCAGGTGTCGCAGCTCAAAGCGCTGAATCTGCAGATGAGCCAAGATGCGATCAATCTGACCAACGCCTTAAAAGGCGAGAACAAAACCCAGGGTAATTGGGGTGAGCTAGTGCTGGAGCGCATCTTGGAAGAGTCAGGATTGCGGCGTGGTTATGAGTACGAGTTACAGCTCAGTGCCCAGGATGACTCCGGGCGCCGGTTTCAGCCTGATGTGGTGATTCATCTACCTGAACGCAAAGATATCGTTGTCGATGCCAAGGTGTCGTTGGTCGCCTACGAGCGTTACTGTTCGAGTGCGGACGAGGCTGGACAGCAGGCCGCGCTGCGTGAGCATCTAGGTTCGCTAAAGCGCCATATCAAGGGTCTCAGTGACAAGGCCTATGAATCGCTACCTGCGGTGCGGTCGTTGGATTTCGTATTGTTGTTTATTCCGATTGAGTCGGCATTTCTGACCGCTATTGAGCAGGATCGGCAGCTGTTTGGCGATGCCTTTGAGCGCAATATATTGCTGGTCAGTCCTTCAACGCTGCTGGTGACCCTGCGCACTATCAGTAATATCTGGCGCTACGAGAAACAAAGTGTCAATGCCCAAGAGATCGCCAAGCGGGGAGGGGAGTTACATGACAAATTTGTCGGCTTCGTCACCGCGCTCGAAGATGTTGGCAGACATATTGATCAAAGCCGCCGCGCTTACGATACCGCGCTGAACCGCTTGTCGAGTGGTAAGGGCAATCTGGTTAATCGAGCCGCAGAGCTGAAGAAACTCGGGGTTAGCGCGAAACGGGCGCTGCCAGGTGCCTTGGTGGACAAGGCCAGTGCTGCTGATACGGATCCAGCTTACCGTTCGAGCGTCTCTGAATCTGTCGATCTGCAGGTCTTCGAATAACCCTTACAGGGCAAAATAGGCTTTCAGGTGATCGATAAAAGAGCGCATCTTGGCAGGCAGAAAGCGGCGGTGCGGGTAGACGACGAAGATGTCGCCACGCGGCTGTTCATACTCCTCAAAAATTGCCACCAGTTCGCCGCTGTCAATAAAGTCCTGCACCATAAACTGCGGTTTTAAGATGATGCCGACCCCTTGCACGGCCGCGGCGACCATCGCCCGGCCGTTGTTCGCATTGAGGCGACCGCTGGCTTTAATGGAGTAGGATGCCTCGGCATTGCTGAAGTGCCAATCGTTGTTGGTCGATGAGTAGCTGTAGGTCAGGCACTCGTGCTTACGTAACTCAGTCGGGTGTTGCGGTCTGCCGTGTTGCGCCAGATAGGCGGGAGAGGCGCAGCAGATCAATTTATTCTGTAGCAGCGGTACGGCAATGAGGCTGGAGTCTGGCAGGGCGCCAATGCGGATAGCGATATCAAAGCCATCCTCGACCAGATTGACCTTGCGATCCTGGTAGTTGATGTCGATGCTGACATCCGGAAACCGGGTAAGATAATTGGCAATGGCAGGCGCCAGCCTGAGCACCCCAAAATCGATGGGAGCCGTGAGTTTTAGCGTGCCGCTCGGATGCTGGCTGAGTTCACTTAGTGATGCCTCACCCTCCTCCATATCGCTGAGCAGCTGCTGGCATAGCTGTAGGTAGTTCTCACCGGCTTCGGTCATGCTGACTTTGCGGGTGGTGCGATTGAGTAAGCGAATGCTGAGTAGCGCTTCTAAGGAGGCGATGTGCTTGGTTACCATCGCCGGAGAGATGCGCAGTTCTCGGGCCGCGTGGGAAAAATTTCCGCAGCTCGCGACACGGCAAAATACCTGCATGCTGGTAAATTTGTCCATTTTTTTCTCTCTGGGTAAATAATACGTTCGAAATTAGCATTATTAAAAACCATTGTTAAATTATTTGTACTCATGAGGGTTTTAAGGGGGGGGCTATGCTGGCATCTCCGTGGCCGTTGTTGAGGGAAGACTATGCTGGTTAATCGCGTATGGGTGGCGTTGGGGGCGGCTAAGACCAACGTCCCTACCATTGTCTATCAAGGGTTTAATTATGGAAGTCTGGGGATGCTGCATCTAAGGTTCGATTAACGATATTGGCTGAATGGCTGATCAATAGACTGGGTTATTAACTGATGAATTCCGATCCCTCCGCGTTGCTTGCCCTTGCGCGTAATAAAATGCCTTTTGGCAAATACCAGGGTCGATTGTTAATAGATCTGCCCGAACCCTATGTGGTTTGGTTTTCGCAGCAGGGTTTTCCCAGCGGGGCGCTGGGTGAACAGCTGCGCTTACTGCATGAGATAAAAATTAATGGGTTGGAGTCGCTGCTCGAGCCGTTGAAGCGCTGAGTCGGTTGGCTTAACGGCTGGGTATCTAGATTCACCCTGCTAGCTGTGTATAATCATGCCACATTGTTTTCTGTAGTTAGGGGCTGCTGCTCAAGTCCGATTGTGTTTCTGCAAAAGAATTAACCTGAGGCACTTCAGGGTTCTCTGCGTAGCAGCATACTATTAAATCCCTAATCAGCACGTGGCAAGGAATAATTGATGAGCATAGATGTCGGGGCTCGGCTCAAAGATGCGCGCATGAAAAAAAAACTCTCACAGCGTGAGTTAGCCAAGCGTGCAGGCGTCACCAATAGCACTATCTCCCTTATAGAGCAAAACCGGGTTAGCCCTTCTGTAGGGTCGTTAAAGAAAGTGCTGGATGGCCTTCCCATGCAGCTGCAAGAGTTCTTCTCTCTGGATGTCCCAGAAAAAAAACAGGTGTTTTATCCTGCTGCAGAGCTGCCCAATTTAGGTCATGGTGACATTAGCCTGAGGCTGGTGGGCCATAATCATCCCAATAGAACCCTTTCTTTGCTTAGCGAAACCTATCCGTGCGGTTCCGATACTGGGGCTGAGATGCTGGCTCACGAGGGTCAGGAGGGCGGAATCGTGGTCAAAGGACAGATTGAGCTGACCGTTGATGGTGAGTCCAGGGTCTTGCAGCCGGGGGATGGTTATTTTTTCGACAGTAATCTGCCACACCGATTTAGAAATATAGGTGATGAAGATTGCGATATCGTCAGTGCGAATAACCCACCATCGTTATAGCGCAGTGTCGTATTGGGATTGATTAAAAACGCCTACGCGCTGGCGCAATTGGCCCGCGCCGATGACATCGTCAAGATTCCTAGTATCGGTGATCGTCCAATTTTAATAGTACTCAAAACAGAACAATAAGCCGTGGCAGCTGCCGTGGGGCAAGGGGCGAGATAACGTCAGCTAAGACCCCATAAATAAAAATGTTAATGCAGACACAGTATGATTTTGCAAGGGGAGAGGGTTATGTTTGAAATGGCAGATCACGCGCCGCTAAACGCGGTGATTAAGGTCATAGGGATTGGCGGCGGCGGCGGTAATGCGGTGCAGCACATGCTGACGAGCGAGATTGAGGGTGTTGACTTTATCTGTGCTAATACCGATGCGCAGGCGTTACAGCGCTTGACTCAGGCCAGGGTGTTGCACATTGGTAGTGCCTTGACGAAAGGTCTGGGCGCCGGCGCGAGTCCTGATGTGGGTCGTCAGGCGGCCTTGGAAGATCGCGAGCGGATCGCCGAGATGCTACAGGGTGCCGATATGGTGTTCATCACTGCGGGTATGGGTGGCGGTACCGGCACGGGTGGCGCGCCGATTGTGGCCGAAATTGCCAAAGAGATGGGTATCTTGACCGTCGCGGTAGTCACCAAGCCTTTCCCATTCGAAGGCAAGCGCCGCATGAGTGTTGCTGATGAAGGCTTGAAGGCGCTGGCAGAAAATGTGGATTCGTTGATCATTATCCCCAACGAAAAACTGCTCAAGGTGTTAGGCCCAAGTGCCAGTTTAGTGAGTGCCTTTAAAGAGGCTAATAGCGTGCTGCAAGGAGCTGTTCAGGGGATCGCCGACCTGATTATCCGTCCTGGCATGATTAACGTCGACTTCGCTGACGTGAAAACCGTGATGTCCGAGATGGGCATGGCGATGATGGGGACCGGTGTTGGTCACGGTGAATTCCGGGCCAGAGATGCTGCTGAGGCTGCTATCAACTGTCCGCTACTGGAAGATATTGATCTGCAAGGTGCCAAGGGCATTCTGGTGAATATCACCGCGGGTCTAGACCTAAGTTTGGGTGAGTTCAGTGAAGTGGGTGACATTGTTGAAGAGTTTGCCTCTGATAATGCCACCGTTGTCGTCGGCACGGTGATAGATCCGGAGATGGTGGATGAGCTGCGGGTCACCGTGGTGGCTACCGGACTCGAAAGTCGTGACGTCGCACCGATGCAGGTGGTTTCTCGTCGGTCGCAGATGACCAAGGTTGATGGCACTCTTGATCTCAATCAGCTTGAGCTGCCTACGGTGAATCGGGATAAAAGTCGGGTATCGCGAACCCTCGCTGAAAAGCCTAAAGCACCCGTGCAAGCCTCACTGGAGCGGACGGGGACCGACGATGGTATGGAGTATTTAGACATCCCGGCGTTTCTTCGCCGCTAGGCGGGCTGAATAAACGCTTCCGGCCCAGGAGCTATCCCTTCCCGGCTCCTGGGCTTTTTCTTCTCAAAGCAGCGACGCTGCCGCGCGTTGTTTTTGAGTTTTAATCGCATAACCGCTGTATCGGGTTTGCGTTTTGGCTGGTATTCATTTAAATTACGCGCTCCCCAAAATTGGGGTGTACGGTGAGGTGTCCGAGTGGCCGAAGGAGCACGCCTGGAAAGTGTGTATACGGAAACGTATCGAGGGTTCGAATCCCTCCCTCACCGCCATTATTTAGTTTCATAACATCCGAAACGATCCTAAAAGCCGCTATCTATCAACGATTAGCGGCTTTTTTGTGTCCAGTAGTATCCGAAGATAACTTGTAACATCTCGCTTTTTTGGTAACACTGTTGGTAGCACTAGCCGGTGTTACCAAACTCGGTGTTACCACGATGGCCATAAAAACCAATCCGCTGACCAATACCGAAGTAAAACAGGCCAAGCCCAGAGACAAGGAATACCTGCTTGTTGACGGTGACGGGTTGTCGCTTCGGATCAAACCCACAGGCTCTAAAACGTGGGTGTTCAATTACTACCGACCCTATACCAAGAAAAGAGCTAATCTTAGCTTCGGGATCTATCCTGACGTGTCGCTGGCTCAGGCAAGGGAGCGGCGGCGTGAAGCTCGGCAATTGGTTGCTCAAGAGATCGACCCTAAGCAGCATAGGGATGAGCAGAACTCGGCACACCAGCAGAGCGCATCGTCCACACTAGAAACGATCACGCGGGAATGGTTCAAGCTCAAGTCCGCTAAAGTTACACTCGCCTATGCGGACGACATTATCCGCTCACTTGAAAATCATATCTTTCCAAACCTGGGCAAACTGCCGATCAGCAAGATCACCGCGCCGCTCACCATTGAATCATTAAAGCCACTGGCCAACACTGGCAAGCTGGAGATGGTGAAGCGGATCAGTCAGCGACTCAATGAGGTGATGATCTACGCCGTTAACACCGGCATCATTCACAGCAATCCGCTGGCCGGTATCCGCCACGCGTTCGAGACACCCACCGTCGCCAACAATCCAACATTGAAGCCTGATCAACTGCCTGAGCTAATGACGGCATTGAGTCGGGCCAATATCCGTATCGTTACCCGCTGCCTGATCGAGTGGCAGCTCCACACCATGACGCGCCCAACGGAAGCAGCCGGTGCTAGATGGGATGAGATCAATCTAGAAGATAGGCTCTGGATCATCCCTGCTGAGCGAATGAAGAAACGCAAAGAGCATGTGATACCTCTGACCCCGCAAACCTTGGTGTTGCTTGACGCTATACGGCCTATCAGTGGTAACTCACCTTATCTGTTCCCTAGTGATATCAATCCTCGAAAACACGCCAGCAGCTCAACCGCTAACATGGCGCTGAAGCAACGCATGGGCTTTAAGGCCCGGCTTACTGCACACAGTATGCGCGCGCTAGCCAGCACCACGCTCAATGAACAGGCGTTCGATGTTGATGTGATTGAATCCGCACTGGCGCACACCGATAAGAACCATATACGCGCCACCTACAACCGTGCCCAATATATCGAGCGCCGCCGCAAGATGATGGCCTGGTGGAGTAACCACATAGAGCAGGCGGCTAGTGGGAATTTGAGTTTGGCTGCGGGTAGCAATGTTATTAAATAGCGTCGTATTTGAGAGGGGTTTACCTAGGCTTGCGCAAAGCGAATTCTTGAGGTGGGTAGACCGTATTTTTTGATCACTACCTTAATCGGCATGTTCGCAATATTCTTTTCTAGGTATTAAAACGGGCTAGCCTAAGAGTTGATCATACGCACCCAAGACAACGGTCAATGAGCCCCTTTATATTGATCATGGTTGATTCTCGTGCGCTAGTTCTTGCGTATTCTTGCCTATTACTAGGTCACTACGCCAAATAGCTGGCCTCGACCGACAAGCAAGGGATGACTGAGCATGAGATCAGCGAAGAACGAGGGCTACGCAGCACCATAATGATGAAGGTTGGTGCTGGTGAGGTTTTACGGTCAAGCCGACGTGGCGCATGTGACGTACAAACCCAGCACGGTAACCGACCTTAAAATAACCCAAGGTGCTGTGCTGGTCGATAAAGGTAATACCAAGACTGACGACGCAGGTATTCATGAAGATGAAGGCCTATACTCCGGCTATGAGCGAGACACCGGCAACTTACAGGTCAGGCAACCTGATCATCCTGAACTTTCCCAGCAGGGGACTCTCGACCTATTTGCCCCCGCCAACGTACCAAGTGCCACCGCCGCCGAGTAAGCCGTCGACAACTTCCGAGTCCAATACGAACAACGCGAATCGGGTACTGTCTCATCCGGCCTGGACAGGGTAACCACGCTAGAAGAGCCGAGAGGTCGCCCAGGTTTTAGCATCGTTCCGCAAGCATGGCCAGGAAACCATGCTGGCACTGGTCACCAATGACAGCGGTAAGATCCCCAACGTCATCCGTCCCACCGCGAGCGGCGGCATGGAGTCGAGTAACAATCTGCAAGCTAGGGCGGGAGGGTGAAGACTCGACCGGACCGTTCTCCGCAGGGTTCAGCAGCAGTGCTTGATCGCCAGCTCGGGAGGCACAGAGGCGCACCTGCGGAATTACGGTTCAACGCGCACGGAGTGTCCTTTAGCCGGAACACGCCTACCCACCAAAAATCGCGTACCAGCTTGGCCGTGGATGCTGTGTAGACTGCTGTTAGGGCTATCGGGATCAGGCGGCAATTGAAAGGCGTCAAACTTATTACCGTCGAAACCGAAACGGATCTTCCAGCTGATATACAGACTCAGGCGGCGAAAGAAGGCGCGACTGGGGAGGTGAAAGCGTCCCATTATAAGCACTCCATTTACATTGTGGCTGACCAAATGGGGAGCTTAGCACAGATCGAGAAGGCGGCATTACATGTGGCCTGCCTGACCCTGTTTCTCAACAAGGCCAAGCAGGCGTTCAACCAGCAGTGCTATCTTGCTTATAGGTATGCGTCAGTCTTACTGGCAATGTTGAGCAAGCATTCGGGTATAGTCTGCAATAAATTTGTCGTCGATATCACCGTTGCGCCAGTCCTGAATATCCACTTGCGATAAGGTTGCTAGCGCATCAGACGCGGAGATCGGCAGCCCCCGGCAGGCCATGCTAAAGGCAGCCAAAAGATCCGCCTCATTTTTTATGCTCCCCCTATACGCAGAACTCGCACAATCCGCATTATTAGCTGCAATAACGGTATTGTGCATATTCTGCGCATTGTGCGACCTGGTAGTGTCAGTGGCAGGAGTGATGCCTAACGTCTCGCGCCAACTCATTGCCATGCCTCCGCACACTCTGCTCTCACCCGGATGATCGGAGAGGGTGGGCGGCCTGGGCCGTCTCGAAGCGGCTCGATCACTTCGATATAGCCACGTTCTTCGAGAGCATCCAGCGCCTCGCGGAGTTTGCTTACCCGCGGGAAGTTGCTGCGCAGCGCATTGAAGGCGTCACGCACACTGCATCGCACATGTCGACCGCGCTTTAACCATTCCCACACCTGTCGAGCCGCCGCGATTGAAGGGTCTGATCCCATCATCTCGAGGGTGGCCAGGCTGTGGCGAATGACGACGGCCATGATCTCAAGGGCGTCGCTGATGGTTTCAAGAGGGATTGGAGTCTGCCAAGGCTTGCCATGAGCATGCTTGATGCCGTGCAGCACCCCTGCAACGCGTGCAGCCGCTCCCGGTGCTTTTCCTGCCCAGTCGGTACAGTGTTCGAAGATCTGCCCGGGGCGCATCTGTTTCTCAATCGCTAGCGCGAACGCCTGCCATTCGTTTAACGCGTCATCACTAAGCGTCAGTACATGTGGCCGTTCATTGCCGTATTCATCGGTAGCTACTTCCCAGTTAAGCATGGCGTGCACCCCTGCCGCATAGGTAGAGCAGATCATTTCCGGAACGGGTTTAGATTGCAGGGTGCGATAACCCAGTGGCGATGACGGCAATAGATACAGAAATCGTCCCAGCAGGCCGCGCCCCCTAAACCCAGGTTTTGCCGCCAGTCCGCGCAGCACATCCGGCTGGGGACTTAGGCCAATGCTTAGGCGGGGGTAGCGCAGGAATACCGGTGGGCGGCCTGCTCGGTCGACTCTTTCAGAATCGCCGCTATGTGCTTTGAGCACCAGATCAAGGTTTGGCACACCGCTGGAGTAACGGCCCTGCAGCAAGTCAAAAACACCGCCCTCAGATGATAGCCATGCCATGCATTCACCCTGTTCGGCCAGTAACACGCCCAGACGTTCCGGTGTGGCGTCTGAGGTCCATATTTGCGGCAGCGCCGGGATGTCAGGCAGCTCCGCTTCCAGGTCTGCCGCCTCCCGTGCGAGTTCTTTGGCGTGGTTAGCATCTTGGGTTTTGGCCGCGCTATTACGGACCTCCTTAGCCCGAGCTTCTAGCGTCTTGCGCTCGCTGCTAATGCTCTTGATCTCAGGGGCTAAGATATCGGCTCTGTCTCGCTCCCAGGTTACCAGCGGGGCCGTGGCTGCTGACTGTACCGCGCTTTTACGGTTGCCCGGTGCGAGTGCCACGACAGCCCAGAGGTTGCAGGGCTCGAAATAGCCGGGTTTAACCCTGACTTGCAAGCGCCGTGCGGAAGCCGTTGCGCAGGTTACCAAAATCATTCCAGCAGCGAGCTCTGGAGGTGTTTCGGTAGCCGTCGCCAAGGCCTGCGCGTAGTCTCCAGCCCAGCCAGGCAGGTGTTTCAGATCCAGGGAAGGAAGATCGGGGGTATCCAGAGGCACCAGTTTTGGCCAGCTCTCTATTGGCAGGGCGGCTGTTTTGAGTAAATGGGTGGTCATGCTGCACCTCCCGCTAACCATACCGACAGGTCATTAAAATCAGAGAGCTCAACTAGCGAACCTTCTGGCCATTGCGGTAACGCCAACAGCGCGCCAGCAACGATGGCGGCGTTGCGGGCTTTGGTTGCCCCCGGGTTTCCAAGAGTTTGACGGTCATCGTCACCGGCAATGATTAGCTCTGCAGTAGGCCATTGTCGGCGCGCACTAAGCGAAACGGACTCCAGGTTGCCCGCGTCTATGGCAGCCAGCACCAAAGCCGCAGGCTCGTCCTCAGCCAGGGTGCAGCCGGTGGCCCAGCCTTCACAAATGATGATCCGGTTAGGTTTTGAGGAGTCTCCTGCTACAGGAATAAAACAGCCCTGCTTTCGCCCACCGCCAAGCAGCCGCTTAGCGCCATCGGCGGCGATAAACTGCAAACTATTAAGATCACCGCTGTGATTCATCACGGGTAGCACGAGCGTTTTATTGCGCGTTCTTGCGCTATACGGCTGAATCATTTTGCGGATTAGGTAGGGGTGATTGCTGGGTGCCGGGTGGCTATCGTTCCAGATCAGCGTTGCACGATTTGCCGCATCCAAGTGGCGAACCTGGAGTGCGGTAGCGGCCTGTGACCGTGCGGTCTTCAGCTGCTGCGCAAAATCAGCGCGCTGTTTGTCGGGTAGAGCGTTGCTGCGCTGCGCATGCCAGGTTTCCACCAGCCCGCAAGACCAGTCACCGAAGCAGCCGCCTTGCCTGTCTTCAAACAGCGTACACCAGCCTGCTGAGTTGCTAGCCCCCTTGTTCATGCCTGGGAAGCGGTAAAACTTACCCGCCTCAATGGCTGGCGGTGGCGTTAGACCGGATAAACGAATGGCCTCAAGAAATTGGTCGGTTGAGTCAAACATTCTGCAACCTCCCATTCTGAAGTAGCCAGGTCGCCAGTCTCGGAGGTAGCACTCCGTGCAGTGCCAAGCCGACGATGGTCGATTTCAGCTTAGAGAAGAATCCGGTACAATTAACTCGACAAGATGTATCTGAGACCGGCAGGTGGCCGCCTGTTCGGTCTCTATTTTTGTTAGTCATATTATTCACCTCCATCCTGTTTCATCGTGGCGTCACGGCTACCCTGTTTCTGGGCTTCCAACCAGGTGTGAATTTCAGATTCGGCAAAGCCGACAGCTCTCAATCCAAGGCTGATTGGCTTCGGAAATGTCGAATCATAGCGCGGAGACTTAGGGTTTAATTTGTCGTAAATTGTTGAGCGTGACAGGCCCGTATGCAGCTTGACGCTCGGTAGTCTGTGGATGGTATCGATCATTGTTCTGCGCTCTTGGTTACTAACAGGTTGTCAGTGAAACCAGGAGTTGGGACAGAGTGCGCACAGCTGTCCCAAAGGGATGGGATTTTAATTGTTGCTTAGATGCTGACCATGTTTTTCTGTTCGAGTTTTACCCTGTTGTACGTCTTTCTCACGCTTTCTAACTTCGGGGTATGCCGCTTATCTTGGCGGTCGTAGAACACTAGCGTGTCGTCATCGACCCCCACTTCGGTGATATGAATTTCAGGGTCAATGGGTTGTTCGTACCGGGACTCCATCCATGCTTCGTCGCTTAGCCTGTTTAATAACTCTTTGAAAGTGATGTAAGGGCGCTTTTCGACAATATATTTGATCGTCTGCCTCAGAGCGTGCTGTTCTTGCCCGCCATTTCCTCTATTCTTGCCTAGCCACCACGCTTGAGTGGCCTTGGCTATCTCTGGGAACTGCATGCCCATGCTATGTCGCGCCCATAGCCGCCCCAGCTGCAGCGCCTGTGGATCGGATTCGCTGATGTGAGTACTGATTAATATCAGTGCCAATGCGGCTGATGCAGGGTGGGTTGGGTCTTGCAGCATGGCCGGTGCATTCATTTCGAACCGGATCACCCCGGAGGCCGTCGATTTGCGCACGAATGCTTTGGCGGCCTCAAGGGTCAGGCCGTGCTCTTGGAGTATCGCTGCTGCGATGTCCAGATCCTGCGCCAGCAACCCATCCATGCGGGTTTTCCAGGCTGCTTGATCTTTTTTTTTCTTGCTCTCATCCTGCATAGCATTTCCCCGTATTTTCATTTACATGTTGGCAAGTAGCGCGTTTGAAAGGGTAGTCCTTTAACAGTCATTGTAGATATCGGGTCAGTTATGCAGAAGTATTTAAAGCATTAAGATGTGAATTTAGTTGTCGATCTGGAATAAAAATGTAAAGTTGCCAGAATCCTCGGAGCTCTTTGTGGATGAGGCTCCATTGGGGTATGGAATACCAAGGATGGCATAAGGGAATTAGGCATAACATGGAGCTGTTGACTGATTTAAAAGCGATATTGCACTCGCATCGCGCAAACCTCTATTACTTAGAGTATTGCCGAGTGATGCAAAAAGATGGCCGCGTGCTGTATCTCACTGAAACCCAAAAAGAAAACCTCTATTTCAATATTCCCATCGCCAATACCACGGTGCTATTGCTGGGTAACGGCACCTCTATTACCCAAGCAGCTATGCGCATGTTGGCACAAGCGGGGGTATTGGTCGGTTTTTGTGGCGGTGGTGCCACACCTTTATATATGGCCTGCGAAGTAGAATGGCTGACACCTCAAAGTGAGTATCGTCCTACAGAGTACCTACAAGGCTGGATGCAGTTTTGGTTTGATGACCAAAAGAGGCTCGCCGCTGCCAAGCATTTTCAGCAAGCCCGCATTCAGTATCTACAAACCGTCTGGCAAAAAGATCGAGATCTAAAGTCAGAGGGGTTTGATTTTAACGACAACCCGATACAAAAGGCGCTGGATACATTCCATACCCGCACATCGGCAGCGACAAAATCATCAGAGTTACTGCTAACTGAAGCACAGCTCACCAAAGTGCTTTACAAATACGCTGCCAATAACGCCCAGCTGACCAACTTTACCCGCCAGCACCAATCTCAAGATAAAGCCAACGACTTTTTAAATCACGGCAACTACCTCGCCTATGGTTTAGCCGCAAGCTGCCTGTGGGTGTTGGGTATACCTCATGGTTTTGCAGTCATGCACGGTAAAACCCGTCGCGGCGCATTAGTGTTTGATGTGGCCGACTTGATTAAAGATGCGATTGTGCTGCCGTGGGCTTTTATCTGCGCCAAAGAGAACGCCAGCGAGCAAGAGTTTCGTCAGCAAGTTCTACAAGTCTTTACTGATCACAAAGCCCTCGAATTTATGTTTGATACCGTCAAAACCATCGCTTTGCAGAGCCTCTCACCCGAAGAGATCGAGGCGCAAGGGCTATGATGGTTACCTTTGTTTCCCAGTGCGAGAAAAATGCGCTCAAGAAAACTCGCCGGGTGTTAGACGCTTTTGCCAATCGTATCGGTGACAACACCTGGCAAACCCTGATCACCGCAGACGGCTTGCTCGCAGTTAAGAAATTGCTGCGCCAAACCGCCAGTAAAAGCACCGCCGTCAGTTGCCATTGGATACGCTCAAGGTCTCGCAGCCAGCTGTTGTGGGTGGTAGGCAATAAGAGACAGTTTAATCAGGAAGGCATAGTGCCGGTGAATAGGACCGAGAACAATTTCTTAAACAGCGATCATCAAGATAACTGGAAATATTTGCCGTTGATAAAATCACTGGCGGCCCTTGCAGCGCTGTTGCACGACTGGGGAAAAGCCTCGCAACTGTTTCAGGACAAACTCAACCCAGCCGTTAAAAGCAAAGTAAAGGGTGATCCGTTAAGGCATGAATGGATCTCAAGCTTGCTGTTTAATGCCTATGTCAAATCAGCCGGTGACTTGGACTCAGATCAGGAGTGGCTAAATCGCATTATAGCGGGCGAGTTTGATGAAGATTTTTTAGCAGCGACCGCCTTAGAGCAGGATAAAAAGCCACTAACAGGTCTACCCAATGCCGCATCGTTACTCATCTGGTTGATCGTTTCCCACCACCGCTTGCCCTTGCCTAAAGATGCTGATGATTGTCGAAAGCAGCGTAACTCCAGCAACGATAGCCTGCAGTCACTCTTGAAAAGAGTGACGCAGCAATGGGGCTATGAAAATCGCTATGATAAAGAAGAGTTTCAAAAGTATCTGCAACAGTGCTTTGCGTTTCCTGAAGGCTTGATCTCTTCATCGGGAGCTTGGCTCAAGCAGCTTCGGTTTTGGGCTACCCATTTACAGCATAACCTGCCACTGCTTGAATCCGCTATGCAGGATGGCAGCTGGCGCTTGGTGCTGCATCATGCGCGGTTGTGTCTTATGTTGGGTGATCACTTTTACTCATCGCAAGCCGCTGACAAAAATTGGATGGCTGGCCTAAATCTGTTTGCCAATACCCAACGAGACTCCGTCACTGGCAAGGTGCAGCTGAAACAAAAACTGGATGAGCACTTAGTCAAGGTATCCGAGGTGGCGGTCAATACGGCCAAATTACTGCCATTGTTTGAGTCTGAACCCCTGGTTGCCACTGGGCTTGATCAGTTAAAGCCTAAGGCGGATACGCCTGTTCAGTTTCAGTGGCAAGACAAGGCGGTAACAGCGATAAAGTGTTGGTGTACAGCTAATGACAGCAGCGCTTCAGGTTTTTTTGCCGTCAATATGGCCAGCACCGGCTGCGGTAAAACCCTAGCCAACGCCAAAATCATGCAGGCTTTATCTGATGATGGTGACAGCCTACGCTTTGTGTTGGCGCTGGGTTTAAGAACTTTAACCCTACAAACCGGTGATGAGTACCGTGATCGTGTCGGGCTGGATAGTAGCCAGTTAGCGGTTCTGATTGGCTCTAAAGCTGTGGCTGAACTTCATACCGGAGCCCAGATCGATAAAGATCAGCGAGAAAGTAGTTTTGATGAAAGCGGTTCAGAATCTGCGGATAGCTTACAAGACGAGCAAGATGAGCTGAACTGGCAAGGTGTTTTGCCTGAAGAAGAGCTCACTACCGTGCTCACCAATGAAAAAGACCGCAAGCTGCTATACGCGCCGGTCTTAGCCTGCACCATCGATCACATTATCTCGGCCACCGAAACCAAGCGTGGAGGTCGCTATATTTTGCCGTGCTTGCGGCTGATGTCTTCGGATTTAGTCATCGATGAGATTGATGATTTTACTGGTGACGATCTCATCGCAATTGGCCGCTTAGTACACTTGGCGGGGATGTTAGGCCGTAAAGTGATGATCTCTTCTGCGACTATTCCGCCGGATTTTGCTTTGGGCTACTTCAATACCTATCAGCAGGGTTGGTTGCTTTATGCCGCCAGCCGCAACGCTTCGATGCAAGTGGGGTGTGCTTGGATTGATGAATTTAAAACACAAGTTCTCAACATTGGCCGCAGTGAACAGGCGTGTGAACATTATCAGCAGTACCACGACGCCTTTATCGTAAAACGTATCAAAAAACTTAAGTCGATACCCGCTAAACGGAAGGCCAATATTGTGGCTTGCCCCTTTGATCCAGAGCAGGGCGATCAACAAACTCAGTATTTTTCCCATATCCAACAGGCGATTATTGCAAAGCATCGGCAGCACCCTACCCAAGATGAAAAAACGGGTATTCATGTCTCCTTTGGCGTGGTGCGCATGGCCAATATTCAACCCTGTGTTGAGTTAACCCAATACCTACTGGGTGCCACATGGTCTGAGTCTATGGACGTGCGCTGCATGGCCTATCACAGCCAGCAAGTATTGTTGCTGCGCCATGCCCAAGAACAGCATCTCGATCGAGTGCTCAAGCGAAATGAAAAGGCAGGGGCTGCGCCAAAAGCCTTTTCTGACCCGGTAATTCGTCAGCATCTTGATAGCACAGCCGCTAAAAACCTGCTTTTTATCTTGGTGGCAACCCCAGTAGAAGAGGTGGGTAGAGATCACGATTTTGACTGGGCGATCATCGAGCCTTCCTCCTATCGCTCCATTATTCAACTAGCGGGGCGGGTACGCCGGCACCGATCACAGCCCGTTGACAGTGCCAATATAGGATTACTGCAATACAACTGGAAGGGCTATGAAGGGCGAGAGGAAAGAGTGTTCAACCGGCCGGGTTATGAAACCGACAAAGAGACTCAGTTAACCAGCCATGATGTAAGCCAGCTTGTCGATGAAAGCATCCTTATGAAATCAGTGGATGCGATTCCGCGTATTCAAAAATGTGAATCACTCAACCCTAAGGGTGATCTGGCAGATCTAGAACACTTTGCTACCGCCCGAACTCTGGGCACGCCTTTACTATTTAAAACCGCACCGGAGAGTGGTACAAAAAGCCGCAGTGCGCGCAGGGCCGCTGTTGCAACCGCCTGTGAAACCCTACAAGGCTATACCGCTGATTATTGGTGGCTCACCGCGCTGCCCCAGTACTTTAAACGCTTTAGAAATAGTTCACCCACCGTAAAGTTGCACTTGCTGCTCGAGGATGGCAACGCCGTATTTCACGAGCGTGATGAGAAAACCCGTGGCTATGTGCCGGTAGAGAAAATTCTAGGTATCCAGCATCAACCGCTAACACAGGAGCAAGTAGAAAAACTGTGGCTCATTCGAGATTACGCCGAGCTGGTCAGCGAACGCATCCGAGAGCCGTTTAATTGCTATCAAACCTCGCTTCGGTACGGTGAGATCAGTTTTATCGAACGGGAGGGTTCGCATCAATATCACTATAACGACCAACTAGGATTGGTGAGGGTTAAGTAGTGGCTAGCAGTAATCTGTAACTGCATAGCCACTTTGAACTGCCTATGTGGCAGTGAAAGATCGATTAGATGATTTTCTAAGCTGCCTCTATGGCAGGCTGAGGATTTTAATAGTTGGTTACAGGTGAGTCATTTTTTCTAGTATATATAGATTACATAATGGTTGGTTTTTATGGGTGGCTCAAATAGCATGGTGCTATCTGAGTGAATCAAGGAAGAGATAATGCTAGATCCAGCAATAGAGGGCTTCTTCGCAGAGCGTAAAGAGGCATGGCTCAAAAAGCAGCTCAACGCCACTATGAGCGAACAGCAAAAACTAGAGAAGGAGTGTGAGTGCCAAGAGGTTTTTGCCTTGCATAACTGGCTGCCGAATGCGGCAAAGCGTGCAGGGCAGATATCTATTTCAACGCATCCTTGTACGTTTAGTCATCCGAGTGCACGGAAAAACAAAAATGACTATGCGACATCTGTCATTGCTAGTGCAGAACAGCGGGTTGATGGTTTTGTAAGGACGGGTAATGTTGATGTCGAGCCCGATGCGCTGGGCAACGCAGCAGCCTTAGATGTCTACAAATTTTTAACACTGGCCATGGCGGATGAGCAAAGTGTATTAGCGCATATTGAGAAAGAAACTGAGCTTGCTAAAACCCTGCTTAAGCAAAAAAACACCAACTATCCAGAGCTACGCACAGGTTTTTTGAAAATGGCCGAGGCCGATGACAATGCTGTAACTAGTTCAAAAATCAAGCAGGTTTACTTCCCATTAGGTGATGGAGAGTACCACCAGTTGTCCCTTTTAACACACTCGGGATTGCTGTTTGACCTTAGAAAACGACTGGATGATATTCGTTTCTCAGAGGCCACAAAAGAGGCTCGTGAATATAAGCGGAATAATAAGTTTCTTGATCGCAGCTTCAGTGAAATCTATGGCTTAACCACGATGGGTTATGGCGGTACTAAGCCGCAAAATATCAGCGTACTGAATAACCAGAATGCTGGTAAAGCGCACCTGTTGTTATCCGTCCCCCCCGCGCTGACTCCGCGCAATATCCGCAATCCCAAAAGTGATTTCTTCAAAGAGGTGCTTAACCCCTGGGCGGTTAAAGAAACTTTCGATGCATTCCAACGGATTTTAAAAACTGATTACAACAATAAAAAAATTCGTGAAGGGCGGGATTACCGCATCCAGGAATATATCGATTACGTGCTGCAACAGCAGTGGCAACTCAGGCTGTTTTACCAACAGGGGCTGGGTGAATGCACGGATGCTTTGCCGCTCTATCAGAAAGTCTGGTTATTTGCAGACTGTCAGCAACAGCGAGAAGATACTGATGATTGGTTAGTGCCACTTACACGGGATATTGCGCGCTGCTTTATACGTCATTATCAGAAAGTGATCGGTGATAAAGACGCTTACAAACTTAGCGACACCGTATTGGAAGCTGTTGAAAATATCGTCAGTCGTAATAAGGAGGCGCTACGATGAGTTACCTGACTATTTTGCGCTTACCGCATATCAATATTCATAACGCCAATGCACTCTCTAGCCCCTTTACTATCGGCTTTCCAGCAATGACTGCCTGGCTAGGTTTTACCCATGCATTGCAGCGTAAACTCAATCAACAAGGACTGGATACCCTGGAGTTTGTTAGCGTGGCGGTTGTCAGCCATCAGTTCGATCTACAAACCTACAAAGGCCCAGGCGATTTCATCAGCTCCATTGTCGGTACAGGCAATCCGTTGGATAAAACTGGCGCGCGCTCTGCTTTTATTGAAGAAGCCCGCTGCCATCTAAGGGTTTCATTAGTTATTGAAGTTGACGGGCTGGATGACGAGGATCAAGACGCTTTACTGCAACAGGTGCAACATCTGCTGGCAGGCATGAAAATAGCAGGCGGCGATATTATGGGGTTTGCTGAGCCTGAGCTCTCACTGCTAGACGATAACAGTGATGCCGAGCGAGCCCAGTTACTGCGCAAACTGATGCCGGGTTATGTATTGATTGAACGTAGGGAGTTAATGATCGATGCGCAGCAGCAAGGGCAAGATGCATTGGATGCCCTGCTGGGCTATTTAACAGTCAATCACCACTGCTTGCAGCAGGAGGATGACAGCGTCGTATGGAGCAGTAGCCGAAAAACCTCGGGCTGGATTGTGCCTGTTGCTACCGGATTTCAGGGTATCTCTGCGCTTGGCTCAGCCAAAAATCAACGAGATCCCGATACCCCGCACCGCTTTGCTGAAAGCATCGTCACCCTAGGCGAATTTGTTATGCCGCATCGTATTCAAAGCTTGGATGACATGCTGTGGCGCTATCACATCGATTTAGAAAACAACCTTTACCTTTGCCAACAAAACAATTCATCGGAAGATTACTAAGAAAGGAAACTGTCATGGCTACAACAAAAGATACTGCATCTGTACTGGCGTTTGAGAAAAAACTGATCCCATCGGATGGCTATTTTTATGGCACTAGCTGGGAAAGTAAAAATGAGGTGACGCCTCTGGCGCTGCAAGAAAAATCAGTGCGGGGTACCATCTCAAATCGCCTTAAGGCCGCAGTGAAAAGCGATCCGGCCAAGTTGGATGCAGAGGTTGAAAAGCCTAATTTACAAACCGTAGATGCCTGCGCGCTAGGGACAGATCAAGACACCCTTAAACATTACTTTACGTTGAAAGTGTTGGGTGGTGTGGAAACTCCTTCAGCCTGTAACAACGCCGGTTTTAAAGCCAGCTATCAAACGGCAGCCAAAGCATACATCGACAAAGAGGGCTTTAAAGAGCTCGCGCGCCGCTACGCCATTAATATCGCCAATGCCCGCTTTTTGTGGCGTAACCGCGTGGGTGCCGAACAGATTGAAGTACAGGTCAATGTATTAAACAAAGATCAGCAACAACGCTGGGTCTTTAATGCCACCCAGTACAGCACGCGTCATTTTGATTATGGTGACAAGCAGGTAACAGAGTTGGCTGATAAAATTGCAACAGCACTCTCAGGAGGCGACAGCTTCCTACTACTAGAGATCAGCACTTACACGCAGCTAGGTAAGGCGCAAGAGGTGTACCCCAGTGAAGAGCTGGTACTGGATAAAGGCAAGGGCAAAAAGAGCAAGGTGCTCTATCAGGTTAATGGGCTGGCTGCGATGCATTCGCAAAAGATTGGTAATGCCCTGCGCTCTATCGACACTTGGTATCCTCATTTTGACGATGAAGAAAAGTCTGCCGGGCCTATCGCCATCGAACCCTATGGTGCAGTAACCAACTTGGGTACGGCATTTAGGACGCCCAAAGAAAAGCAGGATTTTTATACCCATTTCGACAAATGGGCGCGGGGCGAGTCATTGGATCGTATCGAAGATGAGCACTATGTGATGGCCGTTTTAGTGCGTGGTGGGGTCTTTGGCGAGAGTGACAAATAAGGTGTAGGGCGATGAATTACTACCAAGACATTACCTTGCTACCCGATACCGACATTGCACTGGGCTTTCTTTGGCAAAAGATTTACCAGCAGGTGCACATCGCACTAGTCGAACAGAAAATCGATGACCAGCATAGTGCCATCGCGGTGGGTTTTCCGGACTACGGCAGCAAAGGTTTCCCGTTAGGAGCCAAATTGCGGCTCTTCGCCAAAGAGAAGCAGCAGCTTGAGCAGTTGAATATCGCAGGCTATCTCAGCCGCTTCGACGACTACGTGCATCTTAAGTCGATCCAACAAGTGCCAGAGCAGGTCTCGCATGTCGCCTTTATCCGGCAGCAGGTCAAAGGGCAGGCTCGTATAGATAGCGATATGCAACAGAAAGCGCAGCGTTGGGCGGAAAAATCAGGGCGACTCCTTTCAGACTGCTTGGCTCAGTTAGAAAAGTCCAAGCCCAGTGCAGACTCAAAGCTACCCTTTATCTGGCTAGAAAGTCAGGAGACAAAAGCGCGCAGCCCAGGGCGGTTGGCCAAGTTCCCACTTTTTATAAAACAGGTGCATTCAGATCAACCGAAGGAGGGGGGCTACAACTGCTACGGCTTAAGCCTTACGAAAACCGAGCTCCTGGCAACAGTACCTCACTTTTAACCAAAAGAATGGCTCTTTAAAAATAAGCTTTAAAAACATATTGTTACAGCAAGGGTGAAAATAAAGATATTTTTGGATATTTTTATCTAAGCTCTTGTTGTAACTATTTTTTGTGATAAGTTCCTATTGTTCACCGCCACATAGGCGGCTTAGAAATGTATTAGGGATCACATCGCAAGCGAGCTTATGTTCACCGCCACATAGGCGGCTTAGAAAGACCAGGCCAGCGACCTGGAAGAGCAGCACCGGTTCACCGCCACATAGGCGGCTTAGAAAGACAGTCAGATCCCGCTTTAGCACATCCACCGGTTCACCGCCACATAGGCGGCTTAGAAATCTTCGCGGAACAGGCCAGACGCGGCGATAGTGTTCACCGCCACATAGGCGGCTTAGAAAAACGGCGACGCGGCGGCGATGGCGGAGCTGTTGTTCACCGCCACATAGGCGGCTTAGAAACTACGGAGCACCACGATGAACCAGCCCCTGACGTTCACCGCCACATAGGCGGCTTAGAAACGCCCCGGCGGGTTTTTTTACGCCCGAAGAAAGTTCACCGCCACATAGGCGGCTTAGAAAACTGGGGCCAGGCGCTCGGCGAGGCGGTCAAAGTTCACCGCCACATAGGCGGCTTAGAAAAATGCGCTGGCGCCGTAGGCATTCAGCGAGGAGTTCACCGCCACATAGGCGGCTTAGAAAAGCAGGAAGAAGTAGCGGGGGTAGCCGCGCGGGTTCACCGCCACATAGGCGGCTTAGAAAATAGGACAGCACCCAGCCATCGGCGGCAGAGTGTTCACCGCCACATAGGCGGCTTAGAAAAATCCCGACGGGGTGGCGGATCTGGAGCACATGTTCACCGCCACATAGGCGGCTTAGAAATATCGCTGGCAAGCCTACGCCACCAAGGGAGCGTTCACCGCCACATAGGCGGCTTAGAAATAGTGCAGAGAATGCGTTGCTCCGCTATGAAGGTTCACCGCCACATAGGCGGCTTAGAAAAGCAGGCCCAGGCGGAGGCCGCAGCATGAGCAGTTCACCGCCACATAGGCGGCTTAGAAATGGGTCATGGGCTTGGTGATAAAACGATTTAAGTTCACCGCCACATAGGCGGCTTAGAAAGGCAGTGGCACACACGCAGCCACCCCTGCGACGTTCACCGCCACATAGGCGGCTTAGAAAAGCATCAGCCCGGCATCAGCCCGGCATCAGCAGTTCACCGCCACATAGGCGGCTTAGAAAGATAACAGTGGCGCTTTCGCCAATGCCCTGGAGTTCACCGCCACATAGGCGGCTTAGAAAAGGCTCTGGGCGGTGGGGATCTGGGGCGCGTTGTTCACCGCCACATAGGCGGCTTAGAAAACTAACCCAGCCACACAAACCAGCAAGGAACGGTTCACCGCCACATAGGCGGCTTAGAAAAATCTGCTCAACAATATCCGCGCCTCGGTGATGTTCACCGCCACATAGGCGGCTTAGAAAGGGCCGAGCTAAAGCAGATCAAAGTAGCTGAGGTTCACCGCCACATAGGCGGCTTAGAAAAATACGGCCACTACCAAGGCCAGTGAGGCCAGGTTCACCGCCACATAGGCGGCTTAGAAAAGCAGGCCGTCATTGCTCAGCAGCTCGCGCACGTTCACCGCCACATAGGCGGCTTAGAAACAGCCCCCATCTTTGAGCCAACCGCTGATCGCGTTCACCGCCACATAGGCGGCTTAGAAAAGCATCGCCTCCAGGGCTGCGAGGGTCTTTTCGTTCACCGCCACATAGGCGGCTTAGAAAAAAAATCAGCGCCGAGGAGATGAAGGTGTCCTGTTCACCGCCACATAGGCGGCTTAGAAAAGACAACCGGGTTTTGTATATTGGCTACCCTCGTTCACCGCCACATAGGCGGCTTAGAAAATCGCCCTGGTGTTCGAGGGCGTCGATAACGTGTTCACCGCCACATAGGCGGCTTAGAAATGATGCGCGACTACCTGAGCGAATACCGTAAAGTTCACCGCCACATAGGCGGCTTAGAAAACTACGCCTACAAGTCGGGCGATCCCTTTACCGTTCACCGCCACATAGGCGGCTTAGAAATGCTGGCGGCACGGCTGCTCTCTACCCTCACCGTTCACCGCCACATAGGCGGCTTAGAAATTTAATGGAGCTCGCGCCATCGCCCTATTTTTGTTCACCGCCACATAGGCGGCTTAGAAATGCCGAAACGGGAATCCCCGCCGCGCCCTTCGGTTCACCGCCACATAGGCGGCTTAGAAATCGCTATGGTCCTGCCCCGCGGCGGCCTCTACGTTCACCGCCACATAGGCGGCTTAGAAAAGCAGCTCAGCACCAGCACCAGGATCAGGATCGTTCACCGCCACATAGGCGGCTTAGAAATGATTTAAATGGATTACCTTCGCGGTCTGGGAGTTCACCGCCACATAGGCGGCTTAGAAAGCTACCGCCGCCCGCAGGCGTACTACCTGACCGTTCACCGCCACATAGGCGGCTTAGAAACTTTCCGGCGAATCTGGCGCATCGGCATAGTCGTTCACCGCCACATAGGCGGCTTAGAAAACGACGCCGCGCCGCTGCTGCTGCTCCAGCCCGTTCACCGCCACATAGGCGGCTTAGAAATGATGCGGGTGCGCATCACCAACGAGCAAACAGTTCACCGCCACATAGGCGGCTTAGAAAAGCAGTAGATCGACCTGCGCATCCGAGAGGTGGTTCACCGCCACATAGGCGGCTTAGAAATGGCGCTGGGCGAGCGATGCCGGGGGTATTTTGTTCACCGCCACATAGGCGGCTTAGAAATACAACCATCGCTGGTATATGTCTCAGGTCACGTTCACCGCCACATAGGCGGCTTAGAAAAGGTTGAACGGGTCGCCCTCGCTGCCGGCCGTGTTCACCGCCACATAGGCGGCTTAGAAAAGAAACGAGGCGCTGGATGTGGCCGTTTATAAGTTCACCGCCACATAGGCGGCTTAGAAAACTCAGATCGATCCGGCAGAGTTCATCCTGCAGTTCACCGCCACATAGGCGGCTTAGAAACACTACGCCAGCGGCTATAGAATCGCGTCGCTGTTCACCGCCACATAGGCGGCTTAGAAAAGAACGATACCCCGCTCGGCGCTGGCGGCCGCGTTCACCGCCACATAGGCGGCTTAGAAAATAGCGGCGGCATTGCTGCAGATACTCCTTAAGTTCACCGCCACATAGGCGGCTTAGAAAAGCCGTAGGTCTTGCGCATAATCGCGTTGCATGTTCACCGCCACATAGGCGGCTTAGAAATCTTGGCGCGACTACGGCCACCCAGTACCGCCGTTCACCGCCACATAGGCGGCTTAGAAAAGGACGAAAAGCAGGCCGCTTACGACAGCGTCGTTCACCTCCACATAGGCGGCTTAGAAAAGCAGCTCAGCACCAGGATCAGCACCAGGACCGTTCACCGCCACATAGGCGGCTTAGAAATTTTTGTTGCTCCCAACAACATGGTTAGCCCCGTTCACCGCCACATAGGCGGCTTAGAAAGCTTATAATCTCGCCGGTTTTAACCACTAATGGTTCACCGCCACATAGGCGGCTTAGAAAGCTTATAATCTCGCCGGTTTTAACCACTAATGGTTCACCGCAACATAGGCGGCTTAGAAAAATCCCCCAGGGCTTCGCGCCTTCACGCAATAGTTCACCGCCACATAGGCGGCTTAGAAAAACCAGGTGGCAATTTCACCCAAGTGGTCATCGTTCACCGCCACATAGGCGGCTTAGAAAGCCAACTTCTTGAGCAGCGCCGCGACGTGATTGTTCACCGCCACATAGGCGGCTTAGAAAGCCTTGGCCGATCTTGTGGGGCGCGCCGTAGAGTTCACCGCCACATAGGCGGCTTAGAAAATCTCGGAATCAAAGCTGACGAACTCGGCTTTGTTCACCGCCACATAGGCGGCTTAGAAAATCCAGGCGATCACCTCGGCGGTGTCGTATAGGTTCACCGCCACATAGGCGGCTTAGAAAAGTTTATCCTTCCAGCTCACCGGTGGCCTGATGTTCACCGCCACATAGGCGGCTTAGAAAGAGCGGGGGCCGGTTATCGATCCGCTTATATAGTTCACCGCCACATAGGCGGCTTAGAAAAGGACCAGGATCAGCACCAGGACCAGCAGCTCGTTCACCGCCACATAGGCGGCTTAGAAATACCTTAGCGAGTACCGCAAGGCATCGACAGGGTTCACCGCCACATAGGCGCCTATGACAGTAGCGCGAACATTGCTGGATGGGCACAGCGCGTCAATTCCCCAGCTAACGTTAGCGCGTTTCATGGACGGTGGCCATTTTGGTGCGCATGTACGTGCCATGCGGGGCATCTATGCGGATCTACTCAAGGTGTTGGTGCAACTTGTACGCAAGTATCTAGTTGATTTTGTTGAACCGAAAGTACCTGTAGGCGGTATGCAAATGTCCTGTCTTTTTATTCGTGACATGTCTGAGTGCCAAGTTATTGATAGCGCGCGATGCGCGGGTCTTGATCTTCTAGGGTTGACGGCGCTGTATGCATCGAAGAGAGACAGGGCTGGTTTCCTCATGGGTTTTGCCGCCTATACTCCGGAGGAGTTAGAGATCTCTGTGAAGAACCTTGCGGAGGTGCTCCGGGCGCTGGGCCGCTGAGTCTCGTAAAAAGGTTGTCTTCAAAAATAAGTGCTCTGCATTGGTTTTCTAGTCGACCGGCTCGGAGCGAAGCGGATGTTGATGATCACTGGTGTTTGGCGTGCTTAGTTTTGGATGGGTAGCAGTATTTCCGACCTGTATGCATATTTTGAGTGCCGAGCTTGACTTTGGAAAAGTGACTCTTGATATTGTATCATAATATGATATGTTTAGTTTGTGAGGCCGGCTTGATCCTGCTTCGCGGGTCGCGGTTTCCATTTATTGAATCCGGATAATGGGTATCCGGAGAAATCAAGGAGTCTGTTATGAACCTGATGCAAACACCCAAGATGATTCTTTCTTTCCACAAAGGTTGGGACGAAGTGATCCGGATTCATCCATCAATCGCTCGCTTGTTCGCGTTGTTAGTGTTGCCCTTTTCCATATTGCCGCCGGCGATGATCTATTACGCAGGTAGCAACTATGGCGATGTCTTTGCGGCTGGCGTATTGCCTGCCCAATGGCAGAGTGCAGCGGCAATATTTTTTGTTGCCGAACTGCTTACCGTTCCAGCGATGGCGTGGCTTATTCACATCGTTTTAAAAACCAACGATGTTGCCGCCGGTTATCACGAGTGCTTCACGCTGGCCACCATTGCGCCGATTCCGTTGTGGATCTCCTCGCTGGCCTTGTTGGTGCCAAGCTTGATCTTCAACATCGTAGTCGGTGCAGTAGCGATGTGTTGTTCGTTCGGCTTAATCTACCACGGTACTTACGCGCTGTTTGGCATGCACGAAAACCTTCGGGCTATGCAAATGGCATCGGTGATTTCGGGTGCCGGATTGTTCGCCTGGTTGCTGCTGATGCAGATCGTGCTAATGCACTGATGGCGTTAGCATACTTGTTCGGCACGGTGGCGGTTGCTGGCTGACGGCGGCGGATAGGGGTGCGATAATAAGCACTCATATTTGTCGCTCAAAGGTGCCTTGTGCCGAATTCAGATGTCTTGCCGTTGAACAAAGCCGATTTCGAAAAACTGGCGGATTTCCGTTACCAGATACGGAAATTTGTCCACTTTAGCGAGGAGGTGGCTCGCGAGCATGGGATTACGCCGCTGCAGTACCTGATGATGCTGCATGTGAAAGGTTATCCGGGCCGCGACTGGGCTACAGTCGGTGAGCTTGCCGAGAGGTTGCAGAAACAACAGCACGGCGTCGTCGCGTTGATCTCACGATGTGAGAAGCTGGGATTCGTCGAACGTCGTCGCTCGCTAAAGGATCGGAGACGGATCGAAATCCATTTGCTGGCGAACGGCGAAGAGGTGGTCGAGCAGATTGCGCGCTTGCATCGACGCCAGCTTCATGAACTGCAGGGATATTTTGTTGTGCCAGAATTCTAAAGTAGTTTGTTGAGACCTTTGTCGGCAGTTATGCCAAGCCATCCTCGGAGATCATTTTAGATATGAATTACTCCGAAGACCGCGCCCAGGGTCAGCAGGAACTGGCTTTCTACAACCACAGAGTTAGTGGGGTCAGATCAGACTTTTTATAAATAATTTGTAGAAAGCGAAGAAAGCTTTATCTGCCCCCACTTATTTTTTAACCCGGGTTAACCCCAAAACAGGGGTGCTGAACCCTTGGCCGTCGGCCCATGCGAGCGCCACAACAACCCGCCAATCCGCGCATCTGCGCCTGCGTTGCTGGCCTGACAGACGCATGCCTAGTGAGCCTAGGTGGCTGTCAGGTGAATAGCTGGGGATGAGGCATAGATGAGGGATAAGCGTACCGGCGGGCTGATGAGGGTGGTATAAAGGGGGCATGACAACAGCAGCACTACACACCTATCCGGGTTATGCCGAGATCGAGGGCTATCTCGACGCAATTTGGCACGAAAAAGGGCTTAGCGATAACTCGTTGTGCTCGTACCGACGCGACCTAAAACTGTTTGCAGCTTGGCTGGAGGAGTCGGATCAATCCTTGATGGTGACCGAGCGGACCGATATTCAGCGCTACCTCAACCTGCGTCTGCGCAAGCGTTATAGCCCGGCATCGACCGCGCGAATGCTCTCTTGCCTGCGGGGTTTTTTTCGTTATCAGCTCAGAGAGCAGCGGATCGCACAGGATCCGACCCTGCAGATCGATAGTCCTAAACAGGTCAGGCCGCTGCCTCAGCTGTTATCTGAGCCGGATGTGGAGGCGTTGCTGGCGGCGCCGGATCCTCAGCAGCCGATCGGTTTTCGTGACCGGGTGATGCTCGAACTCCTCTATGGCTGCGGTCTTAGGGTCAGTGAACTGATCTCGCTGCAGGTATCGATGGTCAATATGCGCCAAGGTGTGGTGCGGATCCTGGACAAGGGCAATAAAGAGCGTCTAGTGCCCTTGGGCGAGATTGCTCTGGAGTGGTTGGCGCGCTATCTGCGCCAAGGACGCGTGTTGCTGTTGCCGCAGGCAGATAGCGAAGTGCTGTTTCCCAGCAGCCGGGGTACTCAGATGACCCGGCAGACGTTCTGGTACCGGGTCAAGCTGTATGCACGGGAGGCGGGCATCGATAAACCGTTGTCACCGCATACGCTACGCCATGCGTTCGCCACCCACCTGCTCAATCACGGCGCCGATCTGCGGGTGGTGCAGCTGTTGCTCGGACACAGCGACCTATCCACGACCCAGATCTATACTCATATTGCTCAGCAGCGTTTACAATCGCTGCATCAACAGCACCACCCGCGCGGCTGAACTTGTGCTGTTATCGGGGCTCCAACCTTCAGGTTCCGCAACGACTGTTTTCTGAGATTAGAGGTAATTATGCGTTTATCGGCTTATGTGCTCTCTGTATTACTGCTGGCTGGCAGCGGCTCCACCCTGGCGGCCCCAGTGACCGAGGCGATGGTCCAGGCGATCACCCAACACCTGAAAGTGGTGAATCAGGCGATTCAGATCCGTACCATTAAGCCCTCACCGATCGATGGCTTGTATGAGGTGGAGATCGATACCGGCGAGATCCTCTTTAGCAGCGCCAATGGCGAGCACTTTGTGCTCGGTAAGCTGTTTCAGGTTCAGGGAGAGCGATTCGTCAACCTGAGCGAGCAGCGCCAAAAGGGTCAGCGGGCCCAGACCCTAAAGGGGCTGAATAAAGATGATATGGTGATTTTTTCACCCACAGCGGAGACCACCGCGGTAGTCTATGCCTTTACCGATATCGATTGTGGCTATTGCCAGAAGCTCCATGGTGAGATGGCTGAATACAATAGGGCGGGCATAGAGATCCGCTATCTGGCCTTCCCGCGTGCCGGGCTGCAGTCTAGAACCTATCAGGAGATGGTGTCGGTCTGGTGTGCCGATGACCGTAAGACAGCGATGACGACGGCTAAGAGTGGTGGCCAAGTCCCCTTCAGAGACTGTGTCAATCCGGTTGCCGAGCAGTACGCGATGGGCACCGAGTTTGGCGTGACGGGCACGCCGGCGCTGGTATTTGAGGATGGTTCGCTGGTACCGGGTTACCTGCCGGCGGCCAAGTTGAGCGCCTATCTGCAGCAAAACAGGTAACGACTATGGGCCGATGGTCGCTGCCAGCCGCCTCGGCCATCTCGTGGCGGTTTTATGAGAGGGTTTGCCTTGCTCCAGCGTCCAGGCTTTGGAGGTTGTTGGTGCTTAGCGCTGAAACGGGTAGACCGAGCCTAGGTTGAGAATTTCGGTCAGCTCGTTAAGGGCGGTGCGTGATTCGACTAGCAGAGCCGGATCGGCCAGGTCTTCGGCCCGCAATCGGTCACGGTAGTGCTGATCGATCCAGCGATTAAGCCGGATAAATAGGGCGTCATTTATCCACGTGGCCGGGTTGGTGGCGGCAATTTCCTGCTCGTTCAGCACTACTCGCAATCGCAGGCAGGCGGGACCGCCGCCATTGCTCATACTTTGTTTGAGATCAAATACTCGGATATCGCTGATCGGGTTGTCATCGGCTTTAATCTGCTGCAGCAGCGCCCAAGCCTGGGGGTTATTACGACACTCTTGCGGCGCTATCAGCAGTTGCTGGCCATCAGCCAGGCTCAGCAGCTGTGAGTTGAACAGGTAGCTCTTGACCGCATCCTGGATGCTGAGTTGGTCGCAGCTGATCTCAATAATATGCAGGGTTTGGCCAGGGTTTTGAGCGCTGAATAGCCGTTGCAAGTCGCTCTTCACTCGGTCCTGATCGAGGAATGCCTGTTTGTGGCACAGTAGCAGGTTGCGGTTACCCACGGCGATGACGTCGTTATGAAATACTCCCTGATCGATCACATCCGGGTTCTGCTGGGCATAAACGACCTTGGTACTGTTGAGTTGGTGGGAGCGTACGATCGCCTGCGAGGCTTCAAACGTTTGCCGGGCGGGGTAACGCCTAGGTTGCGGCCGACTGGCGTCGAATGCGTGGCGGCCATAGACAAAGAATTCGACCCCGGGTTGGCCATATTCATGGCACAGACGGGTATGGTTGGCCGCGCCTTCATCGCCGAAATGCTCGATCCCTGGCAGTGCCTGGTGGTGGTTAAAGTGATGTTCGCCGGGAAAGGTCGCCGCTAGAATCTGGCCGGTGGTATGGTGTTCGATCGAACGGTGAAACTTGTTGGTTAGATTGGCCGGGGTAAAGTGGACCCGGCTATCGAGGGTGTCGGCGCTGGGCGAGATAGTGGCGGCATTGGCAGCCCACATACTCGACGCCGAGCAGCAGGCCTCCAGAATGCGCGGTGCCTGACGAGCAGCCTGGGCCAGCACTTGGGCATCGCTGCCGCTGAAGCCGATCCGGCGCAGGGTATGGATATCGGGCCGCTCCTGCGGCGCCAAAACGCCCTGCATCATCCCCATGTCGTGCAGTGCTTTCATCTTCAGCAGCCCCTGTTTGGCTGCCAGTTTAGGGTTGGCGGTGCTGGCATGGCTGTCTTTGGAGGCGATGTTACCGAAAGAGAGTCCGGCATAGTTGTGGGTCGGTCCGACCAGGCCGTCAAAGTTGGCTTCAAAGGCTTTCATCTGTTGTCCTTGGTAGGGTCTTAGGCCCGCGTACTAATCGTATCGTTATCCGCAGTGCCCTGCCCAGCGGTTGCGCTACCGTCTCAGCGTTGTGATCGACCGACAGATAGGGTGCCACCTCGATAAATTCCCGCTCACCACCCAGCATGTTGCTGATTCGGTTGACGGTCTCGGCAACGGCATTGACGCCCTCGGTATTAAAAGTACCGGAATTGATCCGCGATAGCTCGATGGTGGAATCCAGCATCTGCTGCTGGCTATCCAGCCATTCAAGCCAGGGTGTAAAGGTCGTATCGGGGTGCATGGCGTCGTTTCGCTGTTATTGGCGCGGGATGATGTTGTTGATACCGCTAAGTATTGGTGAGATCTCTTTGCGTAACTGTTGTTGATGCGACACGAAGTTTGGTGATTTATCACCCGACAGCGGAATAGGCAGGGCTTGTGCTGCCGATAAGCGCGCAACAAGGTCTCGGTATTGAGCGGTCTCAGTGGGGTAGACGCATGAATAGCGGGTGGTATGAGCTCTGTTGGATTATCTGTGTGCACGACCTCCTGCGTGGGTCCAATAACGGGGAAAGCTGATCATTATCATCGACTCGGCACGCGGTTCCAGGCCTGGTCTGGATCCCTGGCAATTGCTGCCTAAAACCGCAGTGTGTTACAGGTGTTGCTGGACGCTAAGTGCACCGTCTAGTGTATTTTGTTTAAATCAACCTATTGTTTTAATTTAGTTTATTTAATCTTTTTGACGTTTTAAAGGTGCCCTGTATGTCTGGGGCTTATGGCCTGAGTAAAAGTCGGGTTAATGGTTGCTGGCAGGGGGGTAAAGTGTTAGTTAATCTTATTTGGTGTGCTATAGTGGGCAGATGTGGGTAAAAGTGGTTTTTTAGTTGGAATCGGGTGATGTTCAGCGGAATCAGCGAGATCAATCTGGATGCCAAGGGACGCATGGCTATGCCAACGCGTTACCGCGAGCGCCTGATGGAGTGCTGCGCGGGTCAGTTGTTTGTGACCATCGATCCGCTGGACAAGTGTTTGACCCTGCATACCAAGCCCGAGTGGGATCTTGTTGAGCAGAAGATCGTGGCGCTGCCGAGTTATTCGCAGTCGGGTCGGTTGCTACGCAGAACCATCTTGGGCCACGCCACCGAGGTCGATATGGATGGCAATGGCCGGTTGTTGTTATCAGCACCCTTACGTGATTTTGCCGAGATCGACAGGCGCGTAGTGCTGCTGGGACAGGGTAATAAATTTGAGATCTGGTCGGAGCACAGGTGGCTCGAGACCCGAAATGGTTATATGGATTCATCGGCTGATACCGCTGCCTTGCTGGGTGAATTGAACGATCTGTCGTTATAGGACTGCCGATGAGTGACCCATTTAAGCACAAAACTGTACTGCTGGATGAAGCGGTAGAGCTGCTGATAACCAACCCCGCGGGCAGTTATGTGGACGGTACCTTTGGCCGCGGTGGTCACTCGCGGGTGATCTTGTCGCAGCTGAGTGCCGAGGGGCGGTTGCTGGGGTTCGACAAGGATCCTCAGGCGATCGCCGTCGCAGAACAGTTACAGCAGCAGGATGGGCGCTTTGAAATTGTTCATGATTCTTTTGCCCAGCTGCGGTGCGAGCTGGAGCGGCGCGGCCTGATGGGTTCACTCGATGGCGTGTTGCTAGACCTGGGGGTCTCCTCGCCGCAGCTGGATGATCCGCAGCGCGGTTTTAGTTTTCTCCATGATGGGCCGCTGGATATGCGCATGAACACCCAGGTGGGTGAGAGTGCGGCGCAATGGCTCGCGCGGGCGGACGAAAAAGAGATCGCTGACGTGATGTATCTGTATGGCGAAGAACGTTTTTCCCGGCGCATCGCCAAGGCAATTGTGGCCGAACGGCAGAAGCAGCCGATAACGACAACCGCGCGATTGGCGGAGATTGTTAAGGTCGCTAATCCAAAGTGGGAGCGAGGTAAAAACCCGGCAACCCGGGCGTTTCAGGGCATTCGTATATTTATAAACAGTGAGTTGGACGATCTGACCGCCTGTCTTGAACAGGCGCTGGAGGGGCTTAACGTGGGTGGCCGGCTGGTGGTTATCAGCTTTCATTCGCTTGAGGATCGGATTGTTAAGCGCTTTATACGTAAGCATGTCCGTGGGGATGAAGCGCCACTGGGGCTGCCGGTCCCTCAAGCGCTGCTTAATCAGCGTCTGAAAGCCATAGGCAAGGCGCGTAAGGCTAGCGATGCGGAAGTGAGTGACAACGTGCGTTCGCGTAGCGCCATCATGCGTATTGCAGAAAAGTTGGCGTAGTCGATGATGGTCAAGTGCATCGTCGCCAGGGTTGGGGAACTCGGCGCTCAGGCTAGATGTCTGAGTCTGTCGCTGCAGGCGCTGGTGCTGGTGGTGGTGGTGGTTGCGCTGATCTTAAGTGCGTTGATGGTGATCTACAGCGCCTTTCTCTACCGTCAGGATTTTAATACCCAGCAGCAGCAGTTGCAGCAGCGTAATGCCCTGGAGGTCGAGTGGGGCCAGTTACTGCTGGAGCAGAGTGCCTTGGCTGCGCACGGCCGGATCGAAAAAATGGTAACCCAGAGGTTGGATATGTACGTGCCATCGCCTGATGACATCGTGGTGGTACGCTAGATGAACGCGCCGGCTGCAGCGTTGTCCTACACTTGGCGGTTTCGTCTGGTGTTGTTGTTGCTGTCGGTATTGGGGTTGATGGTGGCGGCGAAGATCGTCTATCTGCACCTGTTCGAAGATGAGTTTTTACAAGGCCAGGGGGATGCCCGGAGTTTACGGGTGGTTAGTATTCCCGCGCATCGGGGGATGATTCTGGATCGTAATGGTGAGCCCTTGGCGGTGAGTGCGCCGGTGGAGAGTCCCTGGTTTGATCCGCGTGAGTTTGTGGCGGACCACTCGCAGATTCGTGCGTTAGCCAGCGCGCTGGATATGCCTTTGGCGCGCTTGCAGCGGCTGCTAGATGCCAGTGTAGATAAGAAGTTCGTCTATCTGAATCGGCAGATGGCACCTGCTGATGCGCAGCGGGTGTTGGCGTTGGGGATCTCCGGCGTCTATAGCCAGAGCGAGTATAAGCGTTACTACCCGGCGGCAGAAGTTGCGACCCATCTGGTGGGCTTTACCAATGTCGATGGCGTCGGTCAAGAGGGGATGGAGCTGGCGTACGATCAATGGCTGCAGGGCGGTGAGGGTAGCAAGCGGGTATTAAAGGATCGATTGGGTCGCACCATCAAGGATATTCAGGATCTGACCCAGGCGAGTCCGGGCAAGGACCTATCGCTGAGTATCGATCTGCGGATTCAATATCTGGCCTATCGTGAGCTGAAGGCGGCGGTACAGCAGCATCAGGCACGTTCGGGTTCGGCCGTGGTGCTGGATGTTGCGACCGGCGAGGTGCTGGCGATGGTGAATCAGCCCTCCTACAACCCTAATGATCGCAGCGACCTAAAAGTTGCGCATCTGCGTAATCGGGCCACGACCGATACCTTTGAGCCCGGCTCGACCATGAAGCCGCTGACCATCGCCGCGGCGATGGCCAGTGGTCAATACACCCGTAGCAGCGAGATCGATACCTCGCCAGGCTACCTGCGGGTGAAAAATAGCACCATTCGTGACCACAAAAATTACGGCGTCCTGGATCTGAGTCATATCATCAGTAAATCCAGTAACGTCGGCGCCAGCAAGCTGGCGCTGAGTCTGGAGTCTGGCGCGATTCGCAATATGTTTTTTAATGCCGGTCTAGGGCGTGCAACCGGTAGCGGGTTCCCCGGTGAGCGGGTGGGCTCGTTGCCTTATGTGCCAGAAAAACGTCTGGTAGAACGAGTCACCATGTCCTATGGCTACGGGCTGTCGGTCACCCCACTGCAGTTGGCGCAGTCCTATATGGCGTTTGGGGGGGGCGGTATCCGTCGTGATCTGTCGTTACTGAAAACCGAATTGCCGATGCCGGGTGAGCGGATTATGCCCGAGCTGGTGGCGCGTCAGGTGCTGGATATGATGGAGCAGGTGACCTTGAAAGGTGGCACCGGCAGTCGGGCGCAGGTGCCAGCGTTTCGGGTCGGCGGCAAGACCGGAACCGTGCACAAGGTGGGCGCTAACGGCTACGAGGATGATCAGTATGTCGCGGTATTTGCGGGCGTGGCACCGATAGACAATCCTCGGTTTGTCGCCATCGTGGTGGTCGATGAACCTCAGGGGCAGGAGTATTACGGCGGCGAAGTGGCCGCGCCGGTATTTTCGCGGATCATGGCCGGTACCCTGAGACTGATGAATGTCGCACCGGATAAGTTAGGCCTGCCGATAGAGCAGCAGTTAGCCTGGAAAAGTCCATGACCCCTGGCTACTCGATGACTTTGCAGGCACTGTTCCCCGGCAGTAATATGCCGCCGGGCAGCGCCTCACAGCAGGTGACCGGGATCAGTAACGACAGCCGCCGCATTCAGGGCGGCGACCTGTTTCTGGCTTGCCGCGGTGAGCATTATGACGCCAGTCAGTTTATCGATGCGGCGGTAGCGCAGGGCGCGGTCGCGGTGGCTTGCGATGACCTTATGGATCTTGCCGATCCCGGGGTGCCGGTGATTGCCGTGGCGAATCTGGCTCGGTGTCAGGCCGACCTGGCGGCGCGCTTTTATCGACAGCCCAGCCAGGCGCTGCAGATGATCGGTATTACCGGCACCAATGGTAAGACCTCCTGCAGCCATTTTATCGCCCAGGCATTAACCCAGCTGGGCCGAAAAACCGCGCTGATCGGCACCACTGGCAACGGTTTTATCGGGGCGCTGCAAACCGCGACCCACACCACCCCGGATGCGGTACGGTTGCAGCAGTTGCTGGCGCAGCTTAGAGACCAGGGTGCGGTCGCGGTAGCGATGGAGGTCTCCTCGCACGCGCTACAGCAGCAACGGGTTGCTGGGGTGGCGTTCGACCAGGCGGTGTTTACCAACCTGAGTCGTGATCATCTCGACTATCACGGCTCTATGGAAGCCTACGCGGAGGCCAAGGCGCGGCTGTTTCTGGATACTGGGGTCAAGCAGGCGGTGATCAATAGCGATGATCCCTTTGGGCGGCTGCTATGGCAGCGTCTGTCCGCGGACGTGGATACGATTCTGATCGGTGAGCAGCCGCAGCCCGCCGCCAAGCAGTTGCGTATCCTCCGCAGCCGCTTGCATCCTGGCGGTATCGAAGCGGTCATTGCCAGCCCTTGGGGCGAACTGCAGATCAACAGCTCACTGCTGGGGCATTTTAATCTGTATAACCTGCTCAGCGCCCTAGCCGTGCTCCTGCATAGCGGTGTCGAGGCGTTGGCTGCGGTGGAGGTGCTCAATCAACTCCCAGGCGTCGAGGGGCGGATGCAGGCGTTCACGGCGGCTAATAAGCCGCTGGTGGTGGTGGATTATGCCCACACCCCGGACGCCCTGGATAAAGCCCTGGCTTCGTTACGTGAACATGCGGATGGGCAGCTCTGGTGTCTGTTCGGTTGTGGCGGCGACCGGGATTGCGGCAAGCGGCCGCAGATGGCAGCGGTGGCGGAACGGCGCGCCGATCGATTGTTGATCAGCAGTGACAATCCGCGCTCTGAGGAGCCGCAGACCATTATTGATGCGCTGGTGGCCGGCCTAGCGCGTCCAGAGCGGGTGCTGTGCCAAGTCGATCGACGCCTGGCGATCGAGCAGATCATCCAGCAGGCCGCTGCTGGCGATGTGGTACTAATCGCCGGCAAAGGCCATGAAAATTATCAGGAGATCAAGGGGGTGCGTTATCCCTTTAGCGATATAGAGATCGTACAAGGCTGCTTGGAGGGCACCGGATGCTGACTAACTGGACCCTGAGGCAGTTGCAGGCACCATTGCAAGCATTGGCCGTGCAGGGGGATGACCAGCGGGCCATTCAAGCGGTTTGCACCGATAGCCGCAACCTTAAACCGGGTGATCTGTTTGTGGCGCTGCGCGGGCCCCATTTTAACGGCGATCTGTTTGTGGAGCAGGCGCGCCAAGCGGGGGCGGTCGCGGCGATCGTCACCGAGCTGCAGCCCAGCGAGCTGCCGCAGTTGCGGGTCAAGGATACCCGGATAGCCCTGGGGCAGTTAGCCAAACTACATCGTCAGGAGTTTAGCGGTCCGGTAGTGGCGATCACCGGCAGCAGTGGCAAGACCAGTGTTAAGGAGATGCTGGCGCGAGTGCTGGAACAGCAGGCCCCGGTGCTGGCGACCCGGGGCAATCTGAATAACGATATCGGTGCCCCTCTGACGCTGCTGGCTTTGCAGCCGGAGCACCGCTATGCGGTGGTCGAACTGGGTGCCAGTGCCCGGGGAGAGATCGCTTATACCACGGCCTTAACGCAGCCGGATATCGCCATCTTAAACAATGCCGCGGCGGCCCATCTGCAGGGTTTCGGCAGCCTGCAGGCGGTGGTGGAGGCCAAGAGTGAAATATTCGTAGGGCTCCATGCCGACGGCGTGGCGGTGGTCAATCTCGATGATGCCCACTGTGGCTATTGGCTCGATCAGCTCGAGGGCCGCAAGCTGCGCACCTTTAGTATGAACTCTGCACTGGCGGATCTGTACGCCAGTGATCTGGAAACCGGCGTCAACGGTTGCTGCCGTTTTGTGCTGCATACCACGACGGGGCAGGCGGAGGTCCATCTGCAGGTGCTGGGTCTGCACATGGTCGCCAATGCCTTAGCCGCTGCTGCGGCTGCCGATGCCCTGGGGTTCCGTCTGGAGCAGATCTGCAGCGGCTTAGAGTCCTATCAGGGGGTTAGCGGGCGGCTGGCCTCTTTGGTCGGGCAGAAGGGCGCGCGGGTCATCGATGACAGCTACAACGCCAACCCGGAGTCGGTAAAAGCTGCGATCCAAGTATTGGCATCACTGCCGGGTAAGCGTCTGCTGGTGTTGGGCAATATGGCAGAGCTGGGGTCTGAGGCCGCCCAACTGCACGCCGAGCTGGGGGCTTTTGCGGCTGATCTGCAGCTGGATGGCGTGTACACGGTAGGCGCGCTGGCCGCCCATACCGGCAACGCCTTTGCACAACAGGCGCAGGTAAAGGCCCAGATTTTTGACGATAAACAGACGTTGTTAAGTGCGTTGCTGCCGCTGTTGGATGCCGATACCTCGGTGTTAATCAAAGGTTCCCGCAGTGCGGCGATGGAGCAGGTCGTTACCGGCCTGACAAACAAAGGGTGATCGATACATGTTGTTAATTTTATCGGATCTGCTGTCAGGCTATATCAGTGGTTTTTCGGTGTTCCAGTACCTGACTCTGCGGGCGATCCTTGGCATCCTGACGGCGCTGACGATCTCGGTGCTGTTTGGCCCGCTGATGATCCGTAAGCTGCAGCACTACCAGATTGGCCAGTCGGTGCGCAATGACGGCCCCCAGAGTCATCTCAGTAAGGCGGGTACTCCGACGATGGGAGGCGTGCTGATCCTGATTGCGATCACCATCAGCACGCTGCTGTGGAGCGACCTGAGCAATCGTTATGTGTGGATCTCGTTGTTGGTCACCCTGCTGTTCGGCGCGATCGGCTGGGTAGATGATTATCGCAAGGTGGTGGAGAAAAATTCGCGTGGCTTACCGGCGCGCTGGAAATACCTGTGGCAATCGGTCGGCGGCGCGGGAGCGGCGATCGCCCTGTATCTGACCGCCAGCAGCCCGGTCGAAACCCAGCTGATCCTGCCCTTTATCAAGAGCGTGTCGATCGAGATGGGGCTGGCGTTTATCGTTTTTACCTATTTTGTGATCGTCGGCACCTCCAACGCCGTGAATCTGACCGATGGCCTGGATGGTCTGGCGATCATGCCAACCGTGCTGGTGGCCGGTGCGCTGGCGGTGTTCTGCTACCTCAGCGGCAACGTCAAATTCGCGCAATACCTGCAGATCCCCTATGTCGCAGGCTCGGGCGAATTGATTATTTTCTGCGGTTCGATGGTGGGTGCGGGGCTGGGCTTTCTATGGTTTAACACCTATCCTGCGCAGGTGTTTATGGGTGATGTCGGGGCGTTGGCGCTGGGTGCGGCCCTGGGTGTGGTGGCGGTAATCGTGCGTCAGGAGCTGGTGCTGGTGATTATGGGTGGGGTGTTTGTGATGGAGACGGTGTCGGTGATCCTGCAGGTCGCCTCCTTCAAGCTCACCGGTCGGCGGATCTTCCGCATGGCGCCGATTCATCACCATTTCGAACTCAAAGGTTGGCCCGAACCGCGGGTAATCGTGCGGTTCTGGATCATCACCGTGATTTTGGTGCTGGTCGGCCTGGCCTCGTTAAAAATACGTTAAAGATACGTTAGAGCAGATATGAGTATGCAGTTGATCGGCAGCGATAGCTTTACGATTATCATCGGTCTGGGCAAGACCGGGCTCTCTTGCGCCCGTTTTCTGACCGCCCAGGGTAAGCCGTTTGCCGTGGCCGATACCCGCGAACAGCCGGCCAACCTCTCCGTATTTAAGCTGGCATATCCTGGGGTTGAGGTGCGCTGTGGGGCACTGGATAGCGACTGGCTAACAGGTGCCAATCGGCTACTGGTCAGTCCCGGGGTGTCGCGTAATAACGCGGCGATCGTCGCGGCGGAACGGGCCGGCGTGGAGATTGTCGGCGATATCGATCTGTTCTGTCAGGCCGTTAGCGCGCCAATTGTGGCGATCACCGGCTCCAATGCCAAGAGTACTGTGACCACGCTGGTGGCTGAGATGGCCGCTGCTGCCGGAGTCGATGTTGGGGTCGGCGGCAATCTGGGTACCCCGGTACTGGACCTGTTAGCGGGGGGGGAGAAAGCGCTGTATGTGTTGGAGTTATCCAGCTTTCAGCTGGAGACCACCGAATTGCTGCAGGCTGCGGCGGCGACCATTCTCAACATCAGCCCTGATCATATGGACCGTTATCCCGATCTGAGCGCCTATCATCGCGCCAAGCAACGGGTATACCGGAACTGCCGGCACGCGGTCTACAACGCCGATGATCTGCTGACCCGGCCACTGCTCTCGGATGCTATTCCGCAGGTGAGCTTTCGGTTAGCGCGTCCCGATCTGCAGCAGTTTGGGCTGTTGCTGCAAGATGGCGAACAGTTTCTTGCCAAAGGCTTAACCCCGTTAATGCCGGTGACTCAGATGCAACTGCGGGGCAGTCATAATCAGGCCAATGCGTTGGCGGCGTTGGCGCTCGGTGACGCGGTCGGCTTGCCGATCGACTCGATGCTCGAGACCCTGCGCCATTTTGGCGGACTAGAGCATCGTTGCCAGTGGGTACGCGAGCTCGATGGCGTGACCTATTACAACGATTCCAAAGGCACCAATGTCGGGGCGACGCTGGCGGCCATCAGCGGCCTGGGTGCGGAGCTGAGCGGCAAAATTGTGCTGATCGCCGGCGGCGACGGCAAGGGCGCGGATTTTACCGCCCTCGGCGAGCCGATGCGCCGCTGGGGACGCGCGGCACTGTTGATCGGTAGGGATGCCGAGGCGATCGCAGCGGTATTGGCAGGACAGACAGGCTGCCAGCATCAGCTGACGTTGGAGGGCGCGGTGCAGGCGGCGCAGCAGTTAGCCCAGCCGGGCGATCTGGTATTGCTGTCCCCGGCCTGCGCCAGCTTCGATATGTTTACCGGTTTTGAACACCGTGGTCAGTGCTTTGTTGCGGCGGTGCAGGGATTAGTGCCGGGGGGGGATGCATGAAGCTGACGCTCCCCCTGGCGTTGCCGAGTTGGCGGTGGCGTCGACCACAGTTTGCCACCCAGGCCCGGCCCTATGATCCGCTGCTGCTGATCAGTGCGCTGAGCCTGCTGGCGATTGGCTTTTTAATGATCACCTCGGCGTCGATGGAGGTCTCCAATAAGGATTATGGCTCGCCCTTCTATCACGCCCTGAAGCACGGCGTGTTTATGGTCGTGGCCCTGGGTGGAGCGCTGGTGGTCTATCTGGTGCCGATGCGGTTTTGGTACCAGACCGGGCATTGGTGGTTGTTGCTGGGCTTTATCCTGCTGGTGGTGGTGCTAATTCCGGGGATCGGCCATAAGGTCAATGGCTCTACCCGCTGGATTCGCCTCGGGCCGATCAATATCCAGACCTCCGAGCTGGCTAAGTTTTTTATGATTCTCTACATGAGTGGCTATCTGGTACGGCGCCTGGATGAGGTGCGGACCCAGTTGAGTGGCTTTCTCAAACCCATGGGGGTGCTGGGTTTGTTTATGTGTCTGCTGCTGCTAGAGCCGGACTTTGGCGCGGTAGTGGTGCTGGGCGGCACGGTACTGGGGATGATCTTTCTCAGCGGCATGGTGCTGTGGCAGTTTCTGATCGTGGTCATCGGCGCGATCGGGGCGGCGGCGATCATGGTGATCTCCTCGCCGTACCGCTGGGAGCGGGTTACCTCGTTCTGGAACCCCTGGGCCGATCCCTTTGGCGCGGGCTATCAGCTATCCCAGGCGCAGATCGCCTTCGGGCGGGGTGAATGGTTTGGATTGGGACTGGGCAATAGTGTGCAGAAGCTGTTTTATCTGCCCGAGGCGCATACCGATTTTGTGTTCTCGGTGCTGGCCGAAGAGCTGGGGCTGATCGGCGCCCTGGTCGTGGTGCTGCTGTTTGCGCTGCTGGTGATGCGGATCTTTTATATCGGTAGGCGTGCCGAGGAGCAGGGGCTGCGTTATCACGCCTATGTCGCGTATGGCATCGGCATTATGTTTGCCGGTCAGGCGTTGATCAATATCGGTGTTAACGCCGGGGTGCTGCCGACCAAAGGGCTGACCCTGCCGCTGGTGAGCTACGGGGGCAGTAGCCTGCTGGTCTGTATGGCGATGCTGGCGATGTTGTCGCGGATTCAGCTGGAACGCTATCGGCAGCAGATCGCTGAACAGCCGGATAAAAAAAAGGCTAAGAAGAAGGCCAGCCATAAGGCTAAACAGGGAGCTGCGACATGACGGCGTCCAAAACCCTGTTAGTGATGGCGGGCGGCACCGGTGGCCATGTCTTTCCTGCCCTGGCGACTGCCGACTGGCTACGGCAGCAGGGCTGGCATATCGAGTGGCTGGGCAGTCAGCGCGGGCTGGAAACGCGGCTGGTACCCGAAGCCGGTATTAAGCTACACGCGATCACGGTCAGCGGACTGCGGGGCAAGGGACGCCTGAGTCTACTATTAGCCCCCTTTAGCTTGCTGCGCGCGCTCTGGCAGGCGCTGGCGGTGCTGCGTCAGGTAAATCCGGATGTGGTGCTGGGGATGGGCGGTTTTGCCAGTGGTCCCGGTGGTTTGGCTGCCTGGTTATTAAGAAAGCCGTTGCTGGTGCACGAGCAGAACGCCATCCCTGGGCTGACTAACCGTATTCTGGCGCGTCTGAGTACCCGGGTGTTGGAAGCCTTCCCGGGGGCTTTTGCGCCGCAATTTGCAGCGCTACATACCGGCAACCCGGTACGCAGTGATATCGCCGCACTGGCGGAACCGGCGCAGCGTTTTGCCGAGCACCAGGGGCCGCTGCGACTATTGGTGGTGGGCGGCAGTCTGGGCGCGCAGGCGATCAACGCCTGCCTGCCCCAAGCGCTGGCGTTGCTGCCTGCCGAGCAGCGCCCCACTGTCTGGCATCAGGCGGGTGCCAATAATATTGACGCGGCGCGCCTGGCCTACCAGCAGTCGGGGGTCGAGGTACGGCTGGAGGCCTTTATCGAGGATATGCCCGCGGCCTACGGTTGGGCTGATCTGGTGATCTGTCGCGCCGGTGCGCTGACCATCAGCGAGCTGGCCATGGCAGGCGTCGCCGCTATTCTGGTGCCCTATCCCTCCGCGGTAGACGATCATCAGACTGCTAACAGCCGTTACCTGGCTGATCAGGGCGCGGCGATATGGCTGCCACAAACCGAGTTGTCACCGCAGCGGCTACTAGAGGTCGTGCAGCAGTTGGGTGACCGCAAACAGTTACTGGTGATGGCACAACGTGCCCGCACCCTGGCGACCCCCGATGCTACCGCACGGGTTGCCCAACAATGTCAGGAGTGCGCAGGTCGATGATTAAAGAATCCGCCCCAAGGATGCGAGATAAGATCTCTTATGAGTTGCCCGAGATGCGGCGGATCAAGCGGATCCACTTCGTCGGTATCGGCGGCGTAGGGATGTGCGGTATCGCCGAGGTGTTGCTGAATCAGGGCTACCAGATCTGCGGTTCGGATATGCGCGCCTCGCTGGTGACCGAGCGCCTGCAGCGCCTGGGTACCCAGATTCATATTGGTCATCGGCAGAGCAATATCGACCAGGCGGATGTGGTGGTGGTGTCCAGTGCGGTGGGCGAGGACAACCCCGAAGTGATCGCGGCGCGTGCTCAGCGCATCCCGGTGGTGCGCCGCGCCGAGATGCTGGCCGAGTTGATGCGCTACCGCCATGGCATCGCGGTGGCAGGCACGCATGGTAAAACCACCACCACTAGCCTGATGGCGTCGGTACTGGCGCAGGCCGGGCTGGACCCGACCTTTGTGATCGGCGGTAAGTTAACCAGCGCCGGTACTAATGCACGGCTGGGCGAGAGTCGCTATCTAGTCGCCGAGGCCGACGAAAGCGATGCGTCCTTCCTGCATCTGCAGCCGATGGTGTCGATCGTCACCAATATCGATGCCGACCATATGGACACCTACGGCGGCGATTTTAATCAGGTCAAAAAAGCCTTTATCGAATTTTTACACAATCTGCCCTTTTATGGCTTGGCGGTACTCTGTAGCGATGATCCGGTAGTGCGCGAGATCCTGCCCGACATCGGCCGTCCGTTGCTGACCTACGGGGTCAATGAGGACGCCGATTACCGCGCCGTGGATATCCAGCAGCAGGGCATGACCAGCAGCTTTACCGCGTTGCGTCCCGACGCTCAGCCGCCGTTGCAGATCAAGCTGAATATGCCTGGGCTGCATAATATTCAAAATGCCCTGGCGACGATCGCGGTGGCTTCCGATGAGGGGGTCAGCGATCAGGCGATTCAGGAGGGCCTGGCGCAGTTTCAGGGCGTGGGCCGGCGGTTTCAGATTCAGGGCTACTTCCCGGTTCCAGAATCCACCGACGCACCCCAGACCCCTGCCACAGCTGATACTGCCGATACGGTGATGATGGTCGATGATTACGGCCACCATCCCCGTGAAGTGGCCGCCACTATTGCCGCCATTCGCCAAGGCTGGCCCGAAAAGCGCTTGGTCATGCTCTATCAGCCGCATCGCTACAGCCGCACCCGTGATCTGTACGAAGATTTTGTTCAGGTGCTGTCGCAGGCCGACGTGTTGCTGTTAATGGAGATCTATCCGGCGGGTGAGGAGCCGATCGCCGGTGCCGATGGCCGCAGCCTGTGTCGCAGCATTCGCCAGCGTGGCCAGATAGATCCGATCTTTGTGGAGCGCGGCGCCGATGTCGGCCAGCTGCTGCAACATCTACTGCACCCGGGCGATCTGTTGTTAACCCAGGGCGCCGGAGACGTCGGTGCGCTATCTCAGGATCTAGCTCAGCGTAAGCTGCAGCCACTCAGTATCGCGGAGGACCGCCCATGAGTTCGATGTTACCCAGTAGCCGGACCCCGGAAAGCTTCGGTCGGGTCGCGGTGCTGTTTGGTGGCCGCTCGTCGGAGCGCGCGGTCTCTCTAAAGAGCGGCGCGGCGGTACTGCAAGGCCTGCTGAGCGCTGGCGTCGATGCCTTTGGCATCGATCTGTACGGCGAGCAGGGGCTGGAAGCGCCAATCCAGCAGCTCCAGGCGCAGCCCTTCGATCGGGTATTTATTGCCCTGCATGGGCCCGAAGGTGAGGACGGTACGGTGCAGGGTGCGCTGCAGATTCTAGGCAAGCCCTATACCGGCAGCGGGGTGATGGCCTCGGCATTGGGTATGGATAAGGTGCGCTGTAAGCAACTCTGGACCAGTCAACAATTACCGACCCCCAATTATCAGTTGCTGGATGAACAGAGTGACTGGCAAGCCTTGGCCGCGTTACTGCCGGTGATGGTAAAGCCCGATCATGAAGGCTCGAGTATCGGTATCGCCCGTGCAGATACCCCCGAACAGTTGGCATCAGCCTATCTAAAGGCCCGCGAGCTGGATCGTTGCGTGTTTGCCGAACGGCTGATTCAGGGTGCCGAGTTTACCGTTGCCATTCTTGAGGGTAAGGCCCTGCCGGTGATTAGGTTGGAGACCTCGCACCCGTTTTACGATTACGATGCCAAGTATCTGGCCAACGATACCCATTACCACTTCGATACCGGCTTAGATGCGGCCAAGGATGCCGAGATTCGGCGGCTCTCGGAGCAGGCGTTTGCCGCAGTGGGCTGCAGTGGCTGGGGGCGGGTTGACCTGATGCAGGATCAACAGGGCGATTTTTGGCTGCTGGAGGTCAATACGGTGCCGGGGATGACCGATCACAGTCTGGTCCCCATGGCTGCGCGTAAAGCGGGTCTGAGCTTCGAGCAGTTAGTGGTAAAAGTGTTGGAGACGGCCTGCTGATGACGGTCGCGGCCCAACCCCTGACGTCGCTGCTGCGCGATCCCTATCGGATCTGGCAATGGCTGCAACTGCCCCTGTGGCTGCTGGTGCTGATAGTACTTTGGCACGCGGCCGAGCAGTGGTTGCAGCGTCCACTGCTGCAGATTCAGGTCAGCGGTGAGATGCAACAGCTCGATGCCAGACAGCTGGAGCAGCAGCTGTGGCGCCAGGTTGACGCGAGCTACGCGCTGACAGATTTGGCACCGCTCAAGCAGCAGCTGGAGCAGCAGGCGTGGATCAGTCAGGTCGATCTGCAGCGCAGCTGGCCCGATCTACTCCAGGTGCGGGTGTATGAGGAGCGTCCGGTGGCTCGTTGGGGCGATCAGGGGCTGATCAATGAGCAAGGACGCATCTTCAGCCCGGCGGAGCTGTTTAGCCAGCAGCTGCCTACAGCCTTTGCGGCGTTGCCGCAGCTTAGCGGCCCCGAACCGCGCTCGTTGGCGCTGATGGCGCAATATCGGGATTTTAATCAGATCTTGCGGCCGCTGGGTATCAGTTTGAGCGGTTTGCAGCTGGAGGACCGCGGGGCTTGGACCCTGACACTGGATAACGGCATCCGCTTGCTGATCGGCAGAGGCCACTCGATCGAAAAATTGCGCCGATTTAGCCAGATATACGCTGAACTTTTGCTGCGCTATGCCGATCGTATTGTGCAGATCGATGCCCGTTATACCAATGGCTTGGCCGTCACCTGGAATGAGCCGCTGGTCAAGCCATCGCAGTAGCGGCTAGGCAGAGCGTAAAGATCGTCTCACCCATGATAAATGAGTACAGATAGTGGAACAATATAACAATATGATAGTCGCCCTCGATATCGGTACCTCCAAGGTGGTGGCGCTGGTCGCCGAGGTGGGGCTGGATGGTGTCATCGAGGTGGTGGGCATAGGTTCACAGCCCTCTAGAGGGATGAAGAAAGGCGTGGTGATCAACATCGAGTCCACCGTGCTGTCGATTCAACGTGCCGTGGAGGAAGCCGAGCTGATGGCCGGCTGTAAGATCCATTCGGTCACCGTGGGGATCTCTGGCAGTCACATTAATTCGATGAACTCCCACGGCATCGTTGCCATCCATGACCGCGAGGTGATCGATCAGGATCTGGATCGGGTGATCGATGCCGCGCGTGCGGTGGCGATTCCGGCCGATCAGAAGATCCTCCATATCTTGCCGCAGGAATATGTGATCGATAACGAAGAGGGGATTCGCGAGCCGCTGGGGATGTCCGGCGTACGCCTAGAAGCCAAAGTGCATCTGGTGACCTGCGCCAGTAACGCCGCTCAGAATATCGAGAAGTGCGTACAGCGTTGTGGCCTAGAAGTGGATTCTATGGTCCTGGAGCAGGTCGCATCGAGCTATGCGGTACTGACCGACGATGAAAAAGAGCTGGGCGTATGCATGGTCGATATCGGTGGCGGTACTACCGATATCGCTATCTACACCGGTGGCGCCATTCGCCATACCGCGGTGATTCCGATCGCCGGCGATCAGGTCACCAGTGATATTGCCATGGCACTGCGTACCCCCACCGCTCACGCCGAAGAGCTGAAGATTAAATACGCCTGCGCGCTGGCGCAATTGGCCAGTGCCGATGACATCGTCAAGGTTCCCAGTATCGGTGATCGTCCTCCCCGGGATCTGAGCTGTCAGGCGTTGACCGAAGTGGTCGAGCCGCGCTATGACGAGCTGTTTACCCTGATCCAGGCGGAGCTGCGGCGCAGCGGTTTTGAAGATCTAGTGGCGGCAGGCATCGTGTTGACCGGCGGTACTGCGCGGATGGAGGGTGCGGTCGATCTGGCCGAAGAGATTTTCCATATGCCAGTCAGATTGGCCAAGCCTCAGGGCGTCAACGGACTGGAAGATATTCTGCACAGCTCGATCTACGCCACCAGCGTTGGCCTGTTGCTATTTGCCGAGAAGGAGCTGCCCGCCAATGGCGGCAAGCAGCGCGGCATTCGGCCGCGTCAGCGTCCACCGGTCGCCGAAGGGCCTGGGGCGCTGCTCAGAATCAAGAGTTGGTTCCAGAATAATTTTTAACGTGGTTGCGGGTTCGAAGAGTTACGGGCGTGGCGACTAACCGTCCACAACAGGTTTCTAAGGAGGTAATAACATGTTTGAACTAGCGGATCATGCACCGCAAAGCGCGGTTATCAAAGTGGTTGGCGTAGGTGGCGGCGGTGGTAACGCTGTCCAGCATATGCTGAACGCCAATATTTATGGGGTCGATTTCATCTGCGCTAATACCGATGCCCAGGCGTTAACGAAGTTGAAACACGCCAGTGTGCTGCATATTGGCAACAACCTGACCAAAGGCTTGGGAGCAGGTGCCAATCCTGATATCGGTCGCCAAGCGGCGCTGGAAGATCGGGAGCATATTATCGAGCTGCTCAGTGGTGCCGATATGGTGTTCATCACCGCGGGTATGGGCGGTGGCACCGGCACGGGCGCTGCACCTATCGTCGCCGAGGTCGCCAAAGAGCTGGGTATCTTGACCGTAGCTGTGGTCACCAAACCCTTCCCATTTGAAGGTCGGCGGCGAATGGCGGTCGCCAATGAAGGGATCAAAGCGCTGGCCGAAAATGTCGACTCGCTGATTATCGTACCTAATGAGAAGTTGCTGAAGGTGATGGGGCCTAACGCCAAACTGACCGACGCCTTTAATGAGGCCGATAACATCCTCCAGGGAGCGGTGCAGGGGATTGCGGAGCTGATTATTCGCGACGGTATGATCAACGTCGATTTTGCCGATGTGAAGACCGTGATGTCTGAGATGGGCATGGCGATGATGGGCACTGGCTTCGCCATCGGTGAGGATCGTGCGCGTATTGCCACTGAAGCGGCGATCCACTGTCCGCTGTTGGAGGATATCGATCTGCAGGGTGCCAAGGGTATTCTGGTTAATATCACCGCCGGTCTCGATCTGGGGCTTGGTGAGTTTGCCGAGGTGGGCGACATTATTCACCAGTTCGCCTCCGATGAGGCGACCGTGGTAATAGGCACGGTGATCGATCCGGAGATGAATGACGAGCTACGGGTAACGGTGGTGGCCACTGGTCTAGGTGGGCGTAAGGCGGTGCCTGTACAGGTGATCAATAACCCGCTACCGCGACGCAATGATGGCTCGCTTAACTTTAATGAGATCGACATTCCGGCGATTGTACGGCGGCAGCGCGCTGCCGCCTCGCAGGCGGCCGCCAAGCCAGAGCATGCGCAACAGTCGACCCAGCAGTCCGCGGCGAAAACCCGTAGCGATGATGAGGTGGACTTTTTGGATATTCCGACCTTTTTGCGCCGTCAGGCCGATTAATCGGACGCAAGGTCCGCGGGGGCTAAATGGCTGTCTGCATGAGCATCTGAATGGGTGTTTGCATGGCCGCGGATTGGACGGAAAATCGGGTTGATAATAGCGCCAGCTGTGAAAGGTTAGGTGATATTGCTATTATCCTGGTTGTTTTTTGACCCTGGAAGTGCAGTCGCAGATGATCAAACAGAAAACCCTGAGCAATAGCATTATGGCCACCGGTGTGGGGCTGCATACGGGCGATAAAGTCTACCTGGCGCTGAAACCTGCGCCTGCGGATACCGGCATCCTGTTCCGGCGCGTCGATCTCGATCCCCCTGTCGAGATTAAAGCCTGGGCGGAGTACGTTGGCGATACCACTATGTCGACTAATCTGGTTAGCGGTGAGGTGCGGGTCTCCACCATCGAGCACCTGATGTCGGCGTTGGCAGCGCTGGGTGTCGATAATGCCTATGTTGAGCTCAGTGCTCCCGAGGTGCCGATTATGGACGGCAGCGCGGCGGCGTTCGTGTTTCTGATCCAGTCTGCAGGGCTGCAAGAACAGGATGCTGCTAAGCAGTTTATCCGTATAAAACGCAAAGTCTGCTTTGAGCATGAGGGTAAATCTGCCAGTTTTGAACCTTACGAAGGTTACCGAGTCGGGTTTACGATTGAGTTTGATCATCCGGCCTTTGAGGAGCGTAATAAAGAGTATTGTCTGGATCTCTCCACCGCCAGCTTTGTAAAGGAGATCAGCCGGGCGCGCACCTTTGGCTTTATGCGCGATATCGACATGCTGCGGGCGAATAATCTGGCGCTGGGTGGCAGCGTGGATAACGCCATCGTGGTGGACGACTTTAAGGTGCTGAATGAAGAGGGGCTGCGTTACGACGATGAGTTCGTCAAGCACAAGATACTCGATGCGGTGGGTGACCTGTATCTGCTCGGTAAAAGCATCCTCGGAGAGTTTAAAGGCTTTAAGTCAGGACATTACCTTAACAACCAGTTGCTGCGTGAACTGCTACGTAACCCGGATGCCTGGGAGCTGGTGACCTTTGAGGAGGGTGCTGCGCCTATCGCCTATATGCCTCCAGCATAGCTAGAGCTGTTAGCCGCGTTGTCGAAACTGCCGGAGGCTGCTCCGTCGCGGTTGTTGAGTTGTAAGGGGGTAACATAGCCGTTACCCTAACCACCCCGATAGGCCGAGGCAATTCCCTTCGACCCTCTATTGATTTACGGGTAGAATGCCCTCGTTTACAGGGACCTGCGAATAAGTCTCTTTGTCTCTGATCGTTCTATAGGGTACTGAGAACGGAAGCGCATTGAGAACGGATGGGGCTTATTCGCAGGTTTCATAGCTTTCCGCGGCCCTCTGCGCCGACCGATAACCCATTTAAATAAGTCACGGATTATGATTGCACCTCTTTTCAAGAAGATCTTTGGTAGTAAAAACGACCGCGAACTCAAGCGGATGGGCAAGATCGTCAAAGCCATTAATGCTTTAGAAGAGTCTATAGCTGCGCTTAGCGATGAGCAGCTGGCGGCGAAAACTCCGGAGTTCCGGGAGCGTTTTCAGCAAGGTGACTCTCTGGATAAACTGCTGCCAGAGGCCTTTGCAGTCTGTCGGGAGACCTCCAAGCGGGTGCTGGGGATGCGTCACTTCGATGTGCAGATGATCGGCGGTATTACCCTGCATGAAGGCCGTATCGCCGAGATGCGTACCGGTGAGGGTAAAACCCTGATGTCGACGCTGGCGGCTTACCTCAACGGTATTCCGGGGCAGGGGATGCATGTTGTTACCGTCAACGATTATCTGGCACGCCGTGATGCGGACTGGATGGGTAAGTTGTATAACGCCCTGGGTTTAACGGTCGGGGTGATCTATGCCGGGCAGTCGCACGATGAGAAGCAGGCCGCCTACCGCGCCGATATCACCTACGGTACCAACAACGAATTTGGCTTTGACTACCTGCGCGATAATATGGCTTTCAGCACCGAGGAGAAGGTGCAGCGCTCGCTCAGCTACGCGATTATCGATGAGGTCGATTCGATCCTAATCGACGAGGCGCGCACGCCGTTGATTATTTCCGGCCCTGCCGAAGACAGCTCGGCGCTGTATAAACAGATCAATACCCTGATTCCCAAGCTTGAGCGCCAACCGGAGTTTGACCCAGAGGGTGAGGCAGAAGAGCCGGCAGGCCACTACGCGGTCGATGAGAAGCAGCGCTCGGTGGAGTTGACCGAAGAGGGGCATCAGTATGTTGAGGGGCTGCTGAGCGAGATCGGTTTGCTGGCTGAAGATGAATCCCTGTATGCGCCCAAAAATCTCAATCTGCTGCATCACGTACACGCCGGATTGCGGGCCCGGGTGCTGTACACCAAGGATGTGGACTATATCGTTCAGAACAACCAGATCGTGATCGTCGATGAACATACCGGTCGAACCATGGCCGGTCGGCGCTGGTCGGAAGGCCTGCACCAGGCGATAGAGGCGAAAGAGGGGGTCGCTATCCAGAACGAAAGCCAGACCCTGGCTTCGACGACCTTCCAGAACTATTTCCGGATCTACAGCAAACTATCGGGGATGACCGGCACCGCGGATACCGAAGCCTTCGAGCTGCAGCAGATCTATAGCCTGGACGTGGTGGTGATACCGACTAACAAGCCGGTGCGGCGTACCGATCATAATGATCTGATCTACCTGGGCATGCAGGATAAGTTCGATGCCATTGTCGAAGATGTGCGCGATTGTCAGGCGCGTAAACAACCGGTGCTGGTCGGTACCGCGTCGATAGAGATGTCCGAAGTGATCTCGCAGTTGCTGACCAAGGAGAAGATCAAGCACAACATCCTCAACGCCAAACAGCATGAGCGTGAAGCCTTGATTATCGCCGATGCCGGACGTCCGGGCATGGTGACCATCGCCACCAATATGGCGGGTCGAGGCACCGATATCGTCCTCGGTGGTAACTGGGAATCCGAGGTGGCACAGCTCGATAACCCCTCAGCGGAGCAGATCGACGCGATTAAGCAGGCCTGGACCCAGACCCACCAGCAGGTGATCGACGCGGGCGGCCTGCACATCGTCGGCACCGAGCGTCACGAATCGCGGCGCATCGATAACCAGTTGCGCGGTCGCGCGGGGCGTCAGGGGGATCCGGGTACCTCAAGGTTTTACCTATCACTCGATGATAGCCTGATGCGTATCTTTGCCTCGGAGCGGGTGCGTGGCTTTATGCAGAAGCTGGGGATGGAGAAGGGAGAGGCGATCGAGCATAAGATGGTATCGAACGCTATCGAAAAGGCGCAGCGCAAGGTTGAGGGGCGTAACTTCGATATCCGCAAGCAGCTGCTGGAATACGATGATGTGGCCAACGATCAGCGCCGGGCGATCTACGACCAGCGCAACGAGTTGATGGCGACCTCTGATATCTCTGAAACCATCAATGCGATTCGTGAAGAGGTGATCGATAATCTGATCAGTGATTTTATTCCTCCGCAGAGCCTGGAGGAGCAGTGGGACGTGGCGGGATTGGAGAAGCAGATCGCTACCGATATGAATCTGCAACTGCCGTTGCAACAGTGGTTGGACGCTGACGACCAGCTGCACGAAGAGTCGCTACGGGCCAAGATTCTGCAGGCCGAGCTCGATGCCTACGCCGACAAAGAGGCGATCGTCGGCGCTGAATCAATCCGCATGTTCGAGAAGCAGGTGATGCTGCAGGTGTTGGATACGCTGTGGAAAGAGCATCTGGCGACCATGGACCATCTGCGTCAGGGTATTCATCTGCGCGGCTATGCGCAGAAGAACCCCAAGCAGGAGTACAAGCGCGAATCCTTCGAGCTGTTTCAGGAGTTGCTGACCACGATTAAGCAGGATGTGGTACGGATTATCTGCCATGTGCAGGTACGTCAGCCTGAAGAGATCGACGCGATGGAGCAACAGCGTCGTGAAGCGCTGGCCCGGCAGCAGATGGAGTTTCAGCATGCCCAGTCCGATGCGTTAGGCAGCGAGGGCGGTGACGATGCTGAGCAGCAGGGCGAGCTGGCGCAGCCCTTTGTGCGTGAGGATCGCAAGGTCGGCCGTAATGAACCCTGCCCCTGCGGATCGGGTAAAAAATATAAGCAATGCCACGGTAAGCTGGCTAGCTAAAGCTAGGGTTGAGTGGGTGCTGCCCATTCGTCTAATTATGAATTGAATGTTTGCTAGGGATCCGATCTGCAAAGATGGATCCCTATTTTGCTAACAGGAGCTTGAACATGGCGGTAGGTCCAGGAACTCTTCCCGATTTTGAAGTGATTGCGGGGGTACGTATCGGTACGGCCAGCGCGGGGATTAAAAAGCCAGGGCGTAAGGATCTGGTGGTGATAGAGCTGGCAGCCGGCAGCGCTCTGGCCGGGGTCTTTACCCAGAACGCCTTCTGCGCCGCACCGGTGATTCTCAGCAAGAAACACCTGCTGCAGGGAGGCGCGCGCTATCTGCTGATCAATACCGGCAACGCCAATGCCGGTACCGGTGCCGAGGGGCTGGCGGATGCGCTGAGCTGTTGCGAGCAGTTGGCGCAATTAACCGCCACCGAAACCAGCGCGATCCTGCCTTTTTCCACCGGGGTGATTGGCGAGAAACTGCCGGTAGCCAAAATTACTGCAGGCCTGCCCGCAGCGCTAGAGGCGTTGAGTGCCCAAGGCTGGGCCGATGCCGCCCAAGGGATCATGACCACCGATACCCGTCCCAAGGGTGCGAGTCGTTGTCTCGACATCGAGGGGCAGCAGGTACGAATCAGTGGCATCTCCAAAGGCGCCGGCATGATCCGTCCCAATATGGCGACCATGTTGGGTTTTGTGGCGACCGATGCCCAGGTCTCAGCGGCGGCGCTGCAGGCGCTGTTGAGCGAGGTGGCCGAGCGCAGCTTTAACCGGATCACCATCGATGGCGACACCTCCACCAACGACTCCTGCATGCTGATCGCCACCGGCGCCTCGGAAGTGGTTTGCGAACCCGGCACGCCTGCCTGGGCGCCTTTCGCCGCTGCCGTAGAGTCGCTGTTGGTAGAGCTGGCGCAAGCGATCATCCGCGATGGTGAAGGGGCAACCAAGTTTGTCACCATCGAAGTCAGCGCCGCCGCCAGCGCCGCCGAAGCCCTGAAAACCGCCTACGCGATCGCCCATTCACCGCTGGTTAAAACGGCGCTGTTTGCCTCCGATCCCAACTGGGGCCGGATTCTGGCGGCGGTCGGCTATGCGGGTATCGAGCAGCTGGATCTGGAAGCGCTGCAGCTCTATCTCGGTGATGTCTGTATCGTCGAGAACGGCGGTCGTGCGCCCAGCTACACCGAAGCTCAGGGGCAGGCGGTGATGGCCCAGGAGGAGATCGGTATTCGGGTGGTGCTCAATCGCGGCAGCTGCAGTGAAACCGTCTGGACCACCGATCTGTCCCGGGATTACGTGACCATCAATGCCGATTACCGCAGCTAGGCTGGTTGTCGTTAAGCGGCCTGTTGCTAAGTTGGCTGTTACTGCGCTGGCCCTGTATTGATGGCGCTGCATTGATGCCAGTAGTACATGTGGCCGCCGCGGCGATAGTCGGCGCCGATGGCCGTCTATTGATCAGTCGTCGCCCCGATCACCTGCATCAGGGCGGCTTGCTGGAGTTTCCTGGCGGCAAGCTCGATCCGGGTGAGACGGTCACTCAAGCGCTGGTTCGCGAGCTCCAGGAGGAGCTAGGCATTACCGCGCTCGCCTATCAACCGCTGATGCAGATCCCCTATGACTACCCCGATAAACGGGTGTTGCTGGATGTCTGGCGGGTCAGCGCTTATCGGGGACAACCCCAGGGGCTCGAAGGCCAGGCGCTGCAGTGGCTGGCTATCGATGAGCTGGATCCCGCGCAGTTCCCTGTCGCCAATCGCCCGATTATTACCGCGCTGAGATTACCACAACAGTATCTGATCACCGGAGAGGCCCGCGACCGCGAGCAGTGGTTGTTGAAGTTGCAGGCGGCTCTGGAGGCTGGGATTAGGCTCGTGCAACTGCGTGCCCCTGAACTTGATAACCAGGCCTACCGAGCGCTAGCCAGGGATGCGCTGGCTTGTTGTCGGGCAGCGGCTGCGCGGCTGATTCTCAATCGCGATCCGCAAGAGGTCCAGGGTCTAGAGGCCGACGGCCTGCACCTCAACCGCCATTATCTGGCTAGTACCGATAACGCTCAGCTAGCACCCTGGCGTCAGGGGTTACTAGGCGCTTCGTGCCATAACGCTGCAGAGTTGCAACGGGCGCAGCAGCTCGGTGTCGATTACGCGTTGCTGTCGCCGGTGCTGGCGACCGCGTCGCATCCAGATGCTGCTACTTTGGGTTGGCCGGAGTTTAATGCCTTGGCTGCCTCAGCGACGCTGCCGGTCTATGCCTTGGGCGGCATGACGGCTGATATGAGCGCGGTTGCGATCGAGCAGGGTGGTCAGGGGATCGCCTCGATCAGCGCCTTCTGGTGATTCAAGCCTCTCCAAACTGAGCTGCTAGATGCTGCTCCTGATGCGGTTCGCAAGCTCACCGGCATCCTACGGGCCGCTGCTCGTGGGTAAGTCAGGTAGTTAATGCAAGGGCTTGTCGCCCGCCTGCTCGAGCTCCAGCAGCAGTTCTTCGGCCAGCTCGGGATCCATCGCCAGTCGGGTCATCAGCTCATTGCCGCTGGGCTTGCTGATCTGATACTCCTCATTCGCCCAGGCACCCAGATCGAGCAGTCGGCAACGCTCGGAGCAGAAGGGCCGGTCCGGGTTGCTGCTATCCCATTGCAGGGTTTTTTTACAGGTGGGGCAGTTAAAACTGTGCATGCGCTATTCCTGGAGCTTGGGTTGTTGGGCGAATAAGCGAAACTGCCGATCGAGGCGCTCGACCTGTGCGGCCAGTGCCTCTGGCGACCGGCTGTTATCGATCAGGCTGTCGGCACAGGCTAGACGCTGGCTGCGGCTGCATTGCGCCTGAAGGATATGCCTGACTTGCTGTTCAGAGTTGCCGTCGCGCTCGACCGTACGGGCGATCTGCAGCGTCTCGGGCAGATCGATCACCAGAATATGATCCACTAGCTGCTGTTGATCGGTTTCCAGTAATAGCGGTGACACCAGCAGCGCATATGCTGATTGGGCCTGCTCTAGGCGTTGCCGGGTGCGTTGGCGAATCAGCGGGTGGGTCAGTTGCTCCAGCCAGTGGCGCTGCGCGGGATCGGCAAACACCCGTTGCCGCAGCGCGGCGCGGTCGAGGCTGCCATCGCTCTGCTGCACGGCAGGCCCAAAGTGAGCGAAGATCTGTAGCAACGCCGGCTCACCGGGTTCGACGATCTCGCGGGCAATCAGGTCGGTATCGATCAGTTCGATACCACGCTCGGCAAATAGATTGGCGACGGTGCTCTTGCCGCTGCCGATGCCGCCGGTGAGGCCTACGATAAAAGGCATCCGCATCAGGCCAGCCAGCGCAGGTAGTGGTCAACGATCCCTGGGCCCCATAGCAGCGCGATCCAGCCTGCGATCGCCAGGAAGGGGCCAAACGGCAGCGGTTGTTGGTGATCGCGGCCCTTGAGCAGGACCAGGCCGATACCCAGCACCGCGCCCACCAACGAGGATAGGATGACGATCAGCGGTAGCATCTGCCAGCCCATCCAGGCGCCCAGGGCCGCCAGCAGTTTGAAGTCACCGTAGCCCATCCCCTCTTTGCCGGTGACCAGCTTGAACAGCCAGTAGACGCCCCAGAGCAGCAGATAACCCGCTACCGCCCCCCAGAATGCGCTCTGCAGGTCGGTGATCAGGCCGAAGCTGTTGACGATCAGTCCCAGCCATAACAGCGGCAAGGTTAGCGTGTCGGGCAACAGTTGATGGTCAACATCGATCATCGTCAGCGCGATCAGTACCCAGGTCAGCAGCAATGTGCTGAGCATCAACGGGCTGAAGCCGAGCTGCAGGGCGATCAGCGCCGACAGCAGGCCGGTCGCCAGCTCAACTAGAGGGTAGCGTTTCGGGATCGGCGCTTTACAGTTCGAACAGCGACCTTTAAGCACCAGGTAGCTGAGCACCGGGATATTCTCCAGCGCGCCGATCCCATGACCGCAGTGCGGACAGCGTGAGCGCGGCACGGCCAGATTAAAGACCTCTTGGCTTGAGCCTAAATTCTCGGTGGCCGTTTGGATCTCTAGATCAGCACTGGACGCCGTACTCATCAGCTCCTGACACTGCTGCTGCCAGTCACGCTGCATCATCAGCGGCAAACGATAGATCACCACATTCAGGAAGCTGCCCACCAGCAGGCCTAGGGCCAGGGTGATGGCGACCAAGAAGAGAGGCGAACCGGCCAGTAGGGTAAAAATATCCATAGTCATTGTCTACGTTGGTAATTTTGGCTTAGCTAGGCTATACGACCGCGCCGAGTTTAAAGATCGGCAGGTACATGGCGATAACTAGGCCGCCGACCATCACCCCCAGGAACGCCATGATCATCGGCTCCATCAGGCTGGTCAGGTTGTCGACTGCATTGTCGACTTCCGCTTCATAAAAGCTGGCGACCTTGTCGAGCATCTCGTCCAGCGAGCCCGCCTCTTCGCCGATGGCGATCATCTGCACCGCCATATTGGGGAACACCCCGGTCATCCGCGTGGCGTTCTGCAGTGATTGACCGGTGGAGACGCCGTTACGGATCTGCAGGATAGCGCTGCGGTAGATGACGTTGCCGGAGGCGCCAGCGGCCGATTCCAGCGCATTGACCAGCGGCACGCCGGCGGCAAAGGTGGTCGACAGGGTGCGGGCAAAACGGGCGATCGCCGCCTTATGGAGAATGTTGCCGACCACCGGCAGTTTAAGGCTGAACTTGTCGACGCCGTCGCGAAAGGCCTCCGATTTTCGATGGCTCACCTTGAACAGGAAACTGCTGGCGAAAATAGCCGCCAGCGCCATATACCAGTAGGCCTGGGCGTAGCCGGACAGCCTGACCACAAACTGGGTGAAGGCGGGCAGGTCGGCGCCGAAGCCTTTAAAGATAGATTCGAACTGCGGCACCACCTTGATCAGCAGGATCGCCGAGACCACTACGCCGACGATGATCACCGCGATCGGGTAGGTCATCGCCTTCTTGATCTTGGCCTTGAGCTCTTCGGTTTTCTCCTTATAGGTAGCGATCCGGTCGAGCATGGTTTCCAGCGCGCCGGACTGCTCACCGGCGTTAACCAGATTGCAAAACAGGTCGTCGAAAAACAGCGGAAACTTGCGCAGTGAGGCAGCCAGGCCGGTGCCGCTGGCGACGTCGTTGCGGATCTCGTAGATCATCTTCTTTAGCCCATCTTTTTCCACCCCACCAGCGACGATATCGAACGCCTGGATCATCGGCACGCCGGCCTTCATCATCGTCGCCAGCTGGCGGGTGAACAACGCGATATCCAGCGGTGTGGTTTTTTTGCCGCCGCTGCCGAAGGCGGAGGCGCGCTCCTTAGCGACCTTGGAGGGGATGATCCCCTGTTTGCGCAGCAGGGCCTTGGCAAAGGCGAGAGATTGGGCATCGATCTTGCCTTTGCTCTTGTTGCCGTTTTTATCCTTGCCTTCCCAGGTAAAGGAGCTGGGTTTCTCTGATTTTACCGCCATCCTGAGTTGATCCTATATCGATGCCGTTCGCAGACCGGGCTAGCACTAAATCACAATTGAGTCGCGTTGCAGTATATCAGCCAGGCGGGTTTGTGGATTGACCTGAAGCAGAGTTTGGCCTGTCTACAGCCTGCTGCGTTAGGCTTTGGTGACCCGGTTGATCTCTTCTAGGCTGGTCATCCCCTGAATCACCTTTAACAGCCCCGATTTGCGCAGGTTGTTAACCCCCTGGCTGTCGGCCAGCTTGCCGATCTCCAGTGAGTTGCCCTCCGCCATGATCAGTGCCGAGATCTCCGGGGTCATCGGCATCACCTCGTAGATGCCGACTCGGCCTTTGTAGCCGCCGACACAGCTGCTGCAACCCACGGGACCAAAGACGGTGATCCCCGCGTCGATCTGCGCCTGGCTGAAGCCCTCTTCGAGCAAGGTGGCTGCCGGAATCTCCACCGGGTGTTTACATTTCGGACAGAGACGCCGGCCCAGGCGTTGGGCGATGATCAGCGAGGCCGAGGTGGCGATGTTGAACGCCGGGACCCCCATGTTGCGCAAGCGGGTCAGGGTTTCCGGGGCGCTGTTGGTGTGCAGAGTGGAGAGCACCATGTGGCCGGTCTGGGCCGCTTTGATGGCGATCTCGGCGGTTTCCAGGTCGCGGATCTCACCCACCATCACCACGTCGGGATCTTGACGCAGAAAAGAGCGTAGCGCCATGGCGAACGTCAGTCCCACCTTGTTGTTGACGTGCACCTGGTTGATCCCTTCGAGGTTGATCTCCACCGGGTCTTCGGCGGTGGAGATGTTGCGCTCCGGGGTGTTGAGGAGGTTTAGGCCGGTATACAGGGACACGGTCTTGCCGCTACCGGTGGGTCCCGTGACCAGGATCATCCCCTGTGGCTGCTCCAGGGCCTTCATGAACAGCGCTTTTTGCTGCGGTTCATAGCCCAGTGCGTCGATCCCCATCTGCGCGCTGGAGGCATCCAGAATCCGCAGTACGATCTTCTCGCCCCATAGGGTCGGCAGGGTGTTGACCCGAAAATCGATCGATTTGCTCTTGGAGATCCTCATCTTGATTCGCCCATCCTGCGGCACCCGGCGCTCGGAGATATCCATCTGCGACATCACCTTCAGACGTGCGGCCAATCGCGGGGTCAGATTGACTGGCGGGCGCGCCACTTCGCGGAGCATACCGTCGGTACGAAAGCGGATTCGGTAGGCTTTCTCGTAGGGTTCGAAATGGATATCCGAGGAGCCTGACTTGATGGCATCGAGGAGGATTTTATTGACGAAGCGCACGATCGGCGCATCGCCGGCGCCATCGCCCACCTCGTCGTGGCCCTTGCTAGGATCGCTGCTGCCGTCGTCGATCTCTAGATTTTCAAGATCGGCATCGTCTATGCCATCAAAGGCGGCAGCCGAGTTCTGCTCCAGAAACTTGTCGATAAAACGGGACAGCTTGTCCTCTTCGACCACGATCGCTTCGGTCTTGATGCCGGTATGGAACTTGATTTCGTCCAGGCCCTGGATATGGGTAGGGTCGGCCACCGCGACATAGATACGATTATCGCGCTTCATCAGTGGCAGGGCCGCGTGTTTACGGATCAGCTCTTCAGGCACCAGATCCAGCGGCGCAGAACTCAGGTCAAACTCATCCAAATCCAGTAGTGGCGCACCAAACTCATCCGCGACCGCCGTGGCCGCCTTGTAGGCGCTGACCAGTTTTTGCTGTACCGCGTAGCTAATAAAAGAGATGTGTTGCTTGCTGGCGGCATGCAGCGCCTGGGTGGCGTTGTCGGGGGAGAGACTGCTGTCGTCGACCAGTCGCCGGGCCAGACCTGTCAGTGGCTGAATAGATTGTACGCTCATAGAATCAATATTCTGATTGTTTGCGTTAAGTCAAAGAGTGGTGCGTTAAACAATAGCATTTATGTACAGCACCGAAAACGCTACTTATACTCAAAACCAGCCAAAAGTAGGGCGTAGGCAGTAAAAAAGCACGGCGAGTGGCACTACAGATGAATGTGGGGTTAAAGACCAATAAAGTCTTGAGAATGCAAAACCATACCGATACTATTTGGACCCTTTACCCAGGGTCGGGCAGATTTTTAATATTTGGAGAATTACCATGAAAAATGCACAAAAGGGTTTTACCCTGATTGAATTGATGATCGTCGTCGCGATCATCGGTATTCTGGCGGCGATCGCGCTGCCGGCGTACCAAGACTATACAATCAAAGCTAAAGTGGGTGCGGCTTTAAGCTCTCTTAGCAGTACAAAAACTGCGGTTGGGCTCTGTATTCAAGAGCAGGGTGGAGTGCTGGCAGGTTGTGACACTGGTGCTGCCGGCGTCCCTGCATGGACTGCTACTAAAGAAGTTACAGCTGCAGTTACTGATGATGGGGTGATTACTGTTACATTCGGTACCGGAATTGGTACTGGTATTGATAGTTTGAAGTTTATTATGACGCCGACTGCTGGTACTTCAAATATTACATGGACTAATGCCGTTGCCCCAGCAACGCCAATTACTAGTGCTTTGGCTATTTCTGAAATTACTAAAAACAATCCTTAATGAAGGATTGGACGATCAATGGCGATCAAAATCAATGCAATCAATGGGGTTGAATCAATGGGGTCAGACTCGATTGGTTGATGATATCGCAAATCAACAAAATCAATGGGGTCAGACTCGATTGATTGATGTTTTGATCTAATAAAGGCCTCGGTTAATCCGGGGTCTTTTGGTTTCTGCACGCTGCTGCGGGAGTCCAGAAAACCCTGTATAATCAATGGGGTCGGACTCGATTGATTGATGTTTTGATCTAATAAAGGCCTCGGTTAATCCGGGGCCTTTTGCTCTCTGCACGCTGCTGCGGGAATCCAGAAAACCCTGTAGCCCATTAGGCTCGATGGATCCGTTCTTGCTTCTGCCGATACTCGATCGACCGCCGGTCACCGCCGCGCTGTTTTGGACCGGCTTGCCGTTGGCTCAGCTGCTCTATCTCTCGCTTAAATTTGTCGCTACCCACAACCCAGGATTTTTGGGTGCTCTGTCTGAGTGTATTCAGGGTCTGCTGGTTAAGGCTGTGGGTGCATAGCTCGCGATAGCATTGTTGGCGCTGTAGATCCGTTGCGCCCAGTGCCAGGTAGATAGGGTGCGGCTGTATGAAGGCGTTGGGCTCTCCTAGCGCGTTATGTCGATAGCTGGACCAGCGGTAAGCGCCACCCTGCTCGACCATTCCGGCACGAACAGGATTAAGTTCTATATAGCGGTAGCAGCATAGCAGGTAGTTTTCTGAATCGATCAGCGCGGCTTTATAGCGACCTTCCCAGAGGGTGCCGGTGCGACGATAGCGGTAATTGAAGTACTGTACATATCGTCTGCCGATTGATTGCAGGGTCTTGCTGATGCTGCTGTCCGTCTCCGGTGTTAGCAGTAGGTGGACATGATTGGTCATCAATACATAGGCATGAAGTTGACAGCTATGCTGGCAGCAGCCCTGTTGCAGGCACTCCAGATAGAACAAGTAGTCTTTATCGTCGGCAAAGATGATGTGGCGATTGTTGCCTCTCTGGATGATATGTTGCGGGTGGCCGGGTAGTAGAAATCGTGATTGGCGTGCCATTTTATCGGTGCCTCCTTGTACCCGGCTGTTTTTCCAGTAGCATAGCGCCCTAGTTTAGTCTCTCGAGTAGCTGCTTGCGTCCGATCGAGCGGATCAATCGAGTCTGACCCCATTGAAAAAATAAGAGAGCTGTGGACGATGTGGCTGAGAGTGTGGCTAAAGAAATACTTCAAACTGGCGATGTTTTTGTTCATCGCCTTGTCGGTAACGATCATTGTGATCAGCAAAATCAAGAACCCCGATCTGGCGGGTGAAAAGCTCGTCCAGGTAAACCAGTTGTTGGATGCTGAGCAGTCAGTGATTAAGTCCTATGTCTGGAATCCCGATAATCGCTTGTCTATCGGGGTGATCAAGGAGCAGCTTGAGCCTGCTTATGCCCGTGAGTTGTGTCGTAAGATCGAAGCGCTGCAGGTTTACGGGGTGTCTATCTCGGTGGTCGATGTGCTTAAGTTGCAAAGCAGCGGCGGTGAGGACTGGGATGAGATCGGTTTTGTTGAGTGCCGGAGAAAGTGATAATGCAGAGGCTGTGGGGCGGTCTGAAATTGCTCCTGCATATAAGACACTTCCCACATCCCTGTGGGTCGGAATTTATTTCGAGGCAATGCGCTCGGAACTGTCGGGTTAAAACTCGACCCACAGCGCCCCATCCAGCCTTATGCCTGTTTAGTCAATAAAGCGCATCGACAGATCCACCGCTTGGCAATCCTTGGTCAGGGCGCCGATCGAGATGTAATCCACGCCGGTTTCAGCATAGCTGAGCAGGGTCTCCTGGGTGATGCCGCCGGAGGCTTCGAGCTTGGTGCTGCCGGCGCTTTGCAGCTGGTTCTTGTGTACGGCAATACGCATCTCGGCCAGTGAAAAATTGTCCAGCATGATGATATCGGCGCGACTGTCGAGCGCCAGCTGAAACTCATCCAGCGATTCTACCTCCACCTCTACCGGCTTGCCGGGTTCGTTGCGGCGCGCCTGGTCGATGGCGTTTTTAATTCCGCCGCAGGCAGCGATATGGTTCTCTTTGATCAGGAAGGCATCGTACAGGCCGATGCGATGGTTGTAGCAGCCCCCGCAGCTGACCGCGTATTTCTGGGCATTTCGCAGCCCGGGCAGGGTCTTACGGGTATCGAGTAGTTTGACCGAGGTCGAGCGTACCTGTTCGGCGTACTCATGGCTGCGGCTGGCGGTGCCCGACAGGGTTTGCAGGAAGTTCAGCGCGCAGCGCTCGGCGGTCAGTAGCGAGCGTGCCGAGCCTTCGGCGTGAAACAGCGGCTGATTGGGAGCGACCCGGTTGCCATCGGCGACCTGCCAGTGCAGCTTGACGCTGGGATCGACCTGGCGGAACACCTCGTTGACCCAGTCGCGGCCACAGATCGTCGCGGCATCGCGGCTGATTACCTCGGCGCGGGCCTGTTGGCTGGCCGGGATCAGTGCGGCGGTGATGTCGCCACTGCCGATATCCTCCTCTAACGCGTGTTTGACAGTGATCTCTAGGTCGGTTTTCAGGTGCGCCGGTGCGGACATAGTCGGATCTCGTGGTAGCGGTCGTCGATAAGTGGGGGGTCAAGAGGCGTCATTTTAACAGATTCCTAGCGCCACTACAGTAGCTACTATGGGTGCTACAGTGGGTACCACCGTGGCTATGCAGAGGCTGTGTAGAAGGTATACTGTGCTTCAGAATTCTGGCGCCTGGAGAGGCTGTTGGCTGTGTGCCCTAAGAACATTGATCTGGATATTACCGAGCACTGGTTTAATGACGCCCAGCGCTGTCTGTCGCCCAACGCCAATGCCCGTCCCGCTGGTTGTCTGCCGGAGTTGTTGGTGATCCATAACATCAGCCTGCCGCCGGGTCAGTTTGGCGGCGGACAGGTGCAGATGCTGTTTCAAAACGCTCTCGACCCCCACGCGCACCCCTATTTTGCTGAGATCGCGGCTTTGCAGGTGTCGGCGCATCTGTTGCTGGAGCGCGATGGTGCCTTGACCCAGTTCGTGCCCTTCGATCGGCGTGCCTGGCATGCCGGGCTGTCCTGTTACCGGGGGCGCGAGGCCTGCAATGATTTCTCGATCGGCATCGAACTCGAAGGCTGCGATGATATCCCCTACAGCGATGCCCAGTATCGACAGTTGGCGACGCTGATCAGCCAGTTGCTAAAGTGCTACCCGACGCTCTCCCCTGAACGTATTGTGGGGCATAACGATATTGCCCCAGGGCGCAAGACCGATCCTGGCCCTGCATTTGATTGGCCGCGATTACGCCGACTATTGGCCGAGGCATAGCGGAGGTGGATGCAGGGGCTTTGGCGCCTTAAAGTGTTAGTAATAAGAATGATTAGCATTTATGCTAGCGTTTGTCGTTGTAGTTGTTGTGGGTATTGCCTGGCTAGTCTTGCCTGATCCTACCCGTAATTTGCCGCTTAGCGCAGCGGTTTTTTGTTGTCTGGAGTCTTTATGCCCGCGTTATTGTCGGTTGAGCAGATCGAATGCCGTTATCAGCAGCAGGTCGTGGTACGGCAGCTGAGTTTTGAGGTGGCCGAGGGCGAGATCGCGTGCCTGCTGGGTCCTAGTGGTTGCGGTAAAACCACGGTACTGCGTGCGATCGCCGGTTTTAATCCTATCTATGCGGGTTGCCTGCGTTTGGGCGGGCAGTTGATGACCTCTGTGCAATGCAGCGTGCCGCCGGAGCAGCGCAATATTGGCATGGTGTTCCAGGATTACGCGCTGTTCCCCCATCTCAGTGTGCGCGACAACATCTGCTTTGGATTGCATCAGCAATCCACTGCGCGGCGCAAACAGCTGGTCGATCACCTGTTGCAGCTGGTCGAATTAAAAGGCATGGCCGACCGCTATCCGCATGAGCTGTCGGGGGGGCAGCAGCAGCGTGTGGCACTGGCGCGGGCGTTGGCGCCTAAGCCTAAGTTGTTGTTGATGGATGAACCCTTCTCTAACTTGGATTCTGAGTTGCGGCGTCAGTTATCGGTCGAGGTGCGCGATATTCTCAAGGAGGAGGGGATCTCTGCGATCATGGTCACTCACGATCAGAACGAGGCCTTTACCGTCAGCGATAAACTGGGTGTGCTGGCCGATGGTACGCTGCAGCAGTGGGATACACCGTTTCAGATCTATCATCACCCGGCCAATATGAAGGTGGCCAGTTTTGTCGGTGAGGGGACGTTCGTGAGCGGTCATGCGGTCGAGGGTGGCTTGATTCAGACCGATATCGGGCTGATCAAAGGGGCACGGATCAACTGGCAGCAGGGTGAGCCGTTGGATGTGTTTCTACGCCCGCACGAGATCGTGCCTGGCTGTCATGACTGCGCGGTACAGGGTGAGCTGGTCAAGAAGGAGTTTCTCGGTACCTCGACCCTGTATACCCTCAAACTGCCCAACGGTAGTTTGGTGGAGTCTTCGTTTATCAACTCGGCCCATGATTATCAGGTGGGAGAGCAGATTGGCCTGCGGGTTGAAACCGATAATCTGGTGGCCTTTAAAGTGTGCGCCTGAGACTCGGTTTCGGGTCTCAGGGGCCTGTGTTAACGACTCCGCGATGCGGTGATCGAGCGGCTCAGCAGGATCACCGGAATCAATCCCACCACGACAATCAACAGGGCGCTGAGCGCGGACTGCTCGATCATCTCATCAGAGGCGTATTGATACACCTGGGTCGCCAGGGTATCGAAGTTAAAGGGCCGCAAAATCAGCGTGGCCGGCAGCTCCTTCATGCAGTCGACGAACACCACCAGTGCGCCGGTGAGCAGGCCGCCGCGAATCAGCGGCAGGTGCACTCGACGTAACGTTTGCAAGCTGTTGAGGCCCAGCGAGCGCGCCGCCATATCCATGGTCGGCGTCACTTTGGCGAGGCTGGATTCGATCGACCCGGTGGCGACCGTTAAAAAACGTACCACATAGGCAAAGACGATCGCAAAGGCGGTGCCGCTGAGCAGCAGTCCGGTAGAGAATCCGAACTGCTGGCGCATAAAGGTATCGAGGCTGTTATCGAAGGTGGCGAAGGGGATGATCACGCCGATCGCCAATACCGCGCCGGGCATGGCGTAGCCCAGGCCTGCCGAGCGTACCGCGGTGAGCAGCACTTTGCTCTGGTGCAGGCGTTTGCTGTACGCCAGCAGCAGGCCGATCAGGCAGCACAGCAGCGCGGCGATGGCCGACAGCAGGAAACTGTTACTGGCGATGCGCAGAAATTCGGCGGTCCAGGAGCTGTCCAAATGGCGCAGCGCATAGTTGCCGAGGACCAGCATCGGCACCACAAATCCAGCTACAAAAGGCAGACCACAGGCCAGCACCGCGCCGACCGCGCTCCAGCCTTTTAGTACGTAAGTGTCGAGGGCGCGATAGCGGTCCGCTCCGCTGAAGTTCTTTTGCTGGGCGCGACCGATACGCTCCAGGCTGATCAGAATCACCACGAAGATCAGCAGCATGCTGGCGATCTGCGCCGCGCCGCCAAGATTACCCATATTCAGCCAAGTATCGTAGATACCGGCGCTGAGGCTCTTGACCGCAAAGTAATCGACGGTGCCGAAGTCGTTGATGGTTTCCATCGAGACCAGCGACAGGCCCACCGCGATGCCGGGGCGAGCCATCGGTAGGGAGACCCGATAAAAACTTTGCCAGGGGGTGCAGCCCAGCGTGCGGCTGGCGGCTTGGATATTGGCCGATTGCTCCAGAAAGGCGGCACGCGCCAGCATATACACATAGGGATAGAGCACCAGCGCCAGCATCAGGATGGCGCCACCGAGGGTGCGGATGTCTGGGAACCAGTAGTCACGCGCGCTGTTCCAGCCAAACAGCTCGCGCAGCAGTATCTGAATAGGGCCGGAATATTCCAGCAGGTCGGTATACACGTAGGCGATCACATAGGCCGGTACCGCGAAGGGCAGTAGCAGGACCCATTCAAACAGCCGTCGACCGGGAAACTGACACATGGTCACCAGCCAGGCGCTGCTGACACCGATCACTACCGAGAGGCTGCCGACGCCGGCCATTAACCACAGGGTAGTGATCACATAGTGCGGCAGCACGGTAGCAGCGAGATGGTCCCAGATATTTTCACTGGGAAATAGCGCCAGCCAGAATACCGCGGCAATGGGCAGGCAGACTAGCAAGGCGATAATAAGCGCGGATAACAGCCAGCCGGAGTGGTGCCCGGAACGGGGTTTGGCGAGCGGGGTGGTGATCTCCAGGGTTGCGCTGTTCATCGAGTGGCCCGTAGGTTGAGAAAGCGCCCGGTGCTTTAAGAGTCTGTGCAGGGCCTCTCTGAATAAGTAGGGCAGCGCGTGGCTGCCCTCAGTACGGCGGTGATTATCAGTTATCGAACTGGACCTTATCAACCAGTTTGGCCGCTTTGCTGCGATTTTCTGCTACGGTAGCCAGGCTCAGGGCGTCGGCTTTGAAGTCGCTCATCCGCTCTTTGACCAGGCCGGTTACCGGTGTGCCGGGCTTGATCGGAAATTCGTAGTTGATCTGGGCGTACAGCTCCTGTGCCTGTGATCCGCTCAAAAATTCTAACAGTTTTACCGCATTGTCTTTATTGGGCGCATATTTGGCCACGGCCGCACCGGTGATATTCATGTGTGCACCACGATCGGCCTGGTTCGGGAAGATCAGACTGACCGCATTGGCCCATTCGATCTGCTCGGGATCCTTGTCGTTGTGGAGCATCTTGCCGTAGTAGTAGGTGTTACCGATCGCCAGGTCACAAACGCCCTCTTTGACGGCTTTCACCTGGGCACGATCATTACCCTGTGGCTTGCGTGCCAGGTTAGCCTTCAGTCCTTCTAACCACTGCTCGGCACCGGCTTCGCCATGATGGGCGATCATCGAGCTGATCAATGACAGGTTGTAAGAGTGTTTGCCGCTGCGGGTGCAGATACGGCCTTGCCATTTTGGATCAGCCAGCTCCTCGTAGGTTGTCAACTCGCCGGGTTGGACCCGCTCTTTGGAGGCATAAACGATACGTGAACGTGAGGTCAGCGCATACCAGTTATGCGCGGGGTCACGATACTGGGCGGGAATGTTGCTATCCAACAGGTCGCTCTGTACTGGCTGGGTTAGCTCGCGGTTAACCACATCAAGCAGGGTGCCGGTGTCGGCCGTCAGTACCAGATCCGCCTGACTGTTTTGCGCTTCGTTTTCTAGGCGCTCAATCAAGCCTTTTTTTGCGAATAGTACGTTGGCTTGAATACCGGTCTGCTCGGTAAAGGCATCCAGCATCGGCTTGATTAGAAATGCCTGGCGGTAGGAGTAGATGTTGACCTCCTCCGCAGCCTGCGCCGGGATTAGAGTTGCGGCAGTCAGGGGTAGTAGTGCGAGAGAGGCGAGCTGTTTCAGGCGAGTTTTCATAGAGTATTCCCGTCAGGTAGTAGTGGTGTGTGGTTGTTAATGCTAATGAGAAGGATTCTCATTCAATGTTGAGGCGATGTCAATGCTTAACCGTAAAAAACATTTAATAGGTAGGGGTATAGATGAAGCTGTCGAGCGCAAGGAATATCCATTCAGGGTATAGCTCTGCTGTCTCTTGGTTCAAAACAGCTTGGTTCAAAACAGTTTGGCTTAAAACAGCTTGGCACACAGCGCGGTAATCGCCGATTCTACTCGGAGGATGCGTCGGCCGATCTCGATAGCGGTGAAGCCGCTAGCGCTCAGTTTATCGATTTCGTAGGGGATAAATCCGCCTTCAGGGCCGATGGCCAGCACGCAGGGGTGCGCACTGTGTCTGGGGCAGGGCTGTGCGTGGTAGGGGTGGGCGACCAGCGCACGTTTGCCGTCGATCAGCGCCGGCAGTTCATCTTCGACAAACGGCTTGAAGCGTTTGCGTAGCGAGATCTGCGGTAGTTGGGTGGCCATCCCTTGCTCTAGCCCCAGGATCAGCTGCTCGCGGATCTTATCCTCGGCCAGGAACGGGGTTTGCCAGTAACTTTTTTCGACCCTATAGCTGTTGATCAGTATCAGCTCGCTGACCCCGAGGGTGGCGCAGGATTGGAAGATTCGTCTGAGCATCTTCGGTCGCGGCAGCGCTAGCAACAGCGTCAGCGGTAGTTGCGGGGGCGGCGGTTGATCCAACAGGACGTGCAGCTCCAGAAACTGCTCGTCGAGGCGGAGGATTTCGCCCTGGCCGATGGCGCCGTCGAGTAACCCCACTCGCAGCGTCTCACCCAACGCCGCCCGATGGATGTTGCAGACATGCGCATGGCGTCGACCGTCTATGCGCACCCGGTTGGGGGCGATAAAGTCGGCCTCGGTAAGCAGCAGTAAATTCATGGCGGCGATGCTAGCACGAGCGCTGAAAAATAACAGAGTTTGTGTCGGGTTAAAGCCTGACTCACAGGGAGCTTAGCCCTCCGATTCAATCATTGAGGATAAAGATCACCAGCCGCTTGGGACCGTGGGCACCCATCTGTAGTTTCTGCTCGATATCGGCGCTGCGTGAGGGGCCGGTGATCAGGTTGACGGTTCGGGGCCAGCTGTCACCCCGCTCGCGCACTTTCTGCCAGGCGGCCTCATAGTGACCGACGATGGTGGAACGGCGTAGCAGGACCAGATGAATATCGGGTAAGAAATTGAGGGTGGTGGGGCTATCGCTACCCGATAACAGCATCAGCGTGCCGGTCTCGGCGATCCCGGCAAAAGCGCTGCTGAGGCTGAGCATATCGCCCGCTTGCGCCACGCGCTGCTGAATGTCGATGCTGTCTGGCCACTGCAGGGCGCGCAGTTCTGGCGCGGAGGCCATCACCAGTTGCTGCAGCTGTTCGGCCGCCATAAAGGCCGCGATCCGCTCGGGCAGCTGCTCAAGGCGCTCTAGTTCATGCAGTTCGGCCACCGCTTCGGTAGCCATCGCTTTGAAGAGCGCTACCTGCCCCTCGAAGGGCAGTTGGCTGCGAGCGGGGATGCAGTGTGGTTTATGGGCGCTGAGCCGCTCGCGGACGCAGGCCAGGGCGTCACCCTGGAGTTTGCCGCGGCCTAGGCCGTTGCGGATGGTGCTGAAAATCTGTTCGCGGGAGCTAGACATGTTATTTGTCCTCGGGCTTGGATGTCGATGAGCTACTAGAAGGGTGGAGCGCTGTAGCATCGAGCGCGGCAGAGCGCTGCTGTTTTTTCCACTGCTCCATAAAGGTGCCGCCTTGCGGGGCGGGCAGGTCGCGCCAGGCGGTCCAGCCGTTGGCGAGTGGCAGGGTGCGGAGCTTGCCCGCTTTGCCCGCCAGCAGCTTAAGCCCGAAGCTGCTAGTGCGCGCCAGCCAGCGGTACAGTTTGGGATGGCGGGCAAACGTTGACCAGATACCCAGACCAAAGCGAAATCCCTTGGGTGACAGATGGCGTTCAAACTCGCGCTCGCGCCAGTGACGCATCAGCTTGGGTAGTGGGATCTTCACCGGGCACACCGATTCGCACTTGCCGCAAAGGGTCGAGGCGTTAGGCAGGTGGCCGGCCTGGTCGATGCCGATCAGTGTCGGGGTCAGCACCGAACCCATCGGTCCAGGATAGACCCAGCCGTAAGCATGGCCACCGATGGCGCCATACACCGGGCAATGGTTCATGCAGGCGGAACAGCGGATGCAGCGCAGCATCTCCTGAAAATCGCTGCCGATCATGTCGCTGCGGCCATTGTCGAGCAGCACCACATGAAACTCCTCGGGACCGTCCTGGTCATCCACCCGGCGCGGGCCAGTGGACAGGGTGTTATAAACGGTAAACTCCTGGCCGGTGGCGGAGCGGGCCAGCAGGCGCAGGAACAGGGTCATATCTTCCAGGGTCGGCACCACCTTGTCGATGGTGGTGATCACCACATGCACCCGGGGCAGGGTTTGGGTCAGGTCGCCGTTGCCCTCGTTGGTGACAATGAGGGTGCTGCCGGTTTCGGCGACGCAGAAGTTGGCGCCGGTGATGCCGACATCGGCGGCGACAAACTGTTTGCGCAGCCTGTCGCGGGCTTCTTGCATCAGCTCTGCTGGATCTTCGGTGCGCGGGGTGCCGTGCTTCTCAGAGAAGATAGAGCTGACATCGTCGAGGTTAAGGTGGATGGCTGGGGCGATGATATGGCTAGGGTGATCACCGCGGAGCTGGAGAATATATTCGCCCAGATCGGTTTCTACCGGCTGTACACCGTTCGCTTCCAGGTAATCGTTGAGGTTGATCTCTTCCGAGACCATCGACTTACCCTTGGTGACCGTTTTGGCATTGGCGTTTTTGCAAATATCCAGAATAGCCTTGCGGGCCTCCTCGGCATCGCGGGCCCAGTGCACCAGCCCCCCCTGTTCGAGAACCTTGGTCTCGAACTGTTCGAGATAGAAATCGAGGTGCTGAATGACGTGCTCTTTGGTATCGCGGGCCTGATCGCGCAGCTGCTCAAACTCGGGCAGCCGCTCCACGGCAAGGGCGCGTTTTTTCGGAAAACCGTCGCGCAGATTGCCCAAGGCTTTCTGTAGCGAGACGTCCTGCAGGGCGATCTTAGCGCTGGCTTTAAATTGCGGGCTGGTGATCTGCATGCTTAGGCCTCCCGGGCTAGGTCATATTTACGATCAGAGTTACGCTCGGCCTGGCTGGCGCCGATGGCGGGGGTGTCGGTCATATTGGCCAGCACCTCGACGATGTGGCGGACCTCCAGCGGCGTACCTTGGCGTTGCAGCTTGCCCGCCATATTCAACAAGCATCCCAGATCGCCGCCCAGCAGTAGCTCGGTGCCGGTCGCAGCGGCATTCGCCGTTTTGTCGCTGACCATGCGATTGGAGATCTCGGGATACTTGATGCAAAAGGTGCCGCCGAAGCCGCAGCAGGTTTCGGAATCGGCCATCTCTGTGAGTTCGACGCCATTGACCTTGCTCAGTAGCTGACGAGGCTGTTGCTTGATACCCAGCTCCCGCAGTCCGGTACAGGAGTCGTGGTAGGTTACCCGTTTTGGGTAGTCAGCCAGTAGCGCATCAAAGTGGATGATATCGGTCAGAAACGCGGTGATCTCGAAGGCGCGCAGCGCCAGGTGCTCGGCGCGAGCCCGGTAGGGATCGTCGCGGCTAAACAGCTCTGGATACTGGTGCAGCATGCCGATACAGGAGCCTGAGGGGCCGACGACATATTCAAAACCGTCAAAACTATCGATCACCTTGCGCGCTATCGCGGCGGTGGAGCGGCGATCGCCGGAGTTATAGCTGGGTTGGCCGCAGCAGGTCTGGCTGGCGGGGACCTCAACACGGCAGCCGGCCAGCTCCAGTAGTTTAACCGTGGCAAAGCCGACGCTGGGGCGGAACATATCCACCAGACAGGTCACGAACAGCCCGACCTTGGGAGATAGCGGCGCTGGAGAGGAGGAGGCTGTCGTCATACTGAGGTTCTCATTAGCGAATGGGTTGTTGTTGTGTCGCTACTGTATAGCAAGCGTCGATTAGGGCTACAATATAACCGCAAACTGGTCTGACCAAACGGCGCTTGTCAGCAAGCTCTTATCAGCTATCAGCAAGGTCTGATCAACAGGCTCTGGTCAACAGGGCCAGTATCGATACCGTTTTCGCGACTAACTGGGGTAGGGCAAATAATGGTTGATCAGCGTCGAAAGGCTGAATCCGTGGCGCAGCAGATCGCCCTGAAGGTCCAGCGCGCAATCGTCGAGGGTGAGATTCGTCCCGGCCATAAGTTGGCCTCGCAACGACAGATGGTAGACCAGTATCAAGCCTCACGCGCGTCGGTGCGTGAGGCGCTGGGGTTATTGCAGAACGCTGGGCTGATCGAAACCCGGCACGGAGGTGGAAGTCTGTGTCTGAATATCTTGGCGCCCTTTTTCGAGGAGGTGGGTGAGGAACCCCTGGCAGAGTCTCAATCGCTGCCGATTCAGGTGTTGGAGATGCGCGAGGTGCTGGAGGGGGAGGCGGCGTTTTTTTGTGCGCAGAAAGCCAGCGATCCCGAGCTCAGTCTGCTGAAGCAGGAGTATCTACGCATGAGTCAGCGCCACCAAGGTGGCACCACATTGCATCAGGCCAAGGCGGATCTGACCTTTCATATGCAGATCGCCGATCATTGCCATAATCTGTTGCTGATCTCCATTAGTCAGATCCTCTATAGCCGCTATTTCAACGCCATCTATGCGGTGTTGTTGCAGAACTTCAAGAAGCGCGGCCGTTATCCCGAGCAGATCGGCGCTCAGCATCAACAGATCTTCCAGGCGATTATGGCGCGTGATCCGCAGGCGGCGCGCACCGCGGCCCGTGAGCATATCGCCTATACCCGGGGGCTGCTGTTGTCTTGAATGGGTTGTCTTGAATGGGTTGTCTTGAATGGATGGCCTTGAATTGCGGCTAACACCAGGGTTCGGTTGTTGTGCAGCGCATCAGGCGGCTGCTAGAATGCGAGGCTAATTTTTTCGGCGGCCCACTCTCGGGGCGGCGATCTGTGCTGTAACACCGTTTACCTTACGTGGCCTTTGGTAGGGGTCACCACTGAGAAAAGGATCTGAAATGCCAGTTATCACCCTTCCCGACGGCAGTACCCGTCAATTCGATCACCCCGTTTCTGTACATGATGTCGCCGCGTCCATCGGTGCGGGTTTAGCTAAGGCCGCCCTGGCGGGACGCGTTGATGGCGAGTTGGTCGATACCAGCCATCTGCTCAGCCAGGATAGTCAATTATCGATCATCACCATCCGCGACGATGATGGACTGGAGGTGGTGCGCCACTCCGGCGCGCATCTGATGGCGATGGCGGTCCAGGCGCTGTTTCCTGGAGTGCAGGTCACCATCGGTCCGGTGATCGAAAACGGTTTCTATTACGATTTTGCCTACGAGCGCGCCTTTACCCCCGAAGATCTGCAGGCGATCGAGGTCAAGATGACCGAGCTGGTCAAGGCTAATCTGCCGGTGAGCCGCTCGCTGATGACCCGGGATGAGGCGGTGGCGTTCTTTAAAGCCAAGGGTGAGACTTATAAAGTCCAGCTGATTGAGGCGATTCCGAGCAATGAGCCGTTGTCCTTCTATCAGCAGGGTGAGTTTATCGACCTGTGCCGCGGGCCGCATGTGCCAAGCACCGGGCATATCAAAGCGTTTAAATTGATGAAAGTCGCCGGTGCCTACTGGCGCGGTGACTCCAACAACGAGATGTTGCAGCGGATCTACGGTACCGCCTGGGGTGATAAGAAAGCCCTGAAAGAGTACCTGTATCGCCTGGAAGAGGCGGAGAAACGCGATCATCGCAAAATTGGCAAGCGCCTGAATCTGTTTCATACCCAGGAAGAAGCACCGGGAATGGTGTTTTGGCATCCCGACGGCTGGACCATCTACCAGACCATCGAGCAGTACATGCGTCAGGTGCTGACCCGGCATGATTACCAGGAGATCAAGACCCCACAGCTGGTCGATCGGGTACTCTGGGAGCGTTCGGGTCACTGGGATAAATTCAGTGACATGATGTTTACCACCCACTCGGAAAACCGTGATTACGCGGTTAAGCCGATGAACTGCCCGTGCCACGTGCAGGTGTTCAACCAGGGGCTGCGCAGTTACCGTGATCTGCCGCTACGTCTGGCAGAATTTGGCTCCTGTCACCGCAATGAGCCCTCGGGCACGCTGCATGGTTTGATGCGAGTGCGCGGTTTTACTCAGGATGATGCGCATATCTTCTGTAGTGAGAATCAGATCCAAAGCGAGGTCTCCAGCTTTATCGATCTGCTGTATGCGGTGTACCAGGACTTTGGTTTCAGCGATATCATTCTCAAGTTGTCGACGCGCCCCGAGCAGCGGGTGGGTAGCGATGAGGTCTGGGATAAGGCGGAGAAAGCCCTGGCTGCCGCCCTGGACGCTAAAGACCTGGCCTGGGAGTTGTTGCCGGGTGAGGGCGCTTTCTACGGTCCCAAGATTGAGTTTTCCCTCAAGGACTGCCTGGGCCGAGTGTGGCAGTGCGGTACCATTCAGGTCGATTTCTCGATGCCGGGTCGACTCGATGCCCAGTTCGTCAACGAATCAGGCGAGCGCGAGACGCCGGTGATGTTGCATCGGGCGATATTAGGTTCGTTTGAGCGTTTTATCGGCATCCTGATCGAAAACTACGCTGGGGCGATGCCGACCTGGTTGTCGCCGTTGCAGGCGGTGGTTCTCAATATTACCGATAATCAGGCCGAGTTTTGCCAAGAAATCCAACAAACCTTGAAAGATCGTGGATTTAGGGCCAGTGCGGACTTGAGAAACGAGAAGATCGGCTTTAAAATCCGCGAGCATACAATTCACAAGGTTCCTTATCAGCTCGTCGTAGGCGATAAGGAAGTTGAATCTAAGACCGTGACCGTACGGCGGAGAACCGGAGAAGATCTCGGTTCCATGTCCATAGATGTCTTTATTGAGTTTTTGGCACAGGATATTGCACGCAAAGGTTAGGTCGAATAGGAGAATTAAACGATTAAAAAAAATAGCAAGGGCGCGAGCAAAAAGGCCATCATCAATGAAGCGATTGAAGCCGATGAAGTTCGTCTAGTAGGGGCCGAGAGTGAGCAGTTGGGTATTGTTACCCTTAAAGATGCGCTCAAGACGGCACAGGAAGCATCGATGGATCTGGTGTTGATCGCGCCCGATGCCGAGCCGGTAGTCTGTAAATTGATGGACTACGGCAAGCATATTTTTGAAGTGAAGAAGCAGAAAGCTGTCCAGAAAAAGAAGCAGAAGCAATCACAAATCAAAGAGATGAAGTTCCGTCCAGGAACCGAAGAAGGGGATTATCAGGTAAAGCTGCGCAACCTGGTACGTTTCCTTGAAGCGGGCGATAAGGCCAAAGTGTCTTTACGTTTCCGTGGTCGTGAGATGGCCCACCAGGAGTTGGGTATGCAGTTGTTAAAGCGGGTCGAAGTTGATCTTGCCGAACTGGGTACCGTTGAACAATATCCGAAGATGGAAGGCCGTCAAATGATCATGGTGATAGCGCCCAAAAAGAAGAAGTAACCAGTCTTCATCTAAGGTCCGTCGATCTGCTGTTCAGGCTGTTGTTCGCAACGGTTTCGGCAACAGGGCAACGGGCTTTTGCTGTTTTTAGCCTTAGGGCTAGAGCGGTCGAAGATCAGCGGTTATATAGAAATCAACGAATGCGTGGAGTAAGTTTGTCATGCCAAAAATGAAAAAATGTAGCGGTGCTGCAAAGCGCTTTATGAAAACCGCTAACGGCTTTAAGCGTAAGTCCTCTAACACTAGCCACATCTTGACCAAGAAAACTACCAAGCGTAAGCGTCAGCTGCGCGGCACGTCAGCGGTTCATGACTCTGATGTTGCATTGGTTAAGCGCATGTTGCGCCAGTATTAATTCGGTCTTTGGTTCGTTAGTTAAAAGGATACTATTATGCCTCGCGTAAAACGTGGTGTTACCGCTCATCGTCGTCACAAGAAAATGCTTAAACTGGCCAAAGGTTATTACGGTGCTCGTAGCCGGGTATTCCGGGTAGCCAAACAAGCGGTCATCAAGGCCGGCCAATATGCTTACCGTGACCGTCGTCAGCGTAAGCGTCAGTTCCGTGCTCTGTGGATTGCTCGTATCAATGCTGCAGCCCGTATCAATGGTCTCTCTTACAGCCGCTTTATCGCGGGTCTGAAGAAGGCGGCGATCGAAATTGATCGTAAAGTGTTGGCTGATCTGGCTGTGCACGAAAAAGCAGTATTTAGTGCGATCGTTGAAAAAGCCAAGGTTGCCCTGGCCTAATCAACGCGATTGCCACTGGATCGCTGGGCGTTGCTGTTAGTGACGCTCATTGAATAGGGGAAGGGTGCGAACTCTTCCCCTATTTTTTTATAGAACGCCCTATAGCGCGTTCTGTTTATACAGTTGTATGCATACATACAGACAATTTCTAACAATGCGCCTTGCCGCTGCCGGTGATGGCGAGTTGTTGATGTTTCGGGTGGTGTAGCGCCGCCCCAGGGTAGTCGGAACCGAAGATGGAAAACCTAGACCGCCTGTTGGCCCAGGGTAAAGAGGCCGTAGACAACGCCACCGATGCAGCTGCGCTTGATCAGGTGCGGGTGCAGTACATGGGTAAAAAGGGTGAGTTGACAGATCTGCTCAAGGGCTTGGGCAGGTTGTCGGCCGCCGAGCGGCCCGCCGCGGGTGCCTTGATCAACGAAGCCAAGCAGCAGCTGTCCGAGTGTCTCAATGCGCGTAAAGCGCAGCTCGATAGTGCGGCATTGAATGCCAAGTTGGCCGCCGAGACCCTCGATGTCACCCTGCCTGGGCGTGGCCAGCAAAGCGGTGGCCTGCATCCGGTGACCCGGACGCTGGAGCGGATCGAGCGCTTTTTTACCGGTGTCGGCTACGCGGTCAAAGAGGGGCCGGAGATCGAAGATGATTTCCATAACTTCGAGGCTCTGAATATTCCCGCGCACCACCCGGCACGGGCGATGCACGATACCTTCTATTTTGATGCCCATACGCTGCTGCGCACCCATACCTCGCCGGTGCAGATCCGCACGATGGAGCAGCAGCAACCGCCGATTCGGGTGATCTGTCCGGGTCGGGTGTATCGCTGTGATTCGGACCTGACCCATACGCCGATGTTCCATCAGGTCGAGGGTTTGTTGGTCGATACCGACGTCAGCTTTGCGGATCTGAAGGGCACGGTTGAGGAGTTTCTGCGGGAGTTTTTCGAGCAGGAGCTGGCCGTGCGATTCCGACCCTCCTATTTCCCCTTTACCGAGCCGTCCGCCGAGGTCGATATCGCCTGTGTGATGTGTCAGGGCAAGGGGTGCCGGGTCTGCAGTCATACCGGTTGGCTGGAGGTGATGGGCTGCGGCATGGTGCATCCCAAGGTGTTTGAGTCGTGCAGCATCGATACCGAAGCCTACAGCGGCTTTGCCTTTGGTATGGGTGTCGAGCGCTTGGCGATGTTGCGTTACGGCGTCAACGATCTGCGCTTATTCTTCGAAAACGACCTGCGCTTCCTGCAACAATTCAAGTAGCAGCGCTAGGTTAGGTACGGGTCCGGGCTGCGTCAGGGGTATCTGAGGTCCGGTTCAGGCAATAGCATTAACGGAAGCAAGAGATGAAATTCAGCGAACAGTGGCTGCGGGAATGGGTAAATCCTGCTATCGATACCGATCAACTGGTAGCCCAGGTCACCATGGCCGGCTTGGAAGTGGATGGCGTTGAGCCGGCCGCTGCCGATTTTACTGGGGTCGTGGTCGGAGAGATTTTGAGCGCCGAGCAGCATCCTGATGCGGATAAGCTTAGGGTCTGTCAGGTCAGCGACGGTAGCGATACCTTTCAGGTAGTCTGTGGTGCGCCCAATGCCCGTGCCGGCCTGCGCGTTGCCTTTGCTCGGGTGGGTGCGGTGTTACCCGGGGCTTTCAAGATCAAAAAAGCCAAGCTACGTCAGGTCGAGTCACTGGGTATGCTCTGCTCCGGTCAGGAGCTGGGGATCAATGAGGAGCACGACGGCATCATGGAGCTGGCTGCCGACGCGACTGTTGGCGTCGATATTCGCCAGCTGCTCGGTTTGGATGATCAGATCATCGAGGTCGATCTCACTCCGAATCGCGGTGATTGCCTGAGTCTGGCCGGTTTAGCCCGTGAGGTAGGAGTGCTCAACAAGCTGCCGGTGACCGAGGTTGTGGTCGAGCCGGTCGCGGCAGTGATCGAGGATTGTTTTCCGATAGCGATCGAGGCCGGTGAGGCCTGTCCACGTTATGTCGGACGGGTTATTCGTGGCATCGATATCACCGCGACGACCCCCGTATGGATGGTCGAGCGCTTGCGCCGTGGGGGCATCCGCAGTATCGATCCGGTGGTCGATGTAACCAACTATGTGATGTTGGAGCTGGGGCAGCCGCTGCATGCCTTTGATCTGGCGACACTCAATGCTGGTATCCGGGTGCGGATGGCCGATGCCGGTGAAATAATTACCCTGCTCGATGGTCAGCAGTGCACCCTGAATGCCGATACGCTGCTGATTGCCGATCATCAGGGGCCGCTGGCGATGGCGGGGATTATGGGTGGTGAGGGTTCGGGTGTCGGTGAGCAGACTCGCGACATCTTTCTGGAAAGTGCGTTCTTTGCGCCCTTGGCGATTGTCGGTCGCGCCCGCGCCTACGGCTTGCATACCGACTCCTCGCATCGCTTTGAGCGCGGTGTAGATTCGCAGTTGCAGATCAAGGCCACCGAACGTGCCACCCGGTTGCTGCTGGATATCGTCGGTGGTGAGGCGGGTCCGGTGACGGAGGTAGTGGTGGCTGAGCAGCTACCGCCAGCGCGGCAGATCGTGCTGCGCCCCGCGCGGATCAAAAAGCTGCTGGCGCTGGATATCGCCGCCGCCGAAGTCGAAGAGATTCTGACCCGTTTGGGGATGGGGGTGCAGCGCAATGCCCAGGGCGACTGGGATGTAGAGGTGCCCTCGTATCGCTTCGATGTTGCTATCGAGGAGGATCTACTCGAGGAGTTGGCGCGTATCTACGGCTATAACCGCATGCCGGTGCGCACCAACCTGGCGACCCTGAAGCTTACTCCGCAATCGGAAGCTACCAAGGGCTTGCCCGACTTGCGGCGGCTACTGGTCGCGCGCGGTTATCAGGAGGCGATCACCTACAGCTTTGTGGAGCCCGGATTGCTGTCCAAGTTTGATGCTCAGCATACGCCGGTGGCGCTCGCCAATCCGATCTCTGCCGATATGGCGGTGATGCGCACCACGCTGTGGCCGGGTTTGATCAAGGCGATGCAGCACAATCAGCATCGCCAGCAGGATCGGGTCTGGCTGTTTGAGTCGGGTCAGCGCTTTGTGCCAGGTGTTGACGGGCTGGTGCAGGATCGGGTGTTGGCAGGTGCCGTCTGTGGCAGTTGTCAGCCACAAGGCTGGAATAGCATCAGCCGCTCGGTGGACTTTTTTGACGTCAAGGCGGATGTCGAAGCGCTGCTGGCTGTGAATGGTCAGCCCGATGCGTTTGTGTTTGCGGCGGCTCAGCATCAGGCCCTGCATCCCGGTCAGTGTGCCCAGATTAGCCGTGACGGCAAGCCGGTGGGTTATCTCGGGGCGCTGCATCCTAACCTGTGTAAGACTCTGGGGTTGGTCGGTCCGGTGTTCCTGTTTGAACTGGAGCTGGCGGCGGTGGTGCAGGATAGTCTGCCGCAGTTTACCGAACTGTCGAAATTCCCGGAAACCAGTCGTGACATGGCGCTGGTGGTCGATCAGCAGGTGGCGGTCGCCGAGGTCTTGGCGTTGGCGCGTACTCAGGCCGGAGAGTGGCTGAAAACGGCCACGCTGTTTGATGTCTACGCTGGCGAAGGTGTTGAAAAGGGTAAAAAAAGTTTGGCTCTCAGCTTGACCTGGCAGCATCCATCGCACACCCTTAATGATGATCAGGTGAATCAGTTTTTTGATGCGGTCGTCACTGCTGCGCAGCAGCAGCTAGGTGCGACGCTTAGGGGTTAGTGCCTTGCGCTGTGACTAGGCAGGGGCGTAACCAAGCAGGGCGTAACCAGACAAGGATGTAACCAGACAAGGGTGTTATCAGACAGGGGTGTAATGATGGGGTCTTTGACAAAAGCCGAGATGGCCGAGCGTTTGTTCGATGAGATTGGGCTTAATAAGCGCGAAGCGAAAGAGATGGTGGAGTCGTTCTTTGACGAGATTCGCAGCTGCCTGTCCGAGAATGAGCAGGTGAAGCTGTCTGGGTTCGGAAACTTTGACCTGCGCGATAAGCGTGAGCGCCCGGGGCGAAACCCCAAGACCGGTGAAGAGGTGCCGATCTCCGCTAGGCGGGTGGTGACCTTCCGCCCGGGGCAGAAGCTTAAAGAGAAAGTGGAGACCTATGTCGCGCCAGCAGGCGAGTGAAGCGCCGCCTGCTATTCCTGATAAGCGCTACTTCAGCATCGGAGAAGTCGCGACGCTGTGCGGGATAAAGCCGCACGTGTTGCGTTACTGGGAGCAGGAGTTCGAGCAGCTAAAGCCGGTCAAGCGCCGAGGTAATCGGCGTTACTACCAGCGCCAGGATGTGCTGCTGGTGCGTCAGTTATGCGGGCTGCTATACGAGCAGGGTTTTACCATTGCCGGAGCCCGGCAGTGGTTGCTGGGTGATCAGGCGCAAGATGACAGTGCGCGTTACCAGCAGCTGGTCCGCCAGACGATCAGCGAGCTTGAAGCGATTCTGGTGCAACTTAAAGCAGGTTGAAGCGCTAAAAATAGTGTTGGAACGGTAAAAAGAGTGCAGCAAAAGAGTGCAGCACGCTTCCCCTGTCCAGGCTGTTGCGGTAGTATTCGCGTCGCTGTCGAGAGGCAGTCTGAATAGCTTAGGTATCGGAATGTAGCGCAGCTTGGTAGCGCACTTCGCTGGGGGTGAAGGGGTCGTAGGTTCGAATCCTATCATTCCGACCATTCAGCTGTTCAAAAAAATCGGAATGTAGCGCAGCTTGGTAGCGCACTTCGCTGGGGGTGAAGGGGTCGTAGGTTCGAATCCTATCATTCCGACCAATTTTTTAAACCTGATGAGTCTCTGGCTCGTCAGGTTTTTTTTTGCTTGTTTGTTGGCTGGAATGAGCCTGTCGCAGGTTGTTCAAATCGACGTGATGGTCTGTCACGATGGCCGCGCCATTGTTACTCTGATTTGGTATGATCTTTATCTTTTATTGACGTGGGTTGATTTAGCATTGATGGATAAGCGCGTAGCGATCATTGGTTGCTCTTTTCGGCTTCCAGGGACCAGCCCTGAGAAGATTTGGAATGACTTGCTAACACAAAAGGATTTGGTGACCGAGGTTGATGATCAGCGTTGGTCAAAGAGGGCCTACCTGCATCCTAGTAAAACCCATCCCGGTACCAGCCACAGCTTTGCGGCCGGTAGTGTCGGCGATATCAGCGGTTTTGATGCCAATTTTTTCGGTATTTCGCCACGCGAAGCCGCGGCGATGGATCCGCAGCAGCGGATGCTGTTAGAGCTGAGCTGGGAGGCGATAGAGAGTGCCGGTATCGCGCCTTCAGCGCTGCGCGGCAGTGACTGCGGTGTCTTTATTGGCATCTCCAGCACCGATAATGCCTATAGAATCGCCGATGATCTGGCGACAGTTGCGGCGTCCAGCGGTACCGGCAACGCCTTAAGCATCGCGGCTAACCGGCTCTCCTACGTGTTCGATCTGCATGGGCCGAGCATCGCTATGGATACCGCCTGCTCCTCGTCGCTGGTGGCGTTTCACCAGGCCTGCCAGTCGATTCGCAGCGGCGAAACGACTCAGGCGCTTGCCGGGGGGATCAGTCTTCACCTACACCCCTACGGTTTTATCACCTTCTCCAAGGCCAGCATGCTGTCTGAGAAGGGGCGTTGCCAGGTGTTTGATGCGGCCGGTGACGGTTATGTGCGCTCCGAAGGTGGCGGTCTGTTCCTGCTCAAGGACTATGAGTTAGCCGTTGCCGATGGCGATCCTATCTGCGCGGTGGTGGCAGGCTCGGCGGTGAATACCGATGGTAGCAAGGCGGGCTTGACGATCCCCAATCCTCAAGCCCAGATCCAGCTGTTAAGCCGTGCGTACCAGCGAGCGGGTATTGCCCCGGATCAGATCGATTATATCGAAGCCCACGGCACCGGCACGGCGGTCGGCGACCCCATAGAAACCCGCGCCATCGGGGCTGCGCTGGGGCAGGGGCGGCAGACGCCGCTGCCGATCGGCTCGGTAAAGAGTAATCTGGGTCATCTGGAGACCGCCTCCGGGGTGGCCGGGCTGATCAAGGCGATCTATAGCCTGAAACATCGCTGTGTGCCCGCCACCATCAGCATGAAAACACCTAACCCCAAGATCCTGTTTGACGACTGGAATATCCGGGTGCTGACCGAGAACTATCCGCTCCCGAGCGAGGGGCTGTTGACCATCGGGGTGAACTCCTTCGGTTTTGGCGGCGCCAATGCCCATGTGATCCTGCAGAGCCCGGAGGAACCCAGGCTGCCGGTAGTGGAGTCCACCTCGGTCTCTCCGTCAGAACCGGGGCATCTGTTGCCGCTGTTCCTGTCCGCTGCCGATGAGTCTGCGTTGCCGGCTGTGGCCGCTAAACTGCTCAGCCATCTGCAGCAGCACCCCGAACAATCCTTCTACGATATCGCCTACAGCGCCCGATATCGCCGTGAGCAGCATCGCTGTGGCGCGGTGTTGTTGGCCGCCGATGCGCCCCAGGCCTGCACGGCACTCGAGGGTTTTCTGGAGGCTGATGGCGATAGCCCTTCAGCGGCTGCCAGCGATAACTCTGTGGCAGTGGTGAGCGGTCAGCGGTTGAGCTGCGTTGCGGGTCCCGTCTTTGTTTATTCTGGCAACGGCTGCCAGTGGCACAGCATGGGCAAGGGGTTGCTGCAATCCTCGGCGGTGTTCCGCGCCGCGGTCGAGAGGGTAGATCAATATTTCCAAGCGCTGGCTGACTTTTCCCTGGTCGAGGAGTTACTGGGGAACAACGGTAGCGGGCGTTTTGGGCGGACCGAAATTGCCCAACCGGCGCTGTTCGCCCTGCAGGTGGGGATCACCGAGCTGCTGCGAGCGCAGGGCGTACAGCCCGTTGCCGTCACCGGCCATAGCGTCGGTGAGGTCGCAGCGGCTTGGGCCTGTGGCGCCCTGAGTTTGGAGGATGCGGTGCGGGTGATCTACCATCGCAGTCGTCATCAGGGGCTGACTCAGGGCCAGGGTCAGATGACCGCGGTAGGGGTGGGCGCCGAGGAGATCCAGGCGCTGCTCGCGGATCCACGCTTTGCGGGATTGAGCCTGGCCGGTATCAACAGCTCCAGGGGGACCACGTTGGCGGGCGACCCGCAGACCCTGTCACTGATCGAGGCGCAGCTGCAGCAGCGCAAGCTGTTCTGTAAGCGCCTGGATCTCGATTACGCCTTCCACAGCCCGTCGATGGATAGCATCGAAGCGGCGCTCAGAGTCGATCTGGCACAGATACAGCCGCGAAGCACCGCGATTCCCTTCATCTCCACGGTAAGCGGTGCGCTCTGTGAGGGGACGTTGCTGGATGCCGAGTATTGGTGGCATAACATCCGCAAGCCGGTGCTGTTTCAGGACGCCGTTGATACGTTGCTCGAGCAGGGCTGCTCGTTGTTTGTCGAGATCGGTGCACATCCGGTGTTGCGCAGCTATCTCAATGATGGGCTGCGGGATGCGGCGCAGGAGGGTCAGGTGCTGACCAGCTTGTATCGTAACGATGACAGCGACGCCGTACTGCAGCGGACGCTGATGGCGATCTGGCTGGCGGGTGCGCCCTGCGATCTGAGTCCCTGGTTCCCTGTCGCCGGTCAGTGGGTGACGCTTCCTGATTACCCCTGGCAGCGTCAGCCCATGGTACTGCCGGTGAGCAGCGAGTCCTATGGCTTGCTCGCGCGCCATTTTGTCCATCCGTTGCTGGGCTACCGTCTGCCGCAGCATACCCTGACTTGGGAGGGGCAGCTGGATAGCCTGCGTTACCCCTGGTTGGCCGACCATAGGGTCGGTGACGGTATCGTGTTTCCCGGTGCCGGATTTGCCGAGTTGCTGTTGGCGGCGGCTCAGCAGTGGCACCCGCATCAGGACTTTATCGAGATCGAAGCGCTGGAGATCCAGGCGCCGCTGCTGTTAACCGAACACACCAAGGTGGTACGCGTGGCCATCAGTGACGAGGATGGCCGGGTGGCGGTGCGCAGCCGTAATCACGCCAGCACTGAACAACGGGTCGAGCAACGGGCCGATCAATGGACCGACCATGTTAAGGCGCGGCTGCTCCAGCAGCCCAGTGGTCTGGCGCTGCAACGCAGCCTGGCGCCGCTACCGGACCGCGATCCCGACTTTAGCCGTGACCAGCATAGCGCGATGACCGCCAGTATCGGTCTCAATTATGGCCCAGCGTTCTCGGTTATCAGTCAGGGTTGGGTAGAGGGGGATCTGGCGCTCGGTGAGTTTGCGGCCCCCGAGCAGTTGGCAAGCGATATCAGTGAGTTTCATCTGCATCCGGCGCTACTCGATTGCGCCTTCCAGCTGGCCTTCCCCTTGCTCCAGGAGGTGCTGAGTCAGAATCAGGGGTTGGCGTATATCCCGACCCGGATGGAGCGGATCCATCTGCGTCTGGGAGCGGCGCTGCCCCGTTATGCGCAGGCGCGTATCCTGCGTCGCGCGCCGCATTCGATCACCGCCGAGTTTGCGCTCTACACCGCCGAGGGACTCTGCGTGGCGCGCATCGAAGCGGTGCGCTTTAAGGCGATACGACTGCAGAACAATCGTGCCCATCAGCTCAGCTATCTCGATTATCAGCTGACCCCGGTGCCGACGCTGGCCCAGTCCCAGCAGTTGCGCATCGATACTGAGTTGTTCGCGGCAACCCTGGAGCAGATCAGCCAGCGCTGGAGCGCTGAGACCAGCGCCCAGCGCTACGCCGACGAGGTCGAACCGCTGCTGGACAGTCTTGAGGCCGCGGTGGTCAGCGAGACCCTGATCTCGCTCGCGGACCCCCGCGGCTGGCTGCAGCAATCGCAGCTGGAGGCCTTAGCTGAGCAGACCCCCGCTGTGGCCGGACTGCTGAACCACCTGCTGGAGCAGGGCATTGCCCAGGAGCTGCTGCTCGTAGCGGAGCAGGGCTGGCAGCTGAGCGTCGCTGCCGAGCCGTTTTCAGCGGCGTTGATCTGGAACACTCTGGCGCGTGATTACCCGGAATACTTTTCCCTGATTCTGGCGGCCGGTCGGGCCGGCTTCCACCAGTCGGCGATCATCGCTGGCGATTACGATCCCCAGCGCTTGGGAGTGGGTGCGGATCTCTACACCGCGCTCAGCGCCAAGATCCAGGGCGATCTAGGCACTCAAGTATTGGCCCAGCAGCTGAGTCAGCTGCTTGCGACCCAGGTGAGTCTACTACCTCAGGGCCAGCGCCTGAGTGTACTCGAGGTCGGACATGCTGAGTTTGGGTTGGCCGAGCCGCTCTGTAGCCTGATCGATCTGCGGCTGTGCGATTACAGCCTAGCTGCCGATTCACCCGTTCAGGTAGAGCATGCCGAACGCCTGCAGCAGCGTTTCCCGTTGCTGCAGACCCGGTCTCTGCAGCAGGCGACCGATTTCCATCACCGCCAGCATCTGCTGCTGGTTAACCTTAGCGGCTACTCCCTGGCGCAGGGGCAGCAGTTGTTGAACTCGTTGATGCCGCAGCTGGCAGCCGGTGCGGCATTGTTACTGCTTGGCCAGCATCGTGCGGCTTGGATGGATCTGGTGCTGGGGACTTCACCTGAGTGGTGGTCCGCTGATGCGGATAGCGAGGCGCTGGCACCGCCCAGCCAAGAGCAGTGGTTTAAGCTGTTGCAGCAGCAGGGGTTGCTGGATACCCAGAGCCATCCCCTGGGTCGTGATGGAGTGGGCAGTTATCTGCTGTCCGCGCGTGCCCCCCAGATATGGCCCGCAGCGGTCGATACGGATACGGACAAGCAGCCTGACGCCGAGCGCTGGTTGCTGCTCAGCAGTGACACGGCGGCCTCTATGGCGCTGGCAGCAGGGCTCGAGTCGGCGTTGAGCGCTGCCGGCCAGCGGGTCGATATCGCCGTTGCGCCGGATACCCCGACCCTGGCAGCGCTGCTCGCCAAGGGCTATACCCAGCTGCTGCATCTGGCCGATATCGCCGTAGCCGAGACCCTGGCGAGCCAAACACGTCGCTGCGATCTGGCCACGCGACTGTATAACCATTGCGAGCAGCAGGGGCTGTCGCCACGCTGCTGGTTGTTGACCGCCGGCGTGGCAGAGATGTTCAGCTGCGATCAGGCATCGCTGGCAAGCAAGGCTGGGCTCGGGGCTGGAACGCCTGCCGATGCGGTGCTCTGGGGCTTTGGTCGTACGCTGATGAATGAGGCCAGCAACCTAGAGATCCGCTTGCTGGATCTGCCCGTCACCTTGAGCGGCGCGGCGATGCTGGCCAGCCTGGTAGATGAATTGCTGGCGCCCAGTCATGAGACTGAACTGCTGATCGGTGCCGGCGGTGAGCGTTATGCGCCCCGGCTGCGGACCCAGGCGCCGCCTCGGGCCGCGCTCCCCGAGTCGTGGCTGGCGGCCGATGCCGTTGCCGAGCCGACTGCAGAACCGACCCTGCGGCTGGGCTTTGCCTTGCCTGGCCAGCTGCGCAACCTGCGCTGGGAGCGCCACCCGCAGCAGGCCCCCGCCGTCGATGAGATCGAGGTCGAGGTCCGTGCTACCGGACTCAACTTCCGCGATGTGATGTACAGTCTGGGACTGCTGTCGGACGAGGCGATCGAGAACGGTTTTGCCGGTCCCACTTTGGGGCTGGAGTTTGCCGGCCGAGTGACCCGGATTGGTGCCGCCATTACCGAGTTCAGGGTCGGTGATGGGGTAGTAGGTTTTGGTCCTGCCAGCTTTAGCAACCGGGTGCTGACCCGCACCAATGCGGTGGCTGCGATCCCCGAACATATCGATTTTGAAGCGGCGGCAACGATCCCCTGTACCTTCTTTACCGTGTACTATGCGCTGCACCACCTGGCTCGGCTGCAACCGGGTGAGAAGGTGCTGATTCATGGCGCCGCGGGTGGCGTCGGTATCGCGGCGATCCAGGTGGCGCAGTGGCTGGGTGCCGAGATCTATGCCACCGCCGGTTCCGATGAAAAACGCGACTTCCTGCGGTTGCTGGGGGTGGAGCATATCTACGATTCACGGGCGCTTGATTTTGCCGAACAGATTCTGGCGCAATCCAGCGATGGTCGCGGTGTCGATGTGGTGTTGAACTCGCTGGCCGGCGAGGTGATCAATCGTAACCTGCGGGTCCTCAAGCCGATGGGTCGGTTCCTGGAGCTGGGCAAGCGTGATTTCTACGAAAATACCCATATAGGCCTACGGCCATTCCGCAATAATATCAGCTACTTCGGCATCGATTCGGATCAGGTGATGCAGGAGTGCCCCGAGCTGACCCATCGACTGTTTACCGAGATGATGGCGTTGTTTGACCAGGGCATCCTCCATCCGCTACCGTACACGCGCTTCGATGCCAACCATGTGGAACAGGCGTTCCGTTACATGCAGCAGGCCAAGCAGATCGGTAAGGTGGTGGTGACCTACTCGCAGGGCATTGCCGATGTCGTGGATGTCGCAGCCGCAGCAGCACCCGCCAGGCTGCAGCTCGATCCGCAGGCTAGTTATCTGGTGACCGGAGGTCTGGGTGGTTTTGGTCTGCGTACCGCGCGTTGGCTGGCAGACAAGGGTGCTCGGCAGCTGATCCTGATCAGCCGCAGCGGCGCCAGCTCTGCCGAAGCCCAGACGGCGATCGCCGAGCTGCAATCGGCCGGCGTCAAGGTGCATGCGGCGGCTTGCGACGTGACCGACAAAGCTGCGCTCAAGCAGTTACTGGCCGATTGTCGCCAACAGCTGGCGCCGCTGCAGGGGATCGTCCATGCCGCCACGGTGATCGATGACAGCCTGGTGCGTAATCTGACCCCCGAGCAGATCGAGCGGGTGCTGGCCCCGAAGATCCTCGGCGCTCAGTACCTGCACGAGCTAACCCTTGAGGATGATCTGCAGCTGTTCGTGTTATTCTCCTCGGCGACCACGCTGTTGGGGAATCCCGGCCAGAGCTGTTACGTGGCGGCCAACCACTGGCTCGAAGCCCTGGCCGCGCAGCGCCGTTATCAGGGGCTGGCGGTCAGCTGCGCGCGCTGGGGTGCCATCGATGATGTCGGCTTTTTGGCGCGGAATCAGAAGATTAAAGACGCGCTGCAGAGTCGCATGGGCGGCGAGGCGCTGAGCTCGGATATGGCGCTCGATGTGCTCGAACAGATGATCCTGGCCCGCAGTAGCACCCTCGGGGTGATGGAGCTGGAGTGGTCGGCGCTGAAGCGCTTTCTGCCCAGCGCCGAGAGCCCCAAATTCCGAGAGCTGGCGCTGGCCGCCGATGATGGCGATAGCGGCGATGACGAGCAGCTGGATATCGACAAGATGTTTGCCGAGCTGTCCGCGGCTGAGCTGACCCAGGCCATCGCCGAGATGCTGGCGCAGGAGCTCAGCCGGATACTGTTGATTGCCGCCGATAAGATCGATCTGAATCGTTCGGTCTACGATATCGGCTTGGATTCACTGATGGGCGTGGAGCTGATGGTGGCGATCGAAGCGCGTTTTGGCGTCAATATCCCGGTGATGGTGCTCAGTGACGCGCCGACGCTGAGCAAACTGGCCGATTATCTGATCTCTCAGCTCAAAGGTGAGACAGATGCCGCAGAACCCGATCCGTTGCAGCAGGTCATTAGCCGTCACGGTGTCGATGCACAGACGCGACAGCAGCTGGAGACCCGTTCGGAACAGCTACAACGCACAGAAAAAACAGGGCGGATGATCCACTGATATGACAGCCAAGAGCCTCTCCAGCCAGTTAAAGCAGAAACTGATTCAGCAAGCACTGCAGCAGAAGATCAAGCGTCTGGACAGCAGCGCTAACCGAGCGTTAACACCACTCAAACCCGGACGCACGATACCCGATAAGTTTTGCCAGTTCGATCAGTTGCCAGGCTTTCAGCAGGTGCAGATTCTATGTCGCGGCGCGGAGCAGTTCGGGGTCAGTAATCCGTTCTTTCGGGTGCATGAGGGGGTGGCCGGGGCTACCAGCCGGATCGACGGCCGCGAGTGTATCAACTACGCCAGTTATAACTATCTGGGGCTGTCGGGCCACCCGGTCGTGAATCAAGCGGCCAAGGACGCCGTGGATCGCTACGGCACCTCGGTATCAGCCAGTCGCCCGGTAGCCGGGGAGCGTCCGATCCATCGCCAGTTGGAAACCGCGCTCGCTGCGACCTACGAGGTCGATGCGGCGGTGGTGTTTGTCAGCGGTCATGCCACCAATGTCTCCACCATCGGCCATCTGTTTGGTCCCAAAGACCTGATCCTTCACGATGAGCTGATCCACAACAGCTCGCTGGTCGGCGCCCAGCTGTCTGGCGCCAAGCGCTTGGCGTTTGCGCACAATAATATCGACGAGCTGGAGCAGACCCTGGAGCAGCTGCGGCACCAGTTTGAACGGGTGCTGATTGTGGTCGAGGGGCTGTACAGCATGGATGGCGATTACCCGGATCTGCCACGGATCGTCGCGCTCAAACGGCGCTTTAAAACTTTTCTGATGGTCGACGAAGCGCACTCCTATGGGGTTATGGGCCCCACAGGCCAGGGTATTCGTGAACATTTCGGGCTTAAGGGCGCCGATGTGGATATCTGGATGGGTACCCTGAGTAAAAGTCTGGCCGGTTGTGGTGGCTATATCGCCGGCGAGTTTGCGCTGGTCGAACACCTCAAGTTTCTGGCCCCCGGTTTTCTCTACAGCGTCGGCATCCCGGCGCAGGTCGCGGCGCCCGCATTGGCGGCCTTGGAGCTGTTGAAACAGCAGCCGGAGCGGGTCGAGCGCCTGCAGCAGCGCTCTGCCTATTTTCTGAAGCGGGCTCAAGCGTTGGGGTTCGATACCGGAGCCAGCTGTGGGCTGGCGGTTATCCCTATTATCTGCGGTAGCTCACTCAAAGCGGCCCAGGCGTCCGAGGCGCTGTTTAAACAGGGGATTAACGTGCAGCCGATTCTCTATCCGGCGGTGCCTGAAAAAGGCGCGCGGTTGCGTTTTTTCCTGACCTGCGAGCATACTGAGCAGCAGATCGATACCACCCTGAGTGTGCTGGCTGATTTTTGGAGGAGCTGATGGAACGGCTATCGAATCGATGACTATCACCTCGGGGATTAGCGCGTCGAAGCTTATCCCGTCGACGACTACTTCCGCATCGAACTCTGCATCGAACCTTGCATCAAACAGAGTACTCCCCGTCGCCAACGGCAGACGGGCGTTCCTGTTTTTGCAGGGCTGCACCAGCCCATTCTTTGCCCGGCTCAGCGATCAGCTCAAGGCGGCCGGACATCAGATCTATAGAATCAACTTCAACGTCGGTGATGCGCTCTACTGGGGCATGCGTCCGGCCTGGAACTTTCGTGGGCCGGTCGCCGAACTGGCCGATTTTCTAGAGCAGAAATTCCAGCATTTCGCGATTACCGATGTGGTCATGCTCGGCGATACCCGTCCGGTACACCGTCCGGCAGTACCGATCGCCAAGCGCTTTGGTGCCCGGCTGCATATCCTCGAAGAGGGCTATTTCCGACCCTACTTTATTACCCTGGAAGAGGGCGGTATCAATGGTTATTCGCGCTTGCCCAAAGATCCCGATTGGTATCTGGCCGCCGCTAAGCTGCTGCCCGACAGATTCAGCGAAAAAAATGTCGCCAACCCCATCCGCCTGTTGGCGCTGCATGAGGTCGGCTACCACCTGCCGAACCTGCTGAATCCACTGCTGTACCAAGGTTATCGCACCCATCGACCGCATATCTCCGGCATCGAGCTCTATGGCTGGGCGAATCGGCTCTCCCGAGTGCCCTACTATGAGCGTCGAGATGCCAAGTTGATTGAGGCATTTTTGCACAGTGGCGAACCCTATTACTTGGTGCCATTGCAGCTCAACAGTGACAGCCAGATCCATACCCACTCGGACTCGCGCGGCATCCCCTTTACCGTGAAAAAGGTGATCAACTCGTTCTTTAGGCATGCCCCGGCCAATACCCATCTAGTTATCAAGAATCATCCGCTGGATACCGGCTTTATCGACTATGCGCATTGGATCAAACGGTTGCAGCGGCGCTTGAAATTTGAGGGACGTATTCTCTATTTAGAGACCGGACATCTACCCACGTTGTTGAACCGTGCCCTAGGCGTGGTGACCGTCAACAGCTCGGTGGGCTCCTCGGCGCTGCTGCATGGCTGTCCGACCATCGCTCTGGGTGAGGCGATCTATGACCTGCCGGGTTTGACTTACCAAGGCTCCTTGGATCAATTCTGGACCCAGTCCGAGCCTCCGGATAAGCACCTGTTCCACTGTTTCCGAAATACCGTGATCCACAGCACCCAAGTTAACGGTGGCTTTTACAGCCGTGCCGGCATCGCCATGGGGGCGGTCAATTGCAGTCAGCGTTTATTAGAAAAGCAGTCGGCGCTGGATGCGCTACTGCAGAAGACCCATGGCGCAGCCGCAAGATTTTGCCCGGTAGCTTAGCCGTTAGTTGTCTGCATAAATTCCGACCTACAAACAGCCACCCTGTGGGTCGGGCTTCAGCCCGACAATCTGCCGGCGTATTCCAGTCCGCGTCGGAATAAATTCCGACCTACAAACGCCACCCTGATCGGGTGGAGGTAACAGGATTGCGCCCGTTACCCCTCCCACACCACCGGACATGCGGTTTTCCGCATCCGGCGGTTGAACCCGGTGCCACTTATCACTCATGACACCGCGAGATCATTAGGTGTGACCAAGCAATATT
>JBFGZQ010000002.1:0-232344 GCA_041586735.1 Motiliproteus sp.
CATCCAGTCTTCGAGAAAGATGAAGCCAGGGTTTAATCTACATTACAGCCTCTGAAGGCTAAGGTCGGACACAAACTCACTGGCTTCATTGTGATAGATGGCAGCTAACCATCCATCACCGAGAGATACAAGGTCGGGTTTTAACCCGACGCGAGCCCAGCATCTATCCAACAATCAGCCATCCTGCTCTCGCCGATGCAGCTTGCGAATCAGCTGAGGGATCTCGCTCGGATGCAATAATCTATGCTGGGGGTTGATGCCCAACTCTGCATCCAGGGGCTGCTGGTGTTGAATCCACACCGAGGTGATACCGCTGTTGTGAGCACCGGCAATATCGGTGGCCAGGCTGTCGCCGACATGGATCGCCTCATGGGCACCGCAGTTGGCCAGTTGCAGGGCCTTATCGAAGATCGAACGGGCCGGTTTTTGTTCCGGTTCCTGACCACCGATAATGATGTGATCGACATGCGCGGCCAGTTTGACCGCCTCCACCTTAGGCAGCTGTGAGAATTCCGGGCCGTTGGTAATCACCACCAAGGTAAACAATTTTCGCGCCTCAGCCAAAAACGCCTCGATACCCGGATAAAAACCGAACGCCGCGATGCGATCGCGATCAAAGTTATCCTGCAGCAACTGGATCTCGGCGTCACTGACAGCCTCGATGCCCTGCATTGCCAGCAGGTCACGAATCAGCTGCACCCGAAACGCCGCCTCGCTCTGCTGCTCAATGATCGGTAGGTAGCGCGCCCGCTGAGCATCGCTCCACTGGCGATAGATCCCGGTCACATAGGCATCGGCCAGCGCCTGACCATTACACCGACCGCCGTAGCGCCCATCCAACGCCTGCCCCATCAATCGCGTTGCCTGCTCATTAGCACCCAAGGTATCGCACAGGGTTTCATCCAGATCGAGAAACAGGGCTTTAAGCATAAGCGTTCCTAAACAATAAGAGCTGCGTTGCTATCTTAGTGTAAACGAGATAACCCCATAGCGCCGCGCTTGATAGCGACAGGAGGCCGCGAGCTAGCCATGAGCTGAGAAAAAAAGCATCCACGGCGACATCGCCCTAATAAGTACGGGTTGTTAGAGCAGTTCGGGGTTAATTGCCAAGAACCAGCCTGCAGATCAGCGATCCGTGGCTTTGATGGCGTTGATGAATTTGGTGGAGCCTAGCGGGATCGAACCGCTGACCTCAACACTGCCAGTGTTGCGCTCTCCCAGCTGAGCTAAGGCCCCACAAAGTCATACCTAAAGCAAAAAATGGCGTCCCATAGGGGGTTCGAACCCCTGTTACCGCCGTGAAAGGGCGGTGTCCTAGGCCACTAGACGAATGGGACACAGATGTGCCGTTTTGCCAGTTAAACTCCGTCGTAACGACCCGAGTTTGGTGGAGCCTAGCGGGATCGAACCGCTGACCTCAACACTGCCAGTGTTGCGCTCTCCCAGCTGAGCTAAGGCCCCTCAGCAAAACGTGGGCGTATTCTATAGGCACCCAGGCCAAGGGATCAAGGAGTTTCTGTGAAAAGTGGCTACCGAGGGCAAACTAAACATTTCAGAGCTCGTTCTCGAGCGAGCGTACCAGATCCCGAAAGGCTTCACGGTTGTTTTCATTCAGATCCATGAGTGCACGGTGGGCGTCCAACACCCGCGTACGCACAGACTCCTCAGACTCCTGCAGCACCTCCAGCTCCCGCAACTCAGCACTACCCTCAAAGGGCTCCTGAATGAGAATAAAGACCTTGTCAAAGCCCATACTCAGCAGCACGCGGGTGATGTCATCATTGGTGGAGATAATCGTCGGACGTTGCTGATGGCGGCGCTTTAAGCGCACCGACAGCTTGGCCAGCAACCCCAAAGAGGTACTGTCGATCCCCTGCGTCTCGGTGAGATCGATAATCACCGACTTGAAATTATCGTGCTCTAGCGTGGTCGCTAGAAACTGATCCAAGGTGGTACAGAGGGTAAGGCGCACGTCACCGACAAACTTGAGTACGTAGGTACCCGCCTGCTCGGCAAACAGAATCTTTCCGCTCAACATGGACTGAAACTATAGCTACTTGAAAACAAAGGCATTACAACCATTTGGAAATACTGAGCGCGGCGATATCGTCTGGCGCTTCATCCACTTGATCGACACCTAATATGCGTGCCAGATCACCGAGGTCATCATAGCCCTGCGCTGCAGCATCCAGCAAGCACTTTTCCTTGGCTTTCAAACTCAGTTGCGGCATCACTTCGAGCACCCCATCTGAAAATACGGTGATACAAAACTCATCCTCAAGCTCAACGATACGCCCTTCAAACTGGGCATCATCAAACAGCCCGACCGGCATGCCGCAGCCACCCAGATACTCGGTGGTGTCGCCCTGCTTGAGAATAGGCATCGGGAAGTGCCCTCCTACACCGTATTGCAGGGTATTTTCGATCCGATCCAGCAAGCCAACAAAGATGGTCATATGCTTACCCAAACCGGTTTCCAGCAGCTCCTTGTTGACCCGCTCTAGAACCGCCACCGGCGACAGAATATCGAAACTGGAACCACGATTATAGTTACGCAACAGCCGGTTGGTCATATTTTTCAACAACACCGTCACGAACGCCGACGAGGCACCATGCCCGGAGATATCCGCCAGATAAAACATCGACAGCGATTCAGAGATCCGAAAGTAATCCACAAAATCACCGCTGAGAAACAGCGACGGCTTAATGCGGTGCTCAAAGTGGACATCGTTGATGTCCGCATGCTTCGGCGGCAGCATTTTTTGCTGTACATGGCGACCCGCTTGCTGATCCTCCTGCAGCAAGCCCAGACTGCGCTCCAGCTCTTCACGAAAATACTGACTCTGGGAGATAAACTCGGCGCGCTCCAACAGCCGCTGCAGCGACTCCTGGAACGCCTCCGGCTCGGCCAGCGGCAGATAAAAAACGTCCGCTGCCCCCTGACGCAATGCCTGGAGTACCGCGCGGTCGTCCACACCGGCCTCCAGGGCTATGACCTGATTGGGATGCATCGCCTTACAGACCCGCGCCAGCCAATCCTCATCGCCAGCCAACGGAGAGAGGGTCAGCAATAGATCCGGCTGACGCTGTTCAATACAGGCCAAGGCCTGCTCGGCTGAGGCGACCCGCTGCAGCTCGATCGAGGGATCTGCGGTGATCAACCCCAAGATCGTCTGTATCGCCGACGCATCAGAGGTATCGGTCACTAACATACAATAGCGCTGCGCACTCATCGCAATCCTCTCATCACCGCCTAAGTAACGTTCAGCCTAACGGCATCTGCTGTAACGAACTAAAAACCGTCATCGGTAAAGCCGTCTACCAGCATACCATCATTAACCAAAAAGGCGCGGCGCTGCAGATAGGCATCACGGATAAAACTGTAGCGATCGCCACTGATCAGCCCCTCAGCACGGATCAACCCCGCCCGCGTATCGACCAGCGCCAGCCCCTGCGCGCCCCAATAGCTGCGATCCTGATCAACACTATCCAGCGGACTCAGCCAGCTATTGGGCAGGATGGCCAGGCCATCACGGATATTACTCGGCCCAAAGAACGGCAACACCAGATAAGGACCCGAGGGCACTCCCCAGTAGCCCAGCACCTGGCCAAACTCCTCCTGCTGCTTGGCGATACCCAGTGGGGTGGCGACATCCAAGATCCCGCCGATGCCAAAAACTGTATTCGCCACCACCCGGCTAACATCCTGCGCGCTGTTATGCGGCTTAAGCTGCAGCACATTGCTGAACAGCGACACCACATCTTCGAGGTTGCCGAAAAAATTATGCACCCCGGTCTGCAGCGGCTGCGGCACCCAGGCTCTATAACCACGGGCCACCGGCAACAGCAGGTTGCGATCGAGCAGCTCGTTAAACGCATACATCTGGCGGTTAAAGCCCTCCCAGGGGTCTGACGCGGCAGGTTCCGCCCAACACTGGGTACCGGGAAATACCAACAGCAGCAGCAACCAGCGCTGCATATTCGTCCTACACATCCAAGCCACCGCCATTTTCAAATCAATAAACATCTAACTGCCAACGCCCGTTAGCCCGGACCGATTCTAGCAACCATAAAGATTCTAACAACCATAAAAAAGGGCTCCCGAAGGAACCCTTTTTAAGCCTTTAACTCAGTTCTTGCGAAATTAGAAGTCTACGCGGTAACCGAAAGACAGCGCATCAGACGCACCTAAACCACTGTTAGCCAGCGCACCTGCTGTACCAACCAACCGCTCGGCATCGCTGTCATAGGCGATATAGTTAACGAACGCCCGGGCCTGCTTGCCCAGTTTGTACTGCGCCTCGACAGCGATATGACTGCCATTCTTATCATAGTCCGTGTAGTTGGCCAGCAACTTGGTGTTACCCAGGTCGTAAGTAGCAGCAAGCTCGACCATATCTTCCATACGCTTAGAGCGGTTATCGTCCTGAGAGTAAAGTGCCGCTACGTACAGGGCATCCTGGGTGTAGCTAGCGGCAACGGTGGTAATATCGTTGTCGGAATTTTCATTGCTAGTATGAGTAGCGGCCAGACGCACGCCTGCTATCTCGTAGGTCGCCGCTAGGTTCCACATATCGATATCATCGTCATCTTTCTTGGCAGCCACAGCAGATACTTTACCTGTTGCAGCAACCGCCGCTTGATCATTATCATTGATTGTCTGTACTGCCAGAGCAGCCTGGAAACCACCCATCTTAGGCGTAGTAAAAGAGGTCATGCTAGCCTGACGACCGGTCTGACCAGGGGCATAAGAGTGCGACGCACCCGAACCGTTGCCATCCAGAATATCGGTCATGCTGCCCACCATCAGGAAGGCCGGCGTCCAGATACGCCCGATATTGAGGTTACCATAATTAGTATTCAGACCCACATAAGCCAAACGCCCGGCGCCGAAATCACCAGATCCACCGGATATAACTTTCCACTCACCGCGGAACGTAGCCGTCACACCATCGATACCGGTCGCCTGAGTACCGCGAACACCGATCCGGGAGACGTTGTCACCCAAGCCTAGAGTTTGTTTGTCACCGCTAGCATCATCTGCTTTGGTTTCATCAGCATAGTTATATTTCAGACGCAATGAACCGTACAGCAACGCATCGGCTTGAGCGATCATTGGAACAGTCATGGCACCGGCAACAGCCAGCGCGATCAGAGACTTCTTCATTATTGGTATTCCCCTTCAGTTTTTAACGTATGAGTAGTTAAAATTCTTTTTGTAAACTTTTTTATTTAACTTCTAGCTCTGGTTAACGTCTGGTTGGTAGGCCTTCAAACCATTCCCCAATGGTTGTTAACGAAAGCGTACCTGCATTCCAAGCGCCTCAACTCTAACCCAGTAGATTTTAAAAATGTAGACCTTGATCCAAAAAAAACCCGCTATTTATCAGTTTTCTCTGTCGATTATGGCCGTTGTTTAGGTAAAACCGGGATTCATGGGCCGTCCCTAGACAGCACGGCCTTATCCAATCCCCAGCCGCCGACTACAACGCGGTCAGCAGCCACTGCTGCTTGAGGCGCTTCTCAGATACCGGCATCAGCGTGCCGAGCTGCTGGGCGAACAGCGATACCCGGTACTCCTCCAGCATCCAGCGATAGTGCTGCAGAGCCTGGGTATCGGCACCCGCTTGCAAGGCCTGCTGCAGACGCGCATCAGCGGCTGACTGCAGTTGCTGCAGCTGCTCACTGCTGATGCGCTGGCGCTGCAGGTCTTGCTGAAACTTATCCAGGCGGATCTCTATCGCCTGCAGATAGACCGGTAAACGCTGCCACCAGCATGCGGGGGTGGCGCTGATGAAACCACTGTAGACCAGCTGGCTCAACTGCTGACGGATATCATTGAGCACCGGTGCCCAGGCCAGCTGAATCTGCCCCGCCAAACGCTTAGAGAGCTGCTGATAGCGGCGCAACAGCGCTAGCAACTGCGCAGCCAGTAGCTCTGCCGTCGGCCAGAGTGCTGCGCGGCCCTGGTCTAACAGCGCGGCAAAGGCCTCAGGAGTCCGCGGTAACGGCTCAGTCTGCGCACTTAAGAAGCTACGCGCCACCAGCGCCGTATAAAAATCTTCCGCCAGGGCATTTTTGCTGCCCAGCTTGGCAAACAGCAGCGCGCTGCGCTCTAGATCCACTAACCGCGGCCGCAACGCCTTGAGCGGCTGCGCGGCCTGCAGCTTCAACAACTGCACCACACCCCAGTAATGGGCTTGCTGTGCCTGGGCTGGGGTCGAATACAAGCGGATCGCTATAGATCTATCCTGAGCACTGAGCGCTGGATAGGCGGGCACCTGCATCCCGGCCTGATCCAGCTCCACCCGTTGCGGCAAGGTGCCAAAATCCCAGCTGCGGATATCGCTGCGCTGCCACTCCGATTCGAGCGGCTGCTCGGGGGCGTCCGCCTGCGCAGCAAAGCGCTCGGTCAGCGCAGCCCAATCTCGGCCCTGGGCCAGCATCTTACCCTGAGGATCGAGCACCCGGATATTGATCCGGTAGTGTTGATCGACAGCGGCTTCATCCCAATCCTCGGGATTGATCAGCACCCCGGCCTGGTGTTTCAGCGACCTCGCCAGCGCCTCGGTCAGACTGCTATCATCGGCCTGGACCTGCTGCAGAAAGTGATCGACTCGATCGGGGACCGGCACACACTGTTTGCGTAGCGTTTTCGGCAAGCCTTTGACCAGGGCGATACATTTATCCCGCAACATCCCCGGCACCAGCCACTGCAGGCGCTTCATCGGCAAGCGATGCAACGCGCCTACCGGCACATCGATGCTGACACCATCATCGGCCGCGCCCGGTGAAAACTGATAATGGAGTCGAAACGTCAGGCCATTATTCTCCAGCAGATCGGGGTATTGCTGACGACTGACAGCCGAGGCACCCTGGCGTATCAAGCGCTCGCGGGTCAAAAACAGCGCCTGAGGATCGCGGCGCTCCAGGATTTTACGCCATTTTTCGAACGCGGCGCCGTTCACCACCCGCTCGCCGCCCTGCTTAAGCAACAGCTCGCGGTAGAACTCGTACAACTGCTGTTCATCGATCAGAATATCGCGCCGCCGGGACTTATCCTCGAGTGCCGCCACCTCCTCCAGCAACGCCCGATTATGAGCAAAGAACGGCGCCTTGGTGACAAACTCGCCCTCTACCAACGCTGAGCGGATGAAGATCTGCTGCGCCTGCTCGGGATCTATGGCGCCAAAGTTGACCCTGCGGCTGGCTACGATCACCAGCCCGTACAGGGTCAACTTCTCATGGGCGACCACCTGGGCGGCGCGCTTCTCCCAATGCGGCTCGCCGTAGCTGCGCTTGAGCAGTTGCGGCGCCAGCGGCTCGATCCAGCCCGGTTCGATCTTGGCCGCGGTTCGGGCAAATAGGCGGCTGGTTTCGGTGAGTTCGGCCGCCATGATCCATTTGGCCTTGCCTTTCGCCAGGCTCGAGCCCGGGAACAGCATAAATTTACGATTACGCGCACCCAGATACTCACGATCCTCCTGCTTGCAGCCGATATGACTGAGCAGCCCCGCCAACAGCGCGCGGTGAATCTGCTCATAACCGCCCGGCTGGGGATTTTCTTTGAGCCCCAGGGTCTTACAGGCCAGATGCAGCTGACGGTGCAGATCCCGCCACTCGCGCATCCGCATAAAGGACAGAAACTGCTTGTTGCAATAGCTGCGCAGCTGGCCCTGACTCAGCGCCTGGCGCTGCTGCTCGTAGTGGTTCCATAGCTTAACGAAGCTACTGAAGTCGGAATCTGGATCCTGATAGTCACGGTGCTTGTCGTCGGCCTGCTGGCGCTTATCCGCAGGGCGCTCGCGCGGATCCTGAATACCCAAGGCCGAGGCGATCACCAGCACCTCGGTGAGGCAGTTCTGCTGCGCCGCTTCCAGCACCATGCGGCCGATACGCGGATCGACCGGCAACCGACTTAGCTGCCGACCCAAGCCGGTGAGCCTGTCACCCTGGATCGCCCCCAGCTCTTCGAGCAGCTTGACACCATCGCGGATCTGCCGGGAATCGGGGGGATCGATAAACGGAAACTGCTCCATCGCTCCCAGACGCAACGCCTCCATCTGCAGGATCACCGCCGCCAGATTGGTGCGCATGATCTCTGGATCGGTAAACGCGGGGCGGCTAGTAAAATCCTCCTCGGCATAGAGGCGGATACAAACCCCTTCGGCGACGCGTCCACAACGGCCTTTGCGTTGATTGGCGCTGGCTTGGGAGATCGCCTCAATCGGCAGGCGCTGGACCTTGGAGCGCACGCTGTAACGACTGATGCGCGCCAGCCCGCTATCGATCACGTAGCGGATCCCCGGCACCGTCAACGAGGTCTCGGCGACGTTGGTGGCCAGCACCACCCGCCGCCCGCGCCCCGAGGGATGAAAGATCTTGTTCTGCTCCGCCTGACTCAGGCGCGCATACAGAGGTAGCACCTGGATATCGCGGAGCTGGTTGGCCGCCGCGGCTTTGCGTAGCTGCTCGGCCACTTCACGAATCTCGCGCTCGCCACTGAGAAACACCAGCACATCACCGAGCCTGTGGCCTTGACCTGCGCGCTCACGCTGGTCGATCTCCTCCAGCGCGGCCAGCACCCGTTGCGGCAGATCCAGGGCCTGATCGTCGTTATCTTCGGCAGCCCGACTCTGCTGCTCAGCAGGACGATAGAGCACCTCAACCGGATAGGTTCGCCCTGAGACCTCCAGCACCGGCGCGTCATTAAAATGCGCGGAGAAGCGCTGCACATCGATGGTGGCCGAGGTGATGATCAGTTTCAGGTCGGGGCGCTGCGGCAGCAGGCGCTTGAGATAGCCGAGCAAAAAATCAATATTGAGACTGCGCTCGTGCGCCTCATCGATAATCAGGGTGTCGTATTTTTCCAGCAGCCGATCGTGCTGGGCTTCGGCCAGCAAGATACCATCGGTCATCAGCTTGATCCGCGTGGCCTCGCCGGTGGTGGCATCAAAGCGCACCTGATAGCCGACGCTCTGCCCGAGCGGCTCGCCCAGCTCTTCGGCGATCCGGGTCGCCACGGCCCGGGCGGCCAGCCGCCGCGGCTGGGTATGGCCGATCTGACCGAAGCTACCCCGCCCCAGCTCCAGTAGGAACTTGGGCAGCTGGGTGGTTTTTCCAGAACCGGTTTCACCCGCCAGCACCAGCACCTGATGATCACGAATCAACGCCAGGATCTGCTCGCGCTTCTGGCAGATCGGCAGCTGCAGATCGTAACGCGGCACGATCGGTGTCAGCCGCTGCGCCAAGCGCTGCTGCGACTGCTCGGCCAACTGCTGGAATTTAGCCCGTAGGCGATCGAAGGGCTTATCGGCCTGGGCATGACGCCGCATCGCCTGCAGCAGCTGACGCAGCTCGCGCCGATCCGCTAGCAGACAGGCGTCAATTTCGGCAGCCAGTTGTTTTAAAGGAACATTCACAGCAAGCGATTCTCAGAGAGTCTGAACGGTTGACGCGCCCAGTGGCGGCCTTAACCTGGGGCGTAAAGTATACGCACTTCCTCCTCAGAGCCAACCCGTCGGGTTGAAGCCCGACCACATACTCCCTGTGGGTCGGAACTTATTCTGACGAGAGTGCCAACCCGCATTGGGCTGGATAATTTTACTGCTATAATCGCCGCCTTTGTATTTAAGCTCCGAGTGACTGCCATGATCCCCAGACTTGCCGAAACCCATCCCGTTCAGGGGCGCTACCTCGAATTTATCGACCGACTCCGCAGCCAGGGGTTTGCTGGTGAACTCCATCTAGACTATGCCAACCGCGTGGTACAGGCGACCGATAACAGCATCTATCAGCTGCTGCCCCAAGGGGTGATCTACCCGCGCAACCTGGCGGATCTGGAGTTGATCGCCCGGCTCGCCAGTCAAAGCCGATTTTCTGAGATCAGCCTCAGTCCGCGCGGTGGCGGCACCGGCACCAACGGCCAGTCGCTGACCGACGGCCTGATCGTCGATCTGTCCAAGCATATGAATCAGATTCTGGAGATCAACGCCGAGCAGCGCTGGGTCCGGGTGCAGACCGGGGTGGTCAAAGATCAGCTCAACGCCGCGCTCAAGCCTTACGGGCTGTTTTTCGCGCCGGAGCTATCGACCAGCAACCGCGCCACCATCGGCGGGATGATCAATACCGATGCCAGCGGCCAGGGCTCCTGCCTGTATGGCAAGACCCGTGACCACGTGCTGGCGCTGGATTCGGTACTGCTCGATGGCAGCCGCTGGCACTCCGAGCCGATCGACGCTGCGACACTCGCCGAGATCCAGCAGCGTGATGACCGGGTCGGTGAGCTGCACCGCCTCGCCGATCAGATCCAACGCGATAACGCCGAGCTGATCGAGCGCCGCTTTCCCAAGCTCAACCGCTGCCTGACCGGTTACGATCTGGCTCATCTGCGCGATAGCCAGGGGCGCTTCGATCTCAATTCGCTGCTCTGTGGCAGCGAGGGCACGCTGGCCTTTATTGCCGAGGCCAAACTCAATCTAGTGCCGATTCCTAAGTATTCGGCGCTGATCAATCTGCAATACGACAGCTTCAACGATGCGCTACGCGATGCGCAGACGCTGATGCAGAGCGCCCCGGCATCGATCGAAACCATCGATTCCAAGGTCCTCAATCTGGCGATGGCCGATATTGTCTGGGATAGCGTCAGTGACTACTTCCCTAAGACCGCCCAGCGCCGCATCCAGGGGATCAATCTGGTTGAATTTATCGCCGAGGATGAGGCCGCACTGCAACTGCAGATACAACGACTGAGCGAGCGTCTCGATGCCAGCCAAGGCCAGCGCGGCAAGAGTTTCTGCTACACCGTTACCTATGGCCAGAGCGAGATTAACAAGATCTGGGCGATGCGCAAGAGATCGGTCGGCCTGCTCGGCAACGCCAAAGGTGATGCCCGCCCGATCCCCTTTGTCGAGGACACCGCGGTACCACCGGAAAACCTGGCCGCTTACATCGTCGAATTTCGCGCGCTGCTCGATGACCTGGGGCTGCAATACGGCATGTTTGGCCATGTCGATGCCGGGGTGCTGCACGTTCGCCCGGCACTCGACATGAAAGACCCGCAGCAGGAGGAGCTGATCCGCACCGTCACCGACCAGGTGGTGGCCCTAACTCTGAAATACAAAGGCTTGCTCTGGGGTGAACACGGCAAAGGGATACGTTCGGAATACGCCCCCGAGCTGTTCGGCCCCGAGCTATACCGCTGCATGCAACAACTCAAGGCGGCGTTTGACCCGCGTAACCAGCTCAATCCGGGTAAGATCTGCACCCCGCTCGACAGTGGTGCACAACTCTACAAGATCGATGGCGTCAGCACCCGTGGCCAGCACGACCGCCAGATTCCGGTGGCGGTGCGCGAGCAGTTTGATAGCGCTATGACCTGCAACGGCAACGGCGCCTGCTACAACTACGACCCCAACGATGCCATGTGCCCGTCGTGGAAGGGCACCCGCCAGCGGATCCACTCTCCCAAAGGACGGGCGTCACTGGTGCGCGAATGGCTGCGGCTGCTCAGCAACAACGGCAGCAACGCCAAGACCGAGAGCCGCAAGCTCAAGCTGGCACCGTTGTGGCGAAACCTGCCGACCAAGATCCGCAACAGCTGGCGCAAGCGCCAGGGCGAGTACGATTTTTCTCACGAGGTCTATGACGCCATGCAGGGCTGTCTGGCCTGTAAATCCTGCGTCTCCCAGTGCCCGATCAAGGTCAATGTGCCGGAGTTTCGCTCTGAGTTTTTGGCGCTGTACCACGGTCGCTACCTGCGGCCACTGAAAGACTACATGGTGGGTACGCTGGAGTTTATGATCCCCTGGCTGGCGCGCTGGCCCGCCCCCTATAACTGGGCGATGACCAACAGCTTCAGTAAGCGGCTGTTACAAACGCAGCTGGGGATGGTCGATAGTCCGCAGATCTGCCGCCATTCGCTCAAACAGGGGCTGGCGAGCCTGGAGATCCCCTGGGCCGACGCGAGCGCATTGCAGGCGCTGCCTCAGGAGCGCCGTGAGCGCGCGGTGATTCTGGTGCAGGACGCCTTCACCAGCTACTTCGAAACCCCGCTGGTACTCGATTGCTGCGATCTACTGCGGCGCCTCGGTTTTGAGGTCTACGTGGCGCCCTTCAGCCCTAACGGCAAGCCGTTGCATGTGCACGGTTTCCTGACCCAGTTCGAACGCACCGCCCGCGCCAGCGCCGAGCGTTTGCAGGCCTTGGCAACCTTCGGCATCCCGCTGGTCGGCATCGATCCTTCGATGACGCTGAGCTACCGCCAGGAGTACGCCAAGACCCTGCCGGAGATGGTGCTACCCAACGTCCTGCTGCTACAGGAGTGGCTCGACAGCCAACAAGCACATCTGCAGACCTTGCAGCTCAAGCTGCCGGCACAGCAGTTCCAGCTGCTAGCGCACTGCACCGAGCGCACCAACGCACCCGACTCGGTAGCGCAGTGGCAGCGGATCTTTAACAGCCTAGGGCTGGAGTTAGCCCATCAGAATCTGGGCTGCTGCGGCATGGCCGGTACCTATGGCCATGAAGCGGCCAACCTAGAGACCTCCAAGCAGATCTATAGCCAGAGCTGGGGGGTCACCATTGAGGACAACAAGCGCCAGAAAGACGCTCAGGAATCGACCACCACCCTGGTAGCGACCGGTTATTCGTGCCGCAGCCAGGTCAAACGGATCGATCAACAGCAGCTAGCACACCCATTACAGGGGCTACTGGCTGCGCTGCGTAATAGCTGAGCGCGCAGCCAAGCTTTTAAAAACAGCCACTGGGATCAGGCGGATGGCTCTCCGCCTGCACGCGGCTGCAGTTCGATCCCCAGCGCGCTCCAGATCGGATCCAGATCGCCCTTGAGTGGTGGATATTTACCCAGCGCGGTCCAGTGGAACTCGGGGCGATGAAAATCGCTGCCGACCGACATCTTTAATTTGAAATGATGCGCCAGGCGCACCAGGTCGATCACCCGATTGGGATTTTCGCCGCCATAACTGACCTCGAGTCCGCCGCCGCCCAACGCCACAAAATCGGTCAGCATCAGCCGTAGTCGGGTCCAGTTGAGGTCGTATTTGAGCGGATGCGCCACCACGGCTATGCCGCCGGCTGCCAGGATCCAACCCACCACCCTCTCCATGGATGGCCAGTGACAACGTATATCGCCGGGGCGCTTGGAACCTAGGTAACGATCAAAGGCCTCGGGCTCGGAATCGACATAGCCCAGCTCAACCATCGCCCGAGCAAAATGCGGCCGCCCCAGGGAGTCGCTGCTGGCAAAAGTGCGGGCCAGATCCATCACCCCCGTCATCCCACGCTGCTGCAGCTGCTGATCGATCTCAACCGAGCGCAGCGCCCGTGCCTGTGCCTGCTCGGCCACCGCCTCGAGGATCGCTGGATGCTTATCATCGATCCCCAGTCCGACCACATGAATGCCACTGTTGGCCCAGGTGGTCGACAACTCGATCCCGGCGACCAGCTCGACGCTACTGTTTTGAGCAGCCCGGCGCGCCTCATCGAGTCCTGCACAGGTATCATGATCGGTGATCGCCAGATACTGCAGCCCTTTGGCGGCCGCCATGGCGACCAGCGCGGCAGGCGATAGACCGCCGTCGGAGGCGGTGGTATGGCTGTGAAGATCGATGGCGGGAAGCATACAAAAACCTGCGCGTTAGCGATGAAGGACAACGCGTCAGGATACTGCTTTTTACTCTATGTCGATAGGCGCATGCGCCCGAACTCTTTATACTGATGGCTGGTCAGATTGACACTCTTGGTTAAAGAGTTGCTTGTAAATCATTTGTTTTAAATTATTAGGCCCTTCTATGAAGCTGCTATTCGATTTTTTGCCGATCGCGATCTTTTTCGGCGTATACAAATATACCGGTGACATGATCATCGCCACCGCGGTACTGATTCCCGCCACCATCTTGCAGATGCTGTACACCTGGATGCACACCCACAAGATCGAGAAGATGCAACTGGTCACCCTGGCACTGGTGATCGTGCTCGGCGGCGCCACGGTACTGCTGCAGGACAAGACCTTTATCCAGTGGAAGCCCACGGTGGTTAACTGGCTATTTGCGGTGGCTTTTTTGGGCAGCCAGTTTATCGGTGCTAAAACCCTGGTACAGCGGATGATGGAAAGTGCAGTGGCGCTGCCCGCCGTGATCTGGATCCGCCTCAACCTGGCCTGGGTGGTATTTTTTATAGTCATGGGCGCCCTGAACCTCTATGTCGCCAAGACCATGAGCGAGGAGACCTGGGTCAATTTCAAGCTGTTTGGGATGCTGGGACTGACGCTGGTGTTTATTATTCTGCAGGGGATCTATCTCAGCAAGCACATCAGCGACAAGAGCAGCGACAAGAGCAGCGATTCGAGCTCCGCCATCGAGCAGGATAAATAAACAGGCCAGGCTCATGCACTGCCATCGACAGGGCTATCAATACAGCCATTCACACTGTTATCAACACCGCCATCAACGACCAGAGACTTAGCATGTATTACGCCATTATCAGTGAAGATATTGAAAACTCATTAGCAAAACGCCTGGCCGCACGCCCCGAGCATCTCGCTCGCTTGGTGGCACTCAAAGACCTAGGCCGATTGCTGGTGGCGGGGCCGCATCCGGCCATCGACAATGAAGATCCCGGTCCCGCTGGATTTAGCGGTTCGTTGGTGATTGCCGAGTTTGATTCGTTGGCGTCGGCGCAGGCCTGGGCCGATGCCGATCCTTATATCGCCGCGGGTGTCTATGCCAAGGTGGTGGTCAAGCCATACAAGAAGGTACTGCCGTAGAGATCTCAGCCAAAATCCGGGCTAAAGCCCGACCCACAGAGGGCCGGGTGCTGCTGTGGGTCGGTATTTATACCGACATTGGGGAGCCATGGGCGTCGGGCTAAAGCCCGACCCACAAACAGATCCGACAGCCGTTCTAGCGGTAAAAATTCTCGAAGCAGTAGTTGGTGGCCTCGACATAGCCGGGCACACTGCCGCAGTCGAAGCGTCGCCCCTGAAACTTGTAACCGATCACCTTGCCCTGCTGGGCCTGCTTCAGCAGCGCATCGGTGATCTGTATCTCGCCGCCTTTACCCGGCTCGGTGGTGGCGATCAGCGCAAAAATATCCGGGGTTAGCAGATAACGGCCGATGATCGCCAGGTTACTCGGCGCTTCGGATTGCGCGGGTTTCTCCACCATCGAACGGATCCGGTAGATCCCCGGGGCCTCCTCCTCACCAGCGATCACCCCGTACTTGTCCACCTGATCCATCGGTACCTCTTCGATGGCGACGATCGAGCACTGGTACTGCTCATAGAGCGCTACCATCTGCGCCAACACCGTCTCACCCTCGGGATTGACACAGAGATCATCGGGCAGCAGCACCGCGAAGGGCTCATCGCCGACCAGTGGCTCGGCACAACCGATCGCATGTCCCAGGCCCTTGGCTTGCAGCTGACGGATCGAGGTCACCTGACAGCTGTCGATCAGGCCGTTGATACCGGCTAGCAGCTCGACTTTAGCGCTGCCGGCGATCTGCTGCTCCAGTTCGACATTGCGATCGAAGTGATTTTCGATTGCCTGTTTATGGCGACCATTGATCAGGCAGATCCTTGTCAGTCCGGCGCTAACAGCCTCCTCAACCCCATACTGGATCAGCGGCTTGTCCACCACCGGCAGCATCTCCTTGGGCACCGCCTTGGTCGCAGGCAGAAACCGGGTTCCTAGACCCGCCACCGGAAATACGCAGGTACGCACCTGATTGGTCATCCTCACTCCTTCAATAGTCGGCTAGCACATTACAGTTAATAGCGATGGTTAGTTAACGGCCGGAAAGGCGCTCGAACGCCCCACACCGATATAGGTAAAGCCTAAGGAGCGCATATAGCCAGGATCGTAGATATTGCGACCATCGACAATCAATTTACTCGGCATCAGCGCGGCCATGCGGGCAAAATCTGGACTCCAGAACTCCTTCCACTCGGTGGCGATCAGCAGCGCATCGGCGCCCTCGAGGGCTTGATAGGGATCATCACAACAGCACAGCTCGGCGCGCTTGCCAAACCGTTGTTCGACCCGCGCCATCGCCTTGGGGTCGTAGAGTCGCACGTTGACACCCTGGGCCCAGAGCGCCTGCAACAGCTCCAGACTGGGGGCGTTATCGATGCGATCGGTGCCCGGCTTAAAGGCCGCGCCCCAGAGCGCCACCGTTTTGCCACGCAGTTCCGCCTGCCAGTACTGCCAGAGCTTACGGAACAGCAACTCTTTTTGCTGGCGATTGGTCTCCAGCACCGCCCCCATCAGCCGTGAGTCTTCGACGCAGTTCTCAACCGTTTTCGCCAGCTGCATCACATCCTCGGAAAAGCTCAGGCCACCGAAGCCACAGCCCGGGTAGATATAGTCATAGCCGATTCGCGAGTCGGAACCCACGCCCTTGCGTACCTGCTCGATATCGACCTGCAGCTGGTCGGCCAGGTTGGCCATCTCGTTCATAAAACTGAGTTTGGTCGCCAGCATGCCGTTGATGGCGTATTTGGAAAACTCCGCCTCGCGGGTCGACATCAGTAACCACTGCTCGTGATTACGATTGAAGGGCCGTAGCAACTCCCGCACCGGCCGCAAACCTGAATCATTATCGGTACCCAGCAGGATCCGCTGCGGCCGGGTAAAGTTCTGAATCGCAGCACCCTCCTGCAGAAAGCTGGGCAGCGACAGACAGGCGACATCTGCAACCAGCCCCTGCTCGGTACGAGCGTTGCACATCAATTGCTGCAAGCGCTGGGTGCTGCCCACCGGGAAGGTACTCTGATTAACCAGCACGATCGAAGTACTGGCCGCCAGCGCCAGACGCGTTACCAGCGCCTCGGCCAGGGTTAGGGCATCGGCTTCAAACGCCAGACAATGCAGCTCGCCATGGGTAAAGACCTCGGACTCCGCATCGCACCAACGCAACCGGCCGCTGTGCAACTGTTGCTGCAAACGATCTGCCAAGCCGGGCTCATCGAAGGGCAATGCCAGGCGCTGCAGCGCCGTCAGCGAGGTCGCACCGTCCGGCAGCAGCAGCACCTCATTGCCGACATCGGCCAACGCCCAGGCGGTGACCAGCGCCGTCAGTCCAGAACCGTATACCGAAACGCGCATCTACAGCTCCTCTGCTGGCTGCTTGGCCTGCGGTTCATCTTGCTGATCCAGGTGTTGATCACCGACGCTGCGAATAAAGGCCAACAGACCATCGGTGGAACTTTCGCCAAAACGATAATCGGGATCCTGAATCGCGGCGCTGGTTTGATGGGCGATCTGCTTACCCAGCTCGACCCCCCACTGATCGAACGGGTTGATCTCCCAGATCACCGCCTGTACGAACACCTTATGCTCGTACAATGCCACCAGCTGCCCCAGCGCAAAGGGGGTCAGCGCCTCCACCAACAGCGTGGTCGACGCCTGATTACCCGGATAATGCTGATCCTTGCGGGTTAACCGCGCTTGCTCTTCGGGCGTCAGCGCCTGATCGCCGAGCATCAACACTCGCGACTGCGCCAGACAGTTGGCCAGGGTTAACTGCTGTTGCTGTTGCAGCGGATCACGGGTACCGGCGGCGGTGTTACTGCGATAGCGCAGTACCGGGGCGATAAAATCACAGCTGACCGGCTGGGTACCCTGGTGCAACAGCTGGAAGAAGGCATGCTGGGCATTGGGGCCGACTTCGCCCCAGATGATCGGACAGGTATCGTAATCGACCGCCTCGGCGTCACGGTTGACCGACTTGCCGTTACTCTCCATCTCCAGCTGGGTCAGATAGTTGGGCATAAATTTAAGCCGGCCATCGTAGGGCAGCACCGCATGGCCGCGGGTACCGAGAAAGTTGTGATTCCAGACCCCCAGCAGCGCCAGCAGCGCCGGCATATTGCTCGCCAGCGGCGCCGAGCGAAAATGCAGATCCATGCCATGGGCACCGGCTAAAAACTGTCGAAAACCCGCCATCCCCAGCAGCAGCGCGATCGGCAGACCGATCACCGACCAGACCGAATAGCGCCCCCCGACCCAATCCCAAAACAGCAGCTGATTGGCGTCGGCAATACCCCATTGGCTCATCTTCTCGGAACTAGCAGAACAACCGATAAAATGCTGTTGCAGCAACACCTGGGGATGATCGATCTTCTCCGCCAGCCAGCGCTTGGCGGTATCGGCATTGGCCAGGGTATCGATGGTAGAAAACGACTTGGAGGACAGGATAAACAGCGTGGTTTCTTGATTGAGGTGTTTGAGCAGTTCGGAGAGTTGCGAGCCGTCGATGGAGGAGACGAAATGCAGTTGCAAGCGCTGCGCGGCATCGATCCTGAACTCTTCCAGGGCATGACAGGCCATCAGCGGGCCGAGATCCGAGCCACCGACGCCGATATTGACGACATCGCTGATCGGCTTGCCACTGTAGCCGCGCCACTGCTGCTGGTGAATCCGCTCAACCAGCCCCGCCATCTTGTCCAGACTCTGATGCACGGCTGCAGCCACCGGAGTGCCATCCACCGCTGCCGGACTGTCGAGCGGAGCGCGCAACACCGTATGCAATGCGGCGCGACCTTCGGAGCTGTTGATCGGCTCGCCACTGAACAGCGCGTCTATCCAGCGCGGCAACTGTTGCTGCTGTGCCAGCTCGACCAGCAACTCAAGCGTCTGCTCGGTGATGCGCTGCTTGGAGATATCCAGCAGCAAGCGGTCGGCCCGCACCGAGAAACGCTCGAACCTATCAGGCTGCTGGCCGAACAACTGACTCAGCGTCGATTGTCGCATCCCCGCTTGAGCGTGCTGTTCGATGGCCATCCAGGCCGGGCTCTGTCTAACGGACATCTCTACCTCCTCTGTAACTAGCGCTCAACTAACGGCGAATGCTATAACGCGACTGTTAATCTACCCACACTCGGGCGTTGCGGAACATCCGTAACCAGGCGCCATCCTCACCCCAACTATCAGGCGCCCAGGAGTTCTGCAGCGCACGGAACACCCGCTCGGGATGCGGCATCATCAGCGTCACCCGGCCATCTGGGGTGGTGATTCCGGTAATACCCGCCGGCGAGCCGTTGGGGTTGGCCGGGTAGGTTTCTGTGGTCTGGCCGCGGTTATCGACATAACGCAGTGCCACCTGGCCCGAGCCCTGCAGCTTGCGCAGCTGCTCGGGGCTGCTAAATTCGGCCTGCCCCTCACCGTGGGCCACGGCGATCGGCATCCGCGAACCGGCCATCCCTGCCAGCAGAATCGATGGGCTCTGCTGTACTTCGACCAGCGCCACCCGCGCTTCAAACTGCTCGGACAGGTTGCGAACAAAATGCGGCCAGAGTTCGGCACCCGGGATCAGCTGGTGTAGATTGGAGAGCATCTGGCAGCCGTTACAGACCCCCAGCGCAAAGCTGTCATTACGCTCGAAGAAGGCGCTAAACTGCTCGCGAGCCCGGGTGTTAAACAGGATCGACTTGGCCCAGCCTTCGCCCGCGCCCAGCACATCACCGTAAGAGAAACCGCCGCAGGCTACCAACCCTTTGAACTCCGCCAACGTCCGCCGCCCCGAGAGGATGTCACTCATATGCACGTCGAGGGTATCGAAACCGGCACGATCAAAGGCCGCCGCCATCTCCACCTGACCGTTAACGCCCTGCTCGCGCAATACCGCGATCCTGGGGCGCACCCCGGTGGCGATCATCGACGCGGCGACATCGGCACTCGGATCGAAGCTTAGTTCGGCAGACAAGCCGGGGTTGTCGGCATCGAGCAGGCTGTCGAACTCCTGCTTAGCGCAATCGGCATTATCCCGCAGCGCCTGAATTTCGTAACTGGTCTGCGCCCACCAGCGCTGCAACTGGGTGCGGGTCTGGCTGTAGAGTTCTTCGTCATCGAAGCAGATATTGAGGCGATCGTCATCGTTATGGCTACCGATCACCTTGACGCAATCCCCTAGACCCGCGGCGCTGAACTCGCTCAGCAACTCTTCGGTATGCTCGCGGCGGACCTGAATCACCCCGCCGAGCTCTTCGGCAAACAGCGCCGCAACCAGCTCGCTGTGATCACCGGCCAACAGGTCCAGGTCGATATCCACACCGCAGTGCCCGGCAAACATCATCTCGGCCAACGTCGCCAGCAGGCCGCCGTCGGAGCGGTCATGGTAGGCCAACAGCAGACCCTGCTCATTTAATTCCTGCAGCGCCGCAAAGTAGACCTTGAGCTGGCCCGCATCATCCAGATCGGGCACCTGGGTACCGACCTGGTTGTAGACCTGCGCCAGGGCGGACAACCCCAGACGATGCTGGCCGTTGCCCAGATCCAGCAACAGCAGATCGGTGGGACCCTGATCGGTGCGCAGCTGCGGAGTCAGGGTCTTGCGCACATCCAGCACCGGTGCGAATCCGGAGATGATCAGTGACAGCGGTGCGGTGACGCTCTTGTCGGTGCCGGCGTCGTTCCAGACGGTACGCATCGACATCGAGTCCTTGCCGACCGGTATACAGATACCCAACTCGGGGCACAGCTCCATCCCCACCGCCTTGACGGTATCGTAGAGTTTTTCGTCTTCACCCGGATGACCCGCCGCACACATCCAGTTGGCCGATAGTTTGATATCGCCCAGCTGGGCAATCCGCACGCCAGCCATATTGGTGATAGTCTCGGCGATCGCCATCCGTCCCGAGGCCGGGCCATCGATCAGCGCCAGCGGGGTACGCTCGCCCATCGCCATCGCTTCACCCGCGTAACTGTCGTAGGCGGCAATTGTCACCGCACAATCGGCCACCGGTACCTGCCAGGGTCCGACCATCTGATCCTGCGCCACCAGACCGGTGATCGAGCGGTCACCGATGGTGATCAGAAAACTCTTGCTGCCGACCGCGGGCAGTTTCAGCACCCGCTCGACCGCCTGCTCCAGGTCGATCTGAGTGGCGTCAAACTCGGGTACCTGATAGGCGATGCGTTCGATACTGCGGTGCATCTTCGGCGGCTTGCCGAACAGCACGCTCATCGGCAGATCCACCGGCTTATTGTCAAAATGGCTATCGCCCAGGGTCAGGTGATGCGCCTCGGTTGAGGTGCCCACTATCGCGTAGGGGCAGCGCTCGCGGGCACAGATCGCCTCGAACACCGGCATATTTTCCGGCATCACCGCGATCACGTAGCGCTCTTGCGCCTCGTTGCACCAGATCTCCAGCGGCGACATCCCTGGCTCATCATTATTGATGCGACGCAGGTCGAAATCGCCACCGCGACCGCCATCTTTGACCAGCTCGGGGAAGGCATTGGACAGGCCACCGGCACCGACATCATGGATAAAGGCGATCGGGTTCTGCGCACCACGCTGCCAGCAGCCGTCGATCACCTCCTGGCAACGACGCTCCAGCTCGGGATTTTCGCGCTGTACCGAGGCAAAATCCAGGTCGGCACAGCTGCTGCCGGATGCCATCGATGAGGCGGCACCGCCGCCTAGACCGATCAGCATCGCCGGCCCGCCTAAGCAGATCAGTTTGGCGCCCACCTCGATCGGGGTTTTCAGCACATGCTGATCGCGAATATTACCCATGCCGCCGGCGATCATGATCGGCTTATGATAACCACGCACCTCCTCGCCATTGGCACCCGGGACCGACTGCTCAAAGGTACGGAAATAGCCGGTCAGGTTGGGGCGGCCAAACTCATTGTTAAATGCCGCGCCACCAATCGGCCCTTCGAGCATGATATCCAGCGCCGACACGATCCGCTCGGGCTTGCCGTATTGCGATTCCCAGGGCTGCTGAAACCCGGGAATATTAAGATCAGACACGCTAAAACCGGTCAGTCCGGCCTTGGGCTTACCGCCACTACCGGTGGCGCCTTCGTCGCGAATCTCACCACCCGAGCCGGTCGCCGCACCCGAATGGGGGGCGATCGCGGTCGGATGGTTATGGGTCTCGACCTTGATCAGGATCTGAATCTGCTCCTGGGTATAGCCGTATTGCTGGGTTTGCGGGTCGGGGAAGAAACGCCCGCCTACAGAACCGCTGATCACCGCGGCATTATCGGAGTAGGCCGACAACACGTTGTCGCCCGAGAGCTGGTGGGTATTGCGGATCATCGCAAACAACGATTTCTGCTGCGCCTGACCGTCGATATCCCAGCTGGCATTGAAGATTTTGTGGCGACAGTGCTCGGAGTTGGCCTGCGCGAACATCATCAGCTCGATATCGTTAGGATTACGCCCCAGCTCGATAAAACTGTTGAGCAGATAGTCGATCTCGTCCTCGGCCAGTGCCAGCCCCAGCGTGCGGTTGGCCGCAACCAGCGCCTCGCGCCCACCGCCGAGCACATCCACCTGGCTCATCGGCTGAGGCTGGGCGTGGCTGAACAGCTCGCTGGCCTGATCGACATCACTCAGCACTGTTTCCACCATCCGATCGTGCAGCAGCGCGGCCAGTGTCTGGCGTTGCGTCCCACTCAACGCCGCCGTGCTACGGATGTAGTAGGCCACCCCCCGCTCGAGACGGGAGATACCGGTCAGGCCACAGTTATGGGCGATATCGGTCGCCTTACTCGACCAGGGCGAGATCGTCCCGCGTCGCGGGGTCACCAAAAACAGCTCACCCTCGGGCTGCTCTACCGCCACGTTGGGGCCGTAGTGAAGAATCGTCTCGAGTACGCGTCGATCCGGATCGGTCAGGGTGTTGTTATGCTCGGCAAAGTGCAGGTATTCAGCATATACTCCGCCAACCAAGGGCAGCTGAGCCTGCAGGGATGCGAGTAATCTTTGACGACCAAAGATGGAAAGAGCGGGAGCGCCACGCAGTTTGAGCATGTCGTTTTCAAGCCTCTGAAAGAGCAGTTCTGGGGTAACAGCAAGCCTTTTGAGCCGCCTTTGAAGTGGGGGCAAATGATACTGGAATCACCCCCGTGTTACCACGCATGGCTAGGGATTTTTAGGAACCTACGTTGTTCGAGATAGCTGTCCGATGAAACAAGCCATCATTCGTAAACTGCCGCTACTGATCGCCACCGGACTCGCCCTGTCGCTAGTACCGGTCATCAGTGACTATACCGCCAAGCCGCAACTGCAGGTTATCCAAGCCCAGCAGCAGCTGCGCGTTGCCAGTCGCCTGAGTCCTACCACTTATTACATCGAAGAGGGACAACCCGGTGGCTTCGAGTACGAACTGGCGCAGGCCTATGCCGAGCACATCGGTGTCCGCCTGAAACTGATGCCGCTGGCCAGCATCGACGAGATCACCGAAGCCCTGCGCCTCAACAATGTCCATTTGGCCGCTGCCGGCCTGAGCCGCACCCCGGAGCGCAGCGAACGCTTTGATTTTGGTCCCCGCTATCTCGACAGCCAGATGTTGCTCATTTATCGCAGCGGTGACGGTCAATCCCCGCCCCAATCACTGCAACAGCTTGACGCCACGATTCGCGTGGTCGCCAATAGCAACCACGCCCACTATCTACAGCAACTCGAGCTGGGAGCAGAACCTAACCCCTCAGCACAACTAGACCCGCGACAATCCTTAGCCCCGCCACCCTCCTGGGAAGAGGCCGAATCCGGAATAGAGGCGCTGGATCTACTCCGCGCAGTGGACCAGGGCGAGATTCGCTACACCCTCGCCGATGCCGAAGCCTTCGCGGTCAGCCAGCCGTTTTTTCCCCGCCTGCAGGCCGCCTTCGCGGTCTCCGAGCCGCAACCGGTAGCCTGGATGTTAAAACAGGGCAGCGATAGCAGCCTACAGCAGAGCCTGATGCAATTTTTCAACCTCGATACCACTCAGGACCTGATACGAAACTTAAAGGAACGCCACTTCGAATCCGACCATCGCCTCAACCTGGTCGACAATCTAACATTTCGCTATCACCTGGAAACACGCCTTCCGGCACTGCGCGCCTGGTTCGAGGAGGCCGCGATCGAGCAGCAGCTACCCTGGGAGCTACTCGCCGCCATCGGCTATCAGGAATCGCACTGGAACCCCAAAGCCGTGTCGCCCACCGGGGTTCGTGGGGTGATGATGCTGACCCAGAATACCGCCCGCGAAATGGGCATAGAGAAACGTACCGACCCGCGTCAGAGCATCTTCGGCGGCGCCAAATACTTCCAGAGCCTGCGCCAAAACATGCCCCAGCGGATTGCCGAGCCGGATCAGACCTGGATGACGCTGGCCGCCTATAATGTGGGTCGCGGGCACCTCGAGGACGCACGTATCCTGACTCAAGCCGCAGGCGATGACCCCGACAGCTGGGACGCGGTCGCCCAGCACCTGCCCAAACTGGCGCAGGCGCGCTGGTACAAGGACCTTAAATACGGCTACGCGCGTGGCCAGGAGCCGGTGCAGTACGTCCAGAATATTCAGCGCTACCTGGCGATGCTCAAGCTGGAGAGCCGCTACGAGGCGATTCAGGAGGCGGCTCAGCGGGTCATAGACGAGACCGAGCTAACAGGGCCTCCGGCGCCCTCGCTATTATCGCCGCCGCCGCATACGCTGTAAGCACCGGCCCGCCGCAGATGGAAACCATCACAGCAAGGTTGTCGTGCTAGAAGCTAGGAGTCGGAATCAACTTGCACGATGTCGGAATAAATTCCGACCCACAGAAAAAAGGTTAAGCGTCTTTTAGGCGTTTCTTCTGCGCCCGGCGCGCCGCAAAGAATCGCCGCAGCTGCTCAGCGCACGGCTCGGCCAACACCCCGCCGGTCACCTGCAGCGACCAGTTAAACCAGGGGCTGGACAGCAACTGCGCGCGACTCTCCACCACCCCAGCCTTAGGCTCGGTAGCCCCATAGACCAACCGCGAGACCCGGGCATGGATCAGCGCGCCGCTACACATAGTGCAGGGCTCTAGGGTGACGTAAAGGGTAGCGCCCGGCAGCCGGTAGTTCTGCATCCGCAACGCCGCCTGGCGCAACGCCACCAGCTCGGCATGGGCGCTCGGATCATGGCCGCTGATCGGCTGGTTCCAGCCCTCGCCGATCACCTCTCCCTCGAGCACCACCAGCGCGCCGACCGGCACCTCCCCCAAACGCGCGCCCTGCTCGGCCAGCGTCAACGCCCGCGCCATCCAGCGCTGATCTTGCTCGCTCTGCATGCCCTCCACCGCGGTCTGCTTATTCACCCTCAGACCGAGTACGCTGCACGATCCCCATCAGCTTGTGCACCAACATCGCCGCGGCAAAATCATAAGCATGAAAGCCAGCAATGGGGGCATGCTCCATCAGATCAAAACCGATAATCTGGCGCTGTTTGGCCACCGACTCGAACAGACTCAGGGTCTGATACCAGCCCAAACCGCCGGGTACCGGGGTGCCGGTGGAGGGGAACACGCTGGGATCCAGACCATCGACATCTAGGGTAAAGAACACCTTGGAGGGGAAATCATCTGGCAGTTCAATACTCATCACCGCAGTCGGCACCAACTGCTCGGCATCGAGATGCTGCACCCCGAACGCCAGTCGTGTGTCCCGCTCCTCGTCGCAAAACGCCCGAATACCGAGCTGAAACAGCGGGATGCCATGATCGATCACCCGCTTCATGACACAGGCATGGCTCAGCTGGCTGCCCTCGTAGCTATCGCGCAGATCGGCATGAGCATCGATCTGCACCACCCCAAAGTCGGTCATCCCAGCATCCAGCAAGCCCTTGATCACCCCCCAGGTCACGGTATGTTCGCCACCCAATGCCACCGGAATTTTACCCAGCAGCGCCACTTCGTAGGCGAGTTCCGAGATCCGGGCGATCACCGACTCGGGCGCACCATGGGTATTGATCGGCAGGTGGGTATAGATCCCCAGCTCGCTGGGATGACTCTGGCCATCCCAGGTTTCGAGCTGCCAGGAGGCCTGCAAAATCGCCTTGGGACCCTCGCCGGTGCCACCGCCGTAGGACACGCTGGCTTCATAGGGCACCGGCATCACATGAAACAGCGCCTGCTGAGGGTTGGGCTGCTGGATCTCAGAGCCTAAAAAAATGGGATAGCCAGGGGCTACCAGCTGATCAAAAGCAGCATCGTTATTGTCCATATAAACTGTCCATAGAACCCTATCTCCTCGATTAACCGCTAACAGAGACGGTCACGAAAATCTTGATAACCAAAATTCCGCACCACCCTGAGCGCGTCGGTGCGTGAATCCCAGAGCGCGATCGAAGGCAGGCGAATGCCGTTAAAGGTGCTGGTCTTGACCATGCTGTAGTGCGCCATATCATCAAACATCAATCGCTGTCCCGGTTGCAACGGGCTACTGAAACTGTAGTCGCCGATCTGATCACCGGCAAGACAGGTCATGCCGCCCAAGCGGTATGAGTAAGGCTGCTCACCAGGATGTGCCGCGCCAAAAATGTCGGCTCGGTAGGGCATCTCCAGGGTATCGGGCATATGGCAGGTGGCCGAGGTATCAAGAATCGCCTGGTCACGATCGGTATGGATCACATCCAAGACCTCGGCCACCAGCACCCCAGTGTGGATAGCCACCGCCTCGCCTGGTTCCAGATACACTTGCACGCCGTAGCGTTCAGAAAACTCACGAATCCGAGCGACCAGCGCATCGAGCTGATAGCCTGGGGCGGTGAGATGATGACCGCCGCCAAAATTGACCCACTGCATCTGTCCCAGCAGATGGCCAAACTGCTGCTCTACGGCGTCCAACGTGCGGGCTAGCGGCGCGAAATCCTGCTCGCAGAGAGTATGAAAATGCAGCCCGCTGATCCCGCTCAGATCCTGACCCTGAAACTGCGACAGCGGAATTCCCAACCGCGATCCAGCGGCACAGGGGTCGTAGATCTCGACTTCACCCTCGGAGTGCTGTGGATTGATACGCAATCCGAACTCCAACTCCGGTCGCTCACGCTTGGCCGCTTGCAGCAGCGGCTGAAAACGCTGCCACTGGCTAAAGGAGTTAAACACCAGATGCTGGGCGATCTTGAGGATCTCCAGCAGATCCGCTTCCGAGTAAGCGGCAGAATACACATGGATCTCGCCACGACCCTCAGGACCGCCGTAGTGCTCCTGGCCCAGCTGCGCTTCATGCAAGCCACTGGCACAGATACCCGACAGATAACTTGCGCTCAACGGTCCTAACTGCCAACAGGAGAACGCCTTCAGCGCCGCTAACACCTTAGCGCCGCTGGCCTGTTGCAGCCGATGAAGGAGCTGTAGATTGGCCTCGACGACCGCCTGATCTATGACAAAACAGGGCGAGGGCACCCGGGTGGGGTCAAAGGCGTGGAACGTACTACTTTTCAGGATGATGACTCCGCTAGCAAGACGCTAGAGTGGCGGCCCGACGCCGGTCGGGCCTGAAACTAAAGATCACAGCAGCTCGAAGCCCGGCTCCTCGATCACCTTCCAGGGCAGGCCGTAGCGGTTCATATCGGCCATAAAAGGATCAGGATCGAGTTGTTCCATGTTCCACACCCCCGGCTTCAACCAGTGGCCCTCGAGCATCATCTTGGCACCGATCATCGCCGGCACCCCGGTGGTGTAGGAGATCGCCTGAGACTGCACCTCAGCATAACAGGCCTGGTGGTCGCAGGTGTTATAGAGGTACACAGTTTTCTGTTTGCCATCTTTGATACCGCGTACCACGCAACCGATACAGGTCTTACCTTTCGTGCGTGGCCCCAGCGAGGCGGGATCCGGCAGTAACTTGGCTAAAAACTGGATCGGCACGATCTGCTGGCCGTTAAACTCCACCGCCTCGATGCCGGTCATGCCGACATTGCCCAGCACCTCGAGATGCTTGAGATAACTATCACCGAAGCTCATCCAGAACTGAGCCCGCTTGAGGCTCGGAAAGTGTTTAGTCAACGACTCCAGCTCTTCGTGATACATCCGATAGATATTGTAGGTACCGACCGCCTCAGGGCAGGTAAAGGACTGCTTTACCGACATCGCCGGCGTGGTCACAAAGGCGCCATCTTCCCAGTGACGGCATTCGGCGGTCACCTCCCGAATATTGATCTCGGGATTGAAGTTGGTGGCAAAGGGGTAGCCATGATCGCCACCATTAACGTCGATGATGTCCAGATACTGAATCTCATCAAAATAATGCTTGGCGATGTAGGCGGTAAAGATGTTGGTCGCCCCCGGATCAAAGCCGCTACCCAGCAGCGCCATCAGCCCCGCCTTTTGGAACCTTTCCTGGTACGCCCACTGCCAGCTGTATTCAAACTTGGCGCTATCCAGCGGCTCGTAATTGGCAGTATCCATGTAGTGCACACCCGCCTCCAGGCAGGCATCCATGATGGTCAGATCCTGATAGGGCAACGCCACATTGATCACCAGAAAAGGCTTGACCCTATTAATCAAGGCCACCAGCTCGGGCACGTTATCGGCATCGACCTGCGCGGTCTCGATCGGCCGCTGCAGCTGCGCCGCGATCTTCTTACATTTCGACTCAGTACGGCTCGCCAAAACGATCTCAGTAAACACCTCGGGCAGCGCGGCGCACTTATGCGTCACCACGCCACTGACGCCACCGGCACCAATAATCAGCACTTTAGACATGATAAATCTCCATACTCCCACCCGGGGACACAGGGTTTGTTAGCCCAGCAAAAAAACCAGCGATGACCCCTAACCATCAACGCTCATAGTAGGTGTAGCCGCGCAGACTATCACTAAAACTCTGCAGCACTTCACGGCGCTCAGCCGGGCTAATCTTGCCCTCGCGAACCGCGCGCTCGGCCACCGCACGGAAATTTTCCAGCAGCGCTTGCGGCTGAAACTCCACATAGCTGAGCACGTCGGCGATACTATCGCCCTCCAGCTCTTTGACCACATCAAAGGTAGCGTCGGCATTGATCCGCACGCTGGCCACCGCAGTATCGCCTAACAGATTGTGCAGATCACCCAGGGTCTCCTGGTAGGCACCCACCAGGAACACGCCCAGAACGTACTCTTCATCCTCTTTAAGCGGGTGCAAGGCCAGGGTATTACGCACCTCATTGGCATCGATAAAGCGGTCGATCTTGCCATCGCAGTCGCAGGTAATATCGGCGATGATCGCCTCGCGAGTCGGCTCCTCGTCATTGCGATGGATCGGCATTAACGGAAATACCTGGTCGATCGCCCAGGTATCAGGTAGCGACTGGAACACACTGAAGTTGCCGTAGTAGATATCCGCCAGATATTCACGCAGCCCCTCCAGCTCAGGAGGAATGCGCTCGCACAGTCGTAGCTCGGCTTTGATCCGCTGTAATGCCTCCAGAAACAGGTTCTCGGATAGCGAGCGCTGACGCAGATTGATCTGCCCACGCTTGAACAGCTCACCCAGCTCATCACGGTAGTAGATGGCGTCGTTATAGCACTCCTGCAGATTCTTGGCATTGATAGTATCGACGACGGCGTGCAGATTGACGATCAGTTCGTGGGTATCGACAGCCAGAGTCGCGGGCAGTGCCGCAGGCTCAAAATGGGTCACATCGAGAATATTAAACAGCAGGATCGATGAGTAGGCCACCGTGGAGCGTCCCGACTCGGTAACGATACAGGGATGAGCAATCTCCTGGGTATCGAGCATGCTGGCCACGACCTCAATAATGTCGCTGCAGTATTCGTCCAGACTGTAGTTTTTCGAATGTTCCTGGTTGTTCTTGGCACCGGTGTAATCCACCGCCAAACCGCCACCTAGATCCAGATAGCCCATGGGCGCCCCCTCTTTGACCAGATCGGTATAGTAGCGACAGGCCTCCATGACCCCGTTGCGGATCTCACGAATGTTGGGAATCTGTGAACCCAGGTGGTAATGCAACAGTTGCATACAGTCGAGCATATTATTGGCTTTGAGGGTATCGATCGCGGCGACCAACTGGTTAGTCGTCAGACCGAAGATACTGCGATCACCGCTGGTCTTATTCCACAAGCCACTGACCTTGGAGGAGAGCTTAACCCGCACCCCAAGAAACGGCCGAATCCCCAGGGCGTTACTGCGCTCAATAATAATCGGTAGTTCGGTAGGCGTTTCAATAACAAAGACGCAGCGATAGCCCAGACGTTGAGCCCGCAGCCCCAGGTCAATAAACTCCTGATCCTTGTAGCCGTTGCAGACAATCAACCGGCCATCGGCCTTAATCGCCGACAACGCCACGATCAGCTCCGCCTTACTGCCCGCTTCCAACCCATGCTGATAGCGCTCGCCAAACAGCGCGATCTCCTCGACCACCTGCGCCTGCTGATTGACTTTGATCGGAAAGACACCCCGGTACTGGCCTTGATAGTCCAACTTGTTGATCGCGGTGGCAAATGCCTCATTGAGTTTTTGGATCTGCGCATCCAGCACATTTTCGATCCGCAACAGCAACGGCAGGGGTAAGCCACGCTGGCGAATACCGGACAAGATTTCTGGGATGGAGACCCGCACATCGGTGCCATTGAAAGGCACCTTGACCATCACGTCGCCCTGGCCGGACAACTCAAAGTATCCGGCGCCCCAGTCGTTGATGCCATACATCTCGGCAGACTGCGCAGCAGACCACGTATTCTGATTACTTTCTTTCAAGAGACAACAATCCCCAAACAGCGCCTAATACACAGAGCCAGACGCTAATGATCAAGAGCATGATCTATATAAATCAATGCCATAAGCAGACCCGATGAACGGATCCTGAGAAGACGCAAAATATCGCACAGTTAGTAGAGCAACGGTACTTTTTTTTACCCAAACGGGCTGGCGCTGGATCGGCCAAACACCCCCTGAAACACTCAGGGATTGACTCGCCGGCGGGCGATGGAATCCAGGGTTCGCACCCAGGGTTTGTCGCGCAACTGATACTGACTCATTAACCCAGCTGCGGCCTGCTGGGCTGATTTTATTGAGCCGTAACGCCCCACCAGCAACACCCTCCAGAGACGGTTATCGTTCTGTATCTCCACCTCACGACTACCTGGAATCACCTTAAGCTGCTGCAAACGTTCATCACAGGGCGCATTGTTACAGGCTAGCAGCTGCAACGTATACTCTTCGGGGGCAACACCGAACACCTCGCCCTGCATACCCGAGCTCGCAGCCGCTGCGAGTTCGCCACTGAACTCTATCCCGCTGAGGTAGTGCTGGCTACGATAGATCATCACCTGATTGTTTTTCCATCTAGCGCAGATCCAGACCTCGCCTTCCGGTTTACAGGCGGTGATACTGGCCACCTCGGTAGCCCAAGCCCCTGGCGCCAAGAGCAGCGCGATTAACAGCCACAAAGGTCTATGCATAGTGAAGGATCCACACCCAAATCCATACGTTATAGCTAAAAAACGGCTGACGAGAGTAGAGAATCTTGCCAGCGCATGCAACCACAGCACGCGCATCTTAACAGCTGCTATCGACTAACGATAAACCTGAACTGCCGCCACATGCTTAAAGATGATAGGCAACACCGCATCGCCGGTACCCAGCTGCTGATAGATCCGCAACTCATATGCCTCCACCGCCAACAAGCGCCCCTCAACCAGATTACCATTGTGAGTCTCGATGCGGATATCCGCACCCAGATACCCCTGTAGCCGATCCAGCTCGGTACGCTGGTAACTGCGCCCCTGAACCTGACTCGCAGAGGGCACTAATAATCTAGGATCAACGCCTGTCACTATTGCCGGCTGAGGCTCAACAAAAGGCGCTTGCAACAATGCCGTAAAGACCTCAACACTGTTACGCAGCCGTTGCTGCAATGGCTCGTCGACCGCTGCGCTCGACTGCCAGCGAAGTGCCAGCGGCTCGAGCCGCTGGCCGTTAATCTGCAGCTTAGGGGCAAGTGCCTCGAGCAGGCGCTCGGGCGAGTATTGCAACATGGATGCAGGCCATAACTGACTGCCGCCTAGTAACTCTACATGCAGCTGCCCTGCGCCCAGCAGGAACTGTTGATAGCCCTCGAGTAGTGACGCTGGTAACACCAGCCCCAGCTCAAGACTATCGGCGGCGACTAAGGCGACATGCCGACTCACAAACTGCTCGGCAGTTTCCTGACCCGCCTCGGCACAAAAACGTATAGCCCGCTTGATCAACGACCGATCCTGATAGTGGACATTGATATCCCCCAACGACGGGCTGATCAGGGTCAAATTGTAGCGGTTAAACTCGTTAATCCCCAGATCGAGCGCAGCACTGAGCTCCAGCTCATATTGGTCTTGTAGCGATTGTTTCAGGGTTAGCGTTAATAACTTGCTAGACCGATCAAAGCTATACTCCGCCGCAACATCCAGCAGCAGCTGCTGATAGCCAAGCTGTTGCAGCCATTGCTGGCCCTTTAAGCCGCCAGTGGCGGTCTCGCAACCCCGCAACCCCTGCTCAGCCCCCTTCTCACGACTTCCCTCATGACCACCGGCCTGGGAGGTCAACGCTTCCCAGCCGGCGCTGGACAGATCGACTTGGATACCGCGCATCTCAAGGCTTAGCGCCTGAGGCAGCTCGCCCTGCTCCAGTTGACTACGCATCCGCACCAGATCCAACCAACTGGAGGCCTTAACACGCAGCGCATCGATCCTTATTCCGTGCGTCGGCACGCCTGGCTGTTGAACGTCCTGCTGCTGGCTTCGGGGCGTTAACAGCAGCTGGCGAACACCGGCGACCCCGTTAAAACCGGTTTCGATCGCGCCATACTCCAGCGAGACAAACGGTGACAGCTGCTGCCCGAGCTGCTCCACGACCGAGCGGACCTGATACCAGTAGTAGCCCTTAACCGCCCCAAAACCGAGCAGCGGCAATAACAGCAGCAACAGCCACTTGGTCGCGATACGAGCCCACTTATTTCGCGTCATAACCCTGAACCACGTCTCCTTTGCGGCATCAGCCAACAGTTCACCAATTGATCATTAGGCAACTGTAAAATACAGCGCTACGGACCATAAAGCTGATCACAGCATACACCCTCAACGTCAAAAAAAAGCCGGCTGGATACAGTTTCCAGCAGCTCGTAGGGCAGATGCGCCCAACGCGCGGTCATCACATCGCTGCTCTCAACGGCAGCAATGATACGCCGTACTCGTAGCGGCGACCACTGACGAGTCGACCTCGCCGAACAATCTCAACAGTACAGGCTACCCACTTGTTCACCAAGCTGTTCGACAGTCTTTAGCTAAGCATTCAAAAACGTATAGAAAAGTTTTATCCTTTACCAGCTGTACTCTCGCTCTTGGCGAGCGGACAGACGTATGCGCTGATCAAGACATCGGTATGATGCTGGCTGCGGGCTAAATTGTCTGTAGCCTCACCCTCCAGTAAGCAGACGGGCTTCAGCGCCCCTTATTAAGACAAGGCAAGATTTCAAACCATGAGAGGTCTTAAAACCAACGTTACATTAAGCTTGTTATGTGTTGTTTCAGCCTGCGCTGCAGAGGTTGCCCAGGTGGCAGCGACATCAACTGACGGTGCCTGGCATCTGTCAGCCTCTGGTTCCCCTCAGGTTTTAACGATCTCTGCTATAAATAAAGACCAGGCTTTCCGGCAATACGCCGTAGAGGACAGCAACGCTGCTCCTGCACACATCAGCTGTCTTTTTGAAGCCCCGTCTCGTCTTTCGTTCTTTGCCATTCTAGCGGATGCTGGAGAGATCTGGGAACTGTCCTATGACCCCAGCGCCGATCCAGTCTTTCCAGGCTTTGTGCATAATTACCGCACGGGCCAGGTTGAAGGCATCATCGTAGAAGAGCAACCTTTTGCCCGGCGCCGCCTGCATTTGGACTTAGATCACCAAACGCTGATCTTTTCCCCAAATCACACCGAGGTCATCGGCCGCGGAGCAGAAGGCGGCATTAGGATCTACAACCTCGATTCCAGAAAGCCCGCAGCTAAGCTCACGGACCAAGCAAACCTAGCGCTGTTAGACAGCCGGTTCGCCCTGCTTGATAACCAGCCGGTATTTATTCTCAATTTACCGGGCAGCAGCCAGCGCATATTTTCGACGCGCACCTGGCGCGAGATAGAGGCTCAAGCTCTTGAAGCAAGTAAGTTTATACCAGTGACAATTTGCAGAAAATAAACATCACCGCGTTGGTAACCACTACTTACTTAACAATGATCTTGCCAACCATTTTGGGATGCGGCCCACAGCGGTATTCATACTCGCCAAGCTTATCAAACTTTTTATCCAGATAGTCATCTGGAAACAGATAATCGGATTCTTGTTGCTGATGCTTTTCAAACCAGACGCTGTGATACTGACGTTTTTCTTGATTGAGCCAACGCACCGTCTGGCCGACCTTAATCTCCAAAACCTCTGGAATAAATTTAAATCCCAGTACGCTGACTTCAACAATGTCTACTGCGTTTTTAGCACCCTCTGTACTGTTGCTGTTCGCTGCTGATTGATTGCCCGCACAAACCCCTGTGGAAAAAAAGAGACATACCAACATGAGTATTCTTTGCATCACTGCGCTCCTGTTACTTGAAACTTCGAGTCACGAATATGACAAGTCTCATCAAGTTGCAACCGGACGTATAAAACCCAAAAGGCAGCCAGAGAACAGTTTCTTTGGTTGCCTTTAATTATGTTATGCGCTGACCTACAACCGCCTTTCAACTATCCCAGTAGCACCCTGATTATCGCATAATGGCACAACCCAGGTTTATGGGGGCTAATCAGCCCCCTTCTGCTACCAGACCAGATGAGGCACCTCAGGGTTTAATCCCAGATTTGTAGGACAAACGCTTTTATCATTGCTTAACAGCATTGATCTCTGCATCAGCATTATCCAGCGCCAGCTTATAACCTAGCGAAACATGATGATAACGACCCTGGGTAAAATCATCATGAATGGCAAAGCCAAAGTTATACAGCTTGCCCGCTTCAATACTGATATCACCCGCTTGCTCAGATTTTAGCTTACGCTTAACAATAACGGACCAGGTACCGCCATTAAGTGACGCTTCGACTTCAGCGCCCTGTCCACCATGCATGCTACGTTCAGCAAGAATCTGGCCATCTTCAACTTCTTTAGTGCCTGATTTATAGCGAATTAAATCCATATATTGATTGGCGGCAATGGCTGCTGAAATATCTGCTTCATCCTTGAGCTTATCCCAACCACCTAAGGCTGCATCATTACGCCCTTTAAGCTCTATGTCAGTGCGCGACTCGGTAAGATACTTGGTCACACCCGCACTCAAGTCCAAACGTTTTTGCAGATCAGAATCTGTCAAAAATGCCTGTTGTGGTGCAAAAGGCATGTTATTAGCATCCGCATGACAGGTACCCCAACAGCCCGCTCTGTCTGCGTATTCGACTTCATCAGTGGCTAACATAAAGGCTAGCTTCATTGGGTTTTCAGGGTCCATTTTGCCACCCTCAACAAACGGCACGGCTGCATGCTCAGCGTCGGCCCAACTGAATCTCAAATATAGATTTTCAGCATCGTGCGTAGCATCAATAGTTACGTCTATATGGCCGCGTTTTCCTGGAATAACATTAGGTTCAAGTTCCTTTTCGCTTTCACCTGACACTATATTTCTACCAATATCAGCAATTTCTTTACCGTGACATTCAACACAACGATCGCCTTTGCTGAAAGCTCGTTTACCGCCATGGCTTCGCCCTAGCACCCACTCAATAGAAGCGGTGCCTGGGTAGAATATACCTATATCGGTGGAATTTGCCTTAGTCCAATCAACATTGATAGTACTGGTCTTCGCGTTATTAGTAGCCTTATTGACTAGCGCAACGGTCTTTAGGCTGCCCGTATTCGCTACCGCAGCCGCTACCGCAGCCGCGATTCTCGCTTCTACTTTAACTTTTTCGGCAGTTTGCTCAGCTTTAGCTTGTTCAGCTGCTAGCGCTTCTTTAGCCTCAATTCTCGCTAAACCTTCTTTATATTCTCGAGGTATTTCACGAATGTATTTAGGATTCGGTGCTTCTAGTTTTTCTAATGCTTCATCAGACAATTTACCACGCACATTATGATGAGCAATACCTTTATGACAATCAATACAGGTTTGCCCTGTTTCAAAAGCATTTAAATGTTGCTTACGCGCACGCGGCTTTTGAAACTCAGGGTTCATTGATTCAAAATCATGACAGTTACGACACTCTCTAGAATCTGTATTCTTCATCGCCGTCCAAACATTCTGAGCCAGATCAAGCCGGTGCTCGTCAAATTTTTCTTTAGTATCTATTTTCCCTGTTAACCAAAAAAACACCTCTCTAGAAGCTTTGATTTTGCGCACAACTTTGTGAATCCATTCTTTTGGAACATGACAATCAGGGCAACCCGCGCGCACACCTGTACGGTTGGAATGGTGAATAGTGGGTACGTACTCTTGATAGACATTGGCTTCCATTTCATGACAACCAATACAGAATTCCGTGGTATTTGTTGCTTCCATCGCGGTATTAAAACCACCCCAGAAAATAATACCAACAACAAAGAAGATAACAGCGCTAGAAATAGTAGTACCTAGTATTAGTCGACGCGACCAGAAACTTGATTTTGTAGATGTTTTATTTGTCATGCTGATTCCTTCGAGCGAATGACTCGTGATGATTAAATCAAATATCCTGCTGACTTAAATAACAGAACGTCAGTATACACCCAAACATCTTTAAATATTTTTATTAGAGTAAAGTGGCTTGCCTATATACTCTTGAGATAAAAAGGACATGACATCGGTCATGCCCTATTTGTGATAGTAGTAGGTCGTACTTCAGTGTAACGAATCTATTATAATAAATTCTTTCTCACTAAACGCCAACCTACATGCTACTTAGGTTTTGTGATGTGCACGGTTATACACGTTAAATTTACCCGTTGGTGTAGTCAGGCCTTTAATCCGTGCTTTTTCTTTAAGCGTTTTGGCATCATAGACTACGATTTCACCCGTAGGGTTTTTAGCATCTTTACGGTTCCAAACAGATACCCAAACCTCAGTACCGTCGCTGTTGAATTCCATGTGCAGTGCTGCCTTGCCGGGCTCTTCTGTCACACGAATAGTTTTAACAATTTTGTGCGTTTTCTTATCAAAAACTTGCACTGATTGTTGAATTTCGGGCTCCGGGTGCTTCAGTTGATCAGCCCAAACATAGGGCGAAGTTTCATGTGTACGGATAAAGACACCCGCACCATCAGTTTCAACTTCATAACATAGCTTCCAGGCTTGATCAGCATGGCCTATAGGGTCGCTACCCCAAACAGATACAAGACCAACACCTAGGTGGGTTGTACCAGAAACAGGACCACATTTTTCATCATTCCAGTTAGCGCCTGGGCCGGGATGTGGCAATGATTCAACATCGATCATTGCTTCTAACTTACGCTCTTTAGTGTCAACAACAACCATTTTATTTGACGCATTAGCCGCAATTTGGAAGTAACGGCCTGAAGGGTCAAAGAACCCATCGTGCAAGAACTCTGCAGAAGCGATGCTTGTAATCGTTAAGTTATCTAAATCGTTATAGTCAACCTGCAACATTTGGCCTGTTTCTTTAACCGCAACGATGAAAGATGATTCATTAGGTGCGGTATAGATAGCCGCTACACGTGCTTCATTGATGAACTCACCTTTAGTGTTGTAACCACGAGTTGAAACAACTTTAAGTGGGTTCAACGTTTCAGCATCCATAATTACAAAATGCGCAGGCCAGTAACCACCAGCAATGACATATTTACCGTCGCCTGAAACAGCGATATCACGCGCGTCATAGGCCATTTTAGTTTCTGCAACCAGCATCTTGTCAGGTGTTTGCCATAGATCGATCTTGTTCACCTTACCGTCACGACCAATGGTGTACCAGAAACGACCCACATCTGTTGCATGGTCAATTTTATGGTGCTCAGTACCTTTAATGACGTGTACCGCATAGCCCGTATCGATGTGAGTAACAATCTTTTTGGTATCGCCATCAACAATTGCGGCTTTACCCGCATCACGCTCGATAACAACGAAGAAGTTTTCCCAGTTAAGGCCGTGCATAGGTTTTGTTGGGTAATCTTTTAACGCTACATACTCTTTAGTATGTGAACGCATTTGCTCTAAAGACATCTCTGGTGGAATAGGTGGTTCCATCTGAATAAACGTGGCTAAGTTAGCAATTTCCTGTTTAGTGAACAGATCATCAAAGTTGTTCATGCCGCCTTCAGTGCCTAGAGAGATAATTTTCTCTAAGCGCTCTTGACCTTTTTTAAGCATATTCACAGGCTCAAGATTTTTACCTGTGGCGCCTTTACGCAAGGTACCGTGACAACCAGCACAACGCTGGAAGTATTGTAATTTAGCTGTTTCAAAATCCGCTTCAGACAGCGTTGGGCCACTTGCAGCCAATGCCGGCAAACTTAGTCCACCTGCAGCCATACCAACCGCCACAGCAAGCATTGAAAGTCTATACTTTATCGTCTTCATTGGTGCTTCTCCTGATATTACTTGTGCATTTTTCAAAAAATCTGGGAACTTTTCGTATTAGCCATACTATCATTCAGATTTACTATTAATGACTTGTCCTAAGTCAAAAACAGCCAAGAAAATCAAAGAAAGTCGGCGCTTCCTCCTATGTTGAAGACGGCTAGTGACACGACAAGGAGGTTAATGACTTGTCCCTGACGAGCGGGTGATTTTGTTATAAACGTTATATTTACCGACCGGTTTCTTCATCGGTATCCGCTTAATTTCTTCCAGAGATTCGGAATCATAAACAATCAACTCACCCTCCATTTCCCAAATACTCAGCAGGGCATAACGTCCATCACGGGTGAACTCTATATGTCCAGAGGTCTTACCCGGCGCAGGTTTTAACGTCTTAACAATTTCCAGTGTGGCTTTATCGATCACATGCATAACATCTTTATTGGGTCCAACAAATACATCAACCCAGGCATAACCTGAGTTCTCATGGCTGCGCATAAAAAAACCTGGGCCCAGAGTGGCAATCTTTTTGATGGTTTTCCAGTTTTTGGTGTCAATAAAGGTGACTGTATGCTCTTGCAGATTTGGTGTTGCCAGCACCACCGTATCCTTATATTGCCAGGTAATACCGGAACCAAGATGAGGCATACCGGTAAGGTCAAGATCAGCAATTTTTTGTTTTAGATTCAGGTTAAATACCTGACCATTTTTTGCATTCCTGGCCGCACCCATGATGTGGTCGTATTGCTGATCAAAAAAGAAATCATCCAGATAGTCGTCAAGCTGGATTCGATCAACCACCGGGATAACGGCTGTCGGTGAGCTGTCATCAACACGGATCTCCCAGACCTGGGTAAAGTCCTTTAAAGCGGCAACAAAACTATGCCGTGGTGGCGCACTATACACGGCACTGACACGCGAACTGTTACCCTGTTCATCCGTCACCGGAATGATTTTTATCAGGCTCAAATCGGTTGCATCAAGCAGCACCAGTGTGTGTGGCAAGTAGTTACCTACCAGCACATATTTATCATCACCCGATACCGCCAGATTACGAGTGTTGATACCCACTCGCGTCTCAGCGACCACCTGCAGCCTATACATATCGTATTTAGTCACCCAGCCGTCACGCGAGGCAAAATAGACAAAACGCCCATCGGAGCTGTATTTGGGGCCACCGTGCAAGGCGTAACGGGATTTGAAGCGATGTATGGTTTCGAAGGTATCGCCATCAAGCACAGAGACATGATGATCACCCGCCTCAACCACTAAAAACACGTTGAGGGGGTCTGCCTGATAAACGGGTTTACTCGTTCTAGCATTGCCTTCAAGCAACTCCGGTTTATAGATGACATGGCTCGTTTTTATGCTCTGTTCATTCCACTCCGGCATTTCGGGTAAGGGTGTATAAATGAAATCAACCAGGCTTTCTATTTCTGCTGGCTTGAGCCTGTTAGCGAACGCCGGCATCTGCGTGGCAGGTAAACCATTGGCAATGGAGCTAATCGCCTGCTTTTTTCTCACCCGTTTCAGATTCTCAGGTAGCAGTGCCGGACCGGAGATACCCAAGCGATCAACACCGTGGCAAGCCGCGCAATGCTGCTTAAACAACGCAGTTTGATCCTGAGCAAGCGCTTGCAGGCTATAGGAAAAAAGCAGCATAAAAAACAGCATGATATTTTTATTCAGCAAAACGAACCGTCCTTATGTCCAGATCCAGTGGCTCAGGCTTCTCATGCTGGTAATCGTCGAGCTTGATATTAAGCTCCTGATCATCAAGATAACAGGCAGGATCTTCCCACCATGGATCACCCGTAGTCTGAAATGCCCGGACACGGGTATTGCCACCACAAACGTCCTTAAAACCACAGGCACCACAACGCCCTCTCAAGGGGCGAGACTCGGCTTTAAAACCCGCCATTAACGGATCTGAGGTATCTTGCCATATTTCAGAAAACGGTCTTTTCCGCACGTTACCGAGAGTGTAATTCCACCAAAAAGTATCCGGATGAACATTACCGAGATTGTCTATATTGGCGACATTGACACCCGATGAGTTGCCACCCCATTGGGATAACTTGGCGCGCATGTGATCGTAACGTTCCGGGAAATGTCTTTTCACCCAATGCAAAAAATACACGCCATCAGCATCATTATTGCCGGTGACGTATTCGCGGTGACGCCCTGCCTCAACATCCTTCCAGCAGGCATCAAACATCAAATCAAGCGCCTCGCGAGTAATTTGGTGTATAGCATCATGGCCACGGTGTCGATTACCACGGCCGCCATAATTGAGGTGGGAAAGATAAAATTTATCGACGCCCTGCTCATCCATCAGCTTTAAAAGCAGGGGTAACTCGGGAGCGTTGTCCTGGGTAATCGAAAAACGCACACCCACTTTAATGCCCGCTTCACGACACAGCTGCAAACCCTTAAAGGACGCATCAAAGGCGCCTTTTTTCTGCCGAAACTGATCATGGGTTTCACGTATACCATCGATACTGATGCCCAGATAATCGTAACCAACCTCAGCAAGTGCCTTGATATTGGACTCATCAATCAGAGTGCCATTAGTCGATAAAGCGACATAAAAACCCATCTTCTTGGCATGATGGGAAAGCTCCAGAATGTCGGGTCTCAACAACGGCTCGCCGCCGGAAAGAATGAGCACCGGCACCTTAAAGGCCTTTAGATCATCCATCACCTCGAAGACCTGCTGGGTGGATAACTCACCCGGAAAATCAACGTCCGCTGAAATGGAGTAACAGTGCTTGCAGGTTAAATTACAGCGTCTTACCAAATTCCAGATCACCACCGGGCCAGGAGGGTTTCGCTTAGGGCCCAGTGGCGTGGGGTTCTTTAACTCTTGCATGTATTGAGAGATACGAAACATAACTCACGTTCCAAACTGATACTACGAGTACGGGTTGCCTATTCAGGCCCCAATGCGAATGCCGGTTTTTTTAAGTATTCGGGTACTAAATAAAATGTCATGCGCCCGACAGTGCTCAGCCAGCAAGACTTCAATTTGTTTTGCCTTTTCGAAAACCTCATCACGATTATGGCCATGAACCATAGCAAACAGGTTATACGGCCAGTCAGGTAAAAAGCGTGGCCGGTGATAACAGTGGCTGACAAAACTCAAGTTCCCAACCCTCTCGCCAAGCGTCTGAATCTGATCGTCTGGTACATCCCAGACCGACATACCATTACCGGTATAACCCAGCTTATAATGATTGGGCACGGCACCAATTCGCCTGATGCGGCCATCATCCTGCATAGCCTTTAATCGTTGTTTCAGAAGGCCAACATCGATAGCAAGTTGATCAGCGATCTGCTGATAGGGTTCGGCTATCAGCGGCAGGCCCGCCTGGGTCGCCAAAATAATACTACGATCTAGCGTTGCCTGGGCGTCATCCATGTGCTCGGCCGCTGTGCTGATATCAGATTTCAAAATGCAGCCCCACATAAAATTCTTGCAGTTTTGGCATATCGCGAACCGTTAAACCGGTGTCAGCCTCAATGGCCTTTAGGGTGTTATCCAGTTCATGTTGTGTTTCGGTGGCCAGTACAAACCACATATTCAACTCATGATCACGCTGGTAGTTATGGGCCACCTGCGGGAAGGCATTGACCTTTTCGGTGACGACATCAAAATCAACCTCATCGGGTACAGCTATCGCACACAGACTGACGGCACCACCAAAACGATCAGCGTTATAAAGCGGGCCGAAGCGCGTCAGGATTTTCTCATCCATCAGCTGCTGCAAACGCGCAATCAAATCCTCTTGCGTCGTCCCCAGCTGCTTAGCGACAACCGCAAAGGGCTGATCACAAACAGGAAAGTCACGCTGCAACGCGTTAATGATTTTTTTATCAAGTTCATCCATTAGCGCTAACCGCTGCAATAATCATCAAGGTAAAGCCTTCTCTTTAGCAAAATATTTTGCGCCGCGCTGCTTAAAGCGTTGCAGGGAAAAAAGAATTTCATAGGGGGTATTATCAAGCCCCAATTTTTCTGCCATGCCTTCAATACAGCTAACCACTGCATCTCGGTCCTTGCCGTGAATCATGCTGAACAGGTTATAGGGCCAGGCAGGTTTGACTCTGGGTCGCTGATAACAAAGGGTCACGGCATCCTCAGCACTGAGCTGCTTGCCTCGCTCATCAACATGATCGTCCGGCACATTCCACACCACCATGGCATTGGCTCGATAACCCAGTTCGTGGTGACGAACAATGACCCCCAATCGCCTGATAATGCCGACAGCCAGCAGGTCGCTTATTTTCTGGATCACCTGTTGCTCGGAAATCCCCAGCTGCTCAGCAATGGCCAAATAGGGCCGTTCCAGCAACGGCAATCCCGCCTGAATGGCGCCGATCAGCGCGCCATCTTGCTGATGATCAAAATCATAGGATGCAGTTTGTGTATTGCTATGCGCAACCGGTGCGGTTTTTTTAGCGGCCTTAGCACCCATATTGAAGCCCAGATCAATATGATATTCCTTCAACAGCGGCAGGGTCATCACCTCATAACCGCTGACACGCTCGATTGCAGCAAGCGTCGCAGCTAATGCCTGTTGATCCGCCGCAACAGCCACGAACCACAAATTAAATCGATGCTCACGTTCATAGTTATGATTAACTTCAGGAAAGTTATTCACCAGCTCCGCAACGGTTTGCAGCTGATCCCCCGGCACGCTCATCGCTGCCAGCGTACTAACACCCAACATGTTCGGTTTGAAAACAGGCCCTACCCGGCTGATCGTGCCGCGTGAAACTAATTCACTCAGCAACTCCAGCACCCTGTGGGTGTCAACCTGCAACTCGTTGGCTAAATGTGCATAGGGACTCGGAACCAGCGGAAAATGGCGTTGGAAATCATTTAGCAGACGCTGCTCCAGAACACTCATTATCACAAGCCGATTTTGTGCGCACGATTAGTGAAGAAGATACCTGAGGGTTTTTCTACCGCTAAGGTCTTCAGTTTTTCAAAGCTTTCGGCAGCGTATATTTGCACCTGATCCTCATCACGCACCGACACCCAGATCTTGTCACCCTTTGGCGTAAACTCCATGTGCAGCACCGCTTTACCCGGCTTTAAAGTTTTAATAATTTTTTGCGTTTCGGTATCAATAACCTGCAGCGTGTCATTGTTGGGAAAAGCAAAGTTAACCCAGATGTGGCGGCCACCAGGGCGCGCCATCACAAAGATGGGTTGTCCATGCACGGGAATGATCGCGACCTGCTGCCAGTTCTGTCGATCAATGACGATGACGTCGTTGCTCCCTACGGCGGGCACAAAGGCATAATCACCGGCAACCGCCCAACCCTCCAGATGCGGCATTTTATAAACCGGTAGCTTTTCTTCACCTCGACCGTAGTCGTGCAGAATGTGGCGAACGCCTTTTTCAGGATGCCATAAATCCAATAACGCCATGCCGTCTTCACCAAATAGGCCGGCTATGTAAAAACGACCATCAGGTGTGATCAGCGCGTCGTAGGGCTGACGGCCAATATCGGTGAATTTGGTTATTTTGGGTTCTTTGGGTGTGCTGAGATCGGCGATCCAAATTTCATCAGACTCATATAAGCCGAACACAAACCGGTTGCCGGGCGCATCCACTAGGCCGATCACCTTTGACTGAACTTTATTCGAGCCGATAGCCGGGATATCTGCCACCAGCTCAAGCGTCTCGGTATCAAAAATTCGCACGCCACCTGGTTCATAGTTGGAAACAGCCACTAAATGACCATCCGCAGAGATCGCGCCACCAATGCTATTGCCAGCCTGCAAAACGCGTTTGTCAATGTTGCCGCTGAGAATATCCAGCTTTGTTAAACCGCCATCACGCCCAAATACGTACGCAAAACGTTCATCAGGGGAGTAAACAATCGATGCATGGGACAGATCGCCCAGACCTTTAATTTGATACAGTGCTGAATCATGCGTACGTTCAACCACCTGCACACTGCCTGTCGCGCGCTCAATAATGACGCCTAGGTCACCGGTACCGCGTTCGGCATAAGCGACACTGGACATGGCAGCCAGTGCCAACAGACAGCATGAAACAAAACCATTGCTTTTCCGCATCGCGCTATGACTCCAGCAACCTTTATTCATCAACAACTCCTTCTGTAAGTGCGTGTACCAGCCACTCAATATCAGCATCACTGAGCATGTTCTTCCAGGGCGGCATCGGCGTATTCGCACGCCCGTTGCTGATCACTTGAAACAAATACTCTGCAGGCTTATGCAGCAAGGCTTCGGGTGTCAAGGCCGGGCCAAGCCCACCTTTTAAGGTCATGCCATGGCAGGAGCCGCAGTCCTGCAGGAGCAAGTGCTTTAATTCAGCCTGACGATCGGCAGAAACAGACATACCGCCAGCGTGGCTCAAACTAGTCAAAAAAAACAGCCACAGAACAACAGTTCGCTTCATCGTGTAACACCTAACCTTGTGTATAAGAAGAGTAAAAGCTCTTTCCCAGAAAGTCTATGGTTATTAAGTAGCGATTCGTCTAGCCTCACTTTTTGCCCTGCTCGCTGTAAAACAGCGCCCGCCCCACTGAGATATCTCCCTGCTTTCATGCCTCCGCTCACGACCCTAGCCACCCCAAAGGGAACCGAGCGGTTCCCTGTTTACATCTAGCGGATCGAGCTATCCGCCATCAGCTATTGCGATTAGCGTCCGGCAAGACCAGCCCATGGTTATGCACTAGCTCTTCACCAAACCAGGCCAAATTCTCATGCAGACTCACGACTTCGCCGACAATAATCAACGCCGGTGCCGCCATGGGCGTCGCTTCCTGCTTGGCGGCCAGATCACTCAGCGTGCCGGTCAGCACTTTTTGCTCCGGCGTAGCACCGCGGGAAATGATCGCCGCCGGGGTATCTGCGGGCTTACCATGGGCAATCAACTGCCTGCACAGATGCGCCAACGAATATAAACCCATATAGAACACGACGGTCTGGTTCGGGTGCACTAGCTCTGCAAAATTAATATCAGAACTGCGGTTTTTCAGCTGCCCGGTCACTAGCTTGACGGACTGGGCATAGTTACGGTGGGTCAAGGGGATCCCGGCATAGGTGGAACAGGCACTGGCAGCCGTTATGCCCGGTACCACCTGAAATGGAATATTGTGCTGCTTGAGTGATTCCAGTTCTTCACCACCCCGTCCGAAGATAAACGGATCCCCACCCTTGAGACGCAAGACCCGCTTGCCCTGCAGCGCATATTTAATCAGCAACTCGTTAATACCTTCCTGGGGCACCGAGTGATCATCGCGGCGTTTACCCACATAGATCTTATCCGCATCGCGGCGACAGAGATCCACTACCGCTGGCGAAACCAGCTGATCATAGAGGACGATATCGGCTTGCTGCATCAGCCGCAGCGCTTTAAATGTCAGCAGCTCAGGATCCCCAGGACCACCGCCAACCAGATAAACCTCGCCGATTTGATGCTCCGGATCGCCGGCATCCAATGCAGCTTGCAGCAAATGGGCTGCGTCCTCCTCACGCCCGGCAAACACCTTCTCGGCGACCTGGCCCTGCAGGATCTTCTCCCAGAACATGCGGCGCTGATTGACGTTTTTAAAACGCGCTTTTACCTGCCCTCGAAAGCCCCCCACCAGCTTACCCAGCTTGCTGTAACTCTGTGGTATCCAGGCTTCCAATTTAGCCCGAAGCAGACGGGCCAGCACCGGTGATTCCCCCCCGGAAGAGATACCAATCACAATGGGCGAGCGGTCGACTATCGACGGAAAGATGAAGGTACACAACGCAGGACTATCAACGACATTGACCGGCAGGCGTCTGTCGACGGCATCGTCATGCACGCGTTCATTGAGCTCGCCATCATCGGTCGCGGCAATCACCAGATGAGCATCCTGCAGCAGCGCACTCTGGTAGTCACCCATAACCACCTGCCCAGCATGGCTCTCGACCAGCTCAACCAGCTCGGGGACCACGACATGGGAGACCACCGTCACCCTGGCACCCGCACGCACCAGCAGGGTCGCCTTACGCAAGGCGACCTGACCACCACCAACCAACAATACAACTTTGTTCTCAAGCTTAAAAAACAGCGGTAGGTAATCCAAACCAAACTCTCCTGATAAGACTATCAGCCCCACTCTGATAACGATTTCGTAATTATTACGCTGGGAACGATAAGCCGGGGGAATGCTACAGCGGAATGTATCAAAAAGAGCAGCCCTGAGGTACTAGAAATAAGTACCTCAATTGCGGCAGATCAAGAAAGTCGTGACACCCTGTTAGCTGGATAGGAAATCGACCAGGCTGATCGGCGTAACCTCTGACCAAGGTATCGCCAGGTGCAATCCGCACTCGCGATGTTGCGGACTCCCCCAAAGAGATAACAATCCAAAACTATTGGCTTAACGCACTTTTTCCATCAGCAGCTTACTCACGCTGCTGTAGGCTACCCATGAGGCCGCGGTGTTTGCCAAGACGAAGGCGACAAACATCGCTTGTAACCCCCATAGCTGGTTCGCAATCCATGCCATAGGAATAAAGAAAACGAATAAGCGTAAAATATTAATACGCATAGCTCGCAGCGGCTGATGCAGCGCATTCAATGTTGAAGCGCTCAGAAAAATAACTGCCTGCATACCAAATCCGAGCGGCACTATAGCTAACCACATGAGTAACGGTGTTTTAATCGACTCTGAGGCCGCAAATAAATCAGCAATGGGATCCCGGAAGACCCATAGCATAATAAACACCAGAAACTGCCATATTAAAGCAAACTTAATGGCCCCCTGATATGCGACGATCACCCGCTGGATCTGACCTGCTCCAAAGTTCTGACTGATAAAAGGCGGTAACGTCATCGATAAAGCCAGACATACCAGCAATGAGAGCGACTCAAGCCGATTACCTACGCCAAAAGCAGCCACCGCTTCCGCACCATGCTGAGCAACCATAGCCGTCAAAATCCCACCCGCCAGTGGCGTCATCATATTAGACAAGGCAGCAGGCAAACCTATCTTCATCACCTTCAGCCAATGCCCAATAATCCTACTGATAACGGGTTTCATAAGAACAATCAACTGATAACGCCGATACAGAACAGAAATAACAATGAAAAACACGCATGACCAGGCAATCACACTGGCCATTGCCGCCCCTTTAATCCCCATCGCAGGAATAGGCCCCCAGCCAAATATCAGTAAAGGATCAAGCAGCATATTTAGTATCGACGACCCGGCCATCACTAACGCGGGTGTCTTGGTATCGCCTCTGGCGCGCAATGCACTATTTGCCACCATATTGGTCACCAGAAAAACGGCACCAAACCACCAGGTACCCATATAGGTAAAAATGTAAGGGAGCTGCTCTTGAGTAGCGCCCATCAGGGTAAATAACGGCATCATAAAGAATTGAGCGACCAAGCTAATACCTAACACCAGCAACAGTGTCATCATTAAATTATCAGTCGCCAGCACAGCGGCTTCTCCTTCTTGCCCTTGGCCAATAAGTCTAGCCAGAGTTGCCGATGTGCCTATACCGAAACCTATAGCCAGGCTCACCACCGAAAATGTAACCGGAAAAGTAAATGCCAACGCCGCCATAGGCGCAGTGCCGAGCAAGGACACGAAATAGATATCAGTCAGGTTAAACAACATCAGGCTGACGATACCGATCATCATGGGCAGCGTCAGCCTGAGCAACGTCGGTCGAATCGTATCTTGGAGTAAATCGGGCGTGGCCATAGAGAACTCTATTTAAAGCAAGGCGCTATCCTAATGACTGACAGGCAAGAGTTTGGCAAAGTCGTACCGGGTTGGCAGGCATAAAAACACTATTGATGATGCAGTCCACATCATCAATATATGATTTTACGTTTATTTTTCAACTAGTTACAGATACACCTCACTCCCACTCGATAGTGGCAGGCGGTTTACTCGAGACATCGTAAGCGACCCGCGAGATGCCGGAGATCTCATTGATAATCCGACTGGATACCGTTTCCAGCAGCTCGTAGGGTAGATGCGCCCAGCGCGCGGTCATAAAATCGATGGTCTCAACGGCGCGCAGTGATACGACGTACTCGTAGCGACGACCATCGCCCACCACACCCACCGACTTGACCGGCAGGAACACCACGAACGCCTGGCTGGTCTTGTGATACCAACCCGAACGGTGCAACTCCTCCATAAAGATCGCATCAGCCTCACGAAGAATATCCGCGTACTCGCGCTTCACCTCACCTAGAATCCGCACACCTAGGCCGGGACCGGGGAACGGATGGCGATACACCATGTCATACGGCAGCCCCAGCTCCAGGCCGATCTTACGCACCTCATCCTTAAACAACTCGCGCAACGGTTCTATCAGCTCCAGCGCCATATCATCCGGCAAACCACCGACATTATGGTGTGACTTGATCACATGCGCCTTGCCGGTCTTGCCGGCCGCAGATTCGATCACGTCGGGATAGATGGTGCCCTGCGCCAGCCATTTAACATTATCAATCTTGTTGGATTCGCTATCGAACACCTCAATAAAGGTGTTACCAATGATCTTGCGTTTGGCTTCGGGATCGGCGACGCCCTTAAGCTTACCGAGAAATAGTTCTTGGGCGTTGACGCGAACCACCTTGACACCCATGTTCTTGGCGAACATATCCATCACCTGGTCGCCTTCATGCTTACGCAGCAGGCCATTATCGACGAATACGCAGGTTAGCTGAGCACCGATCGCCTTATGTAACAGCGCGGCGACCACCGACGAGTCGACCCCGCCGGAGAGCCCCAACAGCACATGGTCGCTACCCACTTTTTCGCGGACCTGCTCGATCGCATCCTTAACGATATTGGACGCCGTCCACAACCCTTCACAACCACAGATATCGCGGACAAAGCGCGACAGGATACGCTCACCCTGCTTGGTATGCGTCACCTCGGGATGGAACTGCACCCCGTAGAAACGCCGCTGTTCATCGTACATACCGGCAATCGGTGCGCTCTCGGTCGCGGCCATCAGATGGAAACCCTTAGGCATGACCCCGACTTTGTCGCCATGGCTCATCCACACATCCAGCAACAGCACCCCGTTATTGGCGACATGATCCTCGATACCATCCAGCAACGCACTGCCACCTTCGACCCGTACCTGGGCATACCCAAATTCACGCTGTTCCGAGGTAACCACCGAGCCGCCTAGCTGCTCAGCCATGGTCTGCATGCCGTAGCAGATCCCCAGTACCGGTACGCCTAGCTCAAACACCAGCTGCGGAGCCCGAGGGGTATCCATGCCGGTCACCGACTCGGGGCCGCCGGCCAGAATAATCCCTCGAGGATTAAACTCACGAATCTCGGCGTCACTCATATCGAAAGCGCGAATCTCTGAAAAAACACCGCACTCACGCACCCGACGGGCGATCAACTGAGTGTACTGAGATCCAAAATCAAGAATCAGAATACGCTGAGCATGAATATCAACTGTCACTATCGTTTACTCCACCACTAGGAAATTGGCTATGATCCAATCCCAGGTTGCTGCTAAAACAAGATGGGGCTGCAAACACCGCCCCACAGCTTTTATATTCGAGGCTCGGATTAACCGACCCTATAGTTCGGCGCTTCTTTGGTGATGGTCACGTCATGGACGTGACTTTCTGCCATTCCGGCGCCGGTAATGCGTACAAACTGCGGCCGGGTACGCATCTGCTCGATATCCTGGCTGCCGGTATAGCCCATACTGGAGCGCAAGCCGCCCATCATCTGATGGACCACAGAGGCCATCGGTCCTTTGCACGCCACCCGGCCCTCGATCCCCTCGGGAACCAATTTCTCCGCTCCGGCACCGGCATCCTGGAAGTAACGATCAGAGGAGCCCTGCGACTGCGCCATCGCACCGATAGATCCCATGCCCCGATAGGCTTTATAAGTGCGCCCCTGATACAGTTCGACCTCCCCCGGTGCCTCGTCGGTACCCGCCAACATACTACCGATCATCACCGCGCTGGCACCCGCTGCCACCGCTTTGGCCAGATCGCCCGAGAAGCGAATACCGCCATCGGCGATTAGCGGCACACCGCGATCCTGCAGCGCCGCCGCGACATTGGCCACGGCAGAGATCTGCGGCACGCCAACGCCGGCAACGATACGTGTAGTACAGATAGAACCCGGGCCTATACCCACCTTAACCCCATCGGCACCCGCATCCGCCAGTGCGATAGCCGCCTCGGCAGTGGCAATATTACCGCCTATGACCTGTACCCCTTGAAAGTGCTGCTTGATCCAGCGCACCCGATCGATAACGCCCTTGGAGTGACCATGGGCGGTATCGACAATAATCACATCCACTCCCGCCTTAACCAGCGCGGCAACCCGCTCTTCGGTTTCTGCACCCGTACCTACAGCCGCACCGACGATCAGACTGCCTTCGCTGTCTTTGGTGGCATAGGGATAGGCCTTGGCCTTGTTCATATCCTTAACGGTCATCATCCCTTTAAGCTGGAAATCACCATCAACAACCAAAATCTTCTCGATTCGGTGCTTACGCAGCAGGTTACGAACCTTGTCCGCATCCGCCCCCTCCATGACGGTAACCAGCTGCTCTTTGGGGGTCATGATCGAATCAACGGTCGCATCCAGATGCTGCTCGAAACGCATATCCCGACTGGTGACAATGCCGACCAGCTCTTTACCCTTAACCACCGGAAATCCCGAGAAGCCGTGCAGCGCGGCCAGCTTATGCAGCTCACCCACGCTCAGATCCGGAGAACAGGTAATAGGGTCTTTAACCATGCCACTTTCATAACGCTTCACCTTCAGCACTTCTGCTGCCTGCTTGGCGATGGTCATGTTCTTATGGATGATGCCGATGCCACCCTCCTGAGCCATGGCGATAGCCAGGCGAGATTCGGTCACGGTATCCATGGCCGCGGAGACCAGCGGAATATTCAGCACTATCCCTTTGGTCAGCCGTGTTTTGAGGCTTACGTCCTTAGGCAGAACTTCAGAATACCCGGGTACCAGCAACACATCGTCGAAGGTCAGCGCTTCCTGAGAAACTCGTAACATATAAGCAACCTCCAAATTCGGCTGAAAAAAAAGGGCGAATTATATAACGCAAAAAAGCCCTGAACAACCAATGTTCAAGGCTTGATCGCTAAGATACTGATGGATGAATTAACGCCGAGCTGCCAGACCCCTGATCCGCAGCCTCTGCACGTGCTCTAACCCATCAACCCGCGCATCAATCCAGCTCGTCGATCCAGGCGGCCTGAATCGCTTCCAGAATTTTTTCCCCGCAGTGCTTAGGATCATCATCAAACGCCTCGAGCGCCATCACCCAGCTCATCAATTCGGTAAACCGCAAAGTCGTAGGATCCACATCGGGGTGCTTTTCGACCAACTCGATCGCGATATCCAAGGTATCAATCCATTTAAGCGCCATCGATTCCTCCTAATATTATCATTAACACCATCGGACTAGTGTCCTTCGGACACCTGATTGAGAGTGTACTTGGGGATCTCGATCACCAGATCCTGATCGCCCACCAACGCCTGACAACTTAAGCGCGAATCGGGCTCCAACCCCCAAGCCTTGTCCAGCATATCATCTTCAAGCTCATCCGCCTCTTCCAGGGAATCACCACCTTCGCGCACCACGACATGACAGGTGGTACAAGCGCAGGACTTTTCACAGGCATGCTCGATCTCGATCCCTTGCTCCAAGGCCGCATCACAGATACTGATACCGGGCTCGACACTAATCACCTTACCCTCCGGACAAAGTTCAGGGTGTGGTAGGAAGATCAACTGCGGCATCTCTACTCCTTAATCCCCGACCGGGGTTTTACACAAGACGGGATAGTTCCCAATTAAATTTCATTGACCGAATGTCCGGACAGCGCTCGGCGAATACCATCATCCATACGCCGGGAGGCAAATTCGTCACTGGCCAAACTCAACACCTCAACACCCTTGGCAATCGCCACATGGTCGTCGCCCTGGCGCAACCTCTTGAGCTGCTCGATACCCTGCTGCAACACCGTCCGATCCTCGACATTGAGCAGCCGCTCACCATCAGCGGCCAACGCACTCTGCAACGCTTCCACCAGACGGTCGGCATCAACCTGCTGTTCCCGCAGCGTACGTGACTGCAGATCCTGCTGCGCATGACTAAAGGAGTCCTTAATCATGCGGGCAATCTCGCCATCAGCAAGACCATAGGAGGGTTTGACTTCGACTGCCGTCTCGACACCACTCGCCAGCTCACGCGCAGAGACACCGAGCAAGCCATCCGCATCAACCTGGAAAGTCACCCGCACCTTGGCATTGCCCGCGGCCATCGGCGGAATGCCGCGCAACTCAAAGCGCGCCAAGGAACGGCAGTCGTCGACCAGCTCGCGCTCGCCCTGCAGCACGTGGATAACCATCGCCGTCTGACCATCCTGATAGGTGGTAAACTCCTGCGCCCTGGCTACGGGAATCGGGGTATTACGATCGAGGACCTTCTCGACCAAGCCACCCATAGTCTCCAATCCCAGCGACAACGGAATCACATCCAGCAGCAACATCTCGGCATCGGGCTTATTACCCGCCAACACATCGGCCTGGATTGCCGCACCGATCGCCACTACGCGGTCGGGGTCGATATCAGCATGCAGCCGACCACCAAAAAAGTTTTCGACCTGGGTGCGTACCAGCGGTACCCGAGTCGAACCGCCCACCATCACCACCTCGGCGATCTCGTCAGCACTGACACCGGCATCTTTCAACGCTCGGCGACAGGCGCGCAGTGTCTGTTTAATTTTCGGCTCTATCAGCTGGTCGAACTGCTGACGCGTCAGCACGCCCTGCCAAGCCTGTCCCGACAGGTTGATCTTCAGCTCGGTCTGATCCTCAGCAGTCAGCGCCTCTTTGGCTGCCCGCGCAACATCCAACAACCGGCGCTGCTCATGCTGAGCCAGCTCGACCTTGCCCATCTGCTGCAGCACCCACTCGGCGATCGCATGATCGAAATCATCACCACCCAAGGCACTGTCACCACCGGTAGAGAGCACCTCAAAAACACCGCGATGTAGGCGCAGCACCGAGATATCAAAAGTACCACCACCCAGGTCATAGACCGCAAAGGTACCCTCTGAAGCACGGTCCAGACCATAAGCCACCGCAGCCGCCGTTGGCTCGTTAAGCAAGCGCAACACGTTAATACCGGCCAGTCGGGCGGCATCCTTGGTCGCCTGGCGCTGGGACTCATCAAAATAAGCAGGCACCGTAATCACCGCTCCCACCAGCTCACCCCCTAGGGAGGCACAACCACGAGCCAACAGCACCTTGAGAATATCGGCGGACACCTGCACCGGACTTTTATCGCCGGCAACCGTTGTCAGATAGGGCATTCCACCCTCGCCGGGGGCGAATTCATAGGGTAGCTGATCACCTAAACGACGCAAATCCTCCACCCCCCGACCCATCAACCGTTTAACTGACACGACGGTATTCATGGGATCATCTGCAGCCTGAGCACGCGCATCAAAACCGACCAGCGGCTCGTCATCTGCCCGATAACGGACCACCGAAGGCAACAGATGCCGTCCCTCGGCATCGGCGAGCGTATCCGCCTGGCCGCTACGCACTGTCGCTACCAAGGAGTTGGTGGTACCCAGATCGATACCCACCGCCAGTTTATGCTGATGAGGTTTGGCACTTTGCCCCGGTTCTGAAATCTGCAGTAGCATTAAAGGTCCGCCAGTTGGTCTTCTAATGATTCAATTTGTTGCCGCAGTTTATCAAAGAACTGCAACTTACGAAGGGTCAGCAACGCCTGAGCCAGCACGGTGCTGTCATCGCTAGCCAGATCAACCTCAAGGCTAGCAAAGAGCTCGCATCGTAGTAGCTCGGTTTTCTCTAATAATTGCTCAAGCGCCAGCAGCGGATCGACTGCCCCGCGGGCGTCATCCAACTGCTCTCGCAGCAACATCTGCTGCATCAGAAAATCGCCATCTGAAAGGGTTGTCGCGCTGGCATCAGTATCAATACCCTTGAGCTCCAACAGATAGGCGGCTCTTTTGAGCGGCGACTTCAACGTCGTCAACGCGTCATTAAGATGAGCGGCCGCCTGTACCGCGCGCAACTGCTCACGCTCACCCAGATGGGTATAACGATCAGGATGCAAGGTTTTTTGCAGACTCAGATAACGATCTGTCAGCTGTGTCGTATTAACCTGAAACACTTCAGGCAGCCCGAACAGGGTAAAAAAATTATTTTCGATAGTCATGAACAGAGTCAAGAATCCACTGGGGCAGCATTAAAAATGTCTCGCTCGACAGACAGACTATCGATACAAGGTCTGCTAACCGGGCGTAAAGGCTCTGCGTTAGACGCTGAAACTCTCACCACAGCCGCATTCACTGCGCGCGTTAGGGTTGTTGAATTTAAAGCCTTCGTTGAGTCCCTCTTTGACAAAATCGAGTTCGGTACCATCGAGATACGTCAAACTCTTAGGATCAATAATGACTTTAACGCCATCGATATCAAACACCTGATCTTCAGGATCGATAGCATCAGAAAACTCCAGTACATAACCCATACCCGAACAGCCGGTGGTACGAACCGCCACCCGGATACCGGTACCTGCACCGCGATTAACCAGGAACTTACTAACGTGGGCATGTGCCGCCTGGGTCATGGAGATAGCCATAAAACTCCCTCAACTAGCAGCTAGCCGATCCATAAACCAGCTGCTGCTTAGTACTATTGCGTGGTAATATTATGAATTTTTAGTGCGGTAGTCAGCAATTGCCGCCTTGATCGCATCTTCAGCCAGAACTGAACAATGTATCTTTACCGGCGGCAGTGCCAACTGCTGCGAGATCTGGGTATTTTTCAACTCTGCAGCCTGATCCAACGTCATCCCTTTGACCCATTCGGTCACCAGCGAGCTTGACGCGATCGCCGAACCACAGCCGTAGGTCTTAAATTTAGCATCCTCAATGACACCCGCGTCATTCACCTTGATCTGCAGGCGCATCACGTCACCACAGGCAGGCGCACCCACCATGCCAGTACCCACATGAGAATCCTGATCGTCCATCTTACCGACGTTACGGGGGTTTTCGTAGTGGTCTAATACTTCTTCGCTATAAGCCATGATTCATTACCTCTTGAATGCGTCTCTTTTGAGTATCCGGAGCACCCGGATTAGTGGCTGACCCACTCCACTTTTTCCAAATCTACACCGTCTTTATACATATCCCACAATGGCGACAGTTCACGCAGCTTGGTCACCGCGGTACGCACCTTGTCGATCGCAAAGTCGATCTCTTCTTCGGTAGTAAACCGGCCAATGGCAAACCGAATCGAACTGTGCGCCATCTCATCATTCATACCCAACGCCCGCAATACATAAGAGGGCTCGAGACTCGCCGAAGTACAGGCTGAACCCGAGGACACAGCCAGATCTTTGAGCGCCATCAACAGCGACTCGCCTTCAACGAAGTTAAAACTGATATTGATGTTACCGGCGACACGCTGATCAGGATCACCATTACAAAACACCTGCTCCAGATCGTTCACTCCATCCCATAAACGCTGGCGCAGCTTTAGCAGCCGGCGATTCTCTTCGTGCATCTCGGCCTTAGCCAGTGCAAAGGCTTCGCCCATGCCAACACTTTGATGGGTCGCCAGGGTGCCGGAACGCATGCCGCGCTCATGACCACCACCGTGCATCTGCGCTTCGAGTCGAACCCGTGGTTTACGACCGACGTACAGCGCACCGATCCCTTTGGGGCCGTATACCTTGTGCGCCGAAAACGACATTAAATCGACTTTAAGCAGCTCCAGATCGATATTGATCTTGCCCGCACTCTGGGCGGCATCGACATGAAACAGCACCTTATGCTCACGGGTGATCTCACCTATGGCCGCAATATCGTTGATCACGCCGATCTCATTATTGACGTGCATGATAGAGACCAGGATCGTATCGTCACGCAACGCCTGCTTGATCGACTCCGGCGTCACGATGCCATTCGGCAGCGGGTCCAGATAGGTCACCTCGAACCCTTCGCGCTCTAACTGGCGACAGGTATCCAACACCGCTTTGTGCTCGATTTTAGAGGTGATGATGTGCTTGCCCTTCTTACTGTAGAAGTGCGCCACCCCCTTAATCGCCAAGTTATCCGACTCGGTAGCACCCGAGGTCCAGACAATCTCACGCGGGTCGCAGTTAACCAGGTCGGCCACCTGACGCCGGGCAATTTCGACCGCCTCTTCCGATTTCCAGCCGAACAGATGTGAACGCGAGGCAGGATTGCCAAAATTCCCCTCAAGCGTCAGGCACTGGGCCATCTTTTCTGCCACTCGGGGATCGACCGGCGTCGTTGCAGAATAATCCAGATAGATCGGCAGCTTCATTTTATTCTCCATAGGATCTGAACCACCGCTATGCGGATGCTTCAATCCGTTCAAATTCAATCGTTTTCAATTGCTCTTTATCCAACCGTTGCGAAACAGTCTGAACATCCTTTCGCTCGACCAGATTTTCCAAGCTAATGCCACTAAGAAAGCCGTGAATCTGCTCACTGAGATCACACCACAGATAATGCGTTAGACAAGCATCACCCTCATGGCAATCGCCCTTACTATTACAACCGGTGGCATCGACCGACTCATTGACAGCATCAATCACCTGCACTACAAAAATATCAGCTTTTTCACGACTCAACTGATAGCCGCCACCCGGGCCGCGGACACTCTTGACCAAGCCACCACGGCGCAGTTTGGCAAACAGCTGCTCCAGATAAGAGAGCGAAATTCGCTGTCGCGACGAAATATCGGCTAAGCTAATCGGTCCCCGACCCTCATGTAAAGCCAGATCCAACATGGCTGTAACGGCGTAGCGCCCTTTGGTCGTTAATCGCATCGGTATAACCCCCGTAATGATTGTTGCTGAGAGGGATTATCCATTAGCCGACTATTTTAGTCAATTATTATCCAAGCAAAGCGCTGATTAGCCGACTCGACTAAGCAGTAACCAACCAACCCTGCAGCATCAAGGAGCCTCTTGAGGCGTCTTTTTCAACGGTCGCTCCTCACCGACCTCAGCAAAATCCTCTGACCTCAGCTCAGGCAGGCGCTGCCCAGGGCAATCCCCGCCCAAGGCGCGCAGCGCCTCGCTCATGACCTCAATCCGCTTATCCACCGCCTGCAGATGATCAAGCAGCGCTTGAATCGCATGCGCCACCGGGTCAGATAACTCACTGGTCACCCCGTAGGCATTGAAGCCAATTTTATCTGCCATCTGTTGGCGCAGATGCGCCTGATCCAGACAATCTGAGCCACCGCCGCCTCCGCCGCGCACGATTCGCCCAGGAATACCCACCACCGTCGCACCGGCTGGCACCGCCTTGGTCACCACCGCATTGGACCCGATCCGCGCGCCTTTGCCGACCACAAAAGGACCCAGGATCTTGGCGCCCGCACCCACCACTACGTCATTTTCCAAGGTCGGATGGCGCTTACCCTTATTCCAGGTCGTCCCTCCCAACGTCACCCCGTGATACAGGGTGACGCCGTCACCAATCTCAGCCGTCTCACCGATCACCACCCCCATACCGTGATCGATAAAAAAACGTCGCCCAATACGGGCACCCGGATGAATCTCAACCCCGGTCAACCAGCGCGCCAACGTAGAGATCGTTCGCGCCAGCCATTTAAAACCCCGCACCCACAAACCATGACAGAGCCGGTGAAACATTAACGCGTGCAGACCCGGATAATTGGTCAGCACCTCAAACGCATTTCGAGCCGCAGGATCGCGCTCAAACACCGATTGAATATCTTCACGTAATTGATTAAACATCATTAGCGCCCTGCTTGCTGATAACCTTCTCCATTGCGGTTAAAATTCCTCGCAAAATACTCACCTCGACTCGGTCCAGATGCGTGCGTAGATACAACCTTCGCAGCCGAGCCATCAGTTGACGCGGATTATCCGGATCTAAAAACTCGATATCGGTCATCACCTTCGCCATATGAATGAAAAGTCGCTCCAACTCATCGCTACTGGCCGACTCTATATCCCAGGCCGTCCCCCAGTGCCGGTCTACACTTGCCTGAGCATCAGCAGATCCTTGCTCAGCAGCCAGACTCGCCATCCGCAACTCATAACAGACCACCTGCACCGCCGCCGCCAAATTCAACGAGCTAAAATCTGGATTTGAAGGAATATGGACATGTCGATGACAGCGATGCAGCTCATCATTGGTCAGCCCCCGATCCTCACGACCAAAGACCAGCGCCACTTGGGGCCGCTCGGCCGACGCGGCAGCGAACACCGACATGACCTGCTCAGCCAACTGCCGGGGATCGACCACCGGCCAGGGAATATGGCGCCCACGGGCACTAGCCCCCACCACCAACTGACAACCCGCTACGGCCTGATCCAGCGTCTCGACAACCCGCGCCTGATCGAGGACATCCGTAGCACCCGCAGCTCGCGCAAACGCCGCATCATCAGGAAACGCCCTGGGTTCCACCAATACCAACTGGCTCACACCCATATTTTTCATGGCACGAGCCACACCACCGATATTACCGGGGTGAGTAGTATTAACCAGCACAACGCGCAGCGAGGCGAGCATCCACAGATCTCCGAAAAACACAAAGCAAAAGATTTTAGCAGATAACCTACCGCCAACGTAAGCTATCCGCTAAATCGCTGACCATCGCCATACCTAGCCTCCGACAGGCGCCGGCCCGTGACAAAAGCGCCGAAACACTTAGGCGCCGCCGGCCTAGTTTGCTATACTCCGCGATCGTTTCAGCCGTACAGAAAAGCGCTCATCATGCAACCCACACTAAATATTGCCCTGCGGGCCGCCCGGATCGCGGGTGAACAAGTCGCTCGCGCCGTCGAACGTCTCGACATTATCAAGTCAGAAAACGAAGATGTTGGCGCGTTTATCGTCGACACCGCGGCGGCGGCGGAAAGAACCGTCGCCTACCACCTACTCAAAGCCAACCCCGGACACCGGGTCACAGGACTACAGAGCGGCTCCATTGGCTCGCAAGAAAAGAGCGACTTCGAGTGGTTTATCAATCCTATTGATGGTCTAAGCCACGTCACCAGCGCCCTGCCAACATTTGCCTTATCCCTCATATGCAAGCAGCTGGGCCGTATCGAGCACGCAGTGATACTCAACCCCATTACCGGCGAAGAGTTCACCGCCAGTCGCGGTCGCGGCGCCCAGGTTAACGGTAAGAGAATTCGCGTTAGCGACCTGACCTCCGTACCCAAAGCCCTGATAGGCAATCACTTTAACTACCTCAACGAGGCCGGTCTAGAGCGACATCTGGGCGGCATCAAGCAGCTCTACCTACAGGGCGCTCGGCTGCACCAAGTGGGCTCTGCCGCACTGACGCTCGCCTACCAAGCCGCAGGCCGCTCCGATGGCTGCTGGATTCAGGGTGCCGACAGCTGGGAACTCGAAGCGGGATTGCTGCTACTGCAGGAAGCCGGGTCACTGATCGGCGACCTCAATGGCAGCAACAACATGCTGAGCAGCGGCAACCTGGTTGCGGCAAACCCCAAGCTCTTCAAGCAGATGCTAAAACTGCTGCATAAATAAAGCAGTAGGCTACACAAAAAAAGGCGCGACCCTCGCGGGTCGCGCCTTTTTTTGTGTAGCAAGCAAGCAATTACCAACAACTAAACCCTTAACTACAGAACAGAACTCGGCAAGCAGAGGGGACGGTAACGCCCCCGCCATATCTTAAACCTCGAAGGCGCTGCGCAGCACGATCGTTTCGTTACGATCGGGACCGGTGGAGATAATATCCACCGGCGCACCCACCAGCTGCTCAAGACGCTTGATATAGGCACGCGCTGCCGCGGGCAACCGCTCCAACTGCTGTACCCCAAAGGTCGACTCGCTCCAACCCGGCAGCTCTTCATACACCGGAATTGCGGCTTCGTAGCCTTCGCTATCACAGGGCACGGGCAGATTATTGCCCTGCGCATCCTGATAAGCCACACAGATCTTAATACTATCAAGACCATCCAGCACATCCAGCTTGGTCAAACAGATGCCGGATACGCTGTTGATCTGAATCGAGTGGCGCAACGCCACCGCATCAAACCACCCACAGCGGCGCGGTCGACCGGTGGTCGCACCGAACTCATTGCCCTGCTTGGCCAGATGCGCGCCCACATCATCAAACAACTCGGTCGGGAAAGGACCCGAGCCCACCCGCGTCGTATAGGCTTTGGTAATACCGAGAATATAATCCAGATACAGCGGACCAAAACCACTACCCGTGGCAACACCACCGGCGGTGGTGTTTGAGGAGGTGACAAAGGGATAAGTGCCGTGATCGATATCCAGCAATGAACCCTGAGCACCCTCGAAGAGGATATTGTCGCCATTGCGGCGATAGCCATGAAGCATCTCGGTCACATCCGCCACCATCGGCCGCAACTCTTCGGCCATCGCCATCGCCGCATCGAACGTCTGCTGATAATCGATGGCATCGACCTTGTAATACTGGGTTAACGCAAAATTGTGGTACTCGAGCACCTCTTTGAGCTTGGTAGCAAAGCGCTGCGGATTCAGCATATCGACCAGCCGCAGAGCCCGACGAGCCACCTTATCTTCGTAGGCTGGCCCAATACCACGTCCCGTGGTACCGATCTTGGCATTGCCACGCGCCAGCTCACGCGCCTGATCCAACGCCACATGGTAGGGCAGAATCAACGGACAAGCGGGACTTAGCCGTAAGCGCTCACGGACCGGAACCCCATTGGCCTCCAATTCGGCAATCTCTTTAAGCAGCGCCTCGGGAGACAGCACCACGCCGTTACCAATCAAGCAGAGGACGTTATCGCGCAGAATGCCCGAGGGAATAAGATGCAATACCGTTTTTTTACCATCGATCACCAGCGTATGCCCGGCATTATGACCGCCCTGAAAGCGCGCAACTGCAGCAACCTGCTCGGTTAGCAGATCTACAATCTTGCCCTTACCCTCATCGCCCCACTGGGTACCTAATACAACGACATTCTTGCCCATAGATCCTAAGTCTCAATCAGATTTCAAATTCAGCTCAATCAACAGCAACGATACACCAGCCGCCATCACGTAAAATCAATTGTCGGTCGCAATCCAACTCCACCCCATCTTGCTCAACACCCGGCAACGCCTGTACCACGCGCTCGCCCTGCCGTCTAAGCTCGGTGATCTTAGCTTGCAACAGCGCATCTATCTCTACCGGAGCCAGGATGGCAGCCGACGCACCCGCATGATCGGCCGCCAACTCTGCCAATACTTTCAGATCGCCACTAAATCCGGTTGCCGGACGCGCACGCCCAAACACCTTACCAATTTCATCATAACGCCCACCCTTGGCGAGTGGCTGACCATAACTGGGGATATACACCGCAAACACCACGCCGGTGTGATAGTTATAACCACGCAGCTCGCCCAGATCAAAATACAGCGACACCTCAGGGAAACGCTGCGCCACGCTAGTGGCGATCTGCTCCAGATCATCGAGTACCGCGCCCATTTGCGGATAGTCAGGCAACAACAACTGCCGCGCCTTGGCGATGGTGTCCGCCCCGCCATTCAGGCTCGACAGCAACCGAAACGCCTGACACTGGATCGTCGATAGCGACAACCGTGATAACAGCGCGTCCAGCTCGGTCAGCGATTTCTTCTGCAATAGCGCGAACAGCTCTGCCTGATCATCGGCGGCCAATCCGGCCTCTTGCGCCAGCGCCCTATAGACACCCACATGCCCCAGATCCAGGGTTAACGGCTGAGCCAACTGCGCCAGCGTCAACGACTCCAGCATCAGACTGATCACCTCAATATCGCTGGCAACCCCCGCATGCCCATAGAGCTCGGCACCGATCTGCATCGGCGAACGCCCGGTCAGCATATTCGCAGGGACCGTATGCAATACCGAGTTGGCATAGCAGAGTCGCGTCGGTCCCTGACGATTCAGACTATGGGCATCGATACGCGCCACCTGGGGCGTAGTATCCGCTCGTAGCCCCATCATCCGACCGGTCAACTGATCTGTAACTTTAAAGGTATTTAACGCCAAGTCATTACCGGTGCCGGTTAACAAGGACTCCAAATACTCGATCATCGGCGGCATCACCAGATCGTAGCCCCAGCTATCAAACAGGCTCAGTAATTTACGCCGTAGCGCCTCAATCTGGCGCGCCTCAGCGGGCAGAATCTCTTTAACACCATCCGGCAACAACCAACGATCAGCAATAGACATGAAGTAACAGGCCCCTAGTCAGAGCAGTAACATTAACGATAACAGTGACGATAGCAGCCACGACCAACAGCCTACATCAGCACCTATAGACTAATGCACCAGATACAGCAGGCCGGTACCGATCAGCATACTCAGCAAGCCGATCATCCGCAGCCGCTGTTCATCGATAGTAGCCAGCTGCCGTACCAGGTTTCGCCAGCGCTGGGGATACAGAAAAGGGATAATGCCCTCTAGTATCAGCAGCAGACAGCAGGCGACAAGCAACTCGCGCCATAGCTCCATACAGCCCCCTCAACAGGCAGCCGAACTTAAATTTCGAAGCCCCTGACACACAAAAACCGGGAAGCGCCCCGGTTTGCGAAATAATACACCAACGTACCGATAAACGCAGCCCTGAATCGCTACCAAGAAACAGGGCTACGCGGGTGTGGTGTTACTTTTTACCATCGGCAGAATTGAGATACTTGAAGAAGTCACCGCGTGGGTCGAGTACCATCACATCGCCTTTATTACTAAAGCTCGACTTATAGGCGTCTAGACTACGGTAAAACGAGTAAAACTCCGAGTTTTTGTTGTACGCCTGGGCATAGGTGGACGCCGCAATCGCATCGCCATCACCACGAGCCAACTCAGCCTCACGGAACGCCTGAGCCAAGAGTACGGTTTTCTGCCGATCGGCATCGGCACGAATACCCTCAGCCAGCTCGTTACCCTTAGAGCGCAGCTCGCGAGCTTCACGCTCCCGCTCGGCGCGCATCCGGTCGTAAACCGACTGACTCACCTCGGTAGGCAGCTCAATCCGCTTCACCCGCACATCGACGACCTCAATACCCAGCTCATCTTCGGTGATATCGTTGAGCTCCTTGGTCAGATTGACCATCATCTCTTCACGATCCCCAGAGACCACCTCGGTCAGCGTACGGCGACCAAACTTATTCCGCAGCCGAGTATCCATCCGCGAAGACAGCAGATCGGCAGCACGGAACTCATCACCCGAGGTTGCGGTGTAATAGGTCTTAACGTCGGCAATCCGCCACTTGACGAAGGAGTCCACGATCAGGCGCTTTTTCTCCAGCGTCAGATAATCCTGCGGACGCGAATCCAGCGTCTGCACCCGAGCATCAAACTTGGTTACGGTGTTGACGATCGGCATCTTTAGATGCAGACCTGGTTGTAGATTCGCCTCCACCACCTCACCAAAACGCAGCAACAGACCCCGTTCGGTCTCATTAATAATAAACAGCGATTTAGACAAGCCGACTATAACCAGCAGCAAGCCTGCCAGCACTACAAAAGTACGTCCTCCCATGTTAGCGCTCCTCCCTTACGGTGGATGTCTGACGACGACGCAGACGGTTAATCACCTCATCGGCAACCTGTTCAACGTTACTACTATCCAGACTTCCCCCACCCAGGCCTGCGCCTGACTGGCTCCGATTCACCATCTGGTCCAACGGCAGATACATAATGTTGTTGCCACCCTCGACATCCATCAACACCTTGGTCGACTTGGCCATCACCGTGGTCACAGCATCCAGATACATCCGCTCCCGAGTGACCGCAGGGGCCTTATTAAACTCGATCAACAGCTTTTCAAAACGGCCCGCCTCACCCTGAGCCCTGGCTACGACCTCTTCACGATAGGCATTGGCCTCTTCGAGCAAGCGCTGCGATTTACCACGCGCTTCAGGGACGATGCCGTTAGCATAAGATTCAGCCTCGTTTTTAACCCGCTGCTCATCCTCACGCGCCTTGATCACATCATCAAACGCCGACTGCACCTGGGTAGGAGCCCGGGTACTCTCAACGTTGACCTTGGAGATCCGCAATCCGGTACCGTAGGCATCCATATAGCTTTGCAGCCGTTCCTGGACATCGCTGCCGAGCAATTCACGGCCCTCAGTCAGGATGTAATGCATCTCCGAGGTACCCACCACATGCCGCAGAGCACTTTCGGTGGCATGCGCCAGACTGATCTCTGGATCTCGCACCTTCAGCACGAACAACTTCGGATCGGTGACCCGGTACTGAACCTTCAGCCCGACCTCAACGATGTTCTCATCTTCGGTCAGCATCAGCGCCCGATGATCTTTAGAACGCACCTGGGTCACATTGACCGAAAAGCGCTGATCAATAAGCGGCGGGTTCCAGCGCAGGCCTGGCAATACCGTATCCTGATATTTCCCCAGTCGCAGCACCACGACGCGCTCCTGTTCGTTAACGGTGTAAAAGCCCATCGCCGCCCACACCACCAGCAGACCAAACGCCAGCAGTAACACTCCGCCAACACCCAACGAGCCACCCTTGCCTGAACTAGAGCCGCCGCTGCTACCGCTACCGCCACCAAAGATGCCATTAAGCTTTTCCTGAAGCTTGCGCAGCGCCTCATCCAGATCTGGCGGCCCATCATTACGCCTGCCTCCACGATCACCATTACCCCAGGGGTCTTGATTCTTTCCGCTGCCACCCGGCTCATTCCAAGCCATAAGCGTCTCCATATTATCTAAGTATTTGTTTATGCCTGCGCATTGTAAGTAGCGCCCTAGCCCCTTGCAAGGCACTCCGGCCAGCCAAGGAGGGTATAGATCACCAGCAATGCTCTGCCGGTGGTGGTAAAAAACGGTCCGAATCAATCCCGACCCGAGTCAAAATCTGCAGCAGATCACGTTTTTGCAGCCGTACTTCAAGCACCAGCCCGCCCTGGTCATCAACCTGCTCCAACAACACCGCACCCTGCGCATACAGCTGGGCACGGAACGCGCCCTCGTCCGGGGTCAAATGCAGCTTCTGATGGACCACCTCATCACCCAGAAGTTCGGCCATCGCCTGAAACAATAATTCCACCCCCGCACCCGATACCGCCGACAGCCATACCCGCTGCGGTCGCCCTGCAGCATCACGATCGATACGCGGTCGTGCCTCGCTCAGCAGATCGATTTTATTGTAGACCTCTAACACCGGAATACTAGCCGCACCGATCTCACCGAGCACCAGTTCAACCTGGGCGATATTTTCGTCGCGCTCAGGGCTGGCCGCATCGATCAGATGTAACAGCAGGGTCGACTCTACAGTCTCCTGCAGCGTGGCGCGAAACGCCTCCACCAGCTTATGTGGTAGATGGCGAATAAAGCCCACCGTATCGGCCAACACCACCGAACCGATATCCTCGACCTCCACGCGTCTAAGCGTCGGATCCAGGGTGGCGAACAGCTGATCGGCGGCAAACACCCGTGACTCGGTCATGCGATTGAACAGCGTTGATTTTCCGGCATTGGTGTAGCCAACTAGAGAGACAGTGGAGATCGCGGCCCGCTGACGCTGGCGCCGCCCCTGATCCCGCTGCTTACGCACCTTGTCCAGCCGCCCCAGGATCGATTTAATGCGCACCCGCAACAAGCGTCGGTCGGTTTCCAGCTGGGTCTCACCCGGACCACGCAAGCCGATCCCCCCCTTCTGGCGCTCTAAGTGGGTCCAGCCACGCACCAACCGGGTCGACATATGCTCCAACTGCGCCAGCTCGACCTGCAATTTACCCTCGTAGGTCCGGGCACGCTGGGCAAAAATATCTAGAATTAGCCCGGTGCGATCAAGCACCCGACATTCGAAGAGACGCTCGAGGTTGCGCTCCTGACTCGGAGACAAAGAGTGATTGAACAGCACCAGCTTGGCATCGTGCTGACGAGCAATGTCGGCAATCTCCTGCGCCTTACCTTCGCCAACAAAGAAGCGTGAGCTAATGCGCTTGCGCGACCCGGTCACCAACGCAACCGGATCTGCACCCGCAGACAGAGCCAGCTCTTCGAACTCCTTGGGGTCTTCCCGCTGTGAGTCGTCGGCCAGATCTAGATGGACCAGGATGGCAACTTCGCCGGAATCAGGCCGTTCGAAAAACAAGAGCGTTCCTTACTAAACAGAGCACTAAAATAGATTTACAGCTCGTCACCTTCAAACACCTGAACGGGTGTCTTGACTGGACGAGAGGGCACCACTGTAGAGATAGCGTGCTTGTAGACCATCTGACTGACGGTGTTTTTCAGCAGAATCACGAACTGGTCGAAAGATTCGATCTGACCTTGCAACTTAATACCATTAACCAGAAAGATCGATACCGGAACTCGTTCCTTACGCAACAGGTTAAGATAAGGGTCTTGTAGCGTTTGCCCTTTTGACATTTAAAACTCCTAAAACTCTTGTTTGTACGGTTATTTACAGCGAATAGAGATCATTTACAGAGTCGTGCGTTGTTTTAAATTTCAAACAAACTCAGATCAACTCAACGTGCGCTATCGGCATGGCGAACCACCTATATAAGGTAGTCATCGACTAATTTCAAGGTATTGCTGATTATATTGGTATCGCAGGCATCGATTCGCTGCGCACCCTCCCAGCCTCGAAGCCAGGTCATCTGCCGCTTAGCCAGCTGCCGGGTGGCGATAATACCACGCTCAACCATGCGATTAAAACTGCTTTCACCGTCCAGATAGGCCCACATCTGCCGGTAGCCCACACAACGAATAGCGGGTAACGAGGGATGCAGATCACCGCGTTGGTAGAGAACGCGAACCTCCTCTTCAAAGCCCGACTCCAGCATCCTATGAAAACGCTGTTCGATGCGACGATGCAACAGCGACCGATCCGCCACCTCCATATTCAGCTGCAACATATTAAACGGCAGCGCGGCGGCCTGTTGCTGTTGCCACAGCTCGGTCAGGGTCTTTCCTGTCAGCTCATAAACCTCTAGAGCGCGCTGTAAACGCTGTGGATCATTAGGATGGATACGTTGCGCAGACACCGGATCAAGCTGTTGCAGACGCCGATGCAAGGCCTCCCAGCCCTCAGCCTCCGCCTGTTCGAGCAGACGCTGACGTACCTGCGGGTCGGCCTTGGGCAAACCGGCCAACCCCTCTAACAGCGCCTTAAAATACAGCATCGTGCCGCCCACCAGCAGCGGAATCCGACCACGCTGGTGAATCGAGGCTATCTCAGCCAGCGCATCTGCACGAAATTCGGCCGCAGAATAACTCTCGGCGGGGTCACGAATATCGATCAACCGGTGCGGTGCCCGTGCCAGCAGCTCGGCATCGGGCTTGGCAGTACCTATATCCATACCCCGGTAGATCAACGCCGAATCGACACTGATAAGATCGCAGGGCAACTGCTCGGCAAGCGCCACCGCCAGATCGGTCTTGCCGGTGGCGGTCGCCCCCATCAGACAGATCACTGGCAACCGGCCCGCAGATTTAGTGTGACTGGCCATTATTGGCCCCTCAAAAACAGTTTATCCAAGGCACTCATATCCAGCTGCGTCCAGGTCGGCCGACCATGATTACACTGACCGCTGCGCTCGGTGCGCTCCATATCGCGCAGCAAGGCATTCATCTCCGGCAGCGTTAACTGCCGATTAGCCCTTACCGAGCCGTGACAAGCCATCGTCGCCAGAATATGGTCATGCTCGGCGGTAATCCGGTCGCTATCACCCAACACCCGCAGGTCGGCCAGCACATCGCGCAGCAACTGCTCGACACTACCCTGCTTGAGCAATGCCGGTAGCTGCCGAATCACCAGCGACTCCTCGCTCATCCGTTCCAGCTCAAACCCCAAGCGCTGAAACAGTGCGGCAAACTCTTCGGCACAATCGGCTTCGTGGGCGCTCACCGCCACAGCCTGAGGCACCAGCAGTGGCTGCGAGGTGACGCCCTGCTCGGCATAAGCCTGCTTCAGACGCTCGTACACCACCCGCTCGTGAGCCGCATGCATATCCACCACCACCAGACCCTGGGTGTTTTGCGCCAAAATATAAACCCCGTGCAGCTGCGCCAGAGCATAGCCGAGTGGAGGCGCCTGAGTGTCCGCCGTTTCGGCAGCCAGATCGGCAACTAGACCCGCGGCCAGCATCTGGCCCTTATCACCCGCCTCTAGCCTCATCGCAGCGGCATCCGAGTCATAGCGACCGACCGATGGATGCAACGCCGCGTAAGCCGCCAGCTGTTCCTGCACCTCCCCTCGCTGCACCTCTCTTCGCTGCACAGCCCCTCGCCGAGGTGCCTGCTGTTGACCCGCAAACGACAGCGCCATCGATTGCTGATTCTGCAGCTGCGGCAGCTGAACCGACTCCGACTCCGACTCCGACTCCGACTCCGATGGTGATGGCGACTCCGATGGCGACGCTAACAACTCGCCAGTAGACTCACAGACAGTAGCCACCTCAGCCGTACTGAGCTGATCCCCGGGACTGACCTTAGCCAGCCCCCGGTGCAGGGTTCGAAACAGAAAATCATGTACCAGCCGGCCATCACGAAAACGTACCTCGTGCTTGGTTGGATGGACGTTGACATCGACATCAGCAGGATTAAGCGTCAGAAACAGCACAAAGGTCGAGTGCCGTCCGCTGTAGAGCACATCGCGATAGGCTTGCCGAATCGCATGCGCCACCAGCTTGTCGCGAATGGCACGACCGTTAACAAAAAAGTACTGCAGATCGGCCTGCGAGCGCGAAAACGTCGGCAGCCCCACCCAGCCCCACAGCCGCAATCCGGCCGCTTCAACATCCAGAGCCAGGGCATTTTCCATAAATGCGGGGCCACACAGGGAGGCTACTCGCCGCTCCAGCTCTGCCGTTGTGGTGGCCGGACGCAACTGATGCATCACCCGACCGTTATGGCGCAACGTTAGCGCCACATCAAAACGGCTCAATGCCAGGCGCTTCACTACCTCTTCAAGATGACCGTACTCGGTCTTTTCGGTGCGCATAAATTTACGCCGCGCCGGGGTATTAAAAAACAGATCACGGACCTCAATAGTGGTCCCTTGCGGATGCGCCGCCGGCGTTACCACCGAGTGCATCTCACGCCCCTCAGCCGCGACCTGCCAAGCCTGATCCGTCCCCTGCGCCTGCGAGGTCAGGGTTAAACGCGAGACAGAGCTGATACTCGCCAGCGCCTCACCCCGAAACCCCAGGGTCTTGACCGCCTCCAGATCATCCAGATTATGGATCTTACTGGTGGCATGCCGGCTCAATGCCAGCTCCAGATCCTCTTTTACCACCCCCTGGCCATTGTCGCGCAAGCGGATCAGCTTGATACCACCCTGCTCGATATCAATATCGATGCGATCGGCACCGGCATCGAGGCTATTTTCCAGTAACTCTTTAACCACCGAGGCCGGGCGCTCGACAACTTCGCCGGCGGCGATCTGGTTAGCAAGACGGGGGGTGAGCAGGGCAATACGATTCATCAGCGACTCTAAAGTTGTACTGCAGTAACAGCAGAAAAAAGCGGGCTCAGGATGCGGGAATCTGCAGCAACTGTCCAACCCGAATCAGATCGGAGGACAGACCGTTCAACTCACGCAAGCGCTGCACTGCGACCTTATTACGGTTAGCGATCACCGACAGGGTATCGCCCCTGGCGACACGGTATGCCTGGGTCGCAGCAGCGCCACCATTTAGCCGACTGGCCAGATAGGTCGAGGGCGGGGGCTTGCGGCTGAAGTGGGTTTTAATGCCGTTAAAGATAGCGCGCGCCAACTTGCGCTGGTGACTGGAACTCTGCAGCAGCCGAGCCTCCTCAGGGTTGGAGATAAATCCGGTCTCAATCAGAATAGAGGGGATATCGGGCGATTTAAGCACCATAAAACCGGCATCCTGAACGCTGCTTTTATGCATATGCGCCACCCCACTCATCTGCTCCTGGATGTAACCGCCCGCCTCGCGAGAGTGGCTGATACTGGAGTTCATCGACATATCCAGCAGCACGCCCTCGAGCAGATCGTTACCACTGTCTCGGTTTAAGGTGCCCACTCCGCCGATCAGATCCGCGCTGTTCTCACGCCCGGCCAACCAGCGCCCCATCTCATTACTGGCGCCTCCCAGCGACAGCGTCCACACCGAGGCACCGCGTGCCCGAGCATTACTAAAGGCATCTGCATGAATCGATACGAACAGGTCCGCGACGGCTTTACGAGCCTTACGGGTGCGCTCGCGCAGACCGACATAATAGTCATCATCCCGGATCAGCACGGGCCTGAACCCGGGTTCCCGCTCGAGCAACCGCGCCAACTCCTTAGCGATCGCCAACACCACCACCTTCTCTTGCACCTGCCCGGGACCTATAGCACCCGGATCATCACCGCCGTGGCCGGCATCGATCGCGATGATAATATCCCGGTTGGCCGGCAGCGGCTGTTCGGCGCTGGCCAGGGGCTTCTCAGGGGCGGCGGCGCTGTCATTGACCAGATCGACGACCAGACGGTGGCCATATTTATCATTGGGCGGTAGATCAAAACTGCGCGGCTGGGTTTTACGCTGCAGATCCAGCACGATCCTTACGCCGCCACCGCGCTTAGCACTGCGAATGCTCTTGATCGGTGTTTTCGCCAGCGCCAGGTTTGCCACCACCGCCTGCATCTGACTGTCGCTGATATCGATGACAATCCGCTCCGGATTAGACAGGGCAAACAGCGCATGACTCACCGAACCAGACAGGTCAAACACCAGCCGAGTATGATCCGGCGCCGGCCAGATCCGTACCTGCTCGATGCTGGCACCCCAGCTCAGCGTGGTCATCGCCAGCAGCATCAGCACCGCCTGCAAGACTCGGTATACGCTCCTACTCAACACCTACTCAACACCTATCCATACCTGTTCAACCTACTCACACCTACTCACACCTACTCACCATACCTGTTCAACCTACTCAACAGCTGCTCAACGCCTAGCCCTATATGGATCTACGCCGCCTAGCGGCTCGATCGCCTCTACAAGCGTGCTCAGTATCGACTCACCCCGCAGGCTCCAGGGTTTGATCCTGATCCGTCGCCCCGTTCCCTCAAGCTCGATCTGCAGCTCCAGGTCCGCCCTAGGCAAGATCCCCGCGCCGCGATCAGGCCACTCGATCAGTCGTACCGCCGCTGTGGAAAAGTAATCGCGGATGCCTAGATACTCGAGCTCTTCGGGATCCGCCAGCCGGTACAGATCAAAATGATAAACTAACCCTTCGACAAAGTCATAAGGCTCCACCAGGGTGTAGGTGGGACTCTTAACAACCCCCACATGCCCAAACGACTGCACCACCCCCCGGCACAGGGTGGTTTTACCCATGCCCAGGTTGCCCTGCAGGTAGATGCTCGCCTCTGGGCGTGCGGCAACACCAAGCTGCCGACCAAAGGCCACCATCTGCTGCTCATCGGCCAGCAACCACTGCCGCACCGTAGCCTCAACACCCGCTTCACTCATACTCATCTCGTCCATCCAGCGCTGTCAGTATCAGCGCCTGTCCACAGCCGCTCGGGATTGAGCAGCCGTCGTATGTCTGGGATCAGATCGCTGGCCGCAAGACCGCGCTCTCCAAAGCGTTGCGCCACCAGGTCTGCCGCCTGCGCATGCACATCCACACCGATAATCGCCGCCTCAAACAAGGTTAAGCCCTGGGCCAACAATGCGGCTATTACGCCGGTTAGCAGATCGCCCATGCCGCCGCTGGCCATTCCCGGATTACCGCGACAGCAGAGTCGCGTGGCCTGGCCATCACAGATCAGGGTTCCGGCCCCTTTGAGCACCACCACCCCGCCATAGCGCCGTTGCAACTGGTTAACGGCCTCAAAGCGGTCGGCCTGAATCTGGGCCACCGAACACCCCAGCAGCCGCGCTGCTTCACCCGGATGTGGGGTCAGAATCCAGTTATCCCGGCGGCTAGGCTCCAGCAACCGCCCTTGGCTCAACAGGTTCAACGCATCAGCATCGATCACCAGCGGCAACGCCTGCTGCTGCGCCATCTGCAGCAACTGCTCCGACCAAGCACTGACCCCCAACCCAGGACCGATCGCCAGCACCGACGCCCGCGCCAGCAACGGCTCCAGCTCTTGGCCCGATAGCACCGCATGACTCATGACCTCTGGCTGATTAATCGTACAGAGACTAGCGTGCTCGGCGCGGGTGGCGATACTCACCAAGCCAGCACCGGCTCGCAACGCAGCCGCGGATGCCATCAGTACCGCCCCTGCCATCCCCCGATCTCCGCCGATCACCAGCACATGCCCCAAATCACCCTTATGTGCACCACGATGGCGCGCCGGTAACGCTGCCAGCCGCTGCCCAGTGCCGATCACCGCGACCTGAGCCGGTAGCGCGGCATACAGCGCATCAGGGAGGTCCAGGCGATTCAACAGCAGCTCACCGCAACACTCAACCCCCTGGTGGGTCAACATCCCGCGCTTAAGTCCGATAAAACTCAGCGTCAGCGTGGCACGTACCGCACAGCCCAGGATGGCACCGCTATCGGCGCACAGACCCGAGGGGATATCCAGCGCCAGGACCGGTACCGCGCTGTGATTGATACGCGCTATCAATGCGGCATATTCACCGCGCACCCCCCCACTCAAACCCGTTCCCAGCATCGCATCGACGATCAGCTCACCGGTCAGTGACAGGTCTGCGGTATAGGGTTCAACCCTCAGCCCGCGTGATTCGGCCCAGCGCAACGCCTCAAGCGCCTCGCCGCTGAGCCGGGCTCGTGCCTGCTCGCCACCGACCAGCAACACCTGGACCTCAAGCTGCTGCGCCAATGCCAGCGCGGCAACCACCAACCCATCACCGCCATTATTACCTCCGCCACACAGCAGCGTCAGCCGAGTGACTTCAGGCCAGCGCTGGCGTAAAATCCGATACCCAGCCCGTCCGGCACGCTGCATCAACTCAAAACCGGGGATCTGATACTGTTCGATCGCAACAAGATCCAGCTGCCGAGCTTGCGCGGCCGTATAGAGATCACAACCTGCGGCGGGGGGTACATATGACATCACGGCTCCTGTTGTCGGCATCCTAATCAAAACCAGCTGCTTTATAGCGTATAGAATTCCAGATTAACACCCAAATCACCAGCCCAAACCTAGCCCCCAACCGACCCTGTAACGCTTATGACGACACTTTCTCCTGCACAGCTCAGCGAACGGGTTAAAACCTGGGGGAAAGAGCTCGGCTTTGATGCGGTAGGTATCAGCGGTGTGGACATGAGCCATCACGGCACGCAGCTGGATCGCTGGCTGGCACAAGGCTACCACGGCGAGATGGCTTATCTGGCCAACCACCGCGAGCTGCGCCTGCATCCCGACCAGCTCCACCCTGGAACCCTGAAGGTGATCTCGGTACGGATGAACTATCTGCCGCCCGAAGTCGAGACCCTAAGGGTGCTGCAAAACCCGCAGCAGGCCTATATCTCCCGCTATGCACTGGGGCGCGATTATCACAAGACCCTGCGCAAACGCTTAACGCTATTTGCGAAAAAAATTGTCGAACAGACCGCAGCGTTCAACTACCGCCCGTTCGTCGACAGCGCGCCCATCCTGGAAAAGCCGCTGGCGCAACAAGCGGGACTGGGCTGGCAGGGCAAGCACAGCCTGCTGATCAATCGTGAGGCGGGCAGTTTTTTCCTGCTCGGCGAGCTGTTTACCGACCTGGCGCTGCTCGAAGACAGCCCCTACACCCAGGACCATTGCGGCCGCTGCAGCGCCTGCATGGAGATCTGCCCTACCGCGGCGATTATCGAACCCTACGTCGTCGATGCTCGGCGCTGTATCTCCTACCTGACGATCGAGCTCAAGGGATCTATTCCTGAAACGTTACGACCACTGATCGGCAACCGGGTATTCGGCTGTGACGACTGCCAGCTGGTCTGCCCCTGGAACCGCTACAGCCACGTCAGCCAGGAGGATGATTTCAAACCCCGCCACGGTCTGGACAGTATCGAACTGGCGCAACTGTTCAGCTGGGACGAGGCGACTTTTATGAAGAAAACCGAGGGTTCACCGATTCGGCGCAGCGGTTATCAGGGCTGGCTACGCAATCTAGCGGTAGGCATAGGGAATAGCGGCGGCGGGCAGGCGATGATTCAGACGCTGCAGCAGCGTAGTGCCGACCCTGCAGAGCTGGTCAGAGAGCATGTTAGCTGGGCCATCGAACAACTGGCCCAGGGAAAAGCAGCGTCAGCGCTGCCTTTAGTCGAAAAACATCCGCGAAAGGTCAGGCATCTGCTCTGATAGCCGATGATGGCCGATCTTCAGCCGCGGATTCCAGCAACGGAAACTGGCGGTTCAGGTAAGCAACAATATCTTTGGATTCATACAGCCACTGAGCGCTGCCATCGGCGTTATCGATCCGCAAACAGGGCGCCATCAGCCGCCCGCCCTGCTCCAGCAGCTCCTGGCGGTACTCAGGGGTACGGCTACCCGCGCTGGCATCCCGCAATTCCAGCGGCAGATTCAGCCGCCGTGCGGCACGCCGCACCTTGATGCAGAACGGACACCCCGGAAACTGATAGAGCGCATGGTTCGACAACGCCTGCTCAACCCGGCGCTGGTATTCGGGGGCACGCTGCCCCGCCTTGGGCAAGGTCAGCCAGTTGATCGATTGCACCAAGCCGCCCGCCAACAACCGTAACATTCTCATACAAAGCCTATAAGTGATATAAATCAAAGCTTGGTATTATTCCACAGTTAGCCGCTCGGATAAAGCAGGGCCTAAACCCTCATTAATCGGCGTTAATCGAGCTGGAAAAAATGCTGTCGATAGTGCCGCAACTCATTAATCGAATCCTTGATATCGTCCAGCGCCAGATGCTCGCCCTTCTTAATTACCCCGGCCAACACCTCGGGACGCCAGCGCCGCGCCAGCTCTTTGATAGTACTGACATCCAGGTTACGGTAATGGAAATAGCTCTCCAGCTCGGCCATATAGGGCACCAGAAACCGCCGGTCCTGGCCGATGCTATTGCCACAGATCGGCGAAGCCCCTTTATCGACATGCTGCTGCAGAAACGCCAGGGTCGCCCGCTCTGCGTCCCGCTCACTGATCCGGCTGTCACGCACCCGCTGGGTCAACCCCGATTGACCGTGCTGCCGAGTACACCACTCATCCATCGCCTCCAGCACCGCGTCGTCCTGATGGATCACTAAATTGGGGCCCTCGGCGATAAGATTCAACTGGGCATCGGTCACCAGGGTGGCGATCTCAATAATCCGCTCCCGCTTTGGGTCCAGCCCGGTCATCTCCAGATCGATCCAGATCAAATTGGTTTGCCGAGATGTTGTTTGAGTCGACATAAGGTCCTCTGCTGTCAGTATAAGTGTGCTAACGGCACCGCCCTGGCTGCCGCTACCGGTTGATAGTGTGTTATGTTTAGCGCATCCAAAGACTGACTCAACTCCTTCAGCACTGCACATCTGTATCAGGATACCCTTTTTTCACATGAGTAAACGCAAACTTAACCGTCGTCAGTCTTGGCGTGTTGATAAGATTCAGGCAGAACGGGTCGTGCGTGCCAGCAAAAAAGACCATTCCATCGATGCCAAACTCGGCTCGGGGGAGCTAGGTCCTGAGGAAGAGGGCTTGATCGTCTCTCACTTTGGCTCGCAGGTGGATGTGGAAGTGCTCGAGGGCGAGCACCAGGGCAGCATCTGCCGCTGTCACATGCGTGCTAATCTAGGCGCACTGGTCACTGGAGACCGGGTTATCTGGCGCAAAGGGGACCCTTATGGGGTTATAGTGGCCACCCTACCGCGACAAACCCTGCTATCGCGCCCCAACAACCGCGGCGAGCTAAAGCCGGTGGCGGCCAACATCGACTATATCGTCATTACCATCGCCCCCGAACCGACCCCCTTTGCCAATCTGATCGATCGCTATCTGGTAGCCTCAGAAGCGATCGGCATCGAACCGGTGATTCTGCTCAATAAAACCGACCTGCTCAGCGATCCTGACAAACGCCTTGAGCTCGACCTGATGCTCGACAGCTACCAGCGTATCGGCTACAAGGTTTTGCACGCCTCCACCCGCAGTGCCGATGGCCTGAGCGCACTCAAAGCGCAACTCAACCAGCGTACCAGCGTGTTCGTGGGGCAGTCTGGAGTGGGCAAATCATCGCTGATCAACGTCCTGTTACCTGGCGTCGACATCCGGGTCGGGGCGCTCTCCGAGGCGCGTCAGAAAGGCGTACACACCACCACGACCGCGCGAATCTACCACTTTCCCGACGGCGGGGACCTGATCGACTCGCCCGGCATCCGCGAATTTGGGCTCTGGCATATCGAGCCGCAACAGCTGCTCGAAGGCTTTATCGAGTTCCGCCCCTTCCTCGGCTACTGCCGGTTCCGTGACTGCAGTCACCAGCACGAGCCCAACTGCGCCCTGTTGCAAGCGCTGGAGGAGGGCAAAATAGAACCGCGGCGGATGGCCAGCTATCGCCTGATTCAACAAACCCTCACCGAGGGCATCCCCCCGCACTAGACAACTGCGGAAACGCCACGCTCCTCGAGTATCGATCAGGGGCTCAACAGGGGTTGAATCAGAGTGGGCAGCGCCGCAACCGAGTGCTATATTCGCAGCAAAACAGGGCGCAGAGCCCGTATTAAGGAACCCTATGACTGCACTTCCAGTACTGCTAGATGCTGGCACGCTTAATACTCAGCTGGGCGATCCGCAACTGCTGCTGCTTGATCTTTGCAGCCCAGAGAGCTACACCCGCGGTCATATTCCCGGAGCGATCCATCTGGATCCCTCGCGGCTACAGCATGGCCAGGGCCCGGTGCCCAACAAGCTGCCCAGTGCCGAGCAGCTCAGCGAGTTGTTTTCACAGCTAGGACTCCAAGCCAACAGCCGAGTGGTCGCCTACGATGATCAGATGGGGGCGCTAGCAGGACGGCTGCTCTGGACCCTGGATATCGTCGGCCACCGTCACAGCTCGGTACTCGACGGCCAGCTTGGCGCCTGGACCCGCGCAGGTCTTGGATTACAAACCCAGCCCAACCTGCCCTCAGCCTCGGTATTCGCTGCCCGCATCGATCGCTCATTGATCGCCGATAAGCACTATCTACTGCAACACCTAGGAGATCATGACATTGCGATCTGGGATGCCCGCTCCCCTGCAGAATACCGCGGTGAAAAAATCATCAACGCCAGCAAGGGCGGCCATATCCCCGGTGCCCTAAATTTTGAATGGACCCAAAGCCTGAGAAGCACTGATGACTGGCGACTGCGGGACAGCCAACCCCTACTCAATCAGCTATCCCGCCTAGGCATAAGTCCTGATAAGGAAGTGATCACTCACTGTCAGACCCATCGTCGCTCCGGACTGACCTATCTGGTCGCCAAAGCACTCGGCTATCCACGTATCCGCTGTTATGATGGCTCCTGGTTCGAATGGGGCAATGACCCCGACACCCCAACTGAGACCGACTAATCATCGTCACTCACTGAATTAAAATAAATCTGAACGAGTATCCAGACCCATCATGGCACGCCTATTCGCTCTCTTGCAGCACCTGTTACCCCAACACCTGTTATCACGCCTTGTCGGCCGCTTAGCCGACAGCCGCATCGGCTGGATCAAGAACAGTTTTATCCTGCTTTTTAATCGTATCTACGCTATCAACATGAGTGAAGCGGCAGAGGAAAATCCGACCGCCTATCCTAGTTTCAACGCTTTTTTTACCCGCGCACTCAAACCCCAGGCCCGGCCTATAGATCCAGATCCAGCACTGCTGGTCAGCCCTGCGGATGGTGCCATCAGCCAACTGGGCAAGATCGATTACGGACGCATATTCCAAGCCAAAGGCCACAGTTATAGCCTGACCTCGCTGCTGGGCGGCAATCAGGATCGCGCCCAGCCGTTTATCAACGGTCAGTTTGCCACCATCTACCTCTCTCCCAAGGACTATCATCGCGTGCATATGCCCATCGAAGGTCGCCTGCTGGAGATGGTCTACGTCCCCGGTGACCTGTTCTCGGTTAACACCGCCACCGTTACCGAGGTGCCTAACTTGTTTGCCCGCAACGAGCGCCTGGTCGCCATCTTCGACACCGCTGCCGGACCTATGGCGATGGTCTTGGTCGGCGCGATGATTGTTGCCGGTATTGAGACCGTCTGGTCGGGACAGGTGGCCCCTACACGCCGCACGATCGAAACCCGCCGCTATGACGGTCGCTCCCCCACGCCCATCATCCTGGCCAAAGGTGAAGAGATGGGGCGCTTTAAACTCGGCTCTACCGTCATCCTGCTATTTGGTGAAAAAAATATCGATTGGCTGAAGCCATATCACAGCGGTAGCAACACCCGCCTAGGACAGCCTCTGGCCCAGCGATTGCTCACAGCAGCGCCGCCCGCTAACAATGAAACAGGCGCCTGAAACAACCGACGCCAACCCTAACCATACCGACAACACATCAGGACGCGTACCTCTCCGCCTGATCATCAAGTAAAGGTCACTGTATGCCTCATCCAGACTGGACAGCATTCCTCACTCAACAAGGCACCCCGCAGGATCTGCAACTCGAGCAGGGGGCGTTATCGGCGCCGGCAACCCAGCACCCCGCTAACGGCACGCTGCTCATAGCGCTGACCCAGCAAACCCTGATCAGCCTCGAGGGAGCCGATGCAGAAAAATTCCTGCAGGGGCAACTCACCTGCGATATTAACAACCTCAGCGTCGAACAGAGTCTGCTCGGCGCCAACTGCACCCATAAAGGGATGGTGATCAGCGTCTCGCGGCTATTCAAACGTGCCCCGGGTCATATTCTGATGCGCCTGCCGGCAGCCACCGCAGATGCGGCGCTGACCAATCTACAGAAATTTGCAGTGTTCTCTAAAGTTGCGATAACCCTCGCGGATGAGCAATGGGTAGGTATCGGTTTACTGGGCGAGTCCGCTCCTGACTGCCTGACCCAACTCGGCATCAACCCACCATCGAGCGTCAACCAACAGTCACTCAGCGAAGATCTGCTGGTGGTTCGGGTCGCAGGCAGCACCCCCCGCTTCGAACTCTGGTGCCCAGCAGCACAGGCCCAGCAGCTATGGTCCCAACTGGCGACACTGACCCAGGTCGGCAACTATCAGGCCTGGCAGGTCGCCGAGATTCAGGCGGGACTGGTGCAACTGGAGCAGCAAAGCCTGGACAGCTACATTCCGCAGATGCTAAACCTGCAGGCGGTCGATGCTATCGGATTCAGCAAAGGCTGCTATACCGGCCAAGAGGTGATCGCTCGGCTGCAGTTCCGCGGTAAATTAAAAAAACTGCTGTACGCAGCAACGGTCGACTCGGCCAGCCTTACCCAGGCACTTGAACCGGGCGCCTCGGTGTTTAGCAGCAACGGCCGTAGCGCCGGCAAACTCCTCAGCTGTGTGAACCAACAGCAACAAGTACTGCTGCAGGTGATTATTAGCAAAAACGCAGCAGACGCTAACGACCTCCACCTGTTCAGCGCCGATGGCCCCGCTATCACCCTGCTACCGCTGCCCTATAGTATCGATGCCGAGTTATTCGAACGCCCGGAGCGCTAGCATCGCTGTAAATCCTAAATGGGGAACCCACTAGCGCGAGCATCCCTAATGAAAACGGCTATTTGCATTCGGAGGTTGGAGCTGTGGCCTGTAGAGTTTCAGGCCAAGACCTGTAGGTGGTTGGAATTCCTGGTGTTGAGTAGGTGGCTCAGGGTTGCTCCCTAGCTGGATCGAACAACTTTCCGGCTATGGCCCCAGAGCGGACACGCTGTCGGTGACCGTTTATGGCAGTAGTTGCAAAGAAGACAGATGATAGAAATGGAAATTTACCAAAGTACAAACTCAAGAGCTCGCAGCGGAACTGGCCAGCTTGGACCGGTTGACTGACACCAATGGACGATGCCGATTAGAAATTGAAAGACAGCCTTAAACCGATTTATCGAGAGTTCGAAGACCGCTTGGTTGGTTACATTTAACCTTGGCAGTCACACATAATTATTTACAGGCTCCGAGGGCCTGTTGCCTATCGGTCACATGAGTTTGCCTATCGGCCAAATACAGTTACTTATCGGCCATTTGTATTGTTTATCGGCCATTTGTATGCTCATATTGGCCCTAATCTCGCTTTATCGGCCACACGTATGCCAGACATTAGCCCAAAACATAAAATCGTTTTAAACGTGCTTCGTGACCAAGTAGAGCCCATCTCTCTATCCGATCTGTCCGCGAACTTACCTGCCCCCGTTTCTGATCGCACGCTACGGCGCTGGCTTCAGGATATGGCGGATAACGGCCTAGTTCAAAAGACAGGTCAAAATAAAAATGCCCGTTATTCAGAGACGCACGACACAATTGATTCATCCTCTGAGTATCTATCAAAACCTGTGTTTGAGCGGAAACCGGTCTCATACAATGAAGCCTGGCTGGACAGTTACACCCCCAACAAAACCTACCTTCTCCCGAAATCAGTACGCACGGAGTTAATGAACCAAGGCCGACGTGAGCACCAGGCGATTGCGGGTACCTTTGCGCGTAAGATTTACGATCGATTACTCGTCGATCTGTCATATAACTCATCACGGCTTGAAGGCAATACGTATTCACGGGCGGATACTGAAGCTCTGGTTCTTCACGGGATAATCGCCAACGGTAAAATCACCGAAGAGCAGGTCATGATCCTTAACCATAAGGAAGCTATTCGATACTTAGTGGATCAAGGCCCCAATATTTCGCCATCTGTCGAGGCGATTAAGACACTGCATTACCTGTTATCTGATGGGCTGTTAGCGGATCGAACGCACTCTGGCCACGTCCGGAATGAGTGGGTTCGAATCGGTCAATCTGCCTACACTCCGCTTGATACAAACGAGCAACTGGAGCCGTTGCTCGCGATGGTCTGTGACAAGGCGGCGTCGATAGAGGATCCCATTGAACAGAGTTTTTTCTTATTGATGCATCTCTCATACCTGCAGCCGTTCATTGATGTAAATAAGCGCACATCGCGCCTGGCGTGCAACATTCCTTTGGTTAAGGAGAACATGGCGCCGTTATCGTTTAACGACGTTGACGCCTCAGTTTATATAACCGCGGTATTGGGGGTGTATGAACTCAATGATCCCTCTTTGTTGGCTTCACTGTACCGTGACGCATATCTGCGATCGTGCATGAGTTATGACGTGCAAGCGCAAATGATCGGCATCAACGAAGTCCGGATCAAATACCGGTCCCAGCGCCGTGACGTTTTACGCGAAATTCTACAGCATGACCTGCATGATGAGCTGCAGGTATCCTGTATCCGAAGGCATCTAGATTCGGTTGATGCTGGTGACCACGAGGCGTTCATCGCAGAGGTTAACAACGACCTTCAAGATCAATCGTTGCATTGGGTGAATGGCCTGGGCGTTAGCAAGTCAGATGCTCGTCAGTGGCAAGAAAAGGCCTCTGAAAGGTAATCAGAAAGCCTGACTTGCTGTGAGCTGTGGGATGAAAATAAAGTCTCATCTTACAAGCGGTCTGGTGCTGGCCCCAATGCGGACACTTGTCCGAGACTGTTTATGACAATAGCTGCGACAAGTACTCAACCGCTCGCGCGGTAGTTGCTGCCACCTGTAAACCTCGGTATCGACGCCATACCAACCCGATCTCTGTTTGCACTGTCCTATGAGAAGTAGAGGGCATTTCCCCTATGCTTCTTGATAGGAGCAGCATCATGGCTGACATGACACGAACCGTCTCAGTCGCTCAAGATTGCGACCGGCATATATCGCTCCTTGCCAAATAGCACAGTTTGGCCTATACCTAACTTACACTTACAATGAACAGTGTTCGATGGTGAAACCTACCGTAAAATAATAAATCACGCGTTCAATCCTCCCTTTCTGGAAGTCTGCCCGTCGGATCGAGAGTACTACCAATAACACTCGGCTATGGTGTATACCGCCGTTGCGAAGGCCTGCTTTGCCCTCACGAAAGCAAAATGCCATTCATCAGCGAATCACTTATGCCTTTTTTCGATAATGGACTGTGACACCGCAGTGTCAGAAAAAATTCACGGGCCAGGAGCTCGCTGTCGGCCCTCTTAATATCGGAGGTGAGTCATGAAGTTTTTAATACATCAAATACGGAGGTTCTATTTAAGCCTCTACATCCTGTTCCCTCTATTAATGGCGGTGCCTGTGACTGCCCTAAGTCAGGTAGACCAAGCGAACCTAGCCCCAGAAACCTCGGGGACAGCTGTAACTTCAACACCGGTAGCTCAAACCCTAACGATGGGTCTGAGCGGTCAACTCAGTGCGGTAGATTTTGCGATGCGCCGTCATGTCGACTTAACCCAAGGCGATCTGTTAGTGGAGGTACGCCGAACGCAGCCAAGTGGCGCTCCAGATATGAGTTCACCCAGCGCACTACTGGGAAGTAAAACGTTCCTTAATCAAGACATTGAATCTGGGTTTGAAGAGTTCACGCACTTTGATTTGGCTTCGGAGGAAATTGAAGTTGCCGCGGGGGATGTCATTGCCCTAGTGCTCTCCTCACCCAATCATAGTGGCAGTCCTTTCCCCATCGCGCTTACGGGTCCCACATACTCAGACGGTGAGTTTTATATCGATTATGGAAGCGGCTTTGAGCCTTGGGGAGGGCAAGACGTTCGTTTTCGCACCTATGTCACCGACCAAATTCCCGTTCATGATATTCAGATCAACACCAACGAATATACGGGCAAGTGGAAGATAGAGGGTGAAACCACAGGTTTTATTAGTGGCCCCAGTAATGTCTCACTGGCCCAAGGTGTTTACCGAATCCATGTCGGCAGCATTTCCTTCTTCGAGTTTGATATCGACCCCAACGGCCTCATTACAATATTAAATAACACTTCTGCTACCGGCGGACAGAACAGTCTTGATTTCACTACCGTCGATATCTTCACCGACCCTGACAACTTTACCGGGCTTTGGGGCATCGTCAATGTCGTCAATCATCCAATCAATACCGCAGCCCAGACGATTGCGTTGGTGCCCGGCCTGAGTTACCACTTTTATGCTGGCAACGTCGGAGTATTCCCTGTCACCATTAGCAGTAATGGCCTTGCCACCATTGGTAACAGCGGAATCCCTGCACAAGGCGATATTGGCTCGGTCGTCTTTAATAACCTCGCCATCAACATCGACCCGGGAAGCTTCACCGGAGAATGGTATATCGGTCTGAACGGTGTCAGCGCCGCCGAATTTGATACCGGGATCAAAGCGGTGACCATTGTACCCGGCGTTCGGTATCATTTTTTTATTGGCGGTATTGGTGGCCACTCCACGACGATCAACTCGTCCCCAGGTGGCACGCTGGTGCTGAACAACCCCGCCTTCACCGGTTCCCCAAGTACTCTTACATTCAACACCACCGATGTAGTGATCGATCCTGGTGTCTTTGCCGGCGAGTGGGGGATATCCCGCGTTCCTCCGATTCAAATCGGGGCGGTTACAACAGCTTTGGTAAATGGCACCCGCTATCTCCTATTTGTCGGCGGAGGCAACAATAGCCGATTCATTTTTAATATTGATGATAATGGGCTGCTCACAGTCGACAACGGCCAATCTGCCGTAGGCGGGCTAGCCTCCCTGGAATTTAAAGCAGAATTCATCACTATCGACCCACAAGCGTTCACGGGGGTTTGGCGGATAGTGGGGGTAAGCACGACTCCCGTGGTGGAAACCTCTGGCCTCGCATCAACAGGACTGGTCGCGGGCGTAGAATACACGTTACGAAGTAATTCTTTGGGAAGCGCAATATTTACCATATCCAGCCCCTGTGCAGTATCCAACCCCAATCTACCACTCGGGAATGAAACTTTTGCCATAAGCTGCGGATCGGTCGACGCCGACAGTGATGGTGTTCCCGACAACATAGACAATTGCCCTGACCATCCAAACTCACAACAGGAGAACCAAGATGGCGACGCTTTTGGGGACGCCTGTGACAGCGACCTCGATGGTGATTCGGTCGAAAATAATGTGGATAACTGTCCTTCTTTAGCCAATCCTCAACAAGACGACCTAGACGGTGACGGATTGGGTGATGACTGTGACGTTGATGATGATGGCGATGCCGTAGCTGACGCTGTGGACAATTGCCCATCAAATGCCAACACTGACCAGGCCAACAGCGATGGCGACAGTTTGGGTGACGTCTGCGACAGTGATGATGACAACGATACATTTTCGGATGTATCGGATAATTGCCCGCTGACATTCAATCCTGATCAAAAGGACTTTGACAACAACGGCGAAGGTGATGCCTGTGACGGCGATACAGACGGAGACGGTATTGCAAACGACGCCGACCACTGTGAGCTCTCTACCCTTAGCCAACCAGTCACAAGCAATGGCTGTACCGGAGGCCAATTTATTGCGCTAAATTGCTACAAAAATACCTTTGTTAACCACGGCAAGTATGTGAGCTGTGTGGCGCATACGGCTACCGAACTCGTTGGCCTAGGACTGATCAGTCCCAAAGATAAAGCACGGTTTGTCAGTGCTGCCGCGAAGGATAAGTGATCATCCGGCCAGCTGACGATTTGTTTCTGACGTCGGCTGGCCGCTAGCACGATGTATTAATTGAAATGCAGCAAGAATCACAACTAGCAGTCCATCAGGGGGTGAGGGGGGCGAATTTATCCAGATTCGACTTACAGAGATGTTAGCTAGGCAGGAATTACCACTACATTTATTATCTGAACGATTCAGGATGAGGCGTTACCTGCCAAATTGCTATGGCCGTAAAGGGTTGGGAATAACCCTAGATACGGGCGCAAACAATCTCCCATAGTATGTCAGGTTGATAGTGCCCAGTTGTGCTGTGAGCGCTAGCTACGTAGAGTGTCCGCTATACGGAACTTCGAAGTTTCATCAACTGTCCGCGTTGGTCAGATGTGAGCGACAGCAATGTGTTGGCTACTGCCGCTCAAAGCACTTCAAACTTCGTATCCAGTGTGGCCGCTTTGTAGATTGAGCTGTCGATATCGGACATCAGCAAAGTGTCTGCTCTGTGCCAAAACTATCTTCTCAAGACTCACCAATCCAACTAGGATTTTCACAAAACGGAGATCGCGCCCTCTCTGTTGAAAAGGCGCATTCCAACCCTAATGCAAAGATAGTGGCGAATGGCCGCGCATCCTGCTGAAAACAGGCATTACAACCGCGACGCCGAAAATGCTACCCTGACAGAAATCCTCAGCCGTCAGCTTCTCCTATGATCCGTCGACTCTCCGCCTTTTTTAACAGCCATATCGCGCTCTCCTCCAGCACAGAGCGCCAATATAGCGCCCAACCTCTGCAGCTCGCCATTGCGGCACTGCTGCTGGAGGTGTCTCGCGCCGATTTCACCCTGGATGACCGCGAACAGCATTTCATCGCTGCGCTGCTTAACAAACAGTTTCAGCTACCCGCAGAACAACTGGAGAAGCTGATTACCCTTGCCCAGCAGGAATCAGAACAGGCTATCTCACTGTACCCTTTTACGCGCCTGATCAATGACCACTACAGTCCGTCACAAAAAAGCCAACTCATCTTCCAGCTCTGGCAGGTCGCCTTGGCAGATGGCTATCTGGATAAATACGAGGACCACCTGATCCGCAGGGTTGCCGACTTGATTCATGTTTCTCACTCGGAATTTATCCGCACCAAACTGGCCGCTATTGATGCCAGCGCCAGCTGAGCGTTCGGAGTCCTGTCGATAAAGAAACAGCAAGGATAACTAGATAAGGAGGATTAGGAGTAACGGAGGAGCTACAGGATCAAGCCAATCCTGTAGCTAAAACTGGCTAGGGTTAAGCGACTACTGACACATCTTCGGCCTGCAGGCCTTTATCGCTCTCAACGACTTCAAATTTAACCCGCTGACCTTCGTTCAGAGAGCGGTGTCCGCTGCCACGAATCGAACGAAAATGTACAAACACGTCGTCACCCTGGTCACGCGTAATAAACCCAAAGCCCTTGGTCACATTGAACCATTTGACGACACCGCCTTCGCGGTCATCATTCACGTCATCGGCTGAAACAATTTCAACACCGTTGGCAACCTCAGCCGAACCGGTTGCGGTGGTGGCAGAAACAGACGCAACACTCAACAAACTACTGATCAGGCACACCACATATACGGTACCGATGGTGAGTGCAACACTATCGCCCTGCAGCACAACGCTGGCAACGCCTGCCGCGATGGCACTGTAGAGAGCACTAAGTAACATTGTCTTTGATTTCATTATAAACTTCTCAACATATTTAATAATTATTAACAGTCACGCCCCACTGCTGATGCTGTGGGGTAACGCACGAATAGGGTAACATGTAGGCTCAGAACGCTAGGAACTCCCGGTACTGAACACCTCATTCTGAGCTTGCATAGATCGTTACAAGCGCAAAAAGACTACCCTGTATACCGATTTTAAAAACAATATTCAACCACTTAATCAGCAAACTGGAGTACCGAGTGCCTACCATCGAAGAGCAACTGATCGACCTGCAAACCCAGGTCGCCTTTCAAGACGATACTATCCAGGCCCTTAACGACGCCCTCTCTCATCAGCAGCTAGAGCTTGAACGACTCATGCAGATGGTAAAAATCATCAACGGCCAAGTCAAACAGCTAGCGCCCGAGGCCAGCGAAAGTTCGGCTGACGAACCGCCACCACCGCACTATTGAGCGCTAACATTGAGTGCCAGCATTGCGCAGCCAGGTTTATCGCAGCGCCTTCACCGAATAGATATCGAAGCGGCCCGATTTACCTTCGAGACTAAAGCTAGGTTGGCGCGCATTCAGGGTCGGCGCTTTACGCGGTCGCTTAACCACGACCCGGTATTGAACCACTTCGAGTGCCGCGTCGAGTAATGCCGAGGCATCGGCATCCTCACCGACCAGATCCCGAAACAGCAACATCTCTTTTTTGACCTGGGCCGATTTGGCGCTGTGGGGAAACATCGGGTCGAGATAGATCACCTCGGGGGCAACCTTGGTTTGTGACAACCAGTCGAGCGCATCCCCCTGGTGCAGGGCCATTGCCGCAATAATCGAGCCCACTTCCGGGTCATATTGAGCACGCGCCAAGCCATCCTCGAGTAGCAGCCCAACGACAGGAGTGCGCTCCACCATCTGTACTCGGCAGCCCAGGGTGGCCAACACAAAGCTGTCGCGGCCCAAACCTGCTGTCAGATCGGCCACCTGCGGCCTAATCCCCGATTTGATCCCCATCGCCTTGGCGATCTGCTGCCCGGTACCGCCGCCAAAGAGCCGCCGGTGCGCTACGGTACCGCCGAGAAAATCGACCCGTACCGGCCCCGGCGCTTTCTTACCGGCTTTCTGTAACGCCAAGCCTTCGACACCCACACAGAGCAACGCCTGCTCGGCACTCAGCAGGCTAGGCTCGCAGTCCAACGGTTGCAGCGGTAGGCTGAGTTGCAGCGCGAGTTCGCGGGCACGCTCAAGATAATCAGGCTGCTGTGGCCAGATCGATAACCAGCCGTCGAGAGGACGCGTCATCCGTTATCAGGCATACAGGTCTACGCCAACCCATTTGGGCTGAGCGCTGCCGAATGGAGATCTGACACGGGTCAGGTAGGCTTGCAACGCTTCCTGACCACGCAGAGGGAGTTCAGGATGGGTTGCGTAACAACGGTGGAGATTGAATGAAGCGCCAATCCGCATGATCAGAGAGTCCAGCCTATATCAAGGTGCAAGGTGCGAGATAACCGGTACGAAAAACCGGTCCGATTCTAGCGGAGAGCGACGCCTAAGAAAACCGTCAGGCTCTTATATGTTAGCGTTCATAGCGCCGTAGCTACAGGCTAAAATACAGCAACAGCGCGCCCAGCAACATCCGATAGATCACAAACGGCGTCATACCGATGCGGTTGATAACACCGAGAAACAGATAGATACAGCAATAGGCACTGATTCCCGAGAGACCCGCGCCCAGCAACAGGTCGATCCAGGGTACTTCGGTGCCCTGCTGGGTCAGCTCTAAGGTTTTAAACAACCCCGCGGCCAGTATCAGCGGGGCCGATAACAGAAACGAGAACCGCGCCGCAGTTTTGCGAGTCAACCCCAGCATCAGTCCCACACTGATGGTAATACCCGAGCGCGAAGTACCGGGGATCAGCGCCAGCGCCTGGGCAAACCCGATATACAACGCATCTTTGACGCCGATATCCCGACTGCGACGGGTTTCGGTGCGGTACTGATCGGCAAACCAGAGCACGCCACCAAACAGCAACGTCGTCCCGGCAATCACCAGCATCGAGCGCAGATGCTGCTCAACGAAATCATTGACCAGCAGCCCCACGACACAGGCGGGTAGCGTGGCGACGATAATGGCCCAGGCTAAACGGCTATGAGCACTGACTTTGCGCCGCCCGTGCTTAAGCGGCAGCACCGCGCGCAGCCAACCGATAACTAACAGGATAAAATCACGGCGAAAATAGTACAGTACCGCACTCAGGGTGCCGACATGCACCGCCACATCAAAAGCCAACCCCTGATCGGGCCAGCCGAGCAACTGCGAGGGTAAGATCAGGTGTGCGGAGCTGGAGATCGGTAAAAACTCGGTCAACCCCTGCAGCAACGCCAGCAGCAAAATATAGCTGAGCGGCATGTTAACGATTCTCCTTACGCTGCTCGCCTTTTTTCAATGCGACATTATCACGCAGATAGACCGGTAACGCCTGCTCAGGCAACACCCCCTGCCCAGCCGCAATCAGCGCCGCACCCAGTTTGGCAATGGCGGCCGCACGGGGCTCTCGTTGCGGCTCGATATGAACCACCGCATCGCGCACCGTTGCGGGCAGTCGGTCGCGGTAGCACCAGCCGGTACCGTAGCCGACCCACTTGCCCGGTGTTGACAGTGGTGCCGTCACCCATTGGGGTCCACAGACCCGCTCTTCGCCCACCAACAGGGGCAAAGCGCTCGCGGGGTCGAGCCGATAACAACCCCAGTACAACTCATCCATTCGCGCATCCAGCGCGGTCAGCACCCCATCGGCCTGAAACTCCTCAGCCGCTTGCTGTGCCAAGGCCGCCAACGTGGACACGGGAGCCACGGGCAGATCCGCACCCAGCGCCAACCCCTGGGTGACGCCGGTGCAGATACGCAACCCGGTGAACGACCCGGGGCCCCGGCCAAATGCGATGCCATCAAGCTGCTGCAACGCCAATCCAGCATCGGCCAACAGCTGCTGTACCATCGGCAATAGCAGCTGGGTATGCTGGCGCGGAATGTCGCGAAAATCCTCGCGCACCTCACCATCGATCCAGAGTGCGACAGAGCAGGCTTGAGTGGAGGTGTCTAGAGCAAGAATTTTCGACATGGGCAGACCGGTCTTTATGTGGATAGAAAGTGTGACTAGAAAGTTGTGGTTATAAAAAAGAGACTAGGGCACGCAAAAGCAACGCATTCTAGCGTTAATCGGCGCAGGAAGCAGCTGCACCACTATCCAACACTGCACTAGGCTCCAGTCGTCATACGCTCGAGTTCGGTGATCCGCTCTAGGGCCTGCTGATTGCTGCCACCGCACAACGCATCCTCGGCGGCGAACGCCAGACAAACGCTCGGCCTTTCAGGATGCCCAAAGATTCGGCAACGGTTACTGTCATCGAGCTGCACACAACGCACCCCAGCAGGCTTGCCGCCGGGCATGCCCGGAATAGCGGAAGAGATCGAAGGGGCGATACAACAGGCGCCACAACCGGGACGACAGACTATTGTCGGAGACTGTTCACGCAGCGGCAGCGCGGTTGCACTCATAGCTCCAAGGCCTGCAGCGCCGCCAACATCCGTTGCTGAATCCCTTCGAAGCCACCGTTACTCATGATCACCACTTCGGCATCGCGACCCCGATAGGCTTTGACGGCATCGATAACCGCCTCAACACTGCTAAACACCCGCGCAGGGACCGGGCTGGCTGCGGCCACCGCCTCTAGATCCCAGTCCAAGCCTGGCGGCTGGTACCAGAACACTTCGCTAGCTGCAGCGGTGGATGGTGCCAGCGCCTGCTGATGGCTGCCCAGACGCATGGTATTGGAACGCGGTTCGATAATCGCCAACAGCGGTTTGTCGCCGGCTCGGGCGCGCATCCCCTGCAACGTGGTCGCAATCGCAGTCGGATGATGGGCAAAATCGTCATACAGGGTGATCCCTGCAGCACTACCAACTCGTTCCATGCGCCGTTTCACTCCGGCAAACTGCCCCAGCGCCTCGGCACTATGCTCGGGGGTCACCCCCACATGCCGAGCCGCCGCCATCGCCGCTAAACCGTTGAGCACCGAATGCTGGCCGGTCTGGTTCCAGCGCAGCGTCGCAACCTGCTGGCCGTCGAGCAGCACGTCAAAAGCCGAGCCATCATCGCTGAGTAAGCGCGCCTGCCAGTCGCCGCCCTGCGCCTGGGTACCAAAGCCAATATGCGGCGTCCAACAACCCTGCGCCAGCACCCGGTTAAGATTGATATCGGCCTGCGCGGCGATGATCTGGCCGTTTGCCGGAATGGTGCGTACCAGATGCTGAAACTGACGCTCGATAGCCGCCAGATCATCGAAAATATCGGCATGATCAAACTCAAGATTGTTAAGAATGGCGGTACGCGGCCGGTAATGCACAAACTTGGAGCGTTTATCGAAAAATGCGGTGTCGTACTCATCGGCTTCGATGACAAAGAACGGGGTGTCGCCTAGCCGTGCCGACACTGAAAAATTACTCGGCACACCACCGATCAAAAACCCCGGCGCCATGCCGGCGTACTCCAGCACCCAGGCCAACATACTGCTGGTGCTGGTCTTGCCATGGGTGCCGGCTACCGCCAGCACCCAACGCTGCTGCAGAATCTCATCGGCGAGCCACTGCGGCCCCGAGGTGTAGGGGATGCCTTCGTTGAGCAGGTATTCGACGCAGGCATTACCACGCGACAGCGCATTGCCGACGATCACCAGATCCGGACGTGGCTGCAGATGCTCCACCCGATAGCCCTGCAGCAGCTCGATACCCTGTTCGGCCAGCTGGGTACTCATCGGCGGATAGACATTGGCATCACAGCCACTTACCCGAAAACCTTTGGCCTTGGCCAGCAACGCCAAGGACCCCATAAAGGTGCCGCAAATACCCAAGATATGCAGATGCATACTGACCTCGTCCGCCGGTAAAAAAGTGCCGCCATCATAGCAGCTCAACCCATACCGAGCTATTTAGCCGGCATTTACGATTTGCCCATTTTCAAGCACTGTTTTTCATGCATTGGGGCAGCGCTTCACGTATCATCCTCCCCTCAAGGTAGCTCTGCTATTAGAACGTCATATCAAAGACAGGATCCACCCATGCAACGGCTCACTCAGTTTCTTAAACACAGCGACGCGCCCGCCGATTTAATCGAACTGATCAATATTTTGATGTCCTCCTGTAAAGAGATTAACGCCAAGCTCAACGATGGCGAACTGGCAGGGATCCTGGGCTCTAACCAGTCTGAAAACATTCAAGGGGAGACCCAGAAAAAGCTGGATGTGATCTCCAACGACCTGATAAAACTGACCCTCAGCGAGTCTGAACTGGTACGCGGCATGGCCTCGGAGGAGGAAGACTTTCCGGTAGCCTGTCACCCAGAGGGGCGCTACCTAGTCACCTTCGACCCCCTGGATGGCTCCTCCAACATCGATATCAATGTTACCGTTGGTACCATTTTTTCGATCCTAGAAGCCCAAGACGGCTTCGACCCCGCAGAGGAACACGCTTACCTGCAACCGGGTTACAAACAAGTCGCCGCAGGTTACGTCCTCTACGGGCCCTCCTGTATTCTGGCGCTGACCACCGGTGACGGCGTCAATATGTTTACCCTAAGCCATAACGGTGAGTTTTACCTGACGCGCGAGCAGGTGATGATTCCTGAAACAACCCAGGAGTTCGCCATCAACATGTCCAACCAGCGCTTCTGGGCAGAGCCCGTACAGCGCTATGTAGACGATCTGTTGGCTGGCGAAGAGGGCCCATTAGGCAAGCGCTATAACATGCGTTGGATCGCTTCCATGGTCGCCGAAGTGCATCGTATTCTGACCCGCGGCGGTATCTTTATGTACCCCTGGGACTCACGTGAACCCCACAAGCCCGGCAAGCTGCGGTTGATGTACGAAGGCAACCCCATGAGCATGCTGATCGAACAGGCTGGCGGCCGCAGTATCAATACCCAGATCGATATCATGAACGTCCACCCCAAGCAGATTCACGAACGGGTTTCGGTGGTACTGGGTTCCAAACAAGAAGTGGATCGGGTGCAGCGTTACCATGCAAAAGCCAAGTTAGCGACGGCAGCGGTATAAGAGAGCACGCCCCGACAGGCCTACTGTCGGGGTCTCCCTTTGCGGCAACAACCTAAGGTATTATTGACAACTGTCACTGCCATCCACCTATAATAACAGGTCTATTTAATTCTATTTTTACAACCCCTCAACTTTACAGAAGGCTATACCATGAGCTTTGCGAAAGTCCCTGCGGGTAAAGACCTGCCCAATGACATCTATGTCATCATCGAGATTCCTGCTAACGCCAGCGTGCCGGTCAAATACGAGATAGATAAAGATTCCGATTGCCTGATGGTCGATCGCTTCATGACTGCGCCGATGTTCTATCCCGCCAACTACGGCTACATCAATAACACCCTGGCCGATGATGGTGACGCGGTAGACGTACTGGTGATCACCCCGCATCCGATCGCGATCGGCTCGGTGATCCGTTGCCGCCCCGTGGGTGTGCTCAACATGACCGACGAAGCTGGCGAAGATGCCAAACTGGTTGCCGTACCGCACGACAAGCTGACTAGAGAGTACAGCGGGGTTCAGGATATCGAAGATGTTCCTCAGCTACTGCGCGATCAGATCAAACATTTTTTCGAAAACTACAAGACGTTGGAACCCAACAAGTGGGTCAAGGTGGAAGGCTGGTCCGATGCGGCCGCGGCGCGGAGCGCGATCGAAGCAGGCGTCAAGGCCTACGACGCAGCAGAGTAAACCGCTTTCGTTGATCCAAAAAACCGGCCTAGGCCGGTTTTTTTTGGTCGCTGCAAACGTCCACCTATCAAGGCTCGACCAGCACCAACGGCACGTACAACTCCTCGGCACTCAGACCGCCATGGACACCGCGCTGCCTGAATGGCCGTTCCTGTAATAAGCGATCCTTGATGATCGCCTGCTGTTTCGCCAACACCGTAAAATCCCCGATCCGCTCAGCCAACCGTGACGAGGGCACACCACGGCCAAACAACTGCCGCTGCAGCAACTCTTCACTGGCCACCACCTCGAACAACGCCCCGAAATGCTCGGCAAAATACTGCTGGAAGTCAGCCTCAGCACCTGGGCGCAGATAGCAAAAGGCGGCTCGAGGCTCGCCACACAACGGCAGACGCAGCAGCGCCTGCAGCTCGGGATGCTGCTCCAACTGCAGCTGCTGCTCCTCAACGACATCGATCAAGCCATGATCGGCGGTCACCAGTACCAAGGCATCCTGACCTGCCAGTGTTGTGAGCCAGCGCTCAAACAGCTGATCGAGCTCATGAAAATGAGCGATAACTTCCGGGCTGTGACTGCCATACTCATGCGCCAGCGCGTCAATTTCGGTCCAGTATCCCCATACCAATGGCGCACCCCGCTGCCTGAGCCCCCGACTCAGCTGCTCAAAAAACTGGTTCAGGCTCTGGTGCGGCGCCCTGGGCGACTTGCCGTACAGTGCACGGCTAAAATCGGAATCGGAGATATAACCCGGACTGCTCACCTGCACCGGTCGACGTAAGTCTGGTAACAACGGTCGGGCATCAAGCATCGCGGCCGCCGACACTCCCAGATCCCGATAACAGCTACCACCCCCGCGCGGCATAAAGGGCAACGGCATCACCACCGCCCCCAACTCACGCAGATAGGTAAACCAGCCAGTGATACCGTGCTGCTGCGCCGGAACACCCAGCGCCAAGGCGGTCACCGCCGTGGCGGTGGTGGTAGGAAACACCGAGGTCAGCCGCTGCACCGTATGACGCGCCAAGGCGCTCTCGGGAAAGCGCTGCAGAAATTGATAGCCCAGTCCGTCGATAACCAATAACGCCACGGGCCGCTGCTGGCAGCGCGCATCTGCCAGCAGCGCCAAGGGCGGATAGAGATCGGCAGCCGGCGCCTGAGCTCCGGCCAGGGCGCTGATCAGATTAACGATACTCTGGTCATAGTCCGGGGTCAGCATAGCAATCGGCTCATCAAGCTGTTAACCCTACAATTCGTCAAGCCGCTAACCCTGCAATTCATCAAACAGGGCCAAAAACTCCAGCGTCAGTTTGTGCTTGGGTGCATAGTAGATCAGCGGCAGGCTTTCGTTATGCGACTCTTTCATCTTGATAGAGGAGGACACCAAGCTCCTCAGCACCGGCAGCTGATCTTCGCGCAGGCTGTCGACGATCTGGCGCGACAGATTAGCACGTGGCTGGTACTGATTGACCACGATACCCTCGACGACCAACCCAGGATTATGATCAACCTGCACCTCCTGGACGTTTTCCAGCAATGCGTAGAGCGCCTGGCGAGAAAATTCATCACAATCGAAAGGGATTAAACAGCCCTGCGCCGCCACCAGCGCCGACAGGGTGTAAAAATTAAAGGCCGGCGGCGTGTCTATATAGATCGCGGCGTACTCATCCAGCTCAGCCAGTGCTTCACTGAGCTTATAGATCTTGTGCTTGGCCTCGAGCTTGGCGTGCAGATCACCCAGACGCGGATTAGAGGCCACCAGATACAGGTCTGAGTGGGGCGTCGAGGTAATATACTCGGAAAAATCAGCACTCTTGAGGCGAAACTCCAAGGTCTGAGTAAAGAAATCCATGATATCGCTGGCAACCTCATTAACGCCTTCACCCAGCAGATAGTGACTGGAGTTGCACTGCGGGTCCAGATCCACCAATAGCGTCTTGATCCCTTTACTGGCGCTGATTGCGGCCAGGTTGGCGGTAATACTGGACTTACCCACACCGCCTTTCTGATTGAACACCACTCTACGCATCTACATCTCTCCTTCGGGTCTCTACCAGGACGCTATCCTGCGTTAAACGTCCACCAAGCTCAGTCGAGCAAACGGACTCCGGGTTGTGCCTCCAGGCGAAAGTTGGCCCGAACGCGGTACTCTTCATGGCGATTATTGAGCTGCTGATAGATCCAGCGCCCCTGACTATCGGTCGGTGCTTCTATCGTCACCCGCGCATTTTCTAGCCGGATGCGGTCCGCCAGAGTACCGAGCGCCACAATCAGATCGGGACTCTTGGCCTTGAGCTGCCGTGCATCCAGTCGTACATAACGCGCCTGGGACGTACTCTGTGGTGTTACGTTCGCTGGTGTTACGCTTCCTGGACTTAGATGCTGAGGCTTTAGACTCAAGGGGGACGCACGCAGAGACTTTAACCCTGCCGCACTGCGCTCGACCTTGGCGGAACTGGGGTTTACCTGACGCGCCAGTGCCAGATAGCGAAGCGCTGCTGCCTGCTGCCCTTGACGCATCGCAGAATCACTCCATTGCAGGTAACGATCGACAATCTTATCCAACCCCTGCAGCGCCTCTTCGTAGCCTGGCTGCAATGTTAACACCTGGCGGTAATACTCCGCGGCATTGTCGCCTCGCGGCTCAGCAAGGCGTTTATTCTTGACAGCCAGATCCGCGCGCTCCAAGAGCACCAGTATCCATGCGATACGCTCACGCTCAGCCTGGCTGATCGACGATCCGAGCGCCGCAGCATCCGTGCTAACCCGGCTGACCGAGGACCGGGGTTCGGCCATACTCAACTCGATAACAGCAACCTCCATAGGCGGCCGCAGCGCGGCACTCTGCAGCGATGGCTCCACACAGCCCGTCAATAACAGCACCCCCAACCCCAACCCTCTACGTCTCATCTTTTACTACCCTTACATTCCAAGCCAAGCATCATAGCACGGCACACCAGGCAGTCATCACTCAGTATCAAAGCGATAAAAACTGGCAAAAATGATGCTAAATAGCATGAACTACAGAAAAAACACTTAGTCCTAGACAGCACATAACGATTCCTGCAAACTACGACTTTTTGCGCACACAGACGCATTCAAGAGACTCTTTTTAAGGGGCTATGATGGCAAACATTCTGGTACTCAATGGACCCAACCTGAACCTACTGGGAACCCGCGAGCCGGATATCTACGGTGCGACCACGCTCGCTGATATCACTCTCGAGCTACAGCAGCAGGCCATACAACAAGGACAACGGTTGAGCGCCTTTCAAAGCAACGCTGAACACGAATTGATCGATCGTATCCATCGCGCCCGCGACGAGCAGGTCGACTTTATTCTGATCAATCCTGCCGCCTTCACCCATACCAGCATCGCCATGCGTGACGCTTTGGCCGGAGTCGCCATTCCGTTTATCGAGATCCACCTATCCAATGTGCACCAACGCGAACCCTTTCGACAACACTCCTATTTCTCCGACTTAGCGCTAGGAGTGATCTGCGGCCTGGGAGCACAGGGCTACGAACTCGCACTGCAAGCGGCGATCCGCCACCTAGAGCCACCCCTTAATAGTTAATTACCCTTCACCTGCCTAGTACAGAGATACGCTATGGATATCCGTAAAGTTAAAAAACTGATCGAACTCCTCGAAGAGTCCGATATTAATGAAATCGAAATCAAAGAGGGTGAAGAGTCGGTACGTATCAGCCGCTCATCCAACCTGCAGCCCACCTACGCGCCAATGCCTATGGGGTATCCGCAGCAGCACTACGCCCCTCAGGCACAAGCCCCGGCAGCAGCCCCAGCGCCTGTCGCAGAGACCGTCGAGACCAAACCAGAGCTCGCAGGCCACGTCGTTCGCTCGCCCATGGTAGGGACCTTCTACCGCTCCGCATCCCCTGGTTCCGCCTCCTTTACTGAAGTCGGCCAGCAGGTGAATGCCGGTGACGTTATTTGCATTGTTGAAGCGATGAAGATGATGAACCAAATTGAGGCTGACAAGTCCGGTACCATCACCGCGATCCTGGTAGAAAACGGCCAGCCGGTTGAATACGATCAACCACTAGTTACCATCGGGTAATCGAGTCACCGTCTAATAGGGCATCATCTATGCTGGACAAAGTTATTATTGCCAACCGCGGCGAGATCGCGCTGCGCATCCTGCGCGCCTGTCGCGAACTGGGCATCAAAACGGTTGCCGTACACTCTGTGGTCGATCGCAACCTGATGCACGTACGGATGGCCGACGAAGCAGTCTGCATCGGACCCAACCTGTCGACCGAAAGCTACCTCAACATCCCTAGCCTGATCAGCGCAGGTGAAGTCACCGATGCCATGGGCATCCACCCGGGGTACGGATTTCTGGCTGAAAACGCAGGCTTCGCCGAACAGGTTGAGAACAGCGGCTTCGTTTTCATCGGCCCCAAAGCCGAAACCATTCGGCTGATGGGCGACAAAGTATCGGCCATCAAGGCGATGAAAGCGGCTGGCGTGCCCACCGTACCGGGTTCTGATGGCCCATTAGACGACGACAACGAGCGTACTGCCAAGATCGCTCGCCGCATCGGCTATCCGGTCATTATCAAGGCATCCGCCGGTGGCGGTGGCCGCGGCATGCGCGTGGTGCATACTGAAGCCGCACTGATCAACTCGATTCATATCACCCAGGCCGAATCCAAAGCCGCCTTCGGTGACGATACCGTGTATATGGAGAAGTTCCTCGAGAACCCGCGTCACGTCGAAGTACAGGTACTGGCCGACGGCCAGGGTAACGCCATCCACCTTTACGACCGTGACTGCTCGATGCAGCGTCGCCACCAAAAAGTGGTTGAAGAGGCTCCGGCTCCTTTTATCGACGAGGCCGCACGCGCAGCCGTACTGCAAAGCTGCGTGGATGCCTGTATCAAGATCAACTACCGCGGCGCAGGAACTTTCGAGTTTCTCTACGAAGACGGCGGTTTCTATTTCATCGAAATGAACACCCGGGTCCAGGTAGAACACCCGGTCACCGAGATGATCACCGGCGTCGACATCGTCAAGGAACAACTGAAGATCGCCAGCGGTATGCCCCTGTCACTAAGACAGGAGGATATCAAAGTCAATGGCCACGCCTTTGAGTGCCGCATCAACGCCGAAGACCCCAAGACCTTTCTGCCCTGTCCGGGCCTGGTCAGTCACTTCCACGCGCCCGGCGGACTCGGGGTGCGGGTCGATTCGCATCTCTACAGCGGCTACACCGTACCACCCTACTATGATTCGCTGATCGCCAAGCTGATCACTCACGGCGAAGACCGCGCCACTGCGCTGATACGGATGCGTAACGCCCTGGACGAGACCTTGATTGAGGGCATCAAGACCAACATCCCGCTGCAGCAGGATATTGTTCGTGATACCCATTTCCAGAAGGGCGGGGTCAATATCCATTACCTGGAGAAAAAGCTCGGTTTATAAGCGCTGCTGTAGCACCGACTATAAAAGCACCGACCCTAAGGCTTCGGCGATAACAATTCTGGCCATACAAACGCTGGCTATACAACTTTCGACCACGAACCCTCTCCATAGAGGGTTCGTTATTTGCACGCCAAACCACGTCCAGGCACTCTGGATACCACCCGCACTCTTAACCTCACCGAGACGCTCATGCCCTGGCTCCAGATAAAACTCGAAACCCCACCTCTGTTAAGCGAACAGTACGAAGACTTGCTGCTAGAGGCTGGCGCTTGCGCGGTCACTCTGGAGGACGCCGCCGACCAGCCGCTGTTTGAACCCGAACGCGGCACCACGCCGCTATGGGACAACACCCGTATTATCGGCCTGTTCGATGCCCAGACCGATATGAACCAGGTCATTGAACGGCTCAAACAGGGCCATCAACAGATCGCACCCGACTCATCGCTGCCCGCCTACAAGACCGAACTGGTCGAAGACAAAGACTGGGAGCGTGAGTGGATGGACAACTACCACCCCATGCAGTTTGGCCAACGGCTCTGGGTCTGCCCCAGCTCCAAACCTGTCCCGGATCCCAGCGCTATCAACGTAATGCTAGACCCAGGACTGGCCTTTGGTACCGGCACTCATCCCACCACCGCACTCTGCCTGGAGTGGCTTGAACAGCAAGATCTCCAGGACTGTACGCTGATCGACTACGGCTGCGGTTCTGGCATTCTAGGAATCGCCGCCATGCTGCTGGGCGCGACCCAGATGATCGGTATCGACATCGATCCTCAGGCGCTACAAGCCAGCCTGGATAACGCCCAACGCAACCAGATCGATACCGACCAGATCAAACTCTATTATCCGCCGCAACTGGTACAGCAGCATCCACATCTACAAGTTGATCTGCTGGTGGCTAACATCCTCGCCGGTCCGCTGGTCGAACTGGCAGCCACTCTGCAAGCGCTACTCAAGCCCGGCGGTAAGCTGGCACTGTCCGGGGTACTAGCTACCCAGACCGAGCAACTGATCCACGCCTATACACCCTGGTTTCATCTCGACACCCCAGTACTACGTGACGAATGGGTTCGCTTAACCGGTGTGCGCCGCTAGGACGGGACATACACCCATGCGCCAGCAACTCATCACCCAATGCCCGGCTTGCAAGACCCGCTTTGATGTCAGTCGCGAACAACTCCGCACGGCTAACGGCCAGGTCCGCTGTAGCCACTGCCAGCAGATTTTTGTCGGCACCAAGCACCTAGAGAGCCGCGCCACCCTCATCAAGAAGCCCCGCAACAGCATCCCTCGCGAGCCGATAATACTCAGCACCCGACATCGTGATCCGAGCCCTGCGCAGATCACCTGGAGCCTGCTGATCCTGCTAACCCTCTCGGGCATAGGGCTACAGGTACTCTGGTTCGAGCGCGATCAATTATCCAAACAATCACTGCTTGAGCCGTTCTATGCCTACGCTTGCCAGACCCTCGACTGCCGCCTGGCACCCCGTCAGGACCTACTGAGGATCAACAGTCAGCAACTGCTGATCCGCCAGCACCCCGACTACGCCAACGCGGTCACTCTGGATCTGCTGCTGATCAACCAGGCGCCCTTTGACCAGCCCTTTCCCGCATTACAGCTGAGCTTCTCCGGCCTGGATAACAGCTTAAGAGCCGCCCGGGTGTTTCAGCCGCACGAATATATCGGCGGCGACCTTGGTCCGGCAGAGCTGATGCCCAGCAATAGCCCGGTTCAGGTGCATCTTGAGCTCCTCGACCCCGGCACGCTAGCACCTAGCTATCAACTGCAGTTCCTACCCGCCAAAATGGCTTTTTGAGCAACAAACAACCAACTCCTCTTCCCCCAGCAGGGCTTCTGCGAGTATCATTAGCGCCCTATCCGGCACAGACTTTACGATTGATCCTATGCAGATCAATGGCGCTTTAGCATTGCCGGTCAAAATGTTTTTAAGCTTTACGATCCCTAAGACGAGTAGCGCGTGTTCAAGATTGGTCCCTACAGCATTGATAGCCAGGTGGTACTTGCACCCATGGCGGGCGTTACGGACCAACCGTTCCGTCACCTGTGCCGTCAGCAGGGGGCCGGACTGACACCTTCAGAGATGATCACCGCCGACAAACGGCTCTGGAACAGTCGTAAATCACGCCAGCGCCTCAACCACAGCGGCGAACCCGAACCGCGTATTATCCAGATTGCCGGCGGCGATCCGCAGATGCTGGCGGATGCGGCACGTCTCAATGCCGACAGCGGTGCCCAGATTATCGATATCAATATGGGCTGCCCCGCCAAAAAAGTGTGTAACAAGGCGGCAGGATCGGCCTTGTTACGCGACGAAGGCCTGGTCCAAGACATTTTGCAAGCCGTGGTCGCTGCGGTGTCGATACCCGTCACCCTAAAGATCCGTACCGGCTGGGATCTCGACCACCGTAACGGCTTGCGGATCGCGCGCATCGCCGAACGGAGCGGCATTGCCGCGCTAGCCGTCCATGGCCGTACCCGCGCCTGCGGTTTTCGAGGGGAGGCCGAATACACTACCATCGCCGAGATCCGCCAGGCGATCGCCATACCACTGATAGCCAACGGTGATATTGATTCGGCCGATAAAGCCAAACAGGTCCTGGCATTTACCGGTGCCGATGCGGTCATGATCGGCCGCGCCGCCCAGGGTCAACCCTGGATCTTTGCTCAGATCGACCACTTCCTGAAGACCGGTGAACGCCTTGCCGCGCCCTCAACAGCGACCATCGAAGCGATAATAACAAGCCATCTACAGGCCTTGTATGCGTTTTATGGTCTGTACCTAGGGGTCAGGATTGCCCGTAAACACGTCGGCTGGTACCTGGCCGCACTGCTGGGCAACAACACCCCGAAAACCTTTCGTGCGCAATTCAACAGCCTCGAACACCCACACCAACAGTTGTCGGCTATTAGCGAGTTTTTTGCCCTCTACCGACTTACTATTCAAGCGGCATAGATCCCATGACATTAGGTAGTACTCTCCCAGTGACCGAACAAGATACACCTCTACAACTCTCTGCAACTGCGGCTAACGAGCAGATCCAGCCGAAGCGGCTGCGCCAAAGTGTCGCCGAAGCGGTCGACCACTATTTCAAACAACTCGATGGCCAGCCCGCCAGTAACGTCTACGATCTAGTGCTTAGCGAAATAGAAGCGCCACTGCTCGAAGCGGTGATGATCTACACCCGCGACAATCAGACCCGAGCCTCCGAGGTACTGGGACTGAATCGCGGCACCCTACGTAAAAAGCTCAAACAGTACGGGCTGCTTTAAGCGGCCCAGCCTCCTACTCTTGTATCCGCAACCTTTCTAGTTGAGACGTACCCTTTCATGCCTGAAACTATCAATCCGATCAAGATCCGCCGCGCCCTGATCAGCGTGTCTGACAAAAGTGGCATCGTCGAATTCGCTCAAGCGCTTAGCGCTCAGGGCGTAGAGATCCTCTCTACCGGTGGTACCTACAAACTGCTGTGTGACAACCAGGTCGCCGCGGTCGAAGTCTCCGATTACACCCAGTTCCCCGAGATGATGGACGGCCGGGTCAAGACCCTGCACCCCAAAGTACACGGCGGCATTCTGGGGCGTCGCGGTCAGGACGACGCGGTGATGACCGAGCATGGCATCAAGCCCATCGACATGGTCGTGGTCAACCTGTACCCGTTCGAACAGACCATCGCTCGTGCCGACTGCACCCTGCCGATGGCGATTGAAAACATCGATATCGGCGGCCCGACCATGGTGCGCTCTGCGGCCAAGAACAACGCCTTTGTGGCGATCGTCGTTAACGCGGAGTCCTACGCCAGCGTGCTCCAAGAGCTGGCCGACAACGACGGCCAGCTGTTTCAGGCGACCCGCTTTGACCTGGCCGTACAGGCATTCGAGCATACGGCCGCCTATGACGGCGCAATCGCCAACTACCTCGGCAACCGCATCGATCGCGACAGCGACAACCCCTCCAACTTCCCGCGCACCTTCAATACCCAGTTTATTAAGGCACAGGAGATGCGTTACGGTGAGAACCCGCACCAGCGTGCCGCCTTCTATGTCGAAAAGAACCCTGCCGAGCCTTCGGTGTCAACGGCTCATCAGCTGCAAGGTAAAGCGCTGTCGTTCAATAACGTCGCCGATACCGATGCGGCGCTGGAGTGCGTCAAGCCATTCCGTGAGCCCGCCTGTGTGATCGTCAAACACGCCAACCCCTGCGGTGTAGCGATCGGCGACGACATCCTCGAGGCGTACAACCTGGCCTTTCAAACCGACCCTACCTCCGCATTCGGCGGCATCATCGCCTTTAACCGCGAGCTGGATGAAACCACCGCAGCGGCAATCGTGGCACGGCAGTTTGTCGAGGTGATCATCGCCCCCAGCGTGTCCCAGGCAGCATCGGATGTGATCGCCGCCAAGCCCAATGTGCGCTTGCTGGAGTGCGGCGAGTGGAGCGATGTCCGTGCCACGTCCTTTGATTTCAAACGCGTCAACGGCGGCCTGCTGGTGCAGGACAACGACCTGGGCATGGTCGAGGCCAGCGAACTCAAAGTGGTGACCGAGCGCACCCCGACGGCGCAACAGCTACGTGATCTGCTGTTTGCCTGGCAGGTGGCCAAATACGTTAAATCCAACGCCATCGTCTATGTCAAGAATGGCCAGACCATCGGGGTCGGTGCGGGACAGATGAGCCGGGTATACAGCGCCAAGATCGCCGGTATCAAAGCCGCCGATGAGGGCCTGGAAGTGCCGGGTTCGGTGATGGCCTCCGATGCCTTCTTCCCCTTCCGTGACGGTATCGACGCCGCCGCAGCGGCAGGGATCGTCGCAGTAATCCAGCCCGGTGGCTCGATGCGTGATGACGAAGTGATCGCCGCGGCTAACGAAGCGGGGATTGCCATGGTGTTCACCGGGATGCGCCACTTCCGCCATTAAGCTTGTGCAAAGCGGCTGCGCTCGGTAATGCGTCGTTGAAAGCCAGCTCAGGCTGCTCATTTGCAATTGCAAACTGCGCGCCTTCGCTGGCTTTCGCCTAGCCTGACCTTCGCTCGCTGCACTTTGCCCTAACCTTAAGCCAACATATTAAGACTGAATCCAGTTCAGTCAGTGATTCTAAGGAATAGCCATGAAAGTATTGGTACTCGGTAGCGGTGGTCGTGAGCACGCACTGGCATGGAAAGCCGCCAGTGATCCACGCGTTAGCCAGGTTTTCGTCGCCCCTGGCAATGCCGGCACGGCGCTGGAGCCGAAGCTCGAAAACGTCGCCATCGATGTCATGGACGTCGCGGCCCAGATCGCCTTCGCCCAGGCCAATGCGATCGATCTGACCATCGTCGGCCCCGAGGCACCGCTGGTGGCCGGCGTGGTCGATAAGTTTCAAGCGGCAGGGCTGGCGGTGTTCGGTCCTAGCGCTGGCGCGGCCCAGCTGGAGGGCTCCAAGGCGTTTACCAAAGATTTTCTAGCGCGACACCAGATCCCAACCGGCTACTACCAGAATTTTACCGAGCTGCAGCCGGCGTTGGCGTACCTGCGCAAGGTCGGCGCGCCAATCGTAGTCAAGGCCGACGGCCTAGCCGCAGGCAAGGGCGTAATCGTGGCCATGACCCTGGCTGAAGCCGAAACTGCGGTGCAGGATATGCTCTCTGGCAACGCCTTTGGCGACGCCGGCTGCCGCGTGGTGATCGAGGAGTTTCTCGATGGCGAAGAGGCCAGCTACATCGTCATCGCCGACGGCGGTAACGTGCTATCCATGGCCACCAGCCAAGATCACAAACGCGCTCTGGATGGTGACCAGGGCCCCAATACCGGTGGTATGGGCGCCTACTCCCCGGCACCGGTAGTCACCCCGGAGATCGACGCTCGGGTAATGAACGAGGTAATCATGCCAACCATTCGCGGCATGGCGGCCGAGGGCAACGCCTACAGCGGTTTTCTGTATGCAGGGCTAATGATCATGGCCGATGGCACCCCCAAGGTGATCGAGTACAACTGCCGTTTCGGCGACCCCGAAACCCAGCCGATCATGATGCGTCTCAAATCCAGTCTGGTTGAGCTCTGCGAAGCGGCGCTGGCGAAAAAGCTGGATCAGACTCAGGCCGACTGGGATCCGCGTTCCGCGGTAGGCGTGGTGCTGGCAGCGGCCAATTACCCGGCCGACTACCCTAAGGGCGATATCATCAACCTGCCCGCGACCGAAGCCGAAGGCAGCAAGCTGTTTCATGCCGGTACCGCCGATCAGAACGGTCAGCTAGTCACGGCTGGCGGCCGAGTACTCTGCGCCACCGCGCTGGGCGATTCGGTCACCGATGCCCAGGCCAAAGCCTACGCCCTGCTCAAACAGGTCAGCTGGAAAGGGATGAGCTACCGCAGCGATATCGCCTACCGGGCCATTGCCCGCGAAACCGCTAGCTGATTCTCGATCCGAGCCATCCGCATACCCAGGGCTCAATCGAGCCCTTTTTTTGCTGACCAAGACGGTCAATATAGCGACGCTTCTATGAAGCGTCGCGCCTATACCCAGAGCAATATGGATCCAACATCCCAGTACCGGGTAATAGATAACGATCCAGCCAGCCTAGAAGGCGTTGATCCCTTTAGGGGTCGATATGCTGTAACTCAGGATTAAGACCTCGGGTATAGTTATCGAATACTCGCTCTATATACCCCTCAGATCTCATCTGCTCCATGGCCGCATTAACCTCTTGAACATAGTCGCTGCTAACCGTTTTCTTGGAAAAAAGCATGTAGGTAGGCCAGGTTAATACGACCAGATTTTGTCCGGGTCTAGCCGCGGATAACACGATATCAATCTTGTCACTTAAATTATTTTGGGTAATAAAATACATCACTGGAAGCCAGTCACCCACCAACAGATCTACTCTATTTTTTAACAGCAAGTTGATGCTTTGCTCTGTCGAGCTCGAATCTATAACCTCGGAAAATTGCTGCTGATCGAGCGCCTGCCTAAAGGGCCCAGTGCCGTACAGATAGCCTCTACGTATGGCAATCGTTCGATCCTTAACGTCAGAAAAATCTGATGCCACCTGAATCTGATCCGCCCTTCTCTTAAAAAGAACGTACTGTTGCAGGATTAGCACGCTCTCAACATACTCGCCCCATACTTGGCGTTCGTCATTTTTTCCCGCATTAAACAGCAGATCTGCTTGCCCGTTGCGGGTCACCAATACCGCCCGTTTCCAAGGCAAAAAATTAAACTCGACTCGCTCAACCCCCGTCCTTCTGGCCGCCTCTCTAATGATGTCAACCGCGATCCCTTTGGCGACGCCTGCCTCAGTAAACTCGTACGGCGGGTACTCCAACGTAGACGCAATGAGCGTCCGACTCTTGTCAAAAGCATGGATCTCATTGGCCAAAACACAGCACAGTAGCGCTATCGCTAAGCTCACTCTACTGCTTGGCATAAGAATGGTCATGGGGTCTATTACCGGCTATTCAGCTGCGGGTTAATAGCACGACACCGAGGCTGATAAAATCATTCTAGTTTATGCCTAACTACAACGATCAAAAGCCCGACAATTGGCGAATAAATTCCGAATTTATGCATGATTCAGCCCGCACTCACGCCCGATACGGTGCGTATAGTTACGCGTGTTAGCTGGGTTTGATCGATAACACTAGCGCCAGGTTATTTTCTGACCATGCTAGTTACGTAATCTGAGATCTTGTCGAGCGCTACAATCTGGTCGACGGCCCCCAAGGCTAGGGCCGTGCCAGGCATACCAAAGACTACGGAACTTTTTTCGTCCTGGATAAAGGTATGGCACTGGGCCTGATGCGCCTCCAGCAAACCCTGGGCACCATCGCCTCCCATGCCGGTGAGCAAACCCGCGATAGTACGACCGGCGCAGTGTTGGGAGAGGGATTGGAACAGGGGAGTGACTGAGGGTCGAAAACCATTGACGGGCTGATCTTCGGTCAGATTCACAGTAAGCCGGCCACCATCCCGCTTGACACATAGATGCTGGTCATCCGGACCGAAATACACCGTACCGGGCCGTAATACTTCACCCTGTTCGGCCAACTTCACCCTCAGCAAGGTCTTGCTGCTCAGCCATTTCACCATACCCGCGATAAAGCCCTTGGCAATATGCTGGACAATAACCACGGGCACAGGAAAGTCCACCGGTAATGAGCTGAGGATATTTTGCAGCACCTGCGGTCCGCCTGTCGAGCAGCCCAGCGCCAGAATATGGTAGGACCCAGCCTCTTGCACCATTCTGGTTTCAACAGGCTCGGCAATTTTGTTACGTTTACAGGGCTTGCGGGTGACCACTTTGATCTCGCTCATCGCACGTACCGTATCGACGAGCCCAGCCCTCATCATGTCGAAATCGGGATGACCGACACCTCTGGGTTTTTCAATAACCGCAAGGGCGCCCTCCTCGATGGCGCGAAACGTAATATCCAGCTCTTCGTCATCGACACTGGAACTGACCACAACGATGGGCACCGGCGTTTCTACCATGATCATCCGCGTCGCCTCGAAACCATCCAGACAGGGCATATGAATATCCATGGTTATGATGTCGGGACGCAGGTCATGCGCCATTTGCACCGCCTCACGTCCGTCACGCGCATGGCCAACCACCTTGAAGTCAGGCTCAGACTCAAAAATAGTCTTAAGCAGCAAGGCCATCACGCCGGAGTCCTCGGCTATTAATATTTTTATCATGTTGTTTTTATAGCCGCCTAGAATCAATGGCTGATAAGTTTACATGGAAGCGGGATTCAAGCAACCATCTCAAACCATCTGCCGAACCACATCAAGCAGCAGGCGTGTCTCAAAATCACCCTTGACAATATAAGCGCTGGCACCCACCTGAATACCCCGCTGCTGATCTTCATCCTTGGCCAGCGAAGTCACCATAATCACCGGCAACTCGGCCAGTGATTCACTCTGTTTGATTTTTTCAGTGAGTTCGAAACCGTTCATAGTGGGCATTTCGACATCGGTAACGACCAGGTCTACAGGCTCTTGCTGCAGGAAATCCCAGGCTTGCTGTCCATCGACCCTGGTGACGACTTCGTAACCGGCCGCCTCTAGAATACTTTTTTCCAGGGTCCGGGTGGTGATCGAATCATCCACCACCAGAATACGGGTTTTTTTGACAACCGCACCTTCATTCAGCTTGACGGGCATAACAGAAAACGTCTTTACCCGTGTTAATGCCGAGTCAATAAGATCCGAAGGGTTCAGCACCATGATGATGTCGCCCCTCCCCGTCAAGGTGCCTCCCGTTACATGACGTACCGACACCAGCGGCGCCTGCAGTGGCTTAATGACGATGTCCCGCTCACCCAGAATTTCATCAACCACAAAACCAACGATATCCCAACCCTTGGCGATCAGCACCACCGAAAAATGTTGACTCGTTGCCAGTTCCCGGCTCGGCATTTCAAGTAGATCCGTCAAGCGCCGCAAAGGAATCGTACGCCCAGCAACAATGATGGCCTGACTGGCTTCAACCTCCACAATATCTTCCGGCCGCAGATCCAACACCCGCTCTACCGAACTGGTTGGAATCGCGAACAGCGTATCATTGGCACGTATCATCAGGCCATGCTCTGTCGCCAGCGTCAGTGGCAGATTAAGTACAAAGGTCGTACCCTTACCCGGGCGGGTACGCAGCTCCACACTACCCTTAAGTTTGCGCAGATTTTGACGCACGACATCCAGACCAACGCCGCGCCCTGACACACTGGTAATAATGCCCTTGCTGGAAAAACCGGGACGAAAGATCAAATCCAGAATATCCTGGTCATCCATCGACGCCAGTTCTGTAGCGCTGACAATCTTTTGTTTACGAGCCATGTCGGCAATCTTAGCCACCTCGATACCGGCACCGTCATCGGTAACCGTCATCCGTATCTGGCTACCAATAGCCTGCACCGTCACACTCAGGTTACCGAGCGCTGGCTTACCGACGGCCAGACGTGCCGATGGACGCTCCAGGCCATGATCGATGGCATTGCGTAACAGGTGCGTCAGGGGATCACGAACGCCGTCCAGAACCGCCCGGTCTATCTCTATGTCACCACCCAGGATCTGATAATCAACCTGTTTATCCAACTCTCGTGCTATATCCCTCACCGTACGGGACATGGGATTTAGCAAGGAAGTGATTGGAACCAACCGCAACATACGGATATCGCTCTGTAGCGTATGCGACAACATCCCCAACCGATGAGTGCTGTGTCGCAGCTTCTTGAACAGTTGGCTAGCAAGAGCGTTTAACTCACTGAGAGTGCTGCTGCTGTTCTCTAACAACCGCAGCCCTTCAACAGGCAGGTTGTTCGCCTGATAGTGCAGCGACGGTGCCGCAGAGCTACACAGCCCTGAAAGCCTGTTAAGCTGTTCGGACAACTGTTGCATCAATTCAACATGGCCATCCATTTCGATCTTAGCGACCTGCAACTCTTCAGCCGCTGCTGCGACCGTTTCAAGTTTATCCACGGCAACCCGAATGAAGCTGTTATGCCGAGGGGGCTCGGTGGAATACCTATTATTAGCAGCCAGACCTTCATCTGCATCATCTCTCGGTGCCTCCGGTGTAGAGGTCGCCTCTGTAATCATAAGCGGTTGCTGTGCTACCTCTGCCACCTCTGCCACCTCTGCCACCTCTGGCACCTCTGGCACTTCTGGCACTTCTGGCACTTCTGACTGCGTTATAATATGACTATCGATACGCTGTAACAGTGCATCCATATTAAAACCCAGTGCCCGCTTCTCCTTGAAGGCCTCCAGTGCTTCGCGCATACAGTCCATGCTCTCGAGAGACAAATCGATAAGCTCGGCCGATGGTGTCCGGTTATCGCGTTTAAGCTGACCGAATAACGACTCCAGGTGATGGGCAATATGACTCACATCAAGCGCCTCAACGCCCCGCCCTGCCCCCTTAATATTGTGCGCAGAGCGGAAAATCGCCTCAAACGCCATGCGCCGCTCATGGCCCTCCACACCCTTTTCTATCCTCAACAGGCCATCGGTAATCGCCTGTATCTGGCCATCAAGCTCTCCAGTAAACATCTGTAATAACTGCTGGATTATTTGCGGGCTGAGCGGCATAACTAATTGACCTTGTAGGCTTCTACGCTGGAGCGGAGTTTATCGGCCAGAAACACGATATTGTTATTAGCCTGTTCCGTCTGCCGGGTTGAGGTGACAAACTCGCCCACCGTGCCATTGATATCCTGTACCGCCGTATTCACCTGTTCGATACCTGCAGCCTCCTGACGCACGGCGGCAACAATCTGCTGACTGGCCATCGACGTCTCATTGATCAGCGCATCCACTGCCTGCATCAGCTCGCCGGTGCGCTGTACTTTCTGAACACCAATATCTACGCCCTTGGCTCCCTCCTCTGTTGCCATAACAACACGGTCTGTCGCTTGACGAATATCCTGCAGAATCTTCTGTACCTGTGCAGTGGCCCCCTGCGACTGCTCGGCTAGCGCCTTGACCTCCTGCGCCACAACGGCAAAACCTTTACCGGCGTCCCCCGCCTTGGCAGCTTCGATGGAAGCATTCAAAGCCAGCATTTTTGATTGTTGCGCAAGATCACCCACGACCCCGGTAATGTCGCCAATCTGCTGGGTCTGTTCCGACAGCGCAAGAATGGTCTGGGCGATACCATCAACCTGTGCGCGTATCGCCCCCATACTGGCAATCGTTTCCTGCACGGCCTGGTGTCCCAGACTGCTTTCCTGACGCGTCCGCTGGGCCAGCCCTCCAAGCTCCTGCGCCTTACTGAGAGTTTGCCTGGAGGTTTGCTTGATCTCTTCCAGCGTGACGGTGGTCTCAGTCACGGCGCTGGCCTGCTGTGCCGCAGTAGAGGCCTGACTACTGGTAACGCAGCTCACCTCCGCCACCGTTGTGCTCAGCGATTCGGTCACCTCGCGAATATCCACAGCGATCCTAACCAGCGACTTGGTCATACCGTTGAGATGAATAAATAATTGCCCCAGATCATCATCACCCTGCTGTTCGATGCTATGACGCAGATCGCCATCTGCAATCTGTTTAACATGCGTCAGCAAGAGATCAATACGCGCGCGAGTATCCGCCGCCTGACGTAACTGCTCCTGGCGTTCATGCTGCTCACGCTCATGGTTTTCCTGCAATGCCTCCGCCATCTGGTTGAATCCTGCCGCAATATCACTCATCTCATCTCGGGTAGAGACCTGCGCTCTGGTAGCCAGATTCCCTTGCGCCAAGCACTGAATCGCATCAGCCAGGCCGCTAACCGTGGATAACACCGAGTAGTAAAAACCGGCAAACAGATACAACAGTATCAGCAACACCGCCAGCAGGGTGGCTAACGCGATATATCCTTGTGTTATAGAGTCATCAACACGCTCATCCAGCATGTCACTGAGCACCGGCAGCATCTTGTCCATGAGCGCAAAAGCGGTGGCAATGGCCATAGTACCCGCGTCAAATATAGCCTCTGCCTTGGCGGTAATAGCCGGCGCATACAACAGATCATTTTCCAGCGTGTTTTCGAACTGCTGAATGGCATCCTGCAACAGCTTAACGTCTGCACCGAGGCGACTCTGGATTGTAGGGTTAAATTGGAATGCCTGCTGCACGCCTTCATCTAGCACACGGGCGTTGATCCTTATCCGCTCCAAATTAAGATTCAGCGCGATATTATCCTGAGTACTGATTTCACCATTGGCCGCGATGCCGGCAGCAATAGCCCGGGCCTGTCCCATGGCTTCGGCCAACGTCGGCAGGCGATTAACAATGGCATCAATGGTATAGTAACTATCAAGCTCAGAATCCAGCATCAGTCCGGAGGTATTAGCCACATGGCGAATGAGCCCCAGCAGCTCGGCGATGAGCTTAGTATGCGCGTCGAACGCCGCCGTCTCAGTCATATCCAAGGCGCGACTCTTAAGGCTTTGCCAGCGCTGCGCCAGCCGCACCACTTCATGACGAGTCTGTAGATAGCCATCGAGCTTGAGATCAACCTGTGTCAGGACGGCCCAGCCGCCATCGATCTCGCTACGTTTGGTTAACATATCATCCCGGAATCCCTGGTCGCCGGCCAGATAGGCACTGATCATGCCGCGGTGCTGGGGAATCGTTTCGATAAGCTCACGGAGCGGGGTAATAAACTCAATACCCCGGCGTTTCTGATCAATAAATCCAACCCGCTCATTAAGCTCACTGATCCGCAAGCTCCCCAGCACCAATAGCGGCAATATAAATAGCACCAACACCAGAATCAGCTTACTACGGTAGCGCAGGCGCTCCATAAGTCTAATGGCTGGATTAAATATCGAATTATTTTCCCGCATAGCTCTACCCTAAAATATTATTTACTTTTTCAATGCCACCGATTATCGGCATAGGCTCACCTGCACTTCATCCTGCCATTTAAGGAGTCTCTACCCGCAATGCATCATCCGCTAACAGGGCATCCATATTCAGCAAGGTGACTCTGCCCCCGTAAATACCTTTGACGTAGTCAAGATTGGCCACTCCCGCCGACGCCAGCGCCGGCGCCAACTGCTCCGGGGCGTAACGCTCGTTGCTGATCACCTCATCAACGAGAATGCCAACCCGCATACCCTGACCCGACACCACGATTATTCGTGCCTCGCTGCCTTTAGCGATGTCACGGGTGTTAAAAAAAGGCTGCAGCTGCATAACCGTCAACATCTCTCCGCGGCGATTAACCACCCCGGCAATATGGGCAGGCGTACAGGGTACCGAGGTGATGGTCGGCACATATAAAATCTCATCAAGGTGGCCATAGGCTATGCCATACTCCTCGGTATCACCTAGCCGAAAGCGCAGAAATTCTTGATGGTTATTAATATCCTCTGCGTCTGCCTTTAGCTGCGCCATCGACAGCGCACGCTGCTTGAGGATGCCGCGTGCCTGTTCTGTATCGGGCAATAAATCACGCGCTTTCACCCCCTGATGCGAACGGGCTGCCCAGCGGTTGGGCGGTTGGGCGTCTGCACCGGCTACCACTGCCGACTTGAGGTTATCCAGCGCTGGTTGCGACTCAGCAGCAGCGGGCGCCGCCGCTGCAAACGGCAACGCATCCTCAAGAGGCACCTGCTGTCCATGGGAGGTGTGCTTCTTCAATGGTTTTCTGTCGGTAACGATCTTGTTCGCCATAGTAATAAGCTGTTCTTTTTTGGAGAGGGGGCAGGTAGTTGCCACACATCATTCATCAAGGCATTGACTCCTTTATCTGCTCGAGGGCGTTGGCACTGACCTGCGGCCCATGACTCAGCAGTGCTTATGATGCGTTGGCCGAAAGCAATTCATTGAACATCTTAATTTCATTTTTTAAAATTTCAGCAAAGCCCGCATAGTTGATACCAACAGCATCGTGAATACAGCGCTCTGGATCACCCTGCTCGGCTTCGTACAGGGCATTCTCCAACGCCCTGATCCCCGCCTTCATCCGCCCGGTCCGAATCATCAGCATGCCCAGCTGATAATGGGCTTCGACAAAAAACCGATCTAGATACAGGGCCTGCCTAAAGGCCCGCTCCGCATCGGCAATCTGCTCAAGCTCCTGTAACACCAGGCCATAGATATAGTAGCCATGCTTGTCGGTGGCATCGATAGCCATTGCGCGCCGACAACATTCGCCCGCCTCTTCAAGCCGACTAAGGTTGGCCAGCGCCTTGGCACGAAACTGCAATAGCAGGCCATTCTCCGACACAGCCGCCATCGTAGTGGCATCAATAATTGCCTGCCATTGACTCTGCCGGATTAATTCGATGACGGCCTCAATATCAGGAGGACTCGCGGCCATCTGCTGTTTCGCCGTTATCACCGAGGCAGGTATCGGCTCCTCATGCTGAGCAATGTCGATATAGCGGCTATGGGCTAAATCCGGCAACGGCTTTAAATCTGTAGCCGCCTCGGCTCTGCGATAATAGTACGCATAACCCTGGTGGTGTAACGTCAGCTCGGGAATCGACAGACTGAAGCTATCCGTCGCACCCAGTACCAGCACGCCGCTATGCTGCAGACAATCACGCATCTTTGCCACCACCTTGTCGATCTCCGGGCGCTGCAAATAGATAAAGACATTACGACACAAAATCAGATCAAGTGCGTGGGTACCATTAAGAACGGAGGGGTAACTGTCATCCATGAGATTCAGGTAACTGAATATCGCCCGATCACGGATGTGATCGACCAGATCATAATCATGCTCTACTTGGCGGAAATAGCGCTGCTCCTGCCTCTTGTTCGTCGCGCGCAGCGACCACGAACTGTAGCGCGCCCTCATAGCTCGGGTAAGGACCTCGGTGTTGATATCGGTACCCAGCAAATGCAGCTTCCAGCGGCCAATATCCGGTAACATTTCATGCAGCATGATGGCGAGGCTGTACAGCTCCTGCCCTGAGGAGCAACCCGCACTCCAGATACGCAGAGCCAAGTTACCGGCGTCACGCCGCTGCTGAATGAGTTGCGGGAAATAGACCTCCCGCAGGAAGCTCATTTGCGATTCATCACGGAAAAAATAACTTTCACCCACGGTAATACCGGCAATCAGGTATTCAAATTCGGGGGATTGCGCCTTGCTGGCCTGCAGGGCACGCAGGTACGCATCGGGACTGGAGTAGCTGAAATGTTGGCAGGCACCGTTCAGCGTCTGGTGCAATTTTTTCAACTGATGCCCCTGAATGGCAATGCCCGTATGTTGTTGCACAAAGCGACAGACTGCCTGTTCACAGGCGATGCTGACATCCAGTTTATGAGCTTCGTGGCGCTTGGGCGATATAGGCATAAGTCAGGGCGTTTGCGCTCCATTATTACTCTCAGCTCGCCGCCAAGAGGGCGGATGATCGTCATCACCCAGAGTAACGTCACTGATACGCTGGATATCAAGCAATAGCGACAGCCCCTGTGGGGTATGGATAACGGCTTGATAGGGCTGCCCCCCCTGCTCCAATTGAGAGCGCATCTGCAGCGCTTCAGGACTGTATTGCTGAACATCCAGCACCTCTGAAACCACCAGCGCAATACGCCGCTCAGCGCGCCAACAGAAGATAACGGGGGTATCCAGGCTGTAAGGCTGGGCATTGCCGTAACCCATGCTCAAGCTAAGATCAATGGCAGCAATACTGGTACCCTGACGATTAATGAGCCCAAGCAGATAATCAGGACCACCGGGGACGGGCTGTATATCAAGCAGCGAGACAATACATTCGACATCCTCAACATAGAGACAGCAGAGTAGATCCTGCACCCTGAAGTGCAGCAGGGTAAGCCGCTCATGCAAACGGGCATCGCCAAGGTCGACGGCGGCCGATTGCCTCATGCTAAAGAGTCCTGCTGATACCAATTCTGCATGCCTAATTCAAAAATCTGATCCTTAATCACAGCACTGCGGCATTTTAGTGTTTCTGGGCGCTGCAAGCTGTCCCGACGATGATCCAGAATATCTATGAATTTTTCCATCAGCCGCGGATCCCAACAGCCCTTCTCAGTTTCTTCCAGCAGGATCTGTTTCACTTTCTCTGCGCTAAAAGCCGGCTTGTAGGGGCGCTCGGATGATAGCGCATCATAGACATCGACAATCTGAAAGATACGGGCCAACAGCGGAATAGCCTCTCCTTGCAGGCCATTCGGGTACCCCGAACCATTCCAGCGTTCGTGATGACAGGCAACAATATCAACCGTCAGCTGCATACTTCGTAATGGCGCGCACAGGGCGGCACCAATAACGGGGTGCTGTTTCATGATCTCCCATTCATCCCCAGTCAGCTTACCCTTTTTCAACAGGATATGGTCGGGTATACCCAGCTTGCCAATATCGTGCAGCACACCGCCACGACGCAAGGCTTCGAGTTGCTCATAGTTGAGGCCCAACTCCTTACCGAATACAACCGCTGTGTGCGCAAGGCGATCACAATGATCACCGGTATCACCATCACGGGCTTCGACCATACGTGCCAGGGAAAACAATACCGACTCGGCGTCATCAAGACTATCCGTCAACTGCTTACGCTCAACCGCTGCTTTAACGCGCGCCTTCAACTCAACAGCATTGAAGGGCTTAGCAACGTAATCGCTAGCGCCCATGTCCAGACTCTGGACAATATCCGCCGGGGCATCCAGCGTCGTCAGCATAATAAAGGGTAATAATCGATACTTGGCGTCATTACGGATCTGATTTAATACGTCAAGACCGTCCATATTGGGCATCATGATATCAAGCAGAACCACGTCTAACTCATGGCTCATGATTTTCTCTAGGGCATCGACACCATCAACGGCCTCGATGAAATCGTAGTTCTCCCCCGCCAGCGCATACTTGGCCAGCGCTCGATTGGTCGCCATATCATCAACGATTAGGATCCTGGCGGAAAACCTATCGACACCTTGTAACATGACTCAAACTCCTGAATGCATTACAACTATTTAACATTTTATAGTTTAAGTAGCCTGATAAAAAACTGAGCGCAGCATTTTCTCTACGGGGATGGCAGAAGGACACCGAAGAGCGCCACCTTGCCACTCTATAATATGAATAAGGGTGGCCTATACCCGAATAGTACTTTCGTCTATTTCATGGAATTTTTTGTTCGACGCCTCAAGCCACGTTACCGCCAGCACGGTGGCCAATATCAGCCAATTCAGCCGGGCTGGCTCGATCTTGGATCTGAGATACTTTGCGCTCTTCGAGAGCCGACAATAGAAAAAATGTGGCGCACTCTCGCATACAACCCCAGGTCTTGTCCAATATGATATAAGTCAGTAACAGGTACAACGCTGGTGACGACACTATACTGAATTCAGGTCTACGCTTAACTCACTATCAGTGTAACCGTTCAGGAGTGCCGTATTATGCTCGATAACGTAACAGCGATGCCGTTGCTGACCGTGAATGATCCGCCCTGCTGCACCCTTCTCAATCACAGCTCTGCCACCCCGCTATTACTGATCTGCGATCACGCCTCCAACTATATCCCGCCCCAGCTTGACCGACTTGGACTAACGGCAGCGCAACTCGAACAGCATATCGCCTGGGATCGCGGCTCGGCCGATCTAGTCCAGCTACTCTCTGATCAGCTGGGCTGCAGGGCCGTACTGGCCAACTACTCACGCCTGCTGATCGATGTTAATCGTGATCCGGCACTGAATGAACCCTCACTGATTCCCGAATCCAGCGATAATCATCGTATCCCCGGCAACCTCAACCTCAGCGCCAGCCAGCGCCATGAGCGGGTGGTGCGCATCTCCGCAAGCTATCACCAAGAGATCGAACGCCAGCTCGATGCGTTGACAGCCTACACCCCGGCGCCGCTGCTGTTCTCCATACACACCTTTACCCCGAAAATGCAGTCTTCTGAGCAGTTACGCCCCTGGCACGCGGGGATGCTCTGGAACCGCGACCCCCGGATCGCCAAACCGTTGATGGCCCATCTCAGCCGCCACCAACACCTGGTCATCGGCGATAACGAACCCTATTCGGGAAAGGAGTTCGCCTACAGCATTGACCGCCACGGTCATGCCCGAGGGTTTCCCAACTGTGCGATCGAGATTCGCCAAGACCTGCTCCAGACCCACGATGCCTGTCTCTGGTGGGCAGAAGCCTTAGCCGACGGGCTTAGAGAGATCATGCACCAACCCTCCTTGCATCAGGTCAAATTTTTCAACGCTGAATAACGACCCCGTAGCCATCCACCTAGGAGCTTGGCAATGACCAGAAAGCCTCGCGCTGCTAACTTCACCCTCGGTATCGAGGAGGAGTACCTGCTGGTCGATAAAACCACCCGGGAGCTGGCCGCCGACCCACCCGAGGCGCTGTTTAAACGCTGCGCTAAAGCACTTCCAGAGCGCGTCACCCATGAGTTCCTCCGCGCGCAGATAGAGATCGGTACCCCGGTCTGTCACAGCATCGATGAAGCCCGCCACCACCTAGGCCATCTCCGCAACACCGTGGCAGACATAGCGGCCGATTACGGGCTCGCAATCATCGCCGCCTCTACCCATCCCAGCGCGCTCTGGTTCAACCAGCAACAGACTCGCCAGGCGCGTTATGACCTGCTCGCCGAAGATCTGCAAGCGGTCGGTCGACGCCTGCTCACCTGCGGCATGCATGTTCACGTCGGCATTGTCGATCAAGATCAACGCATCGAGCTGATGAACCAGTGCGTCTACTTCCTCCCCCAGCTGCTCGCACTGAGCACCTCGTCACCCTTCTGGGGGGGTGACAACACCGGGCTCAGATCCTATCGCCTGTCGGTGTTTAACCAGCTGCCGAGAACCGGGATTCCCGACCGTTTCGACTCCTGGTCCGATTATCAGCGCCATGTGAATGTGCTGATCAACGCAGGGCTGATCAAAGATGCGTCGATGCTCTGGTGGGATCTACGCCCCTCCTGTCATTATCCAACGCTGGAGATGCGTATTACTGACGTCTGCACCCGAATCGACGACGCCCTGTGCATCGCCGCGCTCTATGTAGCGACCCTGAAGATGCTCAGCAACCTGCGCGACAACAACCAGCGCTGGCGAACCTATGCTCCGATGCTGATTCAAGAGAATCTCTGGCGCGCGCAGCGCTATGGTATCGACAGGGGCTTAATCGACTTCCAGCGTGAATCGATCATCGATTTCAAAGCACTGCTACAGCAATGGCTGGAGGCGATCGACCAGGCGGCTCACGAGATGCACTGCCATAGCGAAACCCAACACGCCCTGACTATCCTCAGCCGCGGCACCAGCGCGCACTGCCAAGCGCAGCTCTATGAGCAGGCCCTGAGCCAGGGAGACAGCCCAGAGCAAGCGATGGCGAGGGTGATCGACTGGTTGATCAGCGAAACGATTCGGCAGCCTGACAGCAGTCCAGCCAGCGTCGTTGTTAATACAAAGCCAACCTAAGCTGATCTATTCCGCTCGCGGCTGAGGCTGTATGTTTCGCGTTATTACCCATCAATGGAAGCCAGTACGGGTATGGGTGCTTGTAGCGGTGCTTCGTGTAGCTGTCGGTGGAGAACCGCTTCCCGCCGACACCGGGCCTGCAACGAACGTCTGATATCAACAGATGAAAACAACGAACGTAGCGCCTGCGGCACGCGAATGCGGGAGTAGAAGAGGTTGTATCGACAAGATTCAAGGTAAGCAGAAGATCGAGCCAGCGATCCAGGTGTCGCACCCTGTATCGCACTTGAGCGAACAACAGGTTCTAACAACACAAAAGCCTTAAGTAACCATATGTTACTTGGAATGGAGGCAGCCCCGCCAGCCACACCCCGGCACACAGATCCACCGCTGTGGCTGCTCCCTTCCGGGCCTGACCAGGTTAACGGTTTCTTGTTGCGGGGGGACCGACAGGGCCACCATAACGAGGAGATAAACCGAAACCGGCAGCACCTCCAACGGGCGAGAATTATGCTCGATTCGCCGTCTGGACGCAACCGCGTTTTCCCGCCTTGTTTATATTCAGCGTACCTGAAGCTGCCGCAGAATCATGTTTTCTGCTGCCGGCGCATCCCAGTCGGCGTAGCTGCGTAGAAAACTCAGCACCCGACCCTCGGAGTCGATCAGAAAGTTCGCGGGAAACACATCTACCGGAAACTCCTCGGCGAAGGCTTCGGCCGAACCATGATAGAGCTGCAGGTGCTCAATCTTCAGCTTGTCATAAAATTCACGGGCGCCGGTATAGCCACGCTGATCCAACGCCACAGCAACCACCTCAAAGCTGTCGCTGCCCAAGCGCTGCTGCAAGCGATCCAACGCCGGCAGCTCGCGCAAACAAGGAGGACACCAGGTTGCCCAAAAATTCAGCAGCACCAGCTTGCCGCGAAAAGCAGATAGATCAATAGCTTCTGATTCATTTCGCACCATAGCAACCGGTTTGATGGCCTTAGGAGGGGTCACCTCAATGAAACTATTAACCGTGCCATCAGCGGGTTCGGTTTGCGCATGATTAGCCCAGGCGACCAAGGCTATTATCAACCCCAGCAACAACAATGCAGATCGCACAACAGCTACCATAGTCTTTAACCATTTACTCGAATTTGGAGCCATTGTAGTCCGCCGTTGCTATCGAGTGAAGTGCGACACCCAGTAAATCAATGCGGTGATTGATCCCGATTGACGGGGTTTTAGCATATAATGCGCCGCATTTATCACCCAGCGCTTTAGACTCGGACGCTTATGCAACTGCACGACCACATCAACAGCCTTGGCCGCGATCTGAAACAGCGTTTTGGTGAAAAGGTCCACAAACTCAGCATCAACGCGCAGTTCACCTGTCCGAACCGCGACGGAACGCTAGGACGCGGCGGCTGCACGTTCTGCAACAACGCCTCTTTTAATGCTAGAACTCAAACCCAGGAGAGCATCCGCGAGCAGCTGGAAAACAGCAAACCGGGAATGCGAGCCAAGCGCTATCTGGCCTATTTTCAGGCCTACACTAACACCTATGCCGAAGTTGAAACGCTGCGCCAAATGTACCAAGAGGCACTAGAGGTTGCAGATATCGTAGGCCTGTGCGTTGGCACCCGGCCCGACTGCGTGCCTAACGCTACCCTAGACCTGCTGGCGGGTTATCAAGACCAGGGCGCCGAGGTGTGGCTGGAGCTCGGCCTGCAATCTGCCTTCGACACGACCCTGGAGCGGATTAATCGTGGCCATCACTTTGCCGCCTATGTCGATGCGGTCCAGCGCGCCCAAGCCCGCAACCTCAAGGTCTGCACCCATCTCATTATTGGCTTGCCGGGCGAAGCCCCTAGCGACAGTCTGATCACCTTGGATCGAGTCTTGGAGCAAGGCTGCCAAGGCTTAAAACTGCACCCTCTGCATATTGTCAAGGGCAGCCAGATGGCAAGACAGTGGCAACGTGGCGAGATCGGCGCGATCAGTTTTGATGATTACGTCGAGACGGCCGCTCAGATGATCCGTCATACACCCTGGGAGGTCGTCTATCACCGAGTGACCGCGACAGCACGGCGCCCCACGCTACTGGCACCGGACTGGTGTGATAATCGCTGGCCCACCTTCAACGCGATTGCCGAGCACCTACACCGGCACGGCGGTCAGGGCAGCGCCCTGAGCACTACAGATTCAGATTCAGATTCAGATTTTAAAGCACGAAACCACGCCTTGTAAGCAGCACTGACAAGCGGTAACAACGCCTCAGACCGGGCCATCAACGACTCGACGCTATTCAAACTCAAATAGGCGCGTTATATCGATGACCTTAATATCTCGCCCTTTAACCTCAATGACCCCCTGCTGAGCCAGGGTCGACATGATCCGAGAAAAGGTCTCAGGTTTAACCGATAACCTTGAGGCGATAACGTGCTTGGGTGAACTAAGACAGAGCAGCGCGCCGTCTTGCGACCCTGCAGGCAGCTGTGACGCCAGAAAGCGCACCACGCGATAGGTCGCGTTCTGCTGGGTCAGATGTACCACATCATTCAAACGCGCATGCAGACGCATACTCAGATCACCCAGAATTCGCATGCAGGCATCCATATTATGATGCAGCAACTCGACATAGGTGGCACCATCAATGCCGTAGACACGCGACGGATTCAGGGCCTGGGCACTGACTGGAAAAGCCGACCTACGCATAAAGATTACCGCCTCGGCAATGGTCTGACCAGGGGTGATAATCTCCACCACTTTTTCATTGCCATCGGCTGCGCTGCGATACAGTTTTATCAGGCCATCGGCTAACAGGTAGAACTGCTTGGCGGGCTGGTCCTGGCAAAATAGCACCTGCTCCGGGCCAAGCGCGTACAGGCTAACCGCTCCGAGCAGCCGCTGTAGCTCCGCTTCTGAGAAACTGGCGAATAAACAGTGACGACGAATGGCGGCCAGGGCCAGCTGTTGTTGATGAATATCCATAGCGTTTACGCGACCCCAAAACCCTCAAAACAACCAAGCCGTTGTTTTACGCGCCCTGGCCGACAGGGTCAAATGAATATTACTTTAACCTATAACCTGCTGCCGGTTAAATCGCTACCGATCTCATTTTACGCCGATTGGTCAGCACCAAGCAGTGCTTTTGGTATGGTTTATTGTTAAGCAACACTTTGAGCAGTTGCTCTTCGGAAACCGGACCGCATTCAATTTCACTAATCTCCTCGCCCAGTTTTACCAACGCCTCATGGTCACGCTCAATCGCGAGCCAGTCCATAACTCTGATATTGGACTTATCGCTAAGACCCGTGGAGCGGCAGCTTTTGTTGATCAGGCATCGATCGCAGATCTGACTGGTAATTTTTTTGCGATGCCCGGTTTGGGCCACCGAGGCAGAACCCCGATAGCGACGCCAGTCATCGATCCAGGATATTTTGCGCTTGTTGATCCGCACGACCAACACAGACACACCAAACAGCAACAGCATCAGCCCAGCATAGAAAAACACCGCATCGCCTAGAAAACGCATCACCAGAATACCACCACCCAGGTAAAAAAACGGCAGCGATTCATAAAAATCATCGTGTAGGAAGATGCGCTTCTTGTCCTTGGGTTGACGCGGATTGATCCGCCGCGCATCTGAGCGCAACACCCAGATAATCACGGCGCCGGTATAGAGAAGCCAGGCGAACCCCAGCACGATCAAATCAGAATGCCCTGCTAGCAGACCCAGCGCGGTAAAAAGATAGGCATAGGGTAGAACCTCGTAAATCGCCTTAGGTAACATAACTACTCGTCAATAGGTAAAAGCGCTATTTTATACAAACCCGCGCCTCCTGACAGAGTTCAGCGACTATTTGCTGATCTAGGTCATCCTCAAACCAACTCCTCAAATCAAAAACAACAAAAGCCTGCAACGCTGCAAGCTTTTGAGTAAACCCGGACTTATTGACAGCCCTGTTGGCGACTCAGGGCTGGTAAGTGTTCACCAACCCGGCGTTTTGATACCAGTAGCCATTGACGGCCTCGGCAGGAATTGTCGGGATCTGTTGCGAGCGACCATCCAGCTGCTCGCGGAACTGCTGAATGACCTGCACCATCGCCTCGCCCTGAGGATTAAGACGAACAATATCCACCCCCATTTGCCGCATCTGCTCCAGCTCCGGGAGTAAATTGTAGCTTTGTCCTGACAGGGTCTGAATACCATTGATGGTAAACACCTCCTGCCCCTCCTGACTCGCCATCGGCAGGCCCTGAGGATAATCGATACACACAAACTGACACTGATCTTTAGGCAGATTGCGCGCCCGCGCGGTAAAACAACGCGCCGAATAGGCCAGCGGTAACAAACCGTAACTAAACACCTCGGTTTCTATCGCATCGCCAAATCCCAACTGCTGCGCATCGCTGAGAATATCGGCCAGAGTCGTACCTGAGAGCTCTACCGGCATCACCCAGCGCTGTAGTCCTCGCTTGTGTAGCGCCTGCAAACTACGGGCGTTGTAGATATTGATCGCCGGGCCGGTCACAAACGGCAAGCCGCGTTCTGCCAGCATCTGCACCGCGCCCATATCATTGGCCTCGACCCGCAACTCACCGTTATCGCATAGCCGCCGCAGGGTCTTGAGTTCTGACTCTGCCTCGATCAGTACCAGCGACGATAACACCACCTCTTTGCCTGCCGCAGCCAGCTCCTGCCCCAACTCGATCCACTCCTGGGTCTTCAGCTCGCGGCGCTTGGAACAGACACTCTCACCCAGATAGATCACATCCAGTGGCTGCTCCGCCATCTGCCGATAAAATGCATAGACCTTTTCACGCTGCCAATAAAACAACAAGGAACCCAGAGACAACTTCATAACCAACCTCTTAAAACCGCATTAACGATCGCCATTATTGCCAGGGGCGCGAATAAGCGCCTAACGTAGTCTGAGTCCCTTCGGAGACATTACCCAGCACGCTCATCCACTCGGGCTTTACGCTATAACCCTGGGGGTCAGACTGCATCGCATCGATCGCCTGACGCCAGACACTCACCACCTGCTCGACGTAGGCGGGGCTACGCTGACGCCCTTCGATCTTAACCGCTCGAACACCCGCCTGTTGCAGCTCCGGCAACAACTCCAGGGTATTGAGGCTGGTGGGTTCCTCCAAGGCATGAAAGGTGTTACCGCCAACCTGAAACCGGCCCTTGCACAGGGTCGGATAACCGGCTTTTTCACCCGCCTGATAGCGGTCGATCAGCACATCGTTGAGCCGCGTTTCAAGGCCGCCATCGGCCTGCTCTTCCCAGCGCACCGCGTGGGCTGGCGAACAGGCACCGCAGGTATTAGGCGACTGATCGGTGATATAGGAGGAGAGGTAACAGCGCCCTTCGGCCATGATACAGAGTGAACCGAAGGCAAAGACTTCGATCTCCACCGGACTCAGGGCCGCCACCTGGCGCACCTGTGCCATCGACAGCACGCGTGGCAGCACCGCCCGGCGGATACCAAAGTTTTCATGGTAAAATTTCAGACATTCGTAGTTGGTGGCCGACCCCTGCACCGACAGGTGCAACCCCAACTCGGGGTGTTTCTCTGCGGCATAACCCAGCACCCCCATATCTGCGGCGATCAGCGCGCTGACCCCCAGATCGGCGGCCAGATCCACGGCCGCAGCCCAGCGTTTCCAGCCACTGGGCTGCGGGTAGGTATTCACCGCGACAAACACCTTCACGCCGCGATCACGGGCGTAATCCAGCGCCTGATGGGCCTTCTTATCATTGAAGTTGAGACCCGCAAAATGCCGCGCATTGGTATCATCTTTAAAACCGATGTACACCGCATCTGCACCGTTATCCACGGCCACTTTTAACGACGGGTAGTTTCCCGCCGGACACACCAACTCCATACTGACACCTATCGTCTAATCACTGCGTACGAGCGCTTGATGAACTCGAGGAACGAGCCGTGCACGGTAACAAACCAAACCCGGCCTGCCCATGATCCGCATCAAGTTTCAAGGGGAATGAGTATACGCCAGACGGGCCTAAAGATAATGCCGCCTTAGCGCAACGCTAATGGACGGCAGCAGCCGCTGGCTGAATACCGGCCTGCTTGAGCAGCGACCCAACGCTCAAGCACACCGGCGCCTTTAGCAAACTGCTGTCTTCAGCACAACTCGGTAAAGGCGATAAATTCTACTCGATCACCCGGATTAACGGTCGCACCTGCAGGAATTACCGCATAACCGTCGGCCCATGCCACAGAGGTCAGCACGCCCGAACTTTGATTGGTATACGGCTGCAGCACCACGCCCTGCTCGGTATCCAGTCGCTGCACGCGGATATATTCTCGACGCTGCTCCGGCTTAGACCGATGGTATTGAATCGGCAACTGCACACCCGAGCGAACGGCTGCGCCGACACCCTGCATTTTCAGCAACACCGGCCGTGCTAACACCTGAAAACAGAGCATCGCCGATACCGGATTTCCAGGCAGGCCGATAAAGGGCACGCCTGCTACCTGCCCAAACGCCAGCGGCTTGCCAGGCTTGATCGCCAGCTTCCACAGGCTGATCTCACCCAAGACCTCAACCGCAGGCTTGATATGATCCTCTTCTCCGACCGAGACCCCGCCACTGGTGATAATACAGTCCGCACGCTGGGCTGCCTCAACCAGCGCCGCCTGGGTTGCCTGCAATGTATCCGCCACGGTTCCCAGATCGATCAGCTCCATCCCCAGCTGCTGTACCAAACCGATCAGAGTATAACGATTCGAGTTATAGATCTGCCCCGGCCGAGCGACCTGCCCCGGCTGAGCCAGCTCATCACCACTGGAGAGTACCGCAATCCGCAAGCGCTTATAACAGGCAAACTCTGCCACCCCAACACTGGCCAGAACCCCCAGATGCTGCGGCTGCAAACGCACCCCCGCGGCAACGACCACCGTACCCATGGCGATATCCTGACCACGGCGGCGTATGTGATCGCCCTGTTGCGTAGCCGCCGGAATGATCACGCAGTCACCCTCCAGCTGCACATGCTCCTGCATCACTACCGCATCAGCTCCTTCGGGAATGGTGGCGCCAGTAAAGATGCGCGCCACCGTTCCGGGCTGCAACGGCTGCGGATCGGCGCCAGCAGGGATGCGCTGGCTGACCCGCAGCGGCTTGCCATTGGCAGCCTGCAGATCGGCAATGCGAACCGCGTAACCGTCCATGGCGCTATTATCACTCGGGGGCACGTCCAGCCCGGCGCACTGATCCTCGGCCAGCACGCGCCCCAGCGCCTGCTGCAGTGACAGCACCTCGGTTTCTTGGGTCGGGGTGACCGATGCCAGTAACTGCGTCAGCGCCTGTTCAAACGGCATTAAGCCCGGCTGATCACAGCATCCAGCCAAAGGTGCGCAACTCATTGGCGCTCACCCTTGCAGAAACCCGAACCTTTAATGGATACCATTTCGATAAAATTGCAGGGCTTATGCCGGGCATCCAACTGCTCTTTGATGATGCCATCCCAGGCCAATCGACAGGCACCGGTAGAACCGGGCATACAAAAAATAACCGTCCGGTTGGCGACCCCCGCTACAGCCCTGGACTGTACTGTCGAGGAACCGATCTGGGCAAAGGAGAGCTGCCGAAACAACTCACCGTAACCTTCGATCTGTTTATCGAATAGCGGCAACACCGCCTCGGGCGTGGTATCACGGGCGGTAAAGCCTGTCCCGCCAGTGATCAGCACCGCCTGAATATCGGGATCGGCGATCCATTGCGAGACCTTGGCCCGCAGCAGATAGATATCATCTTTGATAATGGCGCGATCGCCGGTACGATGCCCTTCCGCCTCAAGACGCTCTGCCAACGTATCACCCGAGGTATCATTGTCTAGAGTACGGGTATCAGACAGGGTCAATACTGCTATATTGAGCGGCACAAATTCAGTATTTGCGTGATGAGCCATTAGCCTCTCCAAAAAATAATAGCCAGGCGGTCTCGCCGCAGCTGTAAATTGATGAGCAATTGTGTCAGCCTCCTCCCTGTATAACAATACCCAATCAGCACCATCCGAGCGCGCCATACCGCAACCACAAACAGGGATCGGCAGCGTCTCTCTACCAGAACCACCACCCCCATCGGCTATACTCTGACTAACTCTAGGGTCTGGATAAAAGCCCTTTAAGCGAACTATCTATATCTTCTATTACTCTAAGGATCAAAACACGACCTCGGCGGCTTGAGGTAAGATAATGCAGACGACCTTGATGCACGCTCCGCACGGCAATTAGCACGACGATTAACGCAACAGCCAACACCACAACAATACGGCGATTGCTGTACATAAACGCGACCAGCACGACAAAGGAACCATTCTGCAATACGGGCTAGCGCATACCCCTAAGATCTGGTAGTTTCTTGCGCCTGTTTCTGACAACCTCCAAGCTTCGCTCGGAACAGTATTGCGGCACGAACCGACGCCCGTCACCATTAGAAGGTGATGCGTTAAATGGATTGATCGCGGCGGCGTCCGCGTGAACTTAGATATGAAGTGAGGCTTACCATGCCACAGACTAAAGAATCGTTACTCAAGCACTACCAGCCTTACCAGCCTCAAAAGGGCGAAGAATACATGAACGAAGCGCAGCGCGAACACTTCAAAGGTATTCTTAATTCCTGGAAACGGGAGCTGATGGAAGAGGTCGATACCACCATCAACCATATGAAGGAAGACGCGTCCAATTTTGCCGACCCTGCCGATCGGGCGAGCCAAGAAGAGGAGTTCAGCTTCGAATTACGGACTCGGGATCGCGAACGCAAGCTGACCAAGAAGATCAACGGCACCCTGGAGCGCATCGAACAGGATGATTACGGTTACTGCGACTCCTGTGGCGTTGAGATCGGCATCCGCCGACTCGAAGCACGTCCGACCGCGACCCAGTGCATCGACTGTAAAACCCTTGCCGAAATCAAAGAGCGGCAACTGGGTAGCTAATCGACAACGCCACGCCTCTGTGTGGCGTTACCGAGCCTGCTATCGAAGCCTGTGATGCCAGGGACCCGCCACTATATAGGTCGTTTTGCTCCCTCGCCCACAGGCGCGCTGCACTTTGGTTCGCTGCTTGCCGCCTTGGCGAGCTTTCTCGACGCCCGCGCCAATCAGGGCCGCTGGCTGGTACGCATGGAAGACCTGGATCCCCCTCGAGAAGTAGCCGGTGCCGCCGATCAGATCCTCCACACCCTAGAACACTTTGGCTTTTACTGGGATGGACCGGTCCGCTACCAGAGCCAGCACCTCGAGCAGTACCAACAGGCTACCCAGCACCTACTCCAGCAGCAACACGCCTACCCCTGCTACTGCTCGCGCCAACAGCTAGCACAGCGCAACGCATCGATCTACGACGGCTACTGCCGGCCACCAGCCCAACAGACCAAGCCATCAGCAGACGCAACCCTTGCCTCTACAGCGCCCCTCAGCGCAGCACCCCCGGCGGCGATTCGGGTCAAGACCACCGACTCGCGGATCAGTTTTGATGACGCCATCCAGGGTCATTATCAGCAACAGCTCAGCCAGGATGTCGGTGACTTTGTCATTCGTCGCAAGGATGGCTTTTATGCCTACCAGCTCGCAGTGGTTATCGATGATGCCGACCAGCAGGTCACCGATATCGTCCGTGGTTACGACCTGCTCGACTCGACACCGCGACAGATTCATCTGCAGCGGCTGCTGCAGCTGCCGACACCCCTGTACAGCCACATCCCCATTCTGGTGAATCATCTGGGACAAAAATTGAGCAAGCAGACCTTCGCTAGCGCCATCGACCCCAAGCGCCCCGCTGACGCACTGCACCAAGGGCTAACACTGCTGGGACAACAACCCCCTGAGGATTTGCGGGGGGCCTCGACTCATGAGATGCTCCACTGGGGTGTTCGTCACTGGAACCGCTCCCGAGTACCACGCCAACCCCATCTTGCCGAATCGCTGCTGGAGTCCTGAGATGTCGATGTACCGGCTGATCGCCGTACTGATCCTGGCGATTTATCTGCTATCACCAGAAATGATCAAATTCTGGGCTGATATCGATCACCCCTGGTACAGTCCCTTTCTGGCCTGGCTGGCACTGATCGTGCTAACGGCCTGGTTTGAGCTAAAACGGAGCCAGGATGAGCTTTAACCTCGGCCTGCTATACAGTTTAGGCATCGGCTTCCTGCTGGTACTGCTGGGCATCACTTACGCCACCAATCAAAACTATATTTCCAAGCGCATATCGAGCCATCCCAGCACCTTTATATTGGCACTGGGAGTGTATGCCAGCGCCTGGACTTTTTATGGTGCCACCGGACTGGCGCAGAATTATGGCTATGCGTTTATGGCCTCCTACGTGGGCGCCTCGCTATCCTTCATTCTCAGCCCCATTATCCTGCTACCGCTACTGCGGATCAGCAAATCCTACCAGCTCAGCTCTATCGCTGATCTGTTTGCGTTCCGCTTTCGTAGCCAACTGGCCGGAACACTGGTCACGGTACTGATGCTGATCGCTAGCTTACCGCTAATGTCGATGCAGATAGAATCCGTCACTAACAGCACCCAACTGCTGAGTGGCGCAGCAGAAAACAATACCATCGCTGCGGTTTTCTGCATCAGTATCGCCCTATTTTCAGCACTGTTCGGCTCACAGCATCCGTCCATCCGCCACCACACCGCAGGCCTCGTCGTGGCGATGGCCAGCAGCGTTCTGATCAAGCTTGTGGCGCTCTGCAGCCTGGCGTTATTCGCCATTTATGGTGTATTTGGCAGCAATGCCGAGATGGAACGCTGGCTGCTCGAAGATCCGACCCGCTCCAGCGCGTTCAATCAACCGATCGAAGGGGACTACTGGCGCACCCTGCTGATCGGCTTTATGACGTCGGTAGTGGTGATGCCACACATGTTTCACCTACTGTTCACCGAAAATAGTAATAGCCGACTGCTGAGCAAAGCCAGCTGGGGGTTCCCCCTGCTCATGCTGCTATTTTCAATCTCGATACCGCCGATCCTCTGGGCAGGCTTAGCGCTCAATATCGAGGGTCGCCCCGAATATTTCAGCCTCATGCTGGGGCAGTATACCCAGACCCCGCTACTGAGCCTGCTGGCCTATCTAGGCGGTCTTGCAGCAGCTTGCGGGCTATTAATTGTCATCAGTATCGCGCTCGCTGGGATGACCCTGAACCACCTGATCCTGCCCTTCCTGCCGCTACAGAGCAGCAACCAGCTTTACTCCAAGCTGGTCTGGAGCCGGCGCCTGCTCATTGTGCTGATCATCATGCTGGGCTATCTGTTTTTTCGGATCACCGACGAACGGACCGCGCTCTACCATATGGGACTGGTCGCCTTTATCGCCTTCCTGCAATTCCTGCCCGGATTACTCGCGACCCTATTCTGGCCCGGCGGTACCCGAAGGGGCTTTGTTCTCGGGTTGAGCACCAGTATGGCGATCTGGTTGATATCGATGCTAGGGTCGCTGATTCCGCAGTCGCAGCAGGTCGCAACGCTGTTTCAATTTAACGATGGCAGCTGGCACGAGATAGCGACCCTGGCTCTGGCGATTAACATCGTTATTTTTATCATCGTCTCATCCCTGAGAAAAGCCGGAAGTGACGAACAGCTCGCCGCTAACTCCTGCATCCTCAGCGCCCTCCACCGCCCGCAAAGCGAACGCGCCCCGCTGGCCGACATCAGCACCCTGATCAATCGTCTCGCGGCACGACTAGGACAAGAGAGCGCTCAGCGCGAAGTGAGCCTGGCACTACACCAATTGCAACTCGAGAGCACTGAAACCCGCCCTCAAGCGCTCGAACGACTTCAGGATCAACTAGAGATCAATCTATCGGCCTTACTGGGCCCTGTTGAAGCGCTATCGTTATTAAGCCTGGAGCACAGCCCCAGCGACAGTTTTAGCCGCCAGGACATTCATTTACTGGAAAGCCATCTGGAGAAATCGAAAGACCAACTCTCTGGACTGGCGGCAGAACTGGACCAATTACGCCGCTTGCACCGAAAGACCCTGCAACACCTGCCGATTGGCGTCTGCTCGCTAGGCGAGACGGGCCAGATTCTGTTGTGGAATCGTGAGCTAGAAAACTTCACCGGCGTTCCCGGAACCCAGGTGCTCGGTCAGCGCCTCGACGCGCTGCCCACACCCTGGCGGGAACTGCTGAGCCGCTTTGCGCAAAAACCCGATCTCAGCAACCCCAATCAGCGGTTGACCATCGACGGTCAACCGCGGTTTTTCAGTCTCCACAAAGCGATACTGTCCGAGCAACACCGCCCTTTGAACCCTAGCCACGCACACGCCAACCAGGTGCTGCTATTGGAAGACCAAACGGAAAACCAACTGCTCGCCGATGAACTGGCCCACAGCGAACGCCTGGCCTCTATTGGTCGACTCGCCGCTGGGGTTGCACATGAGATCGGCAACCCGATCACCGGCATCGCCTGCCTGGCGCAAAACCTCAAGTTCGAAACAGATCCGGCAGAGGTGCTCCAGGCCAGCGAACAGATTTTGCAACAGACCAACCGGGTCGATACTATCGTCAAGGCACTGATGAATTTCTCTCACAGCGGCAACCAATATCGTCCCGAATCGCAGCAATGTCTGTCTCCCTACCACTGCGTCAAGCAAGCCATAGAATTGGTACGCCTGGATCCGAGACGCAAACAGCTCAACTACCTCAACCTGTGCGACAGTCGACTGCAGATACAGGGTGACAACCAGCGTTTGCTGCAGGTGTTTGTTAACCTGCTCAACAACGCTGCTGACGCCTCAGAGCCGGGTTCCTCGGTACGCATCCAAAGCTATGAAACCGATATCAGCGTACTGATCCATATCGAAGATCAGGGCAGTGGCATCCCGGCCACACTCCAAAAACGCCTGTTTGAACCTTTTTTCACCACCAAAGACCCCGGCCAAGGCACAGGCTTAGGGTTATCATTGGTCTATAGCATCATCCAAGAACATTACGGCAGCGTACAGATTGAAAGCCCGGTCGATGTTGCGGAAAATAGCGGCACCCGGGTAATCCTGACCCTTCCTAGGATCATGCCCCCTCCCTTCAGTAACAGAGACAGTAGCGTATGAGCCATATCCTGATCGTCGAAGATGAAGAGGTCATCCGCGCCGCACTGCAGAAGTTTCTGGAACGCAACAGCTATCAGGTACAGAGCGCCGATTCAGTTGACCAGGCACTGGCACTCTTCGAACAACAGCGCTTCGATCTGATTATCAGCGATCTACGCCTACCCGGCCGCCCCGGCACCGATCTGATTGAGCGGGTTGGCAGCACGCCGGTGTTAATCATGACCAGCTATGCCAGCATGCGCTCGGCAGTAGACGCCATGAAACTAGGGGCAGTCGATTACATCGCCAAGCCGTTCAACCACGACGAGATGCTGCAGAGCATTAGCGCCATTCTCAGTCAACGCGCGACCCCCCTTCCTGAGAAAGCAGAGCCGGTTATACCAACGATGGAGATCTGCGGATCCCATTACATGATCGGTCAAAGCCAACCGATGCTGGAGCTGTTTTCTCGGATCCGCAAAGTCGCCCGTACCGACGCCACGGTACTCATCCAGGGCGAATCTGGGACCGGTAAAGAGTTGGCGGCGCATGCCATCCATCAACAGGGCCTGCGTGCCCTGGCGCCGATGATCTCGGTTAACTGCGCGGCGATTCCGGAAACCCTGATCGAGTCCGAGTTATTCGGCCATGAAAAAGGGGCCTTCACCGGCGCGGTCAGCACCCATCGCGGTCTGATCGAAGCCGCCAACGGCGGCACCCTGTTTCTTGACGAGATTGGCGAGCTGCCCCTTGAGGCCCAGGCACGACTGTTGCGCGTCTTGCAAGAGGGCGAAATTCGGCGGGTCGGATCCGTTCAGCCGCTGAAGGTCGATATCCGCCTGATCGCGGCCACCCATCGCGATCTCAAAGCGATGACTCGAACCGGCCACTTCCGCGAAGACCTGTTCTACCGTCTGTATATTATGGAGATCGCCATGCCGCCGCTGCGTGATCGCGGTGAAGATATCATTGAACTAGCAGAAAAGTTTCTCAATAAAGCCTGCGAGCGCATGGCAACCGTACCGATGCGACTCTCTACTCAAGCCCGCAACGCCATGCTCAGCTACCGCTGGTCTGGTAATGTGCGTGAGCTGGAAAACGCCATCGAGCGGGCGGTCATCCTCAACGAAACCGAGCTGATCTCGGTCGACCTGCTGGGTCTGGACACTCACCCTAGCGCCCAGACAGGCTACCCAGAAGACACTAACCGCGCGCCTACGCCTGATACAGACAGCAGGACACCGAGTTACTACCCTGGCACACAAGCCGTTTCGCCGGCCCTATCACTGGAAGATTACTTTCAGCGCTTTGTTCTGGAGCACCAGCAACACATGACCGAAACAGAACTGGCAAAACGGCTGGGGATCAGCCGAAAAACGCTATGGGAACGACGCCAACGTTTAGGCATCCCCCGCAAACAGCGCGAGGAGTAACTGTTGTCAGATCAAACAACCTCTGTCAGTAACGACCCACAACCTTAAACAACGCCGAGAGCGAAAAGCGTTACGATTACACACAGCAACCGTTACCCAAAAGCTTCATTAGGTAACGCCTTGGTCATCGAGCGAAATGATAAAAACCACTAACCATGACAACCTGTTGTTTTAATAGCTCTTGATAAACATGGCACGACGCCTGCTATACAGAACCCAACAACAATAAAAATCTCGGCACCGGAGCTCAATAATAACAACAAGGGCTCTAGATGGATGAGACCGGTTTCACAGAACAATAACAACAGAGACCCACGCGGATCGCTTGAGGTAAAGCAGCGTAGAAATAGATAACGGCAATAACAATAACTCTCCGTTATCCATTTCAGTGACGCCTTTATTCAAGCGATCAGCCTCTCTTCTGGATGATCAAGCTTCGCTTAGCCCCCCTCCTTAAGCTCCTCTTAATCCGCTCTTAAGTACCCATGAAACTCAATGACCTGCTGGCATTTGCTCATAACCCGGCGAATGGTATCATTGCGCTCCTTTTTATTTTGCGGTTAAGCGTTAACAACACATGGATTCTAATTCTTTAGGCGTAATCATTGCGCTACTACCCTGGGTAGTCATCGGCCTGCTCTACGCGAGCATGAACCGTACAGCCAGACGCCATCCCATATCAGCAGAGCCGAGTCAGCCTATCAACAACGACAGCCGTCCCAACATTATCCCACGGGCTCAACACTACGTAACCCGCAACGAGATCAGCGACAACGCGCTGAAAGTGCTGTATCGCCTCAAAGATGCCGGCTACGAAAGTTATCTAGTGGGTGGCTGTGTGCGCGATATCGAACTGGGCCTGCACCCCAAAGATTTTGATGTGGCTACCGAGGCCCACCCCGAAGAGGTCCATGAGCTGTTTCGCAATTCACGCCTGATCGGTCGCCGCTTCAAACTGGTACACGTGCGGTTCGGTCGCGAAATTATTGAAGTGGCGACCTTCCGTGCCAGCCATGAAGCGGCCCATAACGATGCCGATCAACATGGCCGGCAAGACGATGGCGGCATGATTCTGCGGGACAATGTGTACGGCACCGTTGAAGAGGACGCCCTGCGCCGCGACTTCACCGTCAACGCACTCTATTACACCATCAACGATTTCAGTGTTCACGATTACGTCGGCGGCTGGGATGATCTGGAGCACTGCAGACTACGAATGATCGGTGATCCTGAGGCACGCTACCGCGAAGATCCGGTACGCATGCTGCGAGCGATCCGCTTTGCGGCCAAACTGGAATTTAGTATCGAGCCGCATACCGAGGAACCGATCCAGCGCCTGGCTCATCTGCTGAGCGATATTCCAGCGGCACGCTTATTTGAAGAGGTACTGAAACTATTGATGTCGGGGCAGGGCGAGACCACCTTCCGGATGCTGCGCCACTACCAGCTGTTTGCAACACTGTTTCCCAGCACCCATAAAATACTCAACCAAGAGCAGGGCAGGCACGCCGAGCAACTGATCATCCAAGCGCTGCGCAGCACCGACACTCGGATCAAACAGGGCAAGAGTGTCACTCCGGCGTTTCTCTATGCCGCGATGCTCTGGTACCCGCTGCTCGAAATTCTAGAGCGCCTGAAAAAGCAGGGGGTTCCTCAGATTCCGGCACTGCACCAGGCCGCGCTGGAGATTCATCAGCTCCAGTCACGCGCATCTTCTATCCCACGGCGCTTCTCCGGCTCTATGCGGGATATCTGGGAGCTGCAATATCGCCTGCCGCGCCGTAATGGTAATCGCGCTGCGCAACTGATCGAGCACCCCAACTTTCGCGCCGCCTATGATTTTCTGTTGATGCGCGAGGCCAGCGGCGAACAGCTGGATGATCTGGGCCAATGGTGGACCGACTATCAACAGGCGCGGGGTGAGCAACGCGAGCTGATGAGCGCCCAACTGGGTAGCGGACCCTCGCGCAAGCGCAGTAATAGCAAGCGCCGTACCCGGCGTAAATCACCGCATGGCTAAGGGCCCGAGCGCTACGCTGCTGCCTCAGGCTGTCGATCTCTATATCGGCCTAGGCAGCAACCTCGACAATCCGCTGCAGCAGGTCCGTCAGGCACTGATCGAACTCGCACAGCTGCCTTACTGCAAACTGATCCAGCACTCTCAGCTGTATCGTAGCGATCCGCTAGGCCCCCAAGATCAGCCCGACTATATAAACGCCGTGGCGCAACTGCGCACCCAGCTGCAACCAGAGCCGCTGCTCGATCAACTCCAAGCACTGGAGCTGCGCCACCATCGGATACGGCGTCAACACTGGGGGGCACGCACTCTGGATCTAGATATCCTGTTGTTCGGAGACCTGCAGATTGATAGCGAACGCCTGCAAGTCCCCCACCCCTATATCGCCGAGCGCAGCTTCGTACTCTACCCGCTCCAAGAGATCGCCCCAGCGCTGCGATTCCCCAATGGCGACAGCATCACCCAACTAATTGCCCGGTGCGACAGAGGCACTCTGGCTCCGGTACAGGTATAATCCAGCTATCGCCGCTCACGGCTCCACGATTTGAACGACAATTGCTATGAAAAACATCAATCTGCATACTTTGAATCAGATGAAACAGGACGGTAAGAAATTTGCCTGCCTGACCGCCTATGACGCCTGTTTTGCTCAGCTGGTCAGTGAAGCCGGTGTGGAAGTGATCTTGGTCGGGGATTCTCTGGGCATGGTTCTACAGGGCAATGACAGCACCCTGCCCGTCAGCATCGACGAGATGGCTTACCATACCGCCTGCGTCAGTCGCGGCAACCAAGGCGCCTTGATCATGGCCGACCTGCCGTTTATGAGCTACGCCACGCCGGAGCAAGCGATGCACAGCTCGGCAGCCTTGATGCAAGCGGGTGCGCACCTGGTCAAGCTCGAAGGTGGCGCCTGGCTGGCCGAGAGTATCCGCTTACTGGGCGAGCGCGGTATTCCGGTCTGTGCCCACCTAGGCCTGACGCCGCAGTCGGTGCACAAGCTCGGCGGCTACCGCATTCAGGGACGCTCCGATGACAGCGCCGCCACCCTGCTCGAAGACGCCAAAATCCTCGAGCAGGCCGGTGCCGCCATGCTGCTGCTCGAATGCGTACCCTCCCAGCTCGCCAAAACGCTGACGGCTGCGGTGGACATCCCGGTGATCGGTATCGGCGCAGGCGCAGATACCGATGCTCAGGTGCTGGTACTGCATGACCTGCTCAACATCACCTCGGGGCGCAAACCGCGATTCGTCAAAAACTTTATGGCCGAGGCTGACAGCATTCAGGAGGCCATCAAAGCCTATGCCGATGCGGTGCACAGCGGCGCCTTTCCACAGCCTGAGCATGGTTTCGAAAAATGATGCTAACTGTCCACACCATCGTAGAACTGCGGCAACAACTGCACGCCGCCCGCCGCGCCGGTAAAACCATCGCCTTCGTACCGACGATGGGCAACCTGCATCGCGGTCATATGAGCCTGATCGAAGAGGCGGTGCGTCAAGCCGATCTGGTGGTCGCCAGCATTTTTGTCAATCCGTTGCAGTTTGGTGCCAATGAGGATCTGGACAGCTACCCGCGCACCCTAGAAAAAGATCAGAGCAAACTCGAATTCTACGGCTGCCACCTACTGTTCGCACCTTCTGCGCACGAGATGTACCCGCGCGGCAGCGACATCCAGACCGTGGTCGAAGTCCGTTCGTTATCCGACCTGCACTGTGGCAACAGCCGTCCGACTCACTTTCGCGGCGTCGCTACCGTCGTTACCAAGCTGTTCGGTATCGTCCAGCCGGATTACGCCATCTTCGGCAAAAAAGATTACCAACAACTGGCGGTTATTCGCCAGCTCACCGAAGATCTCAGCCTGCCGGTAGAGATCATCGGGGTAGCGACCGGCCGTGCCAACAGTGGTCTGGCGCTGAGTTCGCGTAACGGCTATCTGAGCGAAGCGGAACTGGCCATTGCCCCCATTCTTTATGACACCCTCCACGAACTGGCCACCCAACTAAAACAGGGCGCGCGCTCCTTTCAGGAGCTAGAACAGCAGGCTAACCAGCAGCTTGCCAGCAATGGCTTTACACCGGATTACATCCATATCTGCCGCCAAAGCGATCTCCAACCTGCCGCGCCGGGTGATCACTTACTGATTATCCTGGCCGCTGCCCACCTGGGTGCGGCACGGCTGATCGACAACCTTGAAGTGATACTCAATTAACGCTAGCGCTTTACAGACCTAGGGATGAGCTGCTACTTTGCCTCTCCCGCAGTGCTTATCCTACGTTTGTCTAGGTACTTCAGGCTGCGGTGCGATATTACCGGTTGTGAGTATTCGCCGGTGATCTACCCCTGTTCACTTTTATGGATGAGGTCTCTCTATGCGTGATGTTGTTATCGTTGCTGCTGGTCGTACAGCTGTCGGCTCCTTCAATGGCTCCCTTGCTCCGTTCACCGCTGCTCAGTTAGGCGCCATCGTTATTAAAGGCGTACTGGAGAAATCCGGCATTGCTGCAGATCAGATCGATGAAGTTATTTTTGGCCAGGTACTGACCGCAGGTTGCGGACAGAACCCTGCTCGTCAAGCCGCCATCAATGCCGGCCTGCCGCACGCCACCCCGGCTATCACCATCAACAAAGTCTGTGGCTCAGGTCTCAAGACCGTCCACATGGCGGCGCAAGCGATTATGCTGGGTGATGCGGATATCGTTATCGCCGGCGGCCAGGAGAGCATGAGCAACTCCGGCCACTATCTGCCGAACTCGCGTAACGGTCAGAAAATGGGTAATTGGAATCTGGTAGACACCATGGTCAACGATGGCCTCTGGGATGCGTTCAACGATTACCACATGGGCATTACCACCGAAAATATCGTCGAAAAATACGGCTTTAGCCGTGAAGAGCAGGATGCATTCGCTGCCGCATCACAAAACAAGGCCGAAGCTGCTCTGGCCGCCAACCGTTTTGCCGATGAGATCATTCCGGTGTCTATTCCACAGCGCAAAGGCGATCCCATTATTTTTGCGCGTGACGAACAGCCCCGTGCGGGCGTAACCGCCGCCTCACTGGGCGCTTTACGCCCAGCCTTCAAGCGTGACGGTACGGTGACCGCCGCGAACTCCTCCACCCTCAACGATGGTGCCGCAGCGGTGATTCTGTGCAGCGCAGAAAAAGCTCAACAACTAGGTCTGACCCCCATCGCCACTATCAAGGCCTACGGCACCGCCGGTGTCGATCCGGCGATCATGGGTACCGGTCCTATCTGCGCCACTCAGAACACCCTTAAGCGTGCGGGTTGGACGGTAGACGATCTAGATCTGATCGAAGCCAATGAAGCCTTTGCCGCTCAAGCCATGTCGGTCAACAAGGACCTGGGCTGGGATACCAGCAAGGTTAACGTCAATGGCGGCGCCATCGCCCTAGGCCACCCGATCGGCGCGTCAGGCTGCCGAATTCTGGTCAGCCTGCTGCATGAGATGGTGAAGCGCGACGCCAAGAAAGGTCTGGCTACGCTCTGTATCGGTGGTGGCATGGGTATCGCTTTGGCGGTTGAACGCTAACACCTAAGCGGTCATCCAATCGCTGGACGCAAAAAGGGCTTAACCCTGAGGGTTAGGCCCTTTTTGTTGCGCGGTCTTAAATACCGGTATCGATGCAGGGCTGGCTGTTCGCAACACGCCTAAAAATACGCCTGCATCGCGCCGATAATATCCAGCCGCACCGGCAGGACAGCAGTGCCGTGAGGGACCTCGCTGCGCAGTTGCAGCCGGTCAAACTCAATCCCCTCCAGCACCCCCTCCAGCTGCCGACCATTGTGAGTGGTCAAGCGTAGAGACACACCCAGCAAGCCCGACAGATCCGTGACCAGCACCGGCTTATAGGTGGGCTGGTAACGAATGGTCTGCTGTAACTGCTGTTGTAACTGCTGTTGTAACTGTGCCTCCGTAAGCGGCGCGCGACTCGCTGTTATATCACGCGCTTCAAGCCGTGATGCTAACGGTAACTCAAACGGTTCTGATGCAGCGCTGGCGACCCTAATTTCGGAGCGCGGGTCCAGTTTGAGCATCGACGCCTCGTTCAGCACTGTACGGCGCAAACGCTCTCCGCCAGATTTTGGATCCGCTACGCTCAGCCCTTGATTGGCAGTGTCCAACCACGTCAGCCCTTGACGATCTGCTTGTGGGCTATTTAAACCGACCCGTACAGCAAACTGCCCCCAAAGAGCCGGCGAATCCGCCAACGCCTGCAAGCTCACCGCCTTAGCCGCCGACAGCTGCAAGTTTAACTGCAATGGTAGAAACAGGTAATCCTGATACGCCAGCTCTAACTCGGTCGATACCATCCAGCCCTGCTGCGCTAGCCGCTGCTTGACTCGCGCACCCTGCTTGGCCACATAGCCCCCCTCAACCAAGCCGGAGCCTGTCGTGGCACCGCAGTCACGTAATAGCGCCGACTGGGCACCCAGGTTAAGGTAACGGAGCTCCGCACTGCCCAGGCTGATAACACCAAGCGAATGCATCCGCAGCTGCGGCGCACCTATATCCAGGTCGACACTGAGCGCCACCCGGTAGCGCTGCTCGGCACTGAACTGCAGCTGGGCATTGAGATACTCAGTCTGCGGATCAAAACGATAATCAAACCGACCCGCAAAGACCGCCAGCGCTTCACTCCCGGGAGCCGCGACGGCCCCCGCAGACTGAAAACAGCCCAGCGCCAGCCGTGCAGCATCGATTGGCAGCCGTGAAACGGTCGTCAAACGCGACAACTCCGCCTCGGCTAGGGTAAATTCGACTTGCAACACCCCAGGCAGCAACCCCAGATCCAGATCGCGGGCCATGGCGGGCAGCTCGCGCCAGTGACTATGACTTAGGTGCAGGCGCTGGAACTGTAACGGCAAGCTCATACCCGGAAGCAGCAGGCTCGCACCCTGAATATCCACACCACCATCGAAGCCGGCGTCCAGTTGCTCAAACCTAAACTCAACCGCATCAGGTAGCGTGGCGATCAACTTGTCGAGTACCGAGAGCGCACTGCGCTGCAGATAAACGTGCGCACCCGCATACAGCAGTATCGGCAACAATAGCGGTAGCAACCTGGCCCTGCGGATAATACCCAGCACCAGCGGCCGGCAGGCACTCAGCCCGTGAATCGGCCGCGTCAGGATTCTTACAACTTGATTCACCCGCACCACCTGCTGCTCATCTCATCCAAGCTGCCCAAGCCAACCGCTTGATCAACATTAGAAAAGAGCATAGCACCTGCAGATGGCGTCTTTCATTGCCACAGGTCATAACAGCCGCATTGCATAAAACAGTATAAATACAACACAATGCATGCAGATAACGCACTGCGGAGTAGCATTCTTATGGACCATAAAGCCCTACGTCAATTTTTAGCCCTGGCCGAAACGCTGCATTTTGGTCGCGCCAGCGAGCAGGCTCACGTCAGCCCATCGACGCTGAGCCGAGCGATCAAACAGCTGGAGCTGACGATTGGCGCGGAGCTGTTTCTACGTGATAACCGCCACGTCAACCTCACGCCTGAGGGCGAGCTGTTCCTTAGCTATGCCCGTGAGACGCTTGCCCAGTGGCAGCTATTCCAGAACCAGCTCAGCGGAGGCCCCGGTGAGCTACAGGGAGAGATCAGCATCTACTGCTCAGTCACCGCCAGTTACAGCTTTCTCTATGACCTGCTCAGCGCTTTTCGCCGCAACCATCCCCGGATCGAGATAAAACTCCACACCGGCGATCCTGAGTCTGCCATCGGCAGGGTATTGAACGGCACAGAAGAGCTGACCATTGCCGCCCGCCCCGACACCCTGCCTGCCGGATTAGCGTTTAAACATATCGCCAGCTCCGCGCTGGTCTTTATCGCCCCAGCCCGCGACACTGGTGTCGAGTCGATCCTGATCCCCCACAGCAATCCGGAATGGGCCAACACACCGATGATTCTGTCTGAGTCGGGGCTGGCACGTAAACGGGTTAACCAGTGGTTTAAACACAAGCGCATCAAACCCAGAATCTACGCCCAAGTAGCCGGTCACGAAGCGATCGTCAGCATGGTCAGCCTAGGGTTCGGTGTGGGCATAGTGCCGCGGATTGTTCTGGACAACAGCCCGCTGGCACAACAGGTCCGCGTTCTTGCCGTCCAACCAGAACTCGAGGCCTATCAGGTCGGCTTGTTTGCGCTGGATAGAAACCTCAGAAACCCGCTTATCCAAGCCTTTTGGGCATCGGTTTCACAAAATGCTGTCACGACAACAACAGCGAGCACTGATGCTAATACTCGGAATAACTAAGGGATTTTATCTCACGAAGCTGTGGGGATGATGCTGATAAAGGTTCAGAGCAGGATTAACAACGGTAATAAGCAGGTGGCTTATATGGCCGGCACGGGTTACATATCGCTATATTTATGGCGACCCCAGGCTCAGTGCTGAGCCTGGGTGAGCAACACAGGAGGCTAAGCGTTCGCCGGCCACCTACAGTCTGCGGATATAGGATCCAAACGGAATAACTATGATTTTGGCTGGCGAATGTATCCCCCATTAAGCCCGTAAATCAGGCCTTGCACTGGATACTAAAGTGCTGCTGGCCGTACCAGCGCGGCTCCTCATTATCGTTTTCAATCAAATAAGAGTTCTCACCTAACTCTTTGACTTTATATGCAGAGCTGGCAGTCAACTGGTCTTCAAAACCTTCATTGCGAACACATTCAACAAACATCTGATGACACCTCTTTTTTGCGCCGCTTATCGCTGTTTAAGAAGTACAGTACGAAACGGCTGTTTACGTTAGGAGTTTCTGGTCATGCTCTTATGAGATCTCGCTCAGGACCAGGCCTCGTAGTGCACTATATATCATAATCAAACACATTAAAAGAATTATAATGCATGTTTTGGCTCTATAAATTCCGCTGCTCTTTCTGGGCGTGATCATTCAGCCCATCTACTTGAGTAGCTATTCAGCACGCGCATCTATTTGAAATTATGCATGTTTGCTCCAAGAGACGCCGTAAATACATCCATGTAGGCTTCACTTTGGCATCCTTGCCAAAGAGACTCTTTCCACAAACACTCCATAATTATTTACATAGCGAAAACAAATGAGTTGAATAGTTACCTACTTGATAACGATGCTGATCTTCCTTTTAATCCCGTCCTTCAGCGCCAATCAGCACCCGATCGACAAACTTTCTCAGCAATGCATTCGACTCTGGCGTTTCCACTGCATTATCAAGCACTTCCTGTAGATGACCATCACCGTTGGTGTACCTATCCTTAAAAATAGTGAGGCGTTTAATCAAAATGGACTTTGACACCTCCGGGTGAAACTGAGTGGTCCAGAAGGGTGCCGAATCGACTTTAAACGCGTGATTACAGGCTTGAGTGTAGGCCAGTGCGGTGCAACCCAGAGGTGTGCTCAAGGCTCGCTCCCGATGTACAGCAACAGCCATAAAGCCGTCGGGGGTATCCCGATACAGCGGGTCATGACCCGCATCCACCGTTAGCGAGATGGGCAGGGTACCCATCTCAAACTGCTGCTGATCGCGGGTGATCTCGACACCTAAGGCCTTGGCCGCCAACTGATGGCCAAAGCAGGATGCAAATACCGGTAACCTGATATCGATACAGTGGCGCAATAACGCCTGGGCAGGACCTACAAACGGGTAGTGCTCAGGTTCCATCACACTAGCCTCACTAGAACCTCCGACGTATAGCGCATCAAAGCCTCGCAGCACATCGTTATCAAATACGGGGGTATCAAACAGATTAAGCACACTAAACTGATCTACAGACAGGCCGCTAAACTGGGCAAAGCTGTGCAGCTCTTCGCGCCGGGTCGCCGCATCCGCTCGAATCTGCATCAGCAAGATACGTAGCTTGGGTCGCATAGCAGAGGGATGATCGGAGCGGGCCTGATGGGTCACAAAGAGTCTCCTAGCGGATATGGATACGCTCTAAAACCAACCCCAGAAGCAGACGACCCGTTGTCTCAGCCTTACTGTAGGTCGTAACGATCGAGTATGCGCTGCACCTCACCCTGCTGCTGCAATTTTTTCAGCTGCTGATTAAACCTATTCACCCAGGCTTGCGAGACTGCCGTGGCATTAAAGCCGACAAAATAATCCAGCTTGCGGTGGACGAGCGCATAATGAAGATCTGCCAGCTGTAACTGACCAATAATCACTCGCCCGACCTCGCGGTTGGAATAGACCGCATCGACACGGCCGACCGCCAACAACCGAAACGCAGTTTGACTATCGGTCACTTCGATAATCTCAAACGCATGGCCTTGCTGCTGCAGTGACTGAAGACTATATGAGGTGTTGGATGCTCTCATGACCGCAACCTGATAACCCTGTAAGCCCTCGGGAGTCAGTTGAGACAAGGGGTCATCACCACGCACGAAAAATCCATACTCGGTCGACAGTAGCGCGCTACTAAAGCGTAGCACCTGATCTCGTTCTGAATTCCAGCCTATCACATACATCGCATCAGCCTCTGCAAGCTCTAGCAGACGCTGACTTCGCTCCCAGGGCAGCAGCTGATGTTCACAGCGTTGTTTAAGCTCCTCACAGACTCTATCGATCAACATGCGTGCGGGGCCTGCCACCTGACCCTGCTCAATATAACTAAAGGGAGGAAAATGCTGGGTCACAAATTGAAGAGGAGCGTTGTGTTGCTGCTGCGTCTCGGTAGCATAGAGCGGACTAACCCAGACCAGCACAGAGAGCATCAGACTCAAGGGTAAGATCATCTTCATCTCCAGTAGACCTGCCCAGCACACGACCTCGCAAGAGCGAACGCTGATCCTAAGACCCGATCAAGCCGTGCTACGGGCACGGCTCTGTTATTCATAACATATCTTAATGCCACTATCACAGGAGAGAGAAGCGGGCCCTCTAACTGATGCCCTGTTGCTTAAGGAAGGCTCCCAGCTCTCTATCTGTCTCCAAAATATGGTTTTTCAGCCATCGGGTCAGAAACTCAACGAAGGCACGAGACTCTTCTGAATCACCCGTCAACAACCTTCGATCAAAATCAAACAACTCGGCGGCGGTTTCATTATGACTCTGTTTATGGGCCTCATAGCTGGGATAGTGATACTTGCGCATCAACGCCTCTTCACAGGTAAAGTTATCCATAGCATAATCAAGCAGTCGGTTCAGGATATATAAGAATTCATCTTGATTTTTACCCTGCTCCAGCGCATCCCAAGCATCGTTAATATAGCTAATAAAACGTGCATGCTGCTCGTCGATCTCAGCAATACCCAGCACGAAGGCTTCATCAAAAACGAAAACATCCATAGTCTTCCCTATACCATCAATTCCAGATTCGTTTTCTCTAATATAGCATTAAAACCAGCACCGTTAAGTCAATCTGCACCGAGATCCCGACAACAACGGCACCAGCTCTTGGAGCTATCCGGGATGGCAAATTTCAGTTATGCCTGTCTTTTGATTGACGCTGTTCACGAGAATAGATCGCTAAATCATGACGGGGGTTTGTGGCTAATCAGGAGTCTTTATTATTTACCGTCATTGCGTGCCAACTGCTTACGAAGGGTCGGGGGCAGGCCGCGCAGGGTCAGGGTATCGCTGGCGGCATCGTAGAGCACCTGCTCGCCAAGCAACGCTTCGGAGAAGCTCAGGCTCAGCCCCTTCATCGATCCGCTGTAGCGTACCATGCGCTGTAAACCACGTTTGTCGGCATGGAGTTCACTGCTCAGTTCGCTACCCGGCTCCGCCCTTTGCTCACCCACATAGTTATAAAACTTATCCGGATCGCTGGTATCGATAACGCAGGAAAGCTCTTTAAGCTGGACCCGTTCGCCAGAGTCGGCCTTCTCCTGGCAATATTCGTAAGCGCGCTGTTTGGTATCCGAGGTATCTTTGACCGGCAGTTGCTGAGTCGTACAGTAATCATTAAAAACCTTAAGCAGCGTTTGGGTCTGCTCTTTGGAATCGGCCTCCTCGGTTGCGCCGACACAACTGCGGAAGGCGTTATTAATCCCCTTACCCGTCCTGGATCGTACCAGCGATAGATATTGCTGGACCTCATTACGCTGCCACTGCGGTAGATCGATACGCGCGCCAAGCTGTACCTTGCCGACATCCAGGTGCCGAGAGTCACTCAGCTCTAACTGTTCATCGATAACGATCGCTGGACTGCTGCTCAACAATAAGATCAGCAGCTGTTCGGCATCAAGCACCTGCATCTTGGCGACCAGCAGATAACCCTCCAGCGCTTCGGCCTGCTGCTCCAGCTCGGTCTGGAAGCGTTCGGCAAGCTGCCGACTGAGTTGCACAAAGTCGATCTCATCATCCAGGCACGCCTTTAACCAGCTACTGAATGGATAGCGCTGCGTATCTGCTTCAAAGCCACCATAGATTTTTCCCGAACGATTGTTATAACTGGCGCTCAGTTTACCCATCAGCGTTTCCACCGAGGGGCTGATCGGCAACACCGTCAGCCGCGGGGACAGCTGTACCGGCTCACCTTCAGCCTTGTTGAGGTAATGCACAATCGCCTGAGTCACCGCCATAGCCACACCTGTGTATGCTGAGTAAAAATGGCCGTTATTATGCCAGAATAACAGCCGAATATTCGATTTTAGAACCCCAGCCCAAGGCGTGCGGCCGCCACATCTCTTGAAGACGCAGCAGATAACCTGCATACCGGTAACGAGCAGCCTAATATTTGTAAATATAGTACAGCGCGCACATTCGGCCTGTCATACAACTACGCTAATACAGACGTATAGCCTGTAGTCGGTCTCCATCACTGCGCATACCCGTTTGCGGTAGAGAGTCTATTTTACGAGAACATGCCTATGACAACGGAACAGATCCAGATCACCGCTATCCTGCTGATGGCGTTGAGCCTGTTTGTCTGGGGTCGGATTCGTCACGATATCGTCGCAGGCATAACCCTGGGATGCTGTGTGCTGTTGGGGCTGACACCGGCAAGTGAGGCTTTTCTGGGGGCCGGACATCCTGCGGTGGTGACCGTGGCAGCGGTGCTGGTGATCAGCGATGCGCTGAAGCGCTCGGGCGTCGTCGACCTCGTGACCCAGCACATTCTGCAGATCACCAAAAATCCGTTGATGCATGTGCTGTCACTGACCGCGATCGTAGCGCTGGCCTCAGCGTTTATGAACAATGTCGGTGCGCTGGCATTAATGCTGCCGGTGGCGCTAGCCACTGCCGCCAAGCATCAACGTTCACCGGCCATGCTATTGATGCCCTTGGCGTTCGGCAGCATCCTCGGCGGCATGGCGACCTCCATCGGCACCCCACCCAATATTATCATCGCCTCCCTGAGGGTAGAAAGTGCGGGCACGCCGTTCACGTTATTCGATTTCAGCGCGGTTGGCGTCACTATAGCCGTGATTGGTGTGGCCTTTGTGTCACTGATTGGCTGGCGGTTGATCCCTAAGGCCAGGATGAGCCAAAGCCCGGTAGAACAGCTGTTTGCTATTGATGACTACCTCACCGAAGTGATCGTTGCCGATAGCTCCAAACTTATCGACATCGAGATCAGAGCCCTGCAGCAGCTGGACAAACACAACGTCACCATTATTGGTATCGCCCAGCGGCACGGCAGGGTCCAACATGCCACGCCAGGCTACCGCCTGCAGGCCGGCGACATCCTGATCCTGCAGGCGGATCCGACCGACATTACCGCGGTCATCGACAGCTACGACCTGCAGCTCATTACCAGCGCTGATGGCAAGTTCTATAAAATGTCCAGCGGTGAACAGACCCTGGCTGAAGCCGTCATCCAGCAGGGTTCGATCCTGGCAGGGCGCGATGTGAGCCAGCTTCGGCGCATCAGCGGCAGTGCGTTAGCATTGGTGGGTTTGGCACGCCAAGGACAACAGATTCGTAGCAGGCTGCGCCGTCAGATCTTCCAGTCAGGCGATATTTTGCTGCTGCAAGGCAGCAGAGACAGCCTGGACACTCAACTGTCTACGCTAGGCCTGTTACCCCTGGCCGAGCGTAATCTGAGCCTTGGCGTGCCTCGCAGAGTGGCGCTGGCACTCGGCATTTTTGCCGTAGCCATCGGCCTGGGAGTGCTCGAGGTGCTGCCGCTTACTATCGCGTTTATGCTGGCAATTCTGGCCTATCTGTTGGTCAACATCCTCTCGGTTGATCAGCTATACACCCCCATTGACTGGCCGGTGATTGTGCTATTGATGGCGATGATCCCCGTTGGAAAAGTGTTAGAAAACACCGGATTGACACAACTATTAGCCCTGCGCATTCTGGAACTCACGGATCACTACCCGCTGTATCTAACGCTGGGACTGACTCTGGTGGTGACCATGTTTCTCTCCGACCTGATCAACAACACCACCACCGCCATCGTCATGGCGCCGATCGCCATGAGTATCGCCGCCGGGCTCAACGTCAGCGCCGATCCTTTTCTGATGGCCGTTGCTGTCGGTGCCTCCTGCGCCTTTCTAACCCCTATTGGTCACCAGTCAAACACCCTGGTGCTGGGCCCAGGTGGCTATGCCTTCAGTGATTACTGGCGCCTGGGATTACCCTTAGAAATTATTATCATCCTGGTGGCGGTACCGATGATCCTGCTGGTCTGGCCGCCTTGAGCAGACCTCAGATCGATCCCAAGTACCGCCTTGGCCTAGCCCCCGCCCCAAACATCCATCCTCAACCGCTATCCCGTACGCCCAGGCCTCAGCGGTCTTGTGTCTGAGGCGACAAGCACAGACAATGGCAACCACAGAGATCATGACGCTTACTCTAGACTAGGGATCAACAGGATGGCAGAAAAAAACAACTACCAGCCACTCGATCGCTATCGGCAGCTTGCCGAAAAGTCACCCGACTTCATCTCGCGCCACTCCCCTGTCAATTTGGTTTTCATCGACGTCAATCCTGCGGTGGAGAAGATTCTCGGCTACCGCAGTGACGAGATCATCGGCCGCTCCGCCAACGAGCTGTTCCATCCCGAAGATGTCGGCTCTTGGAGGAATGGCACCAGCAACGTCACCTACAGCGAGGGGGTCTATACCAGTACCTACCGCCTGCGACATAAAAATGGTGATTATATCTGGCTGGAAACCACCAGCCGCACCATCCGCGATCCTGACACCGGAAAATTAGAGGAGATCATCTGCGTCTCTCGGGATGTCTCGGAGCGCGTTCAAGCCGATAACAACCTGACTCGGCTGGCACGGGTGGTCGAGGCCACCTCGGATCTGGTGCTGTTCTGCAACGCCAACTTCCAGATCAACTACCTCAACGAATCCGCCATCCGTACCCTGAATATCGACAAGGCGCGCTTTCCTACTTTGCATCTTGATGAGCTGCTGACTAAAGCCAACTACAACTTGTTTCAGCAGCAGATATTGCCTCTAGTATTACAAACCGGCGACTGGCGCGGTGAACTGCCCCTAGAACCGGAGTCGATAGAGCAGCGCATGGCGATCGTGCAGCAGATCATTGCCCACCGCGATGACGAGGGCCAACTGAGCTACTTCTCCATCATCGGCCGCGACATCACCGAGCAACGCCAAGCCGAAGCCGAAGCGATGCAGTACCAGCTGGAGATGGCGCACATATCCAGACTGATGTCATTGGGAGAGATGGCATCCGGACTGGCCCACGAGATCAACCAACCCCTGGGGGCGATTCTCAACTACAGCCAAGGCAGCCTGCGGCGCATTGAAGAGGGCAGCATTAGCGATCTGCATGGCGTCATCCAAGCGTTGCAGCTGATTTCGCGGCAGGCCCATCGGGCAGCCGATATCATCCGCAGGCTGCGGAGCTTTGTGAAAAAGACCGAATATCAGCGGATGGAGTTCTCGATCAACAGCGTCTGCGAAGAGATCGCTCAGTTTATGGAGCAGGAGGCGCGCAACGCCGGCATTCACTTCCTATTCCGCCTCGATGCCAGCGCGCCAACCCTGCTCGCCGACAAGGTACAGATCGAGCAGGTGATTCTTAACCTGATCCGCAATAGCATCGAAGCCTATAGCAGCAGTGAGGATAAAACGGATAAATTGATTACCATAACGACGCAACAGAGCGCGCAGCAGCTACAGGTGCGCATCAGTGACGGCGCCAGCGGGATCACCCAGAGCCAGATGAATAAGCTGTTCGAACCTTTTTTCACCTCCAAGGAATTGGGGCTGGGGATGGGATTATCGATTTCACGTACCATTATCGAAGCCCACGGCGGTAGATTACAGGCCGAGTCAGACGGCCGCAGTGGCAGCACTTTCACCATTAACCTACCCAGGCAAGGTAACGAATTATGAACAAATCGAGCAGTGCCCTGAGCGTCTTTGTCGTCGATGATGACGATGCTTTTCGTGATTCCCTATCCTGGTTACTCGAATCCAGCCCCTTTAAGATTCACACCTTTGCGTCGGGGGAGGCGTTTCTACAAGACTACAATGGCGATCCTGGCTGCCTGTTACTCGACATCCGCATGCCTGGGATCAGTGGCTTAGCCCTACAACAGGAACTGCTCCGCCGTAAAATAAAAATACCGACTCTGATTCTGACGGGCCACGGTGATATCCCGGTCGCCGTCAGTGCGATTAAGAATGGCGCGCTCAATTTTATTGAGAAACCCTTTGACGATCAGGTTCTGCTAGAGCAGATCGACAAGGCGATGGCCCATGCCAGTGAATGGCACCAAGCGCAACAGCTACAAAGCCAACTGACCGAGCGTTGGAACAGCCTCAGCAAACGGGAAAAACAGGTGATGCAACTGGTGGTTTCGGGACTGGCCAACAAGCTAGTCGCCGAAACACTGGAGATCAGCCCCAAGACCGTTGAGGTTCATCGTGCCCGGGTGATGGCGAAAATGGACGCCGCCAGTCTGGCCGACCTGGTCAATCAGGCGCATCGCATCGAGGCACTCAAAGCCATTCTTGCTGCACAGCGGGTGTAACGGCCAAAGAACCTGCGAATAAGCCCAGCCGGGTATCCAGACGCTCTCAGGGTTGGCTCCTCTACCGGGGTTACCCAATAGTCGTAGCTCCATAAGATTTATTACAACCCCTTTGCCACCGAGTTGGGTCAAGAGGTGGCTGAATAATAACGTTATCACCCTGCCATTCGCTGCAGACACTGGAGTATAACCAGATGTGGATCCTACTGACCTTGATGGCGGCCTTTATGCAGGCATGGCGCAACGCCTTTCAAAGCCAACTCAGTAAAGAGGTCAAGGTGGCCGGCGTCACTCTGGCACGTTTTTTATGGGCAGGACCTATAGCACTGCTCTATCTAGCCAGCCTCTACGCTTGGCAGAATCCCGGCATCCCCGAATTCAACCAACCCTTTATGCTATTTGTACTGGGTGCTGCTGGTATGCAGATCTTGGCGACCAGCCTGATGGTGACCCTGTTCAAACAGCAGAATTTTGCTGTAGGCGCAGGGCTGGCCAAGAGCGAGGCGATCGTCGCGGCGGTGCTCGGAGTAATATTTTTTGGCACTTCGCTATCATGGCTAGGCTGGGCAGGGGTGATCGTCGGCGCCGTAGCGGTGTTTTTGATGAGTAGTAAACAGGGGCTGAACAGCCTATCACTGCCGACAGTGGTGCTGGGGCTGGGTTGCGGCACGGCATTTGCGCTCACCTCGCTGTGGATCCGCGAAGCCAGCCTGCGCTTAAACGTACCTTTCCCCTATAGCGCTGCCTGGGTGCTGGTATGCGTCATAGGGCTCCAAACCCTGGTGCTGCTGGTCTACCTGGGTGCCCGAGACCGAGACAGCCTCCATGCGTTATGGCAACGTCCAAAATTAACCCTGCTCACCAGTATCGCGAGTTGTTTAGGCTCTATAGGCTGGTTCAGCGCCATGTCGTTACAGGCGGTGCCCTATGTCAAAACCCTGGGTCAGGTCGAAGTGTTCTTCACCCTGCTGATCGCCACTTTTTGGTTGCAAGACCGGGTAAAAGTTAAAGAGATGCTCTGCTTGGCACTGATTGCGGTGGCCGCCGTCATGGTGATCTGGAGCTAGCCTTCAAAACTAAAAGGCCCGAAAACAACAAAGCCTAACCACTAGGGCTAGGCTTTTTAGCTATTGCGGATAGGCGTCAGGATGGGGCTATCCGAACACCAGGCATTGCTTACAGCTTGGACTCGAGCTCAGGTACTGCATCAAACAGATCCGCCACCAGACCGTAATCTGCCACCTGGAAGATCGGCGCCTCTTCGTCTTTGTTGATCGCCACGATAAACTTGGAGTCCTTCATCCCCGCCAGATGCTGAATCGCACCCGAGATACCCACGGCGATATACAGCTCTGGGGCGACGATCTTACCGGTTTGACCCACCTGCATATCGTTGGGCACAAAGCCTGCATCAACCGCAGCCCGCGAGGCACCGACGGCGGCACCGAGCTTATCGGCCACTTTCTCCAGTAACGCAAAGTTATCGCCATTACCCATACCGCGTCCGCCGGAGATGATCACCTTGGCTGCCGTCAATTCGGGACGATCAGACACCGCCAACTCCTCTTTGACGAACGCCGAGGTGCCGGCGTCATGCACGGCGGCAAGCGCCTCAACAGTAGCGCTACCCTCTTCGGTCACCGGATCAAAGCCCGTGGTGCGAACCGTAATCACCTTGATGGCATCGCTCGACTGTACCGTGGCGATAGCGTTGCCCGCATAGATGGGGCGCTTGAAGGTATCGGCGCTCTCCACGCTGATGATATCGGAGATCTGCGCCACATCCAGCTTGGCCGCCACCCGTGGCAGCACGTTTTTACCATTGGTGGTAGAGGGTGCCAGAATGTGGCTGTAGCCACTGCCCAGCTCGGTCACCAACAGCGCCAGATTTTCGGCCAACTGATGGGCGTACGCCGCATTATCAGCCACCAGCACCCGGCTCACACCGCTGACCTTCGCAGCCTGCTCGGCAGCTGCGGCACAGTTGTCACCGGCTACCAGCAGATCGATATCGCTACCGATGGCCTGAGCGGCAGCAACGGTGTTCAGGGTTGCGGCTTTCAGCGTCGCATTGTCATGTTCTGCAATTACCAGAATACTCATCTCAGATCACCTTCGCTTCATTCTTCAGTTTCTCGACCAACTCGTCGACGCTGGCTACTATGACCCCGGCCTTACGTACGGCGGGAGATTCGACCTTAAGAACCTTCAACCGCGGCGCAGTGTCCACGTCGTAATCGGCGGGGGTCTTGCAGTCCAGCGGCTTACGCTTGGCTTTCATAATATTGGGCAGCGAGGCATAGCGCGGCTCATTCAAACGCAGATCGGTCGTGACGATCGCAGGCAGTGTTAACGACAGGGTTTGCAAACCACCGTCGATCTCGCGTGTCACAGCCAGCTTGCCGTCCTCCACATTGACGACAGAGGCGAAGGTACCCTGCGGCAGGTCGGTCAATGCTGCCAACATCTGGCCTGTTTGGTTATTATCAGTGTCGATCGCCTGCTTACCCAACAACACCAGCCCGGGCTGTTCGGCGGCCACCACTTTAGCCAGCAGCTTAGCAACGACCAAGGACTCCAGCTCCGCTTCGGTTTCGATATGCAGGCCCCGATCGGCACCCAGCGCCAACGCGGTACGAATCTGCTCCTGCGCGGCCTTAGGACCGATAGAGACCACCAGAATTTCGTCCGCCACACCCTTCTCTTTCAGACGCACGGCTTCTTCGACGGCGATTTCACAGAACGGGTTCATCGCCATCTTGACGTTCGCCAGATCCACACCGGTTTGATCGCTCTTGACCCGAGCTTTGACGTTATAGTCGATCACGCGTTTTACAGCGACTAGAACTTTCATAGCGTTCCTCTTTGTTTATCCTGCCGTTTTGTTAAGCCGCTCCCTGCTAAGGGAGCCGTATGAAAGAGCGCCTGAGACAAAACGTCTCAGGCGCCATAAAATCCCACTAAGTACTTTCCCTAGTAAATTATCATCGAGAACTATCCCATGCAAATCATTCTTGCAAGAAATAGGGGTTTTTACTTACAATCGGCACCAATCTGCTGCGCTGCCTCTCGGCTCGCAACAAAAACTCTAGCTAATTGAATAGGAGAAGGGTGTGGAACGCGAAGCGATGGAGTTTGATGTCGTCATAGTCGGCGCCGGGCCAGCAGGCCTATCCGCGGCTTGTCGGCTGATGCAACAAGCACAGGCCAATCAGCAGGAGCTGATGGTGTGCGTGGTAGAGAAAGGCTCTGAGGTCGGTGCCCATATCCTCTCCGGTGCGGTGTTCGAACCCCGCGCCCTCAACGAGCTGTTCCCGGATTGGAAGGAGCAGGGTCTGGCACTGGGCACACCCGTCAGCGGCGATGAGATATACCTGTTCAAAGATGAGCAGAATGCCACCAAAGTTCCCAACGCTCTGGTGCCTGCCACCATGCACAACGACGGCAACTATGTCATCAGCGTCGGCAACCTGAGCCGCTGGCTGGCTGAGCAGGCCGAAGCGCTGGGTGTCGAAATCTTTCCCGGCTTTGCCGCCTCCGAGATCCTCTACCATGAAGATGGCTCGGTGAAAGGGATCGCCACCGGCGACATGGGCGTGGACGAGCAGGGTGCACCCAAAGACAGCTACATGCCGGGCATGGAGCTACACGCCAAGCAAACCCTGTTTGCCGAGGGCTGCCGCGGCCATCTGGGCAAGGAGCTAATCACCAAGTTTGCGCTGGATCAAGATGCGGATCCACAACACTATGGCATCGGTATCAAAGAGCTGTGGGATATCGAGCCTAGCAAGCACCAGCCCGGCCTGGTCATTCACGGCGCGGGCTGGCCGCTGGGTAAAAACGCTCCGGGCGGCTCCTTCCTGTATCACGCTGACAACAATCAGGTGGTGCTGGGACTGATCACCGACCTCAGCTACTCCAACCCCTATCTGAGCCCCTTCGACGAGATGCAGCGGATGAAACACCATCCCGTGTTCAAGCAGTATCTCGAGGGTGGCAAGCGGGTCTGCTACGGTGCTCGCGCCATCACCAAGGGCGGTTTTAATTCGCTGCCGAAGATGACCTTCCCCGGCGGCATGCTGATCGGCTGTGATGCTGGCACCCTCAATTTCGCCAAGATCAAGGGCACCCATACCGCGATGAAGAGTGGCATGCTGGCCGCCGAAACAGTGGCCGAGGCACTCAAGAGTGATAGCCATGGGATCGGCGAACTAACCCAGTACCGCGATAACTTCAACGCCAGCTGGGCTAATGACGAGCTGCAACGCACCCGCAATTTCGGCCCGGCGATGCACAAATTCGGCATGACCCTAGGCGGCGCCTTCAACTACCTCGACCAGAACTGGTTCAAGGGCAAGCTACCATTCACCCTGCATGACCGTAATCCGGACTACGCGCAGATGAAGCCGGCCGCCGAGTGTAACAAGATTGATTATCCCAAGCCCGATGGCGTATTGAGCTTTGATAAACTCTCATCGGTGTTCCTCTCCAACACCAACCATGCGGAGAATCAACCCTGCCATCTGCAGCTCAAGGATTCTGCCATCCCTCTAGAGCGCAACCTACCGCTCTACGATGAGCCCGCGCAGCGCTACTGCCCGGCCGGCGTCTATGAGATCCTGGCCGATGCCGAGGGTAAGCCGACATTCCAGATCAATTCGCAAAACTGCGTCCACTGCAAGACCTGCGATATCAAAGATCCGTCCCAGAACATCACCTGGGTCACCCCGGAAGGTGCTGGCGGCCCTAACTATCCGAATATGTAGACCGCCCCTCAGGACGCTGTACCCAACCAGGGATACAGCGTCCGCTGCTAGTTTTCGGGGAAATCACCCTCTAACCACCTTCTGTCTTTCCGGTTATCCCCAATCTCTGCTACTGTCCATGTATTGTGCGTCATCTATCAACAGATCCAGATTACGGACCTTTGCGCTTGCTAAAACGCTACCTTCAGTATCGCCAAGACAATCTGCTGTCCTACAGACTGCTGGTATACATTCTGCTGTGCAGCACTTTTTTAGCCGTGCTGAGCACCGCCATCCAACTGTTCTGGGACTACAGAAAAGATCTGTCTGATATCCAGCAAGGGATAGATTCGATCGAGGCGAGCTACCTTGACTCGCTATCATCAAGCCTGTGGAAACTGGATAAAGACCAGATTGAGATTCAACTCAACGGCATCATGAAACTCCCAGATATCGGCTTTGCCTCGATCACCGAGATCGTCGCCGACAAACAGGAGGCGGTTTTTTTCCGGGGTAATGGTGGTGCTGCGTTACCGATTCAGCGTGAGTTCAAACTCTACTATCGTGACACCCTGGTGGGTCTGCTTAACGTCGGTGCCACCCTGGACAACGTCTACCAACGCCTGCTGGAAAAGTTTTTTATCATCCTCGGCAGCCAGGCGATCAAGACCTTCCTGGTATCGATCTGCATCCTGCTAATCGTCCACTACCTGATCGTCACCCACCTTAACAGGCTGGCACGTTATGCCCAGAGACTTAATCTCGACAATCTTGATGAGGGGGTGGAACTCGAACCCAGCCGTCTTCGCGGTAAGACCCATGATGCCATTAACCAGCTGACCGACACCCTCAACCTGATGCGCACCAATATTCACAAGCAGCTGCATCAAAAAAAGAAAGCGCAACAAGCCCTGGAGCATCTCAATGAAGAGCTGGAGCAGCGGGTTAAATACCGCACCGCCACGCTCAAACACACCAACGACCGACTCTCCGGCGCCCTGCAGGAGCTGACCCACACCAAAGACCGACTGGTAGAGACCGAAAAAATGGCCGCGCTGGGAGGGCTCGTCAGTGGCATCGCCGATGAGATCGAGAAACCGGTCCACAGCGGGCTACAGCTCTGTCAGCAGATCCACTGCGAACTCAGTGAGCTAAGGATCACGGACGAGCCGCAGCTGGCGCATATCAACCAACACAACCAGCAGCTACAGGCCAACCTGGAGCAGATGGCGGCACTGATCAAAGCGTTTCGACTGATCGCCATCGACCCACGCAGCCTGCGCCCAGAGCCGATCAAACTGCAGCGATTACTGCTACGGCTGGAGCAGATTTTCAGCGCACAACTGCAACAGCAACAGATCCAGCTACTGGTCGACTGCGACCCACAATTAGAGATCAGCTCCTACCCCAACATCTGGAAACAGCTCTTTACCCAGCTGATCAACAACTCATTACAACACGGCTTTACCGGGTCAACTCCAGCAGAGCGAACCAGGCAGATTCGGATCAGTATTGAGCGCAACGCTGAACAGTTGCATATCCACTACAGCGATAATGGCCAGGGCATTCCGGAACAGATCTTACCGCGAATATTCGAACCCTTTGTCGCCACTCAAAGCGAGCACGGGGGCAGTGGCTTAGGCGCCCACGTGGTCTATCGATTGGTGACCCAGCTGCTGCATGGCAGCATCCACTGCGACAGCCGTCGCGGCCAAGGGGTCACATTCAGCCTGCAGCTGCCGTTAGATCTGATGCCGCAAGCCGAGAGAGAGGACTCAGAACTCTGGTAGGGCGTTGATGGACGCATGCCAGCTCGCTGTTATCAGCGCATCGTGCTAGCGACGCAGCCGATACCCTCGGTTCGATCTCGACCCACATCAACCCCCGACGGGCTGCAGATAATCGACCAGCAACTGTAACGACACTCGCCCCCGATACTCGTTCATATCCAGCTTATAGGCGACCCGCGCCTGGGTTGCCGTGCTGGGCCAGACCTCCAGATCGACATTAAAAGCGATTGCATCCACACAAAACTTTTGACTATTGCCCGGCTCGGCCAACAGCAGTTTTAGATGGCGCTCGCCAACGATGCGCTGCTGCACGATCTCAAACAGCCCCTCGAACAGTGGCTCTGGAAACAGCTGGCCCCAGGGGCCGCCGTCACGCAGCTGCTGCGCGGTATCCAGCGACATCTCGACCGCACTCAAACGGCCATCGGTTTCAATCCGGGCGAGCAGCTGCTCAGGTTGCAGCCGGCGCCGTACTTCGGCATCAAACGCCTCCCGAAAGCGGGAAAAATGTTCTAGATCCAGGCTCATCCCCGCCGCCATCGCATGGCCACCAAATTTATTCAGCAGCTCAGGATGACGCGCGGCGATCGCATCCAGGGTATCGCGAATATGTAATCCGGGGATCGACCGCGCCGAGCCTTTCACCTGTCCACCTTCGGTTTGGGCAAAGGCGATCACCGGGCGATGCAGGCGCTCCTTCATCCGCGATGCCAGAATCCCGATCACCCCCTCATGCCAGTCCGGCTCGAACAGGGTGACCCCATAAGGCAGCGTCTCGTCGGCGTTAGCATCGGCTTCGACATCGACTGTCATGTTAGCCAATAGACTCAACGCCTGGGTCTGCATCTGCTGCTCGATCTGTTTGCGGTCCTGGTTCAACTCGTCCAATTGCAACGCCAGCCGGCGCGCCTCATCAGGGTTCTGGGTTAACAGGCATTCGATACCGATCGACATATCCTCAAGCCGCCCAGCCGCATTCAGACGCGGCGCGATAGCAAAGCCCAGGTCGGCAGCGACCAGCTTGGACAGCGTGCGGCCGCTAATCTCCGCCAACGCCGCGATGCCGGGGCGGCAACGCCCAGCCCGAATGCGCTTGAGCCCCTGATCGACAAAGATCCGATTGTTGTGATCCAGCGGCACCACGTCGGCGACCGTACCCAGCGCCACCAGATCGAGAAATTCAGCCATATTCGGTACGGCCAGGCCCTGCCGCTCAAACCAGCCGCGCTGCTGCAGATCCCGACAGACCGCGGTCATCACGTAGAAGATCACCCCGACCCCGCAGGTATTCTTGCCGCTGAAGCCACAGCCCTGCTGATTGGGGTTGACCAGCGCATCGGCAGCGGGCAGTTGATCACCGGGTAGATGGTGATCGGTCACCACCACCCGCATCCCCAGGGCTTTCGCTGCCCGGACCCCCTCGACACTGGAGATACCATTATCCACGGTGATCAACAGCGCAGGTGCCTGTTGCTGGGCGACCGCGACGATTTCAGGGCTCAGACCGTAGCCATATTCAAATCGATTCGGCACCAGATAACCGGCCCAGGCCGCACCCAGCACCCGTAACGCCGCCACCGCCAGGGCACTGCTAGTCGCGCCATCACAGTCAAAATCACCGACTACCAGGATCCGCTCGCCCGCCTGGATCGCCGCGCTGATCTGCGCCACTGCCGGTTCAATATCGCGCAGCGTATGATAAGGCAACAGCCCCTTGAGCGAGTTATCCAGCTCAGCGCAGGCGCTGACCCCACGACTGCTGTAGATGCGCTGTAACAGCGGCGCCAACCCGGATGCTGACAATCCCTGAACCGGAGTTAACGGCCGGGCAACGATCTGTTTATTCAAGGTATAAGCTCCTGCTCAGGGACGTTTCTGAGGGTAGTAGATGGGCCGTTTTGCCACTCAACCAATAGGCCAGCAATCCGACCCACTCCCGGGTGGCCATAGTCAGATCTTCAAGATTAGTGCTGAGATTAAAATACAGACCCCACTGCAAAGGCTGGCCGCGATAGTCTACGGGGTAAGGCAGCACCGTCCAGCCCTGTTGGCGGAACACCCCCACCGAGCGCGGCATATGGAAGGCTGAGGTGACCAGCAGCCAGGTACCACTGCGCCGCTCGCCTGCCAAAGAAGCACTCAGCGTCGCATTTTCGAAGGTGTTGCGCGATTGTCGCTCGTACAGCACCCGCCCCTCGAGCCCCATGGCATCGAAATACAGCCGGGTATAATCCGCGCCTTTAACAGCGGGTTCCAGCAGCCAGCCGGAGCCGCAGCTGTAGATGATCGGCAGCTCGGGAAAGCGCTGCGCCAGCTCCGGCACCGCCATCACCCGCTCGGCCGCTTCGGTAAACTCGGGACGCTGGTACAGGCGCATCGCCGCCAGCTGCTCCGCGCCGCCGAGGACGATGATCCCGGCCAACGGCGCTTGTTCGAGTGACTCGGGCACCGCAAAGCGCTGTTCCAGCGGATAGAGCAACACCTTGCCCAACGGATAGAGCGCCACCAGCCAGATAGCTCCGAGCAGCAGCAACGCTGCCAGCCGCGATTTACGCCTAGGACTGCGCCACCCCAGCCGCAACACCGCCAACGTCAGCAACAGCAGCACCAGGTGATCGGGACGAGCGAAGGTCCAGATCAGTTTGGAGAGCATAAAGAACAGATCATCCATGGCTTATATCCAGGATAGCCAGACAAAAACGCCGGCACTAGGCAGACTGCCTAGGCCGGCGTTAAGAGGTTGGAGTCGATCAGCCGAGCTGTTCGGCCACATAGGCATGCACCGCCGCCAGGTCGTTGCCGAGCACCTGATAACGCTCTGGGCGCTCAAACAGGTCCTGCAGATGGTGCGGTAGCTCGGGTGCCTTACAACCGGCCTGGACCACCGGATCCGGGAACTTGACCGGATGCGCCGTAGCCAACGCCACCATCGGGGTCTCGGCATCGCGGCGGCAGACTTCGGCAGCTTTGACACCAATAGCGGTGTGCGGATCGAGCAGCTCTTCGGTGCGCGCGAACATATCCGCGATTACCGCCACGCAACCCTCATCATCAAGACGATAGCTAGCGAACAGCTGCCGCGCCTTAGCCAGTCGCGCCGGCTCCAGATTAGCCGTGCCGTTGTTCATCCCCTCGACCACTTCAGCAGTAGCGGCACCGTCACGGTCGTAGAGATCAAAAAGCAGGCGCTCGAAATTACTCGACACCCGGATATCCATGCTCGGCGACAGGGTGTGGACCAGATCCTGCTTGGAGGCATCGTTGGCACTGATGCAGCGATGCAGGATATCGTTACTGTTGGTGGCGACCACCAACTGCTTGATCGGCAAGCCCATGCCCTTGGCCAGATAACCGGCGAAGATATCACCAAAGTTGCCGGTTGGTACCGCGAAGGACACTTCACGGTGCGGGCCACCCAACGACAATGAGGCGTGGAAGTAGTAGACGATCTGAGCCATGATCCGGGCCCAATTGATCGAGTTGACCGCCACCAGCTTACGGCCACCCAAAAAGCGCTGATCGGCAAAACTCTGCTTGATCATCTGCTGGCAGTCGTCGAAATTGCCTTCGATCGCCAGGTTATAGATATTGTCACCGACGATGGTGGTCATCTGCCGACGCTGCACCTCGGATACCCGGTTATGCGGATGAAGAATAAAGATATCGACGTTAGCGCAACGCTTACAGCCCTCTATCGCCGCCGAGCCAGTATCACCCGAGGTAGCCCCCATGATCACTACTCGCTCCTGGCGCTTCTCTAGCACGTAATCGAGCAACCGTCCGAGCAACTGCAGGGCAAAATCCTTAAACGCCAGCGTCGGGCCGTGAAACAGCTCCAGCAGCCAGAGGTTGCTGTCGAGCTGCTTGAGCGGCGCCACGGCATCATGGGCAAACACATTGTCCCCCCCGGTAGCGGCGGCGGTGCCGTAGGTAGCATCGATAATCGCATCCAGATCGGCCTGGGGAATGGTATCCGCGACAAAGGGCGCGATAATCTTCTTGGCCAGATCCGCGTAGGACAGCCCCGCCCAGGAGGCGATCTCGGCTTGGGAAAACTGCGGCAACTGTTCGGGGAGGTACAGCCCGCCATCGGTTGCCAAACCGGCCAGCAACACCTCCTCAAAATTGAGCTTGGGGGCCTGACCACGGGTACTAATATATTTCATCTGTTGTTCCTGACTGGTGTTCCTGACTGGAGTGCCTGGCTGGCTGAATCGAGGTTCAGGCTTAGTTGGCGTCCAGAGTCTCTACCCGAATCCGGGTGACCCCGCCGCTGATGGTCTCCAGCGCTTCGATCGCCGCGATCGCCGCATCCATACGCGCCTCTTTCACTACGTGGGTGAGGATAATGATCGGTACCAGCTGATCATCGGTTTCACGCTGCACGATCGCATCGATGCTGATCTGCTGATCGGCGAGGATGCGGGCGATATCGGCCAACACTCCAGGATTTTCTGCCGCCTGCATCCGCAGGTAATACGCAGTTTCTACCTCGGCCATCGGCAGCATCGGCAGATCAGAGAGTCGTGACGGGTGGAACGCCAGATGCGGTACCCGATTATCGCGATCTGCGGTCAAAGTCCGCACCACATCGACCAGATCGGCAATCACCGCCGAAGCCGTCGGCTCAGCACCGGCACCTGCACCGTAGTACAACGTGGGACCCACGGCATCGGCATCGACCAGCACCGCATTCATCACCCCATCGACATTGGCAATCAAGCGTTTGGCAGGAATCAGGGTGGGATGAACGCGTAGTTCGATACCCGCATCGGTACGCCGGGTAATCCCCAGATGCTTGATCCGGTAACCCAGCTCCTCGGCATAGTTAACATCCTCGGCGGTGATCTTGCTGATTCCCTCGGTGTAGGCCTTGCTGAACTGCAGCGGCACCCCGAAAGCCAGCGAAGAGAGAATCGTCAGTTTATGCGCGGCATCGATACCCTCGACATCGAAGGTCGGATCGGCTTCGGCATAGCCCAGCTGCTGGGCTTCGGCCAGCACATCGGCGAAGGGCCGGCCCTTGTCACGCATCTCGGTAAGGATAAAGTTGCCGGTGCCGTTGATGATGCCCGCGACCCAGTTGATGCTGTTGGCCGCCAGACCTTCACGAATCGCCTTGACAATAGGGATGCCGCCCGCGACGGATGCCTCGAACGCCACCATCACATTCTTGCGTTGCGCCGCCTCAAAGATCTCATTGCCGTGTACCGCGATCAGCGCCTTGTTGGCTGTCACTACATGCTTACCGTTAGCAATCGCCTCCAGCACCAGCTCGCGGGCTACATCACAACCACCGATCAGCTCGACGACGATATCAATCTCAGGGTTACGCGCGACCTCAAACACATCGGCCACGATCTGGGTGCCCTCGGTATTGGCCAGCGGATTAGGACGCCGCGCACCGATCTGTTCGACCCGAATCACCCGACCGGCGCGACGCGAGATCTCTTCCTGATTGCGCGCTAGCACATTGAAGGTACCGCTTCCCACGGTACCCAGACCACAAATACCTACTTTAACCGGCTTAAAACCCATTTTTCGGTCCTTAATCATCAAATATCGAGCACCCAACAAGGGTGCTGCACAAAAAGCCGGTCATTGTAGCAAAAATCGGATTAAGAGGGAGGCCGATGGCCGTTTTTTGAGCACCTCGAGCGGGGCAAAGAACAAGGCCTGGTCAGCTATCGCGATAGCGGTTGGGCAGTTTAAGATGAAACTGAATCGCCAGCGCGCGAAGAATAAACGCCACTAGAAAGGCACCGATCAGATCGTAACTTTCAGGCAACGCCAGGCTACTCAACCCCAAATAGGCTACTGCCCCCGCCAGCGCCGCGGTAACATAAAGCTCACTCCCACTGAGCACCAGCGAACTACCACAGAGCACATCGCGGGCGACCCCGCCAAAGCTAGCAGTTACCACTCCCATACAGACCGCGATCACCGGCGACACGCCCTGATCCAGGCCGATCTTGGTTCCTAGGACACAAAACAGCGCCAGGCCGATCGCATCCATCCAGATCAGCGCCCGGGTTCGCGATGCCAGATGCGGGGCGATCAGATAGGTGGCGGCTGACGCAGCCAGGCAGATACTGATCCACTGCGGTTCGCGAATCCAAAACACCGGCAGCTTGCCCAGCAACAGATCGCGCAGCGTGCCACCGCCGAGTCCCGTGGCGCAGCCGATCAGCATAAAGCCGAGAATATCCATTTTCTGGCGCGCCGCATCCAGCGCACCCGATGCCGCAAACACCACCGACGCACTCAGTCCCATGATAGTAATCACTACCTGTAAGTCGATCTCGAACATACTTTATCTTAAACCCGATTAACCATTCCCGACCCAAAAACAAAAACGCGACCCTGAGGCCGCGTTGTAAACTGCGCCAGAGCGCTACATAAGCCCTTATTTTAGCGTTAGCAGCTGCGCCTCGGCGATCTTCTTCTGCCAGGTGGCAGGGCCGGTAATATGCGCCGACTCACCGCGAGAATCTACCGCCACGGTGACCGGCATATCGACCACGTCGAACTCATAAATCGCCTCCATGCCCAGCTCAGCAAAGGCCACCACCTTGGACGCCTTGATCGCCTTAGACACCAGATAAGCAGCGCCACCGACAGCCATCAGGTATACCGATTTGTTGTCTTTGATCGCCTCGATCGCCATGGGCCCGCGCTCGGCCTTGCCGATCATCCCCATCAGCCCGGTGCTCTCGAGCACCTGACGGGTAAATTTATCCATCCGCGTCGCTGTCGTCGGACCTGCCGGGCCCACTACTTCGTTGCGTACCGGATCGACCGGACCCACGTAGTAGATAAAGCGCCCTTTCAGATCAACCGGCAACGGCTCTCCAGCATCGAGCATCGCGCACAGCTTGCTATGCGCCGCATCGCGCCCGGTCAACATCTTGCCGCTAAGCAGAATGGTATCACCGGTATTCCAGGTTTCGATATCGGCCTGGGTCAGGGTATTAAGATTTACCCGCCGGGTGGTCGCACCCACTTCGAAGGTGACTTCCGGCCAATCTGCCAGCGACGGCGGTGTCTGTAGCGCCGGGCCGTTACCGGTGAGGGTAAAGTGGGCGTGGCGGGTAGCCGCACAATTAGGGATCATGCACACCGGCAACGATGCCGCGTGAGTCGGATAATCTTTAATCTTGATATCCAGCACCGTGGTCAGACCGCCAAGCCCCTGAGCACCGATGCCTAATTGGTTGACCTTGTCGAACAGCTCCAGACGCAACTCTTCCACCCGGTTCTGAGCGCCACGCGCCTGTAGTTCGTGGATATCGATCGGATCCATCAGCGACTCTTTCGCCAACACCGCGGCCTTCTCGGCGGTGCCGCCGATCCCCAGCCCCAGCATACCCGGTGGACACCAGCCCGCACCCATGGTCGGCACAGTCTTGAGCACCCAGTCGACAATGCTGTCGGAGGGGTTGAGCATCACCATCTTGGATTTATTCTCAGAACCGCCGCCCTTGGCTGCGATCTGCACATCGATCTCATCACCGGGCACCACCGACATGTGGATCACCGCCGGAGTGTTGTCCTGGGTATTGATCCGCGCACCGGCAGGGTCGGACAGAATGGAGGCCCGCAGCAGATTATCGGGATTCTGGTAGGCGCGGCGCACCCCCTCGTTGATCATCTCTTCGACGCTCAACTGCGCATCCCACTGGATATTCATCCCAATCTTGATAAACACGGTCACAATGCCCGTGTCCTGGCACAGCGGCCGATGGCCCTCGGCGCTCATCCGCGAGTTGATCAGAATCTGCGCCATGGCGTCTTTGGCCGCCTGAGACTCCTCTTTCAGGTACGCCTCATGCACAGCTTTAACAAAATCAACCGGGTGGTAGTAAGAAATAAATTGCAGCGCATCGGCAACGCTATCGATTAAGTCGTCTTGGCGAATCACGGTCATCTAGTGGTCATCTCCTGTCGGCACGAACCAGGATCAACAATGACCACTGGCGTTATGACTATCAGTAATATCATGGATAGCATCAAGGCTAATAACAGCAGCCGAAGTATACACAAATACTCTCCTGGATAAGAACGTCGCTTTGGTCTACCTTCAACCAACTAGTAGCCCTGCGTTACAGCGGCAGCAGGCAGCCGATAAACAACACCCCGAACAGCAGCAATAACCGACCACTTTTCGGTGTCAACGCTAGACGCTGACGGGCGGGCACACCCAGCAACCGCAGCAATTCCGGCAGCAACAGCAGACTCGGCAGCAGTGGCCATAGCCGCAGCAGCAACCCCTGCTGCCACAACAGCAGCGCTAGCAGATAAGTCGATGCCAACAGCAGCAGGTAGAGCTGGCAGCTGCGCGTAAAACCCCATCTCACCGTCAGCGTCAGCACCCCCTGGCGGCGATCGCTCTCCCAATCCCGCAGCTCATTGCTGAGCAGCAGCAGCGCCACCAGCATACTCACCGGCAGCGACAGCCAGACCACCCCCCAGGATAGCGGCGCTCCCATGGCGTGGTAAGCGCCCACTATCATCAGCACCCCCATCAACCAGAACACCAGCGGCACACCCAGTCCGCGACGCTTATAGTGGAGCGGCTCGGTGGTGTAACCCAGCGCACCGATCAGCCCCAACACAATCAGCGCCACCAGGCTCCAGCCGACATCCACCACCAGCACCATGCCGACTAGCATACTCAAACCGATACAACACAGGCCCCAACGGCTATGACGACGAATGACCCGACGCACAGGCCGAAGATCAGCGCCCTGCAGCAGCGGCAGATCGCCCCGGTCGTTAATCAGATTCACCCCGGCCTGCAGTAACAACCCGGCCATTACGATAATAGCGGCGCGCACGCCACTCCCCTGCTGCGCCAGCAGTGCCAGGGTGACACCTAAACCACAGGAGACCAGCGCCACCACCAGCGAAAAGGGTCGCAGGGACTTGAACAAACTGGGGGGTTGGAGCGCCGCGGTGCTGCTAGTCGTCTCGATCAAGGCCTGTTACCGGGCGGGGGCGTTAGTCAGATCGCGCATCAGCAACGCATACTCCATATCCCGGTCAAAGGGCGCTGGAATTCTCACCACATGGCCATTACCCGGCGCAGCAGCGACCTGCTCGCCCTTGCGGTTTTCCAGCTGTTCAAGGGTAAACTTCAGATTACCCTGCGGCGTCATCAGTTCGACCGTATCACCCAGCTCAAAGCGGTTCTTGACGTCGATCTCCAGCATGTCACCGTCGCGGCGCAGCACTTCGCCGACAAACTGCTGATGCACACCGATCGAGTTGCCGGTCTCGTAATTCTGGTATTCATCGTGCACGTGGCGGCGGTAGAAACCTTCGGTGTAGCCGCGACTGGCCAGATTCTCAAGAGTATCCATCAACCCCATATCGAACGGCTTACCAGCAACGGCATCATCGATCGCCTGACGGTAGGTCTGGGCGGTTCGGGCCACGTAATAGTGTGATTTGGTACGCCCTTCGATCTTCAGCGAATGCACCCCCATATCGGTCAACCGCTGCACATGCTGGATCGCCCGCAGATCTTTGGAGTTCATGATGTAGGTGCCGTGCTCATCCTCGAATGCCGGCATATACTCACCCGGTCGACTTGCCTCCTGCAGCAGTACGATCTTATCGCTGGGCTTGCCAACGCCCAGTTGCGGGTCACCCTCGCCCGGCTCGAACTGTGCTACTTGCGGATCGAACGGCTGTGCTTGCGAATCAAACGGTTGCACAGGAACGATGTCACCCGACTCGTTCTCTTTGGCCTCGTGGGTATCATACTTCCAGCGGCAGGCGTTGGTGCAAGAGCCCTGATTAGGATCCCGATGATTGATATAGCCCGACAGTAGACAGCGCCCCGAATACGCCATACAGAGCGCACCGTGAACAAACACTTCAATCTCCATCTCCGGACATCTCATCCGGATCTCTTCGACCTCATCGAGCGACAGCTCACGCGACAGGATCACCCGCTCAACGCCGACGCTGTGCCAGAATTTCACCGACGCCCAGTTCATCGCATTGGCCTGTACCGACAGGTGAATCGGCATCTCCGGCCAGCGCTCACGCACCATCATGATCAACCCGGGATCGGACATGATCAACGCATCGGGAGCCATCGCTACCACCGGCTCCATATCGGCCATATAGCTTTTCAGCTTGGCGTTATGCGGAGAGATATTGCTGGCGACGTAAAACTTCTTACCCTGGGCATGGGCAATATTGATACCGGTCGCCAGATTTTCGAGCTTAAACTCATTGTTGCGTACCCGCAGACTGTAGCGCGGCTGACCGGCATATACCGCATCGGCACCGTACGCAAAGGCGTAACGCATATTCTTAAGGGTGCCGGCCGGCGATAGTAATTCAGGAGTAAACATCAAAGATCTCGATTTAAAACAACAGGGATTTAACTACTAAGATTTAACCACTAAGATTTAACAACGGCTATTAACTACAGCACGCCAACGACTCAGCGTATATTCAGCTCAATAGCCTTTACGTCGATAGCGTTCTGCGGACAACCCGGCTCCGCAGCTAGGGCGATATCGAACAGCGGGGTGTAGATAGATCCGGACGCGTAGGGCCGACTCTGATATAACACCACCGAATCGACCAACGACGACTGATCCAGCAGCGGCCAGGTTTGGGAACTCTCCGCCGCAGCCCCCACAGGCAGACGCCCCAGGGTAACATGTGGCTGATAACAGGCCTCATCCAGCGGCAACTGCACCTCAGCCACCATCTTCGCGACTCGCCGCTGTAAACGCAGCAATTCGGGTTCGGCGTCGGACAGGGCCGCCAACACCGCCAGCTCCGGATTGACCTGCAGATAACCGACCCGATCCAGATGCAACTGAAACGAACCTTGCTGCTGCAGACTCAGCCGCGCCTGTTGCTCCAGCAGCGCAACCTGATCCAGAGTAATCTCCCCCAAAAAACACAGCGTCAGATGATAACTGTTCGAATCTGACCAGAGTATCTGAGCCTGTGTATCGAAGCTGCACAGCGTATCGGCATAATCCGCCAGACGCCGTACCGCCGCACTCTTGAGCGGCACCGCAAGAAAAGATCGAATAGTCATGCCGACGGGGGGTGCACATTAGTACAAAAAATGAGAAACATCATTATTCCACCTGTTTTATTCACAAGCAAACCTCCGATTCAATCCTGAAGACCCTGAGCGGCTATGACGCAAAGATCACCTAGCCCTCGGGGTCGGCGCTGCAACCGCAGTTGCGCTATTGGCGCTATGCTGCAATAGATCAACCTGACTACCCAAGCGCTGCAATTCAGAATTCACCTGCTTACGAAAGCTATTGATCGCCGCAATGGCCTGCTCATGATCCTTGACTGCCCGCGTTAACGCCTCAGGTACCCGAGCGTTGCTCTGCAACGCCTGCAAACGCTGCTCAAGCTGTTGCAGCTGGGTATCCTGTATAGAATCCAACTCCTGATTGGCCTGATCGCGCAACTGCAAACGCCCACCCAGATCGGTTAGCCGGAGTTGCAGATCCGTCTCCAGAGCACCCAGTCGGGTTTGCAGAGCCGTCTGTAACGCATTGAGCGGCTGCACATCGGTGACCAGCTTGTTCAGCGCCACTTGCGTCTGCTTTAATTGCGCGTCCAGTGCGGCTGACTGCTTACCCAAGCTAGCGAGCGTCTGATCCATTTTAGCAATTTTGGGCTTATTGAGCTGATAGGCAACCGTCCACAACTTGGCTAGCTCGGAATCTACATGCTTGAGACGTTTTTCATCATTGAGTACAAACCGCTTTAGCTGTGCCTGCAGCGCAGCACCCGACTTGTTGGCGCTCTCATCGGTGGCACTGATCAGTCCTTCAAGAGAGGTCAAGCGCTTATTGGACTCCATCAGCTGCTGCTGCAGCAGCTGAATCTGTCCTACCCCCCAATACCCCCCCGTACCGATGATCAGCATCAACAGCAGCAGCAACCAGGGCAGCCACTGCCCTTCGCGCCCTTTGCGACTCTGCTTCGATTCAGAAAGAGGAGCTCTAGGCTGCTCTTTCGTGGATCCAGATACTCCAGAGGCCTTCTGCAAGGTAGGTATTAGCGACGGGTCAAACACATCCCGGGCCGGACCCAGTTCGGGGATATGGGTAAAATCATCATCACGGGTCACGGGTTATACAGCTCCAGATAAACATCCAAGGGAGAGGGGGATTACCAACATAAGGATGCTTACTCGATGGTGCTCAACACCCGCTGCAGGGACTCTGCAGCTTCACGCCCTCGATCGGTCAAATAACCGCCATCGGACTGACTAACCATACCCTTATCAAACAGGCTCTGGGCAGCCGTAATCACATCTGCCGGCGCTTCGTGGTGAATTTTCAGACCGGCCTGCAACGAGGCCAGGTCAAAGCGCGCCAACAGTTCCAACTCAGCAATAGTCGCCGCTGCGAATCGTCCGCTCATCAGGTTACTCTCCTATAAATTAGAGCGATCAGCATAAACATCTGCATGCAAATGCTCAACCGCTATTCGCTGTCAGCCGCCGGTTATCAATAACGCACAAAACGGGCTGGGAGTCTACTGGGTCAGACAGAGAAAGGATAAACGCATGACGCCTTTGGGTCACCCTAAACTGGAGTAGAGTACCGAGTTGGTCGGCAAGCATTGGTCGAATGTTGATTACGATGATTCAGCGCTATTATCGACAATCGTCAATCGTCAATCGAAATATCAACGGCATTGCTGTTTTTCAATACCAACAAGGAACCCACACATCCATGCCTCAGCGTCCCCACCTAAGTTCGGTACAGCTCTGTAGCGCCCTACGTGAGCGCTTACGCGAAGGCTATAGCGGCCGAGATTTCTACGCCGACCTGCTTGCCGGTGTGACCGTTGGCGTTATCGCCATCCCTCTGGCCATGGCACTGGCCATCGCTAGCGGCGTAGCACCTCAATACGGTCTTTATACGGCCATCATCGCCGGGTTTATCATCGCCCTGACCGGCGGCTCTCGTCTCAGCGTATCGGGCCCCACCGCCGCTTTTGTGGTTATTCTATTTCCCATTGCGCAACAATTTGGCCTCAGCGGACTGCTGATCGCCTCCATCATGGCTGGAGTCATCATGGTCGCCATGGCGCTGGCACGGCTCGGGCGCTTGATCGAATATATCCCCAACCCGGTGACCCTCGGTTTTACCTCAGGTATTGCGGTGGTGATCGCAACGCTGCAACTCAAGGACTTCTTTGGCCTGCAGCTCCATGAGCTTCCAGAAACCTATCTTGAAAAGCTCAGTGTGCTATTCAACGCGCTGCCACAATTTGATCCGGCCAATCTGCTGGTGGCGTCAGCGACCCTAGCGCTACTCATCGCCTGGCCGCGGCTGAAGCTAGCCATCCCAGGGCACCTACCAGCCGTGTTATTAGGCATTGGGGGATCGTTATTGCTAGCGCAGTTCGGGATGGAGGTGGACACCATAGGTTCACGCTTCAGCTATCAGCTGGCCGATGGCAGCAGCGGCCACGGCATTCCGCCGGTGCTGCCGGAGCTGGTGTGGCCCTGGATGCAGCCTGGACCCGATGGTGTACCGGTGGAATGGACCCTGGACCGGCTGCTCTCGCTGCTACCCGCGGCCTTTTCTATTGCGATGCTCGGGGCAATAGAATCACTGCTGTGCGCGGTGGTGCTCGACGGCATGACTCGGCGGCGCCATCACTCCAACGGCGAACTGCTCGGACAGGGCATCGGCAACCTGATCGCACCGCTGTTCGGCGGGATCACCGCAACCGCCGCCATCGCCCGCTCAGCAGTCAACTACCGTGCAGGGGCGCAATCGCCGCTGTCCGGCGCCATCCATGCGCTGACGGTGCTGGCCAGCCTGCTGGTGCTCGCACCTTGGCTGGCTTATATCCCTATGGCATCGATGGCGGCGCTGCTGCTAATGGTGGCCTGGAATATGAGCGAAGCGCACAAGGTCGTTGAACTCCTGAAAAAGGCGCCATTCAGCGACATGCTAGTGCTGCTGAGTTGCTTCTTGCTCACCGTATTGGTGGATATGGTCGTGGCGATCACCTTCGGCATCCTACTCGCCTCGGTACTCTTTATGCGCGATATCGCTCAGATGACCAAGGTCAGCGATATCAGCCAGACCCGCAAGCATGTACCCGACCCCCTGCCCGACGACTGGTCGGTATTCAAGATCAACGGCCCACTTTTTTTCGCAGCCGCCGACCGGGTCTTCAGCGAGCTCGAGCAACTCAGTGCTGACAAACAAGTGGTGATTCTGTATATGGACGCAGTCCCGCTCATCGATGCGGGAGGCCTGTCATCCTTTAGCCGTTACCTCGAAGCACTACAGCTGAAGGGCACGCTACTAATCGTCGCCGATCTGCAATTCCAGCCGCTAAAAACCTTAGCCAAAGCCCAGATCAAGCCCATAGATCAGCGCTTGGTATTCACCCCCACATTAGCCGAAGCGGTGTCGATGACGAATGCTAAAGCGAATCTGCGCCAGCAAGCATAAAAACCAGCTTCGATGCCGCCAGTAAGATGCGGCAGCCAGCGGTTAAGGGTATGCCAGCAACAGAGACGGCAGCACCGGTACAGTTTAGCCATCAGCATGGCTAAAATACTCGGGATACTGAAAGAAGGGGGCTGCAACCGCGTCATAGAGCGACGGTGATGTGCAGGAAAGATTGGATGCCAAGCCGCACTAAGACCGTGCTATGACGGCTGATATTAAGAAGGAGTTAACTAATGCTCTGCAGAGGGAGGAGGTCACGGCTAACCGTAACCTCGGGCAAAACACCACCGGCTAGCGGCTGGTGGTGTCCGACAGGCTGCTAGCGCACTGCAAGCACACCGATAAAGATCTGCTTCAGCGCGCCAATGCGACTCTTGTCACCTTACATCATGCCGCCCATGCCACCCATACCGCCCATACCGCCCATGCCGCCCATATCAGGCATGCCACCCGCAGCACCAGCTTCTTCTGGGTGATCAGCAACCATCGCTTCGGTGGTGATCATCAGACCGGCAATAGAGGCCGCAGCCTGCAGTGCAGAGCGCGTCACTTTAGCAGGATCGAGGATACCCATCTCCAGCATATCGCCGTATTCGCCAGTTGCCGCGTTGTAGCCAAAGCTGCCAACACCGGCCTTAACCTTAGCCAGAACCACGGAGTCTTCTTCACCGGCGTTTTTAACGATCTGGCGCAGCGGCGCTTCCATGGCACGACAAGCCAGCTTGATGCCGACGGTCTGATCATGGTTGTCACCTTCGAGCGCTTCGATGCTCTGCAGCGCGCGAACCAGAGCCACACCACCACCGGCAACCACACCCTCTTCAACCGCAGCGCGGGTAGAGTGCAGCGCGTCTTCAACGCGGTGCTTCTTCTCTTTCATCTCAACTTCTGAACCGGCACCGACCTTGATAACTGCAACACCGCCAGCCAACTTGGCAACGCGTTCCTGGAGCTTCTCTTTGTCGTAGTCGGATGAGGTATCAGCGATCTGCGAACGGATCTGCGCCACGCGTGCCTCGATAGCACCGTGCTCACCGATACCATCAACAATGACGGTGTTTTCTTTGGTGATCTGGATCTTCTTAGCTTGACCCATGTGCTCTAGGGTCGCTTTTTCCAGGCTCAGGCCCACTTCCTCAGAGATCACAGTCGCGCCAGTCAGGATGGCGATATCTTCTAGCATCGCCTTACGACGATCACCAAAACCCGGTGCCTTAACCGCAGCCACCTTAACGATGCCACGCATGTTGTTAACAACCAGAGTCGCCAGCGCTTCGCCTTCAACATCTTCGGCAACGATCAGCAGTGGGCGTGAAGACTTGGCTACCGCTTCCAGCGCAGGCAGCAGATCACGGATATTAGAGACCTTCTTATCAACCAGCAGCAGGTAAGGGCTATCCAGTTCGATAGACATATTCTCGGGCTTGTTGACGAAGTAAGGAGACAGGTAGCCACGGTCGAACTGCATACCTTCAACCACGTCCAGCTCGTTTTCCAGACCTGAACCCTCTTCGACGGTGATAACCCCCTCTTTACCGACTTTGGCCATCGCCTCGGCAATGATGTCACCGACAGCGGTGTCACTGTTCGCCGAGATAGTAGCTACCTGAGCGATCGCTTTAGCATCGGTGCAAGGGGTAGCCATCTTTTCGATCTGCTTAACCACTGCAGCGGCCGCCTTATCGATACCACGCTTGAGATCCATGGGATTCATGCCAGCAGCAACAGACTTCAGGCCTTCGCTAACGATCGCTTGCGCCAATACGGTCGCCGTGGTGGTGCCGTCACCGGCCACATCGTTGGCCTGGGAAGCAACTTCCTTGACCATCTGCGCGCCCATATTTTCAAACTTATCTTTCAGCTCGATCTCTTTAGCAACAGACACGCCATCTTTGGTGATGGTCGGTGCGCCGAAAGACTTATCCAGTACCACGTTACGACCCTTAGGTCCCAGGGTAGTTTTAACAGCGTCAGCGAGAATATTTACACCTGCCAGCATCTTGGTGCGGCCAGCGTTTCCAAACAATACGTCTTTAGCAGCCATCTATATGGTCTCCTGTCATTACATCATTTCAGTGTGTAGCGATATCGGGGCGCAAGAGTGGCTTATACAAGTACACCCATGATATCGCTCTCGCTCATAATCAGCAGTTCTTCACCGCCGATTTTAACGGTGTTACCGGCATACTGACCGAACAAAACCTGGTCGCCGACCTTAACATCCATCGGTTGAACTTCACCGCTCTGCAGAATACGACCCTTACCGACAGCAATAACTTCTCCCTGAGTTGGCTTCTCCGCCGCAGAACCTGGCAGGACAATACCACCTGCTGATGTGGTCTCTTCTTCTTGACGACGAACTACGACACGATCGTGAAGTGGACGAATACTCATTTGCGCTAGTCTCCTGATTTTTCTAATAAAAAAGTCGATATCGACTTGGACGGCGTCTAAGAGGGAGATCCCTCACTAACGATGCAGAGATAAATGGGGCCTTTAAAAACGAATTCAACTGCTGGGAAGGAAAATTGTCAAAGAACACACCGCAAACCGACGCTAAGCGCACCAAATAGACCGAGGCTTAGCATGACAACAACCGCAGAAAAATATCATTCATCGCGGCGATACTCGCCATCGATAACCTCGCCAGCCTTACGCGTATCAGCGCCAGACGCCCTATCCCGACCAAAGTCGCCCTCTACCTGATCCGCATCAACCGAGGAGTGCCCCCCAGCGGATGGCGGGTACTGGGTAAACGCAGCTCCCTGACGGGCGGCAGACACCGCAAGCTGGCGCAACAACGGCTTTACCAGCGCGTGCCGGGTCAATGGAATCAAACAGCAAAACCCTATCACATCGGTGACAAACCCAGGGGTGATCAATAATGCACCGCCCACAGCCAGGACCAAGCCTTCGACCATCTCTTGCGCCGGCACTTCACCGCTGTCCATCCGTGAACGCGCGCGCATCAACGTCGATAAACCCTGATGCCTGAGCATATTGACGCCAATAAACGCCGACAACAGCACCAGGCCGATGGTGTACCAAGCCCCTATCGCCTGACCGACATTAATTAACAGGGTGATTTCGATGATCGGAACAATGATAAACAACAGAAACAAAAAACGCATGAGCCGCCTCAATTCAACAGGTATACCTGGGGAATGGTATAGAAAAAACCGCACCCAGACCTCAAACTTTAGCGATACCGCGGTAACGATTTATGGCGCAGCGCAACAAAACAAAATTGAAATCGCCGCAGAATAGCCATATTATACATGCTGCGGCGCAACATAATATCCTGCCGCAGCCACTCTATACAGCTCCTTTAGCCTGCCAAAAACCCGCTAAAGCCTGGGAACAAACCCAAAGTCCGACACCCATCGGACCCCTGTCGAGATCCTATTATGAACTTACAAGATAAAGTCATCGTTATTACAGGAGGCGGCCAAGGACTAGGCCGCGCCATGGCGCTTTACTTAGCCGACAAGGGAGCCATCCCGGCACTGATCGACATGAACCCCCAAGCACTCGACGACACCGTCGGCCTGTGCCTGGAAAAAGGGATCCAAGCGCGCGCTTATATCGCCAACATCGCTAACGAAGACGAAGTCGAATCCACCTTCGCCAAGATTGTTGAAGAGTGCGGTTCAGTCGACGCGTTGATCAACAACGCCGGTATCACTCGTGACGGCATGTTCATCAAAACCCAAGACGGCGAAATCGTTAAGCGGATGTCGCTGAGCAGCTGGCAACAGGTTCTCGACGTCAACCTGACCGGGGTATTCCTGTGCGGCCGTGAAGCCGCCACCAAGATGATCGAAGCGGGCAAACCCGGTGTCATCATCAACATCTCCAGCATCTCGCGCGCCGGCAACATGGGTCAAAGCAACTACAGCGCGGCTAAGGCCGCCGTTGTCGCGCTGACCGTCACCTGGGGTAAAGAACTGGCACGTTTCGGCATCCGTACCGGCGCTATCGCTCCGGGCTTTATCGGCACCGAGATGGTGAGGAGCATGAAGCCTGAAGCACTCGACAAGCTCGAAAAGATGATCCCCGCCAAGCGTCTCGGCACTCCCGACGAGATCGCATCAGCTATCGCTTTCATCCTAGAAAACGACTACTTTAGCGGCCGGACCATTGAGGTTGACGGCGCGCTGCGTCTGTAATTCTCGCGACAGACGGCACTGATAAAACCGGCCCTGGCCGGTTTTTTTTAGGCCGCTAACAAGTTACGGTGACGCCATGAACGAACAACAACACAAGCGCAGTCAGATCTGGCAGTGTCTGGCACTGGTACCTGTCGGCAAGGTCGTGACTTACGGGCAGCTGGCCAGGATAGCGGGATTGCCGGGCTATGCGCGTTTTGTCGGCACTACCTTGAAAAACCTCCCCGAAGGCAGCAGCCTGCCCTGGCACAGGGTCGTTAACGCAGCAGGTAAAATCAGTTTTCCGGAGCAGAGCCTCAAATACCAAGAACAGCAGCAGCGTCTGCTGTCTGAAGGGGTCCGCTTCAGCAACCAACGCATTCCCATGGCCAGCTATCGCTGGCAGCCATAACGGCCCAGCCAGGGGATAAACCTCAGCACCCATTATGCCTCGACGCTGCCTGATTGACTCACCGGCCGAGTTCGAACCGAGCCGTTCCAAGGCGCCACCCAATACAGCATCAACATCCCCGGCAACGCGATCAGCGCGCAGAGCAAAAAGAACTGGGTGTAACCTACCGACTCAATCAGATAGCCGGTACTGGCATTGGCAAAGGTGCGCGGAATACTCGCCAGACTGGTAAACAGCGCCAGCTGGGTCGCGGTAAAGCGCTTGTCCGATAATCGTGCCATAAAGGCCACAAACGCAGCGGTTCCTAGGCCTACGCCGAAATATTCAAAGGCCACCACCACAAACAGCGCCACCCGATCAGGGCCTATTTCAGCCAACGCCGCAAAACCGAGAATAGAGACCACCTGCACCACCCCGAAGATCCACAGCGAACGATTAATCCCTAGCTTGATCATCGCCACCCCGCCGACCAGACCGCCGACAATCGAAGCGCCCAGCGAGGCCGACTTGGCGATGGTACCGATCTCGGTCTTGCTGAAGCCCAGATCCAGATAGAAAGGTGTCGACAGCGCGGTCGCCATGCTGTCGCCGAGTTTGTACAGCAGAATAAAGACTAACGCCGCCAAGGCGGTGCGCACCGAGCCGCGCGAAAAGAATTCACGAAAGGGTTCGACCACCGCCTCACGCAGCGTCAAGGGTGCGCTACAGCCTTCAGGCTCGGCCACACACAGGCTGGTGAGCAGCCCGATCAGCATAAAGCTCGCTACGACCAGGTGCACCGTCGCCCAGGGCAACTGATCGGCGAGAATCAGCGCTAGCGAACCGGGCACCAGGCTTGAGAAGCGATAGGCATTAACAAACAGCGAGTTGCCCAGCCCCAACTCCTCATCAGCGAGGATTTCACGCCGGTAGGCATCGAGCACTATATCCTGAGTAGCACTGAAAAATGCCACCGCAAACACTACATAGGCTACGGAGCTGATCGACTCGGTCGGATTAAACAGCGAGAAAGCGGCTATCGACACCAACAGTGCCAGCTGGGTCAGTAGCATCCAGCCGCGGCGCCGCCCCAGCAGTGGAGGGATGTAGCGATCCAACGCCGGCGACCAGAGAAACTTCCAGGTATAGGGAAACGCGACCAACGAGAACAGGCCGATCGTCTCCAGACTCACCCCCTGATCACGTAACCAGGCGGGGATCAGCTGATAGAGGATGTACAGCGGCAGACCAGAGGAGAAACCGATAAAGAGGCATACCAGCATCCTGCGATTAAAGATGGTCCGCCACAGCGTATCAGGCAAAAGATCTATTCCAGATGAGTTTCAAGCGCGTTAAGCGACTCACCATTAGTCGCGAAAGTTATTGAATTGCAACGGTACATCAAACTCTTCGGCACGCATCACCGCCATCGCCTGTTGCAGATCATCGCGCTTCTTGCCCGTCACTCGAACCTGCTCGCCCTGGATCGCGGCCTGTACCTTGAGCTTCTGCTCTTTAATCAACTTAACGATCTTCTTGGCCGTGGCTTGATCCAAACCCTGGCGCAATAGCACCTGCTGCTTGACTTTCATACCACTGGTGGCAAACGGCTGCACATCCAACGCTTTAACATCGAGCTTCCGGGCAATCATCTTGGCGCGTAAAATATCGCGCATCTGTTGCAGCTGAAAATCACCCTGGGCGGTGAGGGTGATTTCGGTATCGGTCAGCTCGAAACTGGCATCCACCCCTTTAAAGTCATAACGGGTGGTGGTTTCACGGTTGGCCTGATCAACCGCATTTTTAACTTCGTGCATGTCCAGCTCAGATACCACATCAAAGGTCGGCATGATTACTCCTAAGGATAGGTTGGTGTAAAGAGGCAGTGATGGCACAATGATCCGCAACAACCCGCTAGCAACGGCTCGCCAAGGTGGTCGCGCTACACTGGCAGTGGTCGCCTCCAAATAATCGGACAATTTTATACCACTCACCCATGCATTACACCCATACAGCACCATGATGACTCACCCGCCGCAGCGCTGGCATATCCTCGGCGCAGGCGCCATCGGCAGCCTCTGGGCCTGCCACCTGAGCCTTGCCGGACATCCAGCACGACTGATCCTACGCACCCCCGCCGCGCTGCAGAGCTTCGGCGGCTCGATTCAGTTCAAGGCGACGACGGGCGAGCACCACATCCGCATGGCTGCAGAATTAGCCGACCAGGACGCGCCGATCTACCAGCTGCTGCTGACCACCAAAAGCTACGCGACAGAGGCGGCCATCGCCTCGGTCCGTCACCGACTCAGCCCCTCCAGTGTTATCCTGCTGCTCCAAAATGGACTGGGCCAGCAGCAGCAACTGGCCGATCAGCTACCCGAGATCGCCGTCTATGCCGGCACCACCACCGAAGGCGCTTACCGTAGCGGCCCGCAGCAGCTGGTACACGCCGGTCGTGGTGAGAGCTGGGTAGGCCCGATCAACCCCCGCGCCTATGCCAGAGGCTGCGAGGGGCTCGATAGCCTGCTGCAGCTGCCGCTGACCACCGGCTACGACCTCAGGATTCGGGATCGACTCTGGCAAAAGCTCGCCATCAACGCCGCAATCAACGGCCTAACGGCCATTCATAACTGCCAGAACGGTCAACTCGCCCGCAACAGCCATTATCGCCAGCAGATGCAGCAACTGTGTACCGAGGTCGAACAGCTGGCCGCGGCGTTGCAACAGCCACTGTTTGCGCGCCCGCTACTGGAGGTCGCCCTAGAGGTGGCCAGCGCCACCGCTAACAACTACTCATCGATGCAGCAAGATATCCAACATCGACGCCACACCGAAATCGATTTTATCAACGGCTATATCTGTTGCCAGGCCCAGCGGCTCGGCATCGACACCCCCTACAACGAGGCGCTGGTCAGAACCATCACCGGCATGCATCCTCCCGCTACAGAGAATTAACTATGGGTAACCGTCTCTCCAAAATTTACACCCGTACTGGCGATACCGGCACCACCGGACTCGGTGACGGCTCGCGGATCGATAAAGATGCGCCACGGGTCGAAGCGATCGGTGATATCGATGAACTCAATAGCTGTATCGGCCTGCTGTGCTGTGAACTGCCTACTCACGACAGCCTGCAAGCCGATCTGTATGAGGTGCAGCAAAACTTGTTTAATCTGGGCGGCGAGCTAGCCGTGCCGGGGTATGCTCTTGTTACTGATCCGCATATTCTCGCCCTCGAGCAATTACTCGACCGCCTCAACGATCCGCTTCCGCCGTTAACTGACTTCATCTTGCCCGGCGGTAACCGTGCAGCCTCGTGCTGCCATCTGGCTCGCAGTGTCTGCCGCCGCGCCGAGCGCCGCCTGGTCACCCTGGCCCGCAATAACGAGGTCCGTCCGCAGTGTCAGAGCTATCTCAATCGGTTATCCGATCTGCTGTTTGTCGCCGCTCGCGTATTGGCACGCCGCGATGGCGGTCAGGAGGTACTCTGGCGTCACCGGGCGGAGCAACAGGCTGATTAATAATAAACCTCCTGCTGTTACAGCGCCCGACTTCGATCCGCTTACCTGGGACCAACAGGGGCAACCGCTATCGAGCCGCTTCAACGACTTCTATTTTTCCCGTCTCAACGGCCTCGACGAGAGCGGCTATGTGTATCTGCACCACAACCAGCTCGCGCAGCGCTGGCAAAGACTTCAGCCGGGACAGGCCTTTAGCATCGGTGAAACCGGTTTCGGCACCGGGCTCAATTTTCTCTGTTGCTGGCAGCACTGGCGCCAGCATGCAGCGCCCGGAACACGACTGCATTTCATCTCGGTAGAACGTTATCCATTAAGCTCGGAGGATCTTCACCAGGCGCTAGCGCTATGGCCGCAACTAACGGAGTTGGCCGCGGCGCTGCTAGCGCAATACCCACCGAACTGCGGCGGTTTTCACCGCCTGCTATTTGACCAGGGGCAGGTGCAACTAACCCTGATCTTTGACGATGCCAGCCACGCCTTACAACAACTCGACCAGCGCATCGATGCCTGGTTTCTAGACGGTTTCTCGCCCGCTAAAAACCCACAGATGTGGAGTTCAGAACTGTTTAGCGCGGTGGCTCGCTGCAGCCATCAACAGAGCAGTTTCAGTACTTTTACCGCCGCATCCAGCGTCCGCCGAGGACTGCAACAGGCAGGCTTTGCCGTCAGCACCGCGCCGGGATTCGGAAAAAAACGCCAGATGCTCTTCGGCCATTACCAGGCCGCCAGCGCGCTCCCATCGGCGCAACCCTGGTTTGATCGCCCCGCCTCTGTACTCACCAATTTAACGCGTACCGACTTAACGCGCACCGACAATAACAATAACAACGCCGCCATCAGCATCATTGGCGCCGGGCTGGCCGGCGCCTGCAGCGCCTTCGCCCTGGCAGAACGTGGCTGCCAGGTCGAACTGTTCGAGCGCGGTACGTATCCCGGCTGCGGCGCATCCGGCAATCCACAGGGCGTGCTCTATACCAAGCTGCCTGCCACGCCAACGCTCAGCAGTCGGATTCATGTCAACGGTTATCTCTATAGCCTACGGCTGTTACAACGCCAACTGACACCAGGACAGGACTGGGCGCCCTGCGGGGTTATCCAGCTGGCGCTCACTAGCAAGGAGGCAGATAAACAGCGCAAGCTTCTCGCGGCAGACCATTATCCAGCAGCGCTGGTACGGCCGATCACCAGGGGTCAGGCCAGCGCCATGGCGGGGGTACCACTGACCGCCGGGGGGCTGCTGTTTCCCGAGGGCGGCTGGGTAAGCCCTGCCGCCCTCTGTCGGCAACTGCTCAGCCACCCCAATATCCGTTGTCACTTTAACCAGGCCATCGACAGCATTCACTTTGATCCTCAGCGGCAGCAGTGGCAGCTCCGAGCCCCCTCCGGCATGCTGCTACAGCAATCGGCAACGCTCATTGTTGCCAACGCCCACGAAGCGCAGCATTTTCCGCAACTAGCAGAACTGCCGTTGCAAGCGATCCGTGGCCAAACCAGCCGCGTGGTAGCGCCGTCCTCCAGATTAAACACCGTACTCTGCGGCAACGGTTATATCGCTCCAGCCACCGAGCAGCACTACTGTTTTGGCGCCAGCTTTGCTATCAACGATCCTGACACCCGCGTGCGGAACAGCGACCATCGACACAATCTGCAGCTGATTGAGGAGCTAAGCCCGCAGCTGGCGCAACAGCTCGCGCCACAACTGACGCGAGCGCAGGGACGCGTCGGCTTTCGCTGTGCGGCCCCCGACTATCTGCCGATCGTGGGTCCCGTCGCGGATGCTGCCGCCTTCCTGCGCGACTACGCGCCACTGCGCAGCAACGCCAAAACCCGAATCGAGATCCCGCCTACCCACCTTCCCGGGCTCTACGTCAGCCTAGGCCATGGCTCTAAAGGTCTGATCACCGCTCCGCTAGCAGGAGCCCTATTGGCGGATATCATCCTCAATGAGCCTGCGGCGATAGAGCGCGAACTGCTGCAGGCGCTAAGCCCGGCACGTTTTTTAATTAGAAAGATCATTAAAGGAACGGCTTAGCCGACGCCCTGGGGCATGCGGTAGCCGAGTCGCCTCGGTGACCGCCTCAGATCGAGCGCCACCGAGATCAACATTCGGATCAACACTCGGATCGCCGGCGGCGCTGACCGACGCCTGCTTATCAGCTTCTAAGCCAAATAGGCGCGTAAAAAACCGAATACCCGACGCAGGCCACGCATGACTTTCGGCAGCAGCCAGGCCAGTAGCACCAAGAACAGCAGCAGAAAGCCCAAGAACCAGTATGGATGATTAAGTGCAGTCCAAACGCCGCCGATCACCACGACATCCTCAGCCACCGAGGCACCCCAGTTACTGAAGGGCTCAGGGGAGGTATTTATCATCACTCGACTGCCTGCTTTGAGCGCATGGCTGCCGGTCGCCAAGCCGCCACCCACCAGCGCGGCGGCAATTTCGACGGCGATATTAACATCACCGACGGCCGCTGCGGCCAGTGCCGCACCCGCTGGAATCCGGATAAAGGTGTGCAGCGAATCCCAGGCGCTATCGACGCCCGGTATCTTGTCAGCGAAAAACTCCACCCCATACATCAGTCCGGCAGCCATTAGCACCAGCGGATCGCCGACAACGGTCAACTCGGGAGGCAGATCGATATGTCCCATATTGGACAGTAGCCCCAGCATCAGCAGGGTGGCGTATAAATTGATACCACTGGCCCAGCCCACACCCAGGGTGAGCGCCAGCATGGCGACAAGCTGATCCAAATGTTCCATAGCAACCTCAGTAACAACGGTCGGGGAATGCTCTGATCGTTGCCGAAGCGGCAGATAGACTCACCGCCAGACAGCGTTGAGAATAACCCTAAGCCCCTGAATCCTGGATGAACACGGGTGCTTCTTTTCGGGAGGGGGTTACTGCTGCATCTGCCTAGAGCGGCGGTAAACCTGCTCGGTAACGATGCTAAAGCTCTGTAGATAACTATCGTAGCAGATCACCACCTTGCCAGATTGCAACTGCTGTCGAACCTGTTCGACCTTAGCCTGCAGCGAATAGTCTTGATCGCCATAGTCGGTACCTTCACGGCAGACAAACGCCTCCAACAGCCCCTGCAATGCCTCGCTGCTGAGCTGCTCGTAGGGAATGATCATGATGGGGACTCCAGCAGTTGTAGCAAACGCGCCTCGTCCCACACCTCGATGCCCAGGGCTTCGGCTTTCGCTAGCTTGGATCCGGCATTGGCACCCGCGATCAAGGCGTCGGTTTTGGCAGAGGGCGCACCGGTCGTGACCTTGGCGCCCAGGGTTTCGAGCCGGGTCTTGGCTTCAGAGCGTCCCAGCGTTGTAAACTTCCCGGTGATGGCGAAAGACCGCCCCAACAGTGGCTGCGACTGCACCGCCGGGACACTCATAGCCGGCCAATGGACCCCAGCCGCCAGCAGCGCGTCGATAGTTTCGATGTTATGCGGCTGCCGCAGAAACAGCGCCAGATGCTGCGCTACGACAGGGCCCACATCCGCCACCTGCTGCAGCTCTTCAACCTCGGCTGCGCAAATCGCATCCAGGGTCAAAAAGTGCTTCGCCAGCGCGGCCGCCGTCGCTTCGCCGACTTCGCGAATCCCCAAGCTATACAGAAACCGTGCTAGCGTGGTCTGCTTGCTGGATTCAATCGCGGCCAGCAGATTATCAGCAGAACGATCACCCATGCGCTCTAGACCCGCAACGCGGGCATGTTCGAGTCGATACAGATCCGCTAGCTGAGCCAGCAAGCCCTTATCGACCAGCAGTTCAACCAACTTATCCCCCAGACCATCAATATCCATCGCCTTGCGCGAGGCGTAGTGCTTGATCGCCTGCTTACGCTGCGCCGAACAACTGACCCCGCCACTGCAACGCGCAGCCGCTTGATCATCCGCCCGTTCGATCTGTGCGCCGCACACCGGGCAGTGCTCTGGCAGGCAGATCGGCTGGCTATCCGACGGGCGCCGCTCATGCACCACCCGCGCTACCTTAGGAATAACATCGAAGTGTCACCATAAAATATACTGTCATATAGAACTACCTCGTTGTTTATAAATTGCTTTATTAACTACTAGTGCGTCGAATAAGCCGAGATTTTAATTGAATTCAGCCGCTCAGAAAATATCGCGACCGAATTCGCTTCAATTTCTTTGGCAAATCACCACTTTTCCAAGCGGTGTGGCCACTTTTCTTTCTGAATCGCCTTAATTATCGGTGATTCGGCCAATTTTTGGCACCAGAACGCCTCGACTCCGGATTTCTGGAAATAAAGCAAGCCGCCATCATCGTCATCGCAAAATCGGCCCGTTGCTGACCGATGGCACGGAGCAGCTTGCGTTGACGATCCCATGTCAGACAGATTTCACTGACCGCTGATCCCTCTAAATCAGACAGTGCTGTCGATTTAGAGGGATCCCGCCAGACAAGGCCTAGCACTAGGTTATTATTTTGCTGCCATCACCCCTTCTGCCACGCCACTCAATCCTCCCACTGCATTACACTCGCCTTAACCGGGTTAACAACCAAAATCCTTCTTCCTTTAGGGTTAAATCGGCTCTATTCGACAAATAAACCTTGCTTTTAACAAAGCATTGCGTAGATTGCTAACCGGGCGAAATATAAACGAATTTCGCTCCTGCGTAGGTGTTTCACTCCTGCTGAGAAGGTGATGACTTTAGGACGAAGGCTATGAACGAGCGATGGCTGACTGTCGATGACATTTGCAAATATCTGAATGTAAGCAACGAGACGGTCTACAAGTGGATAGAACAGCGGAGTATGCCCGGTCATCGAGTCGGTCGTCGCTGGATGTTCAAACAAGACGAAGTGGACGAATGGGTCCGCTCCGGCGGTGCGGCTGATAAATCCGATTAAGCCGAACACCGAGCAATAAGGGGCGACCATGGCCGAACCGATACACGACAAGATAACGCGATCCCTGCAGGCAGCCGAAGGCTTGTATCACCGTCTGGTGCTGCTGGTGGGTGAGACCGGGTCCGGCAAGACAGGGGTTCTTCGAAATATTGCCGAAGAGTTCGGCTCGTCCGTCATCAACGTGAATCTGGCGCTTTCAGGCGAACTCTTGGAGCTAACTGCAAAGCAACGGTCTCTTAGGCTCCCAGGCATCCTTGACCAGATGGCCGAGAAAGCCCAACCCCCGGTAGTACTGGACAACCTTGAGATCCTCTTTGACCGAGACCTCCAGCAGGACCCGTTGCGACTGTTACAGGGGATCTCAAGAAACCGAATTGTAGTGGCCTCGTGGAACGGACACGTCGTTTCCGAACGGCTGTCATACGCCGAACCTGGTCACCCCGAATACCGAATCTATGACTCTATTGACGCGCTGATTGTAGGCTTTGATGGCACGGCCACGGTCGATTTGCCGCAGAATATTTGAGAAGGAAGGCATGTATGAAATACGGAGATCTTATCCAATTCGACCCGATTGAGTCGGTCGTACAGTTGCGAGACGCAGACAAATCGAGCGCCGCACACACCCTCGTGAATACCTATGTCATATCCGAGGAAATGGCGGAACGCCTCACACAACTTGTTATCCCCCAATTGCAGTTCGATAAGCCGGTCGATAACAAGGGGCTGCTGATCGTCGGTAACTACGGCACCGGTAAATCACATTTGATGTCCGTGGTTTCCAGTCTTGCCGCAGACGCCTCCCTGCTGGAAGGGCTAAGCCACAACGGTGTCCGCGACGCAGCTGGGCAGATCGCAGGTCGGTTCAAGGTTATCCGTACAGAGATCGGAGCTACTACCATGTCCCTGCGCGACATTTTAGTGGCCGAGTTGGAAGAGAATCTCGAGAAGCTGGGTGTCGAGTACGTGTTCCCAGATGCAGGCGCCGTATCAAACAACAAGCGCGCTTTTGAAGACATGATGACTAAGTTCGGGGAGGTTTTTCCTGAGCAAGGACTACTGCTAGTCATTGATGAACTCCTGGATTACCTGAGAACAAGGAAAGACCAGGAGCTGATGCTCGATCTGAATTTCCTGAGAGAATTTGGAGAGGTTTGTAAGGACCTCAGATTGAGGTTAATAGCCGGTGTTCAGGAGGCGATTTTTGATAGCCCGCGTTTCGCATTCGTGGCAAACGATTTGCGCCGAGTAAAGGACCGTTTTGAACAAATCCTCATTGCCCGAAGCGACGTAAAGTTTGTCGTGGCTGAGCGCCTACTCAAGAAAACTGTCGAACAGCAGTCCAAGATCCGCGATTACCTGACGCCTTTCGCCAAATATTATGACGGGCTCAACGAGCGTATGGACGAATTCGTCCGGCTCTTCCCGGTGCATCCCGATTACATCGACACCTTCGAACGAGTCACCGTGGTCGAAAAACGCGAGGTGCTCAAGACCCTGTCCCTGGGCATGAAGGGCATTCTCGGCAAGGATGTGCCGCAGGACGAGCCCGGCCTGATCGCCTTTGACAGCTACTGGGGCACGCTCAAGCAAAACGCTTCCTTCAGGGCCATTCCCGAGATCCGGGCGGTCATCGATTGTAGCCAGGTGCTGGAATCCCGCATCGAGAACGCCATCACCCGCAAGCAATACAAGCCGATGGCGCTGCGCCTCATTCATGCGCTGTCCGTCCACCGCCTCACCACCGGCGACATCTATGCCCCCATGGGCGCGTCCGCCGAGGAGCTACGCGACCGCCTCTGCCTGTTCGATCCGCTGATCGCCGAGCTGGGCAGCGACGAACCCGACAAGGACCTGCAGACCCATGTGGAAACGGTCCTGCGTGAGATTCACAAGACAGTCAGCGGCCAGTTCATCTCCTTCAATGCCGACAACCGCCAGTTCTACCTCGATCTGAAAAAGACCGACGACTTCGACGCCCTGATCGACAAGCGGGCCGAAAGCCTGGGCCAGGCTCAGCTCGACCGCTTCTACTACGAAGCGCTCAAGCGGGTCATGGAATGCCAGGACGCCACCTATGTGACTGGCTACAAGATCTGGCAGCACGAACTGGTCTGGCAGGAGCACAAGGCAGCTCGCTCCGGCTACCTCTTTTTCGGCGCTCCCAATGAGCGTTCCACCGCCGTGCCGCAGCGGGACTTCTACCTCTATTTCATCCAGCCCAACGATCCGCCGCGCTTCAAGGATGACAAGGTTAATGACGAGGTCTTCTTCCGCCTGAAAGGCACCGACGAAGAATTCCAGACCGCGCTGAAGAGCTATGCAGCGGCCCTGGATCTTGCGGCCACCTCCTCGGGGCACGCCAAGGCCACCTATGAAGCGAAGGCCAACGGCTTCCTGAAGAAGCTGGTCCAGTGGCTACAAAAGCACATGAGCGATTCCTTCGTGGTCACCTACCAGGGCCGCGCCAAGTCCATGACCGAATGGGCCAAGGGCAAGTCGATCCGCGACCTGTCCGGTCTGTCGCCCCACGAGACCATCAACTTCCGCGACCTGGTCAATACCATCGCCGGTGTTTGCCTGGCTCCGAACTTCGAAAACCAGGCCCCGGACTATCCAATCTTCTCGGTCTTGATCACCGGCAACAACCGCGCCCAAGCCGCGCAGGACGCCCTGCGGGCCATCGCCGGGCAGAACCGCACCAAGCAGGCCACCGCCGTGCTGGACGCCCTGGAGCTGCTCGACGGCGAGAAGATCGACCCCTACAAATCGAAGTACACCAACTTCATCCTCGATACCGTCAAAGCCAAGGGCCACGGCCAGGTGGTCAACCGCAGCGAGATCATTCAGGACGACCATGGGCTTGAATACATGAACCCCGGCGGTGGTCGGCTCGAATCGGAATGGGTGGCCGTCATCCTGGCTGCGCTGGTCTACTCCGGCGACATCGTGCTCGCCATTCCGGGCAAGAAATTCGATGCTACCGGACTACAGCAGCTTGCTGCGACCGGCATGGACGAACTGGTCCGCTTCAAACACCTGGAGCAGCCCAAGGAGTGGAACCTGCCCGCGCTTAAAAGCCTGTTCGAACTGCTCGGCATGACGCCGGGCATGGCCCAGCTCGTCACCCAGGGCAAAGACGAACCTGTGCAGAACCTGCAGCAGGCGGTGGGCAAGATCGTCAAGCGCATCGTCATGACCCAGCAGACCCTCCGCGAGGGGCTTGCCTTCTGGGGATTGGACCTGCTCGCGGGCACCGATCTGGCCAGCCAGGCCAGCGGGCTGGGCGAGGCCAAGGGCTTCTTTGAATCGCTCCAGGCCTACTCCTCGCCGGGTAAACTGAAAAACTTCCGCTACAGCGCTCCCGAAGTACTGGCCCACGAAAAGGCCGTGAAGGCGCTGGATGAGTTGGACGCCTTGCGCGAGTTCATCATGGACCACAGCCCGACGGCATCCTGGCTCTCCACCGCCGAAGCGGTGCTGCCCGCCGAGCATGACTGGGTGGATCGCATGAAGACCACCCGGCAGGATGTGCTGGATGCCCTCAAACAAGCCGACCTGACTGAGCTGGCCAGCCAGTCCCAGAGCGTTGGGGCCAAACTCTCGAGCCTGAAAAAGGATTACACCGTCACTTACGTCGGACTGCACACCAAGGCCCGGCTGGGCGTGAACGACGACAAGCGCAAGGCGGGGCTGCTCAACGACCAGCGCCTGCAAACCCTGCTCAAGCTGGCCGGTATCGATCTGATGCCCCGGCAGCAGCTCACCGATTACCAGAACCGCCTGGCCGGACTGAAGAGCTGCTTCGCCCTGACCGAGCAAAATCTCGATGCCTCGCCCATCTGCCCGCATTGCCAATTTCGGCCTGCGGCTGAAATTGGGGTTACTGGTTCAGCGTTACTGGTTTCTGGTTCGCAGCAACTCGACCAGATGGATGAACGGTTGGATCGGATCATTGAGCAGTGGACCAAGACCCTGCTGAATAACCTCGATGATCCGATGACTCAGGCGAATGTAAACGAGTTGCTACATGAGGACGACAAGCAGATCGTCCAATCGTTCATGGATTCAACGGCGCTACCGGATCCGGTGGATGGCAATTTTGTCCAAACTTTGAAAACCATCCTTGCCGGTTTGCAGAAAGTACCAGTGAAGAGAGCTGAACTGCTGAAGGTTGTTGCTGACCTTGGGCCGTCCACTCCCGACGAAATCAAGCGCGCAATCGGCGACTACGTGGACAGTCTCACCAAAGGCAAGGACCCGGCCAAGGTGCGGATTGTATTGGAATAAACCATGACCAAGGATGAACTGATTGCCCGTCTGAAAGGTTATGAGTGGACGGATTTCGAGTGCAAAAAAGCCCAGCGCGATGTGCCGAAAGATGCCTATTCAACCGTGAGTGCCTTTGCCAATACGCAAGGCGGCTGGCTACTATTTGGCGTTTCTGAGAATAGTGGTCAGCTCGAAGTTACAGGCGTTGATCCGGCCGCCTTTGATCGGGTGCAAGATGCCTTTCTGACAACTCTGCGCAGTGGTCAGAAACTCAATCATATTGTCAACGCTCAGCCTCATGTCTATGAGCTGGATGGCAAGCGCATCCTGGCATTTTTTATTGCTGAGGCAGATCGACACCAAAAACCGGTCTACCTAAACGGCAATCCCCGCGACAGTTTTATCCGTCGGGCTGCCCGTGATGAGCGCATGATGGATAGCGAACTTCAGCGTTTTCTGCGCGATGCGGCCCAGCAATCCTGGGATGGTGAAGGGATGTCGGACTTGCCGGTTGAATCAAGCATCGATCGGGAAACCCTTGACTGGTATCGGGATCAGTTCTTTCGCCGTAATCCTGAGCAGCGCCAGATTACCGACCCCTTCGAGTTCCTGTTGGAATGGAATTTTATCGTCCATCATGCAGGCCAGCCCGTCCTGACCCGAGCAGCCATATTGCTGTTTGGACTTGATCGCTGCGTCCGAGCGCTATTATCCCGCCCTGTGCTGGATTACCAGCGTATCGATACGCGTTTCGAGCATTGGTCAGCCGACCAACGCTGGCATGATCGCTTTGTGTTTGAGGAAAATCTTTTCAAAACCTGGCGAGGGTTGGTTGGCAAGTATTCGCGTATTGCCGAACATCCTTTCAAGGTTGATCCGGCGACGATGCGTCGAAACGACGATCCACCGGGCTATATCGCTTTTCGCGAGGCGGCCATCAACCTGCTGATTCATCAGGACTATGGTGATCACAATCGTAAGGCTTCACTGAAGTGGTTCACCGATCGGCTCGTTTTCTGGAATCCAGGCGATGCCTTTGCCACCACGGCACAACTGCTAGAGTCCAACGAGAAGGAGATTCGTAATCCTCTGATCGTCAATGCGTTTCGGCGCATTGGACTCAGTGATCAGGCCGGTACAGGGATACGGGCTATTCTGCGGAACTGGCATGAGCTGGGTCGACGGCCACCAGAGATCGGCAACGACAAGGCGGGCAAGTCGTTTCAGTTAACGCTTCGCCAAGAGCCGCTGGTAACCGAGGCGATGCGCCGCTTTCAGGACAGCCTGGGAGTGCGCCTCACACCGGCGCAGGCCGATGTATTGGCACTGGCGACCAACCAAGAGCAGGTCACGGTGGTCGATGGGGGCATGGTGACCAATGCCAACCTCAGGACCGCGCAGGAAGTCTTGGCTTACCTGTGTCATCAGCAGTTACTGCAGCCGCTGGATGACGACACTTTCACCCTGACGGCACCGATCCGAGCTCGACTGGAGCGTATGGGCAGTTCGGACGGCGTAGACCAGCCCCCAGAGCCAGAGCAGCGCGGGGCAGCACCCATCGCCCCGGCAAGTACCCGGCAAGTACCCGGCAAGTACCCGGCAAGTGCCCTACAAGTGGCCAGAGCCCTTCAGCAACAAGGGGCGGAAATGAGCCGCACTCTGCTGCAGCAGGCGTTGGGGCTTTCAGATCGAGAACATTTCAGCAAAGAGTACCTGCAACCGGCGATTGCCAGTGGACTAGTGGAGATGACCATCCCCGACAAACCCCGCAGTAGCAAACAGCAATACCGGTTAACCGAGATAGGCAGATCAGTTTTGGAGAATAGGGAATGAAGCAGGATCAACAAGGCTTTGAATTCGAGATGCAGGAGAGAGAAAGCCAGCCCTCCGGCCCGGTGACTTGTCTCGGCAAGACCTTCGACAACGATGGAGCCCGCCGCGCCCACTTTACCGAGGCGCTGCGCAAGAAGCTCCAGGCCCCGGAGTTCCGCAAGATCGAAGGCTTTCCCATCGGCAGCGACGAGGACATCCTGAACCTGAGCGATCCGCCGTATTACACCGCCTGCCCGAACCCGTGGATCGCCGACTTCATCGCCGAGTGGGAGGCGCAGAAGCCGGAACAGCCGGAAGGTAATCACTATCACCGAGAACCCTTTGCGGCCGATGTGAGCGAGGGCAAGAACGACCCGATTTACAACGCACACTCCTATCACACCAAGGTGCCGCACAAGGCCATCATGCGTTACATCCTCCATTACACGCAGCCGGGTGACATTGTGTTCGACGGCTTCTGTGGAACCGGCATGACGGGTGTGGCCGCACAGATGTGTGGTGACCGCGAAGTGGTCATGTCTCTTGGCTACCAGGTGAAGCCGGACGGAACCATTTTGCAGGAAGAGACGGATGAAGATGGCAAAAAGGTTTGGCGCCCGTTTTCAAAACTGGGCGTCCGCAGAGCGATTCTCAATGATCTGTCTCCGGCTGCCACCTTCATCGCTTACAACTACAACACTCCTGTATCCTCATTTTTGTTTGAGAACGAGGCGAACAAACTCCTAAAACAGGTTGAAAAGGAATGCGGATGGATGTTCCAAACCAGGCATCCTGATGGTCGCAAAGGAAAAATCAACTACACGGTGTGGTCTGATGTGTTTGCTTGCGCAGAATGTGCCGGAGAAGTCGTCTTTTGGGACGTGGCTGTTGATCGTATAAATGGAAAGGTACTTGATGAATTTCAATGCCCTCATTGTGGATCGATGCTTAACAAAAGAAATCTCGAAAGGGCTTGGAACACGATCTTCGATCCAATTTTGAAAGATTCAGTGCGTCAGGTTAAGCAAGTTCCTGTTTGGATAAACTATTCAATTGGTTCTAAGCGGTTTGAAAAATCTTTAGATGCGGAAGATCATAAACTATATGAAAAAATTGCAGAAACCATAATACCCTATTGGTATCCGTCTAACAGAATGATGATTGGCAAAGAAACTCGCAGAAATGATCCTCAAGGACTCACTCATGTTCATCATTTTTATTATAAAGACAGTCTATATTGGCTTGCAGCACTAAAAGATCAAGCTGGGAAGCCTAGTCACCCATTTTTAGTGACCTATTCACTGCTAAATACTCTCACCAAACTATACAGATATGTTGTAAAGAAGCCAGATTACAAAGGACAAGGAGGAGGATTGCTTTCTGGCACTCTTTATGCGCCATCGCTGGTGAGAGCATTAAGCGCCACCTCTTCTTATAAGCGAAGCGTATCGCGGTTATCCAGAATCTTTAAGAATACAAGTCATTTTTCGTATGATTATTGCTTGGCGACAGGAGATGCTGCAAAAACTATAATCCAAAATAACAGCATTGATTATTTATTTATTGACCCGCCATTCGGTTCAAATCTTTATTACTCTGAGCTAAGTCATTTTTGGGAATCATGGCTTGGTATTTTATCCTCTGTAGAAAAAGAAGCTGTAGAAAATTCCGCCCATGGGAAAGGTGTCAACGAATATAGAGTGTTGATGACCCAGGCTTTCAAAGAGGCTCATCGTGTATTAAAGCCGGGCCGATGGATGACAGTTGAATTCTCAAATACAAAATCATCTGTTTGGAACAGCATTCAAACCGCGCTTACGGAGGCTGGATTTATTGTAGCCAACGTATCTGCCCTTGATAAGAAACAGGGAAGTTTCAAGGCCGTTACTACGCCTACCGCTGTTAAACAAGACCTCGTCATCTCGGCCTACAAACCCAATGGTGGTTTTGAAGAGCGTTTCCAGAAGGAGGCGCAAACCGAAGAAGGCGTGTGGGATTTTGTCCGCACCCACTTGAAGTATCTACCTGTCACAAAACGACAGGGCGTTTTGCTTTTAATGGTACCCGAGCGCGACCCTCGCATACTTTTCGATCAGATGATCGCCTACTACGTCCGCAAGGGCTATCCCGTGCCAATCTCAAGCCAGGAGTTTCAGATCGGTCTGGCACAACGTTTCATCGAGCGTGACGGCATGTATTTCCTGCCAGATCAGGTCGCTGAATATGACCGCAAGAAGATGACCTCCGGTGCCCCACAGCAGTTATCGATGTTCGTTTCCGACGAGGCATCTGCGATCCAGTGGCTCCGCCAGCTCATCAAGGAAAAGCCGCAGACCTTCTCCGACATCAACCCGCAGTTCATGCAGCAACTCGGTGGCTGGAGCAAGAACGAGGCCCAGCTCGACCTGCGCGAACTGCTGAACCAGAACTTCCTCTGCTACGACGGCAAAGGCCCGGTGCCCGAGCAGATCCACGCCTACCTTTCCACCAACTGGAAGGAACTGCGCAATCTGCCCAAGGACGACCCGACACTGGTGACCAAGGCCCGCGACCGCTGGTACGTGGCCGATCCCAACAAGGCGGGCGACCTGGAGAAGCTGCGCGAGAAGGCGCTGCTCAAGGAGTTCGAGGAGTACAAAGAGGTCAAAAAGAAGCTTAAGGTCTTCCGCCTAGAGGCTGTCCGTGCCGGATTCAAGAAAGCCTGGCAGGAGCGCGACTACGCTGTCATCGTCGCCGTGGCCGACAAGATCCCCAACAAAGTCCTGGAAGAAGATCCCAAACTGCTCATGTGGTACGACCAGGCCGTAACTCGGTTGGGAGGCGAATAAGATGCTTAAACAGTTACAAATTCAAAATTTCAAAGGTTGGAAGGATACCGGCACCATTCGTCTGGCTCCCATTTCACTGTTCTTCGGTGCCAACAGTTCCGGCAAGTCCAGCATCGGGCAATTCATGATGATGCTGAAACAGACCGTTGAGTCACCGGATCGGAAAGCTGTGTTTTACCCGGGAGGGAAAAACTCAGCTGTTCAGCTTGGCTCCTATCAGGAAATGGTTTTCCACCGCGATCCGGAAAACAATATTGCCTTCGACTACAGATGGTCATTGATGGAAAATTTGAAGTTCAAAGACCCACTGTCAGGCCAGATTTTTTCTGGCGATGAATTGGGTTTTAGTGCCGAGGTCGAATTAAGCGACTCAACGAAGAATTTGCTCCAGGTCTCGGAATTCAAATACCGTCTTTTCCACAAAGATACGCAGTCCCTTTCCATTGATCTTTCACGAAAATCTGACAAGCGTGAATATGCTGCATCGGCAGAGCAATACTCTCTCGTTAGAAAGAAAATGCGTGCTTGGGCACTCAAAGATGTTGTTCGGTTTTATGGTTTCCCTGAGGAGGTAGTTGCTTATTATCAAAATGCTGAATTCGTTCAGGATCTAACTCTTTCGCATGAAAAACTGTTCAACTCAATTTTCTACTTGGGTCCACTTAGAACGAAGACGGAAAGGCTTTATACCTGGGGCGGCATTACTCCTGAAAGTGTTGGCTTTGCAGGCGAAAACACAGTGGCAGCTATTCTGGCAGCAAGAGACCGGAAAATTAGTTTAGGCTACAGGAAACAGGCAAAACCGCTTGAGGAAATCATTGCCCTCAAGCTCAAGGAAATGAGCCTGATCGAAGATTTCAGGGTCAATCCTATATCCGAACAGCGGCAGGAGTACGAGGTTAAGGTTCGCACCAAAGGGTCAACGGACTGGGTGGATCTCCCGGACGTTGGCTTCGGTATTTCGCAGGTGCTGCCGGTTCTGGTGCAGTGCTTCTATGCGCCTGCCGGGTCGATCATTCTCATGGAGCAACCGGAGATTCACCTACATCCGAACGCGCAGTCGGCGTTGGCCGATGTGATGATCGACGTGATCAACTCCAGGGAAAATGGGGCTGATAGAAACATTCAGCTAGTCATTGAAACCCATTCTGAACATTTCTTACGCCGCTTGCAGCGGCGAATCGCCGAAGATTCTGTTCCACAGGAAAAAGTGTCGGCTTACTTCGCCAATATCTCCAAGACACCCGCTACACTTGAACCTCTGCAAATTGACATCTTCGGCAACATCCAGAACTGGCCCCCAAACTTCTTTGGCGATGAGATGGGCGACATTACCGAACAAGCCAAAGCGGCCATGAAAAAACGGATGCAGCAGAGCACAGAAAAGTCGGAGGTATCCGAATGAGTTTGCCAAAGAAGTGCCTCGTGGACACGAATGTGCCTAAAACAGCCAACCTTTCCCTTGCACCGGCAGACGTTCCTCAAGAGTTGGCAGGCTGTGTCCTTGCCTGCGTTGAAGCGGTAGAGCATGTTATTAAAAACCGAGGACTGGTCATTGATGCCGGGGACGAAATATTCGATGAATACCGGCAACAGCTTTCCATGAAGGGGCAACCTGGAATCGGAGACCGTTTCATGAAGTGGGTTCACGATAATCGCTGGAGCCTGCCTGATTCCGACCGGGTTGCCATCTCGAAAAACGGCGAATCATATGGCGAGTTTCCAGTCCATGACGGACTGGAAAATTTCGACAAATCGGATCGAAAGTTTGTTGCCGCCGCAAACGCTCACCCTGCAAAACCACCGATATTGCAAGCGACAGACAGTAAGTGGTGGGGTTGGAAGGATGCTTTAAAGGATGTTGGGATCACCGTTCATTTCCTCTGCCCGGAATATGTCAAGACTAAGCATGCGGAGAAGATCGGGGCGTGAAAGACGATTTCTTCAAATTCCCTTCCACACCTCATCTGGCAACGCTGGCTGGTGTTGATATCAGGGGCGATAAGGTCCTGTCTGAATCCGAGCGCGACGAATTCCTGCAGCAGGGCCTTGTTGTTGAGGAAAAGGTAGACGGCGCGAATTTGGGGATCTCTTTTGATTCGGAAGGAAATATTCGAGCTCAGAACAGGGGGGCATACCTGCATCTACCTGGATCAGGTCAATGGAAAAAGCTTGGCGACTGGTTGGCACCTCGGACCGATGCGCTGTTTGAGCATCTTTCCGACCATTTCATACTCTTCGGGGAATGGTGCTACGCCCAGCACTCGGTTTTTTATGACCGTTTGCCGGATTGGTTCCTTGGTTTCGATGTTTATGACAAACAATTTGGCCGGTTTCTTTCTTCGGAGCGTCGGGATGCTCTCTTAAAGGAAATGTGTATTGCTCAAGTTCCTGTTGTCGCACGCGGGCACTTCGCATACCCGGAAATCCAAAAACTACTATCTTCATCAAAACTTAGCGATCAGCCTGCAGAAGGCCTCTATCTCCGATTTGACCAAGACGACTGGCTGGCGCAACGGGCCAAACTGGTTCGTCCGGCATTTATCCAGGCCGTGGAGCAGCACTGGTCACGATCCGCCATCAGGCCAAACCGGTTGAGACTGGAGGTTCAAGGATGAAATCTTCCAGCGTTAACCTGGAGTGGCAATACAGCACCGTTCATAACAGCGCCTGCAAGGTTATCGAAGAACAGATCTTGTGGGGGCAGACGGTGTGTCGTGTCTGGTTGCCGAACCAGGACGCGGTGGTGCGCGTTCCCCGCTCCGCCTTGCGGCCGCTGAGTGCCGACTTGCAGCCGGAGGTCGAGGCCGGGCGTATTGCCTATGTGGCCGCTGCAGCCAAGGTAGCCGAGGTGCTCGAAGGCTCCACCAGCGCCACCGAGGGCCATGTGCTGCTGGCTCCCATGGAGTCCAACGTCATTCCGCTGCCGCACCAGATCCACGCCTTGTCCCGAGCCATCTCCGGCGACCGCGTGCGCTACCTGCTGGCCGACGAGGTGGGCCTCGGCAAGACCATCGAGGCCGGGCTGGTCATGCGCGAACTCAAGCTGCGCGGGCTGGTGCGTCGGACCTTGGTCGTCTCTCCGAAGGGGATCGCCACCCAGTGGGTGGCGGAAATGCAGACCCATTTCAATGAACAGTTTCAGCTCGTGTTGGGCGACGACATCAGCACTTTGCAGCGCCTGGCACCCGGGGCTGATCAGCGGAGCTCAGCCTGGTCGATGTTCGATCAGGTCATCGTCTCCCTTGATTCCGTCAAACCCATGGACAAGCGGCGCGGCTGGACTGCAGAACGGGTCGCCGAATACAACCGCAGCCGGTTCGAGGATTTGATTACCGCCGGTTGGGATCTGGTGATCGTGGACGAAGCGCACCGCCTTGGCGGAAGCACTGATCAGGTCGCCCGTTACAAGCTCGGCCGAGGATTGGCGGAAGCCGCACCCTATGTGCTACTGCTCTCGGCCACGCCCCACCAGGGCAAGACCGATGCCTTCCATCGCTTGATGAGCCTGCTGGATGACGATGCTTTCCCGGACATGGACAGCGTCTCCCGCGAGCGGGTGGCGCCGTATGTTATCCGTACCGAGAAGCGCAAGGCCATTGATGCCGACGGCAAACCGCTCTTTAAACCCCGGCGCACGCAGATGGCCCCGGTGGCCTGGGAGAGCCGTCATCACCTGCAGCAGCTCCTCTACGAGGCCGTGACCGATTATGTGCGCGAGGGCTACAACCAGGCCCTGCGCGAGAAGAAGCGCCACATCGGTTTTTTGATGATCCTGATGCAACGGTTGGTGGTCTCCAGCACCCGGGCGATCCGCACCACCCTGGAACGGCGGCTCGCGGTGCTCAAGGATGGCGAGCAACAAGCCAGCCTGCGCCTGGCGGAACTTGAAAATGGCGCGGAGGGATCGGAAAACTCTGACGATGAAATAGCCGAGCTGTATGACATGGACGGTCAGGAGCTGCTCGATGAGCTGCTGAAATCCCATGTGTCGGCTCTGCAAAGTGAAGGCAGCCATGTGGAGACCCTGCTGGATGCAGCTCTTCGCTGTGAGCAGGCCGGTCCAGACGCCAAGGCCGAGGCGCTGATCGAGTGGATCTACAAGCTGCAAGCCGAGGAAAACGAGCCGGATCTGAAGGTGCTGATCTTCACGGAGTTCGTGCCCACCCAGCAGATGTTGAAGGAATTTCTGGAGGCCCGGGGCATCTCTATCGTCACCCTGAACGGCTCCATGGACATGGAGGAACGCGGAGCAGCCCAGGATGCCTTCCGCAAATCGCACCGCGTGCTGGTTTCCACCGACGCGGGCGGTGAAGGTCTGAACCTGCAGTTCGCCCATGTCATCATCAACTACGACATCCCCTGGAACCCGATGCGACTCGAGCAGCGTATCGGTCGTGTGGACCGTATCGGTCAGCCCAAAACCGTTCAGGCGATCAATTTCGTGTTTGAAGATTCGGTCGAGTTCCGCGTGCGCGAAGTGCTGGAACAGAAGCTCTCGGTGATCTTCGAAGAGTTTGGCATCGACAAGACCGGCGACGTGCTCGACTCCGCTCAGGCCGGAGAGTTGTTCGAGAACCTTTTTGTCGAGGCCATCCTTACAAATCCGCAGGATAGCGGATTTGGACGTCCCGAAGGTACACCCGAAGGGGGCGAGCCAGGGATGACGAGCATCCATCCTGACGCTATCGAAACCTCCGTCGATCACACGGTGGCCAGGATTCGCGATGAGATTCAGCAGGTACGCGAGTCCTCAGCCATCTATGGCATCTCCGAAGCGCCGGATGTGCAAACCGCTGAACGTCTGCGCTCGCATCCGTTGCCCCACTGGGTGGAACGGATGACAGTCGGTTACCTCAACTCCCATGGCGGGGTAGCCAGTCGCAAGTGCTCCTGGTGGGATCTGAATTGGCCGGACGGTCAGGAACACCACAAGACAGTGTTCAACGCCCGGGAAGCGGATCGTCTAACTGATGCAACCCTGCTCAATCTTGAAAACAACCGTGTCCGTGGACTGGCCTTGAACCTGCCGCAGATAGCCGTCGGTCAACCATTGCCTTGCGTAACCGTGAGCGGACTGCCAGCCAACATCTCGGGATTCTGGGGGCTGTTTGAGATTCGCCTTCAGGCCGGAATGCACCAGAAGACTGGGCTTCTGCGCATCCCCATGGTGCGGCGTGGTTACGTCAGCGTGTTCTTGAGCGAGGAAGGCAAACTGTTTCTGCCCACGGCCCGGCATATCTGGGATGCGCTGCAGACTGCGGAAGCCCAAGTGCAAGCCACCCTCGGGCAGGATGAGTCCATCATCGCCTATGAGCGTTTGCAAGAAGCGGCCGAACAGGCCGGACAGGAGCTGTTCGACACATTGCAACAGGCGCACATAGCTTCGGTGACCCGGGAAGAGGAACGCGGCATGGTCGCTTTCACCTCACGACGGAAGGCCATAGAGCGGGTGGGGCTGCCCGAAGTGCGCCAGTACCGTCTGGCCCGCTGCGATGCCGAGGAAGCTGAGTGGCGACATGAACTGCAAGCAGCGCGGCAGATCGTACCGGAAATCCGGTCGCTGTTGATGCTGCGAATCGTCAAGGGAGGCGCTCAATGAGTAGCTGGCGAGACGCCATCCTGAATGACTTCGTTCCCAACGTCAGCAAGCTGACCCTGGTCGCCGATCCGGACTGTCTGCTGACCGAGGAGAAGCTGGCATTTGAGCTTCGCGGGCGCGGCTTCGATCTGATCGAGTTCAGTGACCCGGTCGAATTCAGATACGCCTATGAGTCCAAATACCGCTCGATCTGGGATCGCGGCGAACATACCGACCTGGTGGTGATTCTCCGATTGCAGGATGCCGAGCTGGGATCCCTGCCATACGACCTTCTCCAAGCGGGCCGCAAGCTTTCATTCAATCTGGGGGACCTGTTCCCAACGCTCAGCTACCCGGTCATCGAGAAGCTCGACCGAAGCCTGCTGGACGCACTCTTTGAGGCCCAGCGCAAGTCGCCGCCGGATCGCATGGGCGACAACGCCACCAAGGATTTCATCCTCCGCCATGTGTTCGGCATCGCCGCTGAGCTGATTGCCAGCGAGGTGGAGCTGCTTCGCGCCTTGCTTCGTCTGCACTATGGGAAGCTTCAGATCCCGCTGATGCTGGCAGAGCGGCTTATCCAGGTTATCAAGGGGCATGATGGATTCAAGGCCTGGCCGCTTACTGAAATCGTTCCGGACGACGAGGCCTTCTTCGCCTTTTTGCAGGAACGCTGGCCGCTATTTCTTTCCAGGCTTGGCAGTCCTAATCAGGTACGGGAATACTCGCCGGACCAATGGGCAGGAAAGCCCATTGAGACATCGCGCAGCGATGCCCTTGCGGTGCGAACCATGGATGGTGAGGATCAATATGGCCTCAAGTCCTCATTCAGGTTTTCGGGCCCAGATCATCTGCCGTTCGACCATCAGGACATCAAAGTCTATATCGACAACCTGTTCCTGGAGGGTAAACTCACCCCCGTCGAGGCCACAGATATTGAAGTGGATGCCGGGTCCTGGGTTCGAAGCGGCATTGCCATGGCCGGTGTGGGTGACGAAGCGCTTCGTGTTTCCCGCCTGTTTGACCTTGTCGCAAAGGAGCTGCCCACAGCGGAGTCTCGTTATTCTGACTGGACCGCCTTTGCACTGAAATGGGCCGAGCTCTCTTCGCTGGTCCATTGCGGCAACAGCACCGAACATCAGACCCGGCTCAGGGAAATCGGTGATGCCCTGAACACGACTTTTGCCGGATGGTTGGCCGTCCACTATTCCAGCTTAATCAACCTGCCGCCGACCAACCCGGCCATGCTCCACCACGTGCCGCGCCGCCTGGCCCGGGATATCGAGGACTCCGGTAGCAGTCGTGCCGCGTTGATCGTGGTTGATGGCCTGGCCCTGGATCAGTGGGTGACCATTCGCCAGCTTCTGCAAAAGCAGGACGCCAATCTGGTCATGCGCGAATCGGCCACCTTCGCCTGGATTCCGACGTTGACCTCGGTATCGCGGCAATCGATCTTCTCGGGCAAGCCGCCGCTCTATTTCCCGTCATCCATCAACTCGACCAACAGCGAAGAGAAGCTCTGGAAGCAGTTCTGGGAAGGCCATGGCCTGTCCCGGCTGGATGTCGCTTACCAGCGCGGCCTCGGCGACGGCGATGCATCCAGCGTTCTCGACGCCGCAATCCATCCCGGCAAGACCAAGGTGGTGGGGTTGGTTGTGGACAAGGTCGACAAGATCATGCACGGCATGCAACTTGGCTCGGCCGGGATGCACAACCAGATTAAGCAGTGGTGTCAGGGTGGGTTTCTGGCTACGCTGGTCGGGCAACTGCTGGATTACGGCTATGAGGTGTGGCTGACGGCCGATCACGGCAACATTCAATGCGAAGGCAAAGGTCGACCATCTGAGGGTGTGATTGCCGAGACTCGCGGCGAGCGGGTTCGTGTCTATCCCACACCGGAACTCCGCGCTCAGGTGGCTGGGGCCTTCCCATTTGCCCACGAGTGGCAGCCGGTCGGACTGCCAGCAGATTATTTCCCTCTGGTGACCGGGGGGCGCGATGCATTCGTGAACCCGGAAGATGCCATCGTAGGTCACGGCGGTGTAGCCATCGAAGAAGTCATCGTGCCCCTTGTGAAGTTTAAAAGGAGTACACTGTGATGGGTAAACGACATGAAGCCATTGGTATCAAGCAGGCTATCCGTTTCGAGTGGATGCAGAAAGCTGCCAATCTGCGGCTGGCAGGACTTAACGCAAAAACCATTCGTCAGGAGTTACATGGTTTTCTCTCTGAGAGAACAAGCAATGGCACTGATGGAGAGCAAAGCAACCAGACCCGGACCTTTGTGGTCGATAACCTTATGAAAACATGGGTATCACCGGCCGCAGACATTGATGATTTTCGAAATGCCTCACTAGCATTTCTGTGCGAAAACCCAATGATGGGTATGGCTGTTCACTGGGGCGTTATATCGGCTGTCTATCCTTTTTGGTTCAACGTAGCGAGACAGACGGGCCGACTACTGGCGTTACAAGATCAAGTAACTCAAGCACAGATCGTTAGACGACTTAAAGAGCTGTATGGAGATCGACAGGCGGTCAGTCGCTGCGCGCAGTATGTCATCAGATCATTTGTTTCATGGGGTGTGCTGAAAGATTCCGAAACAAAAGGCTGCTACGAGAAAGCCAGCCCAGTGAACATTACCGATCCAAACTTAGTTGTCCTGATGTTCGAATCGGCGCTTCTGGCTACCCCGGAAGCCAAAGGCGCACTAGGGCTGCTCCTGAACAATCCGGCATTATTCCCGTTTCAGCTCCCCGTAATTACCGGCGATTTTGTCTCTCAGCGCAGTAAACGGATCGAAGTGGTTCGTTATGGGCTGGACGATGAACTGTTAAAACTCAGAGGATGAATTGGTCTTAACATGGCAAGGCCATCCCATCACCTTTAGCTACCGCAGCAAATTATTATGAAGTTACTGAATACCTACGAAGACCGAGACGAAGCCGAAGCAGCTTTGCTAAAGATCCCAGATCCCAAGCGCCTCGCCAGCGAGCGGGACTCAACGCAGGTGATCTACAACCTTTTCGGGGATCCAACTTGGAGCAACTTCTACAAGCTGGGCATGTTCAACTTGGATCAGCTCAAAGGTATTGTTGCCAAGAAACAAGTAGGCGAGAAATACGATCAGCAGCGGCACAAAGAGATCATCACCATGCTGGAATATGTCGCCAAATCGTTCGACTTGACGATACCAGAGCACTGGCGTTAATCCAGCTCGCAGAGAACTTACCCATGATCTCTCATCTTCTTCAACGAGTGCCTCGAGATCTAGTAGAAACTGCTGGAGCTACGAAGCAATAATGAAAAGAACTTGGCAAACACAACGATAGATATCTACTGTTTAGAATTTTTTAATATCATAAGTAACGTCCGCCTCCATATACACAGACAATAGAGATATTCAAACTCAACATGAAATTCAACAAAGATCAGAAAGAAATACTAGAAAACAGCGATATAGATTACCTCTCTGAGGAGATTATTTTTCAGATTGCTTCTGGTGAAACCTCATTACAAGATCTAGATTCAAAAATCATTCTCAATTTCCTTGAAACCACTAATGCCCTCTATCGTGCAGGTTTTCCTATTATTGAGAACAACCAATACGATACATTTAGGGAGTATTTTTCTAAGACCAATCCAGATCATCCATTCGTAACAACTGTTGAGCCAGAGCCGGCTCCAGAGGCAAAGACCATTCCTCTTCCTGAAAAAATGTTATCGACCGAAAAAGCATACACAAAGAAGGAAATAGAACGATGGGTTCAAAGGATCAAGAAGGCAGCAGCCGAGCTAGGTATAGATGAGAAAGATATTGTCATCAGGGTGACTCCCAAGCTAGATGGATATGCGGCCTTTGACGATGGGGCCATACTTTATACTAGAGGAGATGGTTCTAAGGGACAGGATATATCAAGAGTCTTTGGCCGAGGCTTAAAAATCGCTGAAAATGGAGAGCGGGGACAGGGCCCCGGAGAGATCGTTATCAATCGCCAGTACTTTGAGGAAAAACTCTCAGATAAATTTGAGAACTCTAGGAATATACAAGCAGCAATAATTGCTGAAAAAAATGTGGATCCTGTAGTTCAGAAAGCAATACTTGATGGTGCAGCTGTGTTCTTCCCCTTCTCTTTACTTCACCATCAAGAAGTGGATATAGAATACCTTCTATCAGACTTTGATAGCATCATTGAAACCTTTTTAAGGTTCGATAAGTACGATATCGATGGCGTAATCATTGAGACTACCAACCAAACTATAAAAGACTTCATGGGAGCTACGAGGCATCATCATCGTTGGCAAATAGCCTTCAAAGTTAACGATGAGAAAGCTGAGGTTAAAGTAATCAAAGTCATACCTCAGACATCTCGTACAGGTAGACTAACCCCTGTAGTAGAATTAGAACCGACTAGGCTGTCAGGGGCTTTGATATCAAGAGCAACAGCACACCATTATGGTATGGTCAAAACCAAAGGCATTGGACCTGGTGCAATTATAGAATTGGTTAGATCTGGACTAGTTATACCAAAAATAGAGAAAGTTATTAAAGAAGCAGAACCAGAAATACCAGAAAAATGTCCTAGCTGCGGATCACACGCAGAATGGGATGGTGACAACATTTACTGTTTAAATACGACTGAGTGCGTAGCACAAACTGAAAATACACTAATTCACTTTTTCAAAACACTCGGTAACATTGATGGATTTGGCCCTGCGACAGTAGCGATTCTGCACTCCAACGGCATTAAAACCATACATGAAGTTTATCAACTAGATGGGAATAAACTATTAGCAATGGGGTTCAAGGAAAAGAGTACTGCAAACCTTCTATCTCAACTGGAAGCTAGCCGTAGAATAAGCATTGAAGACTGGAGGTTTCTATCTGCATTCGGAGTAGTAAGGCTTGGCCAGGGAACCGCTGAAAGACTTCTGCAGCATCACGGTATCAATTCTATCTTTGAACTCAATCCTGAAGACTTAATCGTTATCGATGGATTTGCCGAGAAAACCTCTGAAACGATAGTAGAAGGTCTTAAAAACATTAGAAAAGAATTCTTATCTATATATGAGCTCGGCTTTAATCTTGAACGAACCTCCCTTGCAAGCGAGGCCACAACTTTCTCACCTATTGCCGGAAAAACAATAGTTTTTACTGGCAGCATGAAGAAAGGTACACGCTCGGATATGGAGAAAGAAGCTAAGTCTCTAGGGGCAACGGTTGGAAAATCTATTACAAGCAAGACAAGCTTGCTGGTAATAGGAGAAAATGTAGGTACAAAGAAAATAGCTGATGCGAAAAAACACAGCACTAATGTAATATCAGAGCTCGAATACTTAGATCTAATTCACTTCTAAGATGTTGTCAGGAGATCAACGATAATTCCTTGGTTAGGAGACAAATGGACTAAACTATTAAACTGGCAGTAAAATACCGGACACCCAAGAGAGGCAGAACATAGTTAAAGCGCGTACAAGACTACGCATAACGGCCCGTCGTGGCTGGGATATAGCGTTTGACCACGTCCAGCCCCGGCGGGGCGGCAGAATCTCGATAAAATGCTGCCGGGTTAATAAAGTAATCTCTGTCGGGGCGGTCATCAGGACTATCCAAAGCTAGAAAAATCAGCGCCGGCGGGTTAACGCCTTACGCTCAAAGTCGCGCACTTTCTGGCGGTAGTGTTCGATAGTCTGGCTGCGCAAACTGCTACGCTGTTCATCTTGGAGCTCGCCGCCCAAATTATCGGCGACACATTTGGCGGTCGCCAACATGCACTCCAGCGCCGTCATTCGATCCGTCGGATCGGCCAGACAGAGAAAAAAGGTCACCGCGGGGGTCGACGGTGGTAGTTGCTGACCGGGGTCAAAGGTGCCGGGCCGAACGGCGTTAGCCATACTAAATTGTAGCGCTCCGCGGCCGTTGGCTTGTTCATAGCGATGGTAGATATCCTGGTCACCAAACTCCAAACCGCAGGCTTCGACCAACTTAAATAGTATCGGCCCAGAGAATGGCGAACGCTTGGCAAGCACATTAATAATTAGCATCTCATCTTCAAGCAAGCTGTCTGGCGGATTGTCGGAAGCGATGTCGGAAGAGGCGTCAGGAGCACTCACCAGCGCATCTGTCCGCTGCGCTTTCTGACTCCCAAGCCGTGGCGTTGGCGTAGGCGCCGGGGAGTCTACAGCGGGATCCAGATCACAGCCACTCGCTGCAGCACCTTTTTTGATCCCAGGCCTAGCCGTTTCTAAGGCGGTTGGCGATGTCGAGTGGGCACCAGCAGCAGATAAATCTGCCTGCTGCCGAGCTTGCAGCAACTCATGCACCGGACGCTCCAGATCGATCAATTCCACATCCGCACCCCCCCCCAACGAGGTGTTGGCCGTCGTGGACTCGGCCTCTTTAGCGACTGAGAGCGGCATCAGGGTCAACGCATCTACAGCATGTTGGGAGCGCTTAGCGGGAACCTCATCGGCAACCTCGGTCGCCGCGCGCTGTTTAGCGCTAAGCGAAGAGGCGGATGCGGTCTCGGAGCCACCCAAACCGCGACGTGCGCCTTCACCTAAGCCTTTGAATTCAAGATCCAATAACAGATCAACCGCTTCGTCAGATTCGCGTCGAGCGCTCAACCTAGGATCTATCACCCAAGCGTCGGATTGCGCGTTACCGCCCCTGCCCCGTCCGGATTCAGGCTCGCCAGGCATAGCGGTCGATGTGCCGCGGGTCTGCGTATCAGGCTCTGCGGACCGAGTTGAGGGTACCGCCTTCGAGACCACCCTGGCACCGCCATTGGGGAGTTCAGAACCCAGGTCAGCGGCTGGGAAGTCTTTGAACTTATCATCAATCGCCAAGCGTAATTTATTGCGTTGCAGATAGCGTCGAATCAAGTCCGCCACCACGATCACCAGGATCACGATCCCGGCAGCCAGCAATCCTTCACGAATACTCATAGTTCAGCCTGTTAGCCTTAGCGACGCCACTCAGCGGGCATCCTTATCGTTAAGCAAACGCTGCAGTTTCTGCTGCGCAGCGGCATCCTTAGGTTTAGCCGAGGCGCTAGCGTCCCCAGAGTCCCCGCGCTTCCGGCGGCTGATCAGCACCACCACCAGCGCACCGATCAGCAGCATGCCAATGGGACCATACCACAGCACCAGGGTGCTGGAATCTCGACGCGGGCGATAATTAACGAAATCGCCATAACGCGCCACCATAAAATCTACCACATGCTGATTACTTTGGCCTTCAGTCACCATGCGATGAATCTCGCGGCGCATATCCTCGGCAATGGGTGCATTAGAACCGGATAAGTTCTGATTCTGGCACTTAGGACAGCGCAACTCATCGATCAGTACTCTGTACTGCTGATGCTGCTGTTCAGTGTTAAATTCATAGGTATCGATCACCGCATGGGCCGCCCAAGCGGTAACTAGCAATCCCAGTATCGATATAATGCGGATTATCCGTTTTATAAACATTGTCAGCAGTTGTAACTGCATTATCTGCTTTACCCCCATCAGTAATCTCGTCATTCTGCAGACCTCGCCCTGTTACTCTCGCCCAAGCGCTGCTCGCGCTTTAGACGACGCTGATACTCGGCCACAAACTGTTTTTTTCGTAACATCGGGCTAAGCACATTAAAGGCGATAACCGCCAAGGCGATCGAATACGCCAGCCAGACATACAAGCCGTGGCCACCCATCGCTATAAAATCGGTAAACGAATCAAAATACATCAGTGTGCCTCCATCAGCTCTTTGACCCATCCTGCGCGTCGTTCACGCTGCAAAATCTCTATCCGAGTCCGCAGCATCAGCACCACCGAGAAGAAACCATAAAAACCGAGCACCATAATCAGCAACGGCATCCACATCTCCGGCGCCATCTTGGGACTCTCGGTGAGGGTGAACGTTGAGCCCTGATGCAGTGTATTCCACCACTCTACCGAATATTTGATGATCGGAATGTTGACCACGCCCACCAGTGCCAACACCGCCCCCGCCTTGCCTGCGGTCACCTCGTTTTCTATCGCGGAATGCAGGGTATATACGCCTATATAGAGAAACAACAGAATGAGCATCGAGGTCAGACGGGCATCCCATACCCACCAAGTTCCCCAGGTGGGCTTACCCCAGATAGCACCAGTAGCCAGCGCCAATACCGCCAGTGAAGCGCCAATCGGGGCGCAACTTTTGGCAACCATATCGGCGACCTTCATCTTCCAGATCAGACTGATAGCCCCCGCAACAGCCATCAGTATGTAGCATGACTGCGCCAGTATCGCGGCGGGCACATGGATATAGATAATCCTGAAGCTATTACCCTGCTGGTAGTCTGCCGGCGCAAACGCCAGCCCCCAGACGAGACCACAGCTCAACAACGCCAGCGTTGCCACCGCAAACCAGGGCAACAGCTTACCCATGATCTCAAAACTCCAGCGTGGCGATCCCAGACGGTAAAACCAGGCGGGCATCTTCCAAGTATTGGCCATCGCGCTCTCTCATTTAACAATTAATTAGTCACTGACGCTGATTCGTAAACTGGCAGCCACCGCCAGCGGCGCCAACACCATCCCCAATGCCAAAATAGCGCCGAGAATGGCGAGATAGCCGCCAACCGGCAATCCGGCCGAAGCGGCCTGAACCGTACCGGTTCCAAAGATCAGCACCGGAATATATAGCGGCAACACCAGCAGCGAAATCAACACCCCACCTTTGCGTAACCCAACCGTCAAGCCCGCGCCGATCGCGCCGATCAAGCTCAGCGTCGGGGTACCCAGCAGCAAGCTGATGACCATCGCCGACATCCCCTGCTCCGGCAGAAACAGCATCACCGCCAACAGCGGTGCCATCAACGTCAATGGCAGGCCGCTAATCATCCAATGCGCACAAATCTTAGCAAACACTAACAGCGCCAATGGCTGAGGGCTAAGCAACATCTGCTCCAATGAGCCGTCATCATAGTCAGACCTAAATAGACTATCCATCGACAATAAAGTTGCCAACAATGCCGCCACCCAGACGATGCCTGCCGCCGCCTGAGATAAAAACTGCGGATCAGGACTCACCCCCAATGGAAACAGGGTCGCGACCATCAAGAAGAACATCAACGGACTGATCAGATCATTACGACGCCGATAGGCCAACATCAGGTCACGTTTTAAGGTGATCCAAAACACCCGGGTCAAGGACAACTCTAGCGCATCATCCCTGCACATCGGCATTCTCCTGCGGCGCCCCTAACGAAACCCGCCGTAAATTATCATGAATACCCAGCTCATGGTGGGTGGTTAGGATCACACTACCACCCTGTTCGGCATGCCGGGCAATCAACGCCTCCTTACGGGCCACACCTCGCTTATCGATCGCGGTAAAGGGCTCGTCCAAAACCCACAGCGGCGCCTCACTAAGATACAGGCGAGCCAGACTCACGCGCCTATTTTGCCCTGCCGAAAGCGAGTGACAGGGCACATCTTCATAGCCATACAATCCGACATTGGACAGCGCCATGCTAATCCCCTCGATACGGGTATGGGGATGCAGGGCACAGTACCAGCGTAAGTTTTCTTCTGGGGTTAGGGTCGCCTTAACGCCAGGCAGATGGCCGAAGTAGAGCAGCGAGGCTAAAAACTCATCTCTGACCTCGGCAATCGGCTCGCCCTTAAGGAAAATATCACCTTCAAAGGACTGGGATAGACCGCTAAGAATACGCAGCAAGGTGGTTTTGCCACTGCCATTGGGGCCTTCAACTTGGATTATCTCACCCGGATTAAGTGCAAAACAGAGGCCTGCAAACAGCACCCGCTCATCTCGCTCACAGAACAGGTCTTTCACCTCTAGCAAGGGGGTAGTCAAAATTGACAAAACCTTATATTGAGAGCGCTTAGGTTAATAGCGCCTAGGTTATTAACAACTGTCTTTCTTTGTTAACCGCATAAATGCGGCGCATTATATACGAATAATTACTGCAGGCAGAGTCCTGCAGCCACGGTCATTGCCTGTGCTTATAGCCTGCATAGCAGCATGGAAACAGCAGCACAGAGAAAGGCCGGCAGCTGAGCCGGTGAGCGCTAAAAAACACCCTGCTTAATGAGAGAGGAGATCGATAAACTCAGAAGCCTGCAAACTGAGCGGCTCTCGCCACTCAAACAGCGCCGATACTCACCCGCTAGGGCGAGATACCGTGCTTTAGCCGTATATACATCAGCGCGACGGTGATCGCATCACCCAGAGCCGTATGGCGCTGCAGAATGGGCAGGTTCAGCTTGCTGGCAATCGTATCAAAGCGCAGGTCTGTATCCCCCCCTACCGACTTCCATTTGATAATGTCGTGATACACATGCGACAACTCTATCATCTTATTGGGCAGTCCGAAGCCGTAGATCGGGCGCAGAAACTTATCCAGCATCCGTAGATCATAATTAACGTAGTACCCCAAAATCGGACGGTTACCCACAAACGCCAACATCTGCGCCAACGCCTCGTCGATCTCGATCCCCTCGGAGAGATCTAACGCCCGGAGCTTATGGATCTTGATCGACTCGCCGGTCAGGCTTTTAGGCGGTTTAAGCTTAATATCAAAGCGCTCACTGGTTTTAACCCGCCGGCCTTGAATCTTAACCGCACCAATCGACAGAATATCGCCCTTGCTAACATCCAGACTGGTCGTTTCACAATCCAGCGAGACCACCTCATTACCGCAATAGGGCTCAAACAGATAGCCATAGGGACCATCACCATGGCGTTTCTTATCTCGATAAATTCTAAATCTACGCAAAACTATAACACTCCATCGATACTCTAACGCTCGAGATGAAACCGTAACGCTAGCGTTTTCTTAAACTCCTTGACCACTTTCAGCGACTCACGCAACAGATCCTTGTCTAGCCGATCAAGGTTATCGGTCAGGATATGGTTAGGTGAGTCATTGAAATCCTCCTGATCCATGCGCGCCAACTGCTGCGCCAAACGGATTTGAATAAAAATCGACAACGCCTCCGCCACATCCCGGCCCTGCGCACGCGGAAAAACACCCGTTTCCACCAGCGCATCGATACGCTTAAAAGTATTGGTTTCTAGGATCCTATGCTGCAGTGCCAGGGTGCGCACTCCATGAACAATTGGAAAAATCCCGCCCTTCTTGATATCTATCGCATGGTCCTTGGTCTTGATCCCACCAAAGAAGGTCAAGGGCGTATCAAACGCTAGAGAGACCTTGGCAAAATGTGAGAAAAACAGATCATTGTTATGCATCTGCCGGAAAAACCAGTTTCTGCTTGCCTTGAACAGTGCAGGATTACCCGCGACCGGCTTGGCATCCACGGCGATCGCCAAATTCATCAACGCATCACCATTGGCATCATTGGCCCAGCGACTCATACGCTCGGTCCAATCGCCTAAATACTGAACCCAGTAAGGGTTAGACACCATGATATTACCGGGACACTCTGGATAACCAAACTCCATCAGGGTCTGAGTAAACTTCGCCAATGTCAGCTCGCGATCCGGCCAATCCAAGCCATCGCGCATAATCACGGCGTTGTCCTGATCGGTTTTCATGATCTGCTCGCCGCGCCCTTCGCTGCCCATAACCAACAGACAGACGTGCGGCAGAATATCTTCGGGAACCAGCAGCGTAAACAGTTTGCACATCACCCGCTCATTCATGGCTGCCACGAGGTCCATCGCAAATCGCGCCTTAACCCCGTGCGAGGCCAGCGAGCGAATCAGATCATTAAGCCCTAGCGCCGCGCGCGACAGATCCTCAATCGACGAGGCGCGCTGAATGCGCAAGCCAATGACATGCGAATGACTGGAGAAGTAACTCAGCACATCGGTCAACTCAACAATACCCTTGAGCTGCTCCCGCTTCATCACCACTACACGCTCGATATGCTGCTGGGTCATGAGAATAAGCGCATTAAACAGATAATCACCCGCCTCGACGGTGATCAATCGATAGCTGGCGATATCGGCCACCGGAGTATTAAGGCTCATCTCTTTTAATACCACCGCATTGAGCAGATCGGTACCGGTGACGATACCGTAACGGCCACCCTTCTTGACCAGTACGCAGTCGGCATGCTGAGTGCGCATTAACGCCGTCGTCTCTTTAACCGTTGCCTCTTCGGGGACGATCAGCGGCTCCCGCATCGTCTCACCATCGACCTGAGCAAGCATAAACTCGGCCATTCCTTGATCGCCACCCTGCTGCTCATGAATCTCGGTTTTCGCGGCCAGCGTACGGCTGAAATACTCACCAAAACCGGGATTACTGTAGACCAGTTCCAGCAACGCCTTGGTAGGCAGAATATGGGCAATGGTCTCCTCTTCGGCGACGAAGTTATGCATCGCCTTGCCTTTTAGCGCCGACCAGGCGCCAAAATAATCGTCGTTGCTGTAATGCACAAAGACATGCTCATCCGCCCCTCCTTTGGATTCGGTTTCGCGCACCTTACCCTTGAGGATAACGAACAACCCTTCCGGAGCCTCGCCGGCGGTAATAAGACTCTCGCCCTTTTGGTAATAACCTATATCAAGGCTGTTATTGAGCAATGCCAACTCACGGCTATCGAGCAGACTAAAAGGCAGATTGCTGGTATTAAACTCCTGAGCCATCGAACCTCACTCCCGTTAACAACGGTGCATACAGCACCCCTCAAGCCCTTTCTACAATGCCCAACCTTTGTTTACCCCAAAGAAAAAGGCACACCCACAGTAACTGAAGGTGTGCCTTAGCGTACAGTGACTAAGTCACTTTTTAGACTTAGTGCGCGTGCGCCTCACCGGCACCGCGTGGGATACGGATATCCTCAACGATGTGCTGAATCTCAGCGGGTGGGGGTGGGGTCATAGAACAGACGATACCCGCAACGATGAAGTTCAGGATCATACCAACGGTACCGAAGCCCTCTGGAGAGATCCCCATAAACAGCTCGTCTTTAGTACCACCCATAAACTTAAAGTAAACGATGTAAGCCATCGTAGACGTGATACCGACGATCATACCGGCAACCGCGCCTTCCTTGTTCATTCGGGTAGAGAAGATACCCATGACGATGACAGGGAAGAACGATGAAGCCGCCAGGCCGAAGGCCAGCGCCACCACGATCGCCACAAATCCCGGAGGGTTGATACCGAAGTAACCCGCCACACAGATAGCACCGATAGCAGCCAGACGGGCATACAGCATCTCCTGCTTCTCGGTAATATCTGGATTAATGGTCTTCTTCATCAAGTCGTGGGCAATCGCCGTAGAGATGACCAGCAACAGACCCGCCGCAGTCGACAGGGCTGCAGCTACCGCACCGGCAGCCACCAATGCTATGACCCAACCTGGAAGCTGAGCGATCTCGGGGTTAGCCAGGACCATGATGTCACGATCAACGTAGATTTCGTTAGCAAACGGCTGTTTGCTCGCATCGAATGCGCCACTGGCTGGGTTGGTGGTTACCCGCGAACCATCCGTATTACGCCCCTCACCAAACTCAGGCTTGCCCGTAAAGGCGCTGCCATTGGCATACTGCACCTTGCCGTCACCGTTAAGATCGGTCCAGCCGATCAGACCCGAGGTCTCCCAAGTTTTGAACCACTCTGGCATCTCGGTGTAAGCCACACCGGCTCTGTCAGGGCCGTTTACAGACTGGATCAGGTTCAGTTTACCGAACGCTGCCACACCAGGAACCGCAGTGTAAAGAATAGCGATAAACGCCAACGCCCAACCCGCAGAGGTCCGCGCATCTTTAACGGTAGGTACGGTGAAGAAGCGCACGATTACGTGCGGCAGACCCGCGGTACCAGCCATCAATGCGGCCGTGACAAAGAACATATCCAACGTGGACTTAGCACCGGCGGTGTACTCTGTCAGCCCCAGCTCGGTTGATAGCGAGTTAATCGTTGCCAGAACCGACTGGCCATCCGCCAACGTAGCACCCAGGCCCGTCTGCGGCAGGATATGCCCAGTGATCTGGAAAGACAGGAACAGAGCAGGAACGGTGTATGCCAGGATCAGTACGCAGTACTGAGCCACCTGAGTGTAGGTGATGCCTTTCATACCACCCAAGACCGCATAGAAGAATACGATCGCCATACCCAGGATAACACCTTCGTTGATGCCGATTCCCAAGAAGCGCGAGAACACGATACCTACACCACGCATCTGACCTGCCACATAGGTGAAGGAGATGATGATGGTACAGATAACCGCAATAACCCGGGCAAAGTTGGAGTAGTAGCGATCACCGACGAAATCAGGCACGGTGAATTTACCGAACTTACGCAGGTAAGGCGCCAGCAACATCGCCAACATGACGTAACCACCGGTCCAACCCATCAGGTAGGCAGCACCGTCACGCCCCATAAAGGAGATAATCCCCGCCAGGGAGATAAAGGAAGCGGCTGACATCCAGTCAGCGGCAGTAGCCATGCCGTTGGCGATGGGATGAACACCACCACCGGCGACATAAAACTCTTTAGTTGATCCAGCGCGAGCCCAGACCGCGATACCGATATACAGCGCAAAAGATGCGCCGATAAAGATAAAGTTTAGAATATCTTGGGTTTCCATAGAGAAGCCTATCCTATTAAGTTATTGTTATAATTGCAATTATTCGTGAACATCGTACTTCTGATCGAGCTTATTCATGCTTACTGCATAAGCGACGATCAAACCGCAGAATACGAAAATAGACCCTTGTTGGGCGAACCAGAAGCCCAGCTGAAATCCGAAGAAATCAATAGAATTCAACTCTTCGATGAACAAGATCCCGCAGCCATAAGAGACTGCAAACCAAACCGCAAGATAAGAGAAAATGATTCTAATATTCTCTTTCCAATAAGCCTGGGCATCTTCTTTACTAATGCTCATGACGCATTCCCTCTGTTGTTGTTATTAATGTTGTTATTAATGTTGTTATTAATGCCAAAGATAAAAAATCACAGTAATCAATCTAACAAAGAGCGACGCCAAACAAATCCCCGACTTTAGTCTCAACCCTGCTAGCCAACCGCTACCTCATCCTAAAAAAAACACTGAAATACGTTTTAATTCAAAACAATGAGAGTTTATCATGGACGCCAACCAGCCCTGCTAGACGATGGTCTTAAGCCCCGAAAACTCAGACCTTGGTAGAATGATTGTTACGGATAAACGGCGGTGTCGCGCATGCAAGACTCTCTACTAGATGGCTGGTTTATCATCCTGATCTCACTGACCTATGTCAGCGTACTGTTTGCGATCGCCTTCTTTGGCGAGCGTCATGCCCAGCAGATCCTCAACTCCCGCACCCGCCCGCTGATCTACAGCCTGTCATTAGCCGTCTACGCCACCTCCTGGACCTTCTATGGTGCGGTAGGTCGCGCCAGTACCAACGGCTGGGAGTTTCTAGCCACCTATCTTGGCCCGATTCTGATCTTTATTTTCCTGTGGCAAGTATTCTCCAAGATCGTCCTGGTCAGCAAACAGCAGAACATCACCACCATCTCTGACTTTATCGCCTCTCGCTACGGCAAGAGCCAAAGCCTGGCGGTTCTGGTCACCGGCATCGCGGTACTCGGCATCGTTCCCTACATAGCGCTGCAGCTCAAAGCGGTGGCGATGAGTTACGACGCCCTCACCACCGCCGCTGGTCAAGCCTCTAGCGGCAGCGATACCGCGCTATTCGTCGCACTGTTGATGGCTCTGTTTGCCATCCTGTTCGGGACCCGGCACATCGATGCCACCGAACACCATGAGGGGGTCATGCTGGCGATTGCCTTTGAGGCCATCGTCAAACTCTCGGCATTTATCGGCGTAGGACTCTATGTCACCTTCGGTATCTTCGATGGCTTTGACAACCTGTTCAGCCGCGCCGCCGAGGAGCTGTCCAACAATGAAAACTTTAGGGTCAACTTTCTTGAGAACAGCTTTATCACCGAAACCCTATTGGCGGCCGCCGCAATCATCTGCCTACCGCATATGTTTCATGTTTCAGTAGTGGAGAACTCCAATCCTAATGACTTACTGATGGCACGCTGGGTCTTTCCTGGTTATCTGATTCTTTCCAGCCTGTTCGTCATCCCCATCGCCACTGCCGGGATGTTGACACTCCCCAGCGGCAGCATCGATGCAGATACCTTTGTTCTGACACTGCCTCTCCACGCCGGTCAAAATACCCTGGCGATACTGGCGTTTATTGGCGGTCTGTCTGCGGCCACCTCGATGGTGATCGTCGCCACCATCACCCTGAGTACCATGGTGTGTAATGACATTATCATGCCGATGCTACTGCGTATCCCCTGGCTTAATCTATCCCGTAAGAAGGATCTAGGATCCTTCTTACTGCGGGTCCGCCGGCTGACCATCTTCAACCTGATGCTGCTTGCTTACTTTTATTACCGGATCTTTGGCGAAACCGGCAGCCTAGCATCATTCGGCTTATTAGCCTTTGTAGCTGTGGCACAATTTGCACCGGCGATCCTCGGCGCCGTGTTATGGAAACAAGGCAGTCGCCAGGGCGCCCTAGCTGGCATCAGCGCCGGTTTTATCATCTGGATTTATACCCTGGTGCTGCCCATCATGTCGCATGTCGGACTCATACCCGAGAGCATCGACGTCTTGATATGGCAAAGCCAATGGCTGCACCCCAATGCCCTGTTTGGCATAGCCTTCCCCGATGATCTGAGCCACGGCATATTCTGGAGTCTGGCGGTCAATGTCTTGCTGTTCGTAGTAGTATCACGACACTCCAGCCAGCGTTTGATCGATCGCATCCAGGCCAGCAACTATGTCGACAGTCAGAGCGCAGCGAGCAGCCAAACCTCGCACACCCTCAGCGGCACCACCACGGTTGGAGATCTGCAGCTACTCACCGAACGTTTCTTAGGCACCCATCGTGCCCGCAGTGCCTTCAATGCCTTTGCGGCACAGCGCAGCGAAGATCCACCCATTAGCGGCGACCGAGCTACTCACGAGCTGATTGGTTATATTGAACGCTTGCTTGCCGGGGTGATCGGCGCATCATCAGCCCGCATCCTGATGGCATCCACCCTGCGTGGACGAGATATGCAGCTGGGCGACGTGGTCAGCATTGTCGATGAAGCCAGCAAGGTGTTGAAATTCAACCGCGCCTTGCTGCAATCAACCATCGAGAATATCGACCAAGGAATCAGTGTAGTCGACCAACAGATGCGCCTAGTCGCCTGGAACCGACGCTATTTGGAGATGTTTGAATACCCCCAAGGGTTGGTGTGTATCGGCAGACCTGCGGTTGAGATTTTCAACTACAACGCCAAAATGGGCGAGTACGGCCCGGGGGACATCGCCGCTCATGTCGCCAAACGGATAGCGATACTGCAATCTGGAAAATCACACTCCTATATCCGCTACCGCCAGGACGGCTCGGTTCTTGAAGTGCAAGGTAACCCGATGCCTGGGGGAGGCTACGTCAACACCTACCTGGATATTACCGCGCACAAGCGCACCGAGGAGGCGCTCAGGGAGAGCGAACAAAGCATCCGCCTGTACACCGATAACGTGCCGGTACTGATCGCCTATCTCGATAAGGAGCGCCGCTACCTGTTCGTCAACAAAGCCTATGCGCAAACGTTTAACATCAGCGATCGCCACAACATCTCAGGAACCCCCTGTTACAAAGTGCTGACGCCGATGCAATACGATAGCCGAACCCCGTTCATCGCCAAGGTACTCCAAGGGCACCGGCAAAATTTCGAAACCAAACTCCCCTCCCACCCACCTGGACAAGTGCGCTTCGCCGACGTGACGTATATTCCTCATATCGGGGAATATGGCGATATTCTCGGTTACTTCACCCTCTACCAGGACATCACCGAACGCCGCCTTGCAGAGATCGCCCTGCAGGAGACTAATGAGAATCTTGAGCTTCGTGTCTATGAGCGCACCCAGGCGATCACCGCCATCAACCGCGAGCTACGTAAAGAGAATACTATTCGCGCGCTGATAGAGGATGAGCTACGCCAGGCCAAGTCCGATGCTGATGACGCCAACATCGGCAAGACTCGATTCCTCGCCGCAGCCAGCCACGACCTACTACAACCACTCAACGCCGCACGCCTATTTGCATCGGCACTGGCACAGCAGCGCCACGACGAGACTACCGACGAGCTGGTTCACAATCTAGACGGCTCACTCAAAGCCGCCGAAGAGCTACTGGTGACCCTGCTGGATATCTCAAAAATTGATGCCGGTGCGCTGGAGCCTAAAGCTGCGCACTTTTGCCTCGATAAACTCTTTGCCACCCTCAAGGCCGAATTCACCGTCCTGGCCAACGAGAAGCAGCTGGCCTTCCATAGCGTAGACTGCCACCAGGTGATCCACACCGACCAGCAACTGCTGCGCAGGGTGCTGCAGAACTTTCTCTCCAATGCGATCCGCTACACCCAGTCGGGTAAAATCTTGCTGGGGTGCCGCCGCCATAACCAACAGCTGCGTATCGAGGTGTGGGACACCGGTGTCGGCATCCCTGAAAATAAGATCAGCGAGGTATTCGAAGAGTTCCGCCGTATCGATAACCCCAAACATTCGCAGGTCAAGGGGCTGGGACTGGGACTGGCGATTACCGAACGGATCGCCCGTATTCTCGGACACCCGCTGCGGGTGCGCTCCTGGCCAGGCCAAGGCACCGTATTCAGCATCGAAGTCCCGCTGGGGGATGTCACGCAGGTGAAACTCAGCAGCATCAGTCGCACCGGCTCAAGACCCAGCAGTTTGGCCGGGATCAAAGTGCTCTGCATCGACAACGAGCCCAGCATCCTCCAAGGGATGACGGCGTTGCTCAAAGGCTGGTCCTGTGAGGTTTACACGGCAAGTCACGAAAACAGCGTGATCAGTATGCTTACAGCCGCCCCTTTTGAACCCGACATCATCCTCGCAGACTACCACCTCGGAGAGACTCACACCGGCATCATGGCATTGCAAACACTGCAACCGCATTGGTCCAGCGTCATCCCGGCGATCGTCATTACCGCCGATCGCACCGACAGCGTCAAACAAGAGGCCGCCGATCACGGTGCACAGATTCTCCACAAGCCGATTAAACCTGCAGCCTTGCGAGCACTGATGAATACTCTGCTGGCTCACCGTGGCTAAGTCGTCGATCAAGTTCGCTTGCGTTTCTGCGCGAGACCCAATCAGAAACCTGCTAATACCCCTCGGCGTGCTGAGGGATAAGAGCACGACACCCTCAGCACCATAGCGGCGCTTAATCTGGCGACGCTGTAAACTGCGGCCAAGCCGTTAGCCACGCAAATTTCCGTATCCGTCAGCACAAAAAAAAACCCGCATTCTAGGGTGCGGGTTTTTAGTTAGAGCGAATATGAATCAGCCATCAATGCTGCCTATAACTGCGAATAGATAACAGCGGATCAATACCCCTTCAGGCGATCGATATACTCCGGCAGGAACAGCGATATCTGCGGTACGTAAGTGATCAGCATCAGGAAGAACAGCAGCAGCAGCATCCAGGGCAGCACCGACTTGATCACCCAGAGCATATCGCGCCCGGTTATCCCCGCGGTCACGAATAGGTTAAGCCCCACCGGCGGCGTCAGCATGCCGATCTCCATGTTAACCACCATGATGATCCCCAGATGGATCGGATCGATACCCAACTGCACCGCGATGGGAAACAGGATCGGCGCCATGATCAGCAGAATTGCAGTCGGCTCCATAAAGTTACCGGCAATCAGCAACAGGATATTGACGACGATCAGAAATCCCCAGGCAGGCAGGCCCCACTGCAGAATGGTCTCAGCCACAGAGTGGGGAATCCGCTCGGTGGTCAGAACGTGGGCGAACAGCATCGCGTTAGCGATGATGAACAGCAGCATCATACTGACCTTGGCCGCATCCAGAACGACCTTGTTGACCTCTTTGTTGTAGATACTCCGAGGGATCGCCATACTCATCTGCACGGTATTGCGGATCAACACCGACGCCATCCCTTCACCCTCGTGACGCCAAGGCATACCTTTGATCGGGCCCATATCTCGATAGCCGATCACCGCCACCAGGAAAGCATAGATCGCCGCCGCCGCTGCCGCCTCAGTAGGGCTGGCGATGCCACCGTAGATCGACCCCAATACGATGATGATCAGCATTAGACCACCCAGCGCTATACCACCAGACCTGGCCAACTGCAGAAAGCCAGGGAAAGGCTGTGCCGGTAGATTGGTAACGCGGGCAACGATATAGATCACCACCATCAGCAAGAAGCCCATCATCACCCCGGGAATCAAGCCCGCCATAAACATCCGTGATGCGGAGACCTCGGTCGCAGCAGAATACACCAGCATCACGATTGACGGCGGAATCAGGATACCCAGGGTACCAGACGTGGTGATGACCCCAGCTGCCAGCTTTTCTGGATAACCCGAACGCACCATCCCGGCAATAACGATCGAACCGATCGCCGCTACGGTAGCGGGTGACGAGCCTGAAACAGCAGCGAACAGCATACAGGCCATGATCGAGGCCATCGCCAGGCCGCCCTTGATATGGCCGACGCTATCGATGGCAAAGTTGATAATCCGCTTCGCCACACCACCGGTAGACAGAAATGCCGATGACAGAATAAAGAACGGAATCGCCAGCAGGGTGTAATGCTCTGAGGTCGCTTCAAACAACTTCAAGGCGATCGATGCCAACGAGTCATTAGAGAACATCAGGATAGTCGTCACGCTCGACAGCCCCAGCGCGATAGCGATAGGCATCCCCATAAACATACAGGCAAACAATAATATAAATAACGCAGCCGTGGCCATTAGTTCGCCCCCTCTTGCTTATTTTTCGCTCTGATTTCATCGGCGATATGCATACTCTCTTTAGCCTCATCCACCAGATGGAAACCATCGGTTTTATGGGTAATCACATTCCACAGCAACACCAAAAAGCGCACGATTAACAGCACAAATCCAATAAAGAGCACACTGGTTGGCATCCATCTTGGGATAGGTAGATCTTCCATCTCGATACCGATCATGTGCAGCTTGCTCAGGTAGACCCAGGATCCGTACAGGAACAGGGCGCAGTAAAACAGACACAGTACGATCGCCAGCAGCGTGACCCCCCGATGAATGTTACGCGGTAGCATCTTCACAAACACATCCACACCGATATGGCTACCAACCTTGACGCCGTAGGACGCCCCAAACAGCACAAACCACGCCGACATCGTCAACGTGATCTCCTGAGCCCAATGGATACCGGCATTGAAACCGAAGCGCGCGACCACCTCGGCAAATACCAGCAGCGTCATTGAGACCAGCAGGAGACATAAAAAGCTCTCCTCCAGTCGAGTTATTATTTTACCTAGCATGTCTTAGATACCCCTGTAACATCATGCTGTGGGGACCCTGATGGGCCTATTTATGTTGAGCACTTTATTTAAAACAATTCGGTTAACACAGATAGGCATATTTTACCGGACAGATCTCACGCCAGTTGCAAGCCAGGCTAGATCACTCCGGTAAAACATCAGCGCCCCTGCTAATAAGGCAGGAGTTTGATACTCCTGCTTTAGCGATGGGCAGCAACCTTACCCTAGAGGTCAAATTTACTGGTTGGCAGCGACGGCCGCTTCGATCAAGTCAGCACCGATCTTCGCTTCGAACTGCTTCCATACCGGCTTCATCGCTTCAACCCATAGCTGACGCTCAGCATCAGTCAGAGTAACGACTTCTGAACGGCCAGAATCGATGATCAACTGGCGATCGCTGCTGTCTTTCTCGGCGGCGATAGCATTGCCGTAAGCGACAGATTCAGCCAACGCCTTTTTCAGCACCTCACGCATCTCGTTATCCAGACCCATCCAGAACTCGGCTGAGGTCACAATCAGATAGTCCAGCACACCGTGGTTAGACTCGGTGATGTAAGGCTGAACCTCGAAGAACTTCTTGGAGTAGATGTTAGACCAGGTGTTCTCCTGACCGTCGATCGCATTAGTCTGCAGCAATGTAAAGACTTCAGAGAACGGTTTCTTCAGTGGTACACCACCGATCGCCTCAAACTGCGCCTGAAGTACATCAGAAGCCATGATGCGGAATTTCTTACCGTTGGCATCAGCAGGAACGCGCAATGGGGTATGAGCAGACAGCTGCTTCATGCCATTGTGCAGGTAGCCCAGACCGACCAAACCTTTAGATTCCAGAGCACTTAGCAATTTTTGGCCCGCAGGACCCTGCTGGAACCGCTCAACCGCTTCCATGTCCTTGAACAGGAACGGCAGGTCGAAAATCTGTAGCGAATCGGTGTATTTCTGGAACTTCGACAACGAGGGGGCGATAAACTGAACGTCGCCGAGCAACATCGCCTCTAGCTCTTTGGCATCGCCAAATAGCTGCGAGCTAGGGAACACCTGAACCACGGCCTTACCCGCTAAGCGCTCGGCAACCAGATCACGGAATTTAAGCGCCATCTGCCCCTTGGGGGTATTTTCAGCAACGACGTGGGAGAATTTGATCTCCACCGGAGCTGCAGTTGCCACCTGGGCCCCCACAGTCAAAGCTAGAGTGGCGACTGCCGCAGTAATAAATCGCATTGATTATTCCTCATTGATTATTTTATTGTCGTTAGAGTCGTAAGTCATTTAGAGCATTACTTACAACACTAGCAAAAACATAGCACCAACCATGCCAATTAATAATTTATTCTTCATAAACAATGCATTAGATATAAAAAAGGCGAGCCTCAAGCTTATCCTCGCCTCTTTACTGGAAAAATCTCAATTTTGGGTGTAAATCCGCCACTCGACCAGCCCGGAAAACGGGTGGGATTCCGCCAAAACACTCTAGACTAAGGTCTAAGGTACTGAACAGCTTGCTGTTTATCCCCTCCAGAACCTAGCCCTACCGACGTCCAAATGCACAAACTGACTACGAGGGTAGTAACCCACTCCGCCGCGCCCCAACTCCAGCGCACCCACTTTCAAATCCCGGAGATGGATGCCTGGCAAACGAATATCGATCGCCTTGCCCTCCATATGTAGGCTTTTTTTGGCGACGCCTGCGCTATTCTGACGCAACATCTGATTGGTTTGTGGTGAACGGTAAGCTGAAATAATGTGCAACGCCTGGGTGTTTTCCAACTTGAGTTGGATATCGTGCAGCAGATCCAGCAGCTGCAGATCCATCTCAATAATTTCACCATTGCGATGGTCACGCAGGACATTGTTTATTTGCGCCAAGCTCTCCTCCAGATACACCCCCTCAACCCAATAGGGCGTCTGCAGGTGCTCACCGGTGTGCAAGTTATATAAATCCAGTGCGCGCTCATGCAGATGGCGCGGCTGTGGCTTAGCCCAGCCCGACATGGCCGTTCCAGAGGCCACCACCCCCCCAGCTAACTTCAGAAAGTTTCTTCGATTAAAGCTATTACGATCCACCACTGCTCTCCCGTTCTTTAGTAATCAACCCGCCCAGTTCCTGCTCCTCCAACCGGGGCTGATCACGATGATAGATATCCTTGCGAAACTGCAGCCCGTACTGCGAATCTAGCCAGGCTGTCCAGTAGGTCAGATAGAGCCCAACAGGGTTCTGCAGGCGGATTTCACGGGTATCGGTACGCGCCCATAAATCATCAAGAGGCTCCTTCATCACCTGAGAACCCAACAGGTAGCGTGCTAGAAGACGGGGATTCTCGACCCTTATACAACCCGAACTGAACGCCCGCTGATCCTTGTCAAACAGCGATTTGACTGGCGTATCGTGAAGATAGATCGCCGAAGCGTTGGGCGAGTTGAATTTAATCTGCCCCAGCGCATTATGCGGGCCCGGCAACTGGTACAGCCGCGGATAGGCGCTACCACGGTAAAGCTGCTGGGGTTCGGCCTTATCGATCCAGACCTTTTCTGCCCCCCAGCCAGAGACGATGCGCATATTATGTCGCGCCAAGTAGCCGGCATCTGCCTGCCATTTCGGAAAGATATCCTGGTAAGCGATACTCCGCGGGATATTCCAGGCGGGATTGACCACCAGCGAGGTGATCTCGCTGTCAAGCGTCGGCGTGCTGCGTGACTGGCTGCCGATGATGGTTCTCATATCCAGCACTGGTCGGTCATCCTGATAGAGCCGTAGCCTGAACTCCGGGAGATTAACCTGGACGTAATGCTTGGGCAGCCGTTTGCGTAATGCCAACTGGCGCTCGTGATTCAGCAGTAGCTGGTAAGCCCGGGACCGTGGGGGAATATTCAGCGCATGGCGAGTCTCGGGACCCAAGACCCCGTCTGGGCTAAGCCCGTGACGACGCTGAAACCTGCGCAGGGCTTCTGCAAGCCCGCCATCCAAGCGGTTTAGCTGTATCCGACCACTGACGGGACGCTGGTAATCACCATAGAGACTGAGCAGATAACGCAATTGTCCGATCTGCTGGTGCCACTGTCCGGGGTATAGCACCGGCCCAGCACTAATGGGGAACCAACCCTGATCATGCAGTGCAGCGTAGTATTCGGCGGCCTCAATCAAAGAGCTGAAGCGGCCGACGGCAACAGAGTCCGCAGCCCTTGCCTGCGTCAGATCTTCGCTTAGCGATGCCTTGGAGGGTGGCACACCGGGGGGGACAATGGTTGCCCGACTGACGCCACTTAGAATAATTAAACCTAGCCCCAGATAGACTAATAACCTGCGCATAACCGCTACTCCCAGGATAACAACAGGCGGTACAGCGACCGCCTTCATTAGGGCGTGATGGCACAGTGCTTCTATATAGTTTAGTCAGGCAGCGGGCGCCGTGCTTGATCTGCCATACCGCTGTTGAGATCCCGCCCAAGAAGTTGAATCTGTTTCATCGAGTAACGACCCGCCAGCGGACCCAGCAGCTGTAGCCAGCCGACCCTAACAGCCTATAACCAGAGCCAGGCTAAGTTATCAGCTGATGGCTGGGCACTTGAAAATAAATCCGATTAAAACACTCTGTTATTAAGCTGTATTAATATCAGTCTTTAAAGTCCCGTTTATCGAGCTGATGCTTGCGCATCTTGTCGTACAGGGTCTTGCGCGGCAAACCCAATAGCTTTAGCGCCTCTTTGATCCCGCCACCACAGAGTGCCAGCGCCTCTTCGATCAACATTTTTTCAAATCGCTCAACTTTCTCCGGCAAGCTCAAGCCGGCAGAGCTCTGGTCTAGCTGCGGGATCAGCTCATCGAACTCAAAGGTACAACTCTCGCCTAGTAACACATAACGTTCGGCCACATTACGCAACTCACGCACATTACCCGGCCAACTATAGCTCACCAAACTATGCACCCGTGCCGGACTCAACGCCGGCACCTCTCGCTGAAACTGAGCCGAGGCGATCAGAGCAAAATGCTGAAACAGCAACGGCACATCTTCGCTACGCTCGCGTAGCGGGGGGATATCGACCCGAACCACGTTGAGCCGGTAATAGAGATCCTCTCTAAATGCCCCCTGCTGGCTGAGAGCTTTGAGATCCGCCTTGGTAGCGGCGACAATTCGCAGGTCAAGCCGGATCACCTCATTGGCACCGAGCCGCTCGATCGAGCGCTCCTCCAATACTCGTAACAGTTTTATCTGCAACGACATAGGCATGCTTTCAATCTCATCCAGAAACAGGGTGCCGCCATGCGCATGCTCAAGCTTGCCGATGCGCTGTTTTTTAGCGTCGGTAAAGGCACCTTTCTCATGCCCGAACAACTCACTTTCAATCAAGTTTTCCGGCATGCCTCCGCAGTTAATAGCCACAAAATTATGATCTTTACGGCTACTGTTCTCATGGATAAAACGCGCCACCAGATCTTTCCCAGTACCGGTTTCACCCAGCAGCAGAATATCTGCCGGGGTATCGGCAACCTGGGCCAGTAGCTGGCGCATCCGTTGCACCGGCAGCGCTTTACCGATGATGCGCGGGCCTGGCGCACCCTGCGCTTGCAACTCCTGCCGCAGGCAGCGGTTTTCAATAGTCAGGGCGCGCTTTTCCATGGCACGCTTAACCACATCCGCTAACAGATCGGCAGGAAAAGGTTTTTCAATAAAGTCGTAGGCACCGTCACGAATCGCATTGACGGCCATCGAAATATCACCATGACCGGTGATCAGAATGACCGGCAGATCAGGGTCTATCGCCCTTACCCGGGTCATCAGCTCCAGTCCGTCCATACCCGGCATGTTGATATCGGTCACCACCACACCGGCCCAATCATCACTGATATAATTCAACGCTGCCTGGGCATTATCCAGCGCTCGCACCTGGTAGCCGGCCAACTCCAGCGTCTGAGTGCCGGCAAAGCGAATATGTTTTTCATCGTCGATCAGGATAACGGTGGGTAAATTGTGATCCATCGGACACGGCTTCCAAGACAACAAGGGGGTCTGATGATACGGGATTAACGGCCAAACTCCCAACGGCACAAGGACTCTGATGCAGACGCAGACGCAGAGGCAGACGCAAACTTAATCGGTAATCGGGGGCCAGAGCGGAGCCAGCACCGCGCCCAGGTTAAAATGGAACGGCGCATCAACCATCTCCAGTATGCTGAAACGGCGATCACTGGTATCCCGTAACCGCGCCTGCGCTAAATGTTCCGCCTCAGCCGAAAGCACCGAGCCGACCCACGGAAACGCCGGCATATCGCTGCGCCGAATAACAACCGCCACCTCATTATTTGCCAAGCGCACCCAACTTCCGGGAGGCTGGGTGCCGAGCACCGCGATTAACACTCTGGCCAGATCGGCATCGAGATGCACACCACGGCTATGAAAGATCGTCTTCATCGCCTCGCGCGGCAACAACGCCGCTCGATCACCCCGAGGGCGGACCATCGCCACGTATACATCGGCTAACGCCAGAATTCTCGCCGCCTGGCTAATCTGCGTCCCGCTTAGCGCCTGGGGATACCCCTTACCATCAATACGCTCGTGATGTTGCTCTACAGCACTGAGCCAGACCGTATCTTTAACACCCGCCTGCTCCAGGGTCTTCAAACCATTAAGCGGATGCTTGTGAATCTGCCGGTGTTGGGCATCGGTCAACTCGGTGGCCTGCTTGTCGAGTCGACCCTTCTGCAGATCCAGCATGCCTATATCCTGGGTCAGCGCAGCACAGACCAACAACAGCCGAGCAGAGGGCGTCATACCGATATGACGCCCAATCAGCTCACAGAGTACCGCAGCATGGAGCTCCTTAACGTGCTGATTACCAGCATTTCTGTTCAGCTGTAGCGCTGCCAACACCCCCATAGAATGCTGCTGACACGCATGCTGAACCTTGTGTCCAAGGTATAAACAGCGGGATATATGTTTACGACTCGGGGTCATCAATAACAGCTCGTAGGTATCGACTAGGAACTTATGCTGCGCATCGACCCAGGCAAAAACACTCCGCACTTTATCAGCGCTACCGGTCTGCTTGCCATCCACCCCCTGTATACCCATCTACTACTCCCATAGCCTGCCCTACTGATTGTCACCCCTGCTATGTCAGACAGCCTATTACAGCACCCTGTGCAATACGGACCTAGAGTATCTTGATACAAGCCCTTAAATCCAGACAAAACATACGCCTAAGAACACTAAGCACGCATTATTACAATAGAACATCACTTATTATAGCCGTGTCTGCGTTTGGCTAATCGCCTCCTATGATGGCGTCACCCGCAGCAGACGCAGATTAAAACAGGCCCCACCCTGCGGATGATTGCCGGCACTGAGTTCACCACCCAACCCCTCAACGATTCGCTTTGAAATAGACAACCCCAATCCCAAGCCCTCTTCGGCAGATTTGGTGGTGTAGAAGGGTTCAAACACCCTGTTCTGCTCCGCCGGATTGATGCCAGGACCGTAATCGCGAATCCCCAGACAGACCATCTGGCCCTCTAGCTGGCAGTCGATCTCAATCCGTTTGCTGGTGCAGCCCTGCATCGCCTGAATCGCATTACTGAGCAGATTAACCATCACCTGCTCAAGCCGCACCATATCCCCCATCACCAGAATATCGTCGATCTGATCGGCCCAGATTATGCTGACCTGCTCGCTGTGCAACCGACCGTAGAGGATCGACATCGCCCCTTTGCGCACCGCTTTTAGGGCGACCGGCTCCGCCTGGCCACTGCTCTTGCGCGAGAATACTTTTAGCGGTGCGATGATATTTGCCATCCGCTCGGTCAGCCCGGAGATCTCCTGCAAGTTTTCCTCGACTCGGTCCATCCGCTTAAGCTGCAGGTATTGGCGCGCATTGTCGGCATAGGCGCGGATTGCCGTCATCGGCTGATTCAGTTCATGATTGATACCTGCCGATAACTCACCGAGCACCGCCAGTTTAGCCGTCTGAATCAGCTCCTCTTGGGTGTGGTGGTGCTGCTCAATCTCCATTCTTAGACGATTATTGGCGCCCAGTAACTCCTTGGTGCGCTCCTGCACCCGCTGCTCTAAAAAATCCCGCGCTTCTCGCAAGGACTGCTCGTATTGGCGGCATTCGGTCATATCATGAATGGTGACGATGAATTTGCGCTCACCCTGATACCAAACCGCGACCAGGGTCAGCTCTATCGGAAACAGCTCTCCGTCTTGACGCCTGGCATGCGCCTCAATCACCGGCACCTGGGCATCAGCTGGCAGATCCTGCGGTTCGGTAATTGTACGCCAGCACAGCGCACGATCTGCAGGCTCGATGAGCACGCTGAAATAGCGACCGCCAATCTGCTCGGCATCGTAGCCAAACAGTGCCTCTGCCGTCGGGTTAAAGGATTCAATACGCCCCTGGGCATCAAGCGTGATCAGCCCCGCCTGAGTATTATCAATCACCGTCCGTACCCGCGCCTCACTCAGCTTCAGCGCTCGGTTGGCCTGCTCCTTAAAACGGCGCCGCTCATGAACTATTTTCTGCCGTAACAGCATAAACAATCCCAACAGCACCAACACCGTCAGCACTACTGCCGCGAGCAACACCGCATCCCATACCCGCGCTGAAACCTGGCTCAACTTGGCCAGCGCCACCACATTCAGCTCCTCGTCGGCCAGCGGCTGGCGCACCAACAGATAACGGATCCCGCTCAGACGATCGATAGAAAGCTCACTCTCGCTTTCCACCTCCTCCAACAAGCTGATTAACTCGACGTTGGGGGCGATTTCTTGACGCTGGGTGATCGGCAGCGACACCAGAGGCTTATCCACATAACGCAGACTACCGATGATCCGATTCAAGTCTGGGCCAGATAACGGCGCTAGGGTCTTAAACTTCCACGACTCGCGGGTACTGATAAAAATAACGTTATCAATATCGGTCACCAGTAGATCGGTCAACTCATCGTTCCATTGACCCTCAATGTCGTTGAGATCGATCTTAACCACCAGCACGCCGATCACCGCAGCATCGCTAAAGATCGGATGGGAAAAATAGTAGCCCCGCTTACGCGATGTGGCTCCCAACGCAAAATAACGCCCCTGCTCTCCATTTAGGGCTTGCTGAAAATAGGGCCTAAAATGGAAGTTCTTACCCACAAAGGAGCGGGGCTGATCCCAGTTACTGGCTGCCAGCGTATCCCCCGTAGAATCCATCAGATAGATATCAGCGGCGCCGGTAATACGCTCGACATCGGCCAGATAATGATTCAAGGCTTGGCTTAGCACCGTACTCTCGGGACTGTAGAGCAGTTCTTTGAAGGAGCGCTCGGTGGCCAGCAACGCGGGCAGGTGCTGGTATTTCTCCAGCTCTCCCTGCAGACTCAGAGTATAGCGTGACAGGTTCAGCTCCAGCGCGCGCTGCAAGGTGCCCAGCTCATTGCTACGCGTCCAGTGCGCCACCTGCCACAGGATCAGCACAAAAGCCCCCAGTAATAGCATCACTGTTAGCAGACGGTAATGTTTACCGCCCTGTTCAGCGTACGGCACTAGCTTCGCCTCCCCCACAACCCTGAGATAGTGGCTGTCCGTATCGACCGCACTGACCGCTCCGCGCCAAAACCCTCAAGCGACCGGAACGGCTTACTTCACGGGCGGAACATAGCCTTCGGCCTGATCAAACTGCTCACCACTGAAAAACAGATCCATCTGCTTAGCTAGATAGGTGCGCGCCTCACCATCCATCATATTCAGATGCTTTTCATTAATGAGCCGAGTCTGGTGTTCGAGCCACTCCTGCCACGCTTGCTTAGACACCGTATCGAAGATCTCTTTACCCTTCGCGCCAGGATAGGGTTGACGCTCCAAGCCCTCTAGCTGCTGTTGGTACTTCTTACAAAACACCTTGCGACTCATAACATAACCTCATGAAAAGTAGAATTATTAACGCGAACAGCGGTTCGCTTCGAAATAACGATCGACAGCGTACACCAGCCTTCTATGGAGCACCAACCCGAAGCTGCCCCAACAGCCGTTTGACCGGCGCCGCCAAGCCCAACTGCTGCGGCTGATCGAGGTCATACCAACAATCATTAGACTCGCGCACACAGCCTGCAGAGACCGGCGCATCACGATGAATAACCGGCCGAATCAGCAGATGGTAGTGAGAGAAGCTATGCCGAAATGCTGGCAGTGGTTGCCCCAGCACAGACTCACAGCCGCTGTCTTGCAGATACGTCTGCAAGGTACGCTGAGAATCAAATTCGGGCAAGCACCACAATCCCCCCCAGAGACCCACCGGAGGGCGCCGTTGTAACAGTACACGCCCTTGCTGATCACACAGGATCAGCATCCAGCACTCTTTGGTCGGTAGTTGTTTACGCGGCTTAGGCGAGGGGAAGAGCGCTTGCGCACCCAGCGCTTGTGCTTGGCAACCCGAGAGCAGCGGGCATTGCGCACAGTCGGGCTTACTCCTGCGACATAGGGTTGCGCCTAGATCCATAATCGCCTGGGTGTAATCTGCACAGCGCTGCTGGGGCGTGTAGCGCTCAGACAGCTGCCACAACTGCTGCTGCACGACAGGCTGTCCGGGCCAACCTTCGAGCGCATGAAAGCGCGCTAGCACCCGCTTGACGTTACCATCCAAGATCGGCGTGGGTATAAGCTGCGCAATCGAGAGTATCGCACCGGCGGTCGAACGCCCTATCCCAGGCAGTGCCTGAAGCTGCTCCAGGGTATCCGGAAACACGCCCGCATATTGATCCACCACCTGCTGCGCCGCTTTATGCAGGTTACGGCCGCGGGCGTAATAGCCCAGTCCGGTCCACAGATGCAGCACCTGGTCGATATCGGCCGCGGCCAGCGCCTCCACGGTCGGGAAGCGCCTTATAAAGCGCTCAAAATAAGGGATGACAGTGGTTACCTGGGTCTGCTGCAGCATCACCTCACTGAGCCAGACCCGATAAGGGCTGATCGATTGCTGCCAGGGCAGGGTTTTGCGCCCATGGCGGTCAAACCAGGCCAATAACTGCTGCTGAAACTGCGCCGCTGTCAACGTACGAATATCACTTGAACACTCTCTGAAACAATCACTTAAACAGGCCCTTCAGCGCCCCTTTGAGCTGCTCATTGTCTTTGAGTTTCTGTTCCAACTGCTGCTCCAATTTTTGCTCCACCTTCTGTTTGACGTCAGTCGTCACCAGCTGACTCAGCAGCTTCTTGATCCGGTTCTTATCGACCCCACATAACTTCGCAGGCTCGGTATCAAAGCCCCCTTGGCAGCGCAGCGGCAACGACAGGTTGTGCAGTTTTTCGTCGATGCGACAGCTATCACTGGCAAAATCCTGCAGCACGGTGAGCTCCATGCCATAGTTCAGCGTCTCGGCGGGCAGATCGACCTGGCCGTCACCCAGCAGCCTGATCCCCACCAGCGCAGCCTTGAGATCTTTATTAACCAGCACACCGGCGCTGATTTTAGCGGTAGCGTTAAGATTACTGAAGTCGGTATAGCTCTGTGCTGACTCGGCGGGCGGCTGCTGCCCCTTGACCTGCAAGATGCCACGACAGAGGGTATCGCCCAGATTGAGCCCCTGCAACCGCCCCTGCTTCAGGCCAAGACTCAGATCTCCATCCAGCGAGTGCACGACCTCATACACCGAATTCCCCTGCGCCTGATACCCCCCCTGCATCGAGAATCGCCCCGTAAAGCGATCGATCTTGGCCAGATCCATCAACAACACCCCCAGTTGAATACCCTCAACCTGCTTGTTAATCTCCAGTCGCACCGGGGTCTTACGCGCATCGACAATAACACTGTTGCTAAAACTACCCTGATAGAGCTTACCCGAGAGCTGTTTGACATTGACCAACCCTGCCTTAGCGGTCAACAGCAACTGCAACTGCTCTATCGTCACCCCCGATGCCTTGAGCGAGGCTAAGGTCAGATCGGCATCCAGAGTTAATGCTTTTAGGGTATCTATAGGCAGCAACGGCGCCTTGGAGTAACGCGCTGCCGCTACCGGTTTAGGCGCACTGACCGCAGGGTCTGCCGCAACAGCCGGTGGCAGATAGCGATCGACATCGAGCGCATCACCCGCCAGGCGGATCTGCTGGGCACCGCTTTGCAGCGCATAACTTAGCGAGCCGCTAAAGGAGGTTTGATCCAGCGTCAGCGTTAGCGACTCCAAGCCAATAACCCCGGTAGGCCCCGCCAATAGCGCTGTAAATCCAACGTTGCGCAGCGCCGCATCATCGCGGGTCAACAACTCTGGCTGACCCAGCGCCCGTAACAGCTTTTTCAGATCGAACGACGGAACCTGCAGGCTGCCGCTCACCAACGGCTGATCTGCAGCGCCAACGACTTTCAATTCTGCATGCAACAACAGGTTAGCAAGCGCCAACTTCAAGCCGCTAAGCTGCAGCGTATCGCCACCCTGATCCGCCTCAAGATCACCGCCAAGCGTCAGATCCAAGGGCTTACTGAAGGCCGCACCCGCCAGATTCAGCTGTAACTGCAGCCCTTTGGCACTATATTTCTGCGCCGCCAGATCCAGCAACAGCTGACTCTGCAGCTGCGTTTTAGCGATTAGCTGTGGCGGAGTCTGCGGGTCCGTAAACAGCGCCAATTCAAAATCGACCATGATCGGAAAGCGTTGGCCGCTCACCAGCTTCTCAGCACTGAGGTTAACGTTTCGTAACTCAACAACCTGCCCGTTCGCAGGATCGGCGTAGCGAATCTGCGCATTGTTGATCTGGACCTGACCTATATCGAACAGCAGCGCCCCCGCCGCTCCCGATTTGCCAGGAGAATCCGCAGCGGTCTCAACCTTAGTGGCCTCGGTCTGCGCAGCCACCGTCCAGTCCAGCATCAGCCCATCGAGCAGCACGCCCTGCATCTGCAATTGACCGCTGAGCAGCGGCAGCACCCGCACCTCGATCTCAGCCCGCTGCAATGACGCCAGCGGCTTACCCTCAAGCGTCAACACCTCCAGGGCCGGCAACGACAGTGCGATACTAGGAAACAGCGACCAGCCGATATCGCCTTTGAGCTGCAGGTCTACCTGAGCTTTATCGCGCGCCAACGCCTGTAGCTCCGGCTTAAAATCATTGGGGTCGACCAGCAGCAGTAACGAGCCAACCGCCAGTACCAGCAGCAGCATCAGACCCAGCAGCAGTTTAAGTAGTAGTTTCATCACCAACCCCGGTTAGTCCACACTGCACCAAGCAGTGGCTATCGTTACTATTACTGTCATTGTCGCTGCAGTGATTGTTGCTTAGCAGCTATTACATAGTAGCTGCTGTGAGCTGCTCCATCTTAGTGGCTGAAAAATGCAGTTGACATCCTCCCCGCCCTGAAGGGCGGGGATTCCTACGAAAGACGGCTATGCCCAGCCGCGACCAGAGACCTACGACCCGCTGCTAAAATATTCATAGCAGCGTTCGTATCACGATCATGCGAGCTTCCACACTCGCAA
>JBFGZQ010000003.1:0-231931 GCA_041586735.1 Motiliproteus sp.
GCGATCATGGATGCGTCGAAAAAATGGACGATGCCGATCAGAAATTGGAAAGCGGCCTTGAACAGATTTATCATTGAGTTCGAAGACCGCTTGGCGGATTACATCTAACCTTGGCAGTTACACAGAATTATTTACAGGCCCTTAACCGCCGCTGTTCATCCTGGCGGGCACGCGATTTCGCCACCTGTTGTTGGAGTTCACGCTGACGCATCTGCTCTTTCTGTTCCCTGCGTACCAGTTCTCTGCGGGCCTGTTCTCTCTCCGCCAGTTCTCTGCGGGCCTGTTCTCTCTCCGCCAGTTCTCTTCGGGCCTGCTCTCTATCCGCCTGTTCTCTGCGGGCCTGCTCTCTCTCCGCCTGTTCTCTGCGGGCCTGCTCTCTCTCCGCCTGTTCTCTGCGGGCCTGTTGCCGACGCTTCTGCTCGTGCTCCTGAAGAAAGCGGTTGTTTTCTCGTGCCATTTCTTCGACAGTCGGTAGGGTGCTGTTCTTAGGCATTTGGTCTGCAGCGGAAGCCAGTGCGGATGACCAGCTGACTCCCTGGGAGCGCTGGCGTTGACGCTGATATGCTTGCTCTTGCTCTTGTTCACGCTGACTCTCTCTTCTTTTACGCTCTCTTTGTCTCTCTGCACGGGCAACTCTTTCTCTCTCTGCACGGGCAACTCTTTCCCTCTTTGCCTCGCGCTCCTCCGCTCTGGTCTGGCTTTGTTCTAGGGATAGGCTCCTGTTTGCATCGGCCAGATCTGCCAATTGATCTTCCGTCTGCGCGAGACGCTCGGCTTCACGAAGATTTTCTTCTGCACAATAAAAACTACGACTAGCGGTACATTCTTTAGCTGACATGATCTTTTCTTGAAAATCCAATGCATCCAGCATATCCAGCTTATGTAATAAATTCATACGCTTTTCTGACTGTGAAATCGCTGCAACAACAGACGAAAACAGCATGACAGTCATGCCCAGCAGCCAAACCTTACTTTTTATCACTCTACAACCTCGTCTTTACTGGGCGCTAATGTTAAAAACTGCTCAACATTATGCATACCTACCATTGCAGATAGCATAAATTTTTTAATCGGTTTCCAGCTAACAGGATCTATATTTTCAAGCTCAAGACCTATTTTTTTTAAATAAACAGCATTCTCTTTTGAATCACACAAAAACACAGATTCTTTGTTGGCGGCAATTTCTGCACGTTCTGGTATACCGACCGTAGTTTTATGCGGCTGTACAGCCGCTTTCACAGGTTTCAGAATACAAGCAGAAAAAGCATTAAATTCGTCCCTACCCAATACAGAGAGCATGTGCCTTTCAATATCAGCAATTTTATTTTTATCAAAAAAATTAGACATCTCTGATCGCGTCCGCGCTTGAAACTGCAAGACACTGAACTCTTCTAGCAACACCTGCGCGCCATGCAGATAGACATCCTGTTTAAGGTGCTGATAGTAGAGCGCATCCTGAAGCGCGTTTTCATAACGTTCAACCGGATTCTGATTAACATATTCATCTAGAGTTTTGAACTGGGGGTCCTGCATTGCTGCAGCAACCACACGCAGAGCCTTGTTATATATCGGCTCTGTGCTTGAGAAATAAAAACCTTTTTTTTCTGCTGCACTCAAGTCTTCAAGCGCGTTAAAGTCGGATAATTCGCTGGTTCTCAAGGCGGCGAAAAAATTGTCTGGACGCCAATAAAGCGTATTCATCTGCAGGTTTTTTGAAAATTCCGGCCATAAACTGCGCAATGCCAACTGCAACAAGGTTGAACAATTACTGGTAAAGAATTTATAATCACCGGCATAACTCCAGCTGATTTCTGACAGACCCCGGAGCAGTTCTTCCCGTTGCCCTTGATTTAATTTCAACGGTAACGAGTACACTTCTCGAAACTCTTCAATCGCATATTCACGGTAGATATCCATGAACTCATTCGCGTATAAATAGGCGCGATAATCACCAAACACCCCTTTCATGGCATCAATTGTAAAATCATCGACATGCGCCCTATAACCCAGGACGATATGTTGATATAGATTTTGATCACAGACTTCTTGGTCGACATTATGTTCAGGGCAGACGATCAAGCGTAGGGAAACATGGCCAAACTTCGACATAAGTCCCTTACCCTTTCCGGCAAATAGAAGATGTATCTCGCTCACTCTTTTTGGATTCAGCCAGCGCACTTTAGCGCCATGCTGTGAAACAACATTGAAAGGAATATCGCCTGCACAACGATAGTCATGGTCTTCACGGTGATAGCGGGCATTGAAATAGCGGTAATACGAAGGCTCCCGGCAGGCAAACGTTTCACTGGTTAAATAACGGGATAAAACATCCGCATAAGCATAAAATACTTCAGTTTCACCTGATGACACTAGCTGTCTGACTTTGTTAAAAGCCGGATCGGGTTGTAATTTTTTATCTGAGCTCTGCAGCAGTATATTAACCAGCGCCTGTCTGGATGAGATCTGCTGCTGGGCGGCAAGCGCCTGAAGCTGCTGATCATTCACCGTAATTGTATGATCTTTATCAACCAGGACGGCAGCAGCCGACGACTTCAACGAAAAATTATCGGGAAGGGCACCCGGCTGTGCCGCATGCCGCGCACAGCCGCTGAACAGTATGACCAAGACCGTCGCCAGCCCGACCCTCAAAATATTTTTCATCGAGCGCCAGGAAGCGCCGAGGTACCTTTGACATATTTCTGTTGATACGCTTTTGCGATCATGGATTCAGGCGCCTCCCAGTCGGCGGCCTGCGCATTAACCTCGCGCTGGAGCACTATATGATTCGTTAAATTGAACGGCGTACTCATGAGATCAGCTACAGCCGCCAGTGGTAGAGTTATAGTAGTAGCCAGAGGGTTATCAAAAAGCCCATTCTCTTCCATAGCACCCAAGGAATTTACATAGCTTATATCATTTAATTCCTGCTTAGCCCGTTCGAACTGTTGTTTTTTCTCACTAACGATAGAGATTTTTCTCTCCCACTCGAGCGACTTTTCATCACTTTGTATAACCCCTGCTGCGCCTTCCTTGTATATAGTACTCAGACGCGTCATAGCGTCTATATCGCCTGACTCTGCTAATGCCAATAGCTGGCGGACGTAACGCTGTTCTTTTACCTTAATAGCTTGCGCTTTTTTGTCTGCCCACTCGGCCGACTTTTCATCACTTTGTATAACCCCTGTTGCGCCTTCCTTGTATATAGTACTCAGACGCGTCATAGAGTCTATATCGCCTGACAAGGCTGATATCAATAGCTGGCGGACGAGAAGCTGATTTTTTGCAGTAATAACAGCCGTTTTTTTGTCTGCCCAGGCTTTGGCCTGACCGCTGTCCTGTTTGACGCCTTTACCCTGAGTATAAAGAAGTGACATTTCCGCCATCGCCTTGGTATCTCCGGCCTCAGCCGCCTTCAATGTGGCCATAGCGGCACGCGACAGATCACGCGACAGCTGTGCTTGCTGCGCTTGGTTTTCCCAATACAGTGCTTTGGGCTCGCTTATCTCAAGCCCTTGACCCTGGCGGTAATACTGGGAGACAGCATGCATGGCATTAATATCTCCTTTTCTTGCCCTGGTTAAAGCGTCAGCGGCGAGAGCCTGCTCTTTTTTCTGTTTCTCTGCCGTTCGTCTTTTCTGCGCCGCGGCTGTCAGCTGAGGATTTGATAACTGCACTTTAATTTTTTTAGCGGAGTCATCTTCCAGGCTGAAGCTGTTCTCAAATACTCTTTCATGGTCGCTATCAACCACCTTGACGGCTTTCAGTTCGATTCGGCCTGCGGGAACAAAAAGATCCATTGGGCATGAACCTGACGCTTTACCATTCACATAGATCAAAGCACTTGCATTAGAACCGTGACAGACAATGCGTAGCACTGACTCTGCATACAAGTTAGTACAGGTCAAAAAAAGAATAAGGGTTGTAAAGATGTATGCGCTCGGTTTTTTGTATGTCATAAATTCATCCTTAGAGCAGCGTTTTAATTTTTTCAGGTAACGCGGCAAGTCAAAAAAACCAAACTAACATATTAGAACACTTCGAAAAACCCCTCTAATGGGCACCTCGAATAAGCAGAGGTATCGGTGATATTGAGATCAAGACTCCCAAAATACGCGATCGTAGCGGGCCCGGAGTCCGCTTCAACAGCAGCCTGCTGCCGCCTTATCTTAAGTGAGCGCGCAGTGTAGAAGAACTGCTGCCCTGGCTGTACCTGAAGGGCATCTCGACCGGTGATTTTCAGGAATCTCTGGCGGCGTCCACTGCCAGCTGGGAAAAGCTGCTGGTGGGACTACGCGAACGGGGTCTGAAGACAGCGCCGAAGCTAGCCATTGGTGATGGTGCGCTGGGGTTCTGGAACGCGATAACCAAAACCTATCCCAGCCGTCGTCACCAGCGCTGCTGGGTGCATAAAACCGCGAACGTGCTAAACAAGCTGCCCAAATCGATGCAGCCCAAGGTTAAGGAGGCGCTGCACGATATCTGGATGGCCGCCACGCGTGATGAAGCCTTCACAGCCTTTGATCGTGCTCAGGCTCGATTCAGTGCCAAATACCCCAAAGCAATGGCGTGCCTGGCGAAGGATCGGCAAGAGATGCTGGCGTTCTATGATTTCCCAGCGGAACACTGGGCACATATTAGAAGACCAACCCGATTGAATCGACTGTTGAGTTCAAAGATGGAGAGCAAGTAACGGATCAGTCAGACAGGAGCGCCGCCTGACTCCGTACACCAGGCTTGACAATATCTCATTGTCAAGTACTTTACATTGAAAAAGCTGCTCAAGTTGGGCCTTCAATCCCAGCCTTAAGGCTGTTGATAAGGAACAATTAATAATGATGATAAAAACTGGGGTTTATGGGTTTATCTTGTTAAGCCTAGTGATCTGCGGGCAGCTCAAGGCACAGGATCTGCTGCCCCCTATTACAGCCTCCCCCGCCGCTACAGCCACTATTACCCTGATGGTTCCTGATGCTACAAACCTGAGCGTCGAATGGTGGAGATTTTTTGAATCCACCACCAACAATCCTGTTAGCGCCAAACCGCGCATTCAAGCACTCGAGCAACATCTGGATCAACTTATACCCAGTCTGAAAATCGACTCTCAGGACAGCGCGCGCGAGTTGCGAAATAGAATTATTAGCAATCTGCAGGCCTTGGCTAAAACGCCGGCTGCCTCCCTCTTGGAACCGGTGATGCCAGGGAGTTTCAAAGATCGCTACACAATAGAACAATGGCTGGCACTGGAACGTCAGAACAGGGAGAAACAAAAAGAGCTGGCTAATGAACAGGCCGCTATCGAGCAACTGGGCAAGGCGATCGAAGCCGCACTAAAAAAATATGACAACGAGATGGCAGCCTATCTCAGCATGGCGACTACGGATCCTGACAAAGCCATAGTGGGTATAGAGATCATGGTCGCTCGCTCCTCCGTGGCGCTGGCGCAGCAGCGCTTGAGCCGTTACCGCAAGACCCTCAGCACCCTTACGACTAATATTGAGACGCTATCCCAGCAGAAAAACATCGCCCGGCAACGGCTGCGCGCCACCTCCGAGTCGCTTGACGCACTCCAGCAGATCCGTCAGCAGCAGGAACTCACACTCAGCAGAACCTTTACCCGCCTCAACGCAGCCCACTCCCAAGCTCTGGGGGCGATCGCCGAAACACCCGAAGCCGTTGCCAACAGCCGCCTGCAAGAGCAGCGGGTAATAGCTGCCGCCGTCGATGAAACGCTCGCCAAACTACAGCTCGCCACCACCGAGGGCAGCATCGCCTTGACCCAACTGCTGAGCAGCCCCTCGGTCAACACCACCGCACTGCGCCAGCAACTCGATAGCTGGAACCTACTGAGCAAAGAGTCCTCGGCGCAACTAAACGGCTGGCGGGCTGAAAGCCTACGCGAACAAAATCGCTCGCAAACGCAACTCTTAAGCCAGCCGCCCATGCCCCTTAGAGCCATTCATCAAGCCCGCAACGACCTCGCGCAGGATACCCAGATCAAGCTGCTGGAGCTCAATGAAGCTCGGCTGACGTTAACGACGCTGCTCGATCAGTGCCAACAGCGCCTTAATCAGCAAGAGGGTGGGGTAAAAAACCTCTGGGCGGCCGGCACCAAGACTCTACAAGAGGGTTGGAAAGGATCAGCATCTCTGGTTAGCAACAGTCTTTTTAAAATAGGCGAGACCCCGGTAACGATCTTGGGTCTGCTAAGAGTGGTATTAATACTGACGCTAGCATGGGCTGTTTCGACCCTGCTACGCAGAGCCTTGGCAAAAATATCTTCCAGCAATGACAATGATGGATCCGCGCTGTATACCGTTGGCCGACTCGCCCACTATGTCGTTTTACTGGTCGGAATGATGATCGCCCTCTCCTCCATCGGCCTTGATTTTAGCAATCTGGCCTTAGTGGCGGGGGCGCTCAGTGTCGGCATAGGTTTTGGGCTGCAGTCCATCGTCAACAATTTTGTATCGGGATTGATTCTGCTATTTGAGCGTTCACTCAAAGTCGGCGATTTTATCGAGCTGGATTCGGGCGTGCTCGGCGTCATCGTCGATATCAACGTGCGTAGCACGCTGATCAACACCAATGATAACGTCGATATCATTGTTCCCAACTCCGAACTGGTCGGCACCAAGGTAACCAACTGGACCCTGCGCGAAGCCACTCGGCGAATGCGCATCCCCTTTGGCGTAGCGTACGGCTCGGACAAAAACCTGGTCAAGAGCGCGGTGCTGGAGGCCGCAGCAAGAGTCCCCGTCACCCTGCAAACACCCGACAAGTATCTACCTCAGGTGTGGCTGGTCGGCTTTGGTGACAGCAGTTTAAATTTTGAGCTGGTGGTTTGGGTCAGTCAGGCCGCGGTTAAAAAGCCCTCTGGGGTCAGCGCCGCCTATCTGTGGGAGATCGAGACCTCGCTACAACAACACGGCATCGAAATACCCTTCCCACAACGTGATCTGAATATCCGCAGCCTGTTTGATAAGCAGGGTGCCGAGGCGGAAGCCATCCTCCAAGGCAAGCTCTAAAGCGCCGCTAGACTGTAGCCAACAAAATGCGATATATCATCCAATAGACTTGAACCCAGCGTCGATTACGCTACCCTTGGCGCTCCATAATCCTGACCATAGCACCCTTATGAAAATAATTTCGTTCAACACCAACGGTATTCGCGCCCGTCTGCATCAACTCGAACAGCTGATCGCCACCCAGCAACCGGATGTGATCGGCATTCAGGAGAGTAAGGTCCACGACGACGAGTTTCCAACGGCCGCGATCGAGGCACTGGGTTACCGGGTCCACACCCATGGCCAAAAAGGCCACTACGGCGTCTGCCTGATCTCCAAGCAGGAACCGCTAGCCGTGCAGAAAGGCTTTGCAACCGATGCCGAGGATGCCCAACGGCGCATGATCATCGGTGACTACGCCACCCCCAAGGGCGGTACGATTCGGGTGGTGAACGGCTACTTTCCACAAGGCGAAAGCATTCATCACGAGACCAAGTTCCCGGCCAAACGCAAATTTTACGCCGATCTGCAGCACTACCTGTTAGAGGAGTGCAGCCCGGAACAGCCGCTGGTGGTGATCGGTGATATGAACATCTCCTCGACCGACCTGGATATAGGTATCGGTGAAGCGAACCGCAAACGCTGGCTGAAAACCGGCAAGACCAGCTTTCAACCCGAAGAGCGTGAATGGCTCAATCGGCTGCTGGGCTGGGGGCTCGTCGACAGTTACCGCCAGCAGCATCCGGACTCTAACGCGTTGTACAGCTGGTTTGATTACCGCAGCAAAGGCTTTGACGATGAGCCTAAACGCGGCCTGCGGATCGATCTGATCCTGGCGACCCAAGCGCTGATGGCGACTTGCACCGAGACTGGTATCGATTACCCGATTCGGGCGATGGAGAAACCCTCAGATCACTGCCCGATCTGGGCGGTGTTTGATTGCTAAGCTCTGTTGAAGCGACCAGATATGCTGCGCATTAATTGACCAGCCGATAGGCGATCGGAATCTCTACCTGCAAGGGCTGCGGCAAGGTTTGATGCAAGAGCTGATCACTCGACCTCCGTTGCAAGCGCGCCAGATCGATCTCCCCTACTTTGCTCATACTCTTGATCGCGGCCTGATCCAGCACCGCATAGCCGGAGCTGGAGACCAACCGCACCGCTGTGACCTTGCCGTGACGGCCGATAGCGACACTGAGCCGCACTTCGCCCTGCCAGCCTTTGCGCCGTGCCTTCAACGGATAGTTAAAATAGGACTCCAGCGCTAACAACAACTGCTCACCGAGCTGGCTGCTGATTAGGGCCGAGTCCTGTGCATCAGCACCGGCTACCTCAGACAGCGAGGCGCCAGCGTTTGCAGTCACCGACGTTACCTCAGTAACGGCTTCATTCACCATCGTCACGATAGCAGCCTTAGCCAACGCTGGCTCTAAGCTGACTGGGGCCGAAGCAACAGGGGTAGAAACCACAGGGGTTGAATCCACAGCCGGATCCACAGCAGACACTGTGGCGCGTGTTTTAGCAGCGCGAGGTGGTGACGGCACGACCAGATCCGCAACTACGCGCTGAGGCTGCACCCTGAATACCGCCTGTTGCGACTGAGTCACCAGTACTCGGACAGGCGTTACAAGCGCTTGTGGCTCAGACACCTCGGCAGCAGCTTGCTGCGATAACGCGGGCTGTAATTGCAGCTGCAATGTCGGAGCCGCCATAACAGCCGGCGGCTCCTGCGGATAGAGGTAGCCATAAGCCAACAGCACACCGGCATGCACCACCGAGGAAAACCCCAGCAGCGCAAGGATACGTTTGTTAGCCCGGCTAATCATGACTAGTGGTTGTAGGCTAAACTGAGGAGGTAAGTGCGGTCCAGACTGTTGTAGTCAGAATTGGTCGAATACTCCTTGTCGAGCAGGTTATTCACCTTGGCCTCAACGGTCCAGCTTTTGTCTAGGTCATATTGAGCTTTCAGGTTCACCACAGCATAGCCTGGAAGCTTGGCAGTATTAGCGGCATCCTTAAATCGCTCACCCTGTGCCAGCAAACTTGCCGACAGCGACATCGCATTGAAGCTTCGAGTCAGATCCAGCTGCAAGGTTCTGCGAGCACGTTTAGCCAGGTAGTTATCGCTATCACGATTACGGGGGTCAAGAAACGAGAGGGTTGCCCGACCGCGCCACTGCTCAATCTCGACGCTACTCTCAAGCTCAAGCCCCTTAATCCGGGCGCGAGAAACGTTACTAGGCTGCCAGAAAGGGTACGGAAGGGCCAGATAATCTGCATCACAATCAGCTGTGCATGCCCACTCAATCAAGTTATCGATATCAGTCATAAAGAGCCGAGCAGCATAATCAACTGAGCCGTTATTGACCTCATAACCCAACTCTACACTCTCTGAGGTTTCAGGAATCAAGCTAGGATTTCCAGCACCATAGGGATCTGCAGGCCAGTACAAGTCATTAAAGGTTGGCGCCTTAAACGCGGTGCCATAAGACGCCAGCACCCGGCGCTTGTGGTCCAATTGATAACCCAAATTGATATTGCCGGTATTCTTAGAACCAAAATGCTCATTATCATCATGCCGCAGCCCCGTCAGCACTCCCAGTTTTCCATATTCCATCTGCCATTGAGCAAATACCGCCGTATTATCCCGCTCATCGCCCAGATATGCCTGTGAACTAGAAATCTGATCTTTCTGGTAATCGATACCGAGAGTTAGCGTTTGATTTTCTGACAGATAATGGTCTGTTTTGAGATCAACTCCATAGCGCTTGGTATTGATTTGAGACTGAGCAGGGATATAAGTAAAAGTACCCAAATCAAACTCTAAAAAGTGTGTTTCAGATTCGTCGCGGTGCTGGCTAACCCCACCACTCAGACTCCAACTATCGCTCAGTTCAGAACTGACCCGCACCCCAAGCGTTTGCTGCATATTCTCAGCATAATCATTAAAAGGTGCAGGAGAACGGTCAAACTGGTTATTAGCATCGGTATGAAGCGCGGTTATTTTAGCCTGTGTTTTATCGGAAATGTTCAGGTTGAGATTTATCGAGGCACTGCTGTTTTCATAGCCATCTTTATCTGAATCATATCCAGACTGGGAATTGATGCCATCGGTCTTCAGACGGCTCAGACTCAGCGCCAAACCGCCCAACTCAGACCCCATACCAACACTTGCACTCAACGCCTGGGTATTATGATTACCCACACTCACCTTGGCAGAACCGGTAACACCTTGCTGAGCCTTTTTGGTAAATATCTGGATCACTCCACCTATTGCCTCGGATCCGTACAGACTGGAACGCGGACCCCGAACCACCTCAATACGCTCGATCTGAGTCAGGGAAATATCCTGGAACGGTGTACTGCCCAAGGTTACAGAGCCGACCCGCACACCATCGATCAATACCAGTGTATGACTGGAATTAGTACCACGCAGGTACAAGCTCGAGTCCTTTCCCTGCCCACCCGAGACCGAAAAATCCACCCCCGGCAGCTGGCTCAGCAACTCCGGCAAGCTGGTCGCGGGTGAGCGGTCGATATCTTCACGAGTCAGTACGCTCACCGGTACTAAGGACTGATCGATGGTCTGTGCCATCCGGGTGGCGGTGACCACCAGCTGACCGGTTTCTGCGAATGCCGGTGTAGTTATCACCGACGCTATAGCCGAGGTCACGGCCAATGGCAGCAGCGCTGATGCGACTGTGGGCAGCCGTTTGAAATACAACATAGATTCACCTTGAGTGTGTACCGCCCGTACACAGTGGTTAATGAAAAATTAACCATCGAGACGCCACAGTTCCAGGCATCAACGTGAACCACAAAGATCGACAGGGAGAGATAGGGAGCAAGATTACAGACGCGACAACGCACTGAGAAGCCGACTCACTACGCGCCACCCGCACGTTATGGGTTTACAGTTGAGTGCACCAGGCCGGTCTCCGGACTCGTGAGTGGCGTATTGCCGATGTTGATGCCTTCCCATGTGTTGATGTTGTCAGCGTTCGGCAACATCAATCTTACACAGTGGCTTATTATCATCATCTGAAGGCGCTGCGTGCTGGCCTTCGCTCACTTACCGTTGCGGGGGCAGTGTCGGGATGGAGATCTCTATTAGTATGAAAACAATAATGGAGCTCGCACCGACTTCCCGTTTCTCCCAGGATTTAAAAACCGCTGGGTCACCTGAAGCGTTCTCAATGGTGGCGCGACTGTACGCAGTCAGCCAGACGCTGTCAAACGACTACCGCAGCACCGCAGAAAAGCGTCGCTGCAGCAGCCATGCACACGTTAATATAGTTAATCACTTAACAAACCGCACAAATTCGTTTACAACTCCTGACCACAACTTTTAAACGGCAGAATACAGATGGCACAACTCATTGATGGCAAGGATTTTGCCAGTAAACTCCGACTACAAATAACCCAGGAGGTGGCACAGCTGCGTGAACAGGGCATCACCCCGGGACTGGCGGTGGTGCTAGTCGGAGAGGATCCCGCCAGCCAGGTCTACGTCCGCAACAAGGGCATTCAAACTACCGAAGCGGGCATGGCCTCTTTTACTCATAAACTGGCTGACACCACCTCCGAGGAGGCGCTACTGGCACTGATTGACAGCCTCAACGCCGACAGCCGTGTCAACGGCATCCTGGTGCAGATGCCGCTGCCTAAAAATATCAACGCCGCTACCATCATCAACGCCATAGCGCCGAGCAAAGATGTCGATGGTTTTCACCCCCTCAACGTTGGCAGATTATCAACCGGTGGCAACGCCACTATCCCCTGTACGCCGCTGGGCTGCTTAATGCTCCTCAAGGACCGGCTCGGAGACCTCAGCGGTCTTAACGCGCTGGTGCTGGGACGCTCCAACATTGTCGGCAAGCCGATGAGCATGCTGCTGCTCAATGAGCACTGCACCGTCACCACCGCGCACTCCCGTACCCGGAATCTGGAGCAGCAGTGCCGCCGCGCCGACATCCTGATCGCCGCCGTCGGCAGGCCGGAGATGGTCAAGGGTAGCTGGATCAAACCGGGAGCCATCGTCATCGATGTTGGGATCAACCGTCTCGAATTGGCATCGGGTAAAACGCGCTTAGTCGGTGATGTCGACTTTAGCAGCGCCAGCGAACGGGCCGCCGCGATCACTCCAGTGCCCGGCGGCGTGGGCCCCATGACTATCGCCTGCTTGTTGCTGAACACCCTCAGCGCAACGCTGCATCAAAACGGATTACCGATTCCCAAATGGATACCGACTCCGAATTAACCGCTAGCATTCACGCTTCAACGGCCAACTAGCTGATTTTTTTATGCAATTGATCTAGATCAATCAACACCGAACAGTTAACCTATAACCTAATGTAAATGCCTCACTAAACCCTTTAACTTTTGAGCCTACCCCAGACCCTATGCACCACGGCAAAACATTACTCACCACTCTTCTGTGCCTGCTAACGCTACTGCTAACCATCACTGCCCAAGCGGTCGAGATCAGTCCTACCAAGCCCGCCATGCCTTACATCAAGGCCGCGTTTCCCACCGCGACTTCCATTAGCGACAAGGCACCCGTAGGCGTTGACGGGCCACTGATACGCACCGTCACTCGAGGCGAGCAGATCCTAGGCTACGCCTTCGAAACCCAGGATATTGTGGATATTCCCGCCTACTCCGGCGAACCGGTGAACATCCTGGTGGCTCTGGATACCGAGGGTAACTATCTGAAAACACAGGTGCTCGAGCATCACGAACCGATTCTGCTGGTGGGTATTCCCGAGCAAAAACTGTTCGATTTTACCGATCAGTATCAGGGGCTTAATATCACCAACCGCATTCAGGTCGGCGGCGGTAATAACCCAGACATTCTCAACGTTGACGCCATCACTGGGGCAACAGTAACCGTAATGGTGGTCAACGAAGCGGTGACTCGCTCGGCACTCAAGGTGGGACGAGCACTCGAACTAGCTGGGCTCAGTGCGGTCGATACGGTTGCGCCAGCCACCATTAAAACCGATCTATACCAGCCAGCAGACTGGCAGACACTCACCGGAGATGGCTCCATTCGCCGCCTGCGGCTTACCCGTGGCCGGGTCGACGAAGCCTTCGCCGCCACCGCTGCCGCCGACATCGATGCTGCCAGCCCGGAGCAGAAAGATGCGCTGTTTATCGATCTATTTTACGCCCCGCTTAACCCCCCCAGCATCGGCCGCAACCTGCTGGGTGAGACTGAATTCAACTGGCTGATGCAACAACTGCAACCGGGCGACCAGGCGATCGCCCTGTTCGGCAAGGGACGCTACTCATTCAAGGGCAACGGCTATGTCCGCGGTGGTATCTTCGATCGCACCCAGCTGCAGCAGAACGGCAAGACCATCATCTTCCACGACAGCGACTACTACCGCCTGAACGATGTCTATATCGAGGGTTTCCCCGATTTTGACGAGATGATGATCTTCGTAGTCCGAGCCAGCTACCAGTTCGACCCCGGTTCTGCCTGGCAACTGCAACTGTTGGTACGCCGCCAGATCGGTGCTCTAGAGAGTCTGTTTAGCAGCTTCTATGGTGACTACCAGATTCCGGAAGTCTATATCGACCGCCCCGCCCCGATCATCGAGGCCGAACCGCAACCGCTATGGGTCTCGGTGTGGCAGAACAAGCAGTTCCAGATCTCGGTACTGGTCGTCAGCCTGGTGCTGCTGACGCTGATCATCTTCATGCAAGACTACCTAGTTCGCTTCCCCAAGCTTCTCAATAATCTACGCCATCTATTTCTGATCTACACGGTGGGATTTATCGGTTGGTACACCCTGGGTCAGCTATCGATCGTCAATGTCTTGACCTTCGTTCACGCACTGCTGGATGATTTTCGCTGGGAGCTATTCCTGCTCGACCCGATCATATTTATTCTCTGGGCTTATGTAGCGATGACCCTGCTGCTGTGGGGGCGTGGCATCTTCTGTGGCTGGCTGTGCCCGTTCGGCGCACTGCAGGAGCTGATCAACGTGGTCGCCCGCAAACTTAAGATTAAACAGCTGGAACCCTCCTGGGCGCTCCACGAGCGACTCTGGGCGATCAAATATATTATTTTGCTGGCACTATTTGCGGTCTCGCTAGAGTCCCTCAACGACGCCGAGCGCTACGCCGAAGTTGAGCCCTTTAAGACCGCCATCATGCTCAAGTTTCAGCGTGAATGGGGTTACGTGCTCTACGCGGCGCTGTTGCTGTTTATGTCGCTGTTCACCCGCAAGGTCTACTGCCGCTATCTCTGCCCTCTGGGCGCCGCGTTGGTAATTCCATCCAAGTTCCGGATCTTCGACTGGCTCAAAAGGCGCAAAGAGTGCGGTCAGCCCTGCCGGGTCTGCGCCAATGAATGCGAGATCCAGGCGATTGAGCCCGATGGTCGGATCAATGCCAACGAGTGCCATCACTGTCTCGATTGTCAAGTGACCTACCACAACGATGGCAAATGTCCACCGCTGGTACAGAAAAAACGTAAGCGCGCCAAGAGTCAGATCCCGGCGGTAGCAGTAGATTAAAACTCAGTACATCCATCCCTAAGTCAAGGAGACTTGAAGAATGATTGATCCTAACGATAAAAACCTGTCAGCGCTCATCGCTGACGATGAGCAAGCCAGTGATCATGTAAAACTCAGCCGTCGCCTGTTTCTGGGCTCATCCGCCGCGCTGGTCGGCGCTGCGGGTGCCGGCTTAGGGTCAGCACTGATGTCGGCACCCGCGCTAGCGGCCGCCGCCGGACAAAACGGCTCGGTAGCGCCCGGTGAGCTGGATGAATATTATGGCTTCTGGAGTGGTGGCCACTCGGGTGAAGTCCGTATCCTCGGGGTGCCATCGATGCGCGAACTAATGCGGATCCCGGTATTCAACCTCGATTGCGCCACGGGCTGGGGGCTAACCAACGAATCCAAAGAGATCCTCGGCGAGGACGGCTTCCTAGTCGGTGACTCCCATCACCCCCATATGAGCATGACCGACGGTCATTACGATGGTAAGTACGTCTTTATCAACGATAAGGGCAACAGCCGGGTTGCCCGGATCCGTTGCGATATCATGAAAACCGACAAGATCATCACCATCCCTAACGTTCAGGCGATCCACGGTCTGCGCGTACAGAAAGCCCCCTATACCAAGTACGTGTTTTGCAACGCCGAATACCGCATCCCGCACCCCAATAATGGCAGCTTCGCCAGCATGAATGATATCGAAGGCTATTACACCATGTTCAGTGCCGTTGACGCTGAAAGCATGGAAGTATCCTGGCAGGTGATCGTCGATGGTAATCTGGATAATACCGATGCCGACTACACTGGCAAATACGCCTTCTCCACCTGCTACAACTCCGAGAATGCCGTCGACCTGGTCGGCAGCATGCGCAACGAGCGCGACCATGTGGTGATTTTTAACATCGAGCGCATTGAAGCGGCGGTCAAAGCCGGTAACTTTATCAAGTTACCCGGTTCCGATGTCCCAGTCGTCGATGGCCGTAAAGGCACCCAACTGACCCGCTATGTCCCGGTACCCAAGAGCCCGCACGGCATGAACACCGCGCCCGACGGCCGCTATGCCGTTGCCAACGGCAAGCTGTCGCCCACGGTGACGGTACTGGATATCTATAAGTTTGATGCGCTGTTTGACGATAAGATCAAACCGCGTGACGTGGTTGCCGCCGAGCCCGAACTGGGGCTTGGACCGTTGCACACCGCATTTGATGGCCGCGGTAACGCCTATACCACCGTGTTTATCGACAGTCAGGTCGTCAAGTGGGACCTGCAAAAAGCGATCGATGCCTATCAGGGCAAGAAGGTTAATTATATCCAACAGAAACTGGATGTGCAGTATCAGCCAGGGCACATCCACACCACTATGGGCGAGACCCGTGATGCCGATGGCAAATGGCTAATCGCTCTGTGCAAGTTCTCCAAAGACCGCTTCCTGCCCGTTGGCCCACTACATCCAGAGAATGATCAACTGATCGATATCTCCGGTGACGAAATGAAGCTAGTCCACGATGGCCCTACCTATGCCGAACCGCACGATTGCATCATCGTCCATCGCAGCAAGGTCAAGCCTTCTAAACTATGGACGCGCGATGACCCCTTCTTCGCCAAGACAGTGGCGATGGCTAAAAAAGACGGTGTCACCCTGGAAGCCGATAACAAGGTGATTCGTGAGGGTAACAAAGTCCGCGTCTATATGACCTCAATTGCACCGTCTTACGGCCTCAACGAGTTCAGTGTCAAACTGGGAGATGAGGTCACCGTGATAATCACTAACCTCGATAACATCGAAGACGTGACTCACGGTTTCTGTATGGTCAACCACGGCGTGCAGATGGAGATCGGACCTCAGGCGACCGCCTCGATCACCTTCATCGCCGATAAGCCGGGTGTACAGTGGTACTACTGTAACTGGTTCTGCCATGCCCTACATATGGAGATGCGTGGACGGATGCTAGTTGAGGCTTAACCTCTAAGTACAACCGCTAGCGGTCGGGCGATGCAGCAGCATCGCTCTGACCGCGACGCTAATCGGTACTGAGACCCAGAGCTGCTGCCCATAGTTGTCAATGACAGTCATAGGCATGCTGGCACTGCTACGTTCTGGTGTTACTATTCCCGTAACATCAAACCCCTTACTCGAAATTTTCCGGAATATCCAGCCATGAAACGGCACCTGCTTGTTGTCGCGTTGCTACTGGGATGGACAGGCTCAACGCTTAGCCTCGACACCCATGCCGAGCGGCTCAGTGTAACCCCGGGGCAATCCCTGCAGCGGGTATTGGACAGCGCTCATCCAGGCGATCAACTGCTACTCGAGCCCGGTCTCTATCGGGGTAACTTCCGCATCGATAAGCCGCTAACTCTGACCGGTCAGCCGGGGGTGATACTCGATGGCGGTGGCCTCCACAGCATCCTGACCCTGAACGCTGAAAACATCCGTATCGAACAGCTGCGCATCCACAACTGGGGTAGCAACCTGACCGATCTCGATGCCGGTATCTTTGTGAGCAAACAGGGCCAGGGTGCTATTATCCAGCACAACTATTTTCAGGGGATCGGCTCAGGGATCTGGGCCGATGCCAGTCAAAACATTCAGATCCTCAACAACCGGATCGAAGGCGATCTGGACACCCGTTCCCAGGACCGCGGTAACGGCATTCATCTGTTCAATGTGGGTGGTGCTCGGGTCAAAGACAATGAGGTCTGGCACACGCGCGACGGTATCTATATTGATACCAGCAACGGCAACGAATTAAATGGCAACTACCTGCACGACCTGCGTTACGGCGTGCACTATATGTATTCTTACCACAACAAGGTGATCAATAATCATACCCGCAACACTCGAACGGGCTACGCATTGATGCAGTCAAAATATCTGCGAGTCGAAAACAATCGCTCCGAAGACGATCAGAACTACGGCATGCTGATGAACTTCATTACCCATTCAACGCTCGATAGCAACCGGATAATTGGGGTGCAGACCGGACGTAACCCCCACCTTCTCGAGAACGCCAATCAGATCAGCGGCGCAGAAGGCAAGGCACTGTTTATCTACAATTCGGTGTTTAACCGCATCTCCAACAACCACTTTAATGACAGCGACCTAGGGATCCATATGACCGCCGGTTCAGAAGACAATGTTATCTCAGGCAATAGTTTTATCCGCAACAAGGAGCAGGTCAAATACGTCTCCAGCCGCAAACAGGACTGGTCTGAAAATGGCAGAGGTAACTACTGGAGCGATTATCTGGGCTGGGATATGAATGACGATGGTATCGGTGACACCCTGTACGAACCTAACGATGGCATCGACAAGCTGCTGTGGAAATATCCGGCGGTCAAGGTGCTGCTTAACAGCCCAGCCATCGAAACCCTGCGCTGGGTGCAGCGGCAGTTTCCGGTGCTAAAGTCACCGGGGGTGATCGATTCGGCCCCGCTGATGCACGCGCCTTTCTCCGCTTCTGAGCTACTCAATGCGAACACCGAACCCTCTTCAGCCATCCTGGCAGCGAGACAACCCGAGGTACTGAGCCCACGATGAGCATCGTAGAACTTCAACAGGTTGAGAAACGCTACCAGGATATCCATGCCCTCAAGGGGCTGAACCTGACACTCAAGCAGGGCGAGATTCTCGGACTATTCGGCCACAACGGCGCCGGCAAGACCACAACCATTAAACTGATCCTAGGTCTGATCGAGGCCAGCAAAGGCAAGGTACGGGTCTTCGGTGCCGACCCGACCCGCTCAGATGCGCGCAACCAACGCCGGCAACTGGGATTTCTGCAGGAGAACGTCAGTTTCTACGATCAACTGACCGGACGCGAGGTGCTTAACTATTTTGCGCGTCTGAAACAGCTGCCCACAAAACAGTGTCTAGCGCTGCTGGATCAGGTCGGACTAAAACACGCCGAGAATCGCCGGGTGAAAACCTACTCCAAAGGGATGCGCCAGCGTCTAGGGCTGGCTCAGGCGTTGCTCGGAGAACCTAAATTACTGCTATTGGATGAACCCACGGTCGGCCTTGATCCGATCGCCACCCAGGACTTCTACCAACGCTTGAAGCGACTGCAGGAGCAGGGTTGTACCGTCATCATCTGTTCCCATGTGCTACCTGGGGTAGAAAAGTATATCGATAGAGCACTGATCATGGGCCGAGGCGAACTGCTGGCCGAAGGCGATCTGCACCACCTGCGTCACCAAGCAAACCTGCCGCTGACTCTGCAGTTGCAGGGTAATATTGAGTTGCCGGACGCACTGCAGGCCTACGCGCTAGTCGATCCCTTAGCCTCTGCTGGAGCTATAATCGACGCCTCCCGATCCAACCGTACAGAGACCAACCTGCAGATCCCGATGCAGCAGAAAATGCAGGTCCTCAAGCAAGTGATGGCGCTGCCCGGGCTGCAGAACCTGGAGTTGCACCTGCCCACACTGGAAGATCTTTACACCCACTTCACCGGGACGATGCAACTCGGACCCCTGGAACTGTTGGAGGCACAACGCCGATGAACGCCATCTTCACTGTCGCTGCCAAAGAGTTCCGCGATGGCCTACGCAACCGCTGGATTCTCGCCATCAGTATCATCTTCGCTATTCTAGCGATCGGTCTGGCCTACTTCGGTGCAGCCGCCGCAGGCCAGGTCGGCTTTACCTCACTCTCCACCACCATTGTGAGCCTGGCCAGTTTGGCGGTCTTTATTATCCCGCTGATTGCCCTGATGCTGGCCTACGACGGCGTGGTCGGCGAGGATGAAAACGGCACTCTGCTGTTACTGTTGACCTATCCGCTGTCCCGCTGGCAGTTGCTACTGGGCAAAATGGCCGGACACGGTGCCATCATGGCGTTTTCCACCCTCATCGGTTTTGGGGCTGCCGCGCTGATGATGGGCAGTTTTTCCAACACTCCCTGGCCCGAACTGATCGCCGCTTTTGGCCTGTTTATCCTGGCGTCCGTGCTGCTGGGATGGGTGTTTATCGCCTTCGCCTACATCATCAGTACCTCGGTCACCGAGAAATCCAAAGCGGCCGGCATGGCACTGATCGTCTGGTTCCTGTTCGTGCTGGTGTTCGACCTGGGCCTACTGGGGCTGCTAGTAGGCACCCAGGGCGATGTTGATGCCCAACTCTTGCCCTATCTGCTGCTGCTCAACCCCACCGATATTTTCCGCCTGGTCACTATCAACTACTTTGCCAATGAACAGATCAGCGGACTGATGGCGATCGCCCACCATGCCCAATTTTCTACCGCCACCCTGATGCTGGCGCTGCTGGTCTGGCTGGCCGTGCCGATGGCAACGGCATTGCTGATCTTTAACCGGAGAAGCCTATGAGGGCCATGACCATACAGGGGCTTTTCCCACTGAGCCTGGTGTTGCTGGCCACGCTCCTGGTATCGGGATGCGGCGAAGAGCAGTCGCCAACCCAAGCTGCCCAGCAAGCAGCGATCATAGAAAGCGGGGATGAGTGCCACCTGTGCGGTATGATTATCAGCCGCTTCCCCGGCCCCAAAGGCCAGCTATTCGAACGGGGACAGCAGCGCAGCCTGAAGTTTTGCTCCACTCGAGACCTGTTTGCGTACCTGCTCGATCCTGAACATCAACATCATATTCAGAGCGTCTTCGTCCATGACATGGCAGTCTCCCCCTGGGACCATCCGGATGATAAGACCTATATCGATGGCCGCACCGCTTGGTATGTGATCGGCAGCCTTCGCAAGGGCGCGATGGGGCCGACCCTGGCTAGTTTTGCTAATGAGGAGGATGCCGCGGCCTTTGCCAAGGCGTATGGCGGTCAACTGTATCGCTTCGAGCAACTCAATCTGACCCTGCTATCACAGATGGGTTTTTAAACCCTAACTTAAGGAGTTTTACTTGAATTCGTTCAATCTCAAAAAAGCACGAGGGTTGATTGCGCCTCTCGTGGTGATGGCACTCTGTTCAAGCGCCATGGCCGATTCATCCGGACAGCATCGCGCGATGCCTGTGCCCGCGATGCCAACACCTGCCATGCCTATGCACGGCGATCATGCCCAACCGGCCCACACCTCTGATACCCTCACCGCTACCGTCAACGCCAGCGGCATTATCAAGGCGATCCTACTCAACACTCGGCAACTGAAGGTGCAGCACGACCCCATCGTTGAGTGGCATATGGGTAGCATGCAGATGAAGTTTCAGTTAGCGGCGGATATCGATATCAGCTCTGTTAAGGTCGGTCAACAGATCCGCTTTACGCTACATCAGCAAGGAATTGGCAAATACGTGATCACTGAGCTCCACTAACACAGGCAGTCTGCAGCAGTGGTAACACACTCAAAGCAGCTACGCCGATTAAACTATGGGGCTGCGGACCTATAATAGCCCTGCCCCAACCTCCAGAGCTTGGCTCAAGGAAGAGCCGCTCAACCAGCGGCGGATATGTACCAGATTGGCGTATTCTCCGAGAGCTCAGAGACCAAGCTTTAAACTATAAAGCACTCGAACGCCTCAGCGACTATCTCCCCAAACATTTATATACTTTCATCAGGACAAGTTAATGCTGATGTCCACCAACGCCGTGCGCGTGTCCATGGGCTTTCTCCTCTGCGGTAGCGTCACGAACAGCCACTATCTCTATATCGAAGGTGAGGGTCTTGCCCGCTAGCGGATGGTTGGTGTCGACATCGACGTTGAAGCGCCCCACCTTGAGGATCACCATCGAGCGTGCGCCCTGCTCGGTTTGCACCGGCACCGCCATCCCCTTTTTCAACGTACGTAGGGTCTTGGCATCGACCTGCAGATGCTTGATAGGAATACGCTGCTCGCGACCTTCTCGGCGGACGCCGTAGGCTTGTTGTGGTTCCAGAGTCACACTCAGGCTGTCGCCGACAGCCCGACCTTCAAGTGCCTTTTCCAAACCAGGAATAATACCCTTATGGCCGTGCAGATAGAGCATGGGATCGGCGTCATGGGAGTTTTCCAACTCGATGCCGGTCTCATCGCATAGACGGTAGTGGAAGCTGACAACGCTGTGGGCGGTAATACTCATGGTTCTCTCCAGGTACTGGGTTCAACGACAGGGGAACGTAATAACTGCAGCCGAGATTATCAGCCCTGGCCGAGGGCATGGCAACTCGCCAAGTCCTGGGCAGCGTTGTGCTGAGCGACAAACATCCGCCTATAAAATTGAGCATGTTCCGACTAGTACTGGTAAGGCCGCCACTGTGCAGGCCGACAGGCAGAGTTTATCCTCACAGCGCTGGCATGCATCAAATGGCTCACTAGTGCCTGTCCCATTGGCCAATTCAGGGAGCCACTCCAGGCGGAGCGGTCACACCAAGCCAAGCCTATACCCATGCCAGGGTCCGTATTGAGGGCAGCTGCAGACTTAAGACTAACGTAATCGAAACAGGATGTTACGATTGCTCTTCGGTACCCTAATCCCCCGTGAGCTCTATTAATCTATAGCTTTTTTGGGAGAAAATTTTTGGTGCCGACTAGACTAATATAGGAACGTAGGGCTAACCGGGTTTGATGAGCACCAATAAAGATGTATTTTATTTGCATCTTAACACAATATTCATATAGGATGCATCTTATAGGACGAAAATGCAGATTGCGTGTTATACGGAATCAGCGGACAAGATCCCAGGCATGCTGTGCCTCGTGAATGGATTACGGGATGAACATTTAACTCGCAGCAGAATAACCGATGTGCCGCTAACAATAATAAGAGGAGAATACCTATGCAACAAATCGCTTGGCAAGTTTCATTAATATTAATAGGACTCGTGGCTTTGGGGTTTATTTTTGTCGCCATTAACTCCGGCACACGCGAAAAAAACTACGGAGAGGTGGTGCATAGCGCCTACCGTCTGCGCACGAAACTGTTCTGGACGCTGGTACTGGTGTTCGGATCGGCGATGATCTACACGCTGTTCAATCTGCCCTACAAAGCCAGTCTCGCTCGGAATACCCTGGGCCAGGCACAGGTTGTCGAGGTGACGGGCTACCAATGGAGATGGGAATTAAGTCGTGACCAGGTGGTAAAGGACCAGCCTGTAGAGTTTCGTGTAACTAGCGCGGATGTCAACCACGGCTTCGGCATCTACGATACCGACATGCACATCGTTGCACAGACTCAGGCGATGCCTGGCTACACCAACACACTCCGCTACACCTTCACTAAAACAGGCACATACAAGATCCTGTGCCTAGAGTACTGCAGCTTAGCGCACCACAGCATGATTACCGAAATCAATGTTGTTGACGCCGAAAGGAGTAATTAAACATGGCAAGCTATAAATATACCCACACACCCGAATTGGGAGCAAAGACCGGCGTATTGACGTATCTGGTTATTACAGCCGCCGTGTTGCTACTAATGATGCTACTCGGCCTGATCATGCGCATGGAGCAGGCTCAGTTCATTGCCATCGGAGCCAGCTGGTTTTACGAAATATTGACGATACACGGTGCCGGCATGGTAGGTATTGCTGGTCTGAGTGGAGCGGCTCTCATGTGGCATTTTTTACGCAAATACGTGGACCTCTCCCCCGCAATATTCTTCGCCAACCTGGCGCTGTTCCTCGTCGGCGTCGTCATGATTCTGGCCAGTGTGTTCTTCGGACATTTCGCCGGCGCCTGGACCTTCCTCTACCCGCTACCGGGAACGTCGTTGGGTATGTGGAGTACGAATTCGGCGGCCCTGTTCATGGGTGGCCTGATGGTGATCGGCGTCGGCTTCCTGTTGTTGCACCTGGATATTGTCCGCGCCATCACCGCCCGTTACGGCAACCTGAGCCGCGCGCTCGGCTGGCCACAACTATTCGGCCATGACGACGGCAAGGCTCCGCCGCCCACTGTAGTGGCCAGCACCATGGCCAGTATCGTCAACATTGTCGGCGTGGTCATTGGCGCTAGCATCTTGGGTATGATGATAGTGAATCTCTATGTTCCGAGCTTTGCCATCGATCCGCTGCTGGCCAAGGGCATGATCTATGCTTTCGGGCACATATTCATTAACGCCTCAATCTATATGGCGGTAATCGCGGTCTATGAAATTCTGCCGCATTATACGCAGCGCCCATGGGGTTCGAACAAGGTATTCCTTGCTTCCTGGACAGCCTCCACGGTCATGGTCATCTTCATCTTCCCACACCACCTGCTGATGGACTTCGCCTTCCCTGAATGGTTTCTAATCACGGGTCAGGTGATCAGCTATCTGAATACCGTCCCAATTCTGGTGGTAACGGCCTATGGCGGCCTAATGATCGTCTACCGTTCGGGCATCCGCTGGGATATGGCGTCTAAATTACTGTTCTTGTCGCTGTTCGGCTGGGCCGCCGGTGCCATGCCTGCATTCATCGACGGTACGATTACGGTCAATTTCGTGATGCACAATACCCTGTGGGTACCGGGACACTTCCACACTTACCTACTGCTAGGCATGATGACCATGGTGTTCGGCTTTATGTACTACATCAGCAAGCCGTCCCAAGATGCCACGGACAGCCTCATTGACCGCATCGCATTTTGGGGATACATAGTAGGCGTTCTCGGCTTCACCCTGACCTTCTTGTACTCCGGCAAAGAAAGCGTAGCACGCCGCTATGCGGCTCACCTGCCAGAATGGGTTCCGTACGACCGGATCGGTGCGCTGTTTGCGATGTTATTGATCGCGTCTGCGCTGGTGTTCATGGTCCGCTTCCTGACCCGCTTGAGATCAAGCAGCCACGACCACCAACGAGCCACTTTGATGCGCAGCGTAACCCCATGAAACCCCGCCAGCGCAGCATCGCCAGCGCACTGCTAGTGACCCTTCTGGGCACCGGCGTGCTCTGGCAAGGCACCGACGGCTTCAGGGCCTTCACCGCTGAAGGCGCACGCCGCGTGGATATCCTGCGTGCGCCGCGTGCGCTGCCCGCTGTGGTCCTGGAAGATCAGGATGGTCGTGCGTTCCGTCTGCAGGATTATCAGAACCAGCTGCTGGCAGTGGATTTCATTTATACGCGGTGCATGACAATTTGCCGCAACATGAGCAGGGCTTTCAAGCAGATCCGCGATCGTGTTCCACAGCAAATGTTGGGGCGCGATTTCTCCCTGCTCAGTATCAGCATCGATATGGACCGGGACGATGTGGCCAGCCTGAATGCATATGCCAGCATCTACGGTGCCGACAGCACGAATTGGCGCATAGCGCGGGTAAGCAGCAAGGCGGACCTTAAGTCTCTGCTTGAGGCCTTCGGCATCGTCGTGATTCCAGACGGCCTGGGTGGATTCGAACACAACGCGGCGATCCATCTACTCGGCCGCGCCGGGAAACTGGTGCAGATCAGCGATATCGATCAACCCATCGCATTTGCCGACGGGATCAGCGCATGGCTCTAAGAATTTCGTCAGCACGATACGCCCTGCTCGGTCTCGGCGCCCTCTACCTGTTGCTCGCGATGCCTGCCACGCGGACCTGGCTGGAAGCGACGATGAGCACCCATATGTTGGTGCAGATTCCGCTGCTCGCGGCCATCGGCTTCATCGCCGGACGTTTGCTGCCGCAGCGTTGCCAGGAGTCGCTGCATACCGCTGCGGGCGGTGCGCTTCCCTACGTCGTATTGGCAGTCTTCACCTCGAGCTACTGGATGCTGCCGCGCGCGATGGATGCCGCACTGAGCAGCATGCTGATCGAGATGGTGAAATTTATCAGCCTTCCCACCCTGGTTGGCTTACCTCTGGCGCTAGCCTGGAAACGGCTCTCGAGCATCGGCCGGGGCTTCGTGTGGACCAACTTCATCAGCATGCTCGCCGTAATCGGCTGGCTCTATATCGCTGCACCGGTGCGCGTCTGCAACAACTACCTGGTGGAGCAGCAGAGCGACACCGGCTGGCTGATGGTAATACTGGCCGTGCTGCTGTTTGCCTGCTGGCTCGGCACACTGTTTGTCGGCGGCGACCCGGCGCTACATAGGCAGGCCGGCGACGCCAGAGCCTAAACACATCCTGTTTAAAATCCAACCTAACTTACATCAAATAAATTAGGAGGAACATATGGACCATATTATCCCGAACAAGCTTATGGATGAGGTTGAGGCCGCCAGCATAAAGAAGGCCGGCCTAAGCACGCAGGTCATGTTACTCAAGGGTTTTTTATCCGGTGCACTGCTTGCCTTTGCTACCGCCTTCGCCTTCAAGGCTTCCGTAGGCCTACCGGAAGGTGCTGCCGCCCTCATCCAAGGTGCAGTCTTTCCGGTAGGGTTCGCCATGATCATACTGCTCGGTACGGAACTTGCTACAGGCAACTTTGCAGTACTGCCGGTAGGCGTCGTACGCGGCAAGGTAACCTTCGCCAAGATGCTGCGCAACTGGGGCTGGGTGTACTTTGGAAATTTTTTTGGTTGCGCTTTTGTCGGCGTTCTACTCGCCTTCGCGCTGACTGAGGGCTTCGTCCAAGGCTCCGGTCTGCTCGGCGCCAAGATCATCGAGGTGGCCCAGTCGAAAACACTGATCTACGAGCACGTCGGTACCACAGGGTGGCTGACTGCCTTCATCAAGGGCATCCTGTGCAACTGGATGGTTGCGCTTGCTACCATTCTGGGAATGAGTTCCACCTCAACCACTGGTAAAATTGCGGCGATTTGGCTGCCGGTATCGACGTTCTTTGCCCTCGGACTCGAACACTCAATAGTGAACATGTTCGTCATCCCCACTGCCATGATTCTGGGCGCGGACATCAGCGCGCAGCAATGGCTGTTCTGGAACGCGATCCCCGTCACGCTGGGTAACATCGTCGGCGGAAGTATCCTGACCGGCCTGCTACTGCATTACTGTCACAAGACTTACCAAGTTGGCCAGAGACCGGCGTAACACGCAGTTCGTAAGCCGCTAAATCAGCACCTATTTTCAAGACACTGACTCCAACACACTCGAACTACTGGGGTCAGAACTACTGGGGTGATATTAGACTTTTTATAAATAATTTATAGAAAGCCAAGAAAGCTTGATCGGACCCCGCTTATCGACCCCGCTTATCGTTGAGCTGTTATACTCGCCCCCCTCTTGCTTCCAGGATACTGGGAAGCTTACAGGCAGATACCGGCTGAATCGCCAGCCAATGGCCTAAGACCCTTATTGATATGACCTGTGGGAGACACGACCTGTGGAACTATTGACCCTCGATTGCCTGGGGCAGCCTTTGCGCCTGGAAGCTTCCACCGCCGGTTGGCAGGCACTGTTCTGGAACGGCCAGCGGGTATCCCAAATTCAAGCGCAGGGACCGACGCATCAGCATGAATTTCAGCTCCAGTCTCAGGAAAGGCTGATCCACTGCCGCATCGAAATTGAGCTGAGCTGGCAACCCTTCGAGCTTAATTATCGACTGTTTGTCGACGATGAGCTGCTAACTCAAGGTACACGCACCACCCGGGATATCGAGCGTCAGTTGCCGAGCCCCGGGGTTGCGCCAAAACCTAGCTCCAAATTCAACTGGCTGGGGCTAGGTATTCTGGGCTTCAAGCTACTCAAGAGCGCCAAGGTGATCAAGGTGGTGCTGGCCGGCGCCAGCCTAGCCGCTTACTCCTGGTTGTTCTCGGTGCAGTTCGCCCTAGCGCTGATCGCCTGTCTGGTGATTCACGAATATGGACATATACGTGCCATGCGCTACTTCGGCATGCCCACCAAAGGGATCTATCTGATCCCCTTTGTGGGCGGTCTCGCCGTCGGTGGTGAGCGGGTCAATACTCGCTGGCAAACGGTCGTAATCGCCATAATGGGGCCCTGCTTCGGCCTATTGCTGTCGCTAATCTGCCTGTTGGCCTACTGGATTAGCGCAGAACCCTTCTTTGCCGGGCTAGCGGCTTTTAACGCCCTATTAAACCTGTTTAATCTGCTACCGATTCTGCCACTCGATGGCGGGCATATCCTCAAGAGCATCAGTTTCTCGATGAATAGCACACTGGGCATTGTCGCCTGTGCTGCCGCCGCGGCGCTGGGAGTGTTCATCAGCTACAGCTTCGGCCTGGCGCTGCTGGGATTCCTGCTGCTGATCGGCTCTGTGGAGATCCTGTTCGAGTGGCGCAGCCGCCATCAAAACATGTTGCTGCCCCTGGATCGCTACGGACAGCTATTCTCAACACTCTGGTATCTGCTGACGGTCGGCGGCTTGGTGGGCATCATCGCCTATTTTGCGGGAAGCGGCGACGCTATACTCGGGCTCCCCCTCAGGGTGCTGCAGAGCTAAGATGCTGAGAATTGAGGCCCTAGCACGCTATACTCCTCCAGGGATCTTGTCCGCTTCGGGTACGCAGACCAAACGTTCTGCGTTTTTCGGCCCGTTGTTGCGGTGGTGATGTGTGCAAACCCTTAAACCATGGGTGCTGGAATGAGCGAAAAAATGAATCCATCTGCTTTAAACGCCTTGAAAATTGCGTTTACTTACATGCCAAAAGCTATTGAAGTCACTAAATATGAGTATGGCGATAGACACCAAAAAGTCTTAGATCATATTGAAGCGGTTAGAGAAATATTATTGATCAATGATGTAGATCCAGAAGAAATATATGGAGAAATAAACCCCGAGAACACACCCAACTCATCATATTAAGGGTCATTAGGCGTACGTTTACGGGGGCTATTTGAGCCTTGGAGAGAGGCTAAGGCATTAGCGGTTAACGTCCTGCTGAGTGGCTCTTTTTAAGAGTTTTTTGACTTTATTGTCTGCTAAAAACTGCCTGGCTTCGGCGCCGATGTGAGACTCACCTCGAGTGGCAGCAAGATCCATCTGTTGCTGCCGCTGGGCAAAGCGCGCCTTCTGTGCTTCGGACTTGTCGTCATAACACTGGTGACAACTCACCCCTTTAACGTAGTGTTCACTGGCTTTCTGTTGTTCGGTTATCGGCCGCCGACAGGCATGGCACTGATCATATGCGCCTTTTTTCAGCTGATGGTTGACGGACACCCGTTCGTCAAACACGAAACAATCCCCCTGCCACAGCGAATCGGCTTCGGCGACCTCTTCTATATATTTGAGAATGCCACCCTGGAGGTGAAACACCTCTTCAAAGCCCTGCTCTTTTAAATACGCGGTAGACTTTTCGCAGCGGATACCACCGGTGCAAAACATGGCCACTTTTTTATGCTTGTCTTTATCCAGGAGGTTGGATACATAGCCGGGGAAGTCACGGAAGGTTTGCGTTTTTGGATTAACGGCATTTTTGAAGGTGCCGATCTGTATTTCGTAATCGTTCCTGGTGTCGATGACCATCACCTCTGGATCACTGATGAGCGCATTCCAGTCGCTGGGCTTCACGTAGGTGCCGACCGCCTGTTGAGGGTCAATACCTTCGACGCCCATAGTGACGATCTCTTTTTTTAGCTTCACCTTGCAGCGTTTAAAGGGTCGTTCGCTGGTGAAAGATTCTTTACAACTTAAATCAGCCAAGCGACTGTCTTGCTGTAGCCAGGACAGCAGTCTTGCCATCTCTGGACGGGTTCCTGAAATGGTTCCGTTTATACCTTCCTTAGCGAGCAGTAAGGTACCGCGGATATTGTTGGCTTCCATCTGGGTTAACAACGGAGCACGGAGTTGCTCGAAATCATCCAGAGTGACAAATTTATACAGCGCAGCGACGACAAAATCAGACATATTATTTCCGCTAGCTAACTAGAACGTAAATCTAGTGCGTTGATGGGGCACGGATTATAGCAAATTGTGACCCGATGTCTTTCAGGTGCCTGAGTCAACCGCCAACCACGCCATGACAACTGACTACCTAATCGTCAGTTGAGTGCTGAGCGACAAACACCCGCATATGAAATTGTGCATGCTCGGGCTGATACTGGTATGACCTCCCCTGTGGACAGAGCGCCGTTGGCGAGCACGGGAACCTGATCCGCAGCCAAGCCCCCTTGCGCCGCCCACATTCAACCGCTGTTACATTTCGTCAGATTTCAGACCTATTTGGGCAACACTATAAGCGTTTAATAACGCCTCGGCGCTAAGGGTCAACTCCTAGCGACGGACCATACAACAAAAACAACACCCGAGACGGAATCTTCGACTACGGGTAAGCCAGGTCAGGAACGTTATCCATGAGTCGAGATATCATCCTAGAAACACGCAACCTCGTTAAAGAATTCAAAGGCTTTACTGCCGTTGATGAGGTTAACTTACAGATCGAGCGCGGTTCCATTCATGCGCTGATCGGCCCCAACGGCGCGGGAAAAACCACCGTATTTAACCTGCTGACCAAGTTCCTGACCCCAACCCGGGGACAGATTCTATTTAACGGCCAGGATATCACCCACAAAAGCTCCGATGCGATCGCCCGGATGGGTGTCATCCGCTCCTTTCAGATCTCTGCTGTGTTCCCCCATCTGAGCGTTATTGAAAATGTTCGCGTCGCCTTGCAGCGCAAGCGTAACGACAGCCTGTATTTTTGGCGCTCTGATAAATGTTTGGACAGCCTCAACGACCGCGCCATGGAACTCTTAGACTCAGTGGGTCTGGCGCCTTTTGCTAATGCCCAGGCGGTGGACCTGCCTTATGGCCGCAAGCGCTCACTGGAGATCGCCACCACCCTGGCGCTGGATCCCGAGTTACTGCTGCTGGATGAACCCACTCAAGGAATGGGACATGAGGATGTTAGCGTCGTCGCCGAGCTGATCAAGAGGGTAGGCAAAGACCGCACCATCTTGATGGTAGAGCACAACCTGAACGTGGTAGCAGACCTGTCAGACACCATTACCGTACTGCAACGCGGCGCAGTGTTGACCGAGGGTGATTACGCCAAAGTATCGACCGACCCTCAGGTGCGTGAAGCTTATATGGGGGTTGCCAGCGAAGACGAGCCGGTCGTTAACGGCTCCGATACCCGCGCGACGAGACAGGACTCCGCCACTCAGTCAGCGGAGGCTAGTCTATGAATCCTGTACAAAAAATTCAATCCAAGCGCGAGAAGTTGCGGGTCAGTGATCTGCATGCCTACTACGGCGAATCGCATATCCTCCACGGCATCGATCTATCCCTGAATCAGGGCGAGCTGGTCACGCTGCTGGGACGCAATGGTTCTGGCCGTAGCACCACGCTCAAAGCCATCATGAATATGGTCGGTAAGCGCAGCGGCTCGATCGTGATCAATGGCCACGAAACGCTCAACATGCCCAGCCACAAAATTGCCCACCTGGGCATGGGCTACTGCCCGGAAGAGCGCGGCATCTTCTCCAGCCTCAATGTCGAAGAGAACCTGATGCTGCCACCGGTGGTGCGCTCGGATGGCATGTCGGTGGACGAGATCTATGCGATGTTCCCCAACCTGGCCGAGCGCCGCAAGAGTCAGGGCACCCGGCTGTCCGGCGGTGAGCAGCAGATGCTGGCGATGGCCCGGATTCTACGCACCGGCGCCAACATCCTGCTGCTCGACGAGATCACCGAAGGCCTGGCCCCAGTGATCGTCCAAAAGCTGGCTGACGTGCTGATGCAGCTCAAAGAACGCGGCCTGACCATTATCCTGGTGGAGCAGAACTTCCGCTTTGCCGCACCCATCGCTGATCGCCACTACCTGATGGAGCATGGCCATATCGTCGAGCAGATCCATGCCCAGGAGCTGATCGAGAAAACCGAACTGTTAAATACTTACCTGGGGGTGTAGCCAGGCATGGCGACCCTCTAAATAACCCAAGCAGCAACCCAAACCAGCCCAAGATCCATTAACCACAGTACAAAAAAAATAACACTGGAGAACACCATGAAGCTGATACGTAAAACTTTACTCGCCACAGCGTTGATCGCCGCCACGGGTGCTGCACAGGCTGCGGCCGTCTCTGACGGTAAAGTCAAAATCGGGGTACTGGGCGATATGAGCGGCGTGTATGCCGACATCAGCGGCCAGGGTAGTGTTGAAGCGGTGAAGATGGCAGTTGAGGATTTTGGCGGCAACGTGCTCGGCATGCCGATTGAAGTGGTATACGCCGACGACCAGAGCAAGCCCGACGTCGGCTCGGTCATCGCCCGTAAGTGGGTTGAAGAGGAGCAGGTCGACGTCATTAACGGGGCGGTTGCCAGCTCGGTGACCGGTGCGGTCACCAAGTTCATGACGGAAAAACAGAAGATCACCCTGATCGCCGCTTCAGCCAGCCATGCATTCACCACCAAGGCCTGCTCTCCCTTCAACGCCCACTGGACCTACGACGTCGTCGCTATGGCTAACGGCACGGTGAAGCCGATGGTACAAAGCGGCAAGAACAAGTGGTTCTTCGTTAGCGCTGATTACGCCTTCGGTCACGCGCTGGAGTCTGTGGCTACCGACGTCATCAAGGCCAACGGTGGTGAAGTGGTCGGTGGTGTCCGCGCGCCACTCGGCACCACCGACTTCTCCTCCTACATCCTCCAGGCACAGGCATCAGGCGCTGATGTTATCGCCCTGGCTAACGCCGGTAGCGACATGGTCAACGCCCTGAAGACCGCCGCCGAATTTGGGGTTACCGAGACCACCAGCGTTGCCGGTCTATTGGTGTTCACCCCGAACGCCCAGGCACTGGATCCAGCCATCGCCGGCGGCATGAAGCTGACCACCGGTTTCTACTGGGATATGGATGACCTGACCCGCGCGTGGTCCAAGCGTTATATGGCACGGATGGATGGCAAGATCCCGGCAATGACTCACGCCGGTGCCTACTCCTCCACCCTGCACTACCTCAAAGCGGTAGAAGCGGCCGGCACCGATGAATCCACAGCGGTGATGGCGAAGATGAAAGAGATGCCCGTTGAGGATTTCTTCTCCCGCAACGGTTACCTGCGTAAAGACGGGCGGATGGTGCATGACATGCTCCAGGTGCGGATCAAAACTGCCGCCGAGCGTAGTAATGCCAACGATATCTTTGCCATCGAACAGGTTATCAAGGGCGATGATGCTTTTATGAAGATGGAAGAGGGCGGCTGTGCATTTGCGCTAGCCAAGTAAGCACCGCTGTCGTAGGAGCCGGCAACGGCTCTTACCTCCCTGCTCTTGCCTCCCTGCTCTGTCGTCCATGACGTATCAGACGAAGCAACGGGGGAATGAGGCGTATCGCCTTGTATGGATGCGGCTAAGACGAGCAACAGCGCGTTACTGTCGCGCTCTCAGATGCGCGCGCGATCATTCAAGCGCAACAACATTACAATAAAAAGGAAGCGTTCTGCTTCCGTCTGAACAACCTTCAGGTGTGGTTATGGCGACTTTTTTCGATATCAATCCTTTCGCACTGTTCGGCCAATTACTGATCGGGCTCATCAACGGTTCTTTTTATGCGTTGCTGGCCCTAGGCCTGGCGATCATCTTCGGACTCCTCAGAATCATCAACTTTTCCCAAGGCGCGCTCTATATGCTCGGTGCCTTCGCCGCCTGGATGGGGATGAACTACCTGGGCATCAGTTACTGGTGGTCACTGCTACTGATACCCATAGGTGTCGCCGTGATCGGCATCCTGATGGAGCGTTTTCTGGTTCGCCCCATCGCTGGTGAAGACCACCTCTACAGTCTGCTGCTGACCTTCGGTGTGGCGCTGGTGCTGCAAGGGCTGTTTAGCCACGCCTATGGTTCCTCCGGGCTGGCCTACCCTATCCCGGAGGCGCTCAAAGGTGGCATTCGACTGCCGTTTATGTACCTGCCCAACTACCGCGCCTGGATCATCGTCTGCTCGCTGGTGGTCTGTGTCAGCACCTGGTACATGATTGAAAAAACCAAACTCGGTGCTTATCTACGAGCTGGAACTGAAAACCCACAACTGATGCAGGCCTTTGGTATCAACGTACCGCTGATCGTTACCCTCACCTTTGGCTTTGGTGTGGGTCTGGCAGGCTTAGCCGGAGTGCTGGCGGCACCGGTGTACTCGGTCACCCCGGAGATGGGATCGAGCATCCTGATCGTGGTATTCGCCATCGTCGTCATCGGCGGCATGGGCTCGATCGGTGGCGCCATCCTCACTGGACTGGGGATGGGAGTCATCGAAGGGCTGACCAAGTATTTTTACCCTGAAGCCTCCAACACCGTGATCTTTCTGGTGATGGTCATCGTACTGCTGGTGAAGCCTGCAGGCTTGTTTGGCAAAGAAGCCTAAACACTAGCGCCTACGTTTGTCGTCATTCGCAACAAGATATAAGACCCGAGGTCACTACCAATGAAAAACATGAAACTCAATCTGCTACTGCTGGGCTTGGCGCTGCTAGCGCCCTTTGTTCTCTATCCGGTGTTCTTGATGAAGGTGCTGTGCTTCGCACTGTTCGCCTGCGCCTTTAACCTGCTACTGGGTTTTGCCGGGCTGCTCTCCTTTGGTCACGCGGTCTTCTTGGGCAGTGGTGCCTACGTCACCGGCTATCTGATGCTCAGTGTCGACGGCCTCACCCCTGAGTTCGGTATCCTGGCGGGAGTCGCGGTCTCCGCACTACTCGGCTTCGTTTACGGCAAACTGGCGATCAAGCGCGAGGGGATCTACTTTGCGATGGTCACCCTGGCGCTGGCGCAGCTGGCATTTTTCTTCTTCCTCCAGGCGCCCTTTACCGGCGGTGAAGACGGTATCCAGGGCATTCCACGCGGCAGGCTATTTGGCCTGATCGATCTCTCCGATAACCTCAATATGTACTACTTCGTACTGGCGGTGTTTATCGCCGGCTTCCTGTTGATCTACCGCACCGTGCACAGCCCCTTCGGTCAGGTGATGAAAGCGATCCGCGAGAACGAGCCCCGCGCGATCTCGCTCGGTTACAGGGTCAACCAGTACAAGCTGATGACCTTTGTACTCTCGGCGACCCTGGCAGGGCTGGCCGGTTCGACCAAAGCCCTGGTATTTCAGCTGGCATCGCTCACCGACGTGCACTGGTTTATGTCGGGCGAGGTGGTATTGATGACGCTACTCGGCGGCATGGGCACTATCTGGGGCCCGGTACTCGGTGCGGGCACCATCGTCACCCTGCAGAACATGCTGGCCTCCGGTCCACTGGGCAGTTACATCCACGTGATCATGGGCCTGGTGTTTATTGTCTGTGTATTGGCGTTCCGCAACGGCCTAGTAGGCGAGTTACAAAAACTGCTCAAGCGTAATTTTTAAACCGAACTCTGGACCAAAACAGGAACAGTAACGATGAACCACACACATAAGTTAACGGCCCTGGACTTAAATATCCCGAGCCGCGAGCAACTCGACGAGCCGACTCAGCGCTACTTTGACAAGTGTCAGCAGAAGCTGGGGATGATTCCCAATGTGCTGCAAGCCTACAGCCACAACCCCCAGCAGCTGGAGCAGTTCTCCAGTTTTTACAACTGTTTGATGTTTGGCGAGTCGGGATTATCGCCGCTGGAACGGGAGATGATCGCCGTGGTGGTCTCCTCCATCAATCACTGTTACTACTGCCTGACAGCACACGGCTCAGCCGTGCGCCAATACAGCGGCGATCCCATCCTGGGTGAACTGCTGGTGATGAATTATCGTGCCGCCGAGCTCGATACTCGACAGCGGGCTATGCTCAACTTTGCCGACAAGCTGACTCGCCATCCCGATCAGATCACCGAAGTCGATCGACAGGCGCTACGGGATGCTGGTTTCAGCGATGCTGATATCTGGGATATCGCCAACATTATCGGCTTTTATAACATGACCAACCGGGTGGCCAGCGCCGTAGAGATGGCTCCAAATCCGGAGTATCACAACCTGTTTAGAACCGCTACTACCGACAGTAGCCGTTAATCAAGCTTACTAATTCACCCCTAATTGGCACTCCATAAAAAAGCCTCGAGGTATCGCACATGAGTCAGACTAGCGCTTCTACAATACCAGCCGCCAGTTACACCAGCGCCACCAGCAGCACCCCGTTGTTAGGTGAAACCATCGGCGATATGTTCGACCGTATCGCCTGCCGCTACGCTGACAATGATGCCTTGATCTCTAGCCATCAAGGCATTCGCTGGAACTATCGCCAACTGCAGCAACAGGTCACGACCTGTGCCAAAGCGCTGATGGCGATCGGGGTTGGCAAGGGTGATCGCGTCGGTATCTGGTCACCCAATATGGCGCAATGGTGTGTCACCCAGTTCGCCACCGCCAAGATCGGCGCAATCCTGGTCAACATCAATCCCGCCTACCGCCAGCACGAACTGGAATATGCGCTCAACCAGTCCGAGTGCAGCTTGCTGATCGCGGCGGATCAGTTTAAAAGCTCCAACTACACCGCGATGCTCAACAAGCTGCTGCCTGAACTAAAAAGCTCGGCACCCTGCCAGTTGAAATCACCGGCACTGCCGCACATAAATGGCATCATCAGCCTGTCCGAAACCCCCGCACCGGGGATGCTCAGCTGGCAACAGTTGCAGGCCAAGAGCAACCAGACGGATGATTCAGCATTGGCCGAGCGTCAGGCGCAGCTGCAGTTCGATGATCCGATCAACATTCAGTACACCAGCGGCACCACCGGCTTTCCTAAGGGTGCGACCCTGAGCCATCACAATATTCTCAACAACGGCTTTTTTGTTACCGAAAGCCAGCGCTTGACCGACCGGGACCGGATGGTGATCCCGGTACCGCTGTACCATTGTTTTGGCATGGTGATGGGTAATCTCGGCTGTGTCAGCCATGGCGCGACGATGATCTACCCCAACGATGCTTTCGAGCCCGAATCGGTCTTAAGAGCCGTATCCGAAGAGCGAGCCACCGCGCTCTACGGTGTGCCCACCATGTTTATCGCCCTGCTTGAACACCCAAAATTCTCAGAATACGATCTGGGATCACTGCGTACCGGAGTGATGGCGGGCTCGACCTGCCCGATTGAAGTGATGAAGCAGGTGATCGATAAGATGCACATGTCTGAGGTGCAGATCGCTTACGGTATGACCGAAACCAGCCCGGTCAGTACCCAGACCGGTGCCGATGCGCCGCTGGACAAACGCGTGAGTACGGTCGGCCGCACCCAGCCACATCTGGAATCCAAGATCATCAACGCCCAGGGGGACATCGTGGCGCGCGGTGAGATCGGCGAGCTCTGCACCCGCGGTTACAGCGTGATGCTCGGTTACTGGAAGAACGAAGACGCCACCCTAAAAGCGATCGACAGCAACGGCTGGATGCACACCGAAGACCTGGCGACCATGGATGATGAAGGCTACATCAGCATCATCGGCCGCAGCAAAGACATGGTGATCCGCGGTGGCGAGAACCTCTACCCCCGCGAGATCGAAGAGTTTCTCTATACCCATCCGCTGATCTCCGATGCCCAGGTCACCGGGGTACCCGATCCCAAGTTCGGTGAAGAGCTGGTGGCCTGGGTGATCCTCAAGCCCGGCGAAACCCTGACCGAGCAGGAGGTTCGCGATTACTGCCGTGACCAGATCGCCTATTACAAAGTACCGCGCTACATCAAGTTTACCGATGCCTTCCCGATGACGGTCACCGGCAAGATTCAGAAGTTCAAGATGCGTGAGACCAGCATCGCAGAATTGGGACTAGAGCAATAAGCCCTATTGGGAAAACAATAATAGCTAACGAACCTAAGGCAAGATCATGACCCCACTCTCTCATCAGGATTATATCGACCAGTTCGACGCAGCTCAGATCGAGTCACAGTTTATCGGCAACCTCAGTGTCGATGCTGACAACGGCTTGAACGTCTGTGAAGAGATCTGCGACCGCCACGCGCATGGCGACAAGATCGGCCTGCGCTACCTGCGGGTCGATGGCAGCAGCGGCGAGCTGAGCTTTGCCGAGCTGCAGCGCCGTGCGGCGCAGTTTGCCAACTTCCTCAGCAGCCAGGGTATCGGTAAGGGCGATCGTGTGGCCTGCCTGTTACCACGCACCCCAGAACTGCTGGTCGCGGTGCTGGGCACCCTGCGCGCCGGTGCCGTCTATCAACCGCTGTTTACCGCCTTCGGCTCCGGCGCCATCGAGTATCGGCTCGGTCAGGCCCAGTCAAAACTAATCATCACCAACCCCGAACAGTGGCCCAAACTCGCCGATGTCAAGGATTGTCCCAAGACGATGCTGATCGCCGACCCGGATCACACCCTGGCAGCCCAAGCCAATTTCATCTACAGCACCGCGGTGGAATCCCAGCCGCAGCAGTTCACCCCGGTCAAGATCGCGCAAGACGATCCCTTCCTGCAGATGTTTACCTCAGGTACCACCGGTAAATCCAAGGGGGTGGCGGTACCGGTCCGCGCGCTGATCCCGTTTTGGAACTATATGGAGCTGGCGATCGGCCTGCGTGAAGAGGATCGCTACTGGAACGTTGCCGATCCGGGCTGGGCGTACGGACTCTATTACGCCGTCGTGGGACCGCTGCTGCTCGGTTGCACCACCCACTTCAACGAAGCGGGGTTTACCGCCGACAACACCTATGCGTTTTTGCAACGCTTCCGCATTACCAATCTGGCTGCCGCGCCTACCGCCTACCGGTTACTGATGGCCAACGAGACGCAGCGTAACGATTACGATATCCATCTGCGCCTTGCCAGCAGCGCCGGCGAGCCGCTCAACCCCGAGGTGATCAGCTGGATGCAGCGGGTGTTTGACTGCCCGGTATGTGACCACTACGGTCAGACCGAGACCGGCATGACCGCCTGCAACTTTCACGCCCTGCAACATCCGCAGCGCAGCGCCTGCATGGGTTACCCGATGCCCGGCTATCGGCTGGTGGCTCTGGATGACGAGTTTAACGAAGTCGCGGCCGGACAGACCGGGCAACTGGCCGTTGATATCAGCCAATCACCGCAATTTTTCTTCCAGGGGTACGGCTGGAGTGATAAAAACCCCTATCAGGGCAACTACTACCTGACCGGTGATATGGTAATCAGCAATGGTGATGGCTCACACTCCTACACCGGCCGCGATGATGACATCATCACCTCCGCCGGCTACCGAATTGGACCTGCGGATGTCGAAAATACCCTGCTTGAGCATGCCGCGGTCACCGAAAGTGCGGTGGTGGCGAAACCCGATGCCAAACGCGGCTCGATCGTCAAAGCCTACGTGGTGATTCGGCCAGAGCTAGAGCCCACCCCGGCGTTGGCCGAGGAGCTGCAGCAGTTTGTGCGCAACCGACTGTCGACCCACTCGTTCCCGCGCGAGATCGAGTTCGTCGGTGATCTGCCCAAGACCCCGAGCGGCAAACTGCAACGCTTCCTGCTGCGCCAGCAGGCCGAGCAAGAGCAGAGCGTCGCTTAAGGCGAAGCCATACATAGCCTCCTGCTCACCGTAGTAACGCGCGAGCGCTCGTTGCTACGGTATGTTTATGCCCGTCCTGGCTATCGACCACCTCATCAACTATCTCATCAAAGACGGCATGCAGTTGATGCCGATCTAAAATATTAGCGTTTAAATAATGGCCACCTAGTTATAAAGGGGTAATAATTAAGACCTCATCATCAGCACAGGACCCGCTGTGAGTATGCTAGCTTTTGATACGGCGATGACTAATGCGGTAACGGCCCTAGGCCTACAGCTGCATCTATCGGCATCGGCGCCAGAGCGCCAATACCCCTATCGTTTACGGCAAGCGCTAGCCCCCTGTGACGAGCCGGATCTGGGCGGCTGGCTGGCCACACAGTCGCTATACCCCAAGTTTTTCTGGCGCAGCCGTGATCAACACACCCAAGTCGCAGCGCTGGGATGCGCAGTTGAACATCGCAATCAACAGGCCAGCGCTCGCTTGCAAGCGGCTCTTTCGGGGCAGCGGGCACTACGTTATTACTGGTTATCCGGCTTTGATAGCAACGCCTCCAGCACTACAGAGTTCCCGCAGCAGCTGCTATTTGTTCCCCAGATCGAACTCAGTCAAGAGCCCAGTCGAGAGCTCAGTCAAGAACCCAGTCGAGAACAACAGCAGCTGACGCTCAGTGTGGTGGTTAACGCCGCCGCTGACGCCGCGACGGTTGCCCGCCAACTGCGTCAACTGCGTCCCAGCAGCACTCCAAAGACGGCAACGCGTGCAGCCTTTACGGTATCCCAGCGTCAGGACAGCCCCGACTTCGCACGCTGGCAGCAGGCGGTGACGGATGCCAAACACAGTTTCACCAAAGGCTATCTACAAAAAGTAGTCTTGGCGCGGCAGAGCCGCTTTGTGTGTCAACCCGCCATCGACTTTTGGTCGCTGTTTACACGTTGGCAACAGGCCTCGGTGAATAGCTACCAGATCGGTTATCAGTTAACCCCCACCAAAGGTTTTATCAGTTTCACCCCCGAGCGCCTATTTTTACGTGATGGACTGCTGCTCACCACGGAAGCAGTCGCCGGCACCTTACCCCGCTCGGCCGATACAGACACTGCACGCGCACAGGCGCAAGCGCTGCTGGATGATAGTAAAAACCGTCACGAACATAATCTGGTGGTGGTCGAGATCGGTACCAAGTTAGCCGGACTGGGGGTCCAGATCGGTCAGCATTACGGCACGGGGCTGCTCAAACTGGCAGGCCTACAGCACCTGCAACAGGTTATCCAAGGCCAGCTGCCCCAGCCAGACATGGATGCCCAGCTGCTCAGAACACTCCACCCGAGCGCTGCCGTAGGGGGACTACCCGCAGCCAATGCGCGAGATTTTATTCTTCAACACGAACCCCTGGCGCGAGGTCTTTATGCGGGTTGCTGCGGCTATTTCAGCAGTGAACGCTCCGAGCTTGCGGTCACTATCCGCAGCGCCAAGCTCGACTGTTCACAGCTGACCCTGTATGCCGGAGCTGGGATCGTACCGCAATCCGATCCGGTGCAGGAATGGCGGGAGCTGGAGCAGAAAATTGCTGTGCCCCTGACACTGCTCGACCCTGCCGACATCAATGCCAATAAGCTGTTCGTCCCGGCATCTGACAATGAGTCATCCAGATCGCCATCCACACCCTCAACACCCATATCGCAGGGAACGCATGTTATCCGTCCATCACGCCTCTGTTAACACGCTCTGGGCCACGCTATTACTCGAGGAGCTGGTCCGCCGTGGAGTGGGCCATATCTGCATCGCGCCGGGATCACGTTCAAGCCCGCTGGTGCTGGCGTTACAACAGCATCCTGAGCTACAGCTACATCAACATTTCGACGAGCGAGGCTTGGGATTTTTAGCGCTAGGATTGGCTAAAGGGCTGGCGGCGGTCTCCAATCAGACCCAACCTGTGGCCATCATCACCACCTCCGGCACCGCGGTGGCCAACCTCTACCCCGCTGTCATCGAAGCGGCGCAGACAGGCGTGGCCCTGGTGGTGATCAGCGCCGACCGACCGCCACGTTTGCAGAACTGCGGGGCGAACCAGACGATCAACCAATCTGGGATTTTTGCCTGCTACCCGCGTCACAGCCTCTATCTGCAACCGCCCAGCCTAGAGCAACCGGCCGACCAGTTACTGCGGCAGATCAGCAGTGCCATTGCCACTATTTGCAACGCGGCCGGGGGCGTTGTCCATATCAACTGCATGTTCGACGAACCGCTCTACCCCAGCGGCAGCCAGGATTTCAGCGATTATCTGCACTGCATCCAGCCCTGGATGCACAACGCGCTGCCCTACCCTATCGAACGGCCACCCGCTGCTAACAGCGAGCCTAGCCTTAGCCATTGGCAAGCGTTCGTCACTCAGCCAGGGATCATCGTCGTCGGCGCGCTGCCAGACAAGGCTAGCGCCAATGCAGTGAAGGCGTTGGCCAAAGTACTCGACTGGCCGATCGTTGCCGATATGCAATCGCAGCTGAAAACCGATCCGGACGCTCTGGGGCTGGCGGATCTGCTGCTCAGTGACGCCGCCAGCCTCAGAGTCCTGCAGCAAACCAGGCAGCTACTGCAGTTCGGCGGCCATCTGGTATCCAAACGCCTGCAGGCCTTTGTCGACGAACAGCTCTGGGAGCAGTTCTGGTTGGTGCATCCTGGAGACAGGCCCTTGGCTCCGGGCCGTAACCAGAGTCGGTTTTTTCCGGCTGCGGTGGTCAACTGGTGTCGGCAACAACTCGTCAGTCTGGAGCAGATCAGCAACCTGCCGCTGCATACCGAGTCGAACCGCGTGCTGTTTGCCCACCAGCAACGGTATGCAAAGCAGCTAGCAAAACGGCTCTCGATTAACCAGCATCCACAATTGAGCGAGCTGGCGGTCAGCTATCAACTACTGGTCAACAGTTCAGATCAAAGCTGGGTATTTGCGGGCAACAGCTTGAGTATTCGTATGCTGGAGCTGATCGGTGGCGACCTGAAAAGCCAGCCGCAGATCTTCGCCAATCGCGGTGCCAGTGGCATCGACGGCCTGCTATCGAGCGCGATTGGTTGCGGGCTGGCCAGCCGACAACCCGGTACCCTGCTGCTGGGTGACTATTCGCTACTGTACGATCTTAATGCGCTGGCCCTGTTGCGCGAATATTCACTGCCTCTGGTGGTGGTGGTGCTCAATAACGATGGCGGCGGTATATTTCAGATGCTCCCCATCAAGGATGAAACACTGCGGCAGCAGCATTACCAACGTCCGCACGGGCTTAATTTTGAACATGCCTGTACGATGTTCCAGATTCGTTACTACCATCCGGTGTCGTTACGCGATTTTATTGTTCACTATCAAAAATCCATCGCCAGCAACGGACCCAGCGTGATCGAGATCAGTGCCGATGCGCGGGTCACCGCACAGCAAATTCGCGACTTCAGCCAGGCTCACGACTACCCTTAAGCTTGGTAGCATTTTTTTACCTTTTACCTTTCACCTTTCACCTTTACCGACAACGAGCCCAGGATGAAATACGGACTGACAGAACAACAGCTCAGCGCAGCAGTCTTATGGCAGGACCACAGCGAGCGCTTCGAAGATATTCTCTACCACAAGGCGGAAGGGATCGCCAAGATCAGTATCAACCGGCCACAGGTTCACAATGCCTTTCGCCCCCAGACGGTGCGCGAGATGCAGCAAGCGCTGGACGAGGCTCGCTACGATAGCGAGATAGGCGTGGTGATCCTGACCGGCGTCGGTGACCAAGCCTTCTGCTCGGGCGGTGATCAGCGTATTCGCGGCAGCTCGGGATACAGCGACGGCGCAGGCACCGAGCACCTCAACGTGCTCGATCTGCAACGCCAGATCCGTAGCTGCCCTAAACCGGTGGTGGCGATGGTGGCCGGCTATGCGATTGGCGGGGGCCATGTGCTGCACCTGGTCTGCGACCTGAGCATCGCGGCAGACAATGCCATTTTCGGTCAGACCGGACCTGCGGTTGGCTCGTTCGATGGCGGCTACGGTTCCAGCTACCTGGCGCGCATCGTCGGTCAGAAGAAAGCCCGCGAGATCTGGTTTCTGTGTCGCCAGTATGACGCCACCCAGGCGCTGGAGATGGGATTGATCAATACCCTGGTGCCGCTGGCCGAGCTGGAGACTGAAACCCTGCGCTGGTGTCGTGAGATATTGCAGAATTCGCCGCTGGCGCTGCGCTGCCTGAAATCGGCGTTGAATGCCGACTGCGATGGTCAGGCCGGATTACAGGAGCTGGCGGGCAACGCCACGCTGCTGTTCTATATGTCCGAAGAGGCCCAGGAGGGCCGCAACGCGTTTATCGAGAAACGCCGCCCCGAATTCAGCAAATTCAAACGCTCGCCTTGAGCCGGATAGTGCCTTAAGTGCGATATTCTGAAGTGGAGTATTCGGCGTCGAAGGCTGCCGCGATCTACACGTACTGCATCCCGCTAACGCCCCCGATCCCCTGCGCGGGGCGGATGTTGACGCAGCGCGAGGGGCTGGTCGTGCACCTTCGTCAGGGAGCGATCGGCGGTTGGGGAGAAGCCGCACCGCTACCCGGATTCAGTCCGGAGAGCCTGGAGCAATGCCAGCAAGATCTGTACAGCCTGGCGAGTGCCTGGCTAGCCGGGCAATCACCAGTCGAGGTCACCAGCCCCAGCGCTCGGTTCGGATTCAGTTGCGCCCGGTACGAACTTCAACACGGTCCGCTCAGCACCGCGCGGGCACCCACCAGCCATCCCTTGTTGCAGGGCGATCTCGACGCGGTTCTCCAGCACGGTTCGCAGCGCTCCGCAGCGCTGCGGCCCAGCTCGATCAAGCTGAAACTGGCACGCCAGCCGCTGGAGCGGGAGACCCATCTGGTTCGCGAGTTGCTGGCACAGACACCGCAGCTGAGGCTACGCATCGACTGCAATCAAGGCTGGACCCTGCGCCAGGCCGAGGTTTTTCTGGCTGCTATCCCACTGACAGCTATCGACTATCTAGAGGAGCCCTGCGCTGAGCTGCAACATTCACTGCAACTGGCGACAGAGTTCGGTGTGTCTGTGGCGCTGGATGAAAGCCTGCGCCAACCCGGGTTTAGCCTCCCAGAGCATCCTGGGCTGCGGGCCCTGATTCTCAAGCCCAGTCTGACAGGCTCACTAGAGCAGCTCGATGACTGGATTAGCCTGGCACAGCAACGCGGCTTACGGGCCATTCTCAGCAGCAGTTATGAATCGAGTCTGGGGCTGAGCCAGCTTGCCGCCCTAGCCACCCAGCTGACCCCCTTGGAGACCCCGGGTTTAGATACGGCGGCCGCCTTTAGCGTCAATCTATTGCGGGGCGGCGATCCCGCTAAAACCACGGTTACGCGGCAGCAGCTAACCTGCCTGTGGCGCAGTGATGCGCCGCCTAGGCCCCGACGATGACTGACCAGCAGACCTGTTGCCCGTTAGCACGGCACGCCTCTGAGCAACCCGAAGTGATCGCCCTGGTACAACGCCAGCCACAGGGACCCGCGCGACGGTGCAGCTACTTGCAACTGCATCTCCAGGTCGAACAACGCTGCAACTGGCTACAACAACAGGGGGTCAGACCCGGACAACAGCTGCTGGTGGCGCTCGATGACCCCGCTGAACTGCTGCGGCTGTTGGTCGCCGTCCTGCGGCTGAGCTGCGTGCTGATCCCGATCAATCCCGCTTTTCCCGCTCGCCAACAACGGGCATTGCTGCACAGCTGCGACGCAGATTGGTTTATTGCTGCGACCGTTAACACTGCGCCCCAGCGCCCCGGTGCCTCGCTTGACAGCGCCCCGCTGCCGCAGCGCTGCCGCCGGCTGGAGCTGCCCGCCATCCTGAACAGTGTCACGGCCTCTGCGCCTGCACATCCCATTCCGATAAACAACCCGCATGCACCACTGAGCGGGGTACTCACCTCGGGCTCCACCGGCGCGCCGAAATTAGCGTTACACAGTTTTGCTAACCACGCCGCCAGTGCCGAAGGCAGCCGCAGCCTGATTCCATTACAGTCCGGTGATGGTTGGGCAGTGACGCTACCGCTGTACCATATCGGTGGCCAAGCGCTGCTGTTCCGGGCGTTGCTAGCTGGCGCCAGCCTGATCATTCCGGCCCCAGCTGAAGCGCTGTCACAGCTACTCGAAGAGCCACGCCTGACCCACCTATCGGCGGTCGCCACCCAGTTGCTGCGACTGCAACAACAACAGTTCGACTTTAGCGGCAGTAGCCTGCGCCAATTACTGCTGGGCGGCAGCGCCATCCCGCCGTCACTACTGGCCTGGTTAGCAGAGCAGCCACTGCAGTGTTGGATCAGCTATGGGTTGACGGAGATGAGCTCTCAGGTGATGACCGGTCCGCTCTGCAGCTCCGGACGGCTCGCTCGGCTACTGCCGCACTGCCAACTGCAGCTGGCCGATAACCAGGAGATTAGGGTGAAGGGGGCGTCGCTGTTTCTAGGCTATTACCGCAACGGTCACTGTTATCGCCCCGTGGATGAGCACGGCTGGTTCCATACTCGGGATCTGGGACAGCTTGATCCTCAGCAAGGCCTAACGATCAGCGGCAGGCTGGATAATCAGTTCATCAGTGGCGGTGAAAACATCCAACCTGAACTGATCGAACGGGCCCTGTCGGCCTATCCAGGCCTAACAGCTTGTTATGTGGTACCCATCAATGACGCCGATTACGGCCAACGCCCGGTGGCCTTTATCAGCCCCCATGCCGCGATCGATCCACAAGCGCTCAGCCACTGGTTACGCCAACGTCTGCCAAGCTACCTGGTACCGATCCATTACCTGCCGCTGCCTTTATCGACAGCGACACTCAAATCCAGCCGACCTGAGCTGGGGCGTTTGGCCGCCGAACTGCTCGACCCAGCCCCAGCCCCAGAGTAATGCTGTAGCTCGAGTTTTAAACCGACAACGGAGCCATGCCGACTCCCAACGGCCCGCTCTGGTCGATTTAACCTAGATCGAAGCGATCGGCGTTCATCACCTTGTTCCAGGCTGAGATGAAGTCGTTGACGAACTTCTTGTTGGCGCCCTTACAGGCATAGACTTCGGTCAGCGCTCGCAACTGCGAGTTGGAGCCAAACACTAGATCGACCCTTGTTGCAGTCCACTTGAGCTTGCCGCTAGCACGGTCTCGACCCTCAAAAGCATCGGCCTCTGCCGACGTCGGCTGCCATTCGATCTCCATATCCGTCAGGTTAACGAAGAAATCGTTGGTCAGTGCGCCTGGCCGCTGGGTCAACACCCCCTGTTGCGAGCCACCGAAGTTGGCATTCAAGACCCGTAGGCCACCGATCAGCACGGTCATCTCAGGTGCCGTCAGCCTCAGCAGTTGTGCCCTGTCCAACAGTAGCTCTTCGACCGAGTAGCTATACGCCTTGTTACTAAAATTACGGAAACCATCGGCAATAGGCTCGAGCACCGCGAAGGATTCGATGTCGGTTTGCTCCGCCGTGGCATCCACCCGGCCCTGTTCGAAGGGGACCTCAACGCTAAAGCCGGCAGCCTTGGCCGCTTGCTCCACCGCTGCACTACCGCCGAGCACAATCAGGTCTGCCATGGACAGCGTCTTGCCAGACTGCGAGCGGTTGAAGCTCTGCTGAATGCCGGCATAGACAGCCAATACTTTTTGTAACTGCGCGGGCTGGTTGACCTCCCAGTCCTTCTGCGGTGCTAGCGCAATACGGGCGCCATTGGCACCGCCACGATAGTCCGAGCCACGGAACGTCGAGGCCGATGACCAGGCGGTATAGACTCGCTCAGAAAGGCTTAAGCCGGCGGCGTGAATCCTCTGTTTCAGCGCTGCGATGTCAGCATCATCAAGCCGCTGACTATTCGATGCAGGCAAAGGGTCCTGCCAGATCAGCTCTTCAGTTGGCACCTCGGCGCCGAGATAACGCGCCTTAGGCCCCATATCACGATGGGTCAATTTGAACCAGGCGCGGGCAAACGCCTCGGCAAACTGCTCGGGATGCTGATGGAATCTCTCGGAAATCTTGCGGTAGGCCGGGTCCATCTTCATCGACATGTCAGCGGTGGTCATCATCAGGCCCACCCGTTTGCCTGAATCCTCGGCATCGGGAGCCTTATCGCTGTCGGCCAGGTTTTTTGCCGCCCATTGGTAGGCACCGGCGGGGCTTTTCACCAGTTCCCAGTCGTAGCCCAGCAGTACATCGAAGTAACCGTTATCCCACTTGATCGGATTCGGCGTCCAGGCGCCTTCGATACCGCTGGTGATGGTATCGCTGCCCTGGCCACTGCCGTGAGTGCTTTTCCAGCCGAACCCCAGCGCTTCGATCGGTGCGGCTTCGGGTTCAGGTCCCACCAAGGCAGGATCACCGGCGCCGTGCGCTTTACCAAAGGTATGTCCGCCAGCGGTCAGGGCGACCGTTTCCTCGTCGTCCATCCCCATGCGGGCAAAGGTTTCACGCACATCCTTCCCCGAGGCGAGCGGATCCGGATTGCCATCCGGGCCTTCCGGGTTGACATAGATAAGGCCCATCTGCACCGCGGCCAGCGGGTGCTCCAGATCGCGCTCGCCGCTGTAGCGGTTACTGCCCAACCATTCGCGTTCGGATCCCCAGTACACATCCTCTTCGGACTCCCAGATATCTTCGCGTCCGCCGCCAAAACCGAAGGTTTTCAAGCCCATCGATTCGATCGCCACGTTACCGGCAAGAATAAATAGATCTGCCCAGGACAGGCTGTCGCCGTACTGTTGTTTCACCGGCCACAGCAGGCGACGCGCCTTATCGAGGTTGCCGTTATCCGGCCAGCTGTTCAACGGGGCAAAGCGCTGGTTGCCGCTGTTGGCGCCGCCGCGTCCATCGGCGGTACGGTAAGTACCTGCGGCGTGCCAGGCCATCCGGATCATCAACGGGCCATAGTGACCGTAGTCGGCGGGCCACCAGCCCTTGGAGTCGGTGAGCACCGCGGCAATGGACTGTTTAACCGCGTGCAGGTCGAGCTGTAGGAACGCTGCTTTATAGTCAAAGCCCTCATCCAATGGGTTCGCTTGGCTGCCGTGCTGATGCAGGATCTTGAGATTGAGTTGCTGGGGCCACCAGTCCAGATTCTGGGTACCCACGCCACCCATCCGGGTATTGCTACCCTGCATAACCGGGCAGTTAGCTGCCGAGTTGCTATCGACATTGTTCATATTCGCCTCCTTGGCTGCTAAAGAGCACATCGCGCCTGTGTTTTAATAATAAGCAATTAATCCAATAACGCCCGCAACAGCCAGGCTGTTTTTTCATCCACTCACGACGTTTTCTAATGGCTAATGGCAGAGATCCACCTCCCACAGGTTATGACTCAGCACCTGCAACCGGCACCAGGGCAGCGAGCTCTCCAGGCACCAGCTCCACCACATCTTGGCGGTATTCAGATCGACACCGCTAAACCGGGTCACGGTCACCCTGTCAACCTCAACCCCCTCAGCACCCTTAACACTCACAACAGCTTCTACATCGCTGTTGCAGGAGGTGAAGGTATAAAAACTATCCGGATCGGCGGCGGCCTGCACCCTGGCATCCGCAACCGACATCTGCCCGACAGAGGTCACCTGCAGCTGGCTACGGATAGCATCTGGGACTTCAAGTCGACAGCCCCAGGGCTGCTGATCAACTCGCGGCGCCGCCAGCGCTGGGGTCTCCTGGGCAATACGGCGTAGCCATTTACCCAGCAACGCCTCCAGCCGAGTCTGCAGCCGGTCTATCGAAGCCGCCAGCGTCTCGTTTCTGGCTGTCGCCAATGCCTGGCTGGTCGTCGGTTGAGCAGCAACATGGGCCTCGACACTGGCGTTGAAACGATGCAGTTCGGTCAGTGCCACATTTAAAATCCACGCCTGATTGGCCAACTCAACCAGTTCATCGCTGTACCCTGTCATTGTGATGGTCATTGTCTCCCCGTGTTACGCCGCCTGTGCTCGTCACTAATAGAGATAATACATAGGCATAAAAAAACCGCGACACCCAAAGTCAGTCGCGGTTTTTTGAAGATTCGGTGTATCCCAGACCACGACCGAAGGCCGTCGGCGGGGGTAACACCGGAACAGCCTTACTCGGCCGACTGTGGCTTACGTACCCGGATGCTCAGCTCATTCAGCTGCGCGACACTGGCCTCACCGGGTGCTGCGGTCATCACGCAGGCGGCACTCTGGGTTTTCGGGAACGCGATCACTTCACGGATCGAGGTCGAATCAGTCATCAGCATCACCAAACGATCCAGGCCGAATGCCAAACCACCGTGGGGTGGTGCACCAAACTTAAGCGCATCCAGCAGGAAGCCAAACTTCTCACGTTGCTCAGCAGGGCTGATCTTGAGGATTCCGAATACCACCTCCTGCATCGACTGCTGGTGGATACGGATCGAACCACCGCCCAGTTCGCAGCCGTTGAGGACCATATCGTAGGCACGCGACAGCGCGGTTTCCGGATGGGCACTGAGCTCCTCTGGCGTACAGGAGGGCGCGGTGAAGGGATGGTGAATCGCGGTAAGCGAACCGTCGCTGGTCTCTTCGAACATCGGGAAGTCGACCACCCATAAGGGTGCCCACTGCTGCTGATACAGATTCAGATCGTCACCGATCTTACAACGCAGTGCACCCAGCGCCTCGGAGACGATCTTGCCTTTATCGGCGCCAAAGAACACGATGTCACCATCCTGAGCACCCACCCGCTCCATCAGCTGCAACGACACCTCATCACCCAGGAACTTCACGATCGGCGACTGCAGGCCTTCGACCCCCTTGGCCAGCTCGTTGACCTTGATCCAGGCCAAACCACGAGCCCCGTAGATGCTGACATACTTGGTGTAGTCATCGATCTGCTTACGAGTCAGGGTCGCGCCGCCAGGAATCTTCAGTGCGGTCACCCGACCTTTGGGGTCCTTGGCAGGACCCGCAAACACTTTGAAATCAACGCTGGCCATCAGATCTTTGACGTCAATCAGCTCCAGCGGAATACGCAGGTCGGGCTTATCCGAGCCATAACGCTGCAGCGCCTCGGCATAGGAGATCCGTGGGAACTCACCCAGATCCACGTCCAGCAGTTTAAGGAACAGCCCGCGGATCATCTTCTCGGTGATCGCCATGATCTGCTCTTCATCGAGAAAACTGGTCTCGATATCGATCTGGGTAAATTCAGGCTGGCGATCAGCACGCAGATCTTCGTCACGGAAACATTTAGCAATCTGGTAGTAGCGATCCATACCGGCCACCATCAGCAGCTGCTTAAACAGTTGCGGTGACTGGGGCAACGCAAAAAAGCTGCCCTGGTGAGTACGGCTAGGCACCAGATAATCGCGCGCGCCCTCGGGCGTGGCGCGGGTCAGAATAGGGGTTTCGATATCCAGGAAACCGTTATCGTCTAGATAGTTGCGCAGAAAGGTGGTGACCTTAGAACGAAACCGCAGTTTATTGAGCATCTCCGGACGACGCAGATCCACATAACGGTATTTGAGCCGCACATCTTCGCCGACATTCTGGTGTTCATCGAGCGGAAACGGCGGGGTATCGGCTTTGTTAAGAATGACCAGCTCTTTACCCAACAGCTCAATCTGACCGGTACCCATCTCTGCATTTTCGGTACCCTGCGGCCGAGCACGCACCCGACCGGTCACCTGAATCACGTATTCATTACGGACGCTGTCTGCCAGGCTAAAATGCGCACCGGTATCTGGATCGAACACCACCTGGACGACACCTTCACGATCACGCAGATCCAAGAAGATAACCCCGCCATGATCCCTACGGCGATGCACCCAGCCGCATAGGGTGACTGTTTGATCGATCAAAGACTCATTCAAAACGCCACAGTAATGGCTGCGCATAGTTTGTTCCTGTTAGCTAAAACTAAAAATAACGTCACGTCCAGCGCCATGCTTGCTGTACTGAACGACTAAAAATTCACTCTGTTGAGTGCGCTTACCGCGTTGACCCAAGGCAAACGCCACCAGCATCACTGACTCGCCGCAGCCTTGTTAGGCTTACTGCTGGATGCAGTAGTCGATGTAGCACTGGATTGAGAACTAGATTGAGAGCTGGCAGCCGATTCAGAGCTAGCATCTGGTTTAGACGTGGTACTGGTTGCTGCCGGACTGGCGGACTCACCACCTCCGGCCACACTGTTCTTGGAAGCGGTTTTAGAATCCGTCGCGTACCAACCCGCACCCGAAAGTCGAAATCCCGCTGCCGAGATCAACTTGTTCAAGGCGGGCTTGGCGCACGCCGGGCACTCTTGGAGTGGCTGCTCGCTCATCTTTTGCAGGGCTTCGAGCCGATGGCCGCATTCACCACACTGATATTCATAAATAGGCATTGATGATCCACTCTCACAGGGACGACACAAACCGGCGATTATAACCGGTTCCTACTCAGGGAACATCCCCATAGAGCCTTAACCACGGAGATAGCGGGATGAGGGTGACGATGATGCAACCCTATCGTAATAGCTGCGCAGCCCCAGCAGTGCAAGACATTGCGTTCGACACAGAGTACTATTGCCTGTCCATCATAAGGATTTGAGGAAGGGACAATTATGACTGTCATCTCGGCTAATCGAGCGTCATTGGCCAGTATATTATTGACCCTCTTACTGCTCTGCGTATGGGCTGCCGGCACGGCTCAAGCTCACACCGGTAGCCAGTTTATAACGCTTGGACAGTATCTTGGAGATAACCCCGCTCAAGTAGCCCTGATGGACAGCTTCGCCGCTCAAGTCGAAGCGCAAGCCCGGCCCCTCAATCCCCAGCAACTCAAACCGCTCAAGATTGCCGCGGTATACCCCGGTGCGCAGCAGTCAGACTATTGGCACCGCAACATGCGCGCCCTGCGTCTGCGTCTGGAGCAGCTTGGTTTTCAGCACCAATTCATCGATCACCCTCACATCGCCAACGCCAGCATAGATCAGCAACAGCAGGCCATTAGCGCTGCCCTGGCGCAAGATCCTGACTATCTGATTTTAACCCTGGACGGTATCGGCAAAAAAAAGCTGATTGAACCGCTGCTAGCCCGGGATCGCCCCAAGATCATCCTCCTCAACATCACCACGCCGTTGATGGACTGGCGCTCGCATCAACCCTTTCTCTATAGCGGTTTTGATCACCGTCTAGGTACCAGGCTATTAGCCGAGGTCTTGTTCAAATCGACCGATGGACCGTCCCGCTCGATTGGCCTGCTGTACTGGAGACCCGGTTATGTCAGTCAGATGCGCGGCGGCACCTTTGTCGATTTTATCAACGCCCGCGGCGAGCAGCTGAGCGCCAGCTACTATACCCAGTCAGACATGAGCTCGGCACATCGCGCCGCGTTACAACTACTCACCGACAATCCCGAGATCAATATCATCTTCGCTTGCACGACCGACGTCGCTTTAGGGACGATTGCGGCGATCAACGAAAAAGGTCTTAAAGGCCAGGTCATAGTCAATGGCTGGGGCGGCGGAGACGCAGAGCTGCAAGCGATCCGGGACGGGAATATGGCGCTAACCGTGATGCGTATGAATGACGATACCGCCATCGCCATCGCCGAGGCGATCGCCAATGATCAGACAGGCCGCCCGGTGCCACAGGTCTACTCGGGACGCTTGGTAGTCGTGACCCCAGCGCACAGCGCCGAGCAGATTGACGCGCTTTCGGCCACCGCATTTCGATACTCAAACCCATGAGTCCAGCAGCAACGCCCAAGCGCAAACCCCTACCCAGTTACAGATCTCGGATATCGCTGTTCTCCCTGCTCGGCGGGGCTATTTCAACCGCCTTTAGCATCATCGTCGGGGCTAACTTATGGAGTCAGCATCAGCTCTCCAACCAGATCATCGACCAGCAGATTAGCAACAGCGTCAGCCAAAATCACGCGCTGTTCAAGACCGTGCTTAATGGTCGACTCGAACTGCTCGCCAATGGCTTAACGATGCTGCTACAACAACAGGAGCTCGCGTCATTAACTAAAAACGACTCCCTGAGCAGCATCGAAGCTCGACTCCAAACCCTGATTGGCGAGCAGCAACAACCGCCTAGTGCTGACTTTATATTCCTTAGCAACCCCCAGGGCACCGAGTGTCATACCAGCCTCCAGCCATGGTTCTCGATAACACTCGACTGCCAGGCATTAATCCAGCAATTCGATTCCAATCTGCACGCTTGGCATCTGGCCCACCTCAACACCCAGAAGCCGCCACTACTGCTGCTACAAACCCGGACCCCGCTGATCGCCAACAATGGTGCGGTGCTCGGTTATCTGTACGCCGGTATGACCCTGACTCAGAATTTCTCTTTGCTGAACCAGGTGATTAACGCCAATCCGGAGCAGACAGCCGCTGTCGGCATCACCTATCAGGAGCAACTGATCGCCTCTAGCGCCAACGCTCACTCCCCGCTGTACTCCGCCCTGAAACAGGCCAGCAGCCAACCCGGAAAACTACTTAAGTTCAAGCAGTACGATATGGTATCGATGAGTCAAAAAATAGCGCTTTTGCACGAAGACACCCAGGATATACGACTCGTCAGCGTGATCCATACCGATGCACAGACCAGACTCCAACAGGGGATGATGCTACAGACAACAACAACCCTGATGCTGGCTATTGTTTTTGTCATTATCATCGTGTTACTGACGCTAAAGCTGGCACTAACGCCTCTACATAAAATCCACAATCTGGCAGTCCAACGCAACAGCAATGACAATGACAAAAACAACAACCTGCCGCCATTCAATCCAGGGCCTATTACTGAGTTTCAACAACTGAGCCATGACATCGCCAACATCCTGACCGAACTACAAACCAGCGAGCGGAATCTCACCGAAAAAACCCATCTACTGCAACACTCGCACAATAAGCAGCAGCGGTTGATCAGCCGTAACCGCAAACTGTTGCACCAACTGTTCAATCTGCAGGAGCAGGAGCGTAAACACCTGGCACAAGAGCTACATGACGAACTAGGACAACCGCTGGCCGTTATCAACACCGATTCGTATCTGATTAAAAAAGCCAGCGTTGCTGGCGAACAGGTCTATATCTGCGCCGACTCCATTTATCAAAATGCCAAGGAGATGTCGGATGTGGTATACAAAAGAATCCTGTCGTTACGGCCCATGCCCCTCAATGATCTAGGCCTCTTCGAAGCGATTGGCCATATCCCAGCATTGGCCAATCTAGAGAGGCACGGCATCTTGGTCACCACCGATCTGCCGCCCGTAGCTGCTGAGATTCCGGATCCTATCGCCATCCATATTTTTAGAATCATCCAGGAGGGACTGACCAATATTATCAAGCACAGTCGAGCTAATCGCGCCTGGCTACGCTTGCAGCTGCTGCCGCCTGACCAGCCGCCGCAGCACCTCATCCTCGATATCATCGATAACGGCATCGGCTTTGATCAGCAGCAGCTCGAACAGTCATCGGGGTACGGCCTCAGCGGTATCGTGGAACGCGTCGACGCCATGAACGGCACCCTGGAACTGCTGCGCGACCCACAACAACAGTTCTGCATCCGCATCTGTATCGACCTCAGCCAGCACCAGAGCCAATCGGCGACAACCGGATCTAGAATAGCGGCCGACTCAACCCTGGCAGCCTCAGTGTAGCGCTGGCTGATACTCGGCGCAGTTTTCCAGCAGCGTATTGACCCGCTCGCGCAGCGCTTCGAGCTGCGCCGAGCTATAGGGTAGCGCCGTTGCCCGACCCCATACCGGTGCCGGCCAGGCAAGATCCTGCTGATAACGTACCACATGATGGATATGCAGCTGGGACACCACATTTCCCAGTGCCGCTATGTTGATCTTATCGGCATTAAAGATATCGACCAGATTGGCAGCAAGCATACTGGACTCCAGCATGAGCTGCTGCTGATCCGGCAACGCCAGATGGTAGATCTCGCTCACATCAGCCCGCCTAGGAACCAAAATAAACCAGGGGTAATGGGCATCGTTCATTAATAACAGATCACAGAGCACAAACCGCCCTAATAGTACGCAATCCTTAGCCAGCTGCGGATGCAGCTGATAGGGTTGTAGTTCGGGGTCCAGTTCACGATCGGGGTCATAATCGATATCTGCACTGGCGTTTATGTCAATCATACATAGCTCCTTTTCTTAATCGAGGCCTTCAACACGGCCGTCAACTCAGCCCGCTATTCGACCTTAACTCGCACTCAAGCATCAGTATAAGCGAGTGTATTGATCTATGACGATCTATGCTTGTGCGATCATCGTCTCTTGAGAATTGATTGTGCCCTCTATTCAGGTTATCGAACGCCTCCAGCAGATCGATCCGCAACATTGGCAGCAGCTGTTCGGATCGCAACCGCTCGTCAGCCATGCGTTTTTAGCCGCCATGGAGGAGAGCCGCAGCCTGACCTCCGCCAGTGGCTGGAGCCCACAACATCTGCTGCTGGAGAGCGCCGACGGGCATCCGCTGGCGGCGCTGCCGCTGTACCTGAAACAGCACTCCTACGGTGAGTATGTGTTCGACTGGAGCTGGGCTAACGCCAGCCACCAGGCCGGCATCCCCTACTACCCCAAACTGCTCACCGCCCTGCCGTTTACCCCCACCATCGGCCCGCGCTTGGGAATCACCGCCGAGGGTCCACCGCACGCCATCTCGCTACTGCTGCAAGCACTGTCCGAACAAGCGCAGCGCCAGCAGGCCTCAGGCTGGCACCTGCTATTTGCCGACCAGCCCTGCCGCGCGCAGATTCTCAACCACTGGTCTGAACCCGAAGCGCTGTTAGAGCGCCACGATTGCCAGTTTCACTGGTTCAACGCGGACTACCGGGATTTTGATCAGTTTCTGCAACGTTTCAGCTCGCGTAAGCGCAAATCTATCCGCCGCGAGCGCCGTCGCATCGCCGAGCAAGGGGTATCACTGCGCAGGCTAAGTGGTAAGGAGTTAGATCTGGAACAGCTGCGCGGTTTTTATAGCTTCTACCAGCACACCTATCAGCAACGCGGCCAGAACGCCTATCTGAACTGGGATTTTTTCCAGCGCATCCACGCCAACCTAGGCGATAATCTGCTATTGGTGGTGGCCGAACAGCAACAGCAACGGGTCGGCGCGGCGCTATTTTTATTTGATCAGCAGTGCCTGTATGGACGCTGGTGGGGTGGCAGTCCAGAGATCGACTGCCTGCATTTCGAGGTCTGCTACTACCAGGGGATCGAGTTTGCTATCGAGCGTCAACTGCAACGCTTCGACCCCGGCACCCAGGGTGAGCACAAGCTGGTGCGTGGCTTTGAACCCATCCGCACCTGCTCATTACACTGGATCAGAGATCCGAGACTGCACCGGGCGGTACAGCAAGCGCTGCTACAAGAGCGCCAACGGGTCGCAGCCTACATGGCACAGGCCCGTGAACACCTGCCGTTTAAACAGACCGATTCAGGCTAGCCCGGCCGCTAGCCCGCAGCTCGGTCAGCTGCAGCTAGCGGTAATCCTCCACCGCGGGACAGCTGCAGAACAGATTTCGATCGCCGTAGACGTTATCGATGCGATTCACCCTCGGCCAGAACTTGTTGTGCTTTAAACTCGCCACCGGGAACACCGCCTGCTCACGACTATAGGGACGATCCCAATCGCCTTCAACGATATCGGCCTGGGTATGCGGTGCCCGTTTGAGCGGATTATTGCTGGCATCGATAGCACCGCTCTCGACCTGACGGATCTCCGCGCGGATCACCGCCATCGCCTCGATAAAGCGATCCAGCTCGACCTTAGACTCGGATTCGGTGGGCTCGATCATCAGGGTGCCCGGCACCGGGAACGACATGGTCGGCGCATGGAAACCAAAATCCATTAGCCGCTTGGCAATATCCTCCTCGGTAATGCCGCACAGCTCTTTGATCGGACGGATATCGATGATGCACTCGTGAGCAACCCGGTTGTTACGACCCCGATAGAGCACCGGGTAGTGTTCGGAGAGCTTCTCGGTCAGATAGTTGGCATTCAAGATAGCGACCTCGGTACTGCGCCGCAGCCCCTCTCTACCCAACAGCACGCAGTAGGCCCAGGAGATCGTCAGAATCGAGGCGCTACCAAAAGGGGTCGCCGATACGGCGCCCATCTCGGCTTTGGGCCCAGTAATCGGGCTGACCGCATGGTTGGGTAAAAACGCTGCCAGGTGGCTCTTGACTCCGATCGGCCCCATGCCTGGACCACCGCCGCCGTGCGGAATGGCAAAGGTTTTATGTAGATTAAGGTGCGAGACATCGGAGCCGATTAAGCCCGGCTTGGAGATACCCACCTGAGCATTCATGTTGGCGCCATCCATATAGACCTGACCACCGTTAGCATGAACGATATCGCAGATCGACTTAATCCCCTCCTCAAACACCCCGTGGGTCGAGGGATAGGTGATCATCAGGCAAGATAACCGCTCTTTATGCAGCTCGGCCTTGGCGCTCAGATCGGCGATATCGACATTGCCCTTGGGGTCACAGTCGACCACCACCACGTTCAGGGCCGCCATGGCCGCCGATGCCGGGTTGGTACCGTGCGCGGAGCTGGGGATCAGGCAGATATCCCTATGACTCTGACCGATGCTCTGCTGATATTTGCGAATCGCCAGCAAACCCGCATATTCGCCCTGGGCACCGGAATTGGGCTGCATCGAGATTTTGTCGTAGCCGGTGATATCGACCAGCATCGCCTCCAGCTCATCGATCAGCTGCATATAGCCCTGTACCTGGTCACGCGGCGCAAAGGGGTGCACGTTGGCAAACTCCGGCCAGGTCACCGGAATCATCTGTGCGGTAGCATTGAGCTTCATGGTGCAAGAGCCCAGCGGAATCATCCCATGTGCCAGACTAAAATCCTGGTTTTCCAGGCGTTTTAGATAGCGCAACATCTCGGTTTCGGAGTGGTGACTATTAAAGACTGGGTGAGTCATAAAGGCACTGCTACGCACCCGTTTAGCCGGCACTCCGCTACGGCCATCGGCACAGGCGGCGGCATCCAACGCAGCGATACTAAGCCCATGCTCGGCACCCAACACCACAACGAACAGCTGCTCCAGGTCCTCAGTGGTGGTGGATTCATCCAGACTGATCCCCAGCTTATCGCTATCAACCAAGCGCAGGTTAACCCCTTGGCCATAGCCGCGCGCGGCGATGGCCTGCTGCTGCTCACCGACCACCAGGGTCAGGGTATCGAACCAGCTGTCATGCAGCAGCGTGATTCCCTTAGCCCGAAGGCCGTTAGCCAGCAGCGTGGTCAGCCGCAGCACCCGCCCGGCAATGCGCTGTAAACCTTCGGGGCCATGGTAGATGGCGTAGAACACCGCCATATTGGCCAGCAGCGCTTGCGCGGTACAGATATTGGAGGTCGCCTTCTCACGGCGAATATGCTGTTCACGGGTCTGCATCGCCATCCGCAGTGCCTGATTACCGCGACTATCGATAGACACGCCGATAATCCGTCCCGGAGCGGAGCGCTTTTGCTTATCGCTGGTCGCAAAAAATGCTGCATGCGGGCCACCAAAACCCATCGGCACGCCAAAGCGCTGCGCCGAACCGAACACCACATCCGCACCCAGCTCACCCGGCGGTTGCAACACCACCAGACTGAGCAGATCGGCGGCCACAGCGGTCATCGCCTGTTGCTGCTTAGCCTTGTTGATCAGCGCTTCGATATCACAGACCGCTCCGGTGGTACCTGGATATTGCATCATCACCCCGAAGGCATCGTGCTGATCCAGCAGCGCGTCGAGCGGGCCGACCACCACCTCGAAGCCAAAATACTCAGCCCGGGTTTTCACCACGTCGATCGTTTGTGGATGTACCTGGGCATCCACCAGGAACAGATTGCTCTTCTTGCGATTGGCGCGTTTACACAGCGCCATCGCTTCGGCAGCAGCAGTCGCCTCATCTAACAACGAGGCATTAGCCAGATCCATCCCGGTCAGATCCATCACCATCTGCTGGAAGTTAAGCAGCGCCTCGAGTCGGCCCTGGGCAATCTCTGGTTGATACGGGGTGTAGGCGGTATACCAGCCCGGATTCTCCATGACGTTACGCAAGATCACATTCGGGACCAGAGTATGGTAATAACCGCCGCCTATATAGGACTTATAAATACGGTTGTTGGTGGCCAACTTTTTCAGCCGGGTCAACATCTGCTGCTCACTGCAACCCTCTGACTGAGATAAGCCGTCCAAGCGAATGGCGCTAGGTACTGTTTGCTCTATCAGCTCGGACAACGAGGCAACACCTAACACCTCGAGCATCTGCTGCTGCTGGCTAGCATCAGGGCCGAGATGCCTCCGGCTGAACTCATGCTTATTTTCTAACGCGGGTAACGACAAGGATGCAGAGTTATTCATAGGACCTACCTTCAATCAGATTACGTGCTGGATCTGGATAACGTGGACAACCAGACCCAGGTCTACAGGAGTTACACCGGCCAAACACTCGCAGCAACAGCCGTTGAACAACCTCCACCCCCATGCCCAGTAGCAGTGAATACGCGTCTGGGGACTGTTCATTTTTAAGGCCGCCACTTTAGCAAAAATAGTGGCGAGAAGGGAGCCTGCGGTGGCGCTAAAGCCTGAACAAATTTTGCCGTATAGATCAAGACCGCAGAGCCAGTGACTGGCACACCACAGCGAGCCAGATTGCGACTAGATGTCCTTTTTTATCAGGGGGGGGGACCGACACTATCACCCATTTACGTACACCCAGCAACTGACAACAGCAGCATGATGACACCGGCACAACAAACCATTATAACAGCATGATAATTAAGTGATTAGACATACAAAATCAATTTATAATGCCACGTAAAAACAGCCCTATATGGCGCGATGGAAGAGCTGCAGAGAACCCGTAAACATCAACTCGCGGTATTGTTGAGCGCGTCGGCATTCTTTTGCTTCAATCACCGGTTAGCAAAGCGCCTGTTCCGATGGCAGCTATAGTGTTAGTGATGACTCAAAGCGATGCCCCGATGCCGGCATCACTTCGACGCATCATTGACCGATAACAGCTGGCATTGTGTTTGCCTTATTAAAATAACAATAACTTTACCCGTTAGTGCTTGGTCTGCATGACTTATCTGACAGACAACCTGACCAAAGAAGGAACCATCATGAATAAAATCACCTCCCTTACCGTCGCCTCGGCCGTTGCCATAGGTTTGGCTACAGGCGCTCAAGCTGCCAGCACCCTTGAATCGGTCAAGTCCAAAGGGTTTGTGCAGTGTGGCGTTTCCACAGGACTCCCAGGATTTTCCAACCCTGATGAAAAAGGTAATTGGCAGGGCATGGATGTCGACATCTGTCGTGCTGTTGCCGCAGCAACACTGGGCGATGCGTCCAAAGTTAAATATATTCCACTGACCGCCAAGGAGCGTTTTACCGCGCTGCAGTCGGGCGAAATTGATCTGTTATCGCGCAATACCACCTGGACCCAGACCCGTGATACCACATTGGGCCTGAACTTTGCTGGCGTCAGCTACTACGACGGCCAGGGCTTTATGGTCAGCAAAAACCTGGGTATTAAAAATGCCCTCGAGCTTGATGGTGCTGCGGTCTGCATCCAATCGGGCACCACTACCGAACTGAACCTGTCCGACTACTTCCGCGAGCACAAGATGAGCTTCTCGCCAGTGGTATTTGATACCTCCGATCAGACCGTCAGAGGTTTTGAAACGGGCCGCTGCGATATGCTGACCTCTGATCAGTCGCAACTGTACGCGCTGCGCATCAAGCTATCCGATCCGAGCAGCGCCATCGTTCTGCCCGAGGTGATCTCCAAGGAACCTCTGGGCCCCGTGGTGCGCCAGGGTGATGATCAATGGTTCAACATCGTCAAATGGTCGCTCAATGCGATGATCAATGCCGAAGAGCTTGGCCTGACCTCCGCCAACATCGACAAGATGAAAATGGCTAGCAACCCTAACATTGCGCGCTTCGTAGGCTTAGACGGTCCTAAGGGTTCAGGGATGGATCTGAACGATGACTGGGCATATCAAATCGTCAAGCAGGTGGGCAACTATGGCGAGGCGTTTGAACGCAACGTCGGCGCTGGATCACCTCTAAACATCGCTCGAGGCGTTAACGCGCTGTGGAACAAAGGCGGCTTCATGTACGCGCCACCCATGCGTTAAGTCCACATTGCTCCCCACGCGGCCGGTTCATTTCGCCTGAACCGGCCGTTGTTACACTACACTTTAAAGTCCAAGCTACTTTTTGGAGTACTCTCCATGCCCGCAGAGGTAAACAAAGGCGTGGCCCCCTCTTCGAAACCCAAATTCTGGAACGACCCCGACAAACGGGCGCTGCTGTTTCAGGTATTGATGATTTTGACGGTCCTGGGGTTCTTCGCCTACATCATCTCGAATGCGCTATATAATCTCGAAAAGCGGGGCATCACCACCGGATTCGCGTTTCTCGAGCAATCAGCAGGCTTCGAGATACTGCTAACACTGCTCCCCTACGACGCTACCTATAGCTTTGGCCGAACCTTTTTGGTGGGCCTACTCAACACCCTGCTGGTGTCTTCCTTGGGCGTTATCCTGGCGACAATCCTTGGTTTTGTGATGGGTATTGCCCGACTGTCCCAGAACTGGCTCGTCAACAAAGTCGCTGCTGCGTATATCGAAATTTTTCGCAACATTCCGCTACTGCTGCAGATCCTGTTTTGGTATGTCGCGGTGCTGCAACCACTACCGCTGCCGCGCGCCAGCATCGAAATCGGTAGCGCCTTCCTCAATAACCGCGGTCTGTACCTGCCCTGGCCGGTATTGGAGTCCGGTTTTTCACTGGTGATGATCGCCCTGGCAGTCGCCATCTGCGCGGTGGTTTGGCTGCTGCGTTGGAACCACAAACGTCAGGATGCGACAGGACAACGCTTCCCGGTGTTCTGGACCTCGCTGGCGCTACTAATGGGCTTACCGCTGCTGACTTTTCTATTGGCTGGCTCGCCTATGAGCTGGGACGAACCGCTACTCAAGGGTTTCAATTTTCAAGGCGGGGCGACCATCATCCCCGAACTGATGGCGCTACTGATCGCACTATCGGTCTATACCGGTACCTTTATCGCCGAGATTGTCCGCTCCGGTATTCTGGCCGTCAGCCATGGCCAAACCGAAGCGGCGAGCGCCCTGGGACTGAGTAAAGCCAAGACCCTAAGGCTGATCGTCGTGCCCCAGGCGATGCGAGTCATTATTCCTCCATTGACCAGCCAATACCTCAACCTGATTAAAAACTCATCGCTGGCTACGGCGATCGGCTATCCGGATCTGGTATCGGTATTTATGGGCACCACCCTCAACCAGACCGGTCAGGCGATCGAGATCATCTTCATGACCATGGCGGTGTACCTCAGCATCAATCTCATCGTCTCGCTGCTGATGAACCTGTACAACAAGCGCGTGTCGCTGGTGGAGCGTTAATATGATTATCAATGACCACAAACTTCCCGACCTACCGCCTCCTAACAGCGCTTCTGGCGTCATTGGCTGGTTGCGCGTTAATCTGTTTTCCACCCCCTTCTACTCGGTGCTGACGCTGGTGGTCGGTTACCTGTTGTGGGCTACATTGATACCGGCCTTCCAATGGGTGTTTATCGATTCTGACTGGGTGGGCGACAGCCGTGATGCCTGCAGCAGTGGCGGTGCTTGCTGGGTGTTTATCTCGGTGCGGCTGGAGCAGTTTATCTACGGTTTTTATCCCGAAGCGGAATACTGGCGTGTCAATATCCTGTTTGCGATGTTGGCCCTGCTGGTAGGCGCCCTGATCTACGAAGCTACGCCTAACAGAGGCTGGATCGCGGCTTTTTCGCTCAGCGTTTTCCCGCTCATCGCCTTCTTTCTGCTCTATGGCGGCTCGTTTGGACTGGCGGTGGTCGAAACCCACAAATGGGGCGGCCTGAGCCTGACCCTGGTACTGGCGTTGGTAGGGATAGTGGCATCGTTACCGATCGGCATCTTCCTGGCGCTGGGTCGACGCTCGGAGATGACCGTGGTGCGCAGTTTCTGCACCGTATTTATCGAGATGTGGCGCGGTGTGCCGCTGATTACTATTCTTTTTATGGCCTCGGTGATGCTGCCGCTGTTTGTACCCGAAGAGATCGATTTCGATAAGCTGCTGCGAGCACTGATCGGTATCACCCTATTCCAATCAGCCTATATGGCCGAGGTGATACGCGGCGGTCTGCAAGCGATCCCCAAAGGCCAGTATGAAGCGGCAGACGCACTGGGCTTGAGCTACTGGAAGAAGATGGGACTGATCGTGCTGCCTCAGGCGCTGAAGATCATGATCCCCGGAATCGTCAATACCTTTATCGCGCTCTTCAAAGATACCTCACTGGTGCTGATTATCGGCCTGTTCGACCTGCTGGCGATTGTCCAGGCGGCGCTCTCAGACCCGAAGTGGTTAGGCTACTCGATCGAGGGTTACGCCTTTGTCGCCTTCGTGTTCTGGATCTTCTGTTTCAGCATGTCACGCTACAGCCAGCACCTCGAACGTAAACTGCATACCGGCCAGGGTGCTCGCTAGCACCCGACAGCGACAGGAATTCCAGGAGTCTGTGATGTCAGGAAAAAACAGCAACGGCGCGATGAACATCGAAGATAAGGTGATGATTGAGCTCAATAACGTCAACAAATGGTACGGTAATTTTCACGTCCTCAAGGATATCAATCTCAAGGTTCATAAAGGCGAGCGCATCGTAGTCTGTGGCCCTTCTGGCTCGGGAAAATCGACCATGATTCGCTGTCTGAATCGCCTCGAAGTACATCAGACGGGTGACATCATTGTCGGCAATACCCTGCTGAACAATAATCTTAAGAACATCGAGACCATTCGTCGTGAAGTCGGCATGGTATTTCAGCACTTTAACCTGTTCCCGCATCTGACCGTGCTGGAGAACTGCGCCCTGGCGCCGATCTGGGTGCGCAAGACCCCGCGTAAAGAGGCCGAAGCCATCGCGATGAAATTTCTAGAGCGGGTGAAAATCCCCGAACAGGCGCACAAATACCCAGGACAGCTTTCCGGCGGTCAGCAGCAGCGCGTGGCTATCGCTCGCAGCCTGTGCATGAACCCGGAGGTGATGCTGTTTGATGAGCCGACCTCGGCACTGGATCCCGAGATGATCAAAGAGGTTCTCGACGTCATGATCGAGCTGGCCCAAGAGGGAATGACGATGATCTGCGTGACCCACGAGATGGGTTTCGCCAAGACCGTCGCCAACCGGGTTATTTTTATGGATGTCGGCCAGATTATCGAGGAGAACGAACCCAACGCGTTCTTCGACAACCCACAGTCTGAACGGACCCAGCTATTCCTGAGTCAGATCTTGTAGCACCGAGCGGGTTATCCGACTAGCGCGCTGTCATCAGGGAGCCTCTGGGCTCGGTTTTACGCAGAGCTCTGCCGCTGGCCCGTTACCAATAGCGCTCAACGCTGATCTGCCCCGGACTGCGGCGCAGGTTTTTCTCAAAGCCGCGCTGTTTTAACACCTTGATCGAGTCTGTGACCATCTCCGGATTGCCACAGATCATCACCTGCGCGTGCTCGGCACTCAGCGGCAAGCCGAACCGCTGCTCTAACCGATCCTCCGCTATAGCCGCAGGGATACGCCCGCTGATGGCGCCGGGCAACGGATCATAACTGACGCAGGGCAGCCATTGGAATTGATCTGGATGCTCCCTGACCAACCGGTCGAGCCACTCAGAGTAGTTAAGATCGCGCTGATAACGCACCCCATATACCAGTACGATACGCTCGAAACGTTGCCAAGGCTGCGCTGTGGCCAGAATGGATAGAAAAGGCCCTATAGCGGTGCCCGTGGCCAATAACCATAGATCACGGCTATGGGGCACCTCGTCCAACACCAGAAAGCCACTGGGGGACGTGGCGATCTGCAGCGCATCGCCAGAGGTCAGCGCCTGCAGACGGTTGGAGAGCGGACCATCGGGCACGGTATTGAAGTAAAACTCTAACAACGGCTCAGAGGGCGGATTAACAAACGAATAGGGCCTGGCGATCAGGGTGCCATCGATCTCCAGCCCCAGGCGAATATACTGGCCTGCGGTAAAATCGATCCGCGGGGTCTCGATGCGTAGCGAGTGCAGCCTATCACTCCAGTGGCGATTCTCTCGTACCCATCCGCTCTGCCAGGATGCCATCGCTCAGCCCTCTTGCTCATTAGTGTGCCCGTTAGTCCAACACCCTGACTATCACGGACCAGATATAGACACTAACGTTGTTGACCATATCTTTTACTATAGCCGAGACGCTGAGCACTTTATCAGTACTTAGAGCCGGTCTTTCAGCCTGTAGTACAGCATCCCTAGCACCAGCCCCGGCCAACGCAGTAACGTGCCGCCGGGAAAGCTCGGGGGTGCAACACTCGCGAACAGATCAAATTTTTCTGCACTACCCGCAATCGCATCGGCCATCAACTTGCCGCCTAGGGTCGCCAAGGCCACACCATGACCGGAATAGCCCTGTGCCACAAAAAGGTTGGCGTCGAGTCTCTCGAAATGCGGCATCCGGTTCCGAGTAATCGCCAGGGTTCCACCCCAGCCGTAATCGATACCCACATCGGCCAGCTGAGGATAAATACCGAGCATCCGTTGGCGAACCAGGCTCTTAATATCGCGGGGAAAACGACGGCTGTAAGCTTCTCCCCCTCCCCACAACAGGCGCTGATCCGCGGACAACCTAAAGTAGTTCACCACAAAGTTTGAATCCGCCACGGCAACATCGTCACGAATCAACTGCCGTGCCAGCCTGTCACCCAGCGGTTCGGTGGCCAGCATGAAATTATTGATCGGCATGATCTTTCCCGCCACCCTAGGCTCTAACTTATTCAGATAACCGTTACAGGCCAGCAGCAGATAAGACGCACTGACCTGCCCCTGTCGAGTATCAATGTACGCAGTGTTAGCGCTGCCACTCTCGGTTTTATAGTCGCGCACTCGGCTGTTTTCATAGACGCGAACCCCGGCAGCCGTCGCCGCTTTAGCCAGCCCCAGGGCATAATTAAGCGGGTGCAGATGCGCGCCGTCCTGCCACAACTCGGCCGCAAAATAGCGTTCGGTACCGAGCATCTGCCGCACCTCCGTTGCCGTTACATAGCGCACCCCCTGATAGCCATAATCTCGCTGCAATTTGCTCACCGTTTGCCGGTAGTGATCACTGACCCCCGCCTTAGCCGCTACATGCAGCACGCCCGGTTTCAGGTCACAAGCGATCCGATGGCGCTGGATCAGGGATTTAACCAGCGTCACCGATTCCAATGACAACGTCCAGAGCCCTCGAGCGGTCGCTAGTCCCAGCTCCGCTTCGAGCTGCAGCAGCCCGCGGTTATGCCCAGCCGTGACCTGGCCACCGTTGCGTCCAGAAGCTCCCCAGCCAACCCGCTCGGCTTCAAGCAGCACCACCTCATAGCCCCGTTCGGCCAGATGCAGCGCCGCAGATAAGCCGGTATAGCCGCCACCGATAATGCAAACATCCGCGCGCAGCTCCCCCTCGAGCCGCGGATATTCTGGTTTGTCGTGGGCGCTATCGACATAAAAAGACGGGCTATAACCCTGTAGCATCATACCTAGCTCCTCGAGGGCGACCCAAACCGATCACTCGGCAACAACAGACGCAGCTGTATTTTGAATCGCGGATAACCCCCTATCAGGGTTCAGATAATAGGTCATTAGAGTATTGCTCTGGCATATCGCATACGGTAGCCTGAAAGCCAATCGAGCCACAATTCGCCGCGCCAGCGACGGGCTCTTGAGTGTTAAACCCGCTAACACACAGGTGATTTATGGAAGCCCTTGAAAGCTTTCTCAAAGAAAACCGTATTACCGAAATCGAATCGACCATCCCGGATATGACCGGCAATGCCCGCGGTAAATTTTATCCGACCCGAAAATTTCTATCCGAACAAAGCGGACGCATCCCGGAAGCGATTCTGATCCAGACCGTCACCGGCGGTTGCGCAGAAAACCCTCAAACACTGATCCACCCTTCCGACCGAGACATGATTCTAGTTCCTGATGTTAGCACCCTGCGTCGAGTCCCTTGGGCGGATGAGCCGACCGCGCAGATCATCAACGACTGCTACACTGCCGAAGGTAAACTGCATCCGTTATCAACGCGCGGCGTGTTACGACGAGTGATGCAGCTGTTCCAGGACGAGGGCCTCAAGCCCGTGATCGCGCCCGAATTGGAGTTTTACCTGCTGCAACAAAATTTGGATCCGGACAACGAGCTGCAATCGGCCATCGGCCGCTCGGGAAGGCGCGAGACGGCGCGTCAATCTTACGGTATCGATGCGGTTAATGAATTCAACCCGGTGATCGACACCCTGTACGAATACTGCGCAGCGCAGGGACTGGATGTCGATACCCTGATTCATGAGACCGGCGCGGCACAGATGGAGGTCAACTTTCTCCATGGCGATCCGATCAACCTGGCCGACCAGGTGTTTGTCTTTAAACGCACCCTGCGCGAGACTGCGATCAAACATGGTATCTATGCCACGTTTATGGCCAAACCGATGGAGCACGAGCCCGGCAGTTCGATGCATATCCACCAAAGTCTGATCGATATCAACACCGATACCAATGTCTTTGTGGATAAAGACGGCAGTTATAGCCAGACTTTCTATCACTACATGGGTGGTTTACAGCATTATATCCCTTATGCGATCAGTTTCTTTGCCCCTAACGTCAACTCCTACCGCCGCTTTGCCCCTGGTATGGCGGCACCGGTCAATATGGACTGGGGCATCGACAACCGCACCGCTGGATTACGGGCGCCAGCCTGCGATCCTGCCAATACCCGCATCGAGAACCGCTTCTCGGGTGCCGACGCCAACCCCTATCTGACCATCGCCCTGACCCTTGCCTGTGGCTATCTGGGGATCAAAGAGCAGATCCAACCCGCCGATCCGGTCGAAGGGATCGCCTTCCTGCCGGGCGATACGATTCAGGTAGCGCGTTCACTCGAGGAGGGGCTACGGTTACTGGATGAATGCGAACCGCTGAAACAGATCCTCGGCGAGCATTTTGTCAAAGCCTATATCGCAGTAAAAAGGGCCGAATTTGAAACCTTTAATCAGGTGATCAGCTCCTGGGAGCGCGAACACTTGCTGCTGAATGTATAAATTCAAAACAGCGTTCTAAACCACTAGCAAACCACCCGCTGAAGCCTCCTGAGCCAACGGAGGCACTCAGGTGAATCTATGTATGACACCAGGTTTAGCCACTCGCTGAGTCGCGACTATTGACCTGCATATTGTGATCACCCCCAGTTTACAGGAGTTATATTATGGCCTCTGTGGCACACCCCGCGTCCTATTACGCCGCCTCAGCCAACGATACCCGCCAGCGCCCCGCCCTTGAAGGCAGCGTTAGTTGTGACGTGTGCGTCATCGGCGCCGGCTATACCGGCCTATCCACCGCTATCCACCTGGCCGAAAGCGGTTTTAAGGTGGTCGTACTAGAAGCCAGCCGCATCGGCTTTGGCGCGTCAGGCCGCAACGGTGGCCAGATTGTGCACAGTTACAGCCGCGACATCGATTTTATCGACAAGCATTACGGCCATGATACCGGTGTGGCGATGGGTAAGATGGCGTTCGAGGGAGGACGTATCATTCGCCGCCTAGTGGCTCAATACAGCATAGAATGCGACCTTAAATCCGGCGCCCTGTTTGCGGCCTGCAACCCCAAACAACTCGGCGAACTTGAAGCCAAACAAGCGCTCTGGGAAGCCCATGGCCATCAACAGCTAGAGTTACTCAGCGCCGAAGAGATCAAGAAGCATGTCGGCTCTGAGCGTTACCATGGCGGCCTGCTGGACCACAGCGGCGGCCACTTTCACCCGCTGAATCTGGTACTCGGCGAGGCCGCCGCGCTGGAGTCGCTGGGCGGCACCATCTATGAAGATTCGGCAGTAACCCGTGTTGAAGAGGGTGCCAAGGTTAAACTGCATACCGCCAACGGCTGTGTCAGCGCCAATTTTGTGATGGTGGCCGGTAATGCTTACCTCGGCGGGTTGATCCCTAAGCTGCAACGTAAAGCGATCCCCTGCGGCACCCAGGTGATCGCCACCCAGCCCCTGAGTGCAGAGCAGCAACGGCAACTGCTGCCGCAAGACAACTGCATCGAAGACTGTAACTATCTGCTCGATTACTACCGACTCTCCGGTGATGGCCGGTTGATCTACGGCGGCGGCGTCACCTACGGTGATCGCGAACCAGGCAAAATTGAAGCGCTGATCACCCCCAAGATGCTCAAGACCTTTCCGCAGCTTAAGGGGGTAAAAATCGACTACCAGTGGACCGGTAACTTCCTGCTGACGCTGATGCGACTGCCGCAGTTCGGCCGTATCGGTACCAACATCTACTATGCCCAGGGCTACAGTGGACATGGTGTAACCTGCTCGCATCTGGCGGGCAAGGTGATCTCCGATGCTATCCAGGGACAAGCCGAACGTTACGATGTGTTTGCCAGTCTGCCACAACCGGCATTCCCGGGTGGACATTTATTGCGCGTGCCGCTGACGGCACTGGGCGCCTGGTATTACAACCTGCGCGACCAGTGGGGTATTTAAGCCTCAGCGGAGGCTCCACAGAGCGCCGGCGTACCCCGCAAAGCACTCCGCTAGTATCGATTATTTTTTAGCTAGCACTTCAATCGTGCCGCAGATGCCCTTATCCTCTGCGGCACTCAGCCCCCTTACTCAGCTCAGCGACCGGAGACAGAACATGGATAGCGCCGCAACACTCAACAGTTCAACGGGCGGCGATATCCCCCTGTATGGCTCGATCAGTACCTATATGCAGTTTCCCGCCGTCGTCGATCTGGACGCTAGTGATGCTGAAGTCATCGTCAGCGGCATCCCCTTTGATATGGCAACCTCAGGTCGTCCCGGGGCGCGATTCGGCCCTCAGGGGATCCGCAGGGCCTCTGCCAACCTGATCTGGGAAGGTAGTCGCTGGCCCTGGAGTTTTGCGCTCGACGATAGACTCAGGGTCGCCGACAGCGGCGATCTGCTGTTCAAGCACGGCGAACCTCAGACCCTGGTCGACAATCTTGAGGCGCATGCCACTAACATTCTGACTGCGGGCAAGAGCATGCTGTCGTTCGGCGGCGATCACTTTGTCAGCCTACCGATACTGCGCGCCTATGCGGCCAAATTCGGTCCAGTGGCGCTGATCCATTTCGATGCCCATACCGATACCTATTCGGATGGTAGTCGTTATGACCACGGCACCCTGTTTCACCACGCCGTGGTCGAAGGACTGCTGGATACCGAACACTCGATCCAGATCGGCATCCGTACCGCCTATAACCGCGACAACCACCCGTTTGAAGTCCTCGATGGCGCCTGGGTCAACGATCACAGCCCCGCCGAGCTGATCGAGCGGATCAAAGCCAGGGTCGGCGACCAGCAAGCCTATCTCAGCTTTGATATCGACGGTCTGGATCCTGCCTTTGCTCCCGGCACCGGCACCCCCGTCGTGGCCGGCATCGGCATCGATTGCGCCCTTAAAACCATCCGTGGATTGGTCGGCACCCGGCTTATAGGCATGGATGTGGTCGAAGTCGCACCCGCCTATGATCATGCCGAGATCACCTCCTTAGCAGCCGCTACCTTAGCGCTGGAATACCTCTACGTATTGGCAACCAACAAGGGTGACTCGGCGTAACAGCGATAGATAATGGCCCCTGAGGCTTAGCCGTTGCGGCGGCCTACCGCCCCCCTCACAGATCTAGATACCCGTATTGGCACCCTCGCCAAGGTGTAAGGTTTGATTCAGATCAGCCATCTGTGCTAAAAATGTCTAGCGAAGAGTTGAAAGTGTTTCTTATTGGCGTATAACTAAACCTGTCTCTCACCAATCTGCAGCCAACTGCAGTAAGGAAAAAGCGATGAATATCAATATCAATAATCGTCAAGGTAAAGTATCTCCCGCAATACAGGAAAAGATCGAAGCCTGGCTGAAAGCCAGTCAGGACCGGTTTGGTGAAATCAGCTCGGCACTGGTTATCATCGGCCAGTCTGAGCGCCAGGATGAGATCGAAGCGACCCTGCATATCAAGGGTAAGGATGTGTTCGCCAAAGCAACCGGAGAGAACCTCTACGTTGCCATCGATGCCTTAACCGACAAGATCGACCGTCAGCTAATCAAGATCAAAGAGAAGCTTAGCATCAAGAAAGGTACACCTAAGCCCAGCCTGCTAGTCGAGGACGAGCAACCCGAGGGGGTCGTTGCTTAAAAAGGCTAGCCCCGCAACAGCTGTTTAGGCTGTTGCGGGAAAGGTACAACGCTTAGCAGCCCCGCTTAAGCGAAGGCTTTTTCCAGCGGTGGTACCACCTGCTTCTTACGGCTCAACACCCCTTCCAACCAGGATTGACCGGCCACGACTGAGGTATTGAACGCCTTCTCAATCAAGGCCAGATCCTCCCCCACCACCAGCAGCTCAGATCCCTCTTTCATGATATCCGTCAGCAGCAAGCAGACACTGTGGCGATCGCCCTCGAGCTTGAGCTGGGCGATATCGGCCTGCAAGGCGTCCTTGATATTATCGAAGACCGACAGGTCGACGGTCTCCAGCTGACCGATGCCCACCCGCTTGCCATTCATGTCAAAATCCTTGAAATCCCGTAGCACCAGCTCCCGTACCGGGGTACCCTCAACGTTGGACTTGACCTTAAACATCTCCACGCCGTAGGCCTTGTAGTCGTCGATAGCGGCGATCTTTGCCAGTGCTTCCACCGCTTTGATATCAAGATCGGTGCAGGTCGGCGACTTAAAGATCACCGTATCGCTGAGGATCGCACTCATCATAATGCCAGCGATATCCTGAGGGATGTCGACCTGGTAATAGTCGTACATCTCTTTGATGATGGTATTGGTGCAACCCACCGGACGAATCCAGCACTCCAACGGTGCCGAGGTGGTGATATCGCCCAATTTGTGATGATCGACAATACCCAGAACCGTCGCCTCTGACAGATCATCAGGGCTTTGCGCACGATCGGAGTGGTCGACGATATAAACGTTCTCACCCGCGAACGAGGTCTTCAGCAACGGCGAGTCAACACCAAAGCGCTGCAAAATAAACGCGGTTTCAGGGTTGAGTTCGCCTTGACGGACCGCAAGCGCCGGTTCACCGATAGCATTTTTCAGGTACGCCAGCGAAAGTGCGGAACAGATGGAATCGCTATCCGGAATTTTGTGGCCCAGTACATATGCAGTCATAACTACCTCCAATAAATTGGCGCGCACTATAACAAAAAAAACCACCCCATCCGTCAAGACATTGGTCGACAGGACATATTAGCGTTTATGGCGTTGCAGCCAGAGTTGGTAGCCCCTGTCTGGCCAGTAACTTTGGAAATAAGCGATCGTCTGGCTGACCTGCTCTTCGGTGAGCACCGTTTTCCATGCAGGCATCTTCCCCTGGGTACCGTCAAGGATCGTGTTGAGCAGTTGTGGATAGGGATGGTGCCAGGCATGAGCGCTGCCATTTAACGGTGGCGGCGGGTAAAAACCCTGCGCATCCGGTTTTACCCAATCGGCAGCACCCTCGGCTTTGCTGCCGTGACAAGCGGCGCAATGGGTTGAGAACAGCTGCTGACCCGCTTGGACCTGTGTCTGGCTATACCAGCGCTGGGTAGCCGGATCGTTAGTCCAGGGAATACCAGATTCTGCGCAGCTTGCGAGCAGCGGCACCCACATCCATAGCCCATGTCGAGCAATGTTCATAATACTCATTCCTGATTACCCATAATCTTCAGTAATCACAGCTGTCTTCGGGTACCTGTGACCTCCAGCGAGCCTCTATACATGTGCATCTGGCAGCTGAAACTGTAAATACCGGGGGTGGTGGGAGAGATGACGATCTCTTTAATCTCTCCCAGAGGTAGCTCGGCGCTGATATCCAGACCCTCGAAGATAACCGTGGCGGCGCAAGCCGACGGGTCTTGGCGTAAAAAGCGCAGCCTGGTCGGCTGGTTAGCGGGGACACGGATATGATCAGGACTGTAAACACCATTTTCGACCCGTATCTGTAGCGCACCCGCATCAAGCTGAACGGCCGCTGCAGTCCGATAGAGCCAGAACCACCAGACGATCGCCGCCATCAGTAGCAGACCTGAGACATTGATAATTAACGTGGTCATGAGCGTATCTCCGTTGTTATTGCCGCGCGGGCTTCGTCTTGAGCTTCGGCCGTCTCACGACGACTGGCTTTAAAAAACCGCAACCGGTTGGCGTTGCTGACCACCGTCACCGATGACAGTGACATCGCCACGCCAGCAATGACTGGATTAAGCAGCAGGCCGGTCAGCGGAAAGAGCGCACCGGCGGCGATCGGGATCCCGAGGCTATTGTAAGCAAACGCCCCCCATAGATTCTGCTTGATATTTTTCAACGTAGCCCTGCTCAACTCGATGGCATCGGCGATACCATGCAAAGAGCCGCGCATCAGGGTGATGTCGGCGCTTTCGATCGCCACATCGGTGCCCGAGCCGATGGCAAAACCGACATCCGCCTGCGACAGCGCCGGGGCATCGTTGATACCATCGCCCGCCATCCCGACGACTTCGCCCTGTGCTTGCAAGCGCCTTATTTCGGCCAGCTTATCTTCGGGCAGCAGTTGCGCGCGGAAATCATCGATACCGGTGGCCTGCGCTACAGCCGCTGCTGTTGCTTGGTTATCACCCGTCAGCATCAACACCTTGATGCCATCGTGTTGCAATCGCTGGATAGCGGCCAGGGCATCGGGCTTGAGCGGATCGGCAATACCGAACAGTGCGCCCAGTTGCCCATCAATGGCCATATACACCACCGTTCGTGCCTGCTGCTCCCAGCTCAGCGCCAGATCTTCTGCTCGGTTCAGATCAACACCGGCTTGCGCCATCATACGCGGATTGCCGATCAGCACCCTCTGGCCTTTGATAACGGCCTGGAGTCCCAGACCGGATAATGCTTCGAACTGTTCCAGGTCCTGGTCCGGGCTCAGATCTAGCGTATAGGTTTGGGCGTGAGTTTGGACATAGGTCTTAGCATAATCGACCAGCGCTTCGCCGAGCGGGTGTTCGGAGCGGCTTTCCAGCGCATGAATAAGCGCAAGCGTTTGCGTCTCGCTCAACGGGCCATAGAGTTGCACGTCTGTGACCTCGGGTTGACCAGCAGTCAGGGTGCCGGTCTTGTCCACCACCACGGTGGTCAGGCGACTGGCTTTTTGCAGCGCCTCGCCGTTACGGATCAAAATACCGTGCTCGGCCGCCTTGCCGACGCCAATCATGGTAGAGATCGGCGTAGCCAGCCCCAGCGCGCAGGGACAGGCGATGATCAACACCGTGGTGGCGGTCACCAGCATATAAACGATCTGCGGCTCCGGTCCGACGTTGTACCAGATCAATGCGGTAGCGACCGCAATCAACAGCACCACGGGGACGAAGATAGATGCGATCTGATCGGCTAGACGGCTGATCGGCGGCTTGCTGTTCTGGGCCTTGCGAACCATCTCGATAATCTGTGCCAGCAGGGTCGCCTTGCCCACCCGGGTGGCTTTGAAGGTTAGCGCACCGCTACGATTCAGGGTGCCCGCAGACAACTCGTCGCCGGCGGTTTTCTTAACCGGCATCGGCTCCCCGGTCAGCATCGATTCGTCCAGGGTACTCTGCCCCTCGGTGACCAGGCCATCGACGGGGATCTGCTCACCGGGACGCACCTGGATCAGATCATCCTGCTGCACCTGATCGATCGGTATCTGCTGGAACTCGCGCTTCCCTGACTCTGCTGTTCTGAGTACGCGAGCGGTCTTGGTACGCAGATCCAGCAAGCGTTTAATCGCCTGGCTAGTGCGGCCGCGGGCTTTGAGCTCCAGTGCCTGGCCGAGATTGATCAGCCCGATGATCATCGCCGCCGCTTCAAAGTAGAGCCCGCGTGCCGTTTCCGGCAGGATCTCCGGCATCAGCACCACCACCATCGAATAGAACCAGGCGGCACCGGTACCGGTGGCGATCAGGGTATCCATGTTGGCGTTGTGGTGGGTAAAGGCTTTCCAGGCACCAATATAGAAATGCCGCCCTGCGGTTAACAGCACAGCCAGAGTCAGCAATCCCACAAGGCCCCAGACACCGCGCTCTGTCATTGAAGAGACACTCATCTCATGCACCAGGCCTATCACCATCAGCGGCACGCCCAGACCTAGGCCGATCGTGGTATTGATGATCTTGCGTCGGTACTCGGCGGCCTCGTTGGCTTCCTTCTGCCATTCGGCCTGCTCAGGATCGAGGATTTCGCTACCGCCGTAGCCAGCAGCTTCGATCGCCTCAAGCAACGCCGCAGTTTTCATCCTACCTGCCACCAAGGCGCTGCGACTGCCAAAGTTAACATCTACCCGAGTCACCCCCGGCACGGTATTGATGGCATCCTCGATACTCTTAACACAGCCGGCGCAGGTGATGCCTTCCAGTGCCAGGTGAATCTGCGGGTCGTCAACTGCTGGCTTCTGGACGGATGAAGCACTGGCCTGCGACTCTGCAGATTTAGTCGATGGCGATGGTCCATTGGCTACAGTCGAGGCTATGTTCTCAGGTCCTGCGTTCTCAGGTCCTGCGTTCTCAGGCTCTGCTTTCTCTGGTTCTGCGTTCAAAGACAAGGCACTCTCGGGTTGTTCTTTTTCAGACAAGCCGAGCAGTTTAATGCCGTAGCCTAGGCGAGAGATGATGTCGATCAGCTGCGGCGAATCCAACTGGCTCGTCACCGTCAGGGTCTTGGCGTTAAAATCCGTGTCGGCCTCCGCCCGTGGGTCTTGCTCAACCAGGGCTTTGCGCACTTTATTCAGGCAACCGTTGCACTTGACCCCTTCAACCTGGAACTGCTGTTGAACGGGCAAGAAGGGACGGGCCTGGTAGCCCAGCTCCTGAACGCTCGCGATGATCTGCTCTGAGCTCAGCAACGAGTGTATCTGGGCGATCATGCTATTAAGATCGACATTGATTTCGACTTCTGGGTCAGACTCCTGCAGCAACCTACGAATCTTATTCACGCAACCGTTGCAACTCACGCCTTGCAGAGACAAGGTGATTAATAGGGGGGACGTTTTTACTTCAACCATGATCCCGTTCCTCTTGGCTATTCCAGTGTTCAATCAACGGACAGATGGCATCGTCATCTGGCACTCCGTCGGACATCTCTTCCCAAGCCAGCATCGCTTGTTCCATTCTTGTTAATTGCTGCTGCAGCTCGGCAATCTGCTCGCGAACCTTAGGCAGGTACCGCGCCATCAGCCCACGAACCGTAGGACAGGGGGAGGTTCCGCTATGCTCATGATGGACAATCGTTTCAATGTCATGCAGGCTAAAACCCAATAGCCGTGCTTTCTGGATAAAACGCAGATGTTTAAGGGCGGTACCATCGTAGAGTTGATAGCCGTTATCGGGGTCGCGCCTGGGTTTGAGTAGCCCGACTCGCGTATAGTGGCGCACCGTATCGGCAGTAACGCCGGCTCGTTTAGCAAGCTCGCTCACTTTCATCGTGATGTTCACCCGTGCATCTATTTATCTAAACTATACCTGAGTCTAAAACCTAAGTGCTACACACAGGTCAAGAGTAAGTTTTATTCACTGGGTATATCAACGAACCTTGGCTTGTTCTTGTTAACGTCCCCCACCACCCGGCATGAACCGGGCGAGAGTCGTGACTGAGTGTGAGTTCGATAATCAGCAGTTCAATAAAAGTCGGAATTGAACGCGAGGGTAGCGTGCGACTTAAAAATGTTATCCAATGACACAGGGTATTGGGGATGTGTGCGCATCCTTTGTGATCCATGGCGGTCACCGGAAGAGCGTGTTTCTTTCTGGAGGCGCGGCAGCCCTCTTCTGGCCGCTCTGTCAACGCTTTTTTATTTCAATTCTGTTCTATCTGATCCTCTGTTTTGTAGCTGAAACTCTAAACTCTAGTTCCACAACGTATGGAGCCCAAAATGAATTCACTGATATCACCGCCTTCCGGAGCCGTGCTGCCTTTTATGGATCCGTTCGGTTTAGGGCGCTCCGCCTTCAACTACTGGCAGGATACGCTGGAGCGTAGCGTGCTCTACATGGATGTCATGCGCCATCGGGGTAACCAGTACCTCGAGCATATCGAGAAGACCAAGCCCAACGTACTGCGCTTCGAGACCGAGATGCTGATGGACGGTCGCGAGCTGCCGCGGCCGGTCAATTATGAACTGCTGCGGATCCTGCCCCCCGCAGGCATCAAGATCGACCCGCTGAGGCGACCTTTCGTGGTAGTGGATCCGCGTGCTGGACATGGCCCCGGCATCGGAGGCTTCAAGCCCGACAGCGAGATCGGCGTTGCCCTTCGCGCCGGGCATCCCTGCTACTTCATCGGTTTTCTAGCCTACCCAGAGCTGGGGCAAACGGTGGAGGACGTGGTCGAGGGGGAGATCGCGTTCCTGCGTCATATCATCAAACGTCATCCGGAAACCTCGGAAAAGCCCATCGTGGTGGGCAATTGCCAGGCTGGCTGGCAGATCATGATGGCCGCAGCTCTGGAGCCGGACCTCTTCGGCCCCATCCTGATCGCCGGCTCTCCACTTTCCTATTGGGCCGGCGAACGCGGCAAGGCACCAATGCGCTACACCGGCGGCCTGGCCGGCGGTAGCTGGATAACCTCGCTGTTGAGCGACCTGGGCAGTGGGCTGTTCGACGGTGCCGGGCTGGTGCAGAACTTCGAAAAGCTCGATCCGGCAAACACCCTGTGGACCAAGCAGTACAGCTTGTTCAGCAAGGTGGAGACCGAGGGCAGGCGCTATCTGGAGTTTGAGCGCTGGTGGGGTGGCCATGTGGTGCTCGGCGGTGAGGAGATCCAGTATATCGTCGACAACCTGTTCATCGGCAACCGACTCTCCACCGCTCAGTTGGTAACCTCCGACGGGCGGCGCATCGACCTGCGCAACGTGCGCTCGCCGGTGGTAGTGTTCTGCTCGCGGGGCGACGACATCACGCCGCCGCCCCAAGCCTTGGGCTGGGTGAGCGACCTCTATGAAGGGGTCGAGGACATCATCGCCAACGAGCAGACCATCGTCTACTGCGTGCATGACACCTCCGGTCATCTGGGGATCTTCGTCTCAGGCAGCGTCTCGCGCAAGGAACATACCGAGTTCACCGCCAACATGGACTACATCGACGTGCTACCGCCGGGACTCTACGAAACCTCGATTTCCCGCGCCGATGAGCGCAGCGATGCCGAACTGATCGAGCGCGAGTACCTGCTGGAGTTCACACCGCGCACCTTGGAGGAGCTTGACCGAGAGATCCAGCATCGTCCCGAAGATGACAGCCGCTTCGCCACTGTGGCCCGCATCTCCGAGATCAATCTGGGCCTCTATCGCTTGTTCATGCAGCCCTGGGTCCGCGCGGTGGCGACGCCCGAGTCGGCTAAATGGATGCGGCGCATGCATCCTAACCGCCTGAGCTATGAACTACTTTCCGACCGCAACCTGCTGACGGGGCCACTGCCGATGCTGGCCGAGAAGGTACGGGCCGATCGGCATCCGGTCGGTGAGGACAATGTCTTCCGCATGGCCGAAAGTCTCTTTTCCGACCAGATCACCCGCGGCCTCAATGCCTGGCGCGACCTGCGCGACAAGTCCGCCGAGCAGCTCTTTCTGAATATCTATGGCCAGCCGCTGCTACAGGCTCTCGTCGGTCTCGGCGGCAGCGCCCACGTGCATCGCCGCCGCCCCGGCGCCGAGCCGGAGCATCGTCGCTTCATCGAGAGCCAGCGTGCCGAGCTGCGCGTTCGTGTCGCCGAGGGTGGTGAGCATGAGGCGATGATGCGCTCGATCATCTATGTGTTGGGAGGGGCGCCTGCCACCGACGAACGCAATTTCAAGCGGATGCGCGCCGCGCGTGCGAAGCTTGAGCCAGGCATTCCGCTGGCCGACTTCAAGCACCTGCTTCGCGAGCAGTTCTTCATGCTCAAACATGACCGGGAGGCGGCGCTAGAAGCGATCCCGACCCTGCTCAAGGGGCAGAGCGCCGCTGAGATCGATGCGCATATCGAGCACATCAAGCATGTGCTGGAGGCCAGTGGTGAGCTCAGCGCCCATGCCGAGAATCGCTTCGAGCGCATCAAGACTCTGTTTCTACGCGCCCAGCTGACGACGCCCAGGGTGCAGTCTCAGTCCAGTGAAGCCATACCGAACGCTTAGGAGGCTGACCAAGAATAGTGACAGCGAAAGTACTGCTTCGCTTCATGAAGCGCCTGATAAAGGACGCTGGGCGCAAAATCTTTCTCGTTCTGGATAACTTACGTGTACATCACGCCAAGTTGGTTAAGGCCTGGCTGACAAGGTACCTAGAGAGGATTGAAGTCTTCTATTTACCGGCCTACTCACCAGATTTAAACCCAGATGAGTATCTGAACTATGACTTGAAAGCAGGGATACGCAGTTCATCTCCGGCCAGAAATCAAGAGGAGCTAGCGAACAAGGTACGGAGTCACATGCGGATGCTGCAGAAGAAGCCTGAGAGGGTAGCAAAGTACTTCGAGCATCCCGCCATACGCTACGCTTCGTGAATGTATTTGCCCGCCTGGTTAATACAAAAAATGGCGTCCAAACTCCTCGCTACGCATCCACTGCAAGCTTGGGCCATGATTTAACTCCAACCAATGGCGGGTCAACGTCATATTAGTCAGGATGATGAGGGTCCAGATCAGAGTCAGGACCCACGTATAATTGATCAGCGATAATTGACGTAAACGACTCCCTCGACGTTTACGCACCCAAATCGTATCCAGCAGGCCGATAAAGATGCCATTCAAAACCCCATTAACCAGTCCGAAGCTGATCCCTTCAGACAAAACGATACTGTATAAAACGCCGAACATGGACGAGGCGATAGTGATCACCAGCACCCGTTCCATGTCCCGCCTTCTCAGGTAACCTATTAACACGGTTTATCATCCTTAGTATTATGCTATCAACGCTGGAAGAGTGTCAGCCAACACAGCCGGGAGGGGAATCCGGGCAGGTCAGCTGACGGGGGAACTCTACAAACCGCAAAGATTCCATCCTATGCGGTTCGAACTACCAGCAGGTCAATGCTGGCCATCACCGTGCATGCCCTTCATATCATGCATGCCCTTCATATCATGCATGCCCGGCATACCCGCTGGAGCCTGGCTATCACCTTTAAAGCCACGGTGAAATACCTGGTGGACATAACTCAATACACTCCAACGCTCTGACTCGCTCAGCACCCCTTTGAACGCGGGCATCGCCGATTTCATGGAGACGAACGGTTCGACCATGCCGCCTTCCGAGATACGCCAGAATAGGTATTGGTCGCCTTTTCCCTGTCCCTTATGAAAGTGGTTAGTCAGGTCGGCGGGAGGGTGTTCCAAGCTTTTGGCCAGCGGCCCTGTTCCACGACCATCGACTCCGTGGCAAGCCATACACATATCCCGGTAGAGGATCATCCCTTTACTGGCCTGCTCGTAGCTGCCCCACTGATCGAAGGTTTTATTATCAAAAGCGCTAGGTGGTTTAGACCATGAGGCATGCATATGCCCTGTCATCGCCATGCCACCCTGTCCAGTATCCGCGGGAATGACCTTCATCGAACTCATGTCCATGCTGTTCATGTTCATGCTGCCCATATCCATATCAGCCGTCTCCCGAGCGGGTTGGTCATGGCCGCTACCGTGCTGCCCACCAGCCTGCACCGACAACGCAAAAGCGGCTGTCAACGGCAGCATTAAGCTTAATTGAATGATTTTTCGCATCTTGAATTCCTAAGCATTAAGTTTGTTACTAGAGGCCTGCATCAACCCCTAGAAACAATGGTGTTTTTATTTTGAGTAATGCACACCGCCAAAATGCTTCTTGCCGTCAGGGGTCTTGAACAACACCATTAGTTGGTGTTTTCCGCCATCTTTCAGGTCATATCCGGCCATAAACCAGTCGCCCATTTGCATCAACGGCTTGCTCTCTTCCTTACCGTCTGGGTAGACGACTTTGGAGTTCGCCTGCAATGTGGAGATGGCGTTTGTTCCCTGCTCAACTTTAACCATCAGGTTATGCGAGCCGCCGTGACGCATCCCTTCGGCGGCTTCCATGACATGGAAACTGACGGTGTAACCATCAATATCACGCTTTTCAAGGAACATTTTGCTGCTTGTCGGGCTCTGTGCCATGGCACCATGATTCATTTGACCTTGAGCCATATCATCATGCCCCGCCGGGCCGGCCTGTACCGAAGTGGCGATAGTGAAGGCGCTGAAGGTCGTGGCGAGTAGTAGGTTATTAAATTTCATTTTCTTTCCTCTTGCGTTTTTGTTTGATGAAGAAGTACGTTGGATTCAGTCTAAAGTGGGGGTTTCATGGATCTGGCCAGCGGCCGCTTCTTTGATCGGATCGTGCTCCTTGCGAAGCCGTTCTTTGATCTGCAGCACCAGCCCATAGATGACCGGCAGTACCACTAAACAGAGCAGGGTCACACTGAGCATACCGCCGACCATGGGCGCGGCGATACGCTGCATCACTTCCGAGCCGGTGCCGTGACTCCACATGATGGGCAACAGACCGGCGATAATAGCCACCGCCGTCATCGCGATGGGGCGCACCCGTTCGGCGGTACCGTTTTGCACCGCGTTCAACAGTTCTCCAGTTGTCAGTTTCATCCCAGGATGACCCTTCTCAAGTCGCTTCTTGGCAATTGCTTGATCGATAAAGGTCAGCACCAACACCCCGATCTCGGCAGCCACACCGGCCAACGCGATGAAACCCACCGCAACCGCCACCGACAGATTGAAGCCCAGTGCATGCACCAGCCAGATACCTCCGACTAGACCAAACGGGATGGATAGCATCACCACCAGGGGCGAAGAGAGGTTGCGGAAGTTGAAATACAGCAGCAGGAAGATAATCAACAGGGTCAGTGGAACCACGATCTTCAAGCGCTCTGCGGCCCTTGCCATATACTCATACTGGCCGGACCAGGCGATGGTATAACCTGCCGGAACCTTGATCTGTTCAGCCACCGCTTGCTGCGCCTCTTTGACATAGCCGCCTATGTCATCCACATAGATATCGACATAGATCCACGAGGTCAGCCGAGCATCTTCACTTTTGATCCCAGGCGGGCCGCGGCGCATCTTCAGGTCGGCTAGTTGTTCCAGCGGAATCTGAGCGCCACCCGGTGTCGGCACTAATACCCGACGCAACGAGTCGATATCGTCACGCAGTTCGCGTGGGTAACGGACGTTAACCGGGTACCGTTCCAACCCTTCAACTGTGCGCGTCACATTCATACCGCCGATGGCGGTCTGAATAACATCCTGGACATCACCCACCGTGAGCCCATAGCGGGCAGAAATTTCTCGATTGATATCAAAATCCAGGTAGTAACCACCCACCGCCCGGTCACCAAACGCGGTAAGGGTGCCTGTCACTCCGCGTACCACCTGCTCGATCTCGATGACCATCTCTTCCAGCTTGGCTAGACTGGGACCGCTGACCTTGATGCCAACCGGGGTCTTAATACCGGTGGAGAGCATATCGATACGGGTCTTGATCGGCATGGTCCAGGCATTGGCCAACCCCGGAAACTTGATGGCCCTGTCCATCTCGTTCATCAACTCCTTGGTGGTCTTGGATGGATCAGGCCACTGCTCCTTGGGCAGCAGCTTTATGGTGGTTTCAAGCATCCCTAGTGGCGCAGGGTCGGTTGCAGTAGCGGCACGCCCGGCCTTGCCAAAGACTCGCTCCACTTCGGGGAAGCTGCGCAGAATTTTGTCGGTCTGCTGCAATAACTCTTTGGCTTTAGTAATAGACACGCCAGGGTAGGTGGTCGGCATATAGAGGATGTCGCCCTCATCCAGAGGTGGCATAAACTCACTGCCTATCTTGGACAACGGATAGTAGGTAGCCCCTAGAATGACGACTGCAACGATCAACGTCAGCCAGCGCCAACGCATCGCCAGCCCCAATACCGGGGCGTGCAACCAATGCAAAATCCGATTCACCGGATTCTTCGTTTCGGGCAATATTTTACCGCGAATAAAATAGCCCATCAGCACCGGCACCAGGGTGATGGCCAAGATGGCGGCGGCGGCCATCGAGTAAGTCTTGGTGAAGGCTAGAGGGCTGAACATCCGTCCCTCTTGGGCTTGCAGGGTGAACACCGGCAGGAACGACACCGTGATGATCATCAGCGAGAAGAACAGTGCTGGACCCACTTCTCTGGCCGAATCGGCGATAGCCATCCAGCGTTCACTATCGGTTAATCTGCGCTGCAAGCGCTCATTGGCGAGCTCCAGGTGCTTGTGAGCATTCTCAATCATCACGATCGCGCCATCGACCATCGCGCCGATCGCGATGGCAATGCCCCCCAGCGACATGATATTGGCGTTGATCCCTTGCCACTGCATCACGATAAAGGCCATCAGGATGCCGATCGGCAGCGTAAGAATTGCCACCAAGGCCGAACGCGCATGCAGTAAAAACAGAATGCACACCACCGACACCACGATCGACTCTTCGATCAGTTTCTCGACCAGGTTGGTCACCGCCCGATCGATCAGATCGCCCCGATCATACACAGGTACGATCTCGACCCCGGCGGGCAACCCCGGTTTGAGCTGCTCCAACTTTTCACGCACCCGTTCAATGGTCGCCTGGGCATTTTCACCGTAGCGCATAACGATGATGCCGCCGACCGTTTCACCCTCGCCATCCAGCTCCGCGACGCCACGACGTAGTTCAGGGCCGAGCTGTACCTGAGCGATATCTTTGATGCGCAACGGCGTGCCATTCATCGAGACACCGACCGGGATCTCCTCAATGTCGGCGATGTTATTGATATAGCCCAGTCCCCGCACCATGTATTCAGTCTCGGCCATTTCTAGCAGGCGTCCGCCGACATCGTTATTGGAGCGTTTGATTGCAGCCCTGACTTTAGCCAGCGGCACGTCGTAGCGTGCCATTAATTTAGGATCGACCTCGACCTGGTACTGCTTCACATGACCGCCAATGCTGGCGACCTCTGACACCCCTTCGACAGTCTGGAGCTGGTAACGCAGGTACCAATCCTGAATTGAACGCAGCTGGGCCAAATCATGCTTGCCGCTGCGGTCTACCAGCGCATATTCATACACCCAGCCGACACCGGTCGCATCGGGTCCAAGCACTGGCTGCACGTTGTCGGGTAAGCGACTGGCGGCATAGTTGAGCTGTTCCAGCACCCGTGAACGGGCCCAGTACATGTCAGTGCCATCTTCAAAAATGATGTACACAAATGAATAACCAAAGAAAGAGTAGCCGCGCACCACCTTGGAGTTCGGCACCCCGAGCATCGCGGTGGTTAGAGGGTACGTGACCTGATCCTCGACCACCTGTGGTGCTTGCCCTGGAAACTCGGTAAACACGATCACCTGCACGTCCGACAGATCCGGAATCGCATCCAGAGGTGTTTGTTTCACCGCCCAGATCCCCGATGCGATCAGTAATGCGGTACCGATCATGATCAGAAAGCGGTTACGCAACGAACCGCTGATAATGCTATCAATCATCACTGCGAATCTCCGGTCGATTTAACAACAGGCTGATCCATAGACATCGTCTCCATCGATAGGTCATCCATCGACATCCCCTCAAGCGACTGTCCGTCCATCGATAAATCATCCATCGACATTGAATCCAGTGACATTCCACTATCCGCCGGCTCTGGAGCCTGCAAGGCCCCCATCATCTTGGCCGTGGCTTCACGTAATTTGGATTCAGAATCGATCAGGAACAGTGCGGAGTTTACCACCCGTTCTCCCGCTTTCAGGCCTGAGAGAATCTCAACCCAGCCCTCACTGCTGTAGCCCAGCTCGACCACACGGGGTTCATATTTACCCTCAGCGCGTACCACAAACACCTGTTCGCGAGGTCCTGAGCGCACGATCGCCTCGGTGGGTACGACGATGGCGTTGGGGCGCGCATTGGCGCCGATGGTGACATCGGCAAACATATCGGGTTTGAGCAGTCCGTCGGGGTTATCAAACTCGATGCGAACCTTGATGGTGCGGGTCTTGGAATCCGCGTAGGGGTAGATATAGGAGACGCTACCCTTGAACTCTCGATCACCCATGCCGGTCATCTTCATCGACGCGCTGTCACCGAGAGTTATCCAGGGCAGCTCGTATTCATAGACATCGGCCAGCAACCACACCTTGGATAGATCCGCCAACATATACAGCTCGGTACTGGGCGTCACATATTGCCCTTGACGCACGCCAACGGCGAGCGCCACACCATTGAATGGCGACTCGATGCTGACCATCCGGCTGACTTTACGCGTTAGCTTGAGCTGCTTAATTTGATCTGCGGGCATATCCAGCAGCGTCAGTCGTTGATAAGAGCTCTCGACCATCTCCACCGCTCCAGTGCGGATATCGGCATAAGGGCTATCTTTGAGCGCAGCTAAATTATCCAGCGCCAGCAGATACTCCTGCTGAGTCGTCACCAGCTGTGGCGAGTAGATATGCAGCAGATCATCGCCTTTACGCACAGGATTACCTACATTAGAAATGATCTGCATTTCAACCCAACCCTCGGTGCGTGGATGCAGTCGAGCCATGCGACTCTCATCGACACTGATTCGGCCACTGGCACGAACTTGTTTAACCAGATCACGTTGCTCAACCAGAACCGTCCTGACGCCGATGTTTTGCACCATCACCGGATCTATTTTTACCGTGCCGGAAGGCTCATCGCTGGCTTTGCCCTCATCGGCACCCTCTGCAAAGACTGGGATATAGTCCATACCCATCTCATCCTTGGTAAACACCGGTGAGGTGATGGCCGGGTTCATGGGGTTGCGGTAGAAAAGCGGCTTCTCCGCGCCGCCCTCTGCCACACTGGCCTGTTCGAGCAACGCTGTTTCAGAGCCCGTAAAGTATGCCTGCAGCCAGGGCTGACTGGCACCGGCGCTGACGCCGACCAGCAAGGCTATACTGGAGGCGATAAGGGTTTTATTCATGACGGATCCCTTCATTGGACTGCAGCAGACTGAGGCTTGAGTTAAGCCCCCCTGCGGTTAACTGTTGGCTGCCGACCGCAGCTTCGAGGTCGGCATAGGCTTTTTGGCTATCGCTAATGGCTTGCCAATACTGCAGTTGGAGTCGGTTGACCATCAGCTGAGCTTGAATCAGCGCGGAGAAATCGACCTTACCCACCTGGTAGCCGACCAGCATCGAGGCCACCGTTTGTTTCGATTGGGGCAGCATGCCTTGCACCAGTAGATCAGCCTGCTCGCGGGCTTGTTGGTAGTCGGAAACGGACTGGATCACTTCACTGCGCACCTGCAACTGAGCACCGTGAAGCGCCGCCCTACGGGCTATCAGCTCGGCTCCACGTTGGCTGATTTGACGGTGCTGCTTACTGCTGGAGTAGAGCGGAACTTTTATACCCAGGTTAATAGAGAACAGGTCCGCTCGGGACGAGCCATTCGGAGCGTCTTGTCGATAGCCGTATGCGGCTCCCAGCGTCAGGTTAGGGAGCAAGCCTTTGCGTGCCAGTTGTTGCCGGTCTTGAGCCGCATCCACCTGGCGTTGTTGCTGGTGAAGCCATGGACGCTGCAACAGCGCCGTTTCAATCAGTTGGCTGGTCGCCGCTATGTCAGGAGTATGGATAGCGGCGTTAACCGGCAGGGTGATACTGATCGCCTCTGGGTTGGCCAGCAGTGCGTTCAGTCGGGCTTCAGCATTTCTGCGCTGGCCCTGCAGCCGCAAACGAAGCTCCAGTTGCGCGGAGAGTTGCAGTTGCGCTTGCAGAGTATCCTGCTGCAAGCCCTTGCCTACCCGGTAGCGACTCTGGGCGATCTGGTTGAATTCACGCAATCGCTGAAGATTTTCTTCGACAACGCTGAGCGACTGATCGATAAAATACAGCGCCCACCAGCCGCGCGTCACATCCCGATGCAGTCGATTGCGGGATTCATCCAACTCCGCAGCCGTGGCGGCGGCCTGTTTTTCAGCCGCAGACCTGGCCAAGCGGCGCTCGCTGGCCCATGGCAGAGATTGAGACACACCGATCTGCAGCTGGGTCATCGCCTCCTGATTAAGTGCAAAACCATCGGTGGGGACGCTCAGCAAGCCAACCGTCAGGGTCGGATCAGGCAGAGCCGCCGCTTGCTCGGGAACCTCGAGCGCGGCGTTATAGCGCGCTTGAATCTCGGCCAACAAAGGGCTGTCTGATAACGCCCGCTGCTGCGCCTCAGATAACAGCAAGGGCTCAGCGAAAGCAGCCGTAGCGAAAGTCAGGCTCAGCAATAGTGCGAGCCGGTTTAGAAAATACATCAGGAAACTCCTGGGTACGCAGTCTTGATGAAATTGCGGTTAAGACCGCGAAAGACTGGCTATTTCAACGAAAATAATAACGAAATAGAACGTACGGCCCTATGGAAGGCCAGGAGTGGTTTTTAAAGCCGCAGGACGCAGAGGCTGTAGTACAGAGGGGGGGTGACAAAATCGGGGGCGTGAAGTGCAGGTGTGGGATTGCAAGGCCCTGCACGGCTAGCAGGAAGTGCAGATATAGCCGTTATTAGCAACTGGGCATCAGCTTGCTTATCTTTGAGTTGCTTGAACGCTTGTGATTGCAACGTGGTATTCGCGTTGGCACTATGGCCATCACAGCAGGAAGAGTCTGAGTCTGAATGATTATCTGATGCGGGGGAGGTTTCACCATGATGCCCATGGTGGTCAGAGGCGACCTCTTCAATGACCGGCATTGAAGGTGCCATGGCCAGTGCCGCAGAGCAGTGTCCACTCACCACAAACAGCATCAGCAGCATGACGAAAATATTCATCCTGCTGCTGTGGCGAAGCTGCTTAGGGTTGCGATAGAGACTCAAGAGAGATCCATTCTTCGGTTTATGATTCCCGCATTTGACAGGAAGGGGATGCAATAGTTTCAATTGCTGTTATCAATGTCAACAACATAGCAGGCAAACAACGCCCTGTTAGCGGTGGGAGTCGCACGAAATCCTTACCCCAAAGAAGCCCCCATTCGGTACCAGCTAATATATATAAATCGATACGCTGCTTCTACATAGGTCGATCGCAGCTTGAAAACGCTTAGGATTCGGCGCAAACTTTTAATGACAATGTCCTATGACAATGACCTATAACAACGCCCTGCGACTCGAAGGTAAGCTGGATCGCATTATGGCCAGCATTCAACTCAACAGCTTATCCTCAGTGAATAGAACAATAGTCTTAATGTAGCCGACAACATAAAAAATATGCCCGATTCTATGAGTGTTGATAACGCCCTATTTGATGGATTGAAATCGCTGTCTGAGTCAGCCTTTCCGAAATTCTGCAGTTGCTGTGGCTGTCGCTTTAACAGCGCACAAGAGTTCCTTAAAGAGACCGACAAGCTTCCCAAGGGCAGCGGCCTGAAGGCATCCAAGGATGAGGATGATCACTCGGTCGTAGAGCTGTACCGAAATTGTGTCTGCGGCTCAACGCTGATGGATTTTTTTACCGATAGACGAGATACCGGCGAACGAGGCTTCAAACGCCGTGAAAAGTTCGGCAAGCTTATAACCCTGCTAGGAAAGCGCAACCTGGATACGACCAGCGCGCCTCAAGAGCTGCTAAAGCTGCTGCGAGGCCAGCGTAGCGAGCAGCTGGAAGCGCTGGGATTACAGTTTCGAGGTCATGGCGCTACCTAAAAAACCAAGCCCCAGAGCACAATCTAGGATTAACATCCCCACTCGCAGCCCGGCTGCCACTATTCTTCAGGATTGACGCTCAGTCACCCCGCGTCAGTCAGGTTCACATCTAGCGTATTTTGGGTCCGCTATAGGCTGTCCGTTATAGGCTGCCTAAGCGCTGACCGACTATGTTAGGATGCCAGGCTAGCATCACGTTAACACCAACGGTTGGTCAATCATGCTATTTGAACTGTTTTTCCTTTTTTTCGCAGGCCTGCTAGGCGGGGTGATCAACTCGATCGCCGGAGGCGGTAGTTTCATCACCTTCCCGGCACTACTCTTTGTCGGCATTGCGCCGATCAGTGCCAACGCCACCAACACCTTTGCCTCCTGCGCCGGCTATATGAGTGGCACCTATGCGCTGCGCAAAGACCTTTACGCCCACAGGCACGAGTTGCCGCGCATCATGGTTATTAGCCTCATCGGCGGCATCCTCGGCGCCTGGTTACTGCTGCAAACACCCGATACCCTGTTTCGCGAGGCCATACCCTGGTTACTGCTGTTCGCTACCCTGCTGTTTATCTTTGGCGGGCGCCTCAACGCCCTACTCAAACAGCTGGCATCGCGGCATCGCCACGCCTCAGCGGCGGGTGCCGGGTTGTTACTGCTGTTACTATTAGGGGTCTGTATTTACGGCGGCTTCTTCAACGCAGGACTCGGTATTATCTCGCTGAGCTATCTGGCGCTGGCAGGCTATACCAATATCAACACCATGAACGGTCTAAAGCTGCTGATCTCGACTGCGGTCTCATTGATTGCCATTGTGGTGTTTATGGTCAACGGCATTATCGTCTGGTATGAAGGCACGGTCGTGTTGCTGGGCACCCTGGTGGGCGGCTATGCCTCGGCGCATATCTCGCGCCAATTACCGCAGCAACAGATCAGAAACTTAGTCATGGTCGCCAGTTGCGCTATTACCCTGTATTTTTTCTACGATGCTTACCTCGGCTAAGCCATTCTCCTAGCGGTGTTTTCCAAGGTAGTCTGAGCCCAGAACCTATTCAAGCTAACAGCTCATCAAGCATCGCCCTCATCTCAGTCAGCTCCTGGCGCAAGTTGGCCACCTCCATTTCCAGGCTGCTCACTACAGATTCCAGCACTGCCAGCCGCTCCGGATCCGCGTGCGCAACGGCAGCCTGGGCAACGGCCCTAGGTGCCGGAGGAGCGGTATCGGCTTCGACCTCACCGCTAAACAGGTGCGCGTAACGGGATTCGCGCTTACCCGGCTCGCGGGGTAAGCGCGCCACAAAGGGACCCTCAGCACCTGTGCTCAAGGACTCCAAAACCGCTTCCACCTCCTGCACATCGGCGAAACGGCACAACCGCTGGGTGCGGGTGCGCAGCTCTCCGGGAGTCTGGGGGCCGCGCAACAACAGCACACAGACAACAGCTAACTGCTGCTCGGTAAATTGCAGCTCGCTAAACTCGGTGTTACAGAAGCGGTGCTGATACTTGGCCACCCGGCTGCCAAATCCTGAGGCGTCACGAATCATATGCTTGTGATTCAACTCATCCAGTATCTGTTGCACCTCGGACTCAGGCAGCTCCAGTACTGGATCACGGTTACTCTTCTGATTACAGCCCAGCGTCAACGCGTTCAGAGACAGTGGATACTGGTCAGGGGTGGTGATCTGTTTTTCGATCAGACAGCCGATCACCCGGGTCTGATATAAGGTTAAATTCATATCCACAGCATTATTCCTGTCGGCAAAAAAGGGAGAGATACAACAGTATGAAGGCCAATATACCCGAAATCAGCAGCCGCTCGTTACTGCGGACTGAGGCGCCAAATTTTACCGCTGTCCGTTGACAGATAGATCCAACCTTCGGGGCTCTGCGCCAAAGCCCGAATACGCTCGCCCAGCTCGCCGAACAGCCGAGTCTCCGCCACGGCCTGGCCCTGCGCATTGAGTACAATTCGGTTCAAATGCGTCAGTTTCAGCGCCCCGGCAAACAGATTACCCTGCCAGGCGGGAAAAGCCTTACCTGTGTACAACAGCAGACTACCGGGGGCGATTGAAGGGATATACACCTTGACCGGCGACTCCATCCCCGGCTTATGGGTGCCCTCACCTACCGCTATCGGCCCCCAATATTCGGATCCAAATGAGACTACCGGCCAGCCGTAATTCTTTCCTGGTTTAATCAGGTTGATCTCATCACCGCCACGAGGCCCATGCTCGATCTCCCACAGCCGGCTCTGTTGATGATCAAAGACAAGTCCTTGTGGATTGCGATGACCGTAGCTCCAGATCTCGGGCAGCGCATCCATACGCCCCACGAAGGGGTTATCCGCAGGCACTCGACCGTCACGATGGAGCCGCAACACCGCACCGGCATGGGTCAGCAGATCCTGACCATTGGGACGCACACCACGATCACCAATGCCAAAATAGAGATGATCAACATTATCGAACGCAATGCGGCTGCCAAAATGCTGGCTGGTAGAGGTCGCCGAACGACTGACCAGCAGGTCAGCCCACTGTGTCAGCCGCGTCCCCTGCAAGTGTGCGCGAGCCAGCGTCGTTACCCCCTGACCGTCATGATTTTTACTGTAGGTAAAGTAGATCCAATCACCCGCTTGATAATCGGGCGGCACAGCAACGTCGAGGAGTCCACCCTGTCCGGCGTTGTAGACTGGAGGCACCCCTGTCACCTCCACGCGTGCGCCCGTGCCGCTATCGACAAGCAGCAACCGCCCCCGGCGCTCAGTCACTAACAGCTGCTGAGGACCGACAAACGCCATGCCCCAAGGGATCTCCAGCCCGTTAACCAGTTGTTCTAGGACGAAATCGACGCCCTGGTGCTGGTCACGCAGTAGCTCTTTACCCCAGCCAGAGGCACCCAAACACAGCAGTAACACCGCCGCTATCCATCTCTGTTGTCGCACGAAAGAGCCTCCTCACCAGGGTCAATGCTTTTTAATCTACAACCAAGTAATACCAGAAAATCACTACAGGGTAGCCGTCAGTCGTTTTCGCGTCGCACTTCCAGCGTCAACAGCACCCCGTCAGCCGCCAGGCTCAGCGTCAGCAACATCGGCTGACAACACACCTCACAATCCTCGACATACTGCTGATCCGCTTCTGAGCCATCAATCAACACCGAGATGGTTTCACTACAATAGGGGCAGGTGATCTGCTCCTCAAACAGCTGATTTGATGGCATATCAACCTCCTGAGTAGAAGTTAAGCATGGCACAACGCCTAATACCTCGCTTTAATCGTTCTTAGTATCGAGATCAGGTATACTAGCCGGTCATTTCTTACTCTAGCGGTTAGCCTCGTGGTCATGACCCGTCGCCCAGACAAAGCCCAGATTCGCAACGAGATCGATCAGCAGGTGCGCGAGTTCGTCAGTCGTGGCGGTATCATCAGCCAGGTCAAGCAGGGCGAGACCGGGCTGGGGGTTAACGCATCCCTCAACCCCAACGGCTTTGGCGATCGTCCCCGAGACACTCGCACGCCGGTCACCGAGGCGATGGCCAGCATCGAGATTCGCCGTAAAGCCAAGGTCAGCACCCACTATCAACGTCCTAAAAGACCGCGCAAGAAAATGCTATTTGACGATTTTGGCGAACCCCTGCGCTGGGTCTGGGTTGAGGAATAATGCCGTTAAACAGGGGCATCGCTATCCCCGTCACCCGGTAATTTAGCAACTCGTTTTCGACTCAAAACTTTACCTTTACGTCAACAACAAGCCACGGTAGCCGACGTAGATACTTTCGGAACAAAGCATGGACCAGACTTTTTCGATCAGCGATCTCTCACGCGAATTCGACATCACCACCCGCAGTATCCGCTTCTACGAAGATCAGGGGCTGATCGAGCCGACACGTCGAGGACAAACCCGCATCTACTCTAAGCGCGACCATGTGCGACTCAAGCTGATCATGCGCGGTAAGCGGCTCGGTTTCTCGCTGGCTGAGATCCGCGACATCATCAATATTTACGATACCAGCCCTAGCAGCAGTGCGATCCAGTTGCAGCAGATGCTGAGCATCATCCAGCAGAAAAAACAGGCATTGGAGCAGCAGATTCGTGATATCGCAGTGATCCGCCTAGAACTGGAAACCACCGAAGAGCGCTGCCGTCAAGCACTCCGAAACATCTCAGACAGGGTGCCAGGCAGCGCCTCAGATAATCTCTGACAGCCCCGCCCCAAATAGTTCCGATAGCCTCAGACAGCACCCAGACAACGTCTAAACTACAATGAGTGTTCGATCTCATTATAGGATGATCGATTAAAATCGCCTTTACGTTTACGTAAACTTACGCTAACCTCGACGCCACTCACAGATCTCACCGCTCCAGAACCAGACGCTACAGGAATCCAGACATGGCCATCCTCGAATCCAAGATCAATATCCGCTCTGAAGAGTTCACTCATAATCAAACCCTGATGCAGGCTGTTGTCGATGATCTACGCCTGAAGGTCGCGGCGATAGAACTCGGTGGTGGTAACAAATATCGCGAACGTCACGTCGCCAAAGGAAAATTGCTACCACGCGATCGTATCAACCATTTACTGGACGAGGGTTCGCCGTTTCTGGAGCTATCCCAGCTCGCTGGCCATGAAGTCTATGAAGGCGAGAATGTCCCCGCGGCGGGCGTTATCACCGGCATCGGTCGGGTCAGCGGCCAGGACTGCATGATTGTCGCCAACGACCCCACGGTAAAAGGCGGTTCCTACTACCCGCTGACGGTCAAAAAACACCTGCGCGCCCAAACGATTGCCGAGCAAAACCACCTGCCCTGTATCTACCTGGTGGAATCGGGTGGAGCCAACCTGCCCCGTCAGGACGATGTCTTTCCTGACCGCGAGCATTTTGGACACATCTTCTTCAACCAGGCACGGATGTCCGCCAAAGGAATCCCCCAGATCGCCGTGGTGCTGGGTCTGTGCACCGCCGGGGGTGCCTACATGCCGGCGATGGCCGACGAATCCATTATTGTTCGCAACCAGGGCACCATCTTCCTAGCGGGCCCGCCGCTGGTAAAAGCCGCCACTGGCGAGGTGGTATCTGCAGAGGACCTCGGCGGTGCCGATGTGCATTGCAAGACCTCTGGAGTGGCTGACCATTACGCGCAAAGTGACAAACACGCCCTGGAGATCGCCCGTTCATCGATATCGCGACTCAATCGGGTCAAGCAGATCGGCATGGACATCCGTCCCTCAGTGCCACCGCTGCTGGCGGCCGAAGAGCTGTACGGTGTGGTCGGCACCGACCTGAGGAAACCTTACGATGTGCGCGAAGTAATTGCGCGTATCGTTGACGGCTCCGATTTTGACGAATTCAAGACGCTCTATGGCACCACCCTGGTCACCGGTTTTGCCCGCGTGCATGGCTATCCCGTCGGCATCATCGCCAACAACGGAGTGCTGTTCTCTGAGGCGGCGCAAAAAGGCGCGCACTTCATCGAACTCTGCTGTCAGCGCAAAATTCCGCTGCTGTTCCTGCAAAACGTCACCGGCTTTATGGTCGGCAGTAAATACGAAGCCGAAGGGATCGCCAAGCACGGCGCCAAGATGGTGACTGCCGTGTCCTGCGCCAATGTCCCTAAGCTGACGGTCATCATCGGCGGTAGTTTCGGCGCCGGTAACTACGGCATGTGCGGCCGCGCCTTCGATCCTAATTTCTTGTGGATGTGGCCCAACGCGCGGATCTCGGTAATGGGTGGCGAGCAGGCCGCTGGGGTCATGGCCCAGGTCACCCGGGATGCCAAAGAGCGCAGCAACGAAGCCTGGAGCAAAGACGCCGAGGCGGCTTATAAACAACCCATTCTGGATATGTACGAGCATCAAGGCCACCCCTATTACGCCAGCGCTCGTCTCTGGGATGACGGCATTATCGATCCTATGCAGACCCGCGATGTCGTCGGTATGGGACTGGCAGCCGCACTCAACAAACCGATCGCGGAGACACGTTTCGGCGTGTTCCGGATGTAAGGGAGATGACCATGAGTCATTCACAGGTGTTATTCAATACCAATAGCCGTGGCATCGCCACGCTGACACTGAATCGTCCCGACGTGCACAATGCCTTCGATGACAATGTTATCAATATCTTAATTAAATATCTGGAAGCTGTTTCTGAAGACTCTGCGGTACGGGTTCTGGTACTGCGCTCCGAGGGCAAGAATTTCTCTGCTGGCGCCGACCTTAACTGGATGCGGCGGATGGCGAGCAACAGCCACCAAGAAAATCTGGTCGATGCCCGCGGCTTGGCCCGGCTGATGCAATGCCTCAACAATCTGCCCAAGCCTAGCATCGCCCTGGTGCAGGGAGCGGCCTACGGCGGCGCCGTGGGCCTTGCCGCCTGCTGCGATCTGGTAGTAGCCGCCGAGTCTAGCCAGTTTTGCCTCAGTGAAGTGCGTATCGGCCTGGTTCCTGCAGTGATCAGCCCCTACGTGGTCCGGGCGATCGGCGAGCGCCAGGCACGCCGCTACTTCATCACCGCCGAGGCATTCAGCGCAACCCAAGCCAAGGCGTGGGGGCTGGTACATGAACTGGTCGACACCGCCGAACAGCTTGATGCGGTCAAAGATACACTGATTAACAAGCTCCTCAACAACAGCCCCATGGCCATCAAAGCGGCCAAAGAGCTGATCAGCGCCGTCAGCAGTAAACCGATCAGCGCCGATGTGATCGAAGCCACCGCTAGCTGTATCGCCGACATCCGGGTCAGCACCGAGGGCCAGGAGGGGCTAAGCGCCTTCCTGGAGAAACGTAAACCCAGCTGGATTCAACCCTAGTCGTCGCCACCGCACAGTCATTGGAGCACAGAATGTTTACTAAAATCCTAATTGCTAACCGCGGCGACCAACCGCACCGCGGTGCAGCGGCGCAGCCAAATCGCCTGAGCCTGTGCGTAGCGCAGCTAGGCGATCCTACAGTCTCATGTCAACTCGTCATCTCTGGGGACGCAGATGTTTACTAAAATCCTAATTGCTAACCGCGGCGAGATCGCCTGTCGGATCATCCAGACCGCCCACCAGATGGGGGTTAAATGTGTCGCGGTATACTCCGAAGCCGACCGTAACGCCCGGCATGTAGCACTGGCCGATGAGGCGGTGCTACTCGGACCTGCCCCGAGCCGCGAGAGCTACCTGCGGATCGACAAAGTCATCGAAGCCGCCAAGCTCACCGGCGCCCAGGCGGTGCATCCGGGTTACGGATTCCTGTCTGAGAACGCCGAATTTGCCCAGGCACTCGCCGACAACGGCCTGGTGTTTATCGGCCCGCCCATCGGCGCTATCGAAGCGATGGGTTCTAAAAGCGCAGCCAAAACCATCATGGAACGCGCCAACGTGCCTCTGGTACCGGGTTATCACGGTGCCGATCAGGGCCGTGCGCTGATCAAGGCCGAAGCGGCTCGCTGCGGCTATCCAGTGCTGCTCAAAGCTGTTGCCGGCGGCGGCGGTAAAGGGATGCGGGTGGTATGGAAAGACGCCGAGTTCGATGAAGCCTTCGATGCCGCCAAACGCGAGGGTGAGAGCAGCTTCAACAACGGTGACCTGCTGGTCGAGAAGTACCTTACCAAGCCCCGTCACGTAGAGATCCAGGTATTCTGCGACCGTCACGGCAACGGGGTGTATCTGGGAGATCGTGACTGCTCGGTCCAGCGTCGTCATCAGAAAGTGATCGAAGAAGCCCCGGCACCTAATATTCCTGCAGCCATCCGCCAAGCGATGGGCGAAGCAGCGGTTCAGGCGGCGCAGGCTATTAAGTACGTGGGTGCCGGTACCGTCGAGTTCTTGTATGACGAGGATGGCAGTTTCTATTTTATGGAGATGAATACTCGACTGCAGGTCGAGCACCCAGTCACCGAACTGGTGACCCGTCAGGATCTGGTCGAGTGGCAACTGCGCGTCGCTGCCGGGCAGACACTACCGCTGGCACAAGCCGATGTCGTCCTGCGTGGCCATTCGCTGGAAGTGCGCATCTACGCCGAAGATCCCGATACTGACTTCATGCCGGCGACCGGTCGGCTTAACTACTTGCGCACCCCGGTGGAAAGTCGTTTTGTACGGGTCGATACCGGTGTTGTCGAAGGTGATCTGATCAGCCATTTCTACGACCCCATGATTGCTAAACTCATCGTCTGGGACGAGGACCGGGATCTGGCCCTGCGGCGGATGCAGCAGGCTCTGGAGGATTACCGTATCTGCGGAGTCAAAACCAATCTCGGTTTTCTGGCCAAACTGGCCGGTAGCAAAAGCTTTAAAGCCTTTGATGTCGATACCGGTTTTATCGAGCGCCACCAGGATCAATTATTCACCAAAACCGACATCGATGTCAGCCGCTACATCGCCCTGAGCGCCTGCTACCTGACGTTAGCACGCAAAGCACAGGCGGCTAATCCTGCTGATCCCAGCTCACCCTTTAATCGCCTCAATAGCTGGCGCCTGAACAGCAACTACGCGTTTCCTTATGCCCTGGTCCATGCTGACAGCACCCATCAGGTGACCGTTCTGGAACGTGACAACGACTATTTGGTCAAGGTTGACGAGGTTGAGTTTCAGGTAAAGGGCGATCTAAACAACGATCGCCTCAACGCCACCCTCAATGGTCATCAGTTTTCGCTGGCGGTATTTCAACAGGGCGATGCGATCACCCTATTCCATGACAGTCTGCAGTTCGAATGCCAACGCCAGATCGAGATTCATGATGCCGCCGACAGTGGCCAACAAGGCTCGCTCAAAGCACCCATGACCGGCACCGTAGTGGCAGTTCTCAAGCCAGCCGGCAGTCAGGTTGAAGCGGGCGAAGGACTGATCGTCATCGAGGCGATGAAGATGGAGCAGACCATCCGTGCGCCCTTCGCCGGCACGGTCAGCGAGGTGTTCTTTAAGCCCGGTGATCAGGTGGATGATGGCGTCGAACTGCTGGCATTAGCCCCCCTAGCGGCAGTATCCGCGCAGGAGGCCGAATAATGGCGATCTCTGCGCTACTGCCCCAGCAGGTACGCATTGTCGAGGTCGGCGCCCGTGATGGACTCCAGAATGAGGCCGGCAATGTGGTGGCCACCAGGGTCAAGCTGGAGCTGATCCGCCGCCTGGAACTGGCCGGTGTCCGCTACATCGAAGCGGCCAGTTTCGTCTCCCCTAAATGGGTACCGCAGATGGGCGATGCCCTGGCGGTGATGACCGGCATCCACCCCCAACCCGGGGTGACCTACGCGGCCCTGACCCCCAACCTGAAAGGGCTGGAAAGCGCTATCGAGGCGGGTGTTAAAGAGGTAGCGGTGTTTGGCGCCGCCTCCGAGAGCTTCTCGCAGAAAAACATCAACTGCTCGGTCGCCGAGAGCCTACGGCGTTTTGAAGCGGTGATGCAGCGCGCCCAGGCCGAAAATGTCCGCGTACGCGGCTATGTCTCGACGGTATTGGGCTGTCCGTACGAAGGTGAAATTGCCCCACAGACAGTAGCCGCAGTGGCCAACACCCTATACCAGATGGGTTGCTACGAGATTTCGCTGGGCGACACCATCGGCACCGGCACCCCGCTCAAAGCCAAGCGGATGCTGGAAGCAGTGGCTAGGAATATTCCGATGGCAAGCCTTGCGGCCCACTTTCATGATACCTACGGTCAGGCGCTATCCAACCTGCTGGCGGTACTCGAAGAGGGACTGGCGGTGATCGATTCTTCTGTGGCCGGACTCGGCGGTTGTCCTTATGCCAAGGGGGCTTCGGGCAATGTCGCCAGCGAAGATGTCATCTACATGCTCCACGGCATGGGGATCGACACGGGCATCAACCTGGATAAATTGATCGATACCGGCCACTACATCATGACCCAACTGGGCCGCGAAACCCGCTCCAAAGTCGCCCGCGCCCGCGGCTGATGGTAGCCCCACAGGCTGGCGATCGGCACTCAACGGCGATCGCCCAGCTGGGCTATGGATAAAGCCGAATCCCCGTAATCAACTATTCATACGCCGTGACTACTGCAGCCGCGGCCAAATAACGCTAAAATCCAGCCTACCCTAGCCGCTACCGACCTATCCAAGAGAGACCATGAGCCCACCCCAATCTTCAGCAACACCTCCTCTCGCGTCACTGCCTAGACGATTAGCGGCGATGCTCTACGATAGTTTATTAATTGCCGCGCTGTGGGTGATCGTGGTCTTTATCGCGGTAGCCATAAACGGTGGCGAGCAAGTCAAGGGGCCGGTATTACAAAGCGCCCTATTTATAGCTACCTTTCTGTTTTTCGCCCTGTTTTGGACCTGGAAAGGCCAGACGGTGGGGATGGTGGCCTGGCGTATCCGGGTGCAAACCCCGGATGGTCGTCTAATCAGCGGCATGCAGGCGCTACTGCGTTTTTTTAGCGCAGGGGCATCACTGCTCTGCCTAGGTGCCGGCTTCTGGTGGATGCTGTTCGATAAAAAACAGCTCACCTGGCATGACCGTTATTCCGAGTCCTGCGTGGTGCAACTACCGCCGCGCAGATAATAGACCGGTGAAACCGGTACGAATCTCGCTTAACGCCCCCGAAAAACCAGCCCTTAACGACGCTTAACCGCCCCGGCGCAACATCCAGCCACCGGCAAGGGTACAGAGAACAATGGGCGACAAGATGGCCACCAGCGGGGGGAAACCGTATACCGTACTGGCAGGCCCGAGCAGATCCTGACTAAACTTAAACACCAAACCGACCAGAATACCCACGAGAACCCGCTGCCCCATGGTAACCGAACGTAACGATCCAAACACAAACGACACCGCGATCAACACCAATGAAAAGATCGCCAAGGGCTGCAGCAACTTGCTCCATAAGGCTAACTCATGGGTGGCGGCTTTAAGGTGCTGACCATTCATATATTGATTGAAACGGTATAAGCCTTCGATCGACATATCGCTCGGCTCCATCGACAGCAGCTCCAGCAACTCCGGTTTCAACTCCGAATCCCAGCGCGCAGTATCCAGGATCTCGACCCGGTTATGGCCCTCTTCAAAATGGGTGGTACGCAGCTGTTGAAGCTGCCAATGGCCATTCTGGTACAGGGCTTTCTGGGCGAAGCTCGAGGCGACCAGCCGCCGATCTTTATTAAACTCGTACAGGGTCAGACCGTGCACCGTACCGTCGCGTTCGATAGCATTAAAATGCATCACCCAATCGCCTTCACGGTGCCAGACACCGTATTGGGTACCTACCGCCCGGCCACCGCCATGCGCTTTAGCGCGCTCCACCGTCGCCTGTTGACCGGTGACCGGCACGACAAACTCACCGATCAATCCCGCCAACACTACCAGTAAGATCACCGGACGGCTCACCGACAGCACTATACGAAATTTACCGACCCCGGCGGCACGCATCACCGTCAACTCGGAACTACTGGCCAGCAGCCCCAGGCCAATCAAACAGCCCACCAGGCAAGATAACGGTATAAACTCATACACACTGCCGGGAATAGAGAGCAGCACATAGCGCACCGCGATGCCCAGGGTATAACGATCACTCAAGTCCTTGAGTTCATCAACAAACGCGAACAGTGCATCGAGACCGATAATCGCTAACAACACGATCAGGCAGGAAAACAGCACCGTCTGGCCGATATACCGGTCCAGTAGCTTCATTTGACACTCCTTCCGGGAATCGGCAGCCACAGCCAGATAACACTCAGCAGCCGGCGCCAGAACCTGCCGGTGAAGTGCAGATTAAAAGCGATAACAGCAAACAACAGGTGGACCGACCAGAACCGCAGCACCGCTCCAGATTCACCTTCATCCATACCGCTACGAGCGCTGGTCAGCAGCGCCAGGTAGGTTAAATAGAGCAGAATCGACGGCAACAACCGGGCGTAACGCCCCTGCCGCGGACTGACTTTACTTAGAGGTACCGCCAACAGCGCCACCATAATACAGAGGATCGGTAGTGACATCCGCCAGTGCAGCTGGGCGCGGTACTCATAGCCCTCGTTACCCCACAACGCCGCAGTGGGTAACACTTCAATCTCGGTAACCTGCTCGCGCACCTGAGATTGCTGCAGCCGGACACCGTACTCCTCAAAACTGATCATTCGAAAATTGGCCTGCCCTGGCACGCCCTCATAGCGATAACCGTTTTGGAGCAATAAAAACCGACTGCGGGTTTGCAGATCCATGTACTGGCGTCCCGCTTCGGCAACCACAATGCCGAGCTGGTCTCCCGTGCGGGTCTTCATCTGTTCTGAGAGAAAGATATCACGCAGTTCGGTGCGATTATTGGTCAGCTCCCCGACATAGGAAACCCGGCCTTTACTGGGCAGTTTCTGGAATCGGCCTTCGATCAACACATCGAATTCGGTCATCGATTCTTGCTGGTTCAACAGGTTTTTAACCTGCCCCGCTCCCCAAGGGGTAATCCAGAAACTCAAACAGGCCACCAACACCGCTACCAACGCAGCAGGCCCAAGGGTCAACCATTGCAAGCGATGATCACTCATCCCGCAGGCACTCAGCGTGGTGATCTCATTTTCCAGATAAAGTCGACCGTAACTGAGCAAAATACCCAGGAACAATCCCAGCGGCAGGATCAACTCCAGGAAGCCCGGAATTCGATAACTGATCAGCAACAACAAGATCTCGGCAGCCACTTTGCCTTCTGCGGCGTTGCCCAAATACTTGATAAACCGGCCGCTCATAATAATGAGCAATAAGACGCCGGTGACCGCAGTCATACTGACCAGGACTTCCTTGGTGAGGTAGCGAAAAATAATCACCGAAGGGCGATCCTCTCTATTAGGGTGGTAGGAAGATTAAATAAAGCTCGCGGATGAGCTCTGCAAACGAAGTAAAATTATCGTAAACTCTCGGCCATTCGGACGCCGATTCGGTTACTTTCTGAATCGGCGGCATTATCCCTTAAAGCCCAGACGATGTCTTGTGGAGCAGTTATGGAATTTCAGATTTCAAGTGATGCGTTACCCCAATTAACCAGCGCCTGTGTAGTGGTCGGCGTCAGTGAAGGCGGTCAACTGTCTCCTGCTGCACAGCAGCTCGACAGCGCTTGCAACGGTTACCTGAGTGCGGTGATCGCCGCCGGAGATATTCGTGGCAAAAGCGGTGATACGCTACTATTGCAACAACTTAGCGGTATCGCCGCCAAGCGGGTGCTGCTGGTGGGCCTCGGCAAAGCCGATGAACGCAATGATAATAACTTTAAGAAAATCGTAACCGCCGCACTGACCGCCCTTAAAGCGGTTCGGGTCACCGAGTTCGCTGTCGCCTTTGACGCCAGCGCCGTTAACGATCGTGACTGTTATTGGCGCAGCCGCATCCTCGCGGAAACCCTGGCGGCGGGGCTGTATCAATTCGACCAATTAAAAAGCAAACCTTCGGACCAGGTCGAATTCGAGACCATCCAGATCCTGCTTGCCGAAGAGGATGTGGAAACCGGCGAGATCGCCATTCTTGACGCCTCGGCCATCGCCAATGGGGTAGCGACAGCTCGCGATCTGGGCAATCTGCCCGGCAACATCTGCACCCCCACGTATCTGGCCGAGCAGGCGCAAGAGCTGGCCGACGAGTATGACTGTATCGATATCGATATTGTTAACGAAATGCAGATGGAGGAACTCGGCATGGGAGCCCTGCTGTCGGTGGCCGCAGGTTCCGAGCAGGAAGCCAAGTTGATCGTACTCCATTATCAGGGTGCGAATGCCGATGACAAGCCTCATGTACTGGTCGGCAAAGGGATCACCTTCGATTCGGGTGGCATCAGCCTCAAACCCGGCGAGGCCATGGATGAGATGAAGTACGACATGTGCGGTGCCGCCAGTGTCCTGGGCACCATGACCGCGATCGCCGAACTGGGACTGGACCTGAATATCGTCGCGATCATCGCCGCGGCAGAAAACATGCCTAGCGGCTTTGCCACCAAACCTGGCGATATCGTGACTACGATGTCTGGCCAAACAGTTGAAATCCTCAATACCGATGCCGAAGGCCGACTGGTACTCTGCGATGCGCTGACCTACGCCGAGCGTTTTGAGCCCGCCAGTGTTATCGATATCGCCACCCTGACTGGTGCCTGTATCATCGCCCTGGGCCATAAAACCAACGCCTTGCTAAGCAATAACGAAGCCTTAGCCAGCAAGCTGCTGGCCGCCTCCGACTACAGCACCGACCGCGCCTGGCCTCTGCCACTCTGGGATGAGTATCAGGAACAACTGGACAGCAACTTCGCCGATATGGCGAATATCGGTGGCCGCCCAGCCGGAACGATCACCGCTGCCTGCTTCCTGTCACGCTTCGCCAAGAAATTCGCTTGGGCACACCTGGATATCGCCGGTACCGCCTGGGTTAGCGGTAAACAGAAAGGCGCAACCGGCCGCTGCGTACCACTGCTCACCCAGTACCTGATCGATCTGGCGACCGACACCGAAGATAACACCGACGCCTGCTGCCAAGAGGGTAACTGCGACGGCCATGACAGCAACGCCTAAGCCATGCCCCGTAGCGACTTTTATGTGTTAGCCACGGACAATCCCCAAGCTCGGCGTCACTTTCTTTGCAAGGTACTGGAGAAAGTGCACCGCTTGGGACACCGGATCTATATCCGTACCAGCGATGAAACCAGCGCCCGGCAGCTGGACGAGCTGCTATGGGAGTTTCGCGCGGAGGCGTTCCTGCCCCACAGCCTGATCGCCGAACAGCTCGATTCGGCGATCGAGATCGGTTACGGCGATAGCCTGCCTCAGCACCGCGATGTGTTCGTCAACCTAGAACTGGACGTTGCCGACACCGCGCTGCAATTTGCACGCATCATTGAGGTCGTGGTCCAGGATCAACGCATCCTGGATGCGACCCGATCGAATTACCGCCGCTACCAGCAGCAAGGCTATGAGATCCGGATGAATGATATGCGTAGCTAGGTGGTTATCGGGGTTGGCCGCGCGGTAACGTGGCTTAACCCATTCTCTCAGGATTGGTGGCCAACTCGGCAAGGTCTGTAGCAGGTCTCTGTGCTAGCGGATAGTCGACAGGCTGTTTATGACTGTACATCCGCTCATCGCTGATATGCAGCAAGGCTTCCAGATCATTCGCATCATCCGGATAGAGCGCGCTACCGATGCTGCCACCGATCAGCAGTGCGGGCTCTGCGATAGCGAAGGGCTGATCAAAAATAGCCAGAATCTTAGCCGATACCTGCCGTAATGCATGACCATCGTCTAATTCAGGCAGCAGAATCACAAATTCATCGCCATGAATGCGGGCCGCGGTATCTTCAGCTCGCAACACCGTTGTTAATCTCGTCGCGATCTCGACCAATGCTCGGTCGCCAATCTGGTGTCCCAGGCTATCGTTAATCTGTTTAAATTTATTAATATCCAGATAGCAGATACCAACCTTGCCGTTCGAGCGATCAGCCATGCGCATGGCCTGTTCGGCGCGATCGAGCAAGAGGTTGATATTGGGAAGGCGGGTCAAGGTATCAAAATTGGCTTTATGGTAAAGCTGTTGTTGCTCCTCAATGACACGAGACTTGCGCAACGAATATTGTTTAACCAGGTGCGCGCCATAAAAGCACAGCAAGGTGCCGCTAAAAAATACCAGTATCAGCCAAATACTACTCAGATCCGACCCGCGCACCAGGGTGGTCAACGTCAACTCAAAAGGCTGAGAGCGATTATTGAGCACCGCCACATACTGAAGCGTACGAAGATCGGTAAGCCAGTGCACCGCACTGGCATCCTGAGCAGACCCGCTCAGCATCCAGCCATCCGCCCCTGCTGACGCCTGCGGGTAGGCCAAACGGATGCGGTAACGATCCTGGTGCTGCAGCCAACGGGGCAACAGATCAACAACCCGGATAACCAACAGCGCCATCTCCTGTGCCTGCAGCGCCGACAGATCCTCCTCGCCGCCGGTTGTCGACACCGGACCGCTCACCGGGCGATAGATCACATAGCCCAAACCGCCTTCGAGCAACTCAAAGGGACTGGAAGCCACGGCACGAGGTGCCGTTAGGGACTGATTCGCGGCGTCAAAATGCATCTTTGAGGTACTTCCTAGATCCAGGCCCAATACCGGCATGGTCGCTGCAGACTCGGGTTCAATAAAGCGAATAGGGTAATAAAAGGGACGTTCAGCCAGCGCCCGCAGCTGACGGCTAGCCTCGTAATCAAAACCGTGGATCGAAAAATCTCGATAGCCTTGAGCCTGCATCGACCGCTCGAACACGTCACGCTCGGCGTGCACAACCCGAGTCGCGATCTCAAACATATAGATCTCAGGGTAGAGCTGGCGTAAACCCCGAGCATAGGCGCGGATCTGGCGATCGTCATGCTCCTGGACAATGGCAATAACATTAACAAAACCTTCCAGCGCCAACTCAAAGGTAGCTGCTCGGGCTTCCATCTCACGCAGGGCCTGCTTGGACATAGCGTCGAAGGCCTGTTGCACATGGCCAAACGCTATGATTAAGGCCAGCAGTAATGCCGCCAGAGGCCCCAGCACATAGAATAAAGCCAGGTAAAAAGGCGAGAGATGACTATCGAGGCTGCGATCCATGCAGAATTAATCCTTATTGCAATTGCGAAAACGCGGGGCAGCACCGACTTACTCGCCAAGATTAGACAGCCGTAGCGCCAGCTCGGTGAGGGCCGCTGCTTCAACAGTGAGTCATAGCCAACCGCACTGCGAGATCGCGCACGTTAATGTCCTCTATCTAATGTAGACTTTTATACTCAATATTGCATTCTAGCCAACGGCAACCCGACTATCTGTAGGATAATTTCTTATTAGTTCTTCTAGGGATTTAGCAAGCATCAGTGGTTGATCCACAATCGACCTACACCCACCCTCAGCCGCTGTGTATAATCGACCGATTCGGCGGCAGGCACTGCTATTTTTGGGCTCCCAGTTTGTGGGCCCTAGTGCCAACCCGGCCCTCTCCCTTTCTGACAGCTGCTAACGAGTTCAAATAATCCCGCTATGGATAAGACTTACCAACCCCACGCGATTGAGCGCTCCTGGTACCAAACCTGGGAAAAAAAAGGCTACTTTAAACCTTCAGGACAGGGGGATCCCTACTGCATCATGATTCCGCCGCCCAACGTCACCGGCAGCCTGCATATGGGCCATGGTTTCAACAATGCCATCATGGACAGCCTGATCCGCTACCATCGCATGAAGGGCCACAACACCCTCTGGCAACCGGGCTGCGACCATGCCGGCATCGCCACCCAGATGGTGGTAGAGCGGCAACTGGGTGCCCAGGGCGTCAGTCGCCACGATCTAGGCCGCGACGCCTTTATCGATAAGATCTGGGAGTGGAAAGAGCAATCCGGTGGCACCATCACCAATCAGATCCGCCGTTTAGGCTCTTCTGTGGACTGGAGCCGCGAGCGCTTTACTATGGACGAGGGTTTGTCGGAGGCGGTTAAAGAGGCCTTTGTACGCCTGCATAAAGATGGTCTGATCTACCGCGGCAAGCGGTTGGTCAACTGGGATCCGGCACTGCATACCGCGATCTCCGATCTGGAGGTGGAAAACGTCGACGACAAGGGCAGCCTGTGGCATTTCCGCTATCCGCTCGCCGATGGCGCTAAAACCGCCACGGGGCTGGACTATCTGACCGTGGCCACCACCCGCCCCGAAACCATGCTCGGTGACTCCGCCGTTGCGGTACACCCCGAAGACGCGCGCTATCTGGGACTGGTCGGCCAGGAGGTGATCCTGCCGCTGGTCAATCGGCGTATTCCGATCATTGCCGATGATTACGTCGATCCGGCATTTGGTACTGGCTGCGTCAAGATCACCCCGGCGCATGATTTCAACGATTACGAGGTCGGCAAACGCCACCGTCTACCGCTGTTTAATATTCTCGATCGTGATGCTGCCATTCTAGCCCGCGCCGAGGTGTTTAATATCGACGGTTCGGTGAACAGCGAGGTTGATGCCAGCCTTCCCGCCGCCTACGCGGGCCTGGATCGTTTCGTGGCGCGTAAACAGATTGTCACCGACTTTGAATGCCTGGGACTGTTGGAGAAGATCGACGACCACGCCCTCAAGGTACCGATGGGCGATAGATCCCATGCGGTCATCGAACCCTGGCTGACCGATCAGTGGTACGTCAGCGCCAAAGAGCTGGCCAAGCCTGCCATCAAGGCGGTCGAAGACGGCGAGATTCAATTCGTTCCCAAGCAGTATGAAAACATGTACTTCTCCTGGATGCGCGACATTCAGGACTGGTGCATCTCCCGCCAACTCTGGTGGGGCCATCGGATCCCGGCCTGGTACGACGCCTCCGGTCAGGTGTATGTCGGTCGTGACGAAGCCGAAGTGCGGCGTGAACATAGCCTAGGAGACGAGATCGTCCTGCGTCAGGACGAGGATGTACTCGACACCTGGTTCAGTTCGGCACTCTGGACCTTCTCCACGCTGGACTGGCCCAAGGACGACAACCTGCTCAAGACCTTCCACGCGACCGATGTGCTGGTCACCGGCTTCGATATCATCTTCTTCTGGGTCGCGCGGATGATCATGATGTCGATGCACTTTATCAAGAACGACGACGGCACCCCGCAGGTGCCCTTTAAGCATGTCTATGTTCACGGTCTGGTGCGTGATTCTCTGGGTCATAAGATGTCCAAATCCAAGGGCAACGTCCTCGACCCACTGGATCTGATCGACGGTATAACCCTCGACCAGCTGGTCGAAAAACGTACCGCCAATATGATGCAGCCCAAGCTGGCCGCCAAGATTGAAAAACAGACCCGCAATGAGTTTCCACAGGGGATCGCCTCCTACGGTACTGACGCGCTGCGCTTTACCTTCTGCTCACTGGCCTCTACCGGACGCGATATCAAGTTCGACATGGGACGGATCGAAGGCTATCGCAACTTCTGCAACAAGATCTGGAACGCCGCCCGCTACGTACTGATGAATGCCGAACAGCAGGATGATCAGGGCAACATGATTGCCGCTAAAGACTGCGGTCAGCAAGGTGGTGAGATTGAACTCACCCAGGCCGATCGCTGGATCGTCTCTCGATTACAACATACCGAACTGCAGATCGACAAAGCGATGAGCGAGTTCCGCTTCGACCAGGCGGCCCAGCAGCTGTTCGAGTTTATCTGGAACGAATACTGCGATTGGTATCTGGAGCTCTCCAAGCCGGTACTCTGGGACGAAAACGCCAGTGCCGCGCAACTGCGTGGCACCCGGCAAACGCTGGTGCAGGTATTGGAAACCGCACTGCGTCTGGCGCATCCGTTTATGCCCTTTATTACCGAAGAGATCTGGCAGCGCGTGGCGCCCTTGGCGGGCATCAGCGGCGCTACCATCATGCAGCAGCCCTACCCGCAGGCAGAGCAGAGCAAGATCAACCCCCAGGCCGAAGCAGATATCGAATGGCTCAAAGGCGCGATCTTGGGGATCCGTAACATCCGCGGTGAGATGAACATCTCCCCAGCCAAACACATCAACGTGTTGTTCGCCAACGGCAGCAGCGATGATCAGGCACGCTTAAACGCCAACCGCCCCTCCTTGATCAAGATGGCCAATCTGGCATCAGCAACCTGGCTCGAGGCCGGCACTGAAGCGCCGCTGTCAGCGACCTCGCTGGTCGGCGAGATGCAGGTACTGGTACCGATGGCGGGACTGATCGACAAAGACGCAGAGCTCGGTCGTCTGCAAAAAGAGCTGGATAAGCTCGGCAAGCTGATCGCCCAGGTCGAAGCCAAGCTCAGCAACCCCAAGTTTGTCGACAAGGCCCCCGAAGAGGTGGTCGCTAAGGAGCGCGCTAAAGCGGACGAGGCCAGAAGCGCTGCCGAGAAACTGCAGCAGCAGTGTGACAAGATCGCCGCGCTCTGATTTTTTAAAGGGGGGATAGGTTACCGGGTTAGCCAGTATTAAAATGGCAACCCGGAACCACCTAGCGCTTTTTTCTCTATGACTCAGAGAAAGCGTGTTGCAGATGACGACCTAGTTCTCTGATCTGTTTTTCCATGCCGCCCAGGGATCGACAGGGCCCGCATCGGCAGAATCAGGGCTACCCTGACTCGAGTCACCCCCGCCTGGACGATAATTATCACGACCCTCTGCAGGCTTGCTCCGCCCTGCTCCAAAACGCTTATCCGCGCCCGAACGCTCTCCGGTACCCCTGGCTCCAGAACGTCTAACGCCGACTCCTCGATCCCGAGCAGCCGATCTCTTGGCCCGCTGTTCGCGTAACCGCTCAGCATCTTCCAAACTCAGTTCAGCAGGCTCGCCTGGCATCTGACCATCTGGAACAATCCGTGCTCTGGGGGGCAGGGAAAATTGTGCAGAGGAGACCCGAGGCAAGTTTTTAAATTGATATAGATAGAACACTTCCACTTTTTCGCGCGCCCAAGCGGTTTTTTTCAAAAACTTGACACTCGAATCGATACTCGGATTGCTCTTAAAGCAGTTGATATTCAAATAAGCAAACAGGATCTCGAAACCATAATGGTCGACAATGTCAGTCAACAGGCTTTTTAAACCGACGCCATTCAGCGGGTTGTTCTTATAATTGATCTCATCACTCATACAAATACCCATCTAAACCGGTAACTTAAACGCCATAGCCATACAACACACAGACTCGCAACAGGGCTATCGGCTAGCAAACTGCTGCTGGCTTTGTTGCACCCGAGCGCAGACTTAAAACGACGATCCTGGCTCTTGTAAGAACTTGAGCTCCTTCGCGGTAGAGCGACGCCCCAATAGATCATTACGATGCGGGTAGCGTCCAAAACGATCAATAATCGCCTTGTGGCGTAGCTCAAACTGATAGTTGTCCTCAAGCCCCGGCTCTGCAAACAGCGCCAAGGCGCGCTGATGGATAGCTGCTGACTCACTGTGCATAAAGGGTAGATACAGAAACGCGCGCTGCTGAGGGGGGAGCTCCGCCGCCACCCCCAGACTCACGGCCTCCTGTGCCAGCGCCAAGGCCAGGCCATCCTGGGCAAAAGCCTTATCCGTATCGCGATACAGATTGCGGGAAAACTGATCCAGAATAATCACCTCGGCCAAGCGCCCCTGAGCCTGAGTACGCCAGGGATAGAGTTCACAAGCGCAGGCAGACTGATAGAGGTCGCCAAAGCGCTGTTCGATCAACTGATCGAACTCAGGGTCTTTGCCCCAATGGCTGGCCGGTTCGATCTCTACAAACCAAAATCTAATCACCTCATTCCAGCTAACCATTAGCTCACTCCTCTGGCATCCATAGATCGGTACAGGGCAAAAACACAAACGCCGTGTCTTCAGTGTAGATACACAGACACGGCGCTACAATTTAGTACAGGTCTAGCTTAGTACAGGTCTAGCTTAGTGCAGGTCCAGCGCAATACCGCTCTAGGCTATTGGTAGAGGCTGTCTTCAAACAGGTTAAGTGGATTCTGCAACTGCTCATCGACTTTAAAAAACGGGGATTTATCTTGGAACATCAAGCCATGCTGACTGAACCAGCGCTCAATCTCTTCCACCGCATCTTCGGCCTGCGACTTCTGCATGTAGGTGGTCACGATCTGGTAGAAATAGACACCAAACAGACCTGCAGCTGCTCCTAGAAAAAAATCTGAGGACATGGAAAACAGCAATACCAACACCCCCGCTATCCAGACACGGCTGGATTTGTGATGTTTTAGTGCTTCATTAGCGCTATAACCCAGATCATACTTTTCTTCAAAACGGCGGTATTGCCGTTGATAATCACCCTTCAGCCTAGCGGCGAGATATGGTTCCATTTTTTCTGATTCTCCTATACCTATAACGGTTTACGGCACAAAGATAACAATATCAATAGGTCCACTAACAGTGACTCTGACGTTGAGGTCACCGAGTATAGCGCCTTACCCTCTCAGACAGAACGTCTCAGACTAAACTTTTACTGACCACCTCGAAACTGTCCTTGGAGAGCTCCGCTGCCATAATCCGCTGCAGCTGTATCCGCATCAAGCGCTGCCGCTCACCGCTGTAACGCTTCCAGCGCGTCAGCGGTGTCAGCAAGCGTGAGGCGATCTGCGGGTTGAGCCGATCCAGTTCGATAATTCGATCCGCCAAGAACCGGTAACCTTCGCCGTCTGCACGATGAAACTGTACCGCATTCTGACCACAGAACACCCCGATCAACGCCCGTACCCGATTGGGATTTTTGAGATCAAACAACGTCGCCTGCATGAGCTGCTGTACCTGCTCCAAGGCATCCTCGCGCGGCGACAGCGCCTGCACGCTAAGCCATTGATTAACAACCAGCGGATCATGCTGCCACTGTTGGTAAAACGCATAGAGCACCTGCTCCCGCTCTTTATCAAAACCGGAGTGCACGATCAGGCTCAGGGCCGCCAAGACATCGGTCATATTATCGGCGGTTTCAAATTGCTGCTGGGCCAGCGATAGACAGTGCGGTTGCTCTAGTGCCATCAAGTAAGCAAGTGCAGCATTCTGCAGGCTGCGCGCTGCGATCGCCTCGGCAGTGAATTGATAGGTGCCCTCGCTACGGTGACGCCGATACGCATCCAGCAGCAACCCCTCCAACGCCTGCGCCAACGCACGACGAACAAACTCTCGCACCTGATGGATCGCCAACGGGTCGATCTCCGAGGCGAGTTCGGCCAGGTACGCTTCCGAGGGTAGCTGCAGCAGCTTAGCCACCATCGCCGGATCCAGGCTGTGGTCGCTCAGCACCTGGGTGAAGGCCGCCAGCAGCGAAGCATCTAAGGCCAGTGGCCGACCTGCCTGCGCATCAACCATCAGCTCCTGCATCACCTCTACCGCTAAACGCTGCCCTGCATCCCAGCGGTTAAAGCCGTCGGTATCCTGACTCATTAGCAGCACCAGCTCCTCCCGACTATAGGGATAGTCGAGTTTGACGGGTGCCGAAAACCCACGTAATAGTGAGGGGATCGGCTTACTGGCGATACCCTGAAACACAAAGCTCTGCTCGGCCTCTAGCAGATGCAGGACTTGACTAGTCTGGCCATCCTCCAAAATCAGGCTCTGGCCCTGGGTATCGAGCAGGCCGATCGTCAACGGGATATGCAACGGCTGTTTATGGGGCTGGCCAGGGGTGGCGGGACAAGATTGCTTGACCTGCAGACTGTAGCACTGGGTCGCCGCATCGTAACTATCCGTCACGACGACTCGAGGCGTGCCTGCCTGGCTGTACCAACGGCGAAACTGGGTCAGATCGATAGCCGAAGCGTCTTCCATCGCCTGGACAAAATCATCCGTGGTGACCGCCTGACCATCATGGCGCTCAAAATAAAGATCCGAGCCCTTGCGAAACAGCTCGGCCCCCAGCAAGGTATGAATCATCCGCACCACCTCAGCACCCTTCTCATACACCGTCAGGGTATAGAAGTTGGAGATCTCCATGTAGGACTCCGGACGTATCGGATGCGCCATGGGACCTGCATCCTCTGCGAATTGCAAGGTGCGCAACAGGCTGACATTGTCGATCCGCTTGACGGTACGCGAGCCGATATCCGCAGAGTACTCACAGTCTCTAAATACCGTAAAGCCCTCTTTGAGACTCAACTGAAACCAGTCCCGACAAGTCACCCGGTTGCCCGACCAGTTATGAAAATACTCGTGCGCGACGATCCCCTCTATCCGTTCAAAGCCGGCATCAGTAGTGGTCTCGGCCTTCGCCAGTACGCATGAGGAGTTGAAGATATTAAGCCCCTTGTTCTCCATCGCCCCCATGTTGAAATGGTCCACCGCGACGATCATAAAGATATCCAGATCGTACTCACGACCGTAGACCTGTTCGTCCCATGCCATGGCGCGCTTGAGCGATGCCAAGGCATGCTCACACTTGTCCAGATTCTGAGGCTCAACAAACAGCTGCAACGCAATGTCACGACCGCTACAGGTGGTAAAGCGGTCCTCAACAGACTGCAAATCGCCACCGACCAGCGCAAATAGATAGGCAGGCTTCTTGAACGGGTCTTCCCAGGTGACCCAATGACGCGCACCCTGATCGCCTTTGGCGATCGGATTGCCGTTAGAGAGCAGTACCGGAAAATCAGCCTTGTTAGCGGCGATAGTGGTGGTAAACAACGACATCACATCGGGTCGATCAAGGTAGAAGGTGATCTTACGAAAACCCTCGGCTTCGCACTGGGTGCAGAACATACCATTGGAGCGGTACAACCCCTCCAGCGAGGTATTCTCCTGCGGCTTGATCAGGGTGACACATTCAAGCAGACACTGCTCGGGCAAGCCATTCAGGGTCAGGTACTCCGCATCTCGCGAGTAATCCGCGGCACTCAGATCCTTGCCATCTAGTACCAGGCGCCGCAGCACTAGACTGCTATCGCCATGCAGTTGCAATGCTGCCTGCGGCTCAGTGGATTGCGGATTACGCCGCAGATGCAGCTTTGAGCGCACCAGCGTCGCCTTATCACCCAGTTCAAAGTGCAGCTCGGTACGCTCGATCAAAAACGCTGGCACGCGGTAATCTTTCAGGTAGATCGTGGTGGGGCTCTGAGGACTCATGCTGTAGATGCTCGTAATCTTCAATACTGATGGTCCGGCAGATACCGGACAACGATAGGGTTCAACTAGATTCAGGCAAACAGCTGAACCTGATAGGCGCTAAACTTGCGGATATTGATCACCCCTGTGTCGAGGATCAGGTACTGGCCCTTGATCCCCTGTAAAACACCCGCCACCCGTGCGGTTTTATCAAAACTCTGTGAGCTGATCTTCAGTGGATAGTTGCGCACCGGGTAGCTGATCTCGACCACCTCGGCATCGAGGATAGGTTGAACCGCCTGGATGCCGTGGCGCTGTTGCAGTGCTACAATATCGGTCTGGCAGAGGGCTTGTAGTTGTTCACGTGCGGCGATCAGATCAACCGCTGCCACCTCGCCTTTGAGCATCATACGCCAGTTGGTTTTATCCGCCACATGCTGTTTGTACAGCACCTCCACCAGACCGGAGCGCTGCCGGGTATCCACCCGAAAAATCGGCAACGCCTGGATCGCACCCTGGTCGATCCAGCGCGTCGGTATCTGGCTGGCACGGGTAATCCCGACCTTGATTCCGGAGGAGTTGGCCAGATAAACGATATGCTCATTCATGCAAAATGCCTGGCCCCAGTCGCTATCACGGCAGCTGCCCTGCTCGAAATGGCACTTTTCAGGACTGAGGATACAGCTGTCACACTGGGGCAGTTTCTTAAAGCAGGGATAACAGTAACCCTGGGCAAAGCTTTTATTGCTAGCTCGACCACAATGCTGACAGTGAATAGCACCCTGATAGACCAAACTGATCGGCTTGCCCAGCAGGGGATTCAGATGAACCTCTTGCTGATCCAGCGACAACCAGTACTGGCAGGGCTGCCCTGGCGTGCTCCCCAACTCGACTCGCATCTTGGATAGATCGCCCTGTCCCTGCAGGCTCAAACCCGCCTCCAGCGCAGCGTTGCTCAATAACATCGGGGTTAGCCGTTCATAATTTTGACTATCGACTCGGTGCTTTGACTGGAGCCGTGCTGCGAGCCGTCAGCCTTGGTACGGTCAATAAAGCCGACCCGCTGATCCTCGGGTAGATGGGTTTCGTCGTACGCGATCACAGCCTGCATGCAACTCTCGCGCTCCTCTGCGCTTAAGCGGCGGCCATCGGCCCACTTACCCAACTCCACCGCTGTTTTCATGCGGGCATGGATCTCTGGATTCATCGATTGGAGCAACTCTTCAAATGTCATCAGGGTTACCTATCAGGCAGTAAAATAAGCTGGCGATAATAGCACAGCCCGCCGAGCAAGATCACATTGGCCCGCACGCATAAACGTGCAACAATCCAGCTCATCCAAATCCAAGCAATTTAATCGGACAAAGAATAATCCAGACGCCGACGCGGGCGCCCGCTACTCGTTTTTAGAACACCTAGCGCAACTCACCAGGACCCTAGATATGGATAAGCGTACCCAAACCGAGATCGAAGCCGCCGCTTTTCGCGGCTTAGTTGCCCATCTACAGCAACGCACCGACGTGCAAAACATCGAGCTGATGAACTTGGCCGGATTCTGTCGCAACTGCTTATCAAAATGGTATCTGGCCGGTGCTCAGGCGCAAGGCGTTGAGCTGAGTTACGAACAGGCCTTAGCGGCGGTGTACGGGATGAACTACGGCGACTGGAAATCCCAGTATCAAGGCAAAGCCAGCGCCGAACAGCTGGAGACCTTCGAGCAAACCAAACCGCTGCACGCCAAGATCAGCGGTCATAGTTAACAGCGTCCAGGCTAAAACCGAACGGCGTTAATACCGAACAAAGGCGCCCAAGCCTCGCTGTTAATCGACACCTTGGACGGCGCCTTCTGATGCTACGACAGCGACGCAGCCTTGAGGGTATCGGAATAGGAGCACCCCCCCTGAGTGCCATTGAGTCGTTTTTGCAGAGCCTCGTCTCGCAATGCACGACGCAATACCTTACCGATAGCACTGCGCGGCAGCTCGTCTCTAAACTCCACCTGCGCGGGCACCTTGTAGGCGATCAGCCGCTCGCGACAGTACTGGCGAATATCCTGCACTGACAGCTGCGAATTGCCAGAGATGACGTACAGCTTGATCAACTCTCCATGATCGGCATCCGGCAGCCCAATCGCTACGCAATCCACAATATCCGGATGCGTTAACGCCACAGACTCCAGCTCACTGGGGTACACATTGAAACCTGAAACGTTAATAACGTCCTGCTTACGATCAACGATGGTTAAATAACCGTTTTCATTGACACGGGCTATATCACCCGTTTTGAACCAGCCATCAGCGCCCAGCACCAACGCCGTCTCGTGCGGATGCTGCCAATAGCCCGCCATCACCTGTGGTCCTCGGACACAAAGCTCACCGCTTTCGCCCACCGGCACCTCTACACCCTCATCATCAATCAAGCGTACGGCGGTTGCCTTAATAGGCAGACCAATAGAGCCTAACTCAATAGCGCCGGGCGGATTCACACTAATGACCGGGCCGGTTTCGGTCATCCCGTAACCTTCGAGTACCGCGCAACCGGTCACCCGCTGCCACTGCTCAGCGACCTCTGTGGCAAGCACCATCCCGCTCGAGAGGGTTAACCTCAGCCGACTGAAATCGAGCCGATGAAAATCAGACTGCTGGCACAGGTCCACAAACAACGTATCCAAGCCACTAAAAACCGTAAACTTCCAACGCTGCAACTCCCGTATAAAGCTGGCAATATCGCGGGGGTTGGTGATCAGCACCACCTGCGCACCGATCTCCATCATCAACATGCAGCTGACGGTAAAGGAGTAGATATGGTAGAACGGCAAAGGAGCGATAGCGATCTCAGCACCCACTTCCGTGGCGCAACCCAACATCTGTTTTACCTGAATAAGGTTGGCGAGCAGATTACGATGGCTAAGCATCACCCCTTTCGCCGCCCCCGTGGTTCCTCCGGTGTATTGCAGCAGTGCCAGATCATCCGCAGCAATAGTCGGCGCGACAAACTGCAAGCGCTTGCCTTGCTGCATTACCCGCGAATAACGCTGCGCCGTCGGTAGCCGATAGTCGGGCACCAGACGCTTTAGATAACGCACCGAAGCATTCACCAGGCAGCGCTTCGAAAACGGCAACGCATCCCCAAGCTCGGTAATGATCAGGGTTTCAATAGCGGTCTGCTCAAGAATCGCTTCAACCTTGCTGGCCATGTTTGCCAGTACTACCAGCCCCTTGGCTCCCGAGTCCTTAAATTGATGCAACATCTCCGATGAAGAGTAGAGGGGGTTAGTGTTAACGATGACCAGCCCGGCGCGTAGCGCACCGAACAGCACAATAGGGTATTGCAATAGATTGGGTAGCTGAATAGCAATTCGATCGCCAGGCTGGAGCGAAGTTCGGTGCTGCAGATAGGCCGCAAAATCGCGTGAACGACACTCCAATTGATCGTAACTCAGAGCACAACCAAAATTATTGAACGCCGGAAGTTGGGGATAGCGCCGCCACGCCTGATCAAGAACATCGACCAGCGTGGTATAACTGCCGCAATCCAGCGGATTGCCGTTGTGGTAATGTAGATATCCCTGAGTCAACATCGAGCCTCCTTAAACGAACGACCAATAGACCTTGGTCTAAGACGTTTTACCTAACCAGCCAACAGAGGTCAATGATTGATTAAAAATCATCATGTTGCAGTGCAAAACCTGGGCCGTATCGACAGCACTTACGGCGACGCCCCCCGGATCTGCACAGCGGTGATCGAGGTGACCGAAGAACGGCTAAGTATCATCGAGGCCAGCCCGAAAGGCATTCTGGCCTAAGCTGCCAATCCACCCCCCAACCTTATACAGATCTTACCCCTGATTCGGGTAAAATCTGTATAAGGTTGGGTTATACTCGTTCAGAATTAAAAACAGGGGGGCTCTTGGGTGGATGTCGGTGAAAGTCTTAAAACCTTGCGCAAAATAAAAGGTTTATCACAACGTGAACTGGCAAAACGTGCCGGTGTCACCAATAGCACCATCTCGATGATCGAAAAAAACGGTGTCAGCCCTTCTGTCAGCTCGCTCAAAAAAGTACTGGCCGGCATCCCTATTTCGATCGGTGATTTCTTCACCCTTGACCTGGACAACATAGTGCCCGACCAGGTGGTGTTTCGACAGACGGAGCAACCCGATTTGGGGACCAACAACGTCAGTCTTAAACTGGTGGGAGCGACGATCAAGAATCGCAGCATGGACATCATGCATGAACGTTATGCTCCAGGCGCGGATACCGGGTCCGAGGTGTTGCAACATGATGGCGAAGAGGGCGGCATTGTGGTCAGTGGTGAGCTTGAACTCACGGTGGACCTAGAGGTATATCGACTCGGCCCCGGCGATGGTTATTACTTTTCCAGCCGCCGCCCGCACCGCTTTCGCAATACCGGCGACCAGGAGTGCGTGGTATTCAGCGCCAACCCATCCGACTAATCCGGGTAACACCAGCCCGCCGAACAGCGCAGCCCAATTAGCTCGGCGTCACCGCCAACCCCTTTACAAACAACTGTAGCTCACCGCTCTGCATCGGCTGCCACTGCTCGTTTTTGGTTAGCGGTTCAGTGGCGATCAGGGTAACGACATCGCCCGGCTGGGTCTGCTGACAAAAATCCACCACCACATCATCATCCTTTAACGAGGCCTCCCCAAAGGGGGCACGCCGGGTGATCCAGCAGAGCTTGGAGCTACAGTACGCAAACAGATGCTCCGAATCGCTTAGCAGCATGTTAAACACCCCCAGCTCGCGCAGCTGATCACAGCGCTGGCGGATAAAATCAAACAGTCGCGCCCTGGCGGGAGGCTCGGGGAATTGATCGCGCAACTGCCCCAACAGCCAGCAGAACGCGTACTCGCTGTCGGTGGTTCCTACCGGGCGGTAGACACCCAGGGGCAGCTCGAACAACCTAGCATCCAACTGGCCGTTGTGCGCATAGGTCCAATACTGACCCCAGAGCTCTCGGGTAAAAGGATGGGTATTGGCCAGGCAGATCTGCCCTACATTGGCCTGACGTATATGGCTGATCACCACATGGCTCTTAATGGGGTGCTCACGCACCAGCTGGGCAATACGCGACTGGGCACTGGGCTCTGGGTCATGGAAGCTGCGTACCCCTCGACCCTCATAAAAAGCAATTCCCCAACCGTCACGATGCGGACCGGTCCCCCCTCCTCGCTGCATCAACCCAGCAAAGCTGAAGCAGATATCGGTGGGGACGTTGGCACTCATGCCCAGCAGTTCACACATGCGCAGTACTCACAACAGAAAAACAGATAGATTAGGCGTTCGCCAGCACCACAGCAAACACTATCCACAAACACCATCCACTATAGTTCAGGCGCTGTCAGACCCGTATTTAAAAAACTGCTAGGTTTCATCTATACGACTACGCTACTCTGAAGATAGTTCTGCAACCCGCTATATTAGCCACCACAAACACAGCAATACGGGGTGACATTAAAAGAGATTGAGTGCGAGCGTCATGGATACAGTTTTTGATACCGAACCGCACAGCCATCGCATATGGAACAATAACGTCGAGGTAACCACATGAATGCAGCTAATAGAAATCGTAAGCTATACATACTCGATACCAACGTTTTGTTGCACGACCCTCACTGTCTAACCGAATTCAAAGAACAAGATATCGCCATCCCGATGACGGTGCTCGAAGAGCTCGACAGCATCAAAGACCGCAAGAAAAACGTGTCTCAGGAAGCCCGCTTTGCCATCCGGGCGATCGATAGTATTCTCAGCAAAGCCAAATCTCCCGAGGAGATCTCAGGCGGAGTTAAAATCACCCTACCGACCCCGGACCCGAAGCAAAAGCTCGGCAAACTATCGATTTTTCCCGATCACGAACTATCGATGCGCAAAGGTTTTCTGCCCGATAACAACAGCAACAATGACAATCACATTATCAATGCTGCACTCCATCTGCAGTCGATCTATCAGGATCGCCAGGTCATTTTGGTCACCAAAGATATCAACATGCGCCTCAAGGCCCTGGGTGCAGGTCTAAAGCGTGTTGAAGATTACCGCACCGACCAGCTGATCACCGATCTGGATCTACTCACCGCCGGCTATCATAAATTCGAGGGTAACTTCTGGGACCAGGTCAGCGAAGTGAAGACCGAACACCACGACGGCCACACCTTCCATCTGGTGGATCGCAAGCTGTTACCTAAGACATTTCTCAATGAATATATCTACGATAACGAAGGCTTTGCTGGGCGGGTCGAATCGATCAGCGACACCGAGGTCAAGCTCCGCGATATCAATCAACGCTTTCTGATGGACAAAGAGAACTGGGGCATCAAGCCACTGGATATCCCCCAAGGACTCGCCATCGATGCCCTAACCGATCCGGCGATCGATCTCTGCATCATCAACGGTGCCGCCGGTTCCGGTAAGACCTTGCTGGCCCTAGCCGCCTGCCTAGAGCAAGTGATCGAGCACAAGCGCTACAACAAGATTATCGTGACCCGCAGCACCCCGCCACTGGCCGAGGATATCGGCTTCCTGCCCGGCACCGAAGAGGAGAAGATGACCCCCTGGCTCAGTGCCATCCAGGACAACCTAGAGGCGATGCACGAAGGCGACGAGCAGCCGCACAGCAGCATCAAATACACGATCGAAAAAGCCAACATTCAGTTTAAATCGCTCAACTTTATCCGTGGGCGTAGCATTCAGGATGCGTTAGTGCTGATCGACGAAGCGCAAAACCTGACCCCCTCGCAGCTTAAAACGATTCTTACGCGCTGTGGCAAGGGGTCTAAAATGATCTGTCTGGGCAACCTGGCGCAGATCGACTCTAACTACCTCACCCCGCTGACATCCGGATTGACCTATATCGTCGAACGCTTTAAAGACTATGAAGGCAGCGCAACCATCCACCTCCAAAGTGTCGTGCGCAGCGCGCTGGCAGAGTATGCAGAGAGCCATCTGTAGCGGTACTTATAACGGTACTTATAGCAGTGCTTATCACTGCATTTATAGCTACACGGAGAGCAGCACTCAGAGCCTGCACGGGATACCGCCCACCTAGCAGAAGCCCTCGCAATAGCTTTGACTCGGAAGCGGTCCTCCGCTACTTTCGAGTCAAAGCCATCCAAAACAGCGTATCACGCCACTTTCTTGATAAAACACAGCGCTCTCAGGATTAAATGCGAGAAATACCGAGTGTTTTGCTGGTATCAGGCGTATAATCATCACCCTTTTTCCTCTATCCTCCGGTTGCCTTCATGTCCGACACCGTCTCATTCGGCGAACTTAATCTAGACACTAATATTCTTCGCGCAGTCACAGAACTTGGCTACGAAACTCCATCGCCGATTCAGGCACGCTGCATTCCACTCCTTCTCGACGGCAAAGACGTGCTGGGCATGGCCCAGACCGGCACCGGCAAAACAGCGGCTTTCGCGCTGCCGCTGCTAGGGCGTATCGACCTCAAAACCAAACATCCGCAGATCCTGGTGCTCTGCCCTACTCGGGAACTGGCGGTACAGGTCGCCGAGGCGTTCCAGGCTTACGCGCGTTTTATGCCAGGATTCCACGTCCTGCCGATCTACGGCGGTCAAAGCTACAGCCTACAGCTACGTCAACTGCAACGCGGCCCTCAGGTCATCGTGGGTACCCCTGGCCGAGTGATGGACCACTTGGATCGCGGCACCCTGAAGATCGACAAGCTCCAGGCCTTGGTACTCGACGAAGCCGACGAGATGCTGCGCATGGGCTTTATCGATGCGGTCGAAACGATCATGGCCAAGACCCCCGAGTCACGCCAGACCGCCCTGTTTTCCGCGACCATGCCCAACGAAATCCGGCGCATTACCGCGAAATACATGCGCGCTCCGGAGCAGGTTAAGATCGAATCCTCCACCTCCACCGTCGCCAATATTGAACAGCGTTACTGGATGATTCAAGGCGTCAACAAGCTCGATGCGTTGACGCGGATGCTTGAAACCGAAGACTACGACGGCGTCATCATCTTCGCCCGGACCAAGAACGCCACCGTAGAGCTGGCCGAAAAACTCGAAGCGCGGGGTTACAGCGCATCCGCGATCAATGGTGACATGAACCAACAACTCCGCGAACGCACTATCGAGCGTCTAAAAAACGCTGAGCTGGATATTCTGGTGGCAACCGATGTAGCCGCCCGCGGCCTGGATGTGAAGCGCATCAGCATCGTCATTAACTACGATATCCCTCACGATACTGAAGGCTATGTACACCGCATCGGCCGTACCGGTCGTGCCGGCCGTACAGGTAAAGCGATCCTGTTTGTATCCCACCGTGAGAAGCGCCTGCTGCGTGCCATTGAACACGCCACCTCGCAACCCATCACGCCGATGGAGCTGCCCAGCCGCGACCTGATCACCAAAAAGCGGGTCGGCGATTTCCGCGACCAGCTGGAGCAGGTCTTCGCCAAACAGGATCTAAGCTACTACCGAGATCTCTGCTCACAGCTATCCGATGAGCTGACCCTGAACCAGGAAGACCTGATGGCAGCGATGCTGTTTATGGCTCAGAAAGAGAAACCCCTGCAGCTTCCGCCCGAAGCTTTCATCAAAGAGCGCCCCGTGCGTAACTCTCGCGATGACAGCAGAGACAATAAAAAACGCCCTGCCAACAGAGAGGGCGCGAAACGTGAACCCAACAAAAATCGCGCCCGTGATCGGGACCGTGGCAATGCGGAAGTTGTTTGGGAGCGCTATCGTATCGGCGTAGGTCGCGATGACGGCATTGAGCCCAAGCATATCGTCGGCACGATTGCCAACGAAGCCGATTTGAGCAGCCGCTATATTGGCCACGTCAAACTCCACGACAACTACTCCACCGTAGAGCTTCCTGAAGGGCTACCCACAGAGATGCTGAAGCACTTCCAGAGCGTAAAGATCTGTGGAAAACCGATGAACCTACACCGCATTAGCGAGCACGAATCCAACAGTGATAGCCCAAAAAGTGACGAGCCCAAGCCCGCGCGGCGCAAGCTAAGCCATCCTGGCAAGGTCAAAACGTTTGCAGCACGCCCCAAGTCGCCAACTAAAGACGACGCTTAATCCAGCATCACCATCGCTCGCACTGCCGAGCGATGGCTGCCTTATTCAGAACTCTAGAAGCCGCACCTCTAAGGCACTTTAAACGAAAGGAGCCACCACCTGCAGCTGCGGGAACTCAGCCCGTACCTCGGCCTCATCTGCCGCTTGAAACAACAACTTCAGATTGGGACCTGCGTCCATCGTCAGATAGAGCGACAACCCTTGTTCGCGTAGGCTCCATACTCTCTGCATCGCCTCAACCGAGCTGGGCTGCCAGTATAATAGCGGCGGCCAGGAAGCGATCATCGTGGCATGCATCGATAACGCATTCTGCTCTGCGGTTGCACCCAGGGTTGCGAAATCCCGCGACGCAATAGCGTCCCGCAAGCGCTGCAGATCCAGCGCCGCCTGCAGCGGCCAACTCTGGTAGAGATGCGCGGTCTCTAGGGTACGCTGCATCCCTGCACGTGAACCGACCGATTTTTCTGCCGCGGTCAGCGTCAACAAACCAATACGAAACTCCGGCCAATTTTCATGCAAGGGTAACGCATAGGAATCCATGCCATCATCACGCACTCCCATCTGCCACTCGACAAAGCCGCTGAAAATAGACCTTGAAGCGCTACCACTGCCTAGCCGAGCAAAGGCCGACAACTGCTGCGCTGACAGCTCGAATCCATACAGCTGATCGATCGCCTTGATCAAGGCAGCGAACCCCGACGCCGAAGAGGCCAACCCCGCAGCGGTAGGTATGGAGTTATGGGTTTCGATCACTAGCCTAGAATCGTCAGGACCTCGGAACAGGTCGACAAACTGTAAGACCTTACTGGCAAAAGAACTGTCTAGCGCCAGCGACTGACCATTGAGACTGACCCGATCCTGCTCTGCATCAACCAGGCACAAATGGGTTTGAGCACCCAACTCACCCAAGCTGACCGACAAACTCGGATTAACCGGAAGATTAAGCAGCTTATCGCGTTTACCCCAGTATTTGCATAGGGCAATATTACTGGGCGCAAACGCTGTAGCCCGGACTGCAGCGTGACGCACCTGGGGCAACTGCGATTGGACAATATTTCTAACGTAAGTTGAATCGCTCATAACACTCCTTCATTCCAGCTCAGGATTAAGGCCCAACCCTCTGAGGTATTCTTTTCTTAGGCATCCCTTTTTAGACAGCCCTTTTTAGACACTCCTTTTTAGACATAGCCCACGTCGACACCCTGCTGACTCACCTGAACAGCTATAGCCTCGAATGCGCAGGGAGACTCTGGCAGCCCCAGCGAGATGACGCAGTCACCAAGTCCCGAGCCGGAAATCTTGGCAGCCAACACGCCCTCCGACTGACGCAGGGCATACACCATCTCCGACAGCTTGGCATCATTGACCCCCAGCGCATCCATCAGGCCCTGATAAACATTCATCACTCGTCCCAACTGCGGCCAGTCGCCGCTTTGCGCCGCCGCACACCCCTGCTCGGCACATCGCCCCATCAACCGATACAACTCAGCATACAGTGATGGCAAACGCTCGCTGGCCTCGGCCACTTGCTGCAGAACTATCGGCGTTTTAACCTTATAGCCACAATAATAAAGACCCACCTCAGGCAGCAACTCAAACTTCTGCCGCTCTCCGTGCTGGTAATAGGCAACGAGACCACCCTCAATCGATGCCGCCAGATCAGCCCCGGAGCCGCGCCCCTGAACCTCGAGCATGGTTTGCCGCGACTGCTCGAACAACCGCTGCTTATCGCACTGTTGCTCCATCCAGTAATTCAATACCGCCAGCACCGCAACGGTTACCGCGGCGGAGGATCCTAAACCGACTTGATGGGAAAAATCGGACTCTATCCTCAGCCTAAATCCAGTCGGCAGCCGTTGTTTAAATAGCTTAATTGCGGATAACACGAAACCAAACCTTGAATCGTCCAGCAGCAGATCCAGATCGCTCTCATAACTGCCCAATGCCGAATCGATACGCACCCTGCGTACGGATAAAGGACTTAAACGCACCCGGATACGCTTATCCACTGCCAACACCAGGGCTCGCCCCCCATGCAAGACCGCATGCTCACCCAGCAACATCAGCGTTCCCGGCGCCGAAGCCCTAATCTCGAAGTTGTGCGCCATACCGATCCACCTCCAATGCTTGCCACACAGACCCTAACGAGCCTGCCGCGACTGCAGCTGCGTCTGGACTATAAACCAGAATCATTCCGCCTCGATCACCACTGACCGCTCCGGCACCACTGATTTTAGCGGCACCACCGCGACGCTCAACCCTGTTGATAAAGCGCTGCACCGCCTCCGGCACCACACCAATACGGCAGAGTAGCCGATGATTTTGACGCACACTGGCGAGGATAAGATCCATATCCTGGCGCCGCAATGCGCTGGCCAGCTGCCGAGTCACCGCTGCAAATTCAGTCCAGATACCACTCGCAGCAAAATGCTGCCTCACCCAGCTAGTACAGTTACCGGTGGTCGCCTCGGGGCGACCGCTATCAACACGATACCAGTGAGCATCCAATTGCGCCGGCAACACCGCCACCAACCCTTGCTGAAACTGGATGACTCCACCTCGGGCACAGATCGCCGGATCTAGCCCACTGGAGCGGCCGTGCTGCAACCGCTCGCAGCGCGTGCTCAACTCAATCAACTGCTCGGCACTCAAGGCTACCCCCGCATGACCCGCCATCGCCGTGAGCAACGCCACGACCGTTGCCGCCGACGAGCCCATGCCCGAGCCGATAGCGATCGCGGAGCTGAGCTCTATCCGCAAGCCGGTCAGCGAGACGGCGACATCGGGCTTAAGGGATAACGCGTAATGATAAAGATCAGCAGGGCCGAGCAACACCGTCTCGATAGTCCGATCGCCAGCAACAAAACGCTGATAGCGCTGCTCGCACTCTTGCTGAAACGCGGGTAACCGGGAGGGATCAAGCAGGACTCGATGGTTAAGATCGGTCAGCAGCAACTCGATCCGCTGCGGATCGCTGCCAGGCCCTAGACGAACGCTCGCATACAGCGGCAGCGCCAGCGCCAGCGCCGGCATACCATAGACAACTGCGTGCTCGCCACTCAGAATCGCCTTCGCCGGTGCCCTTGCCTGCATTAGCGGACGCAGTAGATCCGCTTGTGTTGATCGATGGAGGCCAACCGGAACGGGCCGGTGGTTTGCTTCGGCATGCAGTGATCACCGCCATCTGCGGGACACTCGAAGTTATAAAACTTCAGATACTGGGTATAACTGAGCTCAGTACGAGCCTCGAGCATCGCCTGATGCTGCTCGGTGTGCAGACTGTCTCGATAACCACTGACAACCGTACCGCTGTAAAACTCAGCCACGCAACCCGAACCATAACTAAAAAATCCGACATTTTTGCCTGCTAGATCCTCAGCCGTATGGTCGAATAACGATGCCAAACCAATGTAGATCGACGCCGTGTAGCTATTGCCGATAGTACGGTTATAAATAAGCGATGACGCCGTCATTTTAGCGCGAGATACCGCATCACGATCGCTCCCGACATAGCGCGCCAACTGGGTCTGCGCCTTTTCTGCCATCCGACTAAAGGGTAGGTGATAACAGAGGTAATCCAGTTTCTCGAAACTGACGCCACCCTGCTCGATATAATCGCTGTAGGCCTGTTTCAAGGCCTTAAGGTAGATCTTGGTCGAGTACTTGCCATCAACCAGCGCTGTAGAGCGATAATTAGGACGCCAGAAGTCCATCACATCTTCGGTATAGCGACCCGACTGCGGGTGAATATCGATCAGTTTCGGATTAGCAGCAATCAGGATCGCCACCGCGCCACAACCCTGAGTCGCCTCACCGGACGAAGTCAGATCATAGCGAGCAACATCAGAGGCGAGTACTAGCACCTTGCGCTGCGGCTCACGCGCCACGATAGCACAGGCCATCTGCACCGCGGCGGTAGCGGAATAACAGGCCTGTTTGAGCTCCACGACCCGACAGCGACTAGGCAAGCCGAGCAAGCCATGAACAAAGACCCCCGCAGCCTTAGACTGATCGATGCCGGTCTCTGTCGCAAACAGCAAGGTATCAATACTGGATTTATCACAGCGCTCGAACAGCGGTAACGCTGCTGCTGCTGCCATAGTCACGACATCCTCATCGGCGCCGACAATACCCATCCGCTCCTGACCAATTCCTTGGTAGTATTTATCTACTTCGATATCCTGGACGTCGGCCAGACTCTTCAGGTCGAGGTAGAAATTCGACGTATAAAAACTAATATCATCAATACCGATGGACATACGTAGTAAAGATCCTATTGTTCATCCAGCAGTAACGCGTTATTCAACCGCAGCTGGCCAATATCAGCCACACCGAGCAAGAACATCGCTGTTACAAATTCATGTTTAACCTGTTCTATCGTCGCCACAACCGCTTCTGCTGAGACCATCGCAGGCTGTAGAAATGGAACCGCCATGCCACAAAGCGAGCCGCCAAGTATAACAGATTTCACCATATCGATACCGGTTCTCAGACCGCCGCTGGCAATAAATTGAGCCTGCCCCATATAGGGCTGCGCCAGCCGCAGTGCTTCGGGCGTGGGAATCCCCCAATCCTGAAACAACAAACCCAATGGGCGATCGCTCACCTGCAGTTGCCGATGATGTTCGATTCGGCTCCAAGAGGTACCGCCACAACCCGCCAGATCAAAATGCCTAACCCCTTGCGCCAGCCCCAGTTCGATATCCTCGGGGGCTAATCCGGCGCCGACCTCTTTGAGGATAACCGGCCGATCAACCGCAGCGACGATCTCGCCAATGCGCCGGTCAAGACTGGAGAAATTGGTATCGCCTTCCGGCTGCACCGCTTCTTGCAACGGATTTAGGTGCAGATACAGCGCATCCGCGCCGACACAGTCAATCGCCGCCTGCGCCTGCTCTGCACCAAAGCCATAATTGAGCTGCACCGCACCCAGATTCGCCATCAACAAGGCATCGGGGGCCAGCTGCCGCAGCGCAAAGCTTGCCGACGCTGCAGGATGGGTGAACATCACCCGTTGCGAGCCGACCGCCATCGCCACCCCGGTGGCTTGCGCAGCCAGCGCCAGATTTCGATTAATGCTGCGTAGCTGCTCATCATCGCCGCCGGTCATCGAGGAGATCAGCAGTGGAAAACTCAGTTTTTTACCTAAATACTCACAGCCCGGGTCGATCTGTTTTAGATCCAGCTGTGGCAGGCCACGGTGACGCAAACGGATCAGATCAAAATAACTTTTTTGCCTATCGACCCCTGCATCGGCCTGAATCACCCGAAGATGCTCTGTTTTTCGACTGTTGGTGGTATCGGCCATCGCCAGCTCAGCGCTCCATCGCCAGATGTGATTGCATCAACTCACCGGGATTGGTCTGCGCCGCCATCAGTGATAATTCGCCACAGAGGACGGTTGCCGCACACCAGATCGCCAGCCGCCGTGCATTGGCACCCGGCTCTCGCGCCTCCTTACAACCCAGCAACTGCAGGTTTTGTTCGACAAAATCGATACCCTTACCGTTGCCGACACTACCCATGATCAGATTGGGCAGCGTGGCCGAAAAATACAGATCGCCCTCACGAACCTCGGCGTGAACGATGCCTTGGGAGCCTTCGACAATATTGGCGGCATCCTGCCCTGTCGCCAGATAAAAGGCCAGTAACATGTTGGCATAATGGGCATTAGCACTGCGCACCCCTCCCGCCAACAGGGTGCCAATCAGATTCTTTTTGATATTGAGTTCAACAATCTTCTCGGGGGTAGTGCTCAGTCGCCGCTGACAGAGTGCGCGGGGAATGGTCACCTCGGCCACCACATACTTGCCACGCCCTAAAATTCCGTTAACCGCGGTGGCCTTCTTATCTGAACAATAGTTGGCGGAGATAGACACGTATTGCAGCTGCGGATACTGCGCCAAAATCCACGGAAACAGCCGGTCTGCGGCATTGGTCACCATATTATGGCCCGACGCATCCCCGGTACTAAACTCTAGCCGCAGGTAGATCAGATTAGCGACCACCTGGCTGTTGATACCGATAAGCTTGGCGAAACGACTCGACTGCGCGACCACCTCGTTAAGATCATCCATGCGTGCCTTGATACTCGTGACGGCCCGCAGCGCTTCACCGGCATGCTCGGCTTCGAGCAGAATCGATCGACTCATACGATCATCGATCACCGTCGCCCGAATCCCACCCGCCAGCTTGGTGACTCGCGCACCCCGTCCCACCGAGGGCCACAGCGGACTCTCGTAAGTCGCCAGCGGCACCATCACCTCCGCATCGACCTCATCACCGATCACTTTGACAGGCCCTACATTACGCATAGGTATCGGAGCTGCGGTGATCTTATGTGATTTCATTCACTCAACTTATAGATAGAGGTGGCTGCAAAAAAGCAAAAGGTCATCGCGACCCTTAATCAAACACTAGCCGCTGCATCAACGACGGGGCGATTGTAGCCATCGCCTTATATGAATGCAATTTCAGTGAACAAAAGCTGTCATTGACAATGACGATAACAACGGACCCAAGCCCTCCACACTAAAATTCGGCACCCGCACCGCACCGCTCATCACGCCCGCGCAGCCGAGTAGGTTATGATAAACGCTTCAACCCAGGAGTTTCTTTATGTCCACTGCTGTAGAACAGGCCCTAGACCGCTTCATCGAGGCCAGCATCAAGCAGATGCAGCCTCCGCACAACCCTCGCATTGAGCAAGATCCATTATGGCCCTCTAGGTGCTATCGGGGCGAACCGGATAATACCGGCATGGTCGACTGGCAACCGACCCGACAAACCCAGAGCAACGATATGTTTGAACGCCTGGAGCTTGCACTGGAGACCCCGATCCACCCCGATATTAAAGCCTATTATCAGCGCTACTGGTCCGACCCGCTTTTGGCACATTCACCCCAGGGACAGCTCAACCTGCTGTTTGTCTGGAATACCGACGATTACGAGCGCCTGCGGGCTAACCTAATCGGTCACGCCCTAGGCCGAATCAAACTCAAACAACCGCTAAGTTTGTTTTTTGGCTGCACCGCCCCCGAAGAATATGTGCTGGCTATCGATAACAGCAGCGGCCGAGTGATGCTCGAACAACCCGGAAAAAAGGCCAGCGATCCCCTAGCCGCGTCGTTGGCTGAGTTTTTGAATCAGCTACAGCCCAGCCTGATTGACAGCTGATTTTTACTAGCACCGATCAGCGCTTGCTTCTACAATTGGCTGCAATTTAAGGAGAACTTCCCATGAGCCACAACATCACCCTTCTTGCCACGCTATTACTGATTCTAGGCGGCTGCGCGCAAAGCCCGCAGCAGATCAACTTAACCCCGCAGATCAAAATCAACAGCCAGGTCAGCAACCAGCCCAGCGTCCACCTCAGCGTTGTCGACAAGCGTCCCAGCCAAAGCCTGGGCACCCGTGGTGGCACTTACCGTAACAGCAACCACATCACCTTGGCTCGCGACCTGCAGAGCATGCTCAAACCTATCGCCAGTGCGGCACTCACCGAGATCGGCATAGTTATCGACAAACCCAGCCCGATGCCAACCGACCTGCAACTCTGGGTAGAAAAACTGCAGTACGATGTCAACGATGCTCAGACCCTGCCCATCGAAATCACCCTCCAGGTACAGATCGCCGCAGTCGCCAACAAGGGCGGCCAGGAACAGATCTCTCGCTATGAATCGAGCAAGGTACACAAATTTCTCACCGCACCCGATACCGAGAAGAATGAGGAGATCATCAACGCCATCGTCTCCACCACCCTGAGCCGACTATTCAACGATCCAAGGCTGATCGCTTTGATCCAAAAATAATAATCAATCTATTAAACCACTAACCCCCATCAATCACGCGCAACGCGGCATGTGCGTGATTGATAGCAGCTCGATAACAACGATCCCAGCCCGCAGCTACGACTCCCGACCAGGCTCTGATCGCTGCCTTAGCCCAGCGAACCCATCTCTAAAGCCATAGCAAATATAGACCTATGTCGGCGTCCAAACAGTGGCCTATCGCAGCAGAGATCGATAAAATCCCCTCTATGCTGTCTGGTTATGGACAGCGGAGTCCAACTGACACCGAAACCGACCTGCGCAGCAGATGCGCAGCCGATATTCACCCGATCTGTAGGTGGAGCACCCTTGAAAGAAACAGACCTAGAATCTCCCGACTATTATCACCAAGTCGTTAACTGTCAGTATGCGTGCCCGGCACATACCCCGGTGCCCGAATATATCCGCCTGATCGCCGAAAAGCGCTATACCGATGCCTATATGGTCAACTGGCAATCCAACGTGTTTCCAGGGATTCTAGGCCGCGTCTGCGATCGCCCCTGTGAGCCGGCCTGTCGGCGTGGCCGGGTCGAAGATACACCCGTAGCTATCTGTCGTCTGAAGCGGGTCGCCGCCGATCACAAGGGCGATATCAGCGCCCTGCTGCCGACGATTCCGACTGACAAGAATGGTAAGCGCATCGCCTTGATCGGCGCGGGCCCCGCTTCACTCACCGTAGCCCGTGATCTGCTACCGCTGGGCTATAGCGTCACTCTCATCGATCGTGATGCCCAAGCGGGCGGCATGGTACGCAGTCAGATACCCAGTTTTAGATTACCCGAAACGGTACTCGATGAAGAGGTCGATCTGATCCTTAACATGGGCGTCGACACTCGCTTTGGCACCGAGGTCCGCAGCCTCAAAACGCTGCTAGCAGAGTCCTTCGATGCGGTATTTATCGGCACCGGTGCACCGGTGGGCCGTGATATTGATATCCCCGGCAGGAAAGAAGCCGGCAAAGCAGTTGAGATCGGCATCAACTGGCTGGCCGGGGTCGCCTTTGAACATATCAACAAGGCCGCTAACAAAGTGATCGTCCTCGGCGGCGGCAACACCGCCATGGACTGCTGCCGCACGGCGCTGCGGATGGGCGCCAAGGATGTCCAGGTGGTGGTCCGCTCCAGCTACGAGGATATGAAAGCCTCGCCCTGGGAGAAAGACGATGCCCAGGCCGAGGGAATCCAGTTCATCAATCACCATGTTCCCAAAGAGTATGTCATCACCGAGGGCAAGCTGACCGGCATGCTGTTTGACGTGGTGGAGTCGGTCTACGACGCTGCCGGAAAGCGGCGTCTACTGCCTACCGGGCAACCACCGGTACTGATCGAATGTGACGAGGTATTGGTCGCCATCGGTCAGGATGCCCGTTTCAACTGGATCGAAGACGATCTGGGGATCGAGTTCGATAAATGGGGCATGCCCGCACTGGATAAAGTCTCGCTGCAATCCTCGCGTGCCGATATCTTCTTTGGTGGCGATGCCGCCTTTGGTCCTGAGAACGTGATCACTGCGGTAGCGCATGGCCATCGGGCTGCGACCTCGATCGATCTGTTCTGCCAGGGCAAAGATCTGCGTCAGGACCGCCCACTCGAGAGCTATAACCTGGTCAGCCAGAAGATGGGGGTGCACGAGTGGAGCTATCAAAACGCGGTATCCAACGACCAACGCCAGGCAGTGCCGCATCTGGCGATGGCTAAGGCACTAAAAGATCGCAAAGCCGAAGTCGAGCTCGGCTTTGATGACCAGCTCGCGCTGGCAGAAGCCGCACGCTGCCTCAGTTGTGATGTGCACACGGTGTTTTCCGCACCCCGCTGTATCGAATGCGGCGCCTGCGAAGATATCTGCCCGATGGATTGCATCAATTTCATCCGTAACGGCGACGAGGCCGAACTACGTTCACGCCTCAAGGTACCAGCCCCTAAGAGCGGCGAAGCGCTGTACATCTCGGCAGATCTAAAGACCGGGCTGATCATGGCCAAAGATGAGGATGTTTGTCTGCACTGCGGTCTTTGTGCCGAACGCTGCCCCACCGGTGCATGGGACATGCAAAAATTCACCCTAACTCAGGCGCAGGTTGGACCCGATGCAACAGCTTAAATCTATCAACGAATTTGTAATCCGTTTCGCTAACGTCAACGGCACGGGATCGGCCAGTGCCAACCTGATGTTCGCCAAATCACTGTTTCGGATGGGGATCCCGGTGAGTCCGCGCAACGAGTTCCCCTCCAATATTCAGGGCATGCCCACCTGGTACGAAGTCCGGGTCAGCGACAAAGGCTACCTGGGCCGCCGCGGCGGTGGCGCCGATATAGTCGTGGCGATGAACAGCCAGAGCCTGGCACGGGATATTCGCAGCCTGCTGCCCGGCGGTTACTTTTTGTACGACTCTACCAAACCACTGGACCCCGCGCTGATTCGCGACGATGTAAACCTGATCGGCATTCCGATCTCAGAGATCTGCCTACGCGAATACCAGGATCCGCGCCAGCGCCAGCTGTTCAAAAACGTCATCTACATCGGCGCTCTGGCGGCGTTGTTGGATATCGAATTTGAGGTGTTGCAGGGGCTGGTCAAAGACCAGTTCAAAGGCAAAGAGAAGCTAATCATTCCTAACATCCACGCCCTACAGCTGGGCCATAAATACGCCTCGGCGCACTTTGACTGCCCGCTGGAGATCCGCGTCACCCGCAGTAACAAGACCAACAACCATATCATGATCGATGGCAACACCGCCGCCGGACTGGGCGCGGTCTACGGCGGCGCCAGTGTCTGCGGCTGGTACCCGATCACCCCATCGACATCGGTGGTGGAAAATTATATCCAGTATGCCAACCGGCTGCGGATCGATCCGGCCAGCGGCAAGAACAACTTCGCCGCCGTGCAGGCAGAAGATGAGCTGGCGGCCATCGGCATCACCATCGGCGCGGCTTGGAACGGCGCCCGGGCCTTTACCGCCACCAGCGGCCCCGGCATCTCACTGATGACCGAGTTTTTGGGGCTGGCCTACTTTGCCGAACTGCCGATCGTGCTGATCAACGTGCAGCGCGCCGGCCCCTCTACCGGCATGCCCACCCGAACCCAGCAGGCCGATGTGCTCGCCTGCGCCTATGCCTCGCACGGCGATACCAAGCAGGTGATGCTATTCCCGTCGACACCCAAAGAGTGCTTTGACCAGACCGCTGAGGCGTTCGATCTGGCCGAACAGCTACAAACCCCCATTATCATTATGAGCGATCTGGATCTGGGCATGAACGACCACCTCAGCGAAGCGCTCGATTGGGACGACAGCACCCGCTACAACCGCGGCAAGGTATTACATGCCGCCCAGCTGGATGAGATGGCCAAGTTTGGCCGCTATCTGGATATCGATGGCGACGGCATCTGCTATCGCACCTACCCCGGTACCCACCCAACCAAAGGCGCCTTCTTCACCCGCGGCACCTCGCGTGACCACTACGCGATCTATACCGAACTGGGGGATATCTATGTCGATAACGTCGACCGCCTGAATCGCAAGTTCGATACCGCCGCTACCCTCCTGCCTAAGCCGGTCATCCGCACCCAAGGCAAGAGCACCAAGCTGGGGCTTATTTATTACGGTACCACCGCCGCTGCAGCCACAGAAACGGTGGACCTACTCGCTGGCAAAGGGATCCTGGTGGATAGCTGCTGCATCAAAGCCTTCCCCTTCAGCAGCGACGTGGAGCACTTTATCAACAGCCACGAGCAGCTGTACGTGATCGAGCAAAACCGCGACGGTCAGATGCGCACCCTATTGATCAACGAGCTGGAAGTGAACCCCAAGAAGCTGTTCAAGGTCGTGCACTACGACGGACTACCCATCAGCGCAGGCTTTATTAGCGACCGTATCGACGCGCACCAGCAGCAGCGCACCGACCAGAGCCCCCCCCTCAAAGTGGCAAGCAGGTAATCATGAGCTATCAAAAATCTACATTTCGCCATCCTAAGCTGCCCGTCAACGACCTGGGACTGACCCACCAAGCCTACGAGGGGCCGCTGTCGACCCTGTGCGCGGGATGCGGCCACGACTCCATTGGCGCGGCTATTATTCAGTCATGCCATGAGTTGTCACTGCCGCCCCATCGGATCGCAAAACTGTCCGGCATCGGCTGCTCCTCCAAGGCACCGACCTATTTCCTCGATAAGGCCCACGGGTTTAACTCGGTGCATGGACGAATGCCCTCGATCGCCACCGGTGCCAGCATGGCTAATCGTGAGCTAACCTATATTGGCATGTCCGGTGACGGCGACACCTCCGCCATCGGCTTGGGGCAGTTTTCCCATGTCGTTCGCCGACGCCTGGATATGCTCTATATCGTCGCCAACAACGGAGTCTACGGCTTAACCAAAGGCCAAACCTCCGCCACCGCCGATCGGGGCTCCAAGAGTAAGAGCGGTAATGAAAACCTGCTCGAAGGGATCGATCTGGCAACGCTGGCGATCCAGCTCGGGGCGACATTCGTGGCGCGCAGCTTCTCCGGTGATAAGCAAGAACTGGTGCCGCTGATCAAAGCCGCACTGAGCCATCGTGGTTTTGCCTTTATCGATGTCATATCACCCTGCGTCACGTTCAACAACCACGCCGGCTCGACCAAGAGCTATGACTACATCCGCGATCATATTGAAACCGCCTCGGTCACTGACTTCATCCCCGTCAAGGAGGAGATCATCTCTACCTGTCCGATCGGTAGCCGCTGCCGCGACATCTGCCTGCACGACGGCTCCATCATCCGTCTAGAAGGGGTCGACGACAGCTACGATCCGCAAGATCGCGCCGCCGCGATCTCCGCCGTCGAGCGCAGCAAAGCCGAGGGCAAGGTCCTGACCGGACTCCTGTATATTGACCCGCTTGCAGAAGACCTGCACACCCTGCTCAATACTACCGACAAACCGCTTAACGGTTTGACCGAGCGCACGCTCTGTCCGGGTAACGATGTGCTCCAGGTGATCAACGATAGCTTCCGCTGACCTGCCTATTTGTTCACCAGTTACTAGCAGCCCTGCCAAGATAAAAAGCCACCCTGAAGCGATTCATGGGTGGCTTTTTTTATCACCCCGCTACAGGCCATAGCTCCAGCGTTGTTCGTTTGCTCTTACGACCTACTGATCAGCACCACTCACAACCGGATCATCTGCGGCAAAAAAGTTGATAATCCAGCGCATCATCAGCCGGCTATCAACGTCGGCGTTAAGAGAGGTCAGTGCTTCGCGACAACGCGGTGCTGGAATGATACCCGCGCGTCGGGCAATCAACGCCGCAGAATAGGCCTTGCTAAATTCTGGATGGCCCTGGACGCTCATCATCTGATTACCGTACTGCAGCATGTAATAGGGGCAGAACTGGCTGCTAGCCAGCACTTCGGCGCCAGGTGGCAGCAGGGTTATCTGATCCTGATGACTAACCACCAGATCCATCGATGGTTGATAGGGCTCCATCCAGGTTTTTTTAACATCAACCTGATTAAAAGAAACCCCAACCCCCCAACCGCGCTCAGACTTTTCCGCCCGTCCCTGCAGTACATTCGCCAACAGCTGATGGCCAAAACAGATACCGACAAATTTTTTCCCCGCCTGCGCCAATGCCGCCACAAACGCCTCCAACTGCCCAATCCAAGCATCACCATCATTGACTCCGTAACGGCTGCCGGTGGTGATATAGCCATCACAGGCATCGATCGATGTCGGCAGCTCAGCATCCAATACCCGATACGTCACAAACTGCCAGTCCGGTGCTATCTCAGCCAACTGGGTTGCAAACATCGCCGGATAATTACCGAATTCTGGCTGCAACTCAGCCATTACGTCATCACACTGCAAAATACCGATTCTCATCATCCTTCCTATTTCAGCGCGCTACTCGGGTCCGTGCCCGTTAGTGTCGAGGTACTATAAACCCCTTGTTACGATCTCCTCACGGACAGCTGCCAATATATAGAGCTATAGAGCACTAGGATAGCGTTCAACAGATCCTGACAGCCATTATCGAATGCAGCCAGCCGATTTAGTGGCCGGGGTTGCGGTGCAGGGCACATAAAAAACCCCAGGTTAGCGGCGCTAAACCTGGGGTTTTTAAACATCAACCTAATGAGTAAAATATATTATTTGCTATTAGCTGCAGCCAGCAGCGCATTCAGGGTTGCACTCGGACGCATGATCTCTTTGACCGTTGCCCGATCCGCATGATAGTAACCATAGCCTACCGCCTCAACGGGCCGACCCTGGGTCGCTTCAAGCTCAGCGATAATTTTCGCTTCATTATCGGCCAACGCCTTGGCAAGCGGTGCAAACTCGGCAGCCAATTCGGGATCTTCGGTCTGAGCGGCAACCGCCTGAGCCCAGTACATCCCCAGGTAGAAATGACTGCCGCGGTTGTCGAGCTCACCCACTTTACGCGAAGGCGACTTGTCGTTTTCTAACAGTACACCGGTCGCTTGATCGAGGGTCTTGGCTAGAATTTTTGCACGAGGATTGTTCTGTTTGATCCCCATATCTTCCAAGGAGACCGCCAGCGCCAAAAACTCGCCCAGAGAATCCCAACGCAGGTGATTCTCTTCTTGAAGCTGCTGCACGTGCTTGGGGGCAGACCCGCCAGCACCGGTCTCATACATACCGCCGCCCTTCAGCATAGGTACAATCGAGAGCATCTTAGCCGAGGTTCCCAGCTCCATAATCGGAAACAGGTCGGTCAGGTAATCGCGCAGTACGTTACCGGTCACCGAGATGGTGTCGCGACCGCGCATCATCCGCTCCATGGTACGGCGAATCGCTTCATCGTAAGTCATGATCCGGATATCCAGGCCGCTGGTATCGTAATCTTTCAAGTAAACAGTAACCTTCTTGATCAGCTCGATATCATGAGCGCGATTACGATCCAACCAGAAAATAGCCGGGGTATTCGACTGCCGAGCACGGGTCACAGCCAGCTTCACCCAGTCACGAATCGGTTCATCTTTAGCCTGACAAGCGCGCCAGATATCGCCCTTCTCGACCTCGTGCTGCATCAGCACCGTACCATCGGCACTGACCACCCGCATGGTGCCATCCGCTTCAAGTTCGAAGGTCTTATCGTGCGAACCATACTCTTCGGCTTTCTTTGCCATCAGTCCGACGTTGGGCACCGTGCCCATAGTGGTCGGATCGAACGCACCATTGGTCTTACAGAAGTTGATCATCTCCTGATAGATCGTCGAGTAGGTGCTCTCAGGCATAACCGCCTTGGTATCCTTGGCCTTACCATCAGGCCCCCACATCTTACCGCCGCCACGGATCATCGCAGGCATCGACGCATCAACAATCACATCGCTAGGCACGTGCAGGTTAGTGATGCCTTTAACGGAATCCACCATCGCCAGCTCTGGACGGTGCTCGTAGCAGGCATGAATATCTTCCAGAATCTCTTCGCGCTTGGAGCGCGGCAGAGACTCGATTTTCTCGTAAACACTGCTCAAGCCGTTGTTAGGATTAACGCCTAGCTCTTTAAACAGGTCGGCATATTTTTCAAACACCTCTTTGTAGAACACCGTTACCGCGTGACCAAAGACGATCGGGTGCGAGACTTTCATCATCGTGGCTTTGACGTGCAACGACCACATCACCCCGGAGTCTTTGGCATCTTGAAGGGTTTGTTCAAAAAACTCACGCAGGGCTTTAACGCTCATGCGCATACTATCAAACACTTCACCTGCTTCCAGGCTGATCTGCTTTTTAACGCTAACAACACCGTCTTTAGAGACGAATTCAATCCTGACATCACCGGCATCCGCCATGGTGATTGACTGCTCTGCCGAATGAAAATCGCCATGGCGCATGTAATCGGCATGGGTCCGTGACGCCATGCTCCAGGCACCCATCTTATGTGGAAATTTGCGTACATACTGCTTCACTGCCGCGGGTGCACGGCGATCCGAGTTACCCTCGCGCAGCACCGGATTGACCGCACTGCCCAGCAGTTTTGAATAGCGGGTCAGCAGCTCTTTTTCGGCATCGGTCTGCGGCGCTTCAGGGAAATCGGGGAGCGCATAGCCCTGGCCTTTGAGTTCTGCGATACAGGCCTTGAGCTGTGGCACAGAAGCGCTGATATTAGGCAGTTTAATGATGTTAGCATTCGGGTCCTGAGTCAGCTCACCAAGAAAGGCCAAGCCATCCTCAACCTGCTGCTCTTTACTTAAAAAATCAGGAAAAGCCGCCAGGATTCTGCCAGCCAACGAAATATCACTGATTTTTACGTCGATGCCTGCGGCGGAGGTAAAGGTTCGAACGATGGGAAGCAATGAGCAGGTAGCCAACGAAGGCGCTTCATCGGTAAGCGTGTAATAAATAGTCTGGGTATTGGTAGTCATTGTGTCCCCTTTAGTTACCGGTGATGGCCAAGGACCTGAATAAGCCGTACCACGGCAGATTCAACAGGCCTAAGCCTCTAGATCTATACTTTCGGGCCATATTCTATTTCACCTTGGTATATATACAGAAGTAAAAAACACATTTTTTTGATTGGCTGCTACTAAAAGATAACTATTACCTAGCACTACCAAAGACCGAACCGGCCAACAAAACCGCAGCACCGAGTTTCGGCTAAAAACATAAACTATTACAATCAAATAGTTAAAAACAATACTCTGTTTGATGCGACAATTTCAGGGCGCTCTGTGAAATCTAGGCAGCCAGCCTGCGGACTCATTTTGTAGTAGGGCTACAACACCCAAAGCCCATCGATGCAGTAGCCAGTAAGTAGTAGACGCGGGGGTGGCGATCGATACCCACGACCAGAGCACCCAAACACTTAAACCAGCAGCAGCGCACCCAACCCCAGAAAGGTCACAAATCCAACCACGTCGGTCACCGTCGTCAAAATAACAGACCCCGATAACGCCGGATCGATCTTCATCCGATCAAGCAGCAACGGAATCAGCACTCCGGACAGCGCCGCGGCGAGGATATTGACCACGATAGCGATACCAATCACCAGCCCTAATGCCGGACTGGAAAACCATACCGAGGCGACCAAGGCGATTAATAGCGCCCAAACCACGCCATTAACAGCGGCCACAGCGATCTCTTTGTATAGCAAAGAGCTGAAGTTGCCCTGGGAGATCTGATTCAATGCCAGGCCACGAATCATCAGCGTCAATGTTTGACTACCCGCGATCCCGCCCATAGACGCGACCACCGGCATCAGTACCGCCAAAGCAACGATCTGCTGCAGCGTCGCCTCAAACAACCCTATGACCCAGGATGCCAAAAACGCGGTCAACAGGTTAAGCCCTAACCAGGTGGCTCGACGCCTAGAGCTGCGCAGCACCGGCGCGAACAGATCCTCATCCTCGTTCATACCCGCGCGCGCCATCAACTGGCCTTCGAATCTCTCGCGTTGGATAGCCATCGCATCACGCAGGGTGATACGACCGAGCAGCCGTCCCTGCTCGTCAACCACGGGTAGCGCAACCCAACCCGAGCGCATCACCGCTTCTGCAGCTTCATCCAGGGCGGTATCACCCTGTAAGCACTCAGCGTCTTCATCCACCTCATTACTCAGATGTTGATGGCTGGGCACGATATAGAGATGGCCGGTACGGACGGTACCGCTATACCGACCAGAGCGGTCATACAGAAATAAACTATCGGTATATTCGGGGACCTGGCGCCGCAATAGCCGGTCTGCATCCTGAACACGCAGACTCGCGGGTAGCATTAACAACTCATGATCCACAAAACGGCCGATCTGATCTTCCGTATATTGGGCCGAGCGTTCGAAATAATTGCGCTGTTTGGCATCCATCCGCGACAACGCATCTTCGACCACCGCATCGGGCAGTGAATCGGCCAGTTCGATAAGATCCTGGGCGTCCAAGTCAGCCAACAGCCGGTTGAGCTGCTCTTCATCGAAGGTACGCAGCAGCGTCGTCCGCGCCTCCACGCGCATCTCAACCAGCACATCTGCCTGTTGTTCAACAGGGATGTCACCCCAGAGCCTGAGTCGCTCATCCTGAGGTAAAGATTCGAGCAGCAACGCGATCTGCTCCTCATCAAGATCCTCAACCAGGTCTTCGATAATCGCCGGCTGCTGCTCCCCATCCTGCTCGCAGATTCGATCTATCACTTGATTTAACTCTTCGCTCACGGACGACCCTCTATAAGATGGCGATGACATACAGGGAAAAACAGGCGCGCGATTCTGTCACAATCAATAAATGCTATACAGCAAAAACTAGGCAACTAAGCTACGACTGATCAGAAACGCCGGGAAAGATGACTGCAGCGCGCCCCTGAGTGGCGATGACCAACCATAAAAAATACAGTGGCTAACGGCATACGGCGATAAAAAGAGGATACCGAGCCATCAACTAGGCAGGCCTGCGGGGATCGGATAAAACGTTTCATCATCCAAAATTCGCAAAGGCAACAGATCACTACGGGTGGTGATTACCGGCGAACTATCGACCCGCACCGAGGCCGCCGAATATTTACCCGCTACCGTATAGGTCGCCAACTGCACGTTAAATTTACCCAACACCGGCAGCTTACAGAGCGCCTGATAGATCTGATCCTGCTCAGCAAATCGGCCCCCGGTCTCCTCCAACACGGCGTTATTGCCGTCGACAATACTGATGTTATGGCCACAGCGACCCGCGATAGGCTTGGTGACATATCCCCTATCCTGCAGCTGTTGGTTGAGGCTGTAATGCGATTCCAGTAGATTAGGATGGTCGGGGAACAGCTGCCAAAGTACCGGCAAGATCGCCTTGTTGCTAGGGATCAGGGTCCACAGGGGTTCGTAGACCATCACCTCCTGGCGCAACAACACATCGACCAACCGCGGGAGCGCGTTGTTGATACGGCTTTCACCAATAGCGGCCAGGGTTTCATCTTCGTCACACTCTGCGCGCAGTTGATCCAGCGCTGTCTCCCAGGCCCAGGTTTTCCATACCCATAAGATGCGCTCACCGTCGGCATCGACGACAAAGCCCTCGGCATCCCAATCCAGACCCGCCATACCTCGGATCAACTTGCAGCGAAGGCCCGCCTGTTCGGCCGCAGATTTCATAAACTGGGCGTGGTAGTCCTCCTCAGGATCATCGTCCTGCATGATGTGTAGCAACGTATCCACACCACTTTTACGCCAGGCCCGCACTAGATCAGGGTGCAGTTTTTGACCTGGGCAACGGCCTTGAGTCACGCCATAGGCAGCAAACCAGGGCCCTTGCAGGAAAGCCGACTCATAGTAACAAGAAGCGGAATCGGCATTGTATTCGTACACTTTGATGCCGCGCTCTGACACCGAAAAATCCAGGCGCCCGGTGATCATCTCATTACGACGGTTATTCCAGGATTGACGTAACCGCGGCCAGATCGACTGCGGCAGATTAAACCGCGCCAGCAAGGCATCGTCTTTAAGTACTCTATGGGTGGCGTGCATAAACATCGCATGCAGTTCATTGGTCGCATGCTTAACCTCTCTGGCGGCACTCTCAGAGAGACCAAAATAGCTACGCCGATCCACGTCATTCTGGGTCAGCCAGGGACCACCCATCATCGCCAGAAAAGCCTTTCCTGCGGGCTGGGCGGCATCGATCCAATAGGGATTAACCTGTTTATCAGCCGCGATCTGCCCCTGACGCAGATTAAACAGCTGCGGAGCAGGGTCGATTCGCGGCTCCGCATCACGGGCATCCTCGCTCAATAACATCCATCCTAGAATCGAACCTTCGGCAAAGGTGCAGCGAATCCAATAGCCCCCCTGTTCATCGACTGATAGCTCGAGCTCGCGCGCCCAACGCTGTCCAGCCGGCCAGAGATGATGATCCATATTCTGCTCGGCGATACGCACTCGATCTTGCAGCACCTCGGTGATGATCGCCACATGGCCGGTGTCCTCAAACTCACCACCCTCGTTCCAGATCAACAAACAACCAGGCCGTGGAGGCCGAGGGTTGCCATTTTTGAATGATTGCACCGCCAGCAGCGAATTATCACCGATCACCCGTACCTTGCGCAGCTCAAAAATATCGTAGGCCATCGCCACGTCATCGAAGATCACCCCGTGATTGAGATACATCCAACGCCGCGCAAACTCTACGCACTGCCATTTATGGCCCATATAGATGCCATCTAGATAACTGCGGTACGATTCCCGATCGGGAAATTCACCGCTATCTGCGGAAGGATAATGCGACGAATAGACCGGTACATCGCCCGGAGCCATCCCTAGCAGGGTACCGAAAGGTGCGCAGGATTGTTTCATAACGAGGAAGCTACTCGAGAGAATGATTTAACAGCTAGCTATATACCCGATGCAGTAACACCGCAACAGAGGCTGGTCAAAAATATAATGGCCCTGCGGGTTAAATGCACGGCAGCCGAGCAATCTGTTGCAGCAGTGTCAAATAAGCCTGGCAGGTGGCAATCGAGGCAGACTCCTCCATGGTGTGGTAACCGGTGGTAGGAATCTGTAGCGTGGTACCGTGAACCAGACCATTACTGGCGGCGGTAATACGCCCCATCTCGGTACTACCCAAGGACTGGGGGGCGAATCCCTGAAGCTCGGCCGCTCTATTTTTCTCCTCGATATAGGCATCCTTATAACTAAAACTGAGTCCTTGTTCGAGGCAAAGAGCTTCGATACGGTCGGTGGTGGCCGCGTTAAAGAGGGCGTTAGCATCTTTACGACGCAGCACGATCTGCTGTTGATCGGCGATCGCGGTATCTGGATAGGGGCTGGTATCTAGCACGATCAGTTGGTTGGTACTGCCACCAAAGCGACGGAACCATTCCAGCAGGTAGCGCCAGCTGCGGCCCGCTTCCTCCTGTGCGGTAAAGAATGCCGTACCCTGGTACCCCAAGCTGAATAGATGCACCAACAACGCAGCGGTCAGTACATTGTCCAACTGACCGTACAGGCGCTGATCACGTAATTGCAGACGGTCGACAAAGGCCACCGGCGTGCCAGCCACCACATGCTCCAACCCCTGCAGCTCAAAAATCAGGTTATTACGATACTCACAGATATAGGCGCCACTGATCTCGCCCCTACCCCGATACGCACCAGACCAGGGCTCATAGGCCATCACTGGCGTCTGATTAAAACGGTCTGCGACCTTATTCATCAGCTGCTCAGACACAGAATTACCCAGCAGATCGGAGCGGCTACCGGCGACAAAGGCTGCATACTGGAATTCGTTAGGACCGGTACAGATCAGCCCATGACGGTCGATATGCGAGGAGAACATGCTGCTATGCGGATCATTACCCTGCGCCACCAGTAGCCCTTCGTACCAGGTCACCTGCGCGCCCCGCTCCTCCAGTGCACGCTGCAGCACTCTAAAAAACGCATGCTCGGACCCGACCACACTGGGCTGGCGAATCAACTCTTTCAGCAGATCTATAAACAGGTCGAATTGCATGCGCGGTTACCTTAGTTGCGGCTGTTAACGGTTGGAAAACACTCAGCGGCTGCAGTAGCCACAAGAAGCAGGCGAGGCAAAACATCACAACGGCAGGAGGCCAAAGCCTGGCCTAAGGAACCTCCGAGAATCGGGTAACGGGCGTTATCCATAAGAACCCTCCTGAGTCAGGCCGCTATTGGCACATCTATCTAGAGCAATCAAACTACGATATATCATTTATTGCAAGTAATTGACCCTTTAAGAAACGTCTCCCCATCTAAAAGTCATCAGCCTAGATGCGAGCATGTATTAAGAATCCGTCACCGCTCCAGCGTATAAATGAGGTCACCACTGTTACTGGTCGTGCTGGTTTCTGACTCGATGCTCCAACGTTTGTTGAGTCGATAGCGCAGAAAAAAGGTATTGCTAGGCTCCAGCAAGCCGATGCCGTATTTAGCATACAGCCGCGGTGATAGGTATTTACCGATATACAGCGAGGTATTATTACTCGCACCAGCCGACTCAAACCCCAGCTCATCGATAGAGAAGGTTTCCGCCAGGTTTTCGGCCACCGCATTCCCCCCCATCGTCGCCAAGGCGATCGCAGCCTTTAGCATCAACTCCTGCTCCGAGGGGGTGCTGGTTTCAGTTCCCGGTGCGCGCCCCAACAGCAGATAAGAGAGCAGACTGCTCTCGGGCATGGCCGGCTCAGAGAACAGCGTCAACCGGGGCGTTCTTAAGGTACCACCGACCCGAGCGCCGGCGGTCACCTGATCAACCTTGCGTGACACCCGCAGATCCAGACCGGGGTTATCCACCGGACCACCACTAAACACCAAACTGCCACGCTCTATATTAAGATCCTGGCCGTAGAGCCGATATTTTCCGGCCGCCACCAATAGGCTCCCGGTCGCCCGTGTGGCCCTGCGTGCATCATCCTCAACTAAGATACTGCCCTGCAGCAATCCTTTAAACCCCAGCGCATCCACCTCGACTTTATCACCCAGAGAGATACGTACCTGCGCATCCAGCGTTTGCCGGCTTTTCGCGGCGCCATTGACGGCACCCGCCCGAGAGTCGACGATCACCACATCCTCCGACAGGGCGGCGCTAAAGGTCAGTGGCGGTGGCGTCACCTTGGCCTCGGGTATCTGTACTTCGCCACGGATCGTCAGGGCTTGGGGGGTAAACTCGGCACTAATATCCGGGGAGATCCAGGCTTTTACCTCTCGGGTATCGACCGCTTTAAAGCGCTGGCCTTTGAGGGCGACCTGGCCTGATTGGGTTAATGGCAAAAATAGCCCGTTTAGCTGTAGAGCACCCTCGCCCGAACGCACCGAGCCGGTCAGCTGCAACGCATCGCTATTGGGCTGATCGCGCAGTGCCAACTCTATCTCATCGAGCTTAATACCCAGCGCAGGCACTTCGGCGTGAGCATTAGACAGTTGCAGATAGCCCTGAACCTGCGGCTGCTCCACACTACCGGACAGAGTTAGCACTGACTCTAGCTTGCCGCTGATCGCCTGTAACTGCGGGGTAAACAGCGAGATGAATTTCAGATCGTTAATCGCCATATCCAGCTGCCCATCAAGACCCGGACGCCTGTAGAGATCCTTTACGGCCAATGTCGCCTGCAGCGAACCGGCCGGCTGTCGCAACGGCAACTGCAGCTCGGCGCGCAGCTGCTCACCCCGGCCATTAAGTGTGAGTCGGATCTCACCCGCTTCGACCCGAAGATCAGCATCCTCTAACAACAACTCGGAATCTAACAGCTCGGCATCGATCTGAAAACGGGGCCGCTGGCCAGGCTTTAGCCCGAAATCTGCCCGAGCCTGCAACTGGCCTTTAACATCTGTGCCGACCGGCAACCAGGGCTCCAACAGTTTCAAACCCAGCTGGCGGGTCTGCAGCGCCCCATTAATACCCTTCTGGTTAGACCAGCGGCCATTGCCACAGAGCTCGCCGCTGCCGAGCGGCACACGCTGCAAACAAAAGGGCTCGATATTCGCCGACGTGGCACTGGCTTGCAGACTAGCAGGGTGCTGCAACCGCCAGGGTCCCGCCAGCTCCTGCTGCAGATCTAACTGAGAAATAGCGCCGCTCCAGGATGATCCCAACCAACGCCCCCCCAGCGCCAGCTTCAGCTCGATAGGCCCCTGATCAAGGTCCACCCGCAACTGATGTTGAGCCGGGGTGCCCTGACCCTGAAGACTTAGCTGCTGCCAGCGCTGACCTCCCAGATCCAACTCAGAGGCTTGCAGCTCAACAGAGGAGGCTTTCTGGGCGCTAAGATCGACATCAATATCTGCGTCTAGGCTGGCGATCCGCTGCGCGTCAAACTGTAATTCTCGCCCCTGCAGCTCGGCCTGCAGCTGCAGCTGCTGTGTCGGCCCCCGCAACGCGCCTGTAGCACTCAGGTGGCCGCCGGCATTAGGCAGCAATTTTTTCAGATCGGGAGCCTGCAGTGACCAATCAACATTGAGCTGTTCACCCAGAACGCCCTCAGCCTGGAGTTCGGCGCCTGCCAGTAATAGCCGCAACTGTTCAATCCGCAGTTCGCTACCCTGCAACTCCAGGTGGGCCCGCCCATCAACGGCTTGATCTCTGAGGGTGCCACTCAGGCGCTGCAACTCGGCCGTTAGCTGGAGTGGCTGGTTGGCGTTAATTACGCCGACGACTCGGGCGCTCATATCCAGACTCGCCGGCCACTCGGGCCAGTGAACCCCAGGGTTAAGCCGCTGGGTTGTCAATCCCAGCTGCCAACTGACTTGGGGCAGCCAGCTGAGCTGACCCTCAGCCTGCAGCTGGCCACCCAGTGTCTCAGCCGTCAACGTAAAGGGACTTAAGCCCTGCTCGTTACCCTGGGCTTGCAGCTGCCATTGGCCTGCGGGAATATCGGGGCCGCTCAACGCAGTATCCAACTGTAACTGGTAATTTTTTAGGCTACCTTCGATCTGGATCTGCCCTTTAGGGCTGCTGACCAGTGCACCCCCCTGCAGCGGATAGCCTAGATTCTGCCAATGGCCCTGCAGTGCCAGCTGAGGAAGCTGCTGCAGCTGGTCAATAACGCCGCTGAACTGCAGCTCAGCGCCAGTCGCCTCTTGAGTAACGCGTAACCGTTGTAGCTGCAGCCGATCGCGAGACAGCTGCAGATCGGCCTGCAGCAGACTATCGCCCCATTCGGGCAAGTGCGCCTGCCACTGGCCACTGAGTTCGACGCCCTGCAGATTACCGCTGGCACTAAGATCGCCGCGTAGCATCTGGCCTTTAAGCTCCGGCAGCGCAAGACCGAGATCGGCACGGAGCTTTTCGACCCGTACCGAGCCCTGTGGACTCTCGAGTAGCGCTTGCAGTGTTGCCGAAACAGTGGCGTTCAACAGCCCGCTCAACTGCTGCTCCACGGCCAGATCCGCGAGGCTTCCGCTAATGCGGCCCTGCCCTTGTAATGCGGAGTATCCCGGCAGTGCCAGGCTCCAGTCGGTCTTCAACTGCAGCCTAAAGGTGTCGCTGGGGAGCAACTGACCCTGCAGCGTTAATTGCCCTTGCGGAGCGCCGATCTGTAACTGCTCCAGCATCAGGGTCTTGTTTTCTGTATAAGCCCGCAACGTCAGGGTATCGATCTGAACAGGCGCGGGCACCTCCCCCGATACCGCTGGCTGCTGCAGCAGAAATTGCTGGACTGATAAGCTATCGACACGCAGCTGAATCGGGAAAACCAGCTCCGGCAGCCTGATCGGAAACAGGGGCGTATCATCGACCTCGGGTGCGGCTTCGGCAGCAGGCAGGGTAATCTCCGGCTGAAGCAGATCCACAGCCTCTATATGCAGGGTCCCCCCAAACAGCGCCGTTGGCGACCAGGCCAGGTGGATGCGGGCCAGGCTAATATGTAAATCCTGGTGGCGGTAATCGACACCGTACAGGGTTAACTTATCGAGCAGCGTCCCCTCAACCCGTTCGACCTCCAGTGCTCCGGGGATCCAGCGCTGCCCCTGGATCAGTAACTGCTGCAAACCACTGTTGCTGCTGACCACGAAGACCATCGTGGCCACAGCGATCACGGCCAGCAGCAGGATAAGACGTACGCCGAGAGTCACGAATGTTAGTCCCCTGATCATAAATCAGGCCCCAGACTGAAATGCAGACGAAATCCACGATTCTCACCCGTCTGCGGAAAACCCAAATCAAAGCGTACCGGGCCTATGGGGGTAAACCAGCGCAGACCCACACCGATCCCGGTATGCAAGCGCAGATGACTATCATCAAAGGCATTACCGCTATCAACAAAGGCAGCCACCCCCCAGTTTTTATGAATTCGATAATCCACCTCGGCACTCATGACCAGCAAATGGCGTCCACCGATCACCACTCCATCGTCATCCTTGAGCCCCAGGCTCTGGTATTTATAGCCTCGCACACTGTTATCACCACCCGCATAAAAACGCAGCGTGGCGGGCAGCTGATCAAAGTTATCCACCCATGTCAGCCCCCCATCGATCCGCCCCAGCAGCCGAAGATCCGCAGTGATACTGTGCACCAGCTTACTACCGATAAGAATCTGGACAAAATCAGTATCGGAAAATAGCGTATCGCTGCCGCCGCGCAGCTGCAGTTTGAAACGCTTGCCGCGGCTGACATTCAACCGGTCTTGGGTATCCACCCGGGTCAGGTTCAGCTTAGGGATCAGAAACTCTGAGGTCTGAGTCAGCTCCCCGAAGGTGTAGGTCTCCACCGTCCAGTCTAGAGCCAACAACTGCTCCCACTGCTGTTTTTGAGTCTGCCAGGAGATCCCTAGCGCATAACTCTGGGCATCGATGCTGTCCGAGTCTTCATCGCTCAAACTCAGACGCACTGCATAACTATCCTCCTTGGGCCGCTCTCCGGGTATCGAATACTGTGAGTTAAGGCTGTTACGAATCTGCGAGGTTAGCAACTGGGTATTTAATTTATGGCCCTTGGAATTGATCCAGCGCTGGGTCATCCCCAGCTTCGCTCGAGCTCCGGTATCGGTGCCGTAGCCCAGACCCGTTAGATACTTGGTGCGTTTGTGGGGCTCAAGATTAATAACGATAGGCACCTGGGTACCCTCGGCCTGATCCCATTGAGGACTGACCTCAACCTGCTGGAAATAGTCAGTATCGATCAAACTGGTCTGCAGATCGATCAAGACGCTACTTTGAATAGGATCCCCTACGCTAAAATCAACGTAACGATTCAGATAATCATTATCCAAGGGCCCGGGAGTGAAGCGTAATTCGCCCACCGAGAACCTTGGACCGCTATCAAAGTGCAGGCTAATGAAAGCCTCATACTGGCTCAAATCGACGTCAACCCGCTGTTCGGTAAAGGTCGCGCGATAATAACCACGTTCTGCCGCTAACGAGCGCAACTGACGCTTTAGGTTCTCGTATTCAGCGTGAATCAGAGGCGCCCCGGGACGCAATTTAGATTCGGCAATAAGCCAGGTGAAGGCCTCATCCTGCAAGGCATCGCCTTGCAATTGAATATCCAAGCCACCAACAAGCAATACAGGCCCCGGGTCTATCTGATAATGCGCCAGCCAGCCCTGTTCGCTTTCGGTCAGAGTCGCTTTGGTCAGGGGGCGATAGAGACCAAAAGGCTGCAATGCTTGGCCTATTTCGGTCTCAGCCTTATTATGCAGATAACGCAGCCTGACCCGGCTGACCACGATCTTATTGTGCAGTTGCTGGATACTGAGAAAACCACGAACATTCTGCTCTTGCTGCTGGCTAACCCCGTCAACCTTAACGGTCAACAAGCTATCGGTCTGGCCAACAGCCGCGTTGACCTGCAGCAGTAGAACCAGCAGCAGCACCCGTATCAACACCACGCCTAGCTGGAGCCTGGGTAACGCATATCCTCGAAGTAGACGCAATGTATCTCCAGTCTTGATGCCATCAGTAAGTGTCGATCGTGGTCACTATTTAGTGCCGAATATTTTGTCACCCGCATCACCCAAGCCGGGCAAAATATAGCCTTGGTCATTCAAACACTGATCCACAGACGCGGTGTAGATATCCACATCTGGATGTGCGGCTTTAAGCACTTCGATCCCTTCGGGGGACGCCACCAAAAATAGCCCCATGATAGAACGACAACCGGCTTTTTTAAGCATATCGATCGTCGCAATCAGGGTGCCTCCTGTTGCCAACATCGGATCGATGATCAACGCAGTGCGCTCTTCAATATCACCGACCAGCTTTTCGAAATAGGGCACGGGTTTAAGCGTCTGTTCGTCGCGATACAGTCCTACCACACTCACTTTAGCACTTGGCAACAGCTGCAACACCCCATCGAGCATCCCCAAGCCGGCTCGCAAAATAGGCACCAGGGTTATTTTTTTACCTTTGATGTGCTCAACCATCAACAGATCACCGGTCCAACCGGTGATCTGTTTGGGCTCGGTAGCCAGCGTCCGGGTGGCCTCGTAGGTCAGCAAATTGCCGATTTCAGCCGACAGTTCGCGGAACTGTTTGGTACTGATACCCTCTTTGCGCATCAGTCCCAGCTTATGCTGTACCAACGGATGTCTGATCTCATAGACCGCCATAACACTCTCTCCTTGCAACCTGACGCTATAGCCAAAGCTTCGTGATAAAAACGGGTAATTTTAAAGTATTTATACGAGACTGCATGCTGGCCGAACGTTGCTATGTTTGCCCTAAAAAGGGCGCTCCACATTAACTTGGCAACAGCGGCGCGCTAGCGCCTGTTAATCAGCGCTAGCCGTTAACAGGCGAATATCAGCAATACAGTCTGCCAAGGCGGCATCGGTGGCGATCTGGCACTGCTCCTCCAGAATATCCTGCAACACCTCTAGGGTGGATAACGGGTTGGCCAGCACCACCCGAAACACCACCGTTGCCTGGCCTTGATAGCACTCCGGTGTCAGCTGAGTGCGTGACACAAAGGCACGCCCATGCTCGCGTTGGGTTTTTTGAATATAGTGGGTGCAGCGATTGAGCAGCTCATTGAGTCGGAATCTTGTTTCATTCGCCGCCCCTTCGAGTAGCGCCTGTGCAGCGACGGGGCGCCAGCGATAGGTGAGGATATTCAGCTCGGGCTCGGTGATCAGCTCAAACTGTTGATCCGCTCGAATCATCTCGGCGAACGCCGCCGCTTTCTCGATACCCTGATCAATCAGCAACTGATAGCCGCGACGGCCGATAATCTGCAACGCCGAATGCACCAACATCGCCATGCCTGGGCGCGAACCCTCCAGGGTGTGGCTGCCCAGATCTTTCGAGCCCTTGCGGATAATATACTGCGCATGATGCTCGATACTGCTCAGCGTGGCGGGATCTTTAAACAGCACCAATCCAGCGCCCATCGGCACATACAGCTGCTTATGGGCATCCAGGGTGACCGAATCGGCGCGCTCGATCCCTTTGAGCCGATCACGGTAGCGATCCGAGAACAGCGTCGGCCCACCCCAGGCAGCATCGACATGAAAATGCAGCTGCTGCTCTGCCGCTATATCGGCAAGGGTATCCAGTGGGTCGATATGGCCTGTTTCGGTGGTCCCGGCGACCCCCACCAGCCCAAAAGGACGTATCCCTTTTGCCTTGAGCTTAGCCAACTTGGCCAGTAAAGCATCGGGACGAATCCTATTTCGACCATCGGTTTCGACCGCGACCAATCCCTGACGACCAATCCCCAGCACATCCGCCGCTTTACTCAGCGAATAGTGGCCTCTTTCTGATACCAGTACCGCAGCACCCTGACATTGATACTGGTTAAATGCAGCAAACACCCCCTCTTCACCGATCCCCTGAAAGTCCCCGACGGCGGCAAACGCACGGTTACGCGCGGCCCAGAGCGCGGTGATATTAGCCACCGTGCCGCCGGAGCAGAATGCCCCCAGGTGCTGATGGGCATCGTGCAGCCAGTGCCCATAAAAATCTTCACCCTGGTTATAGACCAGGCGATGCAGCATCCCCAGCACTTGGCGCTCCAGCGGCGTAAAGGCTTTGGAGGTTTCGGTTTTCACCAGATTCTGATTCAGGGCAATCATGATTTTGGATAGCGGAATCATGAAATAGGGCAACGCGGAGGTCATATGGCCGACAAAACTGGGCGAGGAGGTATGTACCGATTGTGACACCACCTTATCCAGCAGAAATTGGGCCTGCTCCGAGACAAACAGCGGCACTTCAGCGATAACGGTCTCGGTAAAATCTTTCTCTATCTCCGCCAGATCGATCTCTTCGGCAACGATATGCTGTTGCAGAAAACCGGCCAGATTATGGGAGATCAGCCGATCCAAGCGTCCCAACGTCGATTCGGGTGCTTCGGGCACGGTAAAGATACGTAGCAGGTTTTCGAGACTGGCGCTAGCCTGTTCCGGACTGTGACTCATAAGAACTCCGATCCTGATGATGCCCCGTAAACAGAGCCCCACAAACAACAAACGCCCCTGGTAATCCAGTATCGCTGGAGCGAGCGAGTATTCCAAAGCCCCTCGATGAATGCAACGTCAGCGCCATTATCTCGCTTATCCAACCGATCAATAGCAATCAAATTCATGCTCTGTTGAAGTAAATTCAGTCTTTTACACCCGCTTTCACAGTACAATGCTCAGCTTTTATCGGTAGACATCTAACCCTCGGAGCGTCGACAGGGTTAGCAGCTAAAGGACAGAATTGTGCAGAACATTCAGAATCACCCCCTATTCAACAGCCTCAAGCAACGTATTTTGCTGCTCGACGGCGGTATGGGCACCATGATTCAAGACTACAAGCTCGAAGAGGCTGACTACCGCGGAGCGCGCTTTGCCGACTGGCATACCGATGTCAAAGGTAACAACGACCTGCTAGTGCTGACCCAGCCCGACATTATCAGTGCCGTCCACGATGCCTACCTGGAGGCGGGTGCCGATATCCTGGAAACCAACTCGTTTAACGCCACCCATATCGCCATGGCCGATTATGAGATGGAGAGCCTGACCCACGAGATCAATGTCGCCGCCGCGCAGCTGGCACGCGCCTGTGCCGATAAATACACCCAACTCACACCCGAGCAGCCCCGCTATGTCGCAGGGGTGCTCGGCCCGACCAACCGTACCGCATCGATCTCCCCCGATGTCAACGATCCGGCGGCACGCAACACCAGTTTCGATCTGCTGGTCGCAGCCTACCTGGAAGCGATCGACGGTCTGGTGCAAGGTGGCGTGGATCTGCTGCTGGTCGAAACCGTATTCGACACCCTGAATGCCAAGGCAGCGATCTTCGCTATCGAACAGTATTTTGACGACCACCAACTCCGCCTGCCGGTCATTATCTCCGGCACCATCACCGATGCCTCCGGACGGACCCTGTCGGGCCAGACCACCGAAGCCTTCTGGAACTCGATCCGCCATGCCCAGCCGCTGGCCGTTGGTTTAAATTGCGCTTTGGGTCCCAAGGAGTTGCGCCCTTATATCCAAGAACTCTCTCGGGTGTGCTCCGGGTTTGTTTCGGCGCACCCCAATGCCGGCCTACCCAACGCATTCGGCGGCTACGATGAGACACCCGAGCAGATGGCCGAGGAGATCGGCGAATGGGCGCGCGCAGGCTTACTCAACATTGTCGGCGGCTGCTGCGGCACCACCCCCGAGCATATCCAAGCGATCGCCGCCGCGGTCAGACCCTGCACACCACGACCGCTGCCCGAGATCCCGGTGCAGTGCCGTCTGTCCGGTCTAGAACCCTTCAACATCAGTGCCGAGACCCTGTTCGTGAACGTCGGTGAACGCGCCAATGTCACCGGATCGGCCAAGTTCAAACGCCTGATCCTGGAGCAGGACTACGAAACCGCACTGGATATCTGCCGCGAACAGGTCGAAAACGGCGCCCAGATGATCGACATCAATATGGATGAGGGGATGCTCGATTCGCAGGCGGCGATGGTGCGCTTTCTCAATCTGATCGCAGGCGAGCCCGATATCACCAAGGTACCGGTGATGGTCGACTCCTCCAAGTGGGAGATCCTCGAAGCCGGACTCAAGTGCATCCAAGGTAAGGGCGTCGTCAACTCGATCAGTCTCAAAGAGGGCGAAACCAATTTTATCCACCAGGCCAAACTGATCCGCCGCTACGGCTTTGCGGTGGTGGTCATGGCGTTCGACGAGGACGGTCAGGCCGACACCCTGCAACGCAAGGTCGATATCTGCACCCGCTCCTACCGGGTACTGGTCGATCAGGTGGGCTTCCCGGCGGAGGATATCATCTTCGATCCGAACATCTTCGCAGTCGCTACCGGCATCGAAGAGCACAACAACTACGCCGTCGACTTTATCGAGGCCACCCGCACGATCAAGCAAACCCTGCCCTATGCACTGATCTCCGGCGGGGTGTCCAACGTCTCTTTCTCGTTCCGTGGTAACAATCCGGTACGCGAGGCGATCCACTGCGTGTTCCTCTACCACGCGATTCAGGCGGGGATGGACATGGGGATCGTCAATGCCGCGCAACTGGCGATCTACGATGATATCCCGCTGGAACTGCGTGAACGGGTCGAGAATGTGATTCTTAACCGCACCCCAGAGCCAACCGCTGCCGGGTCGGCAGAGGAGCTCGCGGCATTCAACACCGAAGCGCTGCTGGATATCGCCGCCAACTACAACGCCAGCGGCACCGAGGCCGAGACCAAAGCGGTGCAGGAGTGGCGCTCCTGGCCGCTCAACAAGCGTCTGGAGCACGCGCTGGTCAAAGGGATTACCGAGTTTATCGATAGCGATACCGAAGAGGCCCGCCTGCAGTATGAGCGCACCATTGAGGTGATCGAAGGCCCACTGATGGATGGCATGTCGGTGGTGGGCGATCTATTCGGTGCCGGCAAGATGTTCCTGCCCCAGGTGGTAAAATCCGCTCGGGTGATGAAAAAGGCGGTCGCCTACCTGATGCCCTTTATCGAGGAGGAGAAGGCCCGAGGCGCACAAGCAGGGACCAGCAACTCCAACGGCAAGATCGTGATGGCAACCGTCAAAGGTGACGTTCACGATATCGGCAAAAACATCGTCGGTGTCGTGCTGCAGTGTAACAATTTTGAGATTATTGACCTGGGGGTGATGGTATCGGCCGAGAAGATCATCCAGACCGCCATCGACGAACAGGCTGATCTGATCGGTCTCTCGGGCCTGATCACCCCATCGCTAGACGAAATGGTCCACGTCGCCAAGGAGCTGCAGCGTCGGGGGCATAAGATCCCGCTGATGATCGGCGGGGCGACCACCTCCAAGATGCATACGGCGGTCAAGATCGCGCCCGCCTACAGTTCGCCCACCGTGTATGTGCATAACGCCTCCCGCAGCGTAGGGGTCGCCTCCGCTCTGCTCAGCGCCAGCAAACGCGACGCCTATGCGGCAGAGATCGAGCTGGAATACGCCGAAGCCCGCGAACGCCATTACGCCAAAGTGAAAGACGCCCGCCGGGTCAACCTGACCAAAGCGCGGGAAAACAAGCAACCGATCGACTGGGCCAACTACAACCCCCCCACCCCCCACAACCCGGGTATTCAGGTCTTTGAAGACTATGACATGGTCGAATTGGCGGCCTATATCGACTGGACCCCGTTCTTCCACTCCTGGGAGCTCAAAGGGCGCTATCCGCAGATTCTGAATCACGAGAGTCTGGGTGAGGAGGCGAGTAAACTGTTCCACGACGCCCAGACGATGCTGGCCGATATTATCAAGCACAAAAAACTGCGCGCCCGCGCGGTGATCGGTCTGTTTCCGGCCAACCAGGTCGGCGACGATGACATCGTTATTTTCAACGATGTGACACGTAACCAAGAGTTGATGCGCGTCCACCAGCTCCGCCAGCAGACCCAAAAAACCCGTGGCAAGTACAATCACTGCCTGGCCGACTACGTGGCCCCCTTAGAGAGCGCGAAAGCCGATTATATCGGCGGCTTTGCGGTCACCACCGGTATAGGCCTGGATGCCATGGTGGAACAGTTTGAAGCCGACCACGACGACTACAACGCCATCATGGCCAAAGCACTGGCCGATCGCCTGGCCGAAGCTTTCGCCGAGCGACTGCATGAACGGGTCCGACAGGAGTTCTGGGGCTACGCTGCCGATGAGCAGATCAGCCACGACGAACGGATCGCCGAGAGCTACCAGGGCATTCGCCCCGCACCCGGCTATCCGGCCTGTCCCGATCACACCGAAAAAGACCTGTTGTGGCAACTACTGGACGTCGAAGCCAACACCGGCATCAGCCTGACTGAAAGCTATGCCATGGTTCCCACCGCTGCCGTCAGCGGTTGGTATTTCAGCCATCCCGCCAGTCAGTATTTCGGGGTCGCCAAGATCGCTGAGGATCAGGTCGAGGATTACGCCCAGCGTAAAGGCATGTCGATGCAGGCAATGGAGCGCTGGCTGGCTCCTAACCTGGGTTATGAGCCCGAAGACAGCTGATCGAACATTAGGGTTAACCAGACACCAAGGTTAACCATAGGTAGGCTGGCGTGCGAAGCCTGCGCCACTCGAGTGATTCACTGCAGCGCGCGCGACCAGCGCACTGCAGTTATCGCTACGCTGGGCCAGCTGACGCGACAATAACTGCTGGCTCAGGTGCGGCTTTAGATAGGCCACGGACAGCAGGTGTTCGAGTCCCATAAAACTGCCCTCTTCGGGGATCCTCAGATCACGAAGAATCTCATAATGAACCCCCTGTAGACGGTGTAAGCGCTGGTACAACCGCGCGCGGCTCATTCCTGCAACATAAAACGAATAACTGCAATTCAGACGCCTAGCCTGCTGGATTAACATCAGCGTCATCTGATGGAGGATCTCAGGCGTCCGGTATTCAGGCAGCAACGCCAGCCGGGTCCATTGACTGTAAGATTCACGGTTACGCGCGATATCTGGAAATAACTCCCGCAGCATAAACCCCTTCATCTCTAAGGGTAATGGCCGAGATGCTGCTGGCGTGCTGATCGACAATCTGACGCCACCGATACAGCGCTGCTGATCCCGAGCGATCAGTAGATAGCCGCTGCGGTCAAACTCATCTTCAGAGCCATCAAATGCCCGGATACCCAGCTCTTGACGAAAACAGCTCTGGCGAATTTTATAGTACTGCTCAAGCCAGCGTTTGCGCTGCAAATGGCAGGTGGTTGTGTTGGAGTCGAAAAGACTGCAACCGCTATGCTGAATAAGTTCAAAGCTGACTGACATTGAATTGACCTCGCTAGCTACCTAAAGGGTGACGAAAGGGTGACGAAATAACTGTTCTGACACAAAAAGCGTGACGCACATCGATTCAAACGTCATAGCAAGAATCAATCCATGAGTCGATTACAACTTTTAAAACAGTCGTTTAATAGCTGGCTTATAGGGAATACCGCCCGGCACCACTGCCGCTGCGGGCTTTTCTGTCTTTAATCAGAGACAAACACAGCCACAAAAAAAACAAATATATAAAAATCATATAGATAGACTGTCTCCGATTGGAGACACCAGGCATAAAGTATTGAAATTAAAGCTAAAAAACAAGTAGCTATAAAAATCCGCGCTAATGACGACAACTAGAGACCCAATCGCGCCTGCGTCAGCCTTTCAGCTACTAAACAATGTGATATATCACTGCCACGCCGGTTATTGCATCACCACACTGTCCCCTATTTGCGACAGTTTGAGCCTAGCACTTCATGAGCCTCGATTATTTTGAACTCTTGAACTGCTCAGCCTTCAGTTCATGACGCTGGAGCAGCTTATAAAAATCGGTTCGATTACGTTGCGCCAGCTCGGCGGCCTTGGAGACGTTGCCTTCGGTAAGGCGCATCACCTTGAGCAGATAATCCCGCTCAAACTGATGTCGGGCTTCGTTGAACGAGGGTAAAAATCCAGACTCCTGCGCCAACGCCTGGCTCACCAGTGCGGCGGGGATCATCGGGGTGGTTGACAGCGCCGCCGTCTGCTCAATGACGTTCTCCAACTGCCTGACATTGCCGGGCCAGGAGGCTCTGGCCAACAGCTCAATGGCATCAGGCGCAAGGGCGGTGACCTGCCCTAAGCGCCCCTTGCTGGTCTGCTGCAAAAAATAATTTGCCAATAACGGGATATCTTCTACCCGCTCTTTTAAGTCAGGCAGCTTTAGATTAACGACGTTGAGACGGTAAAACAGATCCTGGCGAAACAGCCCCGCAGCCATATCCGTATCCAAATCACGATGGGTGGCGGAGATAACGCGCACATCAACCGCCACACTCTGGGTACCGCCCACCGGTCGGACCTGACGCTCCTGCAGCACCCGCAGTAGCTTTACCTGTAGCGACAGGGGCATATCGCCAATCTCATCGAGGAACAGGGTGCCCTGATGGGAAGCCCGAAACAACCCCTGATGCTCGCTGACCGCCCCGGTAAAGGCCCCCTTAACATGGCCAAACAGTTCGGACTCCAACAAGGGTTCGGGCAACGCGCTGCAGTTGATCGCTATAAAAGGCTTGCCCGCTCGGCTACTGGCCTTATGGATCGCTTGTGCCAGCAACTCTTTGCCACTGCCACTGCTACCGGAGATCAGTACGCTGACATCCGAGTCGGCAAGCTGCAGCGCCTTGTTAAGCACGCGCTCCATCACCTCGCTGCGGCTGAGGATATGCTCACGCCAGCCACTATCTGCGATAGCAACACCGTTACCCCGCGACAACGCCAGTCCCCGCTGAATTTGGCTCAGCAGCGCGAGCTTATCGATCGGCTTGGTCAAAAAACCAAACACCCCCTGCTGGGTTGCCGCGACCGCTTCGGAAATCGACCCCTGAGCCGTGAGAATGATCACCGGCAGACCCGGATAGTAGTGCTGCACCTGTGCAAACAGCTCCATGCCGCCCATGTTATCCATGCGCAGATCACTGATCACCAGGTCGATGCCACCGGCGCGTAACACCTGCAACGCCTGCTGACCATTAGCCGCAGTCGCTACCTGGTAGTGTTCCGCTTCGAGTCGTAACACCAACAGCCGTAACAGGCTCGGATCATCATCAACAACCAACAACCGGGATTTTTTTTCAGTCATTAACGGGCTCGTTAGGGGTAGCTGTCGTCTTAGAGCTAGTTTTAGGGGTAGTCTTAGGGGTATCTGTCGTCAATGCACGACGAATGCTCATGCTCTTCTCAAGATTGGTCAGCGCTTCAATCTTATTCGATAGCTCCAGCACTTGATCTTGCCTCAGCTGCAATTCGGCCATGTGCTGTTGTTGGATTCGATCCTGCTCTTGAATAGCACTCAACAACCGGCTTTGACGGGCCTCGGCATTAATCATCGATTGATTATGGAACTGTAATAACCGCACCAGCGCTAGCAGCGACGCGGATAGTTCAGGATTGGCAGCCAATTTCTCCAGACTATCACGGGCACGAATCCAGCCCAGCCAATCCTTGAGCTGCTGGTTCAACAGCGCATAACGAAACAGCTGCTCTGGGGGATCGGCCTTGGTGGTGACCGACTGCTGCAGCTCCGCCTGAACTTGCTCTTCGGTGAGCGTCATCAACCGACTGACCTCGCTCAACCAACGCTCCAGATCTCCGTCTAGCGCTGTACCGATAACATCCGGCTGTACGGTCGATGTCTGAGCTTTGGTGATCAGCGGTATCCTTAACAGGGCGCCGCCGCTCCCTGGCTGACAACCACTGAGCAGCACCGGGATCAGGACCAGGGTAATAGCAGGGATTCTCACAGCTCCTCCTCGAGTAACGGCAGTGTTAAACGAAAACACACCGGCAAAATCTTACTGGGCACTAACTGCAACGTACCCTGATGAGCAGCCACGCACTCACGCGCGACACTCAAACCTATACCCGAGCCCTTGATGGCTCCGCTGCGTGTATTGCGCCCCTGAAAGAAGGGTTCGAAGATCTGCTCAGCATCCGCAGCGGCAATCGCGTCACCACTATTGCTAACCTCACACACCAGTGTCGAATCGTTAATACCCCAACTCACCTGGACCTCTCCTCCAGCAGGAGAGTAACTGACCGCATTGGATAACAGATTGTCAAACAGGGTACGTAATTTTTCCGGATCGACCACCCAGTATAGGGGCTCTCCCGTACAGCGGACCCGCAGCGCTTTACGCTCGATAGTGATCGAATAACTATCCAGCAGTTGCCGCCAGAGAGCGGAAATATCCAGCTTCGCCGTTTTTAGCTGCTGGTGATGATGAAGTAGTTGGTTGTAATCGAGCAGGTTTTCGATCAAGCGCTGTAACTCCGCGCTGTTCTGCTGAATAATCCCAACAATCTCAAGCTGGCGGCTATCGAGCTGGCCAACCACCCCTTCCGCCATCAGATCCGCCCCCTCGCATAGGCTAGCCAGAGGTGTTTTTAGCTCATGTGACATATGCCGCAGGAACTGTTGCTTCTGGGCATCCAGTTCATTCAGCCGCCCCCGTAACCATTCCAGTTTTTCACCCAACAGCTGCATCTCGTGGGGACCGCTAATGTGGATACTACGGCTAAAATCACCTCGCCCCAGCCGGCCAATCTCTCGCTCCAGCTGGCGCACAGGACGGTTAATCCAATAGGTAAAGAACAACACCGCGAGCAGGGTCAAACAGACTAGCAGCACGAGCATCCACACCAGGGATCGTTTGATCTCTAATGCATCCACCCCTTGCTGCTCAAGCTGAGCATCAACATACAGCTGACTGGCACGGCGGAATTCCAGAGATAACCTGTTGATTTTGTCAAAAGTGGCCAGCACCACAGCACTATCGAACAGTTCGACGGGAGTCTGCATGGCGATCTTCAGCGGTTCAAGCGCCTCGGCCAATGCCAGCAGATAAAACCTTCGGTCCGGATCCACCAAAGACTCGACCTCTTGCAGGCGCGCACCGATACGCTCCAACCCCTGCTCAAACAACACTAGCAGGTTCTTTTCACCTAGGGTTTGATACTGACCTGCGCTTCGTTCCAGATCTAGCAGCTCAGACTGTAATAACTGCCCGGTACGGGTTAACGTCACCAGATTCCGGGTCGTATGACTGTTATCCACCGCCTGGCGGTCAAAGGCCTGAACGGTATACAAAATAGCCACACAGAGCAGCGCCATCACGGTAAAGAAACCGATAAGCATTAGTTGCAACAGAGATCGAGGACGCCAGAGCATAATAATCAAGAGTCGTTATCACAGAACGGCAGCGTTACGGGGTGACCCACTGCACGGGAACCGATAGCAAGTAACCGACCCCATAAACCGTTTTGATCAGCTTGGGAAGTTTAGGATCGTTCTCTAATTTTTTACGAATTCTAGACATGCGCACATCGATACTGCGTTCAAAAGGGATCGAATCACGCCCTATCAAATCACCCATCAAGCGATCGCGGTTTAGGATCTGCTGGGGCGTCCGTAACAGCAGCAACAGCAGATCCGCTTCGGCCGAGCTGAGACGATCGTTGCGGCCATCCTGATGGCTCAGGGTCAGCGTGGCGGGATCGAACTGCCACTCAGCAAACCGGGCAATTTTGGGTGGCTCCTCAGCCTCAACCTGGCTGATCTGCTGTATCCGCCGCAGCAGGCTATTAACCCTGGCAACCAGCTCGCGAGGATCGAAGGGTTTGATCATATAATCATCGGCGCCCAGCTCTAATCCGAGCACCCGATCCGGAAGACTGCCACGCCCGGTCAGAATCATCACCCCAACCCGATGCTTGTCACAGAGTTCGCGCACCAACGCCAGACCATCCATATCGGGTAACCCCAGATCGACAATACAGAGTGCCGGCAATCGGCGTTTAAGCGCCTGTGTCGCCTGGGCACCAGTACGAAAACTCGCCGTCTCATAGCCAAAACGTTCTAACTCAGCACATACCAGGGTGGCGATATCCTGCTCATCTTCGATTACGTAAATCAGTTTATGCATCATCTTACCGCCCACCTTGATGGTCGCCCGCAGGCTTTACTGGTGAATCTGAATCAGCACCAGAGAGAGATTGTTCCAACAACGCATGCCGCAGTGTATCGCGTTTAAAAGGTTTACGCAGGGTCAGGTAATGGGGTCGATCTGGATCTTGACGCTGCTGATCAAAGGCATAACCGGTAATCAGCACTATCCTGGTATCGGGGCGTGCTTGGCGCACGCGGTCAGCCAGCTCATAGCCGTCGATGCCTCCGGGCATCATGATATCTGAGACCAGCGCGTACAGCTCCGTTAGACTCTCGAGCAGCAGCAGCGCCTCATGGCCATCGCTGGCCTCGACCACCGCAAAGCCCATCACGACCAACTGCTCCAGAATGACCGCGCGTACATCCGCGTCATCCTCCACCAGCAGGACCAGTTTTCCTGCTGCCGGCTCCAGTCGTTGCTGCCCCGCATAATGGCTGACCACCTCAGTATCATCGGCGACACAGGCGGGTAATAACAGCGTCACACAGGCGCCCTGCCCTGGAGCCGCATGGATGCGGATATAACCCTGCGATTGCTTAACAAAGCCATACACCATACTCAGCCCCAAGCCGGAACTGGTACCACTTTTGGTGGTAAAAAACGGCTCGAACGCCCGGCTTAAAACCGCCGGATCAAAGCCTGTGCCGCTATCGCACACGGATATCTCCAGGTAATCACCGGGAACCACCGCCTCATCGTACTGTACCGGCACGTCGATACGGCGATGCTGCACCCCGAGTGTTAGCGAACCGCCTTTGGGCATGGCATCACGCGCATTCAGGGCCAGGTTAAAGAGCGCATTTTCAAGTTGGCTTTGATCGACGAATGCGATGCTGGATTGCTGTTGATCAGCATTGAGCTGGATATCGATATTGCTCGGCAGCGACCCCTGCAGCAGCGCTAGAGAATCGCGGAACAACAACGCCACATCGACCCGGGTTGGAGTCAGAGACTGGTTACGGGAGAAGGCCAACAAGCGGTTGGTAATATCGGCCCCGCGCCGACCCGCACGTACCGCAGGTTCGAGATAGGTCGACAGCCCCTCGACCTCGGCATAGCGATCTCCGGCAGAGATCAGGTTACCGATCACCACGGTCAGCAGATTATTAAAATCATGCGCCAGCCCCCCAGCCAGCTGGCCCACGGCATGCATCCGCTGCGCTTCGGTCAACTTATGCTCGGCTTCCTTTTCTGCCGTGACATCCAGGCTTAAATTAAGTACCGCAGTGACCTGGCCATCAGCACCAAACTCGGGGATCAGCTTGCGTTTGGTGATCACTTCGCGGCCATCATGCCTAAACCTATATTCAAAATTGCACTCTTCACCCATCAGGGTACGGGTAAAGTGGGGCATAAGGGCGCGGTACATCTCCACGCTCATCACCTCCTGCAGCGGTCGCCCAACCAGCGCTCGCCGGGTCTGATTAAACATCTGCGCGTAACGGCGATTGACAAAGCGGTAGCGTTGATCAGCGCCGATATAAGCGACCTGTGCCGGTAGCTCATCGAGGATCATCCGCAGCCGCTGCTCCGTGGCCGCCAACTCTTGTGTTCGGCTCTGCACCTGTTGATCGAGGGTCTGAATATTATGGCTTAGCCGCGTCACCATGGCGTCAAAGATTCGCCCCAGCACGCCCAACTCATCGTCACTATTGACACCGCTCTGGGCGCTAAGATCGCCACGGCTGACCCGTTTGGCGGTCTCGGCCAGACGTCGTATTGGCGCCGCTATCTGGGAGACAAATAGCAATGCCAGCAACACGGCCATCAGCAACACCACCAGGGTAATGGTCATAATCCGCTCGGTCAGCACCGCAGAACTGCGCTGTAACTCCTCTTCATAGACGGAGGAACCTATATACCAATCAAACCCTTTGAGGTGCCGCACCAACGAAATTTTTTGATACACGTAGTTACCGGGGTCTGAAGGTTTATCCCAGGAGTAGGCCCACTCCTTACCCGAGTCCGCTACCGCAATCAATTCTTGGGCGATGGAGCGGCCTGTCGCCGAGTTAAGCTGGTCGAGAAAATTGATACCATCGAGATTCTCATTGGGGTGGATCAGCATATTGGCGTTGGCGTCAAAAATATACAGATAGCCGGTCTTGGCAATTTTAATCTCCTGCAACGCGACCCGCAGCTCCGCCATCGCCAGCTTCAGGCGCTTGTTCACCTCTACCTCAATATCATCAAGATACAAGCCTGAACCCAACACAAATTGATACTTGGGGAAGTTTTTAACGTAGGAGATCTTATCGATAGTTTCGGGTTGCTCCAGCCGTTGCCATTGATACTGGAAAAAGCCGTCACCCTCAGCACGCGCCTGGGTGACCACTTTTGGCACTATCGCCTCACCGCTATCGCTCCTAAGGGTGCGGGTGTCGACGCCGTGAAAGCGCGCATCGGGATGGGATAACAGCACCAGATCGTAACCGGCGATCCAGATATAGTCGTTATTACCGTAAGTAAACTGGCGCAACCCCTCAAAGATCTGCTGCCGCGCGGCGTCCTCACTCAGCTCGCCGCGCTCAACCCCAGCATACACATTTTCAACGTAGGCCGTTGCCAACGCTACCGCGCTTTGCAGCTGCTGTTTACGCCCTTCAAGCGCCTGGAGACGATAGCCTTCCAAGCTGAAATGAATCTTTTCGGCCAGCTGATAAACATTATTAAGGACCGTACGACTGGCATTGCGTTCGATACCATAGACGGTGCTTTTTATCAGCGGCACCGAATAAAAATAGATCGCCAGCGCAAATATCACGATAATGGCCACCATCGCGAGAAAAAACCGCCTGAGTAACTTCGATTTTAACAACATGATTTTATTCTTATTTTAAATACAGGCGACGTTACCCCACTGCAGGCACCGGCAGCGCCTTGGCAGCCTCATCGCCGGCTTCAGCAATCAACACCAACGCAATCAACTTACACTCAGGTTCAAGTTCTGCGATCAAGCTCTCGCTCCAGACCCGACACCCTTCCTCTGGGGTAATCACAAACAGCGGCGTCGCCCGACCTTGGTATTGCTGCCGATAATCCTGATAGCTGAAACTTTCCGACAGGCTGGTCACTTTAACCTGCGCGCCTTTGGCTAGCGCACTGGCCAGCTTGGAATAGCTTAGATCCTCCCCCATCACCGCTGGCGCATACTGCCCGGCTTGCGCATGGCGCTGGCTGCCGTTTTCTGGCTCCACAGTCGCCAGGGTAAACACTTTATTTATCCCAAACCAATCCTGAAAGTGCAACGCCACTAAGGGATTGAGCTGCCGATACGGCGACAGCAATAACACCCGACCGATGCCCTCGAGATCCAGATGATTGGCAGCATGCTCAGAGGCAGGATTACCAAAATAGATCGGCAGACTATCCATCCGCGCTAAACGCAGGTTGTCCCAGTTAGTATCCGCCAAACGTACGCTGAAACCACTGTGCTGCAAGGCCTTGGCGATCGCTCTAGCGCCTTGATTAGCCCCGAAGATCAAAAAGCCCTCGGCTTTGGTCTCCTGCAGCCCCAGCCAGCGGGTCAATATTCCCGCCGTCAATGACTGCAGCACCACCGTGGTGATGATCACCAAAAATACTAACGGCACCAGGACCTCGCCCTCCGCCCAGCCATGCTGTTCCAGCTTCAACGCAAACAGACCCGACACGGCTGCCGCAACGATACCTCTGGGCGAGATCCAGGATAGCAACGCCTTTTCTCGCCAATTCAGGTCGGTTCCCAACGCAGATAACCAGACGCACAGTGGCCTTGCGACCAGAATGATGACCAGCATCAGCGCGACCACCGACCAGCCGAGATCGATAATCTGAGTCAGATCCAGGCGGGCCGCCAACAGAATGAACAAGGCCGAGATCAACAGCACACTGAGGGTTTCCTTAAACTCGTGGATCGACTCCATATCCAGATGGTGACGATTGGCCAGAATCATCCCCATCACCGTCACCGTCAGCAGGCCCGACTCGTGTTGCAGCTGGTTCGACAGGGCATAGACCCCCAACATAAAGCACAGCATGGCGGGGTTGCGCAGATAGTACGGCATCCAATGATTGAGCATCGCCCGCTCGGTCAGCCGTGCGGCCAGCCAACCCAAGAAAAACCCGATCACCAGGGTCACCACGAAGGCCTGGGCCACGTGTTGCAGCGCTACCGCCTGACTGGAAACCACAAACTCATACACCAGAACCGCCAGCAACGCGCCCACCGGGTCGATCAGAATCCCCTCCCAACGGAGGATATTGGCCAGCTTGGCGCTAGGACGTGCGGCACGCAGCAAGGGTACGATCACCGTCGGTCCGGTCACCACCACCAACGCCCCGAACAGCGATGCCAGAGGCCAGGAGAGCCCCATCAATAGCTTGGCGGCCAACGCGATAATCGCCCAGGTGAGCGCCATACCGACGCTGACCAGGTTACGCACCATCACTCCATGGCCGCGGATCTCGCGCAGATCCAGAGTCAGCGCCCCTTCAAAGAGAATGATCGCCACCGCCAGCGAGACGATCGGAAACAGCAGCTCGCCAAAGAGCGCATCGGGATCGAGGATCTCCAGCCCCGGTCCCAGTAATAGCCCGCACATTAACAGCGGTAAGATCGCGGGAATACGTATACGCCAGGCCAACCACTGGCAGGCCAGACTGAGAATACCGATCATCGCCAGTAGCGAAAGCGCGTTAGGAATCATAGCAACAGCAGATCCGGGATAAAGGGTGCAGCGCACCAGAAAGCCTGCATTTAAGCACAGAATCGGAGGCTACAGAACCACTCTACATCCACAACAGATCGACAGCAGCCCCACACAAAACCCCGCCGGGTTCTGCCTAATCGGCTCGCCCAGGGTCGCTGGCGGCGATCATAGGCGACTACTCTTTCTAGCTATTTTTTTGCCGACCGCGTAGCAGAGCGCTTGCCACTCGGTGATCGCCTAGCGGCTGTTGCGGGCCGAGCCGCATTCACCCGACGTGAGTGTTCTGTGGTCTGTTTTGGGCGCGCGGGATGCCGGGTTGCGGTGCGTCCCTCTGCGGGAACCAGCGACTGCGGACTACGGCCGATCAGATCGGCGCGGCCCATTTTTTTCAGCGCCTCGCGAATCAACGGCCAGTTATCGGGATCGTGGTAGCGCAACAGCGCTTTGTGCAAGCGCCGCTGGCGGGCGCCTTTGGGAATCGGAATCCCCTCGTCGTTACGACGGATCTTCTTCAGCGGATTACGACCACTGTGGTACATGGTGGTGGCATTGCTCATCGGTGAGGGGATAAAATTCTGCACCTGATCAAGCTTGAAGTCATTGTCCTTTAGCCACAGTGCCAGATTGAGCATATCCTCATCGCGGGTACCGGGGTGTGCAGAGATAAAATAGGGGATCAGATATTGTTTCTTACCCACTTCCTGGGAGATTTTTTCAAACATCGTTTTAAAGCGGTAATAACTGCCCATCTCCGGTTTCATCATCAGCGACAGCGGGCCCTCTTCGGTATGCTCGGGCGCGATCTTCAGGTAGCCGCCCACATGGTGGGTCACCAACTCCCGCAGGTACTCAGGATCTTCCACTGCCAGGTCATAGCGCAGTCCCGAGGCGATCAGAATTCGCTTGACCCCCGGTAGCTTACGCGCCTTACGGTACAGTTGGGTCAGATGGCGATGATCGGTCTTCATATTGATGCAGATCCCCGGATGCACGCAGGAGAGGCGACGACAGGCAGCCTCTATCTTGGGATCACGGCAGTGCAGCCGGTACATATTAGCCGTGGGCCCACCCAGATCAGAGATGGTACCGGTGAAGCCGGGGGTCCTGTCGCGGATCTGTCCGATCTCATTGAGGATCGAACGCTCGGAGCGGTTCTGGATGATACGCCCTTCATGTTCGGTGATCGAACAGAAGGTGCAACCACCAAAGCAGCCACGCATAATATTGATCGAGAAGCGGATCATCTCATACGCGGGGATAACCGCATCACCATAACTGGGGTGCGGCAGCCGGCAATAAGCCAGATCAAACACCGCATCAATCTCAGGGGTCGACAGCGGCAGCGGTGGCGGATTAACCCAGAGATCCCGATTGCCGTGTTGCTGCACCAATACCCGGGCGTTACCCGGATTGGTTTCCAGGTGCATCACCCGAGACGCGTGGGCGTACAGCACCGGATCCTTGCTGACCTGCTCATAGGAGGGTATGCGAATATAGTTTTGAGCCCTGCGCTGGCGAGGGTCGATGATCTGCAGCGGCTGCACCTCCGTGGCCATAGCTGCGGGTTCTGCGGCCTGAACCTCACAACTCGACTGCTCCTGATAAGGGCTCACTGGCGGCGTGACCCGACCCGGCAGGTCGATGGCACTGGAATCGATCATCCCCCAATCCTGCGGCAGTTGCGAGCGCATCACCGCGGTACCGCGAATATCGGTCAAGGCATTGATCGGCTCACCTGCGGCCAAGCGATTAGCCACCTCCAGCAACGCCCGCTCGGCATTACCGTACAGCAGAATATCGGCCTTGGAATCGGCCAACACCGAACGCCGCACGGTGTCAGACCAGTAATCATAATGAGCGATACGTCGCAAGCTGGCTTCGATACCACCGAGCACCAGCGGCACGCCTTTAAAGGCCTCGCGGCAGCGCTGTCCATAGACGACCACCGCGCGATCCGGGCGCTTGCCCCCCTCACCGCCGGCGGTATAGGCATCATCGTGGCGTAAACGGCGCTCGGCGGTATAGCGATTGATCATCGAATCCATATTGCCGGCGGTCACCCCAAAAAACAGCCGCGGACGCCCCAAGCGCATAAAATCGGTTTTATCCTGCCAGTTGGGCTGCGAGATGATCCCGACGCGATAGCCGGCGCGCTCCAGCACCCGACCGATCACCGCCATGCCAAAACTGGGATGATCGACATAGGCATCGCCGGTCACGAGCACCACATCACAGAGATCCCAGCCCAGCTGATCCATCTCCGCCCGCGTCATCGGTAGCACCGGCGCAGGTTTCAGTGACGGGTAGCAGGGCGTGGCTAACAACGGCAGCATAGTATTCATAGAGGCGACAGGTCGGAGAGAACGGCTGGTTATTATATCAGCATATCTACGCCAAAACATTATCCGACTTAAACAGTTGGTTATAAGCCGGTTTACAAGCACCAACCCTTTCTAGCTATTTACCTATAGGGCTATGCCGAAGATCCACGCCGGACACAGATACCTAGGATCTCCCCTGCTACCCCTATTTACCCCCTGCTCGCGCAGCTGTCAATTTGTGGCTAGGCTTACTGCCAGGTACAGTGCGATAAGGGACTCGACATGCATCGTCTCAGAGCGCGGCTGCAAGCGATCGACGGCCAGAGCTACAGGGCCTACAAGTCGCTGCAGGGGCGCTACCTCTTTGATAATTTTGAACTCTGGATAGACCATGTGCAGGGGGATCCATTCGCCGCCCCCTCACGAATTCGATTATTTGTGCCCGCAGCCACGGCCGCTCTGCCGGCAGCGAGCTACGCCGATCCGATCTGCCGCCTGGCACTGGAGGATTTTCTATGCCGCAGCCTGGCGCAATCGATTCAACGTCATGTCAAAGGCACTCGCGGTAGTGGCCACAGCGGCGAGATCGGTATCGCGGCCTGTGGTCAGCAGATGCTGCAACGCGACGCGCTGATCGTTGACAACGGCGCTATCGAGGCACGCTTGGGGCTGGCCCTACCGGCGTCTGGACGCCGCATACTGACCACCGAAGCGCTGATCATGCTGTTCGAGGAGTTACCCCGCGTGGTGCAACAGGGGCTCCTGTATGCCCAGATGGACGCCAAGGCCCTGCAGCATCATCTCGATTGCGCTCTGGACCAGGCGTTTCTCAGAGCCTATCTGCAGCAGCAAAAACTGGTGGCCTTTGTCGGCGATGGGGCCATACTACCTCGCCACAGCGGCATCGATGACCGTCCTCTATGTCAGAACGCGGTGCCCTTTCACGCACCGCCACACTTGGCACTGGAGCCGCGGCTACCACGCGCCGGGAAGATCCGTGGCATGGGTATCCCTAGAGGGATAACCCTGATTGTCGGCGGCGGCTTTAACGGCAAATCGACCCTGCTACAGGCACTGGAACGCGGTGTTTATGATCATATCCCCGGCGATGGCCGAGAACGGGTGCTCTGCGACGCCAGCGCGGTCAAGATTCGCTCCGAGGATGGCCGCAGCATCCATCGGGTCGATATCAGCGGCTTTATCAACCACCTGCCGCTGGGAAAAGATACCCGGCAGTTCTGCACCGACAACGCCAGCGGCAGCACCTCGCAGGCGGCCAATATCATCGAGGCCCTGTGTTGTGATGCCCAGTGTTTGCTGATCGACGAAGACACCTCGGCCAGTAACTTTATGATCCGTGACCGGCGGATGCAGCGCTTAGTCTCCCCCGAACAGGAACCGATCACGCCGCTGATCTCACGCATTCAGGAGCTTTACCAGCAACAGGGCGTCTCGACGATTCTGGTCAGCGGCGGCTCCAGCGCCTATTTTGAAGTCGCCGACCGGGTGATCCTGATGGATCAATACCAGCCCCAGGATGTCAGCGTCCAGACTAAAGCGCTGGTCAGCGCTGCCCCCGAGCCCCCTTTAGCAGCGAGTGCGGCGGCTAGCCTCGCGCGCTGTCGGCAACAGACCGTAGCCAAGCGTGTTGAGGGATCGGCGCTGCGACTGGGCCTCAGACCTAAAATCCAGGCCTTTGATTGTCAACAGCTGCGCTTAGGGGACACTCGTATCGACCTGGGGCGGGTCGAGCAGCTACTGGAACCGGGACAGCTACGCGCCATCGGCTGGCTTATCTACCAATGGAGCCGCACTGACACCCGCGATCTCAGCCTTTTAGAGGCGTTGCAGCGGGCGCTGCTAAGGCTTGATGCTCAGGGACTGGATCGGCTATCGCCCTACTACCCCGAACCTCACGGCGGCCTGGTACGCCCGCGGTTGTATGAACTGTTCGCGGCACTCAATAGGCTCCGCGAGTTAAGCCAGCCCGAGCATTACCCGCCTGGCCATGAAAACAGCGGCCCTTAGTCGCTACGCCACCGAGCGCTACTAGCGCTACCTCAGACCCTCTAATTGACGCTCCAGCCGCCCGCGGATCAGCTGCAGGTGCAGACGCAGATTGTACTGGTTATCAGCGTAGGATTTGGGTACCGCCACCTGCATCACCTCGCGTTCAACCTCGGCCAGCTCCAGCAACAGCGCCTCGATCTCCACCCTGCTGCCGGCATTATTGGTTCTGGAATCCAGATCACGAAGCTGCTCGTACCAGCTGTAGATCCGCGAGCGAATCCGCCAGCGATAGGTCGGTGGCAGAATTTTCATTAACGGAATCATCAAGGTGACAATCGGGATCAGCATCACCACTAAACGGTCGATCAGATTGGCAGCCCAGAACGGCAGGTAACGCTGCAAAAACGGCGGACCGGAACGGTAGTAACGCTCAGCCTCTTCGCTGAGTTCAAAATCGACAAAATGCGGCGACGGAAACTCCCCGGCCCGCTCAAACAGCCCCCTCTGGCCATGCACTTTTCTGGCGGCTTGCAACAGCAGCACACTCAGGGCCGGATGAAAGTCATCACCCACCACCAGGGTCGCGGTCGGCGCCAGCAGTTGAATCGGTTTATCCGGAATATTGCTGGCCAGATCCACCACCCCTTCTGGCAGGGTTACACTCGACAGATAACTGTGCCTGCTCTGATAGGCACTGGCCCGGGAAAAACTCAGCAGACTCAGCGCAGGGTTGGTGATCAACTGCTGCACGAGATCGGCGGTAGGGCTGGTGATCAGGAAGAGCACATCCAAGGAGCCTTCGGCCAGTGCTCGCGCGGCGTCTTGACTCGCTAGCGCCAGCAGCTCGGCATTATCCGAGCTGATACCATTATCCTGCAACAACTGCAGCGCCACCGGACGGGTGCCGCTGCCTTCACCGCCAATAGCGATCCGCAAACCCGCAAGGTCGGTCAGATAGGTCACGCTGAGTGATTTGCGGTAAAACACCCACAGCGGTTCAAAATAGAGACTGCCCAGCGAGCGAAAACGGCCACCCTCGGTGTGGGTGATGCCCCCTTGCACCAGAGCGACATCCACCTGCTGATCCGCCAGTCGCTGCAGGTTCTCAACCGAGCCGGCCGAGCTCAGCACCTGCAGCTCAACCCTCTGCTTGGCCAACTGGGCTGCGTATTCTTGGCCAAATCTATAGTAGGCATTATGCGGCGCACCGGTTGAGATACGCAATTGGGTCGGCGGGGCGGGTTCAACAAACTGATACGCCAGGATAAAGCCCAGCAGCAATAGCATCGTTCCCGAGCCATACAGCAGATAGCTGTCATTTTTTGAGTCTGACAAAAGCGGCTTATTCATCAAATATCCATCTAGACGTATTGACGAGTATAAGGGTCGCCGCCAACAAACCACCCGTTTGAACCTTAGCGTCCACCCTCATTGATCAACTAAACTTTAGCCGCCCCACCAACTTATGCAGCGGAATATTCAGCTGGCGGCCAATTTTTTTAGCGCTCGGCTGCAAGCGTCGAGGATTGTCTTGCGGTATCCCCCCTTTAAAGGCAAAGGCGATTAAATTACCATCCTCGACCAGACAGCTCATGCAGTGCGCGCCAAATTGATCCCGCAAGCGCTGCATCGCCCGTGGATGCAAGCCACGCCCCTCCTCCCATAGATTGAGCACCAACACCCCACCCTGATTCAGGTTACGGTAGCAATTTTTAAGAAACTCTAGGTTAAGTTGCGCTTCGATCATCCCGTCATCATTATAGATATCGGCGAAAATCAGATCGCTACGCACCGATGTTTGCGCCATATAGGTGCTGGCATCTTCCAGGTGCAACGACAGCTGAGGCGTTATCTGCAGCTCAAACCATTGCTGTGCGACCTCGGCAACCAAGGGTCTTAGCTCGACCACGCTCAAGGGTAATTGCGGATCATAGGCTTGCAGGCATTGCACCAGACTACCGGCACCCAGCCCCAGCAGCGTCACTCGACTGGGTTGCGGATGGTATAACAGCGCCAGCATCATCGCCTGGGTATACTCATACACCAGGGTTTGCGGATTCAACAGATCAATGCAGCTTTGTTGCGCAGCCGTACCGAAGGCCATATAGCGGCGCAGGCCGTCCTCGTACACCCGAACAGGGCCCCAGGCATCGTGACCACGATAGATTTCAATTCCGGGAACGCTCAAACAACACCCCTTTAGCCAAGAAATACAGAGAAAGGGGCGCATTGTACTCGTTGTCGGCAACATATAGGCATTGTTGCTCGAAGCGTTTGACCGGTAGGCGGCGTTAGCTTTAGCAGCTAGTCATTTGAAAGAAGTAATACCGCAACCTGCTCGAGCATGGCTGCTCTTTGCGGTGCTAATCCAGATCGGCAACCACCGTAGAAGAGGGCGGTTCCTGCAGCCATAGCAGAACCTCTTCGCTGCTGCGAAACCTAGGTGATCCGCTCCAGGTTGACGACATCAGATTAGCAAGCTCCAACAGCAGCTGGTGATAATGATTTGAAAACAGACGATGACTCAGTCGAGACGTGAACCAGCGCAGTACCATTTTGCGCTCTTTATCCTGATTATGATTAGCATGTTGTTTTAAATCATCGAGTAATTTCTCCAAACGGCGTCGATCATCTGCCGAGACATCCGCACTCATCGTTACGAGCTGCAGATCCAGCCAGACATCCGACAATGGCTTCAACTCCTTACTCATCACTACCTCCAGGCGGAATGAACCTCCAGGCAGACCGCAAAAATCAGCGACAAAATCACTAGCCACTGTTTTTGAATAATGGATTGACCCAAACAATCCATTCCCAAATCCAGCGTATGCAGTTCAACTCTTTCATTAGCGTACAGCTATATAATAGCCCAGGATGCAGGGTACCTACTGTACAGCTGTGCACTCTTTCTCCGGCCGCTAAAATCCCGCGCTCGGATTACGAGCTCAAAGCAATCAGCCGAACTACACAACCTGCAAAGGCTAACACCGCCTTATCAATATTCGTCCCAACACCTCTATTTAGAAACAGCCAGCATTAGCACATACTGCATAATAATTTACTAATATAAAGATACTCTTGCAACACCCTATTAACCGCTACACTACTGACGAATAGCACTACGAGAGCTTTGCACGATTGTTCTTTTGCCCTCTGGTGGCGTTAAAAACGTACTCAATCGGTCATTTATAAGTATAAACTCCCTCATTCCGTGCGTTTTTTCCTTGCCAGCAAACAAAATTCCGGCTCGTGCAAAGGTCTCTCTACATTTAAACCCATCTAAATATATACTGAATTTATGCGAGAGACCCTTGATGTACTCTTCCGCCGCCAACCGGCAGCCAATCTGACCGAACCCCAGGTTCAAGTCAAACGGGCACTAATTCTATCAGGCGGAGGTGCGCGAGCGGCCTATCAGATAGGCGTGTTAAAGGCGGTTGCTGAGATTCTGCCCGCTAATCACCCCAACCCTTTCCCTATCATCTGCGGGACATCCGCAGGCGCTATTAACGCCTTAACGCTTGCCTGCCATACCGGCAATTTCAGAGAAGCCGTCTCTGATCTCGAAGCGATATGGCATCAATTAACACCCGAGCATGTCTATCGAGCCGATACCTGGTCTCTGGTAAAGGGCGGAGGACGACTACTAACATCGCTATTTAATCAAGGTGTGGGCCTCAAACGCCCTGTAGCATTACTGGACAACTCTCCGTTAAGAAAACTCCTCGAGCGAACGATAGCTTTTGGTGAGATAGAAGCGGCTATCCAAGCGGGGAATCTCGAAGCGGTATGCGTGACGGCAATGGGATACAGCAGCGGTCAATCCGTCAGTTTTTTCCAGGCCGCCGCGCACCTGAAACCCTGGCAGCGTCACAACCGAATTGGCAGCAACTGCATATTAGATATCAATCACCTGATGGCATCCTCCGCCATACCCACGGTCTTTCCTACCGTGCCCATCAACAGAGAGTATTTTGGCGATGGCGCGCTGCGACAACTAGCGCCAATCAGCCCCGCCCTCCACCTAGGAGCCGAGCGCGTATTCGTTATTGGTGTGAGTAGTAATCGCAACCCCGTGCACTGGGTCAAGCGCCGTCGTACTCGTCACTCGCCCTCGTTAGCACAGATTATGGGCCACCTGCTAAACAGTGCTTTTATTGACTCGCTGGAAGGCGATATTGAGCACCTCGATAGAATCAATACATTGCTAAAGCTAATCCCTGAATCGCAGCGAGCCGAAGCGGGACTGCCACTCAGACCCGTAGACAGTCTGGTGATATCACCCACAGAAGAGCTCGACAAAATTGCCGGTCGCAATGTCCGCTATCTGCCTCGAACGCTACGGTTTCTGATGCGCACGGTAGGCGCTACCGCCAGTGGCGGTGGCGCGACAGCTGCCAGCTATCTGCTTTTTGCCCCCTCATTCTGTCGAACACTGATAGATCTGGGCTACAAAGACGCAATGTGGGAAAGAGCGGGGATCGATGCATTTTTTCAGCTAGCCCCTGGAGAACGCCCGACTCAACAGACTAAAACCAACCACTCCATACCGGTTAGTTAAACTGGCCGCCCTCTGATTGGAACCCGCAATGTGGATTATCGAATGGCCGTGTAATGACGGTTTTGAAGATCAGGTGCGCGGGTACGCCAACCAACGCCTTGAAGTCAAGCCAGGCTAACAGCCATTCAGAAATGGCCTGAAGAAAATCGCGCTGCTCTGCCGGCCATTTTATCTACAGCCCCCCTCAAACCGTCGATATATCGTCCGGTAGCTCCAACACCAACCCCCACTGGGACAGCTTAGACTCTGCGTGTTGCTTGAGATGCGCACGGACCGAGCTACCCTTAGGCTTTTCCAGATAATACAATAACGTCGCCGCCTGCTGCGGTGTAACCCCCTGGCTCTCCCCCCAGTGCTGCACAAATACAGCCAAGGTATTACTGGATTTATCGGGCAAACCCTGCGGCAAAGGTACCGCTAAATCTTCGCCATCTATCACCCGCCGACAGAACTGCCGATAATTAAACTCGAAGTCGACAAACACATCGCGCTTATCCTCGGTACGCAGTCGAAACCAGTCGGTCGCTCGACCGGCAAAGTAAACCGCCGGATGACTCCAATCGCGCTCCCGTGGATGATCGGCATGCAAACAGGCCTCCTGATACGCCGATAGCGCCGATGGCAGACCGTAGTCTTGCAGATCTCTACGTAACAGCGCTAAAAACTCAGCGATGGTAGGCATCCACACAAACTGCTCTTTGCAACGGTCTACAGCCCAGACCAGTTCTTGCTCAGTATGCCCGCTAAGGCTCAGCGCCCATTCACGCTTGGCAACCCGAATTTCGTCCTCACTACTGAATACACTCTTAAATTTATGACCATAAATAATCATAAATCGGGTAAAAATCATATTTACCAGACGGCCGGTTTCAGGGCTGATAGCCCCCTTAGAGGCTCTAGATCCAGTCGATGTTGTTGATGTCCATGACTGAGCTGGTAATCCGCTCTCGTTTATCTTGCCGAGTACGTGCTTGATCTCTTTCACCACTGAACCCCTGTTGATCTTTATTAGCCTGCTCTCGATACTGCTTCTTCTGGGCATCGACCCACTCGCGCATCACCCATTTCATAAAGGGCTGCTCCCAAGATTTTTTGCGCTGCCCCTGCCCCATGTAGTACGCCACAAACTGATCCGCACAAGCCAAAGAGAACGCTTCGGTAATACTTTTTTTCGCTAATAGCTGTAACGTATCCTGCTGCGGTTGCCAGTTAGGGGTGATCTCTTTGAGCTGCTGATGGTGCTGCTCCTGCCTTTCAAACAACAATTGCAGATCATCCTTAGGCTTAGCCCAGCCGGTGCTGCCGCCAAAGCTCGGTGCAGGGCCGCGAACCATCAAGCTCGGGCTCGCTGTCGGCTTAGGCGGACTGTGCTCAGAACACCAAGGCTGTGTCATAGCCGGGGGCAGCGGTGCGCTCTGAGCAGCACTAGGCAGATCACCCTTAGGCCGAGTCACGGCTACAGCCTGAGATTTGCGCAGCGATCCAGGCAAGGGTTCGGTCGACTGACCCGCGTCAGCAACAACAGCTCCAGCCTCCACCTCAAGCACGATCACTCGAATACTGCCATTAGCCTGAAACTGAGCATCCAGCACCCCCTGATCGACCAAGCTATTGGTTAACTGGGCGAGTTTTTCCTCATCAAAAAAGGGCGTCAACGCCAGCCACTCCCGACGACGGAGAATAAACTGAACATTGTCCTGCGCATCCACGGCGCCATGATGAAGCGCATATTGATAATAGACAGATAACAGCAGCGCCTGTTCAGCACCAAAACGGCGCGCTAGCGAAGGGTAAAAAAGGATGGGCTGTTCGGGAAAGAGTTGACTCATGGACCACACTGCCAGGACTGGCTGCTGACAACCCAAGTGTTTTGTCAGCAGCCAGTCGCTTTAATAAAGCAGCGACAATAACATAAAACGGATTCGCGAAGGGGGTCCCGGATCCGTTTTATTGAGTGCTCATTATGTACGAAAGGGGGTGTTATTGTGCTTGCTGGGATACGAAGTCGCCTACCGCGCGCAGCGCATCTTTACGACTGATCTGCCCCACCAGCTTACCATTATGCAGCACAGGCAAGCGTCGCCGACTACTGGAGATGAACTGTTCTGACAGTGCAATAATATCCGCGCTGCTCGAGACAGTTTCTACGTTGACGGTCATAAAATCGCCGACACAACCGCCTTTCTCCTCTTCATAATAGGTATGCTTCAATATCGCCTTCAGGCAATCAACCTCTGACAACATACCGACCAACTCTCCTCGATCATTGATCACGGGTGCACCCGAGATATTCGATTCAGAGAAAATACTAATCGCCTTAAACAGGTCGGTTTCGGGCCTAAATGTGATCAACTGAGTGGTCATATAGTCCGCAACCTTTACACTTTTCAGCATTGTACTGCTCCTAATATCCTTTATTTTACAGCGATCGGCGTCTAGCTACGCAAACACGACGGTCTTATTTCCATGAACCAAAATGCGGTCCTCCAAGTGCCAGCGCAAACCTCGCGCTAGCACAGATTTCTCAGCGTCTCGTCCCAAACGCACCATATCATCGGCACTATCATTATGGGTGATGCGAATCACATCCTGGTCGATAATAGGGCCGGCATCCAGCTCCTCAGTTACATAATGACAGGTAGCACCAATCAATTTCACCCCGCGCTCATAAGCTTGATGATAGGGTTTAGCTCCGGCAAAAGAGGGGAGAAAGCTATGGTGGATATTGATCACCCGGGATGCGTACTGTCGGCACAACTCCGGAGGCAAAATCTGCATATAGCGAGCCAACACAATAGTATCGATCCTGTTTTGCTCCACAAGCTCAACCACCCGATCAAATGCAGCCTGCTTATCTTCACTAGCAACCGGGACGTGATGGTAGGGAATTCCATGCCACTCCACCATGCTACGTAAGTCGTCATGATTAGAGATGACGCATGGAATCTCACAATCGAGCTCCTGACTATTGTAGCGATAGAGCAGATCGGCCAAGCAGTGCGACTGTTTACTGGCCATCAGCAACACCCGCTTGGGCTTAACAGAATCACTCAGACTCCAGACCATATTGAATGACTGGGCAATCGAGTTAAATGACTCTCGTAACTCATCAGCCGAAAAAGCCAGGTTACGCGCGCTAATCTCATAGCGCATAAAAAACCAGCCGGTAGCGCTATCAGAGTGCTGATTGGCTTCGGTAATCGAGCCGCCATGACTGGAGATAAAACTACTGACCATAGCCACAATGCCAACCCGATCAGGGCACGAGATTACCAAACGATAGCGGGGGTGCATAAATAGTAGGATCCAATCTCAAGCGATGTAGCGCTTTACTAGCAGAATTTCTTGGCATTCTAGCAACTTATCTACGCAATACCACCTCTATCAGCCTAATCACAAATACAAGTCTCGGTCCTGTCCTCGCTATTCCGAGTCGATATACAGCTGTTCTGTTTTCGCCGCGCAGATGAAATCATTCGCATGCAACCCTTGGAGTGCATGGGTCCACCAATACACCTCAACACCACCCCAGCGAGTGATCAACTCAGGATGATGACCCTGCTGTTCAGCCAACCCACCGACCCGATGGGTAAACGCCAGCGCATCGGCAAAATTTTTAAACCGATAATGGCGCTGCAATTGCCGGATGCCGTTGCGCTCAACAACCCGCCACGCTACCAATTGCCTTAACCAGCGTTCCGTCTGTGCGGCCGACACGGTACTCGCACCCGCATCACAGGCCTGACACTGCTGCTCATTCAAACTGCTCATAACACCTCCATCAGCCCGCCGCATCCGCACCCGTTAGACGGATACTATAAGTCCGTATAGACGGCTAGACTTGGCTTTCGATCGATACCTCTAGGCTGTAATATAGCCCGAAACCCTAAGACAGCATCTCCAACTATTCATCTCAGGCGCCGCATACCTTGACCCTTTCCAGCCCCGACATCCTTAGCGTTAGCGATCTCAATCAACAAACACGCCAGCTGCTGGAAAAAAACTTTGCGCTGATTCAGGTCACAGGTGAGATATCCAACTTCGCCTGCCCCAGCTCTGGACACTGGTACTTTACCCTCAAGGACGATCGTGCCCAGGTCCGTTGCGCACTGTTCAAAAGCCGTTCTCGATTTCTAAAATACCAACCCCAAAACGGTGACCAGGTACTGCTCAGGGCAAAAGTCAGCCTTTACGAAGGCCGTGGTGAATACCAGTTAATCGGCGAGTATCTGGAAGCCGCAGGCAGCGGCGACCTACAAGCCGCTTTCGAGATCCTGAAACAGAAACTACAACTCGAAGGCCTGTTTGGATCGGATCACAAACGCCCACTGCCCAGCCTACCCCAGCATATAGGGGTGATCACCTCGGCCACCGGGGCTGCCATTCAAGACATACTCAGCGTGCTCAAGCGACGCTTCCCTGCCATTCCGATCACCCTCTACCCTGCCGCAGTCCAGGGCGATGGCGCCCCACAACAACTCTGCAAAGCATTAGATCTAGCCAACCGCTCAAAACGTTGCGATATATTAATTATCGGCAGAGGGGGCGGTTCGGCCGAGGACCTGAGCGCCTTTAATGACGAAACGCTGGCGCGCGCGGTTTTTAACAGTACCATCCCGATCGTCAGCGCCGTGGGCCACGAGATCGACTTCAGCATCTGTGACTTTGTTGCCGACGCCCGTGCACCCACCCCCTCGGCAGCAGCGGAACTCATCAGCCCGGACTGCACACAACTGCATGAACAACTGCGTCACTACCAGCGCCATCTGCTGCAGCTGTTCCAGCACAGCCAGCGCCAACGCCAGCAACATTTAGATACGCTCCGCTCTCGACTGCGCCATCCCGGCCAACGCTTGCAAGAGCAAACACAGCGTCTGGACTCTTTAGAATTACGCCTCCGCTATGCCCAGGCAGCCCAGCTACAACGCCAGCAAACACGATTAGCCCATCTGCAAAAACGCTTCCAGGCTCAGCTACCGCACAAAAATATCACCAGACTGCAGCAGCAGCTTCCGCAGCTACAACAGCGCTTAACACGCGCTTTAAGCCACCGACTGCAACTGCTAAAACAGCGCCTGGCTGAACAGGCGCATGCACTTCACGCCATCAGTCCGCTAGCCACCCTGGAGCGTGGTTATGCGATTGTAACCACCCAGGATCAGCGGCTGTTACACAGCAGTCAGCAGACCCGCCTGGGGGAGACACTCCACACCCGTCTAGCACAGGGGTCGGTATGGAGCCGAGTCACCGCCATTGAAGCGGATGATGCGCCAGCGCCTCTCAATCCGAATAATTAATCAGGTGAAACCCATGTACCCAAGCCTACGCCAACTGACTGCGGTGATTGCCGCGACGCTACTGCTGCTGATCAGCCTCGGCAGCCCGCTACTGGCCGCTAACGACACCCAGCTTCCCGGGCCACTGGCGGTACCCGGTGGGGTCGCACACGTGCTGCTGCCTATTGACAGCGCCACCCCTCCTACTGCTTATTTCGGCAACCACAGGTTATGGGTGCAAAGCACCCTAGGCACTCGATACCAGGCACAAGCCCCGTGGCTGGCGCTGGTCGGCATCCCCTTAGAGACCCCTGTCGGAGCTCAACAGATTGACGTTGGCAAGCAAGCGTTTGCGTTTGTAGTCGCCGCCAAACAGTACGCCGAGCAGCGACTGATCATCAAAGACCGGCGCAAGGTCAATCCAAATCCATTAGATATGGAGCGTATCAACAGCGAAAAGACCCGCATGCTCAGCGCATTAGCCCACTGGAGCGAACCCGAGCTCATGATTAGCCGCTTTCAACGCCCTGCGCCGGGCCCCTTCAGCAGCCCTTTCGGATTACGGCGTTTTTTTAATGACCAACCCCGCAAGCCCCACAGCGGGCTCGATATTGCCGCAGCCAAGGGCACGCCTATCCTGGCTCCTGCTCCTGGGGTGATACTGGATGCCGGCGACTACTTTTTTAACGGTCGCAACCTGATCCTCGACCATGGCCGCGGCCTCATCAGCATGTATTCGCACCTGGAGCGTATCGACGTACAGATCGGCGAGCGGATCAGCACCGGGGACATGCTTGGCACTGTGGGCAACAGCGGCCGGGTTACCGGCCCACACCTGCACTGGACGATCAGTCTTAACAACGCACGGGTGGACCCCTTACTGTTTTTGGATCCTGCCCAGCCTTAAAACCTACAGGCTAATATCTCGAACTTGGCGCCCAGACCCTTTACAGGCTCCCTTTCCAAGCCTTGGCTGTTATAATGGCGGCCTTTTAACCCTCTAGAGCGAGTATATAGATGAGTCAGATCGACAGCGTCGAACAGAAGGTCAGCTACGGCATTGGACTACAGATGGGATCTCAGTTGCGTGAAAACAGCATTGATGGCCTGGAAATTGACTTGGTGCTCCAGGGCTTGAGCACCGCATTTGCCGGCGAGCAAGCCAGCGTCTCCAACGAAGCACTGCAAGCCGCCTTCGCCACCCTGAACGAGCAACGTCAAGCGGCCGCTGAAGCTAACGCCGGTGCTGCTGAAGCCGAAGGTCTGAGCTTTCTCGCCGACAATGCTAAGCGTGACGGTGTTAGCGTCACCGAGTCAGGGCTGCAATACGAAGTGATCACCGAAGGTAGCGGAGCCAAGCCCAGCGCCAGCTCCACCGTCCGCACCCACTACCACGGTACCTTCATCGATGGTCGCATCTTTGATAGCTCCGTGGACCGCAACCAGCCTGCAGAATTCCCTGTCGGCGGGGTGATCGCGGGCTGGACAGAAGCCCTGCAGATGATGAGTGTCGGCTCTAAGTGGCGCTTAGTGATTCCGTCCAAGCTTGGCTACGGCGCTCAGGGTGCGGGTGGTTCTATCCCACCACACTGCACTCTGGTATTTGAAGTTGAATTGCTAGACATTCTATAGATCAAGGAAACCTCCGCGCATGCAACTGCACGGCAAATGCTACGGCAGCAACACCGCGTCGCCACTGGTTATTCTACACGGCCTATTCGGCAGTTTGGATAACTGGGCAGGACAATCCAGCACCCTCGCCGAGCTGTATCAGGTGTGGGCACTGGATCTTCGCAACCATGGCCGCTCGGGCTGGGACAGCGACACCTCCTATGCAGCCATGAGCGAAGACCTGCTGCAGTTTATCGATGCCCAGGGATTCGATCGCATCCTGCTGCTGGGCCACTCGATGGGAGGCAAGGTGGCGATGCAGTTTGCACTGGATCATCCACAGCGCGTAGAAAAACTGATCGTGGTGGATATTGCCCCAGTGCTCTATCCACCGCATCACAACGAGGTGTTCGCAGGGTTAAACAGTGTAGACTTAACCATCCTCGGTTCTCGGCGTGATGCGGACCTGCAGCTCCAGGCCTCTGTTGCTGATGCCGCTATCCGCCAGTTTTTACTTAAAAACCTGTACCGCAGCGACGATCAGTTTGCTTGGCGGATGAATATCAGGGCACTGGAGTCTGGCTACGCCCAGATTGCCGCAGCACCTAGGGCTACAGCTGCAAACGCCCAGTACCCAGGACCCACGCTGTTTATCAAGGGTGCGTTATCCAACTATATCCAGCCCCAGCATCGTGATGCCATAGCAACCTTATTCCCCAACGCGCAAGCACGCATTATGAGTGACGTAGGGCACTGGCCTCACGCAGAAAAGCCCCGTGCCTTTAATGGACTCATAACGCGCTTTTTAGAGACTAAGCGGATCATGGATACGACCGATCAATGATCCGCACCCAGAGCGCCGAGCCGCTCAATCTTTGTGCAACAAATAATCTAAGCAGCGTTCAACAGCCTGGGCTGCACCACAAACACCGGAGTCGGGCAAATAAGGAATTTCAGCCAACAGCGGCGCTTTCAACTGCGCTTCAAGGGTTTGCAGGTTTTCTTGGTAGCAGCTCATCGCCGGGTCGATCTGATTAGCAATCCAGCCCGCCAACGGCAAACCGTCCGCAGCAATCGCCTCGGCGGTCAGCAAGGCATGGCTGAGGCAACCCAAGCGCATACCCACCACTAAAATCACCGGCAAATTCAACTCTTTGGCAAGATCTGCCAGAGTTTCGTTGTGATTCAAGGGCACTCGCCAACCGCCAGCCCCCTCAACCAGCACCAAGTCTGCAGGGGTCATTAACGCCCCCCGGCAATATCCCGCTAGGCGACTGACCCTGAGATTTTTACCCTCGCGCTGCGCCGCAATATGGGGGGCGATCGGTTCGGCCAACAACACCGGGTTAACCTGCGGGTAACTTAACTTGACCGAACTGTGCTGCATTAACTGCAACGCATCCAGATTACCGACGCCCAGCGCAGTTTCCTGACTCCCTGCCGCGACTGGCTTGAGCCCAAAGCAGCGCTTGCCCTGCTGCTGAGCGGCTTGCAGTAAAGCTGCTGCCGCAAAGGTTTTACCCACATCGGTATCGGTACCGGTAATAAAATAGCTGCGCGCCACGATGATTGCTACTCCGTTATGCTGTCAAAAAGCTGTCAGCCTGGACTAACGTCGCTGAAGCCGATAATAAAACACCTGATAGGTCGCCGGAATTTTTCCCTGGTCATCTCGCAGCCGCTCATAGGCACTGCGAAACGCTTTGACCCGCTGGCGACCAGACAGGCTTTGCTGACGACCCGGATTCAGGTTGTGCGCACCCAGCCCCTTGAGCTCATCCGTCAACTGCTTGAGCTGATCAAACTGCAGCACGATGCGCTGCTGCTCAAAAGCCACTATCTCAAACCCAGGTTCAATAGCCGTATCAATATGCTGCTGCGCTACAAACTGATTCACATGCTGATAGTCGTCCACCGCAGCCCAGGCAGCACGCAATTCACTCAGGGTATCCGGGCCTAGGGTGGCGATCAACGCACAACCACCAGGACGCATGACCCGGGCAAGCTCAGCAAAGAGGCGCTGCGGATGCTGGCACCATTGAATCGCCAAACTACTGAACAGGCCATCGATACAACTGTCTGCCAATGGCAGCTGCTCGGCATCGGCACACAGATAATCGATCTGGGGATGCGCCCGGGCGCTGCGGGCAAAACTAAGCATCCCCTGAGCCATATCCAGCGCCAGCACCCGGGTACCGGGCAACTGCGCTAACGGCAGAGAGAAATAACCGGTACCCGATCCCAGGTCCAGCAGCCGGCCGTGCCAGTGGCTCGGCTGCAGCCCGAACAGCTGATTACCCACCTGACGCTGCAGACCGGCAACCGCATCATAATGGCAGGCGGCACGACTGAACGAACCTGCGACCTGTTGCTTATTAAAACGTGCATCGCTAGGTATAGGCAGCAGCTCAGCCATGGAGCCGCCCCTGAGTCCAGACCAGCACGGCCTCATTCACTGCCTTAATCACGGCCTTAGTCACGACAGGCTCTGCGGTAATAAACGGCAGATGTCCGGCATGCTCGATCCGCAGCGCCCAGTCGTTAAGCAGATCGGATTGAGCCACCGCGACAGGAACCAGGGCATCCTCTGCCGCAAACAGGAATAATCGAGGCAGCTTCAAGCTAGCAAACAATAGACGATAATCAGCAGCTAACAGCGCCAGAGCGGGGGCCAGCATCGAGGCAGCGGAGGTTTCGGCAACGACGGCCTTGAGGGTGCGTAGCAGCTGTCGTGGTTCAGGATCGCCCTGCGCCTGCAACATGGTAAAACGCTGCAGGGTTTTCAGTGGATTGACCGCTAACGCCTGTTGGAAAGAGTCGAAGGTCGCCCAGGGCATCGCCTCAGGCCAGTCGGGACGCTGCACGAAACAGGGATTGGTGGCGATCGTGATCAGCCCTAATGCCCGCTCGGGATACTGCGCGGCAATATACGCGGCAATCACCCCGCCAAGCGACCAACCCAGCCAGATCGGCGGTTGCGTCAGCAGTGGATCTAGATGCTGCAGTATTTGTTGAGCCAAACTATCAAGACTGTAGGGCGTGTCGGAGTCGTAGCCACTGCGCCCCAATCCTGGCAGATCCACCAGCAGCACTTGGAAATCGGCCTCTAACATCGGCAACCACTGCTGCCAGATGGCACTCGACATCCCCCAGCCATGCAGCAGCACCAGGGGCTGGCCATCGGGGTTACCGCGCTGTTCGACATACAGACTCATGCGGACTGAGCTCCAGCCTGCGGGTCGACCGCGTCATGCTCAACCTCGCCCACTATTTCGCCCACTATTTCGCCCACTACCTCGGCCAACGCCTGCAACAGCTGCTCCACCTGCTCGGTGGTATGCGCCGCACTCAGGGTCACCCGCAGTCGCGCACTGCCCTCGGGCACCGTGGGGGGACGGATCGCGGTGACAAAAATACCGCGCTGCGCCAGTGCTGCGCTCAGTGCCAGGGCTTGCGCCGAACTGCCAACGTTGAGCGGTTGGATCGGGGTTTGCGAGTCCATCAATGCCAAGCCCAGCTGCTGCGCGCCTTGACGGAACTGCGCAATCAACCGCGCGAGATGCTGGCGCAGCGGGTCACCCTGCTGGATCAGTCGCAAAGATGCCAGGGTCGCGGCAGCCACGGCCGGTGGCATCGCAGTGGTATAGATATAACTGCGGGCGTGCTGGATCAGGGTCTCGATCAACTCCTCAGAACCCGCCACAAAAGCGCCCGCGGTACCAAAACCCTTACCCAGGGTGCCGACCAGAACCGGCACCTGCTCGAGCGTTAGCCCCAACTGTTCGACGCACCCCCCGCCACTGGGTCCCAGACAACCAAAACCGTGGGCATCATCGACCATCAGCCAGCCGCCCTGTGCTTGGGTGACCCGACTGAGCTCGAGTAACGGCGCCTGGTCACCGTCCATGCTGAAAATGCCATCGGTGACCACCAGCTTGCGTCGGGCCGCGCTGCGTTGCAGCTTGGTTGCCAGGCTGGCGGGATCGTTGTGCAGGTAGCGTTGAAAACGCGCGCCACTCAGCAGCCCGGCATCGAGCAACGAGGCGTGATTGAGCCGATCTTGAAACACCGCATCACCTTTACCGAGTAACGCATTCACAGCGCCCAAATTAGCCATATAACCGGTTGAGAACAGCAGCGCTCGCGGCCGACCGGTGAACTCGGCCAAGGCTTCTTCGAGTTGCTGATGATAACGGCTGTGACCATTCACCAGATGCGAGGCGCCACTGCCGACGCCGAACTCGCTGGCGGCAGCACGAAACGCCTGGATCACCTCCGGGTGGTTAGCCAAGCCCAGGTAATCGTTACTGCAAAACGCCAGATATGGCCGCCCATCGACGATCACCTGCGGTGCTTGCGCCGATTCCAAGGTTCGACGATAACGGTATAAATCATCCTGTTTGCGCTGCTGGAGCGCGTCGGCCAATCCCTCAAAGCCGCTCATCAAACGCCCGCATCATAAAACATCGGGTCACCCTTAAGCGCGGCTTGGTTCTGTTGAATCTGTCCCAGGATCGCCTGCTCGTGCGCGGCATCGGAGGCATCTTCACGCTGCTCCGGATTGATCCCCAGCTTAGTAAACAGCTGGCGATCGGCATCGGTCTCGGGGTTATCGGTGGTCAGTAGTTTTTCACCGTAAAAAATGGAGTTGGCACCTGCCATAAAGCATAACGCCTGCATCTGCTCGTTCATCGTCTGCCGGCCTGCCGACAACCGCACATGCGATTTGGGCAGCAGTATACGCGCCACCGCGATGGTACGGATGAAATCAAAGGGTTCCAGATCCTCGACCTGATCCAGCGGTGTGCCCTCGACCTTGACCAGCATATTCAGTGGCACACTCTCAGGATGGTCGGGCATATTCACCAGCGTTAACAGCAGGCTGATCCGATCCTTGAGCTCCTCGCCCATCCCCATGATTCCACCGCAGCACACTTTCATGCCGGCATCACGGACATGTTGCAGGGTATCGAGACGATCCTGATAGGTCCGGGTGGTGATGATGCTGCCATAGTATTCGGCAGAGGTGTCCAGATTATGGTTGTAGTAATCCAGCCCCGCCTCGGCCAGATCGCTCGCCTGCTGATCATCGAGCATCCCCAGCGTCATACAGGCCTCCATGCCCATCGCTTTGACCCCCCGGATCATCTCGATCACATAGGGCATATCCTTGGCCCGCGGACTGCGCCAGGCCGCGCCCATGCAAAACCGCGTCGCCCCCTTGGCTTTGGCCGCTTCGGCTTCACGCAGTACCTGCTTGACCTTCATCAACCGCTCGGCTTCCAAGTCGGTGCAGTATTTAGCACTCTGCGGACAGTAGGCGCAGTCTTCGGGACAGGCACCGGTCTTGATCGACAGCAGGGTGCTGACCTGGACCTGATTGGCATCAAAATGCTGCCGATGCACCAGCTGCGCCTGAAACAACAGATCATTAAACGGCAGTTCGAACAGCGCCTGCACTTGATCGGCGGTCCAGTCATGTCGAGGGATAGCGTCAGCCAGAGTAAACATAATGAGGATCCTGAATAAGATGCGCAACGCGCTGGGTTCGAACTAGACTATGAGTGCAATTAGGTACAATTGAGCGTACAGCTGCCCGGTCAACCGCTCTAGCCTAAGGAAAAGCTAGATCTTACCGACAGGGAATTTTCTGTCAACTAATGAAAAACATAAGAGTTTACTTCAGCTCGATTATTGACCAGACATTAAGCCCGCCTCGCTGCCTGCTGTGCCAGCTACCGAGCCAGCAACGCTTTCCGCTATGCCGCGGCTGTGAGCAGGATCTGCCCTGGCTAAACAGCTATTGCCTGCAATGTGCTGAACCCTTACCGGAGTCGCCAACTCTAGCGCTCATCGGACCCCAGGCCCCCGTCTCGCTGCGCTGTGGTCACTGTCTCCAGCAGCCACCCGCCTTTACTCTGGCTTACGCGCCGCTGCGCTATGAGTTCCCGATCGACCTGCTGATGCAACGAATCAAACACCGCGCCGACTACCACAGCATAGAGCTGCTCAGCCGGCTGTTTTGTCAACGACTGCAACAGCATGCACAGCACCTGCCATTACCCCAGCAGCTGCTGCCGGTACCCCTGCACTCCAAGCGGTTACGCCAACGCGGCTTCAATCAATCACTGGAGCTAGCCCTGAGTATCGGTCAGCGCCTCGGCATCCCGGTCAACACTAAACTTTGCAGTCGCGAGCTCGACACTCCGCATCAGCAAGGCCTCAGCGCCATACAGCGGCGCCGCAATCTGACTGATGCGTTCCGGGTTAATCAAACGCAGCTCGATCGCATCGGCGGCGCGCACGTTGCACTGATCGATGATGTGATGACCACCGGCACCACCGCGCACATGCTGGCCTCCACACTGCGACGCGCGGGGGTTGAGCAGATTGATATCTGGTGTCTGGCCAGAACGCCCGCCGGAAGACAGCATATCAGCGGCCTGCCATCATCAAAATAGCCCGGCGCAAAGCAGTCGCGAGCAGCGCAAACTGAGTTACCATAGCGGCACCTCGGCAGAGGCCCGGCAACGAGTTCGGTCTTCTAGAACATCATCCTTATACAACAGGATACCCAAGCGGCCATGACCACGATCAACGAGCATCCCTACAACACACTTACCCCCGACCGGGTCTTGGATGCCGTGGAGTCGGTAGGCTATCTGTCGGACGCCCGCATCTTCCCGCTAAATTCTTACGAAAATCGGGTCTATCAGGTCGGGATCGAAGCAGGCGAGCCGCTGATCGCCAAGTTCTACCGCCCCGACCGTTGGAGCCGCGAGCAAATTCTCGAAGAACATCGCTTTACCCAGGCACTCAAGAACGCGCATATCCCGGTCGTGGCACCGATTGCCGATACCCACGGCGAAACCCTGCACCAGCATCAAGGCTTTATGTTCGCCCTATTTGCCCGTCGTGGCGGACACGCACCGGAGCTGGACAACCTGGAAAACCTCTACGTGCTGGGGCGCAGCCTCGGGCGCATCCATCTACTGGGCGCCACGCAAACGTTCGCCCACCGACCCGAACTGGATGTGGTCAGCTTTGGGCACCACAGTCGCGAGCTGCTGCTCAAAGGGCAATGGCTGCCGGGAACCTATGCCAGCGATTACCAGCATCTGAGTGAGGAACTCCTAGGGCTGATCGAGAAGCGCTTCGCCCAGTTTCCACAGCTGCGCAAGATTCGTCTGCATGGCGACTGCCATCCGGGCAACATTCTCTGGCGTGATGATGCCCCGCACTTCGTCGATTTTGACGATTGCCGTATGGGTCCGGCGGTTCAAGACCTGTGGATGCTGATCTCCGGTGATCGCCCACAGCAACAGCAGCAGATGGCCGAAATTATCGAAGGCTACGAGGAGTTTCAGCCGTTTGATCGCCGCGAACTGGCGCTGATCGAGCCGCTCCGCGCGTTGCGGATCATGCATTACAGTGCCTGGCTAGCACGCCGCTGGAAGGATCCAGCCTTCCCGCTGCATTTCCCCTGGTTTAATACCGAATCCTATTGGATGGAACACCTGATGGAACTCTCTGAACTGCGCCACAGCATCCAGGCCGACCCGCTGCAGCTCAGCCACAATGGCTGAGCGCATCTCCGAGACCGATCGCAGCGCCGACGCCGAGCGCCTCCTCGCAGCGTTTCCATGCCAGCCGATCGGCCTGGTGCACTCCTGCTTTAAGGAAAAGTTCGGCATCCCGCGCCAGCCGGGACTGGCCCGCACCGCCACCGCCGAACTGGAGCTGATCGGTGAGTATGCCAACATCGATGCCGTCCGTGGTCTCGAACACTGTAGTCATATCTGGGTGCTGTTTCTGTTCAGCGAACACCTGGAGCGGGGCTGGACCCCGCTGGTGAGACCCCCGCGTTCACTGGGTGCCAAGCTAGGGGTGTTTGCCACCCGGGCCACCTTCCGCCCCAACCCCATCGGCATGTCGGTGGTCAAACTCGACAGCGTCGAGAATCGCAACGGCACCCCGATCCTGCATCTATCGGGGATCGACATTCTCGACCAGACCCCGGTGATCGATATCAAACCCTACCTGCCCTACGCCGACAGCCTGCCCGAGGCCCATTACGCCTACGCCAGCGACGCCCAAAAGCAAAATTTAACCGTAAATTTCAGTGAACCGGCACAGCGGATGCTGTCTAACGCTCCGAACCCGGCAGCCTTGCAGCAGCTCATTGAGGATCTGCTCAGCTGTGATCCCCGCCCCACCCACAGGCGTAAAGCCGATGATCAGCGGATATACGGCATCCACCTCGAGCATTACAATGTGCGCTGGCGGATCAATAACGACAGCATCGATGTCGTCAGTATCGACATATAATCCCTGTTAATGCCATGTTTTCCATTGCATTTCCAATAGTTAGAGTGATTATGAAATATAAGCATTGCGTATATTGATGTATATTTGAGTATTATTTTCGCACATTGCTCGCACATATGCGTTTTTGTGCTTTAATAAGCGGAGGTTATATTTATACAGTGATGCATCTTTTCAGTGGTTTTACCCAATGCTTGAACGTGTGGAGTGAGAAGCTACTCGCTTTCAATCTCTTTCAGTAACTTACCGCTCTTATTCTTCCAAGCGGTCAATCCATTAGCGCTACCGCCATGAATGACAGCTGCGGCTGCGCTTGGGCTGGTAAATTCTGTATCTTTGCTGAATATCCATTTGTCATTTTTTTCAATGAGAATGCCATCCTCAATGAGCTTGTTTCTTTGAACAAGGACCGCAGGCCACTTTTTAGCGGACGTTCGTTCTTTTAATACTGCTTCAGATCCAGCAATAACCACCATGCCATTTGGTGTGAGATAGCCTGTTGCGGTTACGCTCTTTATTGAACAGGTCAAAATTTCAGTATCAATACCTGGCTTCTCATTTCCGCCAGTTTTAACGAAGCTCTCAATGCCAATGACCGGTAGTATCTGGTGCACCTTTTCGAGAAATACTTCCATATCTTCGCGGTCTGATTCGGGAAGCTTTGATCCGCTGCCTTGGCCATTTATGACCACCGCCCGACCCACTGATTTAGCCGCCTCAATTAGCCTACCTTCAATGTAGCGGATGTGAGCTTTGGTGAGGTTTTCGTCTTTACTGATGAAAAAAGCAATGTGGTTCCAGTAGTCCTTTGAGAGGTGTGACTTCACGCGATCCCGAATGCTCTCTGCTTCGCCAATGTAGATCACGCTTTTATTAGTATCAGGGTCTACACCTGTCAAAAAGTAGATCCCAGCATTTAGGGATTCCTCTCGCCCGATGACACTATCAAACTCGCTTCGTGGGCCGGCAACAGCTTTCCCCGTCCAGTTTGAGAGCTCAACGGTGCGGAGCCGTTTAGGGTCACCGTAGACCAAGAATATTTTCAAAGTTGCTGAGGCCAACTGCTTCCTCCTTCTTACACATAACGTTTGCCGTAACCGGCGCATTTGGAGTGAGCACAGCGAGCAGAAAATGCGTCCGACTTGACGGCCTTGTTATGTGTGCTTACAATGGCCGTACCGTTTATTGTACATGTTCACATATGAGAGACTACTATGGATGCCATAAGTTACACTGCCGCCCGCGCCAACTTAGCAAAAACTATGGAAAAAGTCTGTAATGACCATGATCCAGTGATTATTACTCGAAAAAGGGAGTCTCCCGTGGTAATGATTTCATTAGACGACTTCCAAGCCATGGAAGAAACCGCATATTTACTACGATCCCCTGCCAACGCTCGGCACTTACTTGAGTCGATAGCAGAACTCGAAGCCGGTAAAGGAACCGACCGAGAGCTAATTGAATGAAACTCACTTTTTCGAGTAATTCATGGGATAACTACCTGTATTGGCAAAAGACTGATAAAACGATGCTCAAACGTATAAACGCGCTGATTAAAGATATTCAACGTACGCCATTCGAAGGCATTGGAAAGCCGGAATCTTTGAAACATGGTTTATCTGGTTACTGGTCTCGACGAATCAACGATGAACATAGGCTTGTGTACAAAGTAACTGACGATCAATTATTCATTGCCCAACTTCGCTATCACTACGCGTACTGAAGCACATAACGCCTGGCTTTGCGGCGCACCGGAGCGCCAGCGTAGGTGCGTCCGACAACAGCCACTGATCCAGTTTGATTTCATTGACCCGTTGCCCCTTAAAGCCCAAAATATCCTTCGGGATGCTGATGCCCATATGTCTGCTCTATATAAACTTGTGAGAGGCCTTACATTTCAACAGGTCACGTGGGTGTTGGCATCCTTTTTTCACTCATAGGGCCGGAGAAGAGCTCACAATGATGACATAATCAATGTCATCAGTATCGACATCCAGCTGCCAACAGCCTAGCTCACTTAAGCAGCATTCTTATAAACAGCTCCACTATCAAGCAGGTCCATTATGACAAGCAGATCCATTATGAAACTGATCGCGACCCTACTGCTGACGCTGACCCTCAGCCATACCGTCCATGCAGACCCAGAACAACCCGCCCCCAGCCAACAAGCCCAACAGCTAATTGCCGAATTACTCAACAATATCGACTGGCAACTGTTAATCCGCGTACAAAAGAATCTGTTTAATAACATGGATCTGTTGATCCCCTACACCCAGGAATACCTGCAATGCCTAAAGAGCGAAGGGGTGATTAAAGAGGGCCAGCCGCTGGATATCCCCAGCCTCTGGAAGCAGGCCAACAACGTATCCAACACCTGCACCGTGATTCTGCAGTCGCTGGTCGGCAAGCTCAACTTCGACATCACCGCTGAGGAGTTTGAGCAAGGGCTTAGCCCGGAATACCGTGAGCTGTTGAAGAAAAGTCTCTAGGAAGCTATCCATGTCACGTTTTTCTCAGGACAAGTCCAGCCGCCGCTTCTACCAGCAGCCCAAAAAACCGCAACTGGACAACAGCCCGTTTGAGGTGGAGGTCAGTGGCCTGAGCCACGATGGTCGGGGATTGGCGCGACCCGCTGGTAAAGCACTGTTTATCGAGGGCGCACTGGCTGGCGAACGTGTGCGGGCGCGTTATACCCAGCAGAAAAGCAAATTTGATCAGGCCCGCACCCTGGACGTGCTCCGCGCCAGCCCTGAGCGCACCGCGCCGCGCTGCCCGCATTTCAACCATTGTGGTGGCTGCCAACTGCAACACCTGTCCGCCAGTGCCCAGATCCATCACAAGCAGCAGCAAGCGCTGAACCAACTGCAACGCATCGGTGGCGTCACCCCAGAAACCATCCTGCCGCCGCTGGAAGCGCAGCACTGGCACTATCGCCGCCGCGCGCGTCTGGGTCTTTGCAAAGACCAACGCAGCGGTCAGCTATCACTAGGCTTTAGACAGCAGCAGAGCAACCAGCTGGTGGCGATCGAGCAATGCCCAGTGCTGGATCAGCGCGGTGATCAATTGATCGCCCCACTCAACCGCCTGCTCAATAAACTCCAGCAACCGCTGGCGATTAGCCATATCGAGATCTGCCTGGGTGATAGTACGGCAGCGCTGGTGTTACGCCACCCCAAGCCCCTACTCGCTACCGACCAGCAGGCGCTACAGGCGCTGGCCAGCTCCCTGGACTTTGATCTGTATCTGCAACCCGGAGCGCCAGAAACCCTCAAACCGGCGCTGCACAGCCCACAGCAGCTCCTCAGCTACGCGCTACCCGAGCTGCAATTACAGTTGCAGTTTCAACCCCAGGATTTCACCCAGATCAATCCCGAGATCAACCAGCAGATGATCCAACAGGCCCTGCAGTTACTGCAACCCGGCCCCGAAGATCGGATACTGGATCTGTTTTGCGGTCTGGGTAATTTCACCCTTCCACTGGCACGCCAAGCGCAGCAGGTGGTGGGGGTCGAAGCGCTAGAGTCGATGGTCGAGCGAGGACGTGCCAACGCCGCGCTTAATCAGCTAGACAATGTCAAGTTCTATGCCGCAGACCTCAGCCAACCGGTCACCGGCGCGGCCTGGCTTGGTAGCGGCTTTAACAAGGTATTACTGGATCCCCCCCGCGCTGGCGCTATTGAACTGATCGAACCGCTGGTTAAGCTGGGTGCCCAGCAGCTGTTATACATCTCCTGTGATCCGGCCACTCTGGCCCGTGATGCGGGCGAACTGGTCAAGCGCGGCTACCGCCTGACGCACTGGGGGGTGATGAATATGTTTCCACACACCACCCATGTTGAATCGCTTGCGCTGTTCGTTAAAAACTGATCCTGGACTACCACTTACGGACTCCAAATCCAGACCAAGCATTGCAGCTAATGCGTATATCTGCAGCCCCTGCGTCTAGGCTGGAGTCTGGCGACGTTTTCCGAGAGAGTTATCTCGGGCTCAGTACTCGCTCTTGTCCATGGGCCCCATAAAGGCCTTGATGGCTTGTAGTAGCTGCCGGCACGAGATCTGACCGATCAATTTCCCTCTGTCCACCACCGGGCGCCGTCGATGTCTTTGTTTGAGCATATCGCGAGCAATATCAATAATATCCTCACCCAGCGTGGCCACAACCACCTCAGTGGTCATCACATCGGCAACCTTACCGATGCCACTGTCGTTATAGGAGGCCATCAAGATGCCCTCCAGGCAATCCATCTCCGACAACATGCCCACCAGGTTGTGCTCGCTATCGATCACGCACAGCCCAGATACTTTGTTCACCAAGATCAGATGTATCGCCTCCATAATCCCCGCATCCTTGAGAATCACTACGGGGTTATCCACCATATAATCTTTGATATTGACTGACTTGAGCATAAGTAACCCCCAGCGTAATTATTGTTGTAGTTATTATTGTTATAGTTACTCTAGCTCTAAAAATCACCCTCCGGGAGTTTGAAAACAGCAAAGATCTGTGAGCCTGACATCTGCAAGAGACCGAAATCAGTAGACCCGCTTCAACCCCGTTAACCCGCCATCCAGGGGACCAATATGGTCCCCCAGAGTGCCGCCGTTACCGCTAACATCCCCACCAGCACCACCATGCCTACGGTTAAAATCGAGCTGGCGAAGAAAAACCCCCGATCCACGGGAATCTCCATAATCTCGGGTACCCCGCTATAGAGCAGGTGGACGGTATAGGCGACTGCCGCCATGCCGATCAGCACATCCAACCAGAGAATCGGTACCAGCGCCGCGAGCCCTGCAAGAAACAGCGGTGTTGAGGTAAAGGTGGTCAGCACCATGCAGGCATCAAAGCTGGAGGTTGAACCGTAGGTTTTTTCCATCCAATGGATAAACCAAGCCATGATCCCCGCACCGACCAGCAGCGCCAGATAGAACGCCAGGGCGATCGGCGCCGCACTGCTGATGGTCAGCTTAACCAGATCTCCGCCGGTAATACTCCAGCCCACCTGGGTGGTCCCTATAAAGGCGGCCAGTGGCGGTATTGCCGCCAGATAGATCATGTGTGAGGTATAACATCTCAGCGCACTGTAGTGTTCTTCCTTGATGAGTCGCCACTCCTGCTTGGGGTGATACAGCACCCCTAGCATATGTTGTAAGAACATTGAGCTATCCTCCTGACTCTGGCGTTGCCAAGACAACCGAGTCGTTGGTTAGTGGATCACTGCGGGAAGAACGCTCCCCGGTGATACAACATCTTCAGGCAGCCTGGGCTGCCGGTCAGAATCCTGCGAATATCCAGTCCGCAACCGGAGCGTAATGATCGATCAACAACACCACAAACAGCCCCATAATGTAGTTAATGCTGTAACGAAACAGTGCCATCGGTGCCTGCGAGTCTTGCGCGCGTAACACCCGTAGCGCCCAGTACAGGAAACGCCCGTTCAGCGCACTGATCCCGACCAGATACACCAGACCGCTCATGCCCGTCATCACCGGCAGCAGCGTGGTAGCGATCATCAACAAGCTGTAGAGCAGGATCTGCACCCGGGTATGACCAAGGCCATGCGTCACCGGCAACATCGGTACGTTGGCGCGGGCATACTCGTCGCGCTTATGAATGCAGAGCGACCAAAAATGCGGCGGCGTCCAGGCAAAAATAATCAGCACCAGCAGCAGCGCGTCGGGTTCAAGAGTGCCGGTGACCGCCACCCATCCCAGCAGCGGTGGCGACGCCCCGGCGATCCCCCCAATAACAATATTCTGAGGTGTCGCCCGCTTCAGATACAGAGTGTAGATCAATGCATAACCGATCAGCGATGCCAGGGTCAGCCAACCGGTCAACGGATTGACCCACACGACCAGCAGACTGATGCCGGCGCACCCCAGCAATACTGCGAACACCAGGGCTTGAAATGGCGAGACGCGCCCCTGCGGCAGTGGCCTGCGCGAGGTGCGCGCCATCTGCGCATCGATATGGCGGTCGGCGATCTGATTCAGCGCCGCCGCAGAACCCGATGCCAGAGCGATCCCCAGCGTACCCAGCAACAAGGCCGATAACGGCGGCAATCCGGGCGCTGCGAGAAACATCCCGACTACAGCGGTCAGTAGCATCACCAGCACCACACGGGGCTTACAGAGTGCATAATAATCCTCCCAGGTCGTGCTATAGAGCCTAGGGCCCGCGCTTGATTGACGGCTAATGTCCAGCCCCTTGGGTTCAGCCATGATCACTCTCCTTGATAGCAGCCTTAACCGCACCGCTGTGGCCATACAGCCACAACAGCACTACCAATAACAGCACTGCGCCGAGGTGATGCGCAAAGGCCAGCCCCAGCGGCAAGCCAAAGTGGACATTGAGTCCGCCCAGCAGTAGCTGCAATGCCAGCAGCAGCAGCAAGCACAGGGTTGCTCGGCGCAATGGCGGCCGCCTGAATAGCAGCGCACTCAGCCCCAATAGGTAGAGTGCCAGGAGCACCGCCGCCCCTCTATGGGTCATCTGAATGGCCGCACGTGCGGACCGAGGCAACTGGCCGCCCTGATAGTTACGCCCATCAACAGGAGCCAGGCTAAAGCCTGCGTCAAAATCCAGTGCTTGGCTCTGCTCCTGCTCACAGACGAGCCAGTGACTGCATGACCAGCCCGCATAGTTGGCGCTGGCCCAGCCTCCCAGTCCCGCTTGCAATAGCAACAACAGCACCGCCACGCCGATCCCTCGTCGGTAACCGCGCTGGCGGGGGTCTGGGCTGATGTCGGCCGAACCCCCCAGCCGCTGCTGTAATCGGCATAATAATGTCACTGTTAACAAGCCCCCCAGCAGATGCAGAGTCACCACCTGCGGCACCAGCCTCAGGGTGACCGTCCACATCCCGAACAGTGCCTGCAGCATCACCAGCAGCAACAACGCGGCGCTTAACAGCGACGGGTAGCCTGGCTGGCCGCGCTGTCGCCAGCCGATGAATGCCAGGGTCGCAACCACCAGACCCAATGTTGCAGCCAGATAGCGATGACTCATCTCTATCCAGCTGCGGGATAGATCCAAGGGCTGTTGCGGATAACGCGACTGGAGCAACGTCTGATCGCTAGCGCTGGCGGGTAGGATCAGCTCACCGTAACAGCCCGGCCAGTCGGGACAGGAGAGACCCGCATCGTTAAGTCGGGTCCAGCCGCCCAGCAGCACCACGCCTAATGCTAAGCACAGCGCCAGGTAGGCCAGATACAAGGGCAAGCCTGGCGACGGCCTAGGCACGACCAACATGGGCTGCCCTCGACCCTCTGTAGACAAGGATACTAACGCCATACCTATACCTATACTTATAACTACAACTACAACTACAACTGCAACTGCAACTACAATGTAGCGTTATATTTCAGCCAATATTGGATACTTTCAACAAGCGCTTTAGATCTTTAAGCAGATCTTGCGGTGGTTGATTCAGCCGGTAGCGCAACACCAGATTACCCAGAGGGTCGGCCAGCCAGATCCCCTGGTTCGCGGCTGTGACCACTGCACTAAGGAGCCTGGTCATATCTTCGAGCGCTGGCGTTGCCTGCTGATCACTGAAGGCCCTAAGGGGCAGTACCAGCTGTTGCCCAAGCCGATTCTGGTCACGCCCTAAGGCTCTTTGTAGTTGCCCCAAGCTATAGCGCCAGCGTTGGCAATCCGCATCGCACTGCTCAACGACCAGCAGCAGCTGCCAGCGTCCCGCCCCCTGCCAGGGTTGACCGGCGGAATCGGTCAGTTTCCAGCGGTCAACCGCAAGCGGAGGTGAGACCAGCTCACCTCTATTGACCCGCCCTGAAGGCACACCCAGGCCACCGAAATAGCTCCATATCGCCGCCGCCAATGGCAGGATTGCTATCACCAGCAATGCCAGTAGCGGCTGTTGATTTGCTCGGATAAGTGTCGGCATCAGCGCTCCTGTGCGGTGATTAACGTTGTTTTTAGAGGCGGTTGTTGCGGCGCCGCTCGCCTCCAGCCAAACCAGAACAGCCAAAGTAACAAGGCCAGGGCCAACGCGAACCACTGCACCGCATAGCCCAAGTGCTTTTCGGCGGGCATCACTACCAGGTCCCAGTGGGTATCGAGTCGATCGCCAACCGGCTCGGTCAGCCGCAGGATGGCCGGGTGCAGGGGGCGCTGAAAAAGCGCTTCAAAGCGTAGCAGATCCGGCTGTTGAATGATTTTGGGCCAGCCCGGTTGCCAGGCGTCGGTACCGAGCATAAACCCCGGTTGCGCGGATAACTGCAACCCCTTGAGCCGGACGCTTTGCTGAGCATTCGGCAGCGCAGGCAACGGCGGTAGCACGCTGCGATCGACTCCGGCTGCGATCCAGCCCAGATTAACGATTCCCCAGCGCCCCGAGGCGGCATCCTGAAACAGGCTCAACAACTCATAACCCACACGGCCACTACGGGTGCGGTTATCGAGCAATAGCAGCTGCTCGGGCCGCAGATAGCCTTGTAGTTCAACGGCTATCGGTAACTGTTGCGGCGGTTGTTGCAGACTAAAGGTTACCTCGCCCGAAGCCACTTGTTGGATCAGTAAGCGCTTGGCATCGGCCCGCTGCAGTTGCCACAATCCCAGGCCGATCAGCAGCGGCAACAGCAGCAGTCCAATCAGGATACAGACCGCTTGGGTTCTGGCTGCGCGGGGGCACCTCTCCTTGATTCGCCCCGCGTTGCTGTCTTTACTCATAGCTATCACCGCACTCATGGAGCGTTAAAAATGTTCAAATTGCTGCTACTCATGGTCTTCGGGGGCATCCTTATCAGCCTGTTTACCGCGCTCTATTTTTTAATCGCCGATAGCGGCTCCCGTCAGCGTATGGTCAACACCCTGGCAGTCAGAGTAGCGTTGAGCCTGCTGCTGGTCGGCTTACTGTTGTTTGGTTACTACAGCCAGCTGCTCTGAAGGAGCCGACCGCGCCCCGGGGCGCCTCCTATCAGAAGATGTATACAAACAAAAACAACCCCACCCAGACCACATCGACGAAGTGCCAGTACCAGCTGACCGCCTCGAAACCAAAATGGTTAGCGCCACTAAAGTGACCGCTGATGACCCGCAGTAAAATCACCATCAGCATCAGGGTGCCCAGGGTGACATGCAGGCCATGAAAACCGGTGAGGATGAAAAAGGTCGAGCCATAAATACCAGATTCCAGCGTCAGCCCCAGCTCGGTATAGGCCGCTATATACTCTTCGACCTGGAACACTAAAAATATCAGCCCCAGCAGCACCGTTAATCCCAGCCAGAGCTTGGTTTGTCCGCGCCGGCCTAATTTGAGTCCTTTGTGGGCGATCGTCAGGGTGAGACTAGAACTGAGTAGCAACAGGGTGTTGAGCAACGGAATACCCCAGGGACTGATCACCTGCGTAGGCCCAGGATAGCGCAGCATGTCCGGCGTCTCGGTCAAGGGCCACTGAGCAATAAACCCCTGCCATAACAGATTGGACGAGCCTCGGTCACCCTCGCCACCGAGCCAGGGCACCGCAAAGTGACGCACATAAAACAGGGCACCAAAGAAGGCGGCGAAAAACATCACCTCCGAGAAGATAAACCAGCCCATCCCCCAGCGGAATGAGCGATCCATCTGCGCGCTATACAGGCCTTGGCGGCTCTCGCGCACCACGGCTGCAAACCAGCTAAAGATCACCCAGGCCATCAGCGCTCCACCCGCTAGCAGCAATAGCTGACCCAGGCCGCTGTCCTGGGTTTTCAGGCCATTGATACTCGTGGCGGCGCCGAACGCCAGTAAGAACAGTCCGATCGAGGCCAGGATCGGCCAACGACTGGACGCCGGGACGTAGTAATGGGTTGGGGAGGAATTCATAACTCGATGCTCCTGGCCGCAGCTTGGCTCTGACCCTGCGCGGTGATATCGAACAGGGTGTAGGAGAGGGTAATGGTGCGGATATAGTCGGGCAGTTGTGGATCGATCATCAGCACCAACGGCATCTGCTGACTGTCGAGGGGCGCCAAGGTCTGCGCCTCAAAACAAAAACAGTTGATCTTGTGGACGTACTGCGCAGCCTCGGAGGGCGCGACACTAGGCACAGCGCGCGCGACCATCAGCTGCGCAGTAGGATTACTAGCGACATAATGGGTCAACCGCTGCTCGCCCGGATGTACCGAGATAGCACTGTGCTGAGGGACGAACCCCCAGGGCATCCCTTCATTGTTGACCGCGATCAGCTGTACCCGAATCAGCCGCGCTTTATCGATAACGACCGTTTCGGCGAGGGGGCCGTTGCGTGTCACCTTGCCGTTGAGTCCGGTTACCCGACAGAACACATCGTAGAGGGGCGAAAGCGCAAAGCCGAACCCAAACATCAGCAGCGCCGCCACCACCAAACTGCGCACTCTGATCAGCGGTTTAGTTGGGATCTGGCTCATCTCATCGCCCTCCCTGTGGCATGGGCTGATCGATGGCCGGCGGTTCAGAGAAGGTGTGATAGGGCGCGGGTGATGGCAGCGTCCACTCCAGCCCTTCGGCGGCCTCCCAGACCCGGGCATCGGCACGCTCACCACCGCGTGCACAGCGGATCAGGTTGTAAACAAACAGCAGCTGTGAGAAGCCAAATATAAAGGCCCCGATCGAGGCGACCATATTAAAATCGGCAAACTGCAGTGCATAATCGGGAATGCGCCGCGGCATTCCCGCCAAGCCGATAAAATGCATCGGAAAGAAGGTCAGATTGACCCCCACAAAGGACAGCCAGAAATGCACCTTACCCAGGGTCTCATCGTAGTAATGTCCGCTCCACTTGGGCAGCCAGTAATAGACCCCGGCCATAATGGCGAACAGGGCACCGGGAACCAGCACGTAATGAAAGTGGGCCACGACAAAGTAGGTATCGTGGTATTGAAAGTCGGCCGGCGCTATGGCGAGCATCAGCCCGGATAACCCGCCAATGGTGAATAACACCACGAAGGCGATCGAGAACAGCATCGGGGTTTCAAAGGTCATCGACCCCCGGAACATGGTCGCTACCCAGTTGAACACCTTGACCCCGGTCGGTACCGCGATCAGCATGGTGCTGAACATAAAGAACATCTCACCGGCCAATGGCAGACCGACGGTAAACATATGATGGGCCCAGACGATAAATGACAGGATCGCAATGGATGAGGTCGCCCATACCATAGACACATAGCCAAACAGTCGTTTACGGGCAAACGTGGGAATAATCTGCGACACGATGCCGAAGGCCGGCAAAATCATGATGTACACCTCGGGGTGGCCAAAGAACCAGAACACATGTTGGAACAGCACCGGATCACCGCCACCCGCCGCATCGAAGAAACTGGTGCCGAAATGGATATCCATCAGCATCATCGTCACCACCCCGGCCAGCACCGGCATCACTGCGATCAGCAAAAATGCGGTGATCAACCAGGTCCAGACAAATAGGGGCAACTTCATCATCGTCATCCCCGGTGCGCGCAGATTGAGAATGGTGGCGATAATATTGATCGCCCCCATGATCGAGCTGATCCCCATCATATGCACCGCAAAGATAAAGTAGGTGACACTAGGCGGAGCATAAGTAGTGGACAGCGGCGCGTAGAACGTCCAGCCAAAATTGGGTGCCCCGCCCTCCATAAACAGCGTCGACAGCATCATCGAGAAGGCGAAGGGCAGGATCCAGAAGCTCCAGTTGTTCATCCGCGGCAACGCCATATCGGGGGCCCCCACCATCATCGGAATCATCCAGTTGGCCAAGCCAACAAAGGCCGGCATCACCGCACCAAACACCATGATCAGGCCATGCATGGTGGTCATCTGGTTAAAGAATTCGGGACGTACCAGCTGCAGCCCGGGCTGGAACAACTCGGCACGAATCACCAGCGCCATGCTGCCGCCGATCAACAACATCAGTAGCGAGAACAGCAGATAGAGGCTGCCTATATCCTTATGGTTGGTCGTCAGCAGCCAACGCATCAGGCCTGGCGCGGGCCCTGAATGGTTATGATTAACAGGGTTAAGAACTTGATCCGGCGTCTGCATGTTGATCATCCTCTAAGGCCGTAACAGCGTCTGAATCTCCTGGGGGGAGACGCTATCGCCGCTGTTGTTGCCCCAGGCATTGCGCTCATAGGTGATCACCGCTGCCAGATCGACGGAATCCAGTTGTTTAGCGAACGCCTGCATGGAGGTTCCTGGCTTGCCATGGAGCACGGTACGGATATGGCCCTCCCGGTCGGTGAGAATTAACGGACTGTCTTTTAGCGCAGGAAAAACCCCCGCAATCCCCGTGCCCTCAGCCTGATGACAGCCCGCGCACTGCAGCTTATAGACCGACTCACCTCTGGCCAGCAGCGCCTCCAGCGTCCATGCACGCTGCGCTGCCTGCGCCGCGTCACTCTTCACGGCCTTAGCCGCAGCCAACCATAGGTCAAATTCAGTTTCGGCCAGTACCTCGACCACGATCGGCATAAAGCCGTGATCTTTGCCGCAGAGTTCGGCGCATTGGCCTCTGTAGAGGCCCGGCTGCTGGGGCTGCGCCCAGGCCTCGTTGATAAAGCCTGGAATCGCATCCTTCTTTACCGCCAGTGCCGGCAACCACCAGGAGTGGATCACATCGTTGGAGGTCAACAAAAATCGCACCTTGCGATTGGCCGGCAGCACCAACGGCTTGTCGACCTCTAGCAGGTAGTGTTCGCCCTTGGGTTGCTGGTTGCTGATCTGCTCGGCAGGTGTCGACAAGACACTAAAAAAGTCCAGCTCTTCACCAACATACTGGTAGCGCCACTTCCATTGATAACCGGTAATCTGCACCGTCAATTCGCTATCACGGGTGTCGTACATCTCGATCAAGGTTTTGCTGGCGGGGAACGCCATCGCAATCAGGATCACGAACGGGATAAGGGTCCAGATAATCTCGACCAGGGTACTCTCGTGAAAGTGCTGTGCCTGGGCACCCTTGGACTTGCGGTGATAGATGATCGACCAGAGCATCACCCCGAAAACGACCACCGCAATAGCAACACAGATATAAAAAATAAGCATATGCAGATCGAACACCGATCGGCTGATCTCACTGATACCCGGCTGTAGATTCAACCGCCATTCGGCAGCGACCCCTTCCGAGAAGCAACCTAAAGATAGACAGGTTGCAGCGATGGTCAGTCTCATGAGCCAGCCTCCGACGGGATTGATGAGGAGCGCTATATTGCAATTAAACAGCCAGTAATAACCTACCAATATAGTCTGTTTATGTGAGTATAGACGGTTACCGGGAAATGCCAGTCACACGCCAGAAACCATCCAAACAGCGGTCGTGCTGTTTTTAGGATCGGAACATAACAGGCAGCGCCTTTTAGCTCAGTAGACTCGATCCGCTGATAACTGTTGTTGCTGTCGCTAAACAACAACATTGCTCAAAAAACAGCCATCAAACCCAGTCGGCGGTTGCTATGGCGATCAAAAAATATCCAGCCTGGAATTAATGAACAATTTGTCGCTATTTTTTGAACTTGAGGCTTGCCATAACTCAGCCGGTGCTTATAATACGCCCACTCCTTAGGACTATAGCTCAGTTGGTTAGAGCGCTACCTTGACATGGTAGAGGTCCCCAGTTCGAATCTGGGTAGTCCTACCAAATTCGGTTGTTAATTCAGCCACTTAAAACACCTCGCATCTTAACGGATCGAGGTGTTTTTCGTTTAGGTGTCCATTAGAAAGAACACAGAGCAGTCCTGAAGAAAATCTAACCCTTATGCACTTCTAGACTATCTCAGGCAGCCTGCGTCAAAGTTGATTGCTAAGTCCTAATGCCGCCGGATAGGGCTGCAGATAGCGCTGCTGTCTGATGTAGTCACTTCCACATTGACTCACGTAGTGGGTGATCAGTGTTAGCGGCGTCGCCAGGTTCACTTCGCCCAAACGGTACCGTTCAATGACATCGACGATACCCCGACGCGCATTGCTTTCAACCGATTGCTTCAGGTATCCGAGAATATGAAGCAGTACATTGCAGTGGCTGCGCCGACTAGCGGGCTTAGCGATCGCCTTCATGAAGCGCTGGTGGTACTCATTACGCAGCTCTTTAATACCACCCTTTTCCGACTGCGCCAGAAGCCGTCCCAGTTGTCGGTACTCAATCTGGTTGTGGGCCATCAGCACATATTTATAGTCCCGATGAAAAGCCATCAACCGGCCGAGGCTAGGCTCGCTGTCCACCAGAGTGCGAAAATGGTTGTGGGCATACACGCGAAGGATAAAGTTCTCTCGCAACCTGGCATCTTGAAGCCGCCCGTCCTCCTCAACCGGCAGATCTGGATAGCGCTGCCGCAGAGCCTCGGTAAACAACCCTTGGGTGCGCTGGGTATGGGGAGAGCCATTGTCCCGATAAACCTTGATACGCTCCAGGCCGCAGCTGGGCGAGTTCTTCATCAGTATGTAACCGTCAATCTCAGTCAGGCTGTCGATAATCGGCGCAACGGTTTTTTTGAATTGCTCGGTTACATCCAGCTGCTGGTCATTGGAAAATACCATCCGTGGATTACTCGGATCACCTGCCAGCCGCAGCGTAGGCCTCGGAACACCGAATCCTGCCGCCATCTCTGGGCAGAAACTCCGAAAGCTGAAATGCTCACTCAACTCGTTCTGGCAGAGCTTTGAACGGCTGTGACCACCGTTGTATCTGACCTCTTGCCCCAATAGACAGGCGCTGATACCCACGGGTATCGATGCTGCCAAAGGACGGTTATCCTGGTCTGTTGCGGTTTCCGTTACGGACGTGGCGATCAAGTTCATCTGAGTATCCTCTTGTCGATATGTCAACCCATCAAGGCCGGAGCGCTTTATAGTCATCGTTAAAGATATCCATCTCTAAAAAGTGCTCAGACTAAAATCGCGAATTCAATTGTTCTTTCTTGAACAAAAGCGACAGCTTGTGATAGACCCATACCCCACCAATATACTAGGAAATTGTCATTTGTCTATGACAAAAGTCATTAATGAGCTATTGTCGGTATAAATCTGACGCTAATAAGGTAGATAAAACGTGACTGAAGTAGCCACTTCCCAGCTATCGATTGAAGAGATCGCCAGAGATACAGGACTGGGCAAAGACAGGCTCAGAGTCTGGGAACGCCGTTATGGTTTTCCGGATCCGCTGCGAACGGCAAACGGCGAACGTATCTATTCACCAGAACAGTTGACGCGCTTGCGGCTAATCTGCCGACTGATCGATCAAGGCTGCCGTCCAGGCAGCATTGTGGCGCTATCCTCAGCAGAGCTTAACCGTCTGGCCGAGGAGCAACCAGAAAGCAAGGAGCCTTCCGTAGATCCGGCCATAAGGAGGCTGATTGAATTGCTGCAAGCGGGAAAAACGGAGCTATTTAAATTATCACTGACCGGATTGCTAGACCAACAAGGGCCGAAAGGGTTTGTCTATGAAACCATAGAGCCACTCCTGAGGTTGACCGGCGACGCTTGGGCTAAAGGAGAAATCCCCATCTACTTAGAGCACTTCGTTACTCAACAACTCAGCGCTGTTATCCATATCGCACAGGGACAGGTTACAGCGGCCCCTACCGGCCTGCGGGTTCTTCTGAGCACCTTACCTGGGGAGCCTCATGGTATGGGCATGATGATGGTCGAACTGCTGCTGCAGTTGCAGGGCGTGGAAACCATTAATATCGGGGTTGGGACGCCTGTTGACCAGCTACAACAGGCCTGCCATCTATTCCAACCTCATGCCCTGGCGCTCTCCTTCAGCGCCATTCAGAAACGCACACAGATAATGACCATGCTTAATGAACTAGACCAGAAAATCCCGTCATCGGTAGCGATTCTGGCCGGTGGTCGAGGCATTATCAAATTACGCTCAATCCCTGACAGGTTCACTGTCATCAAGCAAATCAACAGGCTTGATGTCGCCATAAAGCCCCTGCTCCGTCAATTGAAAGCAAGAGAGCAGTAATCTGCAGACATGAGGCATACATCTAACAAAGGCCCAGCAAACACATGACCCCGGCTACTGAATCTTACCTGGAGCTGAAGTCATGCAAGCACCGATAAAGAACTGAAACGAACTAGTCAGCAGGTCTGTCTGGCAACGTAATATTTAACTCCAACACAGAACAGTCATCATTATTATCCAGCTGCACAGAAACCTGATCCTGATCGATATTCACATACTTACGAATCACATCAATAATTTCCTGCTGCATTTTCGGGAAGTAATCCGGCCGCTGCCTTTTATTTCGCTCATGGGCAACAATAATTTGCAACCGCTCTTTGGCGACAGACGCCGTATTATTTTTCTCTTTTTTTAGAAAGTAGCTAAAAATACTCACTTTTTGCCTCCAAGCAGTCGCTTCAGGAAGCCTTTTTTCTGGACTTCAAGAAAACGGTGTTCAACTTCTTCACCCAACAAACGCGACACGGCATCAAGATAGGCCTGACCCGCTTCAGATTCATGATCTAAAACAACCGGAGAACCCTGGTTAGACGCCTTCAGCACGGCATCAGACTCAGGAATAACACCCAACAACGGAACCGCAAGAATCTCTTCCACGTCGGCAACGCTAAGCATCTCAGCAGCGGCTACGCGCTCAGGGTTATAGCGAGTCAACAATAAATGCTCTTTAATCGTTCCACCCTGCTCTGCTTTCAAGGACTTGCTTTGCAGAATCCCCAAAATACGATCAGAGTCACGCACCGAAGAGACTTCAGGGTTGGTTACAACAATCGCTTCATCAGCAAAATACATGGCCATCTGCGCGCCTTGCTCGATACCCGCAGGCGAATCACAAATAATGTATTCAAAATCCTTAGACAGGTTATCTAATACTGTCTGAACACCCTCCATCGTTAACGCATCTTTATCACGCGTTTGTGATGCCGGTAGAATATACAGCCCTGGCGCATACTTTACTTTAATCAGCGCTTGATTCAAGTTGGCTTCTTTATTAATCACATTAACAAAGTCATACACCACGCGACGCTCACAACCCATAATCAAATCCAGGTTTCGTAAACCCACGTCAAAGTCGATCACTACGGTTTTAAAACCACGCAAAGCCAATCCGGTAGCTATTGCCGCACTCGTCGTTGTTTTACCTACGCCACCCTTACCGGACGTCACTACAATAATCTTAGCCACTTGAACTCCTCATTATCTGTTTGATCAAACCCACGTAACAGCCATACGCCTAAAGAGCAGTCACCTTAATGGATTCGCCTTCTAAATATACTTGTGCTGGCTGCTTCCAGCACTGCTCACGCAGTTTATCGTTTAATATAAAATATCCCGCGATAGATACTATCTCGGCTTCCATCTGACGACAGAAAATACGCGCGTTTGTATCACCCTTAACACCGGCTAATGCGCGACCACGTAGCGGACCATAGACATGAATATGACCATCAGCCAGCACCTCAGCACCCTCACTGACGGCGGCCATTAGAATCAAATCAGAACCTTCTGCGTATACTTGTTGGCCTGAGCGAATAGGTCTTGTGATGACTTTAGTCGCCCGAGGAGACTCTACCGGAACAACCGGCTCAGCTTCAATCTTTGTTGTCCTGGCGTTAGATGCTGGCAAGCAAGCCATACCCAGGTTTTTAATTGTCCCAAGCAGATGCTCAGGAGCCGCTTTGCAGGCTATAGGCTGCAAACCCAACTCGCGACAAGAGGCTACAATCTGAGACAAGTGCTCAGACTGCAACATGCCATCATAAGATGATAAATTAAGAACAAGAGGAGAAACGTTAAAAAAATGTGGTGCTGAATCAATCTTTTGTTTCAGCTGCTCACGAAAAACACCTGAAGAATAACTATAAAGATCCATTACAACGGCTGTTACTGCTGTACCTTTCATCTGAAAACAAACGTCTGTCATTCAGCAACCCTAACCTATAATGAAAAAACCGACACACAACTCTACTGCCGCCATCCCATTATTGCCAAAAAACAACCCAAACAACATGAGACGACCCATCTGCGCGGCATTTTATCAAAAATGCATCATTGCAGGAAACGAAACCCGCAAAGGATTTAGAGATTTGATAAAAAGGGATAAAAAGATAAAAAACAGGATAAAAAGGGTCAGAGTACCGTTAAGTTATCCCGCGTCGGGCAGTCACACAGCCCTCTATCCGCATGCCTTGGAACGATCTGAAAAAGTCTGAAACCTGGTTGATGGGCGGAAAGTGAAGGGGCATCCCGCCAGCCCCTAATGAGCGACTGATGATGAGTGGTTCTTCAACGCAGCAAAGGCGCTTAACGCCTGCTGCCGACTCACTTTAAGATCAACGATGGGCTGAGGATAGGTTGATCCGAGAACAACCCCCGATTGCGCTAGCACTAATGCCGGTGCCATCCAGGGGCAGTGAATATACTTGTCCGGCAACCCGCTCAGCTCCGGGCAGAAACGTTTGACGTACACCCCATCCGGATCAAACCTCTGCCCTTGGGTGACCGGATTGAATATCCTAAAATAGGGCGCTGCGTCGGCGCCAGAACCTGCTATCCACTGCCAACTGGCGCTATTGCTGGCCAAGTCGGCATCGACCAGGGTATCCCAAAACCAAGCTTGGCCCAGGTGCCAATGTAGCCGAAGATTCTTGACCAGAAACGAGCCGACAATCATACGCACCCGGTTGTGCATATAGCCAGTTTGCCAGAGTTCACGCATACCGGCATCAACCATGGGTATCCCAGTTGTTCCTCGCTGCCAGGCTTCCAAGTCTTCAGAGGCGTGGCGCCAAGCAAAACGGTCAAATTTTTCCTGGAAGTTATCCCGAGGCAATGTCGGCCAGTGATAGAGCAGATAATGACTGAACTCCCTCCACCCTAACTCACTGAGAAAACAGTCTCGGTCATCTTCACTGCTAGAGCTCAGCGGGGCGTTCTGAGTCACATACCAAGCTTGATTCGGTGACAGCTCGCCAAAATGCAGGTGAGGTGAAAGCCTCGATGTCGCCTGGATATCGGGACGGTCTCGGCCACGTTTATATTGAACCAGACGCTGGGTGACAAATTCAGACAGTCGATCTCCGGCTCCTTCCTCACCCGGTTGCCATTGACAGGCCATATCAGGATACCAGTTTACTGTTGGCATCAACGCCAATGAATCCAGCCCCTCCCCCTTAATCGCATGAGACAGGGTTTGCAGTGACTGGGGCGCCGGCAAGGGAAATCGTGGTGCCTCCCGAGTCATACAACCTTTCCTAAAATAGGGGGTAAACACCTTATAGGGAGTGCCATCTTTCTTGAGTACTTCCCAGGGCTCCCATAACAGGCTGCCATTATGGGTATGGACCTCAATATCCAAGTCTTTAACAGTGACTTCCAGAGCGCCGTCGCGCCGGATCTGCCAGGGCTGATAGCAACGGTTCCAAGCCATGCGCTTGATACCAGCAGTCTGCAACAATGCTGGTATCAGATCTAATGGATCACCCTGAAAAATCCTGAGTGCCCCGTTTAAACGCTCATTAAGAGCGATGAGTGATTGATGAAGCCACCATCGGCTAGCGCCGCCTTGTTGCCATTGCCCCGGATGTTTAGTGTCGAAAATATAGACGGGAAGCACCTTGCCCTGAGCCGCCGCATAATAAAGGGCTGGATTATCCTGAATACGCAGATCCTGCCTAAACCAGACCAGGGTAGCCTGTTCTGTAACGATCCTGTTCACCGGTACTTGCTAATCATATCGACGACCTCTGGTGATTCAGATGTTGTTCTACTAGGACAATTATCGACTAAGCTGCTATCGCAATCGATCAGGTGCTGATGAAAATTCTAGCCTGGATACGCTCCCAGCCTGCCGGTCAGGTTTGACAGCACCCGCGCTCAGCCGCCCGGCTCCTTAACCTGCCCAACTCGTGCTTTAATACGGCGGATCAACCACCCCAGCAGCGGCAGGCGTGCATAAAAATAGCGACCTGAATCCCAATGATCTACATGCCGGGACACCCTACCGTCTTGGTCAAAATGTAATTCACTGACACCAGGAAAACACCAGTCGCCCGGCTGTTTAAGACCACCGCTGAAGTTCCAACGCAGCAGACAGGTATCGCCATCCCAGCCTCTCGACAAGATCTCGAATCGGGGTTGGCTAACCTGCTGACTAAAATGTTGCAGATAACGGGCTAAGGCATCACAGCCCTGTAGTTGACAGAACGGATCACTGAACTGGATATCACTGCTGACACAATCATCGAGGCCAGCGGTACTCTCATCCAGACGGTTAAAGAGTGCTATATAGTTCTCCAACCCTTGTTGTTGCAGGGTGCTGGGCATGCTCAGGTCAGCCTCGGGGCGTTCATCGGGTTATTCGTCGGATGAAGGGGAAGTAGATACTGTAGGGAAGATGGCGCAAAACGCCCATCAAAAATGCAAAACGCGGTGGGAAGCGTATTTCAAATCGGTCTGTCTCTAGACCGTCAGCAATATAGATAGCAGCCGGTTCGGCGCTAAGCGTTTGCAGCCGCTCCAAACTTCGTGCACTGGCAGCCACCCGCCAGCCTCGGCGAGCCAACTCCAAACACAGCGCCCGACCTATGCCCTGGCTGGCACCCGTGACCCAGGCAACGGGTTTGGCGCTCTCTGTTGCTGACACGCTCACAATGAAGCGCCCTGCCCGCAGCTCCGACACTTAAAGCTCATATTGACACCCTGCGGATCAACAAACTCCAACCCCACCCAGCGACCGTTGAGGTCATACCACACCTCGGTCTGGGTAAGATCACCATGGTATTGATAACGATTGGCGCTGATGGCTGTATCGCCGATCAGCAGGGTTTCTATGCCCATGGGTTTTACGCTGATGTGATTGATCTTACCGGTCAGGGTGTTCACCACGCGATCGCTGTTGACCACCGAGGCGTCGTAGTGATGGGTGGCCAACACCGGCAGCGCCACTTTCTCGCCACCCTGCTCCTGCAACCAGTCACCCTGGCGCTCAAAACTGAAATGCTGATTATCGCCATTACTGTCTATTTGCACATCAAGGCCCTCAAGCCCTCCCTGTTTCCAGGTCTCGATGGCGTGGTAGCGATAGCTAAAACTCCAGAGTAACCATTTCACATCGAGCTCCATACGCGCTTCAACCTGCCAGTTATCACCTTCGCCACGGAATTGGGTTTGGTACAGCCCCACAGGTTTACCGTTACGGTAGACATCAAAAACCAACTGCTTACCATACAACGCATGCCAGGGATTGGCTTGGGCACTACTGACGATTGTCAACAACACTAAAAGCATCGTCGCCGATAAACTCTGCAAGCGGTTCATAAGGAATGCTCCTGCTTGCTAAAGAACAGGGTCACCGTCCCGAGCTCTATTCCCCACTTGGATACCGTTGCCCGGTTAATCATCACCCCGCCGGGCTGTAGCCACATCCAATCATCAAAGTGGACTCGATAATGGCTATCACCCACAGCCAGAGTCATCTGGTAGCGCCAATGCAGCGCATTACCCGTCACCTGCCCTCTCGCAATACCGATCACATCATCTGCCGTACCCTGGTAGCTATTGTTGCCGGTTGGCTTTATTCGCCAGATACGCCGATCTTTTTCGCCATCGGCATAATCGAACTGTTCGTCCAAAACCAGAATTTCTCCCTCCATACGCCCCTCAATATGTACTCTGAACTGACGCTTGAGCTGACCGAAACGGTCTTCGAACACCCCCCAGGCGTAAGTGTTCCCGGCAAAATACTGCTCCAATAAAAGTTCTGGCTTGGCATCCTCAAACTGCTGCAATTTCATGCCGTTGCACCCCGTAACTAGAACCGTTAATGCGATCGTCAGCCAGAGCTTGATCATTTGGGACCTCCGCAAGCTGATATTAATATGCCGCTGTCGTGGCTTGTTTATCGAGATCAGGAAAGCCCCACATCATCGCCACCGCTATACCCTTTAATACGCAGGGCACCCAGGAATAGATCACCACCAACGACATTCGGGCATAATCAGATTGCGTTTCAGCACCATCCTGCCAACCGCCGATACTGAGTAGCCAGGGTGCCAGGCGACGCCACAAAGGCAAGGCAAGCAAGGCCACCACAAAGTAGATCAGCAAAAACTCACCGCGGCGCTGATCCGGGAGCATTAGCCAATCGCTGATCACCAACGGAAAGAGCACAGCGCTTCTTAGACGTCAGCGCTGAGTTGATAGAAGCGGACATCGATAGCACCTGTTTTGAAGCCGCTCTGACAATAAGCGAGGTAGTAGCGCCACATCCGGTAGAAACGCTCATCAAACCCCTGCGCCTTGATCTGCGGCCAGGCCTGCTCGAAGGCTAGGCTCCAGAGGCTAAGAGTGCGGGCGTAATCAGCACCGAAGCCCTCCTCATGGGTCAGCGTCAGTCCGGCTCTAGCAATCTGTTCACGCAGGGCAGCAGGGCAAGGCAGCATACCGCCGGGGAAGATATAGCGTTGAATAAAATCGGTACCCTGACGGTAACTAGCAAAGCGCTGATCGTCGATACAGATCACCTGAATCACGGCCCGGCCACCGGGTTTGAGCAACTGTTTGATCTGTTTGAAGTAGGTGGGCCAGTTGGCCTCGCCCACCGCCTCAAGCATCTCGATGGAGACGATATGGTCATAGCGCTGATGAAGATCGCGGTAGTCGGTCAGGCTGGCATGGGCGCGCTGGCCAAACCCTTCCAAGCGGTCCTGGGTCCAACTCAATTGCTCTCTGGACAGGGTCACGCCAGACCAACGGGCATCGGTGCTACGCAGTAGCGCCTCGGCAAAGCCGCCCCAACCGCAGCCAATCTCCAGCAGCTGTTGATTCTTTTCTGGAGCGACTAGCTCAAGCACCCGCTGATACTTGTTGCGCTGAGCGCTTTCCAAGGACTCATCCGCTGATCGAAACAGCGCAGCTGAGTAAGTCATAGACGGGTCCAGCCAGAGCCGGTAAAAGGCATTACCCAGATCGTAATGAAAAGCGATGTTGCGACGACTACCCCGGCGGCTGTTGTTATGCAGCCGGTGATATAGCCGGTTTAACAGTGCCGAAATCCGACCGCCCTCAAAAGCACTGTCTAGAGAGGCTTCATTCGCCATCGCCCAATCCGTCACATCCAGCAACCGGTTACAGCTCCAATCTCCGGCCATATAGCCTTCCGCCCAGCCCATCAATCCGCCAAACCAGCCTCGAAGCAGAGCACCATCATTGTGCAGGCTGATCACCGGTACCGCGATGCCAGGATCTGCACAACCGAGCGACCAGGATTTGCCGCCCTTACCCACTAGCCGGATGCACGACACCCCAAACTGTTGCAACCGCCTGGACAGATAACGAATAGCGAGTGGCTGCGACGGGCTATCAGTACTGAACGCACTATCTGTATTGAACGGACCCTCACTCCTGAAATGCTCGGTTAACGAGGCTGCTACCGCTTTGGGCTGCACATCGTTTTGTTTCATGCTATTTCTCCTCCTGCCACTGACCGAGGCTGACTTGATAAGAATGTGTCTTGGTAAATTGCACGACAGGCACGCCCTTTAACCACAGACGCAATGCCTGCCAGTGAATAGCCAAGGTGGTTTTCAGTGACATGGGTGGCCGCAGCAACGCCTTAAACAGTGCCGTAGCATTCAAAGCGCTGCGTTTACCCTGCCAATGAGCATGAAAAAACTCCCCCTCAGCGTCATCCTGCTGAATCAGCACACTGAACGAATCCGCCGGTGGCTTGACACGAAAACGATAACGGCAATCCATCGGTATAAAGGGAGACACATAGAGCTGCTTGCGAACCTGTTGCTGCAACGGCCGACGCTCATCCGCGGCGAGCAGATAAAGGTGTCTCTCGCTATGGGTATTGGTCACTTCATAGATGGTAGCGACCAGCTGATCACCTGCGTCGTAACAGAAATAGATGCTGAGGGAGTTAAACATATAGCCCAAACAACGAGGCTGACATAGCAGACAAACCCGTTCTACCGACCCCAGTCCTTGGCACTCGACCAGCTCTTTAATATGTAATTTGAGGCCCTGGGGTTGGCCCGGACCAAAGTCGCGCTCGTAGAAACTAAATAGCCCAGGCCGGTTGTAGCTAAAAAGCTTCAAGGATCGATCAAGCTGGGGCAGCTCATCGAGGTCGATCAACCAACTGGTAAAGTCGTAGCAAAATCGGTGTTTATGAGGGCGTAACCGCTGGTGCATCACCGCACCCTTGTAGAGACAAGAACGCATCACGCTGCCTCCCTGCCACTCGAACCAGGATCCCAGCCTTCGGGCAGATGGATCCGATCATACATCCCCTCAACCTGCCAGGGCCGTTTCTCGCCCCCTAGGGCCTCGGCAACGGCCAGCCCAGACTGCAAGCCATCTTCATGGAAACCGTAACCAAACCAGGCACCGCAGAACCAGGTATTGCGATTGCCCTGCAGCGACCAGAGCTTCTTTTGCGCGGCGAGCGCCTGCAGATCGAACAGCGGATGATCGTAAAGAAAGGCCGCATGCACCTTGTTATCCTCAGGCTCCTGGAACGGATTAAGGGTGACAAACAGCGGCAGCGAATCAGGCAGGTGTTGCAGGCGATTCATCCAATAGCTCACCGACAGGGATGGGCTGTCTGCATGTTGTCTTAGATAATTCCAGCTGGCCCAGACTCTTTTTCGCTGAGGCATCAGTCGCGGGTCACTGTGCAGCAACACCCGGTTGCGTTCAAATTCAAACTGGCTCAACAATGTAGACTCTTGCTCATCGGCATCGCGCAGCATCTGCAGTGACTGGTCAGCGTGGCAGGCCATGACCACATGGTCGAAGCTGTGTTCACGTCCTTGCCAGTCGGTCACCATCACCTGAGTTCGGCCATCGATGCTCTGCCGGCGTATCATTCGGACCGCAGAATTAGCTCTGGCGCCATCGCCCAACTGGGCCAGCAGCTTATCAACATACACCCGGCTACCGCCGTTAACGGTATGCCACTGCGGCCGATCCTTAAGCTGTAACAACCCATGATTCTGGCAAAACCGCAGGAAGGTTTTGGCGGGATAGTCAAGCATTTTTTGCGCCGGTGTTGACCAGATAGCCGACCCCATCGGCACTAGATGGTCGTCACGAAAACGGCTGCCGAAGCCCTGTTGTTCGAGCATCTGCCCCAGGGTGACGCTATCATCGAGGCCATCGAAGAGCTGCGACGATTCGCGGTAAAACCGCAGGATATCCCTCAGCATGGTCCAAAAGCCGGGACGCAGCAGGTTACTGCGTTGAGCAAACAGACCATTAAGATTCGTACCGGAGTATTCGACACGACCCTGATCCAGTGACACTGAAAACGACATATCTGTTTTCACCACAGCCACCTTGAGGTGCTCAAACAGCGCCACTAGGTTGGGATAGCTAGCAGGATTGAACACCATAAAACCGGTATCCACCGACAATTGCTGCATCCCTTGGTTAATCTGAATGGTGTTGGAATGGCCGCCAAAATAATCATCTTTTTCAAACAGCGTCACATGATGATTCTTATTTAACTGCCAAGCACAACTCAGACCGCTGATGCCTGAGCCGATCACGGCTATATTGAGTGCTGCAGTCATCTATAACATCTCCATGATTTTATAAACATTACGCGCTGTTGCGGGTTTTGGATCACCGGTTGTGAATACCTATCTAGCTGGATACGGGCACTCAACAGAGCCGCTTATAAAAAGCCGCTTATAAATAGCTGCTTATAAAAAGTCACCGGAACAGCCGCAATCGAGCTAGGATGATTCCAAGATGTCTCCTCAGGGTGATCCAATCACCCCTTTGGCCCGTAATAGTAGTCAAAGGATGGGAGAAGCTATGTTCACCAAGCGCTTGAAAACCACTATGACGGACGCCGACTGGTCGTTGATCATGGCCAGGATAGCGACTGATCGCGATCGCCAGGCTTTCACCCAGCTCTACGAAGGTTACGCCACCAAACTGAAGAGTTTCCTGCTGAGCCGCGGTGCCCATAACGCCCTAGCCGAAGAGCTGCTACAGGCCAGTCTGCTGCAGGTATGGGAGAAAGCGCATCTCTATAATGCCGGTGCCGGGAATGTCGCCACCTGGCTCTATCGCATCGTCCGCAACCGCTACATCGACCATATCCGCAAATGCAAGATCAGCGACCGCCTGGCCCCGCCCGAATGGCAACGACAAACAGAGGCGCTGCAGCCACCTGATGACGACCCACTTCGCGTGAAAGACGCGCTGAGAAAACTACCGAGTCGACAAGCACAGATTCTGTATATGTCTTTCTACCACGGCAAAACCCACTCGGAGATTGCCGATGAGCTGCAAATACCGCTAGGCAGTGTCAAATCGTCACTCAGACTGGCGTTCGAAAAACTCCGCCGCAGCATGGGAGTATCACTATGAAGATGATTCACCATCCCGACGCGGCTACGCTAGCCAGCTATGCGGCCTGCAGCATCGAGAGAAATTTTTCCGTGGTCTTGGATATGCATATAAAAGACTGCCCACAATGCCAGCAGCGACTCTTCGAAGCAGAGCAGATGGCTGCGGCGCTGATGAAACAGATGCCCGACGCCGAGCTCAATGCCGATTTTAAAGATCAGCTATTTGCCATGCTCGATCAGCCCTCCGTTACGGAGCAGACCCACAACCCTTCAGCGCTGTCTACCCTGCCCGATTTCATCCGGGATTGGGAACATACCGACCCAGATCAACTGGCGTGGAAAAGAATGGGGCCAGGGGTACGGCATATCCGCCTACCCGCCTGCCACGGCCAGCTCTATATGCTGCGTATCGCCCCAGGTACCTGTTTACCGGTGCATAGCCATCAGGGTAACGAGCTCACTCTGGTGCTCAGTGGTTCGTATAGCGATGAGATCGGCCGATTCACCCCAGGAAGCATCGCCGATCTTGACGACCGGGTGGAGCATCAACCAATCGCCGATCGCAGCGAAGATTGCATCTGCCTGGTGGCCACCGATGCACCGCTGCGCTTTCATGGCTGGGTGCCACGGCTCTTTCAACGCTACTTCCAGATATAGAAGTAGCTACAGCAATATAAAACCACTACAGATGTTTTTAACTGAGCATTAATTACCGCCCATAAGACAGGAGATAATGATGGCCGAACAACTCTACGAGCTGGCGTATGTCAGTGATGCGGTGCAGCATATGGAGCAGGAGGAGCTTGATCAACTGCTTGAACAAGCACGCAACCACAATCACGAGCACGCCATATCCGGCATGCTGCTCTATGCCGAAGGGGCTTTTATTCAGGTACTAGAGGGCGAGCGCGAACCTGTACGAGCACTTTACCACCATATCTGTGCCGATAGCCGTCACACCCATGCGCAGGTTCTTCACGAGGGACCGATCAACAAAAGAAGCTTTCCCGACTGGAAGATGGGATTTCGCAGGCTGGATGCAAAGGCTATTCAGCGACGACCCGGCTTCACTAATTTGCTCCAAGCAAACTCACCGGCTCGTGATGCTTTCCGGCTACACCCAAATCATAGCCATCAGTTATTGATGTCGTTCAGTGAGTGCGGTGCTGTGATGCCCAAAATCGAACCGCTCAACAGCGCTAATGAGCAAGATAACCGTCAGTAGAGTTCTCAATGAGTAGCCGCCGAGTTGTGGAAGATGTTAATCAGAATTGCACTCTGAAATAGCGGAGTTTCGCGAGTAATCAACTGTCGCGCAGGGCGTAGCGGATTGGCACGCTGATCAGCCATTCGCTTTGAGCTAGTTGCGGGGGAATCAGGGCTAATGGCAACGCACGGTGCAGGGTTTGTAGCGCGGCGCGATCTAGTGATCTGATAGTAAAGATCGGCAGTAAAGAGCGATAAAAAGGCCAGCATGGATGCCATCTGTGCTGGCCTTTGCATTGTACATGTCCGATTTAACCCTCACTCACTGCTCAGACGGGCAGCGTTCCGGCTTATCAATACAAACTCAACTCCCTCCGGGGGTATCCTCGTTGAAGGCACCCAGAATACGGGGCCGGTCCTCACTCCCGGACTGACGCCCGAGTAACGCCTTGGCCTCGTCGAGGCCATCCTGCCCAAAATACTTCTGCAACAGATAGACCATCGCCCATAGATGGCGTCCCTCCTCGACATTGACCTGAAACAGATTACGCAGATCGTATAGAGAGGGACAGGTCTTGCCGAGGTGGCGCTGCTGCTCAACCGACGCGGGTTCGGTATCACCCTGTATTACGATCAGACGACGCAACATGGCCCTATATTCGGCCGGAACCTCCTGCCAGACGGGCTCGCCCTTATGTTTGCCGAAGGGGATGATACGGTCTTGCTCTTGAAGGGCTAGCAGGATACCCCAGCGATAATCCGGCATCATCGGCCGATAGGAGGCTGCTTGAATCCGGGTAACAGCAGGCTTGAAAGCCTGACTACACCGGAATGAATACGTCTTATTTGGTAGGGATCTTGATCTGGTATTCGCGCAAGCGCTTGTCTAACGTTGGCCGGGACATATTCAGTATTTCTGCCGCCCGTTTCTTCTGATAGCCGGTGTAGGCCAAAATATTCTCAATATGCTCCTGTTCAACCTCCTGCAGCGTTTTAACCTGCAACGGCAAACGCGACTCTTCAACGGCGCCTTCTAGCTGGAGCGTTTCGGGTAATAACACATTCCCCGGAGACAGTAGCACCGAGCGGCGCAGTGCGTTTTCAAGCTCGCGGATATTACCAGGCCAGGAGTAGTTCTGAATCCGGTCCATCAACTCTTGTGGCATCACCGACACCTGGGTGCCGGTTTCACGGCGGATCTTCTCGAGAAAATAGGGTACCAGCAGCGGTATGTCGTCCAACCGCTCTTTCAGAGAAGATAGCTCAATGGTCACCACCCTGAGCCGGTAAAATAGATCCTGGCGGAACTCCCCCTTGGCCACTAACTGAGCGAGGTCCTTGTTAGTCGCGGCGATCACTCTGACATCCACCTTAATAGTCTTTAGGCCGCCCACCCGTTCAAACGCTTTCTCCTGCAGGAAGCGTAATAGTTTGAGTTGAATATCGGCTGATATTTCAGAGATTTCATCCAGGAACAGGGTGCCACCTTCGGCCAGTTCAAACCTGCCGGGTTTGCTTTGATGAGCACCGGTAAAGGCCCCTTTCTCATGACCAAATAGTTCGCTTTCCAGGACATTGGCAGCCAGTGCCGAGCAGACCACTGGAATAAAGGGCCGGTCATGGTAGCGACTGTTAAAATGCACGGCTCGGGCCACCATCTCTTTACCAGTACCGCTGGCACCTTGAATCAGTACGGTATCCCTGGAGTCTGCGACCGCACCGATGGTTTTAAACACCTGGCGCATAGTTCGGCTGCGACCCACGATGGCGTTAGGCTCAAAACTACACTCTGGGGTGTCACAGAAACGCACCCCTTTTTCCGACAGCATTGCAATCTGCCGGATCTTATCGATCACTTCGTCAAGCTGATCCAGATCCAAGGGTTTTCCCAGATGATCGATAGCTCCCAGCCGTATCGCCTTGATGGCCGTCTGCATATCGTCAAAAGCGGTAATGACCACCACCGGCAACGATGGCTTAGCCGCTTTGATCTGCTTCAGTACTTCGAAGCCATCCAGCTTAGGCAGGCGTAGATCCAACAGTACAAAACCGACATCCTGCTGCAAGGCCATCGCCACCCCCTGCTCACCATCTGCAGCGGTCAGTACCTCGAACCCTTCATCGATCAGGTGTAGTTCCAGCGATCGGCGAATAGAGGGGTCGTCATCGACAATCAATACTCTGTTTATAGACATAGGCGTATTACAAACCTCAGTCATGGCTACCTCTCGTTAGCTTAACGCCGGAGCTCTTCACTTTAACGTCGGAGCTCTTCACCTTAACATCAGCGTTCTCCTCAGGCACCGCTCTGCCCAGCGGCAGACGAATTCTGAAACAGGCCCCCTGATCCGGTTGATCAACAATTTCCACCGATCCCCGGTGTCGCAACAGGATGCTCTGTAAGTTACACAATCCCAGACCACCTCCAGCTGGCTTGGTGGTATAGAAGGGATCAAATAACTTATCGCGATCTTGCGGACGAATACCGCAACCCGTATCACAGACCTCGATGCAAAGCTGTCCGTCCGCCGTGGTACCCACAATAGACAGCTGTTTTTGGCCGCTAACGTCCTTCATCGCTGTCAAGGCGTTGAGCACCAGATTGAGCAACACCTGCTCAATCTGGCCGGCATCGCACACCAGCTGCAGCGGACTGGGCATACTGATCGTAACGGCCACGTGCTCCTCTTCAAAGCGCTGGGCTAATAGCAGATGTACCTGCTGGACAATATCGTTGAGGTCGCAACTCTCGAGTCGCAAAGGGCCTGGACGGGCAAAATCCATGACATCACTCAGCAAGCGGTTGAGTCGTAAAATTTCACGGTCGATGATAGAAAAGTGCTCTTGCAAGCGCCCCTCCGGCTGCCATTTTTTGGTAATCATTTTGATGTTCATACGAATGGCTGATAAGGGGTTGCGAATTTCATGGGTCAGCCCCAGGGCTAGATGACCGACGGCGGCTAGTTTTTTGGATTCCAGCAACTCATCAAAGGTGTCTTCAAGCTGAGAACGAGCCTTGGCCAAATCACCGGTACGCACCTCAACCTGACGCCTGAGCATCCAGTTCCAAGCCAATAGCAGGCCACAGATAATCACGGTGCCCGTCAGAATACTAATAGCCAGTGTCAGCGAAAATGTCTCCTGCCGACTCAGAAAAGAAGATAGCTGCTGATCCACTTCGCGCTCGGGTGTTGCCACACCAATAAACCATAGATAATCACCGACCTGCAGGGTTTGGTAGCCAAGCAATTTTCGTACTGCGCGGCTGGGATCGGCAGGGTCTTCGTAACTGTACCAATCGGTACCACCGCCGGATCTGACAGAGGTCAGCAGTGTATAAAGCTTCGGCCATTGTGGCAGAAATGCCTCCTCGAAGCTGCGCCCAGCCACCGCACCATGAGGATCAACCAGCAGGGTCTTATTATTGATATCCACTAGCCAGGCATAACCATGCTCACCGATCCGGACCGGTAGAATATGTTGCCTGGCCAACGCATCGAAATTGATGGTAAACATCGCTACGCCCTTAAAGTCGCCGTTTTCGGCATAGATGCCCTGAGCCACGATCAGCGCCTTATCGCCGCGATTCTGGCCTCCCTCAACCTGGTAAAAGGGAGACACATACATCTGCTCAGCCTTATCGTTGCTCTTGGCCCAGCGGTAATAATCTCGCCAGGCATAATTACGCCCAAGCGTGTAGGGGTCCGGGGGTTGAATCGCGACCACGGTGCCGGCACTGTCAAACACCACCAGGTCGATGATGGCCGAATCTGCCAGGCTTTGGTTAAGCTTGCTCAGGCTACCGCGAATCTCCTGCACCCGCGCCGCATCAACCCGATGACCCTCAAAGAGACTAACCACCAGACCCAGACTACGTTTCAGGGTGACGAAAAAACCCTCAACCGCCTCCGATGCCTGTTCGGCCATCAGCTGTTGCTGACGATTGTATTGCTCAAAGAACTGCTCTCTGGCTTCCTGGCGCACCGCATCGGTGGCTAACAGAATACCGTAAAGCGCAGCCATGCTCATGGCGATCAGAATAAATAACAACGTCCACAATTTGAGGGGGCGAATCCGTGTCATATCTCTCTGTAAGGTCTCCCGAAGATGTCACCGCTAACAGGTGCTGCTGGCATGAGCCGGGCAACAGTTACCCAAACGCAAGTCTGAATGCTCGGTGAAGCAGGAAGCTGTCCCAAGTCTCGCCTTGCACAAGCACTATACTGCATATCAACCGAAATGCTTACACGGATGTCACCTTAATAGTAACAACCATCTATTATCATATTACGACCAAAGGAGGGAGAGTCATCGGCACCCGTCCGATTGCCACACAACATCAGTTAGCATGCATATAACCACGACTAACCAGAGACTTATAAGTCTTTACACGCTGCAACTAATATTTACACGGCACGTAAGACAATGAATATAACAATGATATTTATCACAGCGCAAACACAAGCATGAATCTTATTATAATGTTTAATTTCAACACGTTATAAATTAAACATGCATCATACTTCACATTTGGCACGCATGTTGTAGTATATATTACCAACAATAATAATCGGATGGATGGCCCTGAAGAAAGTGGGAATCCATGCCGCCCGACTGGAGAGAGTCATGCCAGCAGGAACGGACAGCAACAATTTATATAACGCGGCCGACTACTTTGTCGATCGCAACGTACGAGAGGGTCGTGGCAACAATACGGCTGTCATTTGCGAAGATCGAAGCTTTTCCTATTCCCAGATTCAACAGGGGGTCAACCGTTTCGGCAACCTACTCCGTTCGCTGGATGTGCGCATGGAAGAACGGGTGGCACTGCTGCTGTTAGATTCAGAAGCCTACCCACAAGCATTTTTTGGCGCGATCAAACTGGGCGCCGTGCCGGTCTGTCTTAATACGTTAATGCGGGCCAAAGATTACCAGTATTTCCTGAATGACTGTCGTGCACGGGTGCTGGTAGTCGATGCCGATTTGAAAAATCATATCGATGCGATTGAGGGGAGCCTGCCCTTCCTTAAACATATCATCGTCGTTAATGGTAAAGCGTCTGAATCCGGAATCGATATGGCCGAGATGATGGCCCAGCAGCCAGATCAGCTCGAAACTGCGCCGACTTGTGCCGACGATGCCTGTTTCTGGCTGTACAGTTCGGGGACTACCGGGCAGCCAAAGGGTACGGTTCACCTTCAGCATGACATGGCGTTTTCTGCAGAAGCCTTCGGCAAGCAGGTGCTCGGGGTGCAAGAGAGTGATATCTGTTTTTCGGCCGCCAAACTGTTCTTCGCCTATGGTCTTGGCAATGGTCTCTATTTTCCTTTCAGTGTCGGCGCTACCGCGGTCTACCTTCCCGATCGCCCAACCCCGGACGCTGTTTATGATGTGATTGCTCGTCATAAGCCAAGCCTATTCTTTGGCGTACCGACCCTTTACGGCCAGATGCTTGAGACCGAGGGCAAGCTTGACGGTGTCCGTCTTGGCGTCTCTGCCGGTGAAGCACTACCAGCTGATATCTTTAAGCGCTGGAAAGAGCGCTTCGCTGTCGATATCGTTGATGGCATCGGCTCTACCGAAATGGCTCACATCTTTATCACCAATCGTCCTGGCGAGTGCCGCCCAGGTAGTACCGGTCGGTTAGTGCCTGGCTATGAAGCCCGTATCGTCGACGACAGTTTTCAAGATGTGTCCTGCGGTGAAGTGGGCACCCTGCTGGTGAAAGGTGATAGTGGCGCATCCTGTTATTGGAACAAACACGAGAAAACCAAATCCACGATGCTGGGTGATTGGCAGAATACCGGAGACAAATTCTCTTGCGATGAAGATGGCTATTTTTACTACGCTGGCCGTGGTGACGATATGCTTAAAATCGGTGGCATCTGGGTGTCCCCTATCGAGGTCGAAGCCTGTCTGATATGCCATCCGGCGGTGCTCGAGTGTGCGGTTGTTCCAGCGATGGACGAAGACAATCTGGTCAAGCCTAAGGCCTACGTGGTGCTCACCAGCAACAGCCTAAATTTTAATGAACAAGAGCTAGAGCAGGAACTTAAGAATTACGTCAAGACCACGTTAGCCCACTACAAATTCCCGCGCTGGGTGGAGTTTGTCGATGAGTTACCCAAAACACCTACCGGCAAGATCAAACGCTTTGAATTGAAAAAGCACGCGTTGGGCCTTTAATTTTTCAACGTACGTAAAACAACAATAATGTAAATGCGAAAATTCAGGAGCAGCACTCTATGAGCAACTCTTCAAAAACCGGTATCAATCGCCGTACTGTATTAAAAGGCGCGGCGGGACTGGCCGCCGCAGCCACCTTCTTCCCTTCCACATTTGCCATCGGCGGACAGGCAAAAGTAAAGGTTGGGCTATTGCTGCCCCATACCGGCACTTATGCCGAACTGGGTAATAATATCAAAGACGCGCTGGAGTTAAGAATCCAGCAGGCGGGAGGACAGTTGGGAGGCCGGGATGTTGAATTCGTCAGCATCGATAGTGAAGCCAACCCCTCCAAAGCCTCTGAACTGACCAAGAAGCTAATTAAGAGAGAGAACGTAGACTTCCTAGTGGGCCCGGTGCATTCGGTGGTCGGTATGTCTATGGCCAAGCAGGCCCGTGAAGACGGCATCATCACTGTCATTCCCAATGCCGGTGCCAACCAGTTGACCGGCTCACTCTGTGCACCGAACATCTTCCGCACCTCTTTTTCCAGCTTTCAACCCGGCTACCCCGGTGGCAAGGCGATGCTTGAAGATGGCCATAAACGGGTGGTACTGATGTACTGGAATTACGGTTTCGGCAAGGAGGTAGCGGCCGCCTTTAAACAGTCCTACCTGGCAGGCGGCGGCACCATTATCAAAGAGATTCCCACTCCATTTCCGAAAGTGGATTTCCAGGCCTATCTGACCGAAGTAGCGGCCCTTGAGCCGGATGCGGTGTTTACCTTTTACGCGGGCGGCGGTGCCGTTAAATTTGTTAAAGATTATGCGGCGGCGGGCCTGAACAAGAAAATTCCGCTGTATGGTGCAGGCTTCCTCACTGAAGGCGTGACCGAGGCCCAGGGCGCTGCCGCAGAAGGGGTACGAACCACCCTGCATTACGCCGACAGCCTGGATCTGCCGGCCAACCATCGTTTCCGTGCTGCCTTCCAGAAAGCATACGGCCGCAATGCTGATGTTTATGCGGTGCAGGGTTACGATGCCGGCGATCTACTGATTCAGGGGATGGACGCGGTACAGGGTGATACCGCTGCCAGAGCGCAGATGATCACGGCGATGGAAAATAGCACCATCGATAGCCCTCGCGGCAAGTTCACCTTCTCCAAGTCCCACAATCCGATTCAGAATATCTACCTGCGGGAAGTGATCAACGGCGAAAACAGGGTGCTGCGCACCGTCGTAGAAGCGCTGGAAGATCCGGCCGAAGGCTGCACGATCGCTTAAACCGTCGTATTCGACCGTTCCGTGCTTGCGGCTAAGCTGCCGCAAGCGTCCCCCTGCTGCGCAACGCTAGGCCCGTTCTGGCCTGGCCAGCGCTGATAGATTGCTATGAATTGAGGTGGTATGGACAGTTCCTTTTATCTCATCCAATTGCTCAACGGTATTCAGTACGGCTTTGTACTATTTCTGGTCGCCAGTGGCTTGACCCTGGTCTTCGGTATCATGGGGATCATTAACCTTGCCCATGGCTCCTTTTACATGATCGGTGCCTATCTGGCGTACTGGTTTACCGGGCTCACGGGTAACCTGTTTATCGGTATCTTGCTAGCATTGCCAGTCTCGCTGATCCTGGGCTATGCGGTGGAACGACTGGCCATCTCTTATCTGTACCGGCGAGACCATCTGTATCAGGTGTTACTGACCTATGCCTTGATCCTGATCTTTAATGAACTGCAGCGCATACTCTGGGGCAGCAATGTCCATAGCGTCGCGATCCCGGAGATCCTTAGCGGCTCCTTTACGCTGACTGAAAACCAAGCTTATCCGATCTATCGGCTGTTTATTTCTGGCTGCTGCATCGTTATCGCCCTGATCATGTATTGGGTGATTCAGAAAACCCGACTGGGAATGACCATTCGTGCCGGTGCCAGCGACCGAGAGATGGTGCAATCGCTGGGTATCAACGTAAATCGGCTGTTCGCAGTCGTCTTTAGCCTGGGTGCCACCCTCGCAGCCCTTGCCGGCATGCTCGCCGCACCGGTCAATACCGTCTATCCGGGTATCGGTGAGGGGGTGCTGATCATCTCGTTTGTGGTGGTGGTGATCGGCGGCATTGGCTCAATTAAAGGCGCCTTTATCGGTGCCATGCTGATCGGTATTGCCGATACTTTTGGCAAGGTGTTGCTGCCAGAGATGGCCAGCATGGTGGTCTATGCCCTGATGGCGTTAGTCCTGTTTTGGCGCCCTCAGGGGCTATTTGGTAAGGGGTAATCTATGCACAAAATAAACCGGCCCATTCTGATGCTGCTGTGCCTTGGCGCATTGGCACTGGCGTTGTTTCCGATGCTTGGCGACGAGTACTATATCGGCCTGCTGACCAAGATCATGATCCTATCCATCTTTGTCGTCAGCCTCGATCTGCTGATCGGCTATACCGGTCTAATTAGCTTCGGCCATGCAGCATTCTTCGGAATTGGGGGGTATGTGCTGGCGATTTTCTTCCAGGATGCCGACAGCATCAACTACTGGAGCGCGCTATTTCTAGTGCTGGGCTGCACTGCACTGGTGGGGTTGCTAATCGGTTGGTTATGCATTCGTACCTCCGGCGTGTACTTCATCATGCTGACGTTGGCCTTTGCGCAGATGTTTTACTACTTCTTTTTCGAATCCCCGCACTTCGGTGGCGACGACGGCATTTTCCTGTTTAGCAAGCCGGAAGTTACCCTGGGCTCGATACGTTTGTTCGATCTTGAGGATGAACATAGTTTTTATTATTTCGTGCTGGCCTGGCTGGTGGCGATCTACCTGCTGCTGAGCATGATTCTCAAAGCCCCTTTCGGCCATGTGATCGTCGCCATCAAGGCTAATGAGCCACGGGTAAGAGCACTGGGCTATCCGACCCAGCGTTACAAGCTGGTCAGTTTTGTCATTGCCGCCACCCTGGCCGGGCTAGCGGGCTTTCTCGAAGCCGCTCACACCGGTTACGTGACGCCTGCGTATCTGAGCTGGCACGAATCAGGCATTGCTATGGTGATCGTTATTCTCGGCGGCATGGGTACCCTGTTCGGCCCGATTATTGGCGCCTTTGTGGTTGTGCTGCTGCAGGACTGGCTGCCCAATCTCACCGAACACTGGCAGTTACTGATGGGGGCTATCATCATCGCGGTGGTGTTGTTTCTGCCCCAAGGTATTGCCGGGCTACTGTATCGACTCTGTGAGTATTTCTGGCCATCAACGGCCGAACCCAACCGCCTAACAGACCCTAAACTGACGACCGACGACAACCCCTCCCAGGCCGACGTCAAGGAGCTCTCGCAGTGAGCCAATCTAACCCCAGCGATATCATTCTACGAACCGAATTCCTGTGCAAAAACTTCGGTGGCCTACAGGCCACCCACGAGGTCAGTCTCTCTTTCGAGCGGGGCAAGGTCCATGTCATCCTGGGCCCTAACGGTGCAGGTAAGACCACGCTGATCAATCTACTATCGGGTGAGCTGGCGCCCTCCAGTGGTAAAATATTTTTCAAGGATTACGATATCACCCACGCCTCTGTCGACAAGATTTCACGCATCGGCATCGGCCGCAGCTTTCAAAAAACTAATATTTTCCCAGAGTTTAGCTGCTTCCAGAACTGCTGGGTCGGCGCGCAATCACGCCTCTCCAGCTCGATGCGTTTTTTCCGACCCGCGCGGCATCTTCGCGAGGTACATCGCCGTACCGACCGGGCGTTACAGCTATGCGGGTTGTCCAAGCAGCGGAATACCCCCGCATCGGCGATGAGTTACGGCGAACAACGCCAGTTGGAGATCGGCATGATGCTGGCAACAGAACCGGAGTTGCTGCTGCTTGACGAGCCGTTGGCCGGGATGGGTAGTGACGAGTCGCGACAGATGACAGGACTGCTTAAACAGCTAGCCAAGGAGCACACCCTGATCCTGATCGAACATGATATGGACGCGGTATTCGCGCTGGCTGACCGACTGACGGTGATGGTTGACGGTACCGAACTGGAAACTGGCAGCGTCGAGCAGATCCGCAACAGTCAGGCGGTACAGGATGCTTACCTGGGAAGTAGTGAGGAGGTTGCATGAACGCTGATACGAGTCACCTAGATAGTCCCGAGGGCGATACCATAGAGAATCCGCTAGTCAGCCCTGAACACCACGGCGATTCCCAGCCGCTGTTGCTGCAAGCCAAGGGCCTGCATACCTACTATGGCGATAGCCATATCCTCAAAGGCATCAGCCTGAGCATTCATCGTGGCGAAACCATCAGCCTAATGGGTCGTAACGGCATGGGTAAAACGACCACCTTGCGATCGTTGCTGGGCTTGACGGCTCCCCGCTCGGGTAGCGTTGAGTTTAACGACGTAGATATTACCGGCTGGCCCACCCATAAGGTGATTCAACGCGGTATCGCCTACGTCCCGGAAAATCGAGGTATCTTTCCCAATCTGAATGTCAGGGAAAATCTGATCATGGCCGCCCGCCCCGGCATCGACGGTCGCAACGAGTGGCCGCTGGATCGCATTCTGGAGTATTTCCCCCGGCTCGAGGAGCGTATCGACAATATGGGCAATCAGCTATCAGGAGGAGAGCAGCAGATGCTGACCATCGCCCGAGCGTTGATGACCAACCCTGACCTGTTAATTCTCGACGAGGCGACTGAAGGGTTAGCCCCACTATTTCGGCGTGAGATCTGGTCGGTAATACGTGATATCAAGGCCACAGGCATCGCCACGATCATCGTCGATAAAGATATCAACGCGCTGCTATCGGTCTGCGATAGGAATTACATCCTCAGCAAGGGGGAAGTGGCTTGGGAGGGTTTCTCACAGGAGCTCAAAGAGCAACCCGAACTGCATAAGCAGTATCTGGGAGTCTAGGAGGGCGGACTGACGCTGAGCTATGGCCCCCGCTCGTATTGAGCCTGTAAATAAGTCGGCCATAGCTCACTGTCTCCCTCGCTACGATCAGCCAAGCCCAACAAACTCTAGTAGTTAAGCGCACCTAGCCCCATCACCAACAGGACGAATCACTCCAGGCAATCAACTTTTAGAGGCACCAAAGCCCATGACCGTCGATGACTTTCAACAGTTACTAGCGCCTATTACTGATTTTATCTGCGACCAACCGATCCAACCGGTATTGGCCGACCGCCTCAACCGCCAATTCCCAGCCGATGGTAAGCTGTTTAACCACATTGAGACGGCTTGTCATCAAGCGATTGCCGATGGTTGGATGTGTGCCCAGGGGACGACAGGAAGGCGGTTTGGCCGTGTCATTGAATCCTGCGACGCAACAGCGGGGTTCAGTATCGACGTGGTCGATTTGACTGATATCCAGGGCCCCCATCACCGCCACCCACTAGGCGAAATATGTATGGTATTGCCTATGACCGAAGGCGCCTGTTTTGATGGCGCTGATCGGGGCTGGTGCGTCTATCCACCGGGATCCACGCACCGACCAACAGTGACTGGCGGTGAGGCACTGGTTCTCTATATGCTCCCCGACGGCCAGATCGAGTTCAGCTGATATGGGCCAGAGGTTGCGAGTACCCAGAGGCTACGAACATAAAACCATTCTGCTTGATTAGGATCCTGGCCGTAGCGGCAGCGCCGCTAAAACCCTGCTGGCGAGTGATCAGGAGCAGCACAGGCTGTGCTATTCGGGCCGCGCGCTATTTTCGACTGGCAAGACGCATCAATATCGACATGCACTTATTAATCAATTCGGCAGCACAGGCATCCGGGGTCCGAGCCGAGGTATCCACCATGTTATTGGCCGCGCGGTAATAAGGCTCGCGCTCGGTGAGAATAAGTTGCAGGTCGTCCATCGCCTTCTGACTGGCTGCCATCGGTCGTAGATCTCCCTGCGCCATAACCCGCGCCATGTGTTCCTCAGGATTCGCTTTGATCCACACCGTGTAAAAATGCTCACGGACGTAGCTATAGCTCTCCTTTTCTGACACCAGGCTGCCTCCAATTTCGAGCACCACAGCATCATAATTATCCCGAACATAGTCGAGCGCCTGGCGTTCGAGCTTACGATACGCCTTTTGCCCGAATAGGGTCAGCAACTCCTGCAGATCAAAACCACCTAGCTGCTCAATCACATCACTGAGCCGCACAAAGGGGATATCAACAGCATCAGCCAGCAAGCGCCCCAGGGTACTTTTGCCCGCTCCACGCAGGCCGATCAAGGCCACCCCTTTACAGCGCTGGAGATTGACACCTTCAAGAGTAATCGAAAACGTCTGCTGCAAAACTTGATGGGCCTGCTGCAACTGCTCGGGGGACAAGCCATCCAGTAACTTTTGCAGCGGTTCCAGTTGGGTATAGGTATGGCTATCAGCCAGCAAAATATCCTTAAGCTCGACATGCATCGCCTCCGCCAATCGCCACAGTAACGATATCGACATGTTGGCTTTACCCGTTTCCACCTGTGCCAGATAGCGCTCAGAGATACCAGAATGCTGAGACAGCACCTTTCGCGTCATACCACGCTGCGCTCGCCGCCCCCTGACCAGCTTGGCGATCTGCTGAACGTAGGCGGCCAGCGCCTGCTGACTCTGCTCACTGGTCTCTTGCTGCAACAGCGCTTCTGTATGATTCATGGTACCCCCTAATAGAAACTCAGTGGAAGCTTACCTACTGTTCAGCCAATGATCTATAGCTCCAATGATCTATAGTTCCAGTGACATACAGCTCCCGCTTATTTGCTAGGTTCCATTGATCTATGCCGTCATCCACCACCGCTGCCGAGCACGGATACTCCCGCGCCATATGCCAGAGTGGTACTTAGATCCGCTCGATAATCGTTGCCACACCCTGACCCACGCCGATACACATGGTACAGAGTGCATACCGGCCACCGCTCCGCTGTAACTGATACAGCGCCGTTGTGACCAATCGCGCCCCACTCATCCCCAGCGGATGTCCCAACGCTATCGCGCCACCCTGTGGATTAACCCTGGCATCGTCGTCAGCTAAACCCAGTTCACGGGTTACCGACAGCGCCTGAGCAGCAAAAGCCTCATTGAGTTCGATAAGATCCATCTGCTCTAGGGTCAAGCCACTGATGGCCAACACTTTACGTACGGCGGGAGCCGGTCCAAACCCCATAATTCGGGGATCAACGCCGGCGAAAGCACTGGCGACCACCCGTGCCCGCGGTGTTAAGCCAAATTTTTGCACTGCGGCTGCCGAGGCCAGCAATAACGCGCAGGCACCGTCATTGACGCCCGAGGCGTTACCGGCGGTGACCGTCCCCGACGCCGATACCACGCCTTTCAGCCTGGCCAGCGATTCCAGGGTAATATCGGGGCGCAAGTGCTCATCCGCATCGACTTGCAAGGCAGCGCCCTTGCGCTGCGGTATGCTCACCGGCACAATCTCTTCAGCAAACAAACCTGCAGCCTGCGCCTTCGCCGCCCGTTGCTGACTGCGCCAAGCCAAGGCATCCTGATCCTGACGCGAAATGGAAAACTCTTGCGCCAGATTTTCAGCAGTCTCCGGCATCGAATCAACCCCGTACTGCGATCGCATCTGCGGATTGACAAAGCGCCAGCCGATGGTGGTGTCATAGATCTCCGCCTGACGTGAAAAAGCCGTTGTCGCCTTCGGCATCACGAAGGGCGCGCGCGACATCGACTCCACTCCGCCAGCGATCATCAACTGTGCTTCACCGGCTTTTATCGCCCGTGAGGCCACGGATACCGCATCCAGACCCGAGCCGCACAGACGATTCAGCGTCACCCCTGGCACCGTCGACGGCAGCCCCGCTAACAGCGCGGCCATCCGCCCCACATTACGATTGTCCTCCCCAGCTTGATTGGCACAACCGTAGATAAGATCGTCTACGGTCTGCCAATCCACCTGCGGATTTCGATCCATCAAAGCTTTAATAGGAATCGCACCCAGATTGTCAGTGCGTACCTCTGCTAAAGCTCCGCCGTAACGGCCAATGGGCGTTCGGATCGCATCACAGATATAGGCGTCTTGCATATGTATTCTCCAAATTGATAGGGTATCCAGACCGTTGCTCAGGGACTTTGCTGCACATTAGCATGGCAGCTGGCGGATAACAGGGGTGATCGCCTGCTTAACTCAACGCCGACCGATCCCGAAACGGCGAATGACCGCGGACCGCCGGTCACCGACCCGGCTATCTGCGGCTCTATTGCCTGCCGTTGCAGGTCGGCGCCTTAGTCATCGTCCAGCCCTTGAATTCACAACGGCTGGTTGATAGTGGCCAAACCGACGATTCAGCCGGAAAATGCCTGAATACCGGTGATCGCCCGACCCAGGATCAGGCCGTGGATATCGTAGGTGCCTTCGTAGGTGTTGACCGCTTCGAGATTCATCACATGGCGAATGATATGGAACTCGTCGGCAATGCCGTTGCCGCCGTGCATATCC
>JBFGZQ010000004.1:0-227674 GCA_041586735.1 Motiliproteus sp.
ACGTGCGAATTTCATTGAGGCCAGAGGCGATCACTGAACCGCCTCATCAACAGGCCGAATATACGGAAGCGATCCTGTCCCTGGCATCCAGCTATATGACCTTGCAATACGGGAGGAGACCATATACGGGCTAAAGCCCGACAGGGGGTGCAGATCAGCCCAGAATCTTGGCCTTGAGCATCTCAACCAGGGTGGCGGCTGGCAGATCTTCACGCTCGGCCTCGCTGCGGCCTTTGTATTCCAGGGTGCCGTTCTGCAGGCCACGATCGCTGATCACCACGCGATGGGGGATGCCGATCAGTTCCATATCGGCAAACTTGACCCCAGGGCGCTCTTTACGATCATCCAGTAGTACGTCGATGCCGGCTGCCTGCAGTTCGCGGTAGAGGCGTTCGCTAGTTTCATTAACCGCTGCGGACTTTTCCGGATTCATCGGTATTAGCACCACGTGGAACGGGGCGATGCTGTTGGGCCAGAGGATCCCTGCTGCGTCGTTATTCTGCTCGATAGCGGCGGCGATCACTCGGGTGATGCCGATGCCGTAGCAGCCCATGGTCATGGTGACGGCTTTGCCATTGTTATCGAGCACCTTGGCTTGCAGCGCTTCGGAGTACTTGCTGCCTAGCTGGAAGATATGCCCGACTTCGATGCCGCGCTTGATGATCAGCGTGCCTTGGCCGTCGGGGCTGGGGTCGCCCTCGACGATGTTGCGCAGGTCGGCCACCTCGGGTTCGGCGCAGTCGCGGCCCCAGTTGATGTTGAAGTAGTGTTTGCCCTCGATGTTGGCGCCGCCACCGAAGTCGGCCATCTTGGCGACGCTGCGATCAGCAATCACCGGTATCGGCATGTTGACTGGGCCTAAAGAGCCGGGACCTGCGCCGATAAGTGCCAGAATCTGCTCTTCGGTGGCAAACAGCAGCGGTTTGGCGACGTGCGGCAGGTTTTCGGCTTTGATCTCGTTAAGGCTGTGATCACCGCGCACCAGCAGGGCGATAAAGTCGCTGTCGGCGTCCTCGGCGGCGGCGACAATCAGGGTCTTGATGGTTTTTTCGATCGCCAGGCCATAGCCTTCGACCAGTTGGGCGATGGTTTTGGTATCAGGGGTGTCGACCAGGTGCATCTCGGCAGTAGGCGCTGGGCGCTCGCCAACGGGTGCCAGGGCTTCGGCTTTCTCGATGTTGGCGGCGTAGTCGGAGCTGTCGCTGAAGGCGATCGCATCTTCACCGGAGTCGGCCAACACATGGAACTCGTGCGAGCCGTCGCCACCGATGCTGCCCGAGTCGGCTTGTACGGGGCGGAAGTTCAGTCCCAAACGCTCGAAGATACGGGTATACGCTGCGTGCATCTGCTCATAGGTCTGCTGCAGCGATGCCTGGTCGGCGTGGAACGAGTAGGCATCCTTCATGATGAACTCGCGCGAGCGCATCACCCCGAAACGAGGACGGATCTCGTCGCGGAATTTGGTCTGGATCTGGTAAAAATTAGCGGGTAGCTGTTTGTAGCTGTTCAGCTCGCGGCGCATCAGGTCGGTGATCACCTCTTCGTGGGTCGGGCCCACGCAGAATTCGCGGCCGTGGCGATCCTTGAGGCGCAACAGCTCGGGGCCGTACTGTTCCCAGCGTCCTGATTCTTGCCACAGCTCGGCGGGCTGAATGGCGGGCATCAGCACCTCCTGTACACCGGCGCTATCCATCTCTTCACGTACAATGCGCTCGACCTTGCGTAGGGTGCGCAGCCCCATCGGCAACCAGGTATAGAGCCCTGAGGCTATCTTGCGGATCATCCCCGCACGCAGCATCAATTGGTGGCTGATCACCTCGGCATCGGCCGGAGTTTCTTTGAGGGTGGCTATCAGGAATTGGCTGGCGCGCATGGTTTTAGCTCTACAGACGGATCGAGGTCGATATTTTACGGAGCTGGACCGCCAGTAACAAGGGCTGGTTCGGTTATCAGCATTCCGCCAGCGCGTTGGCGAGCGCATCGAGCTGGGTTTCATCGAAGATCTGGATGCCGTGCTGGCGGAGCAGGGCGGCGGTGACGCCGATGCCGGCATCGTTAAGGGTGCCGCTAAAACTACCATCGTAACTGCCATGGCTGCCGCAAGAGGGGCTGCGGGCTTTGAGCAGCGCGAAGCGGATCCGTTGCTCCTGGCACAGTAATAGAGTCGTTTGCGCGCCCTGGATAAACGCGGCGCTGACATCGGTGCCGTCTTGCAGACGGACCTGCGCTTCGCCGCTGAGCACCCGCAGGCCATCGCCGCCATGAATCTCTGCAGCAGGGCGAGGGCAGCCTAAACCGCCGGCCAGCTCCGGGCAGATCGGCACCAGACGCTGCTGATGTTGCCAGAGGCTGAGCAGCGGGTGCTGTAGTAGTTTGCCGCTGCCATCGTAGCGAACGGCGTCGCCGAGTAGGCAGCGACTGATCAGGATCAGGTGCATGAGGGGCCTGTTATCTGGGGCATGGGATAGGGTAATTTGCGTGAAACCGAGCGGGCTATCATAATCCCTGGCTCTATTAAAAAGCAGCCAGTAACGAGGTAGATCTGTGCGTATTAAACCATGGCAGGGTGTAAGTCTGGGGCTGTTTATGACGCTGCTGGCCACGGGTTGCGCGCAACGCGCCCTTATCGAACCGCGCCAAGACCCGTTGATCGGTCAGATCATCGATGCTCATACCCAAAAACCGCTACTCTACGAGGCATTGCTGGAGCGGTTGCTGCTGGCCGATGTCATCTATCTCGGCGAGCGCCATGATAATGCCGAGCACCACCGTATTCAGCTACAGGTGCTGCAGTCGTTGATCGATCAGGGGCTGCAGCCGGTGCTGGGGTTTGAGTTTTTCGATACCGCGCAGACCGGTTATCTGATGCAGTACATCAGCAGTGAGGCCTCGTTGATGCCGCTCGGTATCAGCCGTGCGGGACTGGAGTCCCCGGAAAAGAGCTTGCGTACTCGTTTGGGTTGGACCGAGCGTGCGGATACCGACTGGGGCTACTATTTTGCGTTGCTCGAGTTCGCTAAAACCCATCGACTGACTGTGTTTGGTGCGGATCTCCCCGCCGGTATCAAGCTGCGCCTGAGTCGTACCGATCTGGATGCCCTGACGCCGGTGGAGCAACAGGCGTTGGGGATGCAGGCGCTAGCTAGCAACGATTACAAAAGGTTTATGTACACCCGCTTTAAGGCCGGACATTGCGGCTGGGGTATGGAGCCGCTGTTGACGCGTCTCTACCGTACCTGGCATGAACGTAATGACCGCATGGCCCGCTCTATCGTGGCGATGAGCCAGGCAGAGCGCCAGGGCCCGGTGGTGGTGATTCTGGGCGCGGGGCATACCGAGCATAACGAGGGGGTGGTGACCCAGGTTGAGCGGCTACAACCGCAGCTGCAGCAGCTCAATATCGGTCTGCAGGAGATCGCTATCGAAGCTGCGCCTCTAGATAGCTACCTATTCGGTGACCATGAGCGGCGGGAGCTGTTTGGCCCACGCTATGACCTGTTTTGGTTTACCCAGCGGCAGAATTATCAGGATCACTGCGCGGCTTTCAAGAAGTCTGATGCTGCCCAGTCGGAATAGATGCCAACTAACCATCCATCACCGAGAGATACAAGGTCGGGTTTTAACCCGACGCCCGCTGCTCTCCATGTCAGGCTAAAGCCCGACCCACAAAACAAACGCTCCTGTGGGTCGGGCTTCAGTCCGACATGGGTGTCTCTGAGGCGGTGAGTTCGCCGCACAGGTCTAACTGCATCTGCTGGCGTACCCAATCACTGTCGCGCTCTTGTGCCAGCAGGTGTTGGAGTTTGCTGAAAGCGGCCTCCAGGGTCATATCAAAGCCACTGACTACGCCGGTTTGTGCCAGTGCTGAGCCGGTTGCGTAGCTGCTGAGATCCACCCGTCCCTGTAGGCACTGGGACAGGTTGATGATCACCTTGCCCTGCTGGTTAGCGCGCTCCAGGGTTTTCAGAAACAACGGGTCGCGATCCGGTGCGTTGCCGACACCGTAGGCTTGAATAAGCAGGCCATCGATAGGCAGTTTCAGCAGATGCTGTAAATATTCACTGTCGATACCGGGAAATAATCTCATCGGTACAATGCGATGGCGTCCATAGGCGGGCAGCTCAAAGCGCGGTTGGGGCGCGGCCGGGCGGATGGCCTCGTGCTTGATGTCGATATGAATACCGACCTGGCCCAGCCAGGGGTAATTGGGGCTGTCGAAGGCGTCAAAGCCGGTCGCCTTCACCTTGGTGACACGATTGCCACGCAACAACCGGCCGTTGAAGTACAGGCACACCTCGGCGATCGGATGGTGGCGTGCCAGTACCAGGGCGGTGATCAGATTGTCCTGGGCATCGTTGCGCAGTTCGCTGAGCGGGATCTGCGAGCCAGTGACGATCACCGGTTTGCTCAGATCCTGGAGCATAAAGGACAGCGCGGAGCTGGTATAGGCGAGGGTATCGGTACCGTGGAGGATGACAAAACCGTCGTACAGGTGGTAATTATCTCGAATCCGTTGCGCGATCTCCTGCCAGTCGCTGGGGGTGGCATTGGTGCTATCGATCAATAGCTCGAGCTCTTCGAGTACATAGTCGGGCATGTTGGCCGACAGGTGGGTCGGTATCTTCTGGGCGATCAGTTCGGCCAGCCCCGGCATCGGCACATAGCCTTGGGGGGAGCGCTGCATGCCGATGGTGCCGCCGGTGTATAAAATATAGATGCGATGAGTCATGGACGGGATGCCAGCTGGATGGAAGAAACCTGAGTCATGGCAATATCTCAAAACAGGGCGGTGGCAGCAAGTTCGCTAGCTGCTACGCAGGGATGCTAGTTGATGCTAATCTGGCAACAACCAGGGCGTAAAGAGTCAGAGGCGATCCGTGGGCGAGAATTTCTCCAAGAATTTGCGGTTGCTCTGCAGTTACTATAAATCGATCGCCGAGCTGTGTCGGCAGCTGTCCATCAATCGTTCCCAGTTCAATAAATACCTCAACGCTAGCAGCACCCCCTCAACCTATATTCTGCGCAGGGCTGGGGGTGGCGGACAGTGCTCGGCGTGACCCTGCGTGCGTGCGGGTGGTTTACGATTATCTGGGCAAACAGGTCGATTTGCGCGAGGCGTTGCGCCTCTGTGGTCTGTATCCTTTCGATTCACCGTTGTTCGATGCGCGGCTAAAGCAGCTGATCGATAATCGTATCAATGCCTACGCACATCTGTTGCTGGCGGCCACCCTATAAAGGGTGGCGTATCAGGAATAGCATTTTATCTGGTATTTATCATCAGTGGTCAATAGAATCACTGGCTATTGTCGGTCCTTCAGGTTAATTGGCTAGGCGATGGCGGATCCCACTAACTTTAAAAATAATAGGTGCTGAGGTGAGGAAGATAAGAAAGCTTGACCGTATTGATCGTAATATTTTGCGTCAGCTACAGAGCAATGGCCGGATCTCCTATGTGGATCTGGCTACCGAGGTCGGCTTGAGTACCACACCCTGCCTAGAGCGGGTCAGACGCTTAGAGAAAGATAAGATCATCAAAGGCTATACCGCCACCCTCGATCCCCATTACCTGGAAGCGGGCCTGCTGGTGTTTGTTGAGATCAGCCTGACCTACCGCTCGCCTACGGTATTCGAGGATTTTAAGCGTGAGGTGTTAAAGATCTCCCAGGTGATGGAGTGTCACCTGGTGTCTGGCGAATTTGATTATCTGATCAAAGCCCGTATCAGTGAGATGTCTGCTTATCGAGAGTTGCTAGGGGAGCTGTTGATCAGCTTGCCGAATGTCGACAAATCGCGCAGCTATATCGTCATGGAGGAGGTTAAGGAAACCTCGGCGATCCGAGTGCCAGAGCTGAAAGCTGACACTTAAGTCTGGGGGTAAACAAGATCTAAAAGCCTCAGGCTTGCCGGTCAAGGATAGCTTGGTCCGTCTGCTCCAGGTCCGTTATCGGCGGGCTGGTCGCCGCTGTGTTAGTGGTATCGGCTTGCCACAGCTGTTTGCCTAACTGTACTTTGACGACGTCGGTAAAGCGCAGCCGCAGTTCGGCAACCGCATCCTCAAGGGTCTCATCATCGCAGAGCATAGTGCCTCCGCGACCGTCGGCGGTAAAAAATTGATACGACTTCATGATTATCCTGCCTGTTCGCTAAAAGAAATATTCAATATTCAGCTGCACAACACTGTCTGCACCCAGGCTTGTAGTAAGGATCGCCTAAGCGTCGACTATTATACCCTCAATACGTAGGAGGCTTTTTGAAGATTTTACTGCTTAGTGCGTACCACGCCACCAGCCATCAATACTGGTGTCAGGGGTTGATGGCCGCGTTTCCCGAGCATGACTGGTGCTGTTTGACCCTGCCGGCGCGTTATTTCAACTGGCGCGTACGGGGGGCGCCGTTGTCCTGGTTAACCGAGCAGGCTGCGGTGTTAACCCAGCCCTATGATCTGTTGATTGCGACCTCGATGGTTGATCTGGCCACCCTCAAAGGTCTGTGCAGCAACCTGGGCGGTACCCCGAGTCTATGTTATTTTCACGAAAATCAGTTTGAGTATCCGCAAAGCCGCCAACAGCATGCCAGCGTCGATGCGCAGATGGTCAACCTGTACGCGGCGCTGGCGGCAGACCGGGTGGTGTTTAATTCAGCCTACAATCGCGATAGCTTCTTTGCCGGCGTTAACCGCTTGCTAGCCAAGCTGCCTGACCATCGTCCCACGACTATAGAGCCCCAACTCGAGAGCCGCTGTGGGGTGTTGCCGGTGCCCCTGAAGGCGCTGCCGCGCTCAGACCTGTGCCATTCGACCGATGTGGCGTTTGAGGCCAGTCGGCGCTGGAATCTGGATCAGGGTGCAGCGCCGCTTAAGCTCATCTGGGCTTCGCGCTGGGAGTACGATAAAGGGCCCGATCGGCTGCTGGCGGTGCTCAGCGAGCTGGAGCGTCGTGGTAGCGATTACCGCATCGCTATACTGGGAGAGCAGTTCCGCAGTGCCCCCGAGGCGTTTGAGGTTATTTGGCAGCGCTTTAACCCGCGGATTGTGCAGTTTGGATTTGTCGCGTCGACGGCGGAGTACCAGCAATGGCTGTCCTCGGCGGACATTATCTTGTCGACCTCCATTCATGAGTTTCAAGGGGTGGCGGTGCTGGAGGGGATCGCGGCAGGCTGTGTCCCCGTGCTGCCGCGACGCCTGGCCTATCCGGAGCTGGTGGCGGCGCCATTTCTATATGCCAGTTATGATACCGACCTGTCGCGCGAGGCGCAGGCGGCTGCAGATCTGCTTGAACGCTTTGCGGTAACTCGGCCCGAGGTGCCTTGCATCAAACACTTGTATTGGTCGGCGTTGCGGTCTGAGTACGAGGCGCTGATGGAGGCTGTTGTGGCTAGTGTCGCCCATCGCCGTGATCGCTAATGCACTCTAAGGTTTAGGGTTGCGGGGCCCCGAGTACGCGCTGTGCATAATCGTTCCAGGCAGCGGCAGCCTGCTGGGCCGCGGTCTGATGCTTGGCCATTCCGGCATTTTGTTTATCGATAAATAACTGCAGACAGCTACGGTAATTTTCTACCTGCTGTTCAAACTGCTGTTTATCCAGTGCGGTAATAAATTCCAGGGGTTTGAGCGGCGCCTTGCAATCCTGGGCCTCGGAGAAAAAATGGGCCTGGCTGGTGGCGGAGATCAGCCAACCTGCCATTACCCAGAGGGCAGCTTTTTGAGTAATCATCATCAACACTCCTGTGTATGCGGTAGCCAGAATTTATGCTGCTAGGATAGAGGCGTCAAGCAGTCTGGCTTTTTCAGATGCTTGGCTATACTGACAGGATATTTCTTGGGTCACTGTCCAGGCCCACTGTCCAGGCCCACTACGGTTAATACCCTCTAAGGAGCGATGACGATGAGCCAGCAGACCGAGATGTTGCAGCATGATGCCCAGTTGATTCTGAGCTTGTTTGGCAATGCCAAAGCACAAAAGCAGCGGCTATTAACGATCGAAAAACAGTTGCAGAACGCGGGGGCCGATAGTTACAAGCTGCATCAATCCATAGTTGGCTTGGATCAACTAGAAGATCCGGATCGGTACCGTTGCCGTTACCAGCCGCTCGAGTAACAGCTGCTCAGAGATAAGCGACCCGCATGATATGGGTCGCGATACCGCGAGTCGTTAGGTTTTAGGCGTTAGGTGTTAGGCATTAGGTGTTAGCGCCATCAGGCTCGAGAGCAGATCGCTCAAAGCCCCAGTATTTGGGCCACATAATCGGCATCTTTATCCCCACGACCGGACAGGTTGACCAGAATGCGCTGTTCAGCCGGTAAGCTGGCCGCCAACTTCATGGCGTAAGCCACCGCGTGGGCGCTCTCCAATGCCGGGATGATCCCCTCGCTGCGCGATAGAATCATAAAAGCATCGAGACACTCCTGATCGGTGATCGCGGTGTAGCTCACCCGCTCAATATCTTTGAGGTAACAGTGCTGCGGTCCTATGCCGGGATAGTCCAGACCCGAGGCGATCGAGTGTACCGGCAGCGGCTCGCCCTGCTCATCCTGGAGTAGGTAGCAGTTAAAGCCATGGATGGATCCCGGCGTGCCCAGGGTCATCGTCGCGGAGTGGAAAGGGGTGTCCAGGCCTTTGCCTGCAGGTTCAACACCGTAGATGTTAACGCTGGGGTCATTCAGAAACGCCGTGAACAGTCCCATCGCGTTCGAGCCGCCCCCGACGCAGGCCATGATATGGTCGGGCAGGCTGCCGGTCTGCTCCAGGAACTGCTCGCGCGCCTCGATGCCGATAATGCTCTGAAAATCGCGGACCATCATCGGGAACGGATGTGGGCCGACCACGGAGCCGATGGCGTAGAAAAAGTTCTGCGGATCTTTCAGGTACTCCTCGAACGCGCTATCGACGGCATCCTTGAGCGTGGCGGTACCCCGGGTAACCGGTACCAGGGTGCAGCCCAGGATCTTCATCTTGGTGACGTTGGGGTGCTCTTTTTCAATATCGACCTGGCCCATGTGGATCTCGCAGTCGAGTCCCACCAAGGCGCAGGCGGTGGCCAGCGCGACGCCGTGCTGGCCCGCACCGGTTTCGGCCAGGACCTTGGTCTTGCCCATATGCTTGGCGAGCAACGCTTCGCCCAGGCAGTGGTTAATCTTGTGCGCGCCGGTATGGTTGAGATCTTCACGCTTGAGGTAGATCTGGGCGCCGCCGCAACGCGCGGTTAAGCGCTTGGCAAAATACAGCGGGCTAGGCCTGCCGACATAATATTTGTACAGCTCCAGCAATTCATTGCGATAGGCGTCGGTATCTTTAATCTCCAGATAGGCGCGAGCTATATCATCCATAATCTCTTTGAGATGCGGTGGGATAATCTGGCCGCCATAGCGACCAAAAAAGCCCTCGGTGTTGGGCATCGGGGCAAAATCGAACGGGCTCATAGTGTCTCCTGGGTATCAGCACGGCGCCTAACGTACGCACAAGTACGGGCGAGCAGGGATTGACCATCATACCGATCTGGCGATCTGCTGCAAATAGTGCTTTGCAACGCGGTTAATCGACCGTCACCTGAGCGTCAATCGACAGCAACGGGCAGGTCAATCCAGGGCGGTTTCGTGCTACGCTGCGGTTCTTTTTATAGTTATTTTTTACGATTGTTTTGCAATCCTAAGGGGCAGCGATGCATATTATTGCGGATGAGAATATTCCGCTGGCTGAGGCGTTTTTTAGCCATCTGGGTCAGGTCGAACGTCTGCCGGGCCGGTCGTTAGAGCGCCGCCATCTTCAACGCGCCGATCTATTACTGGTGCGCTCGGTGACCGATGTCAATGCGCAGCTGCTGGCCGATAGCGCGGTTAAGTTCGTGGCCAGCGCCACCATAGGGACCGACCATGTCGATCTTGAGCTGCTGCAGCAACGCGGTATCTGTTTTCATAATGCTCCGGGTTGCAACGCCGATTCGGTCGTGGATTACGTGCTCTCGGCCTTGACCAATCTGGCTCAGCAGCAGGGCTGTGCGCTATCCGAGCGCCGTGTGGGTATTGTCGGCGTGGGTAATGTGGGCCGTCGATTGCAGCAGCGTTTGCAGTTGCTGGGGATCGAGTGCTTGTTGTGCGATCCGCCGCGTGCCGAAGCGGAATCAACATTAGCAACAGCGCCGGGCGCGGATAGCTTCGTCGAGCTCGAAGAGCTGCTGCGGCGCTGTGACGTGTTCTGTCTGCATACTCCTTTGACGCGGCTGGGCAGCCATCCGAGTTACCACCTATTTGCTGCCGAGGTGTTGCAGGCGTTGCCGCAGGGGAGCTGGTTGATCAATGCCGGGCGCGGTGCGGTGATCGATAATAAGGCTTTGGCTCAGTGTCTGCAGCAGCGCCAAGATCTGCAGGTGGTACTGGATGTGTGGGAGCGCGAGCCGGCCATTGATATCGCTCTGGCGCAGCGTGTTACGCTGGCGACCCCACATATCGCCGGTTACAGCCTAGAGGGCAAATCGCGCGGCACTGAGATGATCTACCAGAGCGCCTGCCGGTTTTTAGGCGTTGCACCGCAGCACCGGCTAGCCGAGTTGCTGCCCCCGCCTGCGATTCGTCGGATTGAACTGCATGCCGAGGCGGAGGTCGATCTGCTGCCTCGGCTGGTTAAATGGGTCTATGACCTACGTCGAGATCATGATGCGTTGCTTAACCGAGTGCAACGTTATCCGACCCGCGTGGCCAGCGAATTTGATCGCTTAAGGCGTTATTACCCCGAGCGGCGTGAGTTCAGCAGCTTGACACTGGCCGGCTTGGATCACAGCAGCGTACTGGCAGGCCAGTTATCAGCCTATGGTTTCAGCCTCGAATCACGAGAGCCGCATGGCGAATAAGCGCTTAGCGCATTCCTCGTCCCTGCTGGTAGAGGCGCTGATGCCTGTGTCAGTAGCTGTTGCGTGAACAGCTCGGTCTGTAATATTAGGCAATTGGAAGGGTGATGATGTTTAAGTTAGGTCTAATCGTGAATCCGTTGGCGGGTATCGGCGGTAGTGTGGCGCTAAAGGGCAGTGATGGTGCGCAGACGGTGCAGCGGGCGTTAGCGCTGGGCGCGGTGCCTCGCGCGGCAGAGCGGGCCCGGCAAGCCCTGGATAAATTAGCGGGCTTGGCGTTCGAGTGTTACACCTACCCGGCAGAGATGGGTGAGCAGGCCGCCCTAGCCGCCGGCATCAGCCCGCAGGTGCTAGGGCGTATCAGCACCGGCAACACCAGTGCTGAGGATACCCGGCGTGCGGTGCTGGATCTGCTGGCCGCCGGTGTCGACCTGATTCTGTTTGCCGGGGGGGATGGTACGGCGCGCGATCTGCATGCCGCTATCGATGCCCAGGTGCCGGTACTGGGCATTCCCGCTGGAGTGAAGATCCACTCGGGCGTCTATGCCATCACCCCGGGGGCGGCGGGTGAGGTGGTGGCGATGTTGATTCGTGGAGAGCTGGTCAGCCTGCGAGAGCAGGAGGTTCGGGATATCGACGAGCAGGCGTTTCGTCAGGGGCAGGTGCGGGCCCAGTATTATGGCGAGTTGCTGGTGCCTGAGGAGGGGCGGTTTGTGCAGCAGACCAAGAGCGGCGGCAGAGAGGTAGAGGCCCTGGTGCTCGATGATATCGCCGCCGAGGTGATCGAAAATATGGAGCCTGGGGTCTGTTACGTGATGGGGTCGGGCACCACCGTGCAGGCGGTGATGGAGCAGCTGGGGCTGGCCAATACCTTGCTAGGCGTTGACCTGGTTCGTGATGGTCGGTTGCTGGGCGCTGATCTGAGTGCCGCGCAGCTGCTGGCGCTGATCGGGGATCAGCCGTTGCGTATTCTGGTCACGGTGATCGGCGGTCAGGGGCACATCATCGGTCGTGGCAACCAGCAGCTGTCGGTTGAACTGTTGCGCCGTGCAGGGCGGCAAAATTTATGGGTGATCGCGACTAAAACCAAGCTCAAGCAGCTGGAGGGTCGGCCGTTAGTGATCGACTCGGGGGATCCCACGCTGGATCGGCAGTGGTCGGGATTGATTCGGGTAGTGACCGGCTATCGCGATGCGGTGCTCTATCCGGTGGCGGATTATTAGCTCCGCCCCTGGGGCTGTGCTATCCAGGCTGGTCTGTAGCCATAACCGAAATCCTGGAGGCGAAAAAAAACCGCAGCCTAGGCTGCGGTTTTTGCTGTGCTTAACACTTATGCAAACAGGTGCTTGACGCCATCGCGCTCTTCGCTCAGCTCCTGCTCGGTAGCGGTCATCTTCTCGCGGCTGAACGCGCTGATCTCTAGGCCGTTAACGATGCTGTACTGGCCATCTTTGCAGGTTACGGGGAAGGAGTAGATCAGACCTTCTTTGATGCCGTAGCTGTTGCCATCGCTGGGGATACCCATGCTCACCCAGTCGCCTTCTGCGGTGCCCAGTGCCCAGTCGCGCATATGCTCAACAGCGGCGTTTGCTGCAGAGGCTGCAGACGACAGGCCGCGAGCCTTGATGATCGCGGCACCACGCTGCTGTACTTCAGGGATGAACGTCTCTTTGTACCAGCTGTCTTCGACCAGGCCGGTAGCGGCTGCGCCGGCAACGGTGGTGTTGCTGATGTCAGGGTACTGGGTGGCAGAGTGGTTACCCCAGATGGTGACTTTCTTGACATCGGTCACGTGCTTGCCAGTCTTGTTGGCTAGCTGTGCGGCGGCACGGTTGTGATCCAGACGGGTCATGGCGGTGAACTGCCCTGGGGCCAGGTCTGGTGCATTCTGCTGGGCAATCAGGGCGTTGGTGTTGGCTGGGTTGCCGACGACCAGAACCTTAACACCACGGCTGGCGTGATCGTTAAGGGCCTTACCCTGCACTGAGAAGATCGCCGCGTTGGCTTCCAGCAGATCTTTACGCTCCATGCCGGGTCCACGAGGACGAGCACCGACGAGCAAGGCGTAGTCTGCATCTTTAAAAGCAACGTTAGGATTGTCGCTCATGACGATCCCCTGCAGCAATGGGAAAGCACAGTCTTCAAGCTCCATGGCAACACCCTTCAGGGCGTCCAGTGCTGGTGTGATTTCGAGCAGCTGCAGAATGATTGGTTGATCGTTACCGAGCATCTGTCCAGAAGCGATACGAATTAGTAGTGAGTAGCTGATCTGACCAGCAGCACCAGTGACTGCAACGCGTACAGGTTGTTTCATCTAAAATCCCCTTCATTCTAAAGATCAAATCCGGCGCAAAGCCGGGGCCAAAATCGGTGGCGTAATTATAAGGTATTAGAGGTGAGTAGGCTATCAAACCCAGTCGGACTACAACCAATGGAGGAGGTTGGCAGCCGGTTATTTTTTCAGATCCAGCGCCAGGCGGAAGCCCCAGGTATTGCGGCTGGCATTAGGCGGGTGGCGATAGCGACTGGCTGAACGGATCAGTCGAGGTATATCGTACCAGGAGCCACCGCGCATCACCCTATAGTTACAGAGCCCCACATTCCAGCTACTGCCGTCCCTGGGGGCCTGATCATAATTTTCGTTATAACAGTCAGATACCCACTCGTAGACGTTGCCATTCATATCGTATAAACCGAAGGCGTTGGCGTTAAAACTGCCGGTAGGCGCAGTTTTTTTACCGTCGAAGGCGCTGCCGCAATCATCACAGGCGGCGTTGTTGGTGCCGACCTCGCTGCCCCACCAAAAGAGGGTCTGGTTGCCGCTGCGGGCGGCGTACTCCCATTCCGCTTCTGAAGGTAGCCGGTAGGGTTGATTGGTCTGCTGCCGGATCCAGTGTGCATAGGAGTTGGCATCGTTCCAGCTGATGTTGATGACCGGCCGTTCACCGCGTCCCCAGCCCTCATCGGCGGGCAGCGATCGACCGGTGGAGAGGGCGAACAGGTCGTACTCGGCGAAAGTGACCTCTTTCTGTGATAGCGCAAAGCGATGCTTGATGGTGACTTTGTGGACGGGTAACTCGTTATCATCGCCGTTGCGATCCAGATCGCCCATCTCAAAACTGCCGGTAGGGATAGTGATCATATTCGGGCCGAACACACCGGGGATGATCTCATCCTTGAACACCTTACCGATGTGTTGGGCGGGCAGGGTGCGCCCCTCGGTGTCATCATTATTATGGCTGGACGCTGTTTTGCTGACGGAGTCACGGGTGAGTCTGACGTTGAAGCCATCCACCTGAGTGCCCAGTTGTTGCAGCAGCTCGGGGCTGGGCGAGAGTTCGCGTAGTGAGGCAAAGGCTTTGCTTAGTGCGATTTTTGACTGGATAGAGGCGGGTTGTTGGAGTAGTTTTTGCACCTGCACTATCTGATTAAGCAGGCGTTCCTGGTGGTTGCTGTATTCGTTAGTGGCCAGTAGATAACCCAGGGTTAAGCCGGCACCGAAGGTGATGCAGGCGGTCAGTATGGATCCGACTAACCAGCCTCGGCCTTTGGAGTCGGTCGTTGCAGGGGCGGTGCTGGTCGATGGCTGCGTTTGCGCTTGTTCGATCGCTTCCGAGAGCGAGGCCTCCTTTTTTAACGCCTGCTGCTGCTCGGGTAAAAAAAGTTTCCGCAGCAGCTCCATTGCCGACGTTGGCCGTATCGTCGGCGTCTCGTCCATCGCGCTTTGCAGCAGCTGCCATTGTTCGGGGTTGAATTGACTCGGAGCCTGGAGTTGGCTTGGATCGCGATCCAGCGGTGGGATGTCGGGTGAAAAGGGTGCGCGGCCGCCAAACAGCAGGTAGATCAGACAGGCAAACGAATAGATATCGGCGCTGGTCTCCAGGAGGCTGATGCTGAACGCTTCCTGCGGATGGTATTCGCTATTGAGGACTCGATTGCCGCCCTTTTGAATGGCATGCAACAGCGGCTGACGGAAGGCGGTGTTGACCAGTTTTACCCCGACCTCGTGGGTGATGATGACGTTCCAGGGGGTTAAATCACCATGGCTTAAATTATTTCTGGCAATGTAATCCAGCGTTAACGCAATCTGTTGCAGGATGACGCGGGCTTTTTCGGCGTTAAGTTGTTTGTAACCATCCTCAATTAAAATACGCGCCAAGCTGCGGGTAGAGAGCGGCTCCATGGCGACAAACATCCAACCCTCAGGGCTTTGAAAATAGCCATGTACTTTGGCCAGGTGCTTGTGCTCCAGGCGGCTGCTTCGGGTGACCAGTGATTTAAACTGCTCCAAGATATCGGCATTTTTGAGCAGTTCGGGATTGACGATCTCCAGTGCGACCTTGTCACGTGACGCATCGTCTGTACCGGTATTTAGGTCATAGGCGTGCCACACCTGGCCGATGGGGCTGTTACTGACCGGTTTGATCAGTTGGAATTGACGGTGTTCGGGTCCAAGCAGGGTTTGCTTGCGTAGGGTCGAAAAATCCAGAGCCATAATCGCCTTCTTAGCAGTCTTTTATCGCCTTACTATCAGCTTTTTTTTAACATATCTCAAGCTGTTAGCGCAGTGAAGCGGGTGGTTCGGCTGTTGTTTTAAGGGCTGCGTTAATCGGTAGAGAGTGCTGGCAGTGCTTTGACCAGGTCATCGATCGCTTTCATCTGCTGCAGGTAGGGCTCGAGTTTGTCTAGCGGCAGTGCGCAGGGGCCATCGCATTTTGCCGCATCGGGGTCTGGGTGGGCCTCTAAAAAGAGCCCGGCAATCCCCTGTGATAACCCGGCACGGGATAGCTGCGCCACTAAGGCCCGGCGTCCATCGGCGGAATCGCTGCGCCCGCCTGGCATCTGCAGGGCATGGGTGGCGTCAAACATCAGCGGATACTGAAACTGTTTCATCACCGAGAAGCCGAGCATATCGACGACCAGGTTGTTGTAGCCAAAGCTGCTGCCACGCTCACAGAGAATCAGCCGGTCGTTACCGGCTTGGCGAAATTTGTTGAGAATATGGCCCATCTCCTGGGGTGCCAGAAATTGGGCCTTTTTGATGTTGATGGCCGCGCCGGTCTTGGCCATGGCGACGACCAGGTCAGTCTGTCGGGATAGGAATGCCGGAAGCTGGATGATATCGGCGACCTCTGCCGCGGCGCCAGCCTGTTCCGGTTCGTGGACATCGGTGATTACCGGGATGTTAAAGGTCTGTTTGATCTCTTGCAGGATGCGTAAGCCGTTTTCCAGGCCGGGGCCGCGAAAGGAATCGACCGAAGAGCGGTTGGCCTTATCAAAGGATGCTTTGAAGACGTAAGGGATATCGAGTCGCTGGGTGACCTCTACATAGTGCTCGGCGATGCGCATCGCCAGGTCTCTGGATTCCAGGACATTCATGCCGCCGAACAGCACAAAAGGCAACGTATTAGAGATATCGATACTGCCAACGGTGACGGTTTTCTGGGACATAACGCGCGCTCTCTATGATCGATCAGTACTATCGGGGTTTTTATAGAGGCCCGATTATAGAAGAGCTGATCGCTGACGGGTACCTCTTTAGCTGAGTGTTGGTGGTTTACACCGCCATGCCACACGCATGGCCGGATGCCCAGGCCCATTGAAAGTTATATCCGCCGAGCCAGCCGGTCACATCCAGCACTTCGCCAATAAAATAGAGACCGGCGACCCGTTTAGCTTCAAAAGTCTTGGAGGAGATCTCATCACTGTCGATGCCGCCGCGGGTGACCTCTGCGGTGCGGTAGCCCTCGGTGGCATTGGGCTTGATTTGAAACCGGTGCAGCCGCTGCTGTAGCTCGATGCGCTCCTGTTTGAGCAGTTGGCTCAGCGGCTGATCGGCGCTGGCGAGTCCCTCGCACAGCCGTTCGGCCAGGCGTTTGGGCAATACCTGTCCCAAGGCGTTTTTGAGAGTCTGGTTCGGGTGGCGCTGGGCTTGCCGTTGCAGCAGTTCTTCTAGGGGCTGTTCGGGTGAAAAATCGATCCAGATCGGCTCGCCGGGTTGCCAATAGTTGGATATTTGCAGCACTGCGGGACCTGAGAGGCCGCGGTGGGTAAAGAGCAGGTCACGTTTGAAGGCGATACCGCAGGCGGCGTGAATCTCGACCGCCAGGCTGATACCTGACAGTGGGCTGAGCCGCTGTTTGTCTTCGACATGCAGGGTGAAGGGCACCAGACCTGCCGATGTGGGGATGATACGTAACCCAAACTGTTCGGCGATGCGATAGCCGATGGCCGTAGACAGTTTGGGAATGGACAGCCCGCCACTGGCGACCACGACGGCCGAGGCGCTCAAATACTGCTCGGCGGTTTTGATCAGAAAGTGGCCATCTGCCGAGCGCTGCAGCGCGTTGACCGCGCTGTTCAGGCTCACCTCGACACCTGCCCAACTGCATTCGGTCAAGAGCATCTCGACCAGTTGTTTGGCCGAACCGCTACAGAACAGCTGGCCGTGATCGCGCTCTTGGTAATCGATGCCATGACGCTCGACCAGGTCGATAAAATCCTGAGGTTGATAGCGTGCCAAGGCAGATTTAACGAAATGGGGGTTGCCACACAGGTAGTTAGCTGGATCGACGCGTCGGTTGGTGAAGTTGCTTCGGCCACCCCCGCTGATCAATATTTTCTGTCCGGCTTTACGGGCGTTATCGAGCACTCTAACGCGCTTGCCGCGATAGCCTGCCTGGGCTGCACACATCAATCCAGAGGCGCCAGCGCCGATGATGATCACATCATAGTGGGGCCGAGTGTCGGGGTGCTGATTATCGGGGGGAGGGTTCAAGCCGCAGTTCTCAGTCTGAAAAAACGCCCATTATATGTCAGTCAGTAGCGGATGCGGACTCTCTTTAGTAGGTGACTTTAGCCGGTGACTTTAGAGGGTGGTCTTTAGGGCGTGGTCTTTTTAATCTCAGCGCTGTCGGCTTCGGGCTTATCGTCGCTGGGTTTTGGCGCTATTTTGGGTATGGAGTAATAGGATCCGCTCTTGCTGGTATTGGCGGCGCCGTAAATTTTCACTTTAATGTAATCGACACCTTCGGGTGGGCGTTCACTATAGTTTGGGGTGCCGTTTTCATCTAACCACTTATATACATCGGTGGCTGATGCGCTGGTCGGTAACCAGGACGCTAGCATGAGCAAACTGAGGGTGACGGCTTTCATTCCGGTTTTTCCTTGTCGCAGAGACCTAGGCAGTGTCAACGCAGCTCTAGACTGTCGCTTAAAATGCCGTCAGTTTCCAATAGATTTACAGTACTAGCGCCACTGTTTGTCATCTGCCAGCGTGTATTGAACTGTAGCTTAGTCGGTTTTCTGTGGGTATTCGCACAGGTCCTCGATCAAACAGGCTCCGCAACGGGGTTTTCGAGCGATGCAGGTATAACGACCGAGCAGAATTAACCAGTGATGGGCGTCGAGCAGAAACTCTTTAGGAATGAATTTGAGCAGCTGTTTCTCCACCTCCAGCACGTTCTTTCCCGGCGCTAGCCGGGTGCGGTTGGCGACTCTGAAGATGTGGGTGTCGACCGCCATGGTGGGCTGGCGAAAAGCGGTATTCAGTACCACGTTGGCGGTCTTGCGACCGACACCCGGCAGCGCTTCAAGCGCGGCGCGGGTATCTGGAACCTGGGAGTCGTGGTGTTCGATCAATAACTGGCAGCTGTTGTACACATGGGCGGCTTTGGCGTTATAGAGTCCCAGGGTTTTGATATAGGATTTGAGACCCTCGAGCCCCAACGCCACGATAGCTTCGGGGGTGTTGGCGACCGGGAACAGCTTGGCGGTAACCTTGTTGACCCCGACGTCGGTGGATTGCGCTGATAACGTGACCGCTACCAGCAGTTCGAAAGGGCTACTGTAGTGTAGCTCGGTGGTGGGGTGCGGGTTGTCATCACGCAAGCGGGCAAAAATATGATAGCGCTTGTCTCGGTTCATCGCCGTTGGCCCGCAGGATGGTTAAGGTGACTCAGCTAGTCACTCGGGCGCGCTTGGTGCCGGATGCGACCGGGATCACCGGTTTGGCGCGCTGTTTGAGGTAGGCATCGATGCAGTTTTTGGCGGCGATGATCAAACCCATACCGACAAATGCACCGGGGGGCAGTACCGCAAACAGAAAACCGGAGTAGTCCTCGGCCAGGGTGATCTTCCAGGTTTCGGCGACGGGGCCAAACAGCAGCTGCATATCGGCAAACAGGGTTCCGGAACCGAGTGCTTCACGCATCATCCCCAGTAGTACCAGCACCGCGCTGAACCCCAGTCCCATCATCAAACCATCCAGCAGCGCGGCTATGGGGGGGTTCTTACGGGCGAAACTATCGGCGCGGCCGAGAATGATGCAGTTGGTGACGATCAGCGGTATAAAGATGCCGAGAATTTCGTAGAGTTCATAGGTAAGAGCCTGCATCAGTAGCTCAACGCAGGTGACCACCGAGGCGATGATCATCACAAACGCCGGTAGGCGTATAGTGGCGGGTACCAGTTTGCGGATCAGCGAGACACAGAGGTTCGAGCTGATCAGCACCAGGCTGGTCGCCAGCGCCAGCCCCAGGGCGTTGACTACCGAGCCGGTGACGGCCAGAAGTGGGCAGAGTCCCAGTACCTGTACCAGCGCGGGGTTGTTGTGCCAGAGGCCGTCGAGGCTGATCTTGCGCAGTTGCTGGGTCGATAGCGAGCCGTTATTATCAGTCATGATCAGCACCTCCGGTAGCGCTGTCGCCCTGGGGATGAGTGGCTTGTGAATTAGATTCTGGATTGCCAGTTAACGGCTGCAGCAGTGCGACCCGGTGCTGGCGGAAGGTCAGGATCGCCTGCTTAACGGCCCCGACTACCGCCCGTGGGGTGATGGTCGCGCCGGTGAATTGATCAAACTGACCGCCATCCTTGTTAACGGCCCAGCTGGAGTCATTATCGCCCTGCAGTTGGGTACCGTTAAAACTCAACACCCAGGGTGATTTTTTGATATCGATCTTGTCGCCCAGTCCAGGGGTTTCCTGGTGGCGCAGGATGCGTACTCCGGCCAGGCTTTCGTCACGGTGAATGCCGACGATCAGATCGATATTGCCACTGTAACCCTCACTGGTGATGACCGGCAGAATGACCGTGTGGACGATGCCATCGCGGCGCGCGCGATAGAGCTCAGCACCTTGCGGGTAACCGAGCGACTCGGCGTTGTTGAGCCGGTAGCTGTCATGGAGCAGGTCGTTGTTGTGCTGGCTTTCAGGCACGATCTGAAACAGCGCCTGGGCGCGCGCTTTCTGGCGATTATCGCTGATCTGGTCGCGGGTGGCAGACTGGGTCAGGGCGATGGCCCCGGCGGTCAGTACCGCAAAGGCTCCCAGCGCCAGGGCGTTGTGACGAATAGCGCTGCCTAAGGTGGGGGTGCTGTGGGTCATCGTTTATTCCCTAGGCCACGTTGCGGCTGTTTGTGGCCGAAAGTGCGTGGGCGGGTGTAATAATCTAAAAAGGGTGCGCTCAGGTTCATCAGTAGAATCGCGAAGGCGATCGCGTCGGGGTAGTTGCCCCAGGTCCGAATCAGGTACACCAGGATGCCGAGGCTAGCGCCGAAGATCAGTTTGCCCTTGTTGCTGGTAGCCGCAGTCACCGGGTCGGTGGCGATAAAAAAGGCCCCCAGTAAGGTGGCTCCCACCGTCAGGTGGAACAGCGGTGGTGCGAAGTTGCTGGGGTCTGAACCGTAGAACAGCCCTGAGATCAACAATAAGCTGAGCAGCATCGCGCCGGGAATGTGCCAGGTGTAGACCTTACGGATCAACAGGTAAATACCGCCGGCCAAATAGGCTAAGCTGATCCCTTGCCAGGGCTGCAGGTTGTTCAGCAGGGTCGACTGCGACCAGAGCTCTTCGGCGGTCAGCGCGCCCTTATGTTTAAAGGTCTCTAGTGGCGTGGCCATGGTGAGGGCGTCAGGCAGCTGCAGTTGGCCAAAGATGATCGCCAGGGTATCGCTGAAACCAGGGAGCTGGGCGTCACTGAGGGTAAATGGCACACTCCAGCGGGTCATCTCGACCGGGAAGGAGATCAGCAGCAGCGCGTAGGCGATCATCGCCGGGTTAAAGGGGTTCTGTCCCAAGCCACCATAGAGCTGTTTGGCGACCACGATGGCAAAGAAGATCCCTACGCTCGTTACCCACCAAGGCACATAGGGGGGCAGCGCCAGGGCCAGTAACAGCGCCGTCAAGATGGCGCTGTAGTCGCGTAGATAAAATCCCAACGGCCGGCGTCGCAGCCTGATGACGATTGCCTCGAACAGCAATGCCAGAGTCGCAGCTAGCAGTACGTTGATCAGCGGTCCCCAGCCAAAGTAGTAACAAAGTGCCGCCAGGCCTGGCAGTGCAGCCAGAATAACCTGACGCATCACCTGGCCGGCGTGACCGGGGCTGTTAGCGTGCGGAGAGCTGATATGCAGTAATGCCATCGGTTAATCTACCCTCTCTGTGCCGAGTTGTTGTTGCGGTTGTTGAGGTTGCCGTTGCGCGTCTGCCAGGGCTTGATCGGCGTTTAGGGCTTTGGTCTTGAGTTTTTCCAGTGCCTCGCCCAGCGTTGCGGCGGAGGGCAGTCCCTGCGTTTGGGCCGCGGCTAGCGCCTTTTCAGTCTTGCCGACCTGGGTGCGGAGGGTTGCGGCGGCAATCTTCAACTCAGCCAGTGTTGGAGTCGGGGCGGGATGTTGCTGTTCGGCCCATTGCAGTGCTTGCTGGCACTGGGTGACGCTGATGCGTGCGCTGTCGACGGCGGCCTGCAGCAGCTGTAGATCTGCGGCGTGTTGGTCGGTGCTTTGCTCTGCACCATCCTGCGCCTGGAGCAGGGCTTTTTCGGCTTTGGTCAGTTTGGTTCGAGCGACGGCGGCCGCTGTTTTCAGCTGCTTGATTTGCGCTTGAGGGTCGATAGCTGCGGGCGTCGGCGAACTCTGACTGCTCTCTTTACGCGTCACCTGGGCACGCGCGGCCTCTTCGGCGCGTGCTTTGCGGCGCTCGGCTTTTTGTTGAATCTCGTTCTCTAGACGCTGTTGCCGCGCTTCAAAGCGGATGCGGGACTGTTCGGCACTGCGCTTATCAAATTGGTCGCGACGGATCTCGCCCTTGGCAAAGCGGTAGTACTGCACCAGTGGGATATTGCTGGGGCAGACATACGCACAGGCACCGCATTCGATGCAGTCCATCAGGTTGTGGTTGAGGGCTTTATCGAACTCTTTACCCTTGGCGAACCAGTGCAGTTGTTGCGGCAGTAGTTCGGCGGGACAGACCTGCTCGCACTGGCCGCAGCGGATGCAGTTTTGCGCCGGAGGCGGTTCAGGAAACTCCTCAGCCGTGGCGGCAATCACGCAGTTGCTGGTCTTGATCACCGGGATCTGGTCGCTGTTGAGGCTAAAGCCCATCATCGGGCCGCCCATCACCAGGCGCTTGAGGCGGGTGTTGTCGACGCCGGCGTGGGCCATCAACCACTGAATCGGGGTACCAATAAGCACCTCGACATTGCCCGGCTGCGCCAGGGCATCGCCCGTCAGGGTGGTGATCCTTGAGATCAGTGGTTCGCCGTGCTTGACGGCGCGGTAGACCGCCGCCATGGTGCCGACGTTCTGTACCACGATGCCGATATCCGCAGGAATGCGGCCAGAGGGCACTTCAACTCCGGTGAGCAGTTTGATCAGCTGCTTCTCACCGCCCGAGGGGTATTTGGTCGGCACGACCACTACCTCGATCTGCAGGTCAGAGCGACGGGCCGCGTGACTCAGCGCTAGCGCCGCCTCGGGTTTGTTGTCTTCAATACCGATCAGGCAGTGGGTTGGCCGGATCAGCTGAGCGGCGATCTCGATGCCGCCGATGACCCTGTCGGCATATTCGCGCATCAGCGTGTCGTCGGCGGTAATATAAGGCTCGCACTCCACCGCATTGATGATCAGCGTATTGACGATGTGGTCCTCGGAGAGGTGCAGCTTGACGGCTGAGGGAAAGCCTGCGCCACCCATCCCGGTGATACCCGCTCGACGGATAATCTCGGCCAGCTCGGCGTTACTCAGTGCGCTGACGTTATCGACACCCTGATGCTCGATCCACTGCTCGTCGCCATCGGGTTCGATAACGATACAGAGTCCGGTCATGCCCGAAGGGTGGGGCACAGGGTAGCTGCCGATGGCGCTGATCCTGCCGGAGGTCGGAGCGTGCAGGTAGGCGCTAACATGGCCGGTCGGCTCGGCGATCACCTGCCCCTTGAGGACCCGATCGCCGATCTCTACGATCGGTGCAGCGGGTGCGCCTATATGTTGCTGCAGCGGCAAAATCAGTTGCGCGGGTAGCGGCAGCTGTTGTAATGGGCGTTGCAGCGACTGCCGCTTGTTTTCGGGCAGATGGATGCCACCGTGGAAACTCCAGATACGGCTCATGCGTCATCACCTCGGTCAGCCTTGGAGTGCTCAGGGTCGGAATGCTCAGCGTCGGCTTGTTGTTGAGCGTGCCGCAGGCGGTGCTGTTCGATCGCCAGATGACGTCCTCGATCGGTGGCGATCAGTTGCACCCCAGGTTGTGGTCGGCTCCAGGCCCAGGTGGCGAGAGAGGTTTCTATCGGAATCATATCGATACAATCGACCGGGCAGGGTTCCACGCAGAGGTCACAGCCGGTGCATTCGGCACTGATAACGGTATGCATCTGCTTGGCTGCGCCCAGAATGGCATCGACCGGGCAGGCCTGAATGCATTTGGTGCAACCGATGCACTCCTCCTCGCGGATGTAGGCTACCGCTTTGCTCTGCTCTTCGCCGTGCTCTGCATCTAGGGGCAGTGCCTCGACATCGAGCAGTGCGGCCAGCGCGCTGATGGTGCTCTCACCACCGGGAGGGCATTTGTTGATCGCCTCACCGTTAGCGATCGCTTCGGCGTATGGACGGCAGCCAGGATAGCTGCATTGGCCGCACTGGGTCTGTGGCAGCAGGGCGTCGATCTGTTCGACAATCGGGTTGCCTTCGACTTTGAAGCGGACCGAGGCAAAGCCCAGCAGGGCGCCAAATACCAGGGCGACGGCGAGCAGTACCAGTACCGCAATGAGAATCGGGTCCATCAGATCTGCACCAGCCCAGTAAAGCCTAAGAATGCCAAGGACATCAGTCCGGCGGTGATCATGCCGATGGCCGCGCCTTTAAACGGCATGGGTACATCGGCCACCGCGATGCGTTCGCGCATCGCCGAGAATAGAATCAATGCCAGGGCAAAACCCAGTGCGGCCCCGAAGCCATAAAAGGCCGACTCGAGGAAATCGTTGTGTTTATTGATATTCAGCAGGGCGACGCCTAACACGGCGCAGTTAGTGGTGATCAGCGGTAGAAATATACCCAGCATCCGGTACAGCAGCGGACTGGTCTTATGGACCACCATCTCGGTGAACTGCACTACCACGGCGATCACCAGGATAAAGCTGATGGTGCGCAGGTAACTGATATCCAGAGGTAATAACAGATACTCGTATACCAGATAACTGCAGATCGAGGAGAGCGTCAGTACGAAGGTGGTGGCCAGCGACATGCCCATGGCGGTCTCCAGCTTGTTGGACACCCCCATGAATGGACACAGGCCCAGAAACTGGACCAGCACAAAGTTGTTCACCAGCACGGTGCTGATCAGAATTAATAGATAATCGGTCATCGACCGGACACTCTCACTAATCTATGGCGGTTAGTCGACAGCCTGTGCCGCAAAAAGTCGGCTATTTTAGCCCTAAAACCCAGCCCCATCATACCCCGTAGCCGATTAAAATCGGTCACGGGGCTGCAGGGCTCAGATCGCGCCTGCTTCTTTGAGCAGACTGATCGCGGCAGTCACCGCGGCGCTGGGGTCCTGGTCATCGACCTTGACCACCTGTTGGGCATAGCCGGGGACCTCCGCTGCCACGCAGATGCAGATCAGACCAGCGCCCAGCATCAGCTCGGTGACTGCGTCAAGACGCATGCTGGCCTGTTCGCGGTTATCGTCCAGCTCCTGGCTGATCGCCTGTTGCAGCTGAAGATCGCTGATCACCGTGACCGCGCGGCCTAGGTCGAAGAGTTGTTTCTCCAGGCTGTTAGCGACGGCGCTGCGCTGCTCGTGGTTGGCGCCTGTGAGGTAGAGCTTGGCGGGTTGTTGGCCGAAGCGTCGGGCGCGGTCGGTGTCTGATACTAGAGCGACAGCGCTGAGCTGGCTGGCATCGCTGTGCTGAACAGCGTTGCTGCTGAGCGCCTGGGTGATCATTCCGGCACCCATGGTCAGGTTGCTCAGGCGATCGACGATGATGAAACAGCCGGTGCCGGCATGGGTGGCATAATCATCACTGATAACCGGCCGGTCGAGGCTGAATTCACACAAGGCGATCTCATTGAGTGCCAGCGAACTGCCCGGCTGGTGTTCCAGGGTGTTGACGTCGATCTTATGGCGTAGGCTGGACAGGTGGCCGGTGACCGACGTGGTGCCGATCTTGAGCAAATACTCTTTGCCTGGTAGCAGTGGTGTTTCGTGCATCCACACCAGGTGGGCGTTGAAGCGGTCGCTAGCGACGGGCTCTTTACCGGCATGGACGATCATATCGCCACGGCTGACGTCGATCTCATCTTCCAGGGTCAGGGTGATCGACATGGGGGCGAATGCCTGGGGCAGGTCGCCATCGAAGGTCACGATCGATTTGATCTTAGAGCGCTTGCCCGAGGGCAGTACCGCAATCTCATCGCCGGGCTTGATCACCCCCGAGGCCAGGGTGCCGCAATAGCCGCGGAAATTGAGGTTGGGGCGGTTGACGTACTGAACCGGGAAGCGCAGGTCATCGAAGTTGCGGTCTGAACCGATCTGCACCGTCTCCAGGGTCTCCATCAGCGGCAGGCCGCTATACCAGGGCATGGATTGCGACGGGTTGACGACGTTGTCGCCCTTGAGCGCCGACAGCGGTACGAACTGCACGTCGGGCATGTTCAGGCCCTTGGCGAAGTCGAGGAAGTCGGCCTTGATGTCGTTATAGGTCTGCTCGGAGTAATCCACCAGATCCATTTTATTAATGGCGATGATGGTGTGTTTGATCCCTAGCAGCGAGGTGATAAAGCTGTGCCGGCGGGTCTGGGTCTGTACTCCATGCCGGGCATCGATCAGGATGATCGCCAGGTCACAGGTCGAGGCGCCGGTCGCCATGTTGCGGGTGTACTGCTCATGGCCCGGGGTATCGGCGATGATGAATTTACGCCGCGCGGTCGAGAAGTAGCGGTAAGCCACATCGATAGTGATCCCTTGCTCGCGCTCGGCCTGCAGGCCATCGACTAGCAGCGCCAGATCGATCTCTTCGCCCGTGGTGCCGGATTTGACGCTGTCGGACTTGATCGCTTCGAGCTGGTCTTCATAGATCATCTTGGAATCGTGCAGCAGGCGCCCGATCAGGGTGCTCTTGCCGTCGTCGACGTTGCCGCAGGTGAGCAGGCGCATCAGCTCTTTCTGCTCGTGCTGGGCTAGATAGGAGTTGATATCGCTGCTGATCAGGTCGTCATGGTGGCTCATGGTGTCACTCGTCTCTAAATCTGTTGTCTGTTAGCCAAAATCATCAAATGAGCAATGAAGCAAAAGTTTTTGCAGGGCTTGGATCAGCGCGTCACAGTTAGGCAAACATGTTCGAAAAAGCGCAGTTTACGACCGGTAAATGAGCATTTTGAGAACATGTTTAACGACGCTGTGGCGTGATTAGACAGCTCTGCGGTAACTTCTTAGAAGTAACCCTCTTTCTTCTTTTGTTCCATCGATCCTGCACCATCGTGGTCGATCGCTCGGCCCTGGCGCTCGGAGGTGGTAGTCAGTAGCATCTCCTGGATAATCTCGGGCAACGTCGTGGCATCCGATTCGACCGCACCGGTCAGCGGGTAGCAGCCCAGGGTGCGGAAACGTACGTTTTTGAGCATCGGCTGCTCGCCGGGTTTCAGTGGCAGGCGATCATCGTCGACCATGATCAGCAGGCCGTCGCGTTCGACTACCGGCCGTTTGGCTGATAGGTATAGAGGCACGATAGGGATGCTTTCGAGGTGGATATACTGCCAGATATCCAGCTCGGTCCAGTTGGAGAGCGGGAATACTCGGATGCTCTCGCCTTTGTCGATCCGGGCGTTGAACAGATTCCACAGCTCCGGGCGCTGGCTTTTAGGATCCCAGCGGTGGTTCTTGTCACGGAATGAGAAGATCCGCTCCTTGGCGCGCGACTTCTCCTCGTCACGGCGGGCGCCACCGAAGGCCGCATCGAACTGATATTTATTCAGCGCCTGCTTCAGACCTTCGGTTTTCATGATGTCGGTGTGTTTCTTGGAGCCGTGCACGAAGGGGCTGATGCCCATGTCGACACCGTCCTGGTTGATATGCACGATCAGATCCATGCCCGCTTCTTCGGCCATCTTGTCGCGGAACTCGATCATCTCGCGAAACTTCCAGGTGGTATCGACATGCATCAACGGGAAGGGTGGCTTGCCTGGGTAGAAGGCTTTACGAGTCAGGTGCAGCATCACCGCGGAATCCTTGCCGACGGAATACAGCATCACCGGGCGTTCAAATTCGGCAGCGACTTCACGAATGATATGGATGCTTTCAGCTTCGAGTTGCTTGAGGTGGGTGAGGCGATGCTCTGACAAAAGATGTTGGGTGTTCATAGCGGACTCAGTCTGGACTCGTTGATGTGTGGGGTGGCTAAGTTTGTAGCGTAAAGGCGGCACCCTAAAGTGGCGTCATCATACGGGGGTCTGATTAAAATAAAAAAGAATATAATAGAATTCTTTTATTACTTTTTGTTATTTGCAGGCTGTCGATGACCGGAGGTGTCGGGGGTTTGTTATTTCCTTTTGGTCTATCTGGATTCCTAATTATTCTTTTACGTTATAACTTGGCTTCACTATGATAGCCGCTGGGTAATTTTTTGAGTAGAGGTATCGATGGAACTGGGATACAGCTTTGCCGGTTTGGTGGTCGGATTGATCGTCGGGATGACCGGGATTGGCGGTGGTGCCTTGATGACACCGATTTTGATTGTCGGTTTCGGCATTAGCCCTGCCGTGGCCGTCAGTACCGACCTGCTCTACGCCGCAGTCACCAAGATGGGGGGGGTCTGGCCTTACGCTAAGAAGCGTCTGGTGAATTGGCAGATCGTGATTGCGATGCTGATCGGCAGTATTCCCGGTGCGTTGCTCACCCTCTGGTGGCTCCATGGCATCGAGGAGATGGAGGCCCTTGAACAGCTGATGAATCTGACCCTAGGGGTGAGCCTGGTGCTGACCTCGGTAGCGGTGTTCTTTCGTAACCGGATTCGCAACTACGTACTGGAACTCGACGCGCCTCGCTTAAAGGCGGTGGGTCGGCGCTGGCGTTTACCGGTGACCTCGGTGGCAGGGCTGGTATTGGGCATGCTGGTAACTCTGTCGTCGGTAGGTGCGGGTGCTCTGGGTACCGCGCTGCTGATTCTGCTGTTTCCGCATATGACCATGCCGATGATCGTGGCCACTGACCTGGTGCACGCCGTGGTGTTGACCAGTATCGCCGGTGCCGGACACTGGCAGCTGGGCAATGTGGATCCATTACTGCTGGTGTATCTGCTGGCCGGGTCGCTGCCTGGGGTGTATCTGGGCGCGCAGCTAGGTGTGCGTTTATCGCCCAAGTTTATGCAGCCATTGATGGGTGCCTTGCTGCTGATTATCGGTATCCGCTTTGTGTTGGCCGGCTAATGGTCACCGCAACTAATAAGCAGCTATAGGTCAGGGTTTTTAGCAATAATCATTAGCAATAACAGGCGTTTTTTTGGTAGGGTTCGCCCTCGTTTTTACCGCTTCACTGGGCGGTGTGGTGTCAACAAAGGGTTTTCACGATGTATCTATACAGCGAGCTAGACCAGCAGCTCATCGATGAGCGGGTAGAACAGTACCGTGATCAGACCCGGCGCTTTCTTGCCGGCCAGATCCCGGAGGCAGAGTTTCGGATATTGCGGCTGCAAAACGGTCTCTATATTCAACGCCACGCGCCTATGCTGCGGATAGCGATCAATTATGGCTTGTTGTCATCGACGCAGTTGCGGGGCCTGGCCAAGGTTTCTCGCGATTACGACAGGGGTTATGCTCATTTCACCACCCGCCAGAATATTCAGTTTAACTGGCCCACATTGGAGAGCGTGCCCGATCTCCTGGCCGATCTGGCCAAGGTGCAGATGCACTCCATCCAGACCTCGGGCAGCTGCATCCGGAGTGTCACCTCGGACCATCTTGCCGGTGTGGTGGCTGGTGAGATCGAAGACCCGCGTCCCTGGAGCGAGATCATCCGCCAATGGGCCGCGCTGCATCCCGAATTTGCCTACCTGCCGCGTAAGTTTAAGATCGCGGTGACCGGTTGTGAGCAGGATCGTGCTGCCGTGCAGGTGCATGATATCGGCGTGCGTCTGACTCGCAATACCAGTGGTGACTGTGGTTTTGAAATTCTGGTCGGTGGCGGCTTGGGGCGGACGCCGATGATCGGTAAGCAGATCCGGGCGTTTCTGCCGCAGCAGGATCTACTCTCCTATCTGGAAGCGATTTTGCGGGTCTATAACCTGCTGGGTCGGCGTGACAATAAGTTCAAGTCCCGGATCAAGATTCTGGTCGATGCGCTGGGCGCTGATGCGTTCCGCGACAAGGTCGAAGCCGAGTGGCTACAGATTAAAGACTCCAACCTTCGCTTGACCCAGGCCAAGATCGATCGGGTCAAGGGCTACTTCCAGCCGCCCGCCTACGAGGCCGATGCGTCCGCGGATAGCAGCTATGCCGCCAAACTCGCCAGTGAACGTGATTTTGCCGTCTGGATCGAACGCAACAGTTTCGCCCACAAGGTGCCGGGCTATCGCGCCGTGACCCTGACGCTGAAAGGGCTGCTCCAAGTGCCTGGCAATGTCACCGATGTGCAGATGGATGCCGTAGCGGACCTGGCAGATCGCTACAACTTCGGCGAGATTCGCAGCACCCACGAGCAGAATCTGGTGTTTGCCCATGTCAAGCAGGCCGACCTCTACCCGCTTTGGCAGCAATTGCTAGCGTTGAATCTGGCACGGCCGGTGGTGGGGACTATCCAGGACATGATCGTCTGTCCGGGATTGGATTTCTGCTCTCTGGCTAACGCCGAAACCCACAGCGTGGCGCGAGAGATCAACACTAGGTTCGATGACCTCGACTATCTCTACGAGCTAGGGGAGATCAAGCTGAGGATGTCTGGCTGCATCAACGCCTGTGCCCACCACCATGTGGCTCATATCGGTATCCTAGGTGTTGATAAGAAGGGCGAGCAATACTATCAGTTCACTCTGGGTGGCTCATCGGCGACCGATGCCTCTCTGGGCAAGGTGCTAGGCAAATCGGTGCCGCAGGCTGAGGTTGCGGATACCCTGGAGAAAATATTGGCGCTGTTCGTTGAGATTCGGATAGAGGGCGAGCGCTTTATCGATACCGTTCGCCGCGTAGGTAATCAGCCGTTTAAGGAGCATGTATATGCCGTTGATCATTAATCAACAACCGGTCAGTGATGATCGCTGGATCAGCATCCTCGATGCTGAGCAGCTGGCGGCGCAAGCGGCAGATGCCGACCTGATTGTGGCCTGGGATCTGTATCAGCAGCAGCCCCAGGCGCTGGCTGAGCGTAGCGGTCAGTTGGGTCTGGCTATCCCTAATGATCTGGATGTGACCGAGCTGACAGCGTTGTTGCCACGGCTGGCCTTGATTGCGGTTGATTTCCCCAGCTTTGCTGATGGGCGGGCCTTCTCGCAGGTGCAGCAGTTGCGCCGGGCAGGCTTTAGCGGCCAGATCCGTGCCTGCGGTGATGTCACCTGGGATCGACTGCGGTTTATGCACCGCTGTGGTATCGATGCGATGCAGATCGATGCGCAGCGTTATACGCCCGAGATGCTGCGCGCCTTTACCGAAATCAAGGTGCGTAATCAAGCCGCAGCAGGTGATGCTCACTCTCTCTCCCGACAGCAGGATGCTTTAAATGATCACTAAACTGGATAAGGCGTTACAGGCCAAAGTCGATAATACCGTCGCGGTGCTTAAGCAGGCCTATGCCGATCATGGCGTGGTCACTTTTGCCAACAGTCTGGGTGCGGAAGATGTAGTGATCACCGATCTGATCCGCTGCTTTGTACCCGAGATCGAGATCTTCAGTCTAGATACCGGGCGGCTGCCCGAAGAGACGTTGGTGTTGTTGGCCCAAATTGAGCTGCGCTACAAATTTAAGATCAAGGTCTATTACCCCGAATCGGCCTCGGTAGAGGCCTATGTGCGTGATAACGGCATCAACGGCTTTTATGCGTCCCAGGAGAATCGCAAAGGTTGTTGCTATGTGCGCAAGGTCGAGCCGTTGCGACGTGCGCTGGCGGGCAAAAAAGCCTGGGTGACCGGCATTCGCCGCGAGCAGGCCGTGACCCGCGATACTATTGAGTTTAGCGAGTGGGATGAGGCTAATCAGTTACAAAAAATCAACCCGCTGGCCGATTGGAGCGAAAAAGAGGTCTGGGCCTTTATCAAAGAGTTTGCGCTGCCCTATAACGCGCTCCACGATCAGCACTACCCCAGCATCGGCTGCGCGCCCTGCACCCGGGCGATCTCGGTGGGCGAAGATGTTCGCTCTGGCCGCTGGTGGTGGGAAGATCCCGACAGCAAAGAGTGCGGCCTACATCCGGTGTCGTCCTTGATTAAGCCCGATTAGTCAGCCTCGCTAGTGATTCAACCCGGCCCTGGTGTCGGGTTTTTTTATGTCTAGGGCTGGGCATATGCCTTGAGAGGCAAGGATGCCGGAGAGGCGATGCTGGCACGAGCGCTGTGTTGAGCTATCGCATCGTTGGGGTCCTGTATCCCGCCCTCCGCAACCTAGAGCCTTTCGGAGGCTGTTGTTTTTAATCGGCTTGCTGGCCCAGGGGGTGGTTTAAGTAGGTCGCTAAGGCTCGCCATGGCCCCTGTTCTTAAGGGGCCAGGCGGGAAAGGTTGACAGGCTGTGCTAGCCGATCAGTGATAGAAATTCACTGCGGGTACTGGAGTTGCTGCGGAACAGGCCGGTCATCATCGAAGTTTTCATGACCCCGTTTTGCTTTTCGACTCCGCGCATCATCATGCACATATGTTTAGCTTCGATCACTACGCCAACGCCTGCGGCCCCAGTCACCTGCATGATACTGTCGGCGATCTGCTTGGTCAGGTTTTCCTGGATCTGCAGACGACGGGCATACATATCGACGATTCGGGCGATTTTCGATAAGCCGATCACTTTCCCCGAGGGGATATAGGCGACGTGGGCTTTGCCGATAAAGGGCAGCATGTGGTGCTCGCACAGTGAATAGAGCTCGATATCTTTGACCAGTACCATCTCTGAGTTGCCAGAGTCGAACAGGGCGTTGTTGACCACTTCGTCTAGTGTTTGATCGTAGCCGCGAGTCAGGTATTTGAACGCCTTGGCTGCACGTTCTGGCGTGTCTTTGAGACCATCACGGGTAAGGTCTTCACCGCAGGCCTGAATGATGCTGGAGAATGCTTCTTTCATGCTGTATTCCAACCGGTTGATGGCAATAAAAAAGACGTAAATTACGCCTTTAGTGGTAACAGGTAAAGTGATAAATAGTATCTTTATCTGAGCAGTCTAGTCTTTCAGCTGCTTTAAGAGTACGTAAACCGCGCCGGTACCGCCGTCGCGTGGTTGTGCCGATACGAATGCCAGGACCTGAGGAAACTGGCGGAGCCAGTCGTTAATGTAGGATTTGATCACCGGCGGGGTGCCGTCAGCGCTAAGTGCCTTGCCGTGCACGATCAGCACACAGCGAGATCGCGCACGGTAGGCATCACGGATAAACAGACTCAGGTCATCACGGGCCTGATCGACACTAAAACCGTGCAGGTCCAAACCCTGTTGCCAAGGAGTATGCCCCTGCTGGAGTTTTTTTAGGGTGCTTAGCTGTACCCCGTTAGCGGCATAGAGCAGAGTCTCTTCAGAGTCCACCAGCTGTTTTATCTCATCGGAGAGCCCGTCACGCAGGGGTGAGTTCTGCTGTTGGGCGACTGCGCGTCGATAGGCTAGGTTGTCTGAGCGGCGTGTGCGGTGCTGCAGATCGGCACGATCATGCTGATGGCGGCGTACGTCATTGCCTATAAGATCTTTAAAGTCTGGACAGGCTTCGGAATCTGGAGTGTCATTAGAATCAGCGGTCATCGCAATAGTGTCAATTGTCTAGGGTGGTTTGTCGAGGCTGCATTCTGTAGGGTATTTTATAGTCATGCGCTGAACAACCCAGCGATAGCGATTTATCATCAGATTCATTAAGATATGCGTCCCTTTATTAATAGCGACTGCTCTTCATGTCTAGCCTCGATCCGGCCCTTAGCGAACTGTGCACGATCCGTGATTTTATCCGCCTGGGGGCGAGTCGATTTACTCGTGCCGGGCTATTTTATGGTCACGGTACTGATAATGCGTGGGATGAGGCGGTACAGCTGGTGCTGCATGTGGCTGGATTACCCTGGACGGTCGATCCAGAGGTGCTCGATGCCCGGCTGTTGATGAGCGAGAAACAGCAGCTGTTGGCGCTGTTTGAGCGCCGGATTGCCGAGCGGATTCCGGTTCCGTATCTGCTGGGTGAGGCCTGGTTCTGCGGTATGCCCTTTAACGTCGACCCGCGGGTGCTGATACCCCGATCGCCCATTGCTCAGTTGATTCAGCAGGGCTTCGAACCCTGGCTCGATGGTGTTGAGGTTGAGCGGGTGCTGGATCTGTGTACCGGTAGTGGCTGTATTGGCATCGCCTGCGCGCAGTTGTATGACTCGGCCGAGGTTGATCTGCTGGATATTTCGGTGGATGCCTTGACGGTGTGTCACAGCAATATCGAACGCCATCGTCTGAATAATCGCGTGCAGGCGCTGTCATCAGATCTGTTCGCTGCGCTGGAGCCCCGGCAGCAATATCAGTTAATCGTCAGCAATCCGCCCTATGTTAATCAGGCCGATTTTGCTGCGATGCCCAGCGAGTACCATCATGAGCCCGAACTCGGGTTAGTCTCGGGTGCCGACGGGCTGGATCTTACTTACCGGATTCTGGCCCAGGCGAGTGATTATCTGAGTGATGAGGGTCTGCTGGTGGTTGAGGTGGGCAACTCTGAGGCCGCGTTACGGCAACAGCTGCCGAATGCTGGGTTGATCTGGGCCGATCTTCCGCAAGGCGGCAACGGCGTATTTATGATCACCGCCTACGATCTGCGGCAGCTCAGGTCAGAGTTAAAGGCCGATAGCGGTCGCTAATTTGCAATGTATTAGCCGCTGCTGATTGCGGCTGGCATACCGGAGTACAGAATGTCTGGAAACACAATCGGTAAGTTGTTTACTGTCACCTCCTTTGGTGAGAGTCATGGCCTGGCGTTAGGCTGCATCGTCGATGGTTGCCCGCCTGGAATCGAACTCAGCGAGGCCGATCTGCAAGCCGATCTGGATCTACGCAAGCCGGGTACCTCACGCCATACCACCCAGCGTCGTGAGGCGGATGAAGTTAAAATTCTCTCCGGGGTGTTTGAAGGCAAGACCACCGGTACTCCCATCGGTTTGTTGATCGAGAACACCGACCAGCGCTCAAAGGATTATTCCAATATCAAGGACAGTTTTCGGCCGGGGCATGCAGATTATGTCTATCAGCAGAAGTATGGCTGTCGTGATTACCGCGGCGGTGGTCGTTCCTCGGCGCGGGAGACCGCGATGCGGGTGGCTGCCGGTGCGGTAGCCAAGAAATGTCTGCAACACCTGGGGGTGCAGGTGCGTGGCTATCTGTCACAACTCGGGCCGATCAAGGCCGAGGTGCTGGACTGGGATCAGGTGCACCAGAATCCGTTTTTCTGCCCCGATGCCGCCAAGGTGCCCGAGATGGAAGCCTATATGGATGCCTTACGCAAAGAGGGCGATTCGGTCGGCGCTAAAATTTCGGTGGTCGCCACCGGCGTTCCCGTGGGGCTGGGTGAGCCGATCTTTGACCGGCTCGATGCCGAACTAGCCCATGCGTTGATGAGCATTAATGCGGTCAAGGGTGTCGAGATCGGTGATGGTTTCGCCGTGGTTGAGCAAAAAGGCACCGAGCATCGTGATGAGATGACCCCGGCAGGGTTTCTCTCTAATCACGCTGGCGGGGTGCTGGGGGGGATCTCCAGCGGTCAGGATATTATTGCTCATATGGCTCTCAAGCCCACTTCGAGCCTGCGCATTCCGGGACGCAGTATCGATGCGAATGGTCAGCCGATAGAGGTGATCACTCAGGGACGGCACGATCCCTGTGTCGGTATTCGCGCCACGCCGATCGCTGAGGCGATGATGGCGATCACCCTGTTGGACCATCTGTTGCGCCACCGTGGCCAAAATGCGGAGGTGCGGTCCGGTGTGCCGATTATTCCCGCCCAGCGTTGATGCTGATCTCATAAGATGTCGCTAGGGCGCTCTGAGTACTGGCGACTGTCATCGTTTTATCTGTTCTATTTTGCTCTGCTGGGCGCTATCGCGCCCTATCTAGGGCTGTTTCTGCAATCCGAGGGCTTTGACGGGGTTGAGATCGGCGCGCTGATGGCGGTGCTGATGGGCACCCGTATTATCGCGCCTAATCTATGGGGCTGGTTGGCGGATCGGACTGGACAGCGGCTGCGGATTATTCGCGCGGGTTCCTTGCTAACATTGCTGGTATTCAGTGGTGCCTTTTGGGCTAGCAGTTTCTGGCACTGGGCCCTGTTGCTGTTCGGCTTTAGTTTCTTTTGGAATGCGGTGTTGCCGCAGTTTGAAGCGGTTACCTTGCATGCCTTGGGCGCAAATCAACAGGGTTACAGTCGGATCAGGCTTTGGGGATCGGTGGGTTTTATCCTGGCGGTAATCGTCCTGGGCTGGCTGTTTGATGGGGTTGATATCGACATGTTGGTGCCGGTGATGTGGGGGTTGATGGCGCTGGTGTGGCTGGCCTCGCTGGGGATTCGGCAACCTCCGGTTCGGCCTGTTGAAGAGGGCAGCACCGAAGGCTTGTGGCAGATTATCAAGCGCCCGGCGGTGCTGAGCTTTTTGGCGGTGTACCTGCTGATTCAGCTCAGCCACGGACCTTACTACAGCTTCTATTCGATCTATATGAGTGAACAGGGTTACGATAAAACCCAGATCGGTCTGTTGTGGGCGCTGGGGGTGGTGGCCGAAGTGCTGGTGTTTTGGGTGATGCATCGGTTGCTGAGCTGGACCGGGTTGTGCGCCATGGTGCAGTTTGGCATGGCGGTGTCTGTGCTGCGCTGGCTGATGATCGCCTGGCTTCCCGATCAGCTCTGGGCGGTCTTGGTCGCCCAACTATTTCATGCGGTGACCTTTGGTTGCTTACATGCGGCGGGTATTGCCTTGGTGCAACTTTTCTTCCCCGCTTCTCATCAAGGACAGGGTCAGGCGTTGTATAGCAGCGTGGGTTTTGGTGTGGGTGGATCCCTAGGTGCTTTTCTCAGTGGCATGATCTGGAGTCACTACGATGGCAGCGTGCTGTTCCTGTTTGCCGCAGCGGCATCTTTGTTGGGATGGTGGCTCGCCTGGCGCGGAATCAGGCTGCAGCCGTAGGGGGTTCGTACAGGCTAAGGTCATTCGTTGTTTTTTGTTAAATTGTTGCGGTTTGGTATAAGATTAACGCAGCTGCACACCGAAGGAGTTTTGCGATGAAGTTCAGTATAGATCTGGATCTGACCCCCGAAGAATTTCGGCGCGTTCTGGGCTTGCCCGATGTGCAAGAACTCCATAAAGAGATGCTCAACAAGGTCCGTGAGCAGATGAGTACCGAGGGCTTCGATACTGCAGCATTGTTCAAGCTCTATACCAGCGGCTCGGTAGAGCAGATGCAGCGGATGATGACCCAATTAATGAGTGGCTTCGGCTCAACCCACAACAAAAAAGATAAAAGTTAAACTTGGCCTTTAACGGTTTGGCTCTTATCGGTTTGGCTACAGAGGGATAACAGACTTTGCGGATACTTCGGAAGTACACCAATCGCCGTCTCTACGATACCTCTCGTAGTTGTTATATTACCTTGGAGGATGTACGTGGATTGGTGCTGGAAAATGTCGCCTTTCAGGTACAGGATTCTAAAACAGGAAAAGATCTGACCCGTAATATTTTGTTGCAGATTATCAGTGAGCAGGAGGGTGAGGATGCCGGTATGCTCACCAATCAAGTACTGCAACAGTTGATCCGTTTTTATGGCGACAGTATGTCCGGGATGATGGGGCAGTATCTGGAGCAGAGTATCAGCGTGTTTTTATCACAACAGGATCGGATCCGCGCGCAGATGGAATCGATGATGGATGCGACCAATCCGCTGAAGATGATGAACAAGCTGGCCGGCGGTAACATGTCGGTGTGGAATATGTTTAAGCCCCCCGGAGAGCAAGCAGAAGAGAGCGAGCCGGCAGAAGATAAGCCTCGCGCCAAAGCGCCTCCTAAGAATAAATAATGCAGTCTGCGCTCGTGGATTGAGCACTGCACTGAAAAATAAAAGGCCGAACTGAGTTCGGCCTTTTTTGTTTGCCCAGCGCAGCTGGCAAACCCGGCCTTCTGCAAGAAGAAGGCGTCACCCCGACCGAGGGGAAGACAATCTGAATGGCAAGGGCGTCACTGGTAACGGTGGGGTCTGAAGGAAGCCATAGGAAGTGAGTGGTACATAGCGCAAGCGAACCAGATTCGGCACAGCAGGGGCGGCAAGCCTGCAAAATAGGGCGAAGTCCAGTACTCGGTCAGACCTGCTGTGTGTTTGAGGATGCGATCGCTCACAGGGAGCTAGCCCTAACTGGGGAAGCCCTGTATCGCTGCTCGGGATTTTTTTTCTTGAGGATGGTCATGCAAGAGGTAACTCAAGCTCTCCATTAATGGCATGCAGGGTGGCAGATGATCCCGTAGTAGCGATGAAATTCCGGCCAATGAAGCCTGGTAACAGTGTGGAGGGGAAAACCGGAATGACCGCCAGCGATGTTTGGTGGGACGGTGGTGAGCCAAAAGCCAGCACCGGGCGTGAAGGGGTGAAGCATTAACCGAAGTATGACCGAACGACTGCATAACAGGTTGTTGAGTGCACAAGCCGATGGACGCATCGGGGCACCTCGGGTCGGGGTATTGGGAACAATACATGCTTACTCGTGGAGCTGTACCAGGGAGTAGCTGATTCGGGCCAGTAGATTGCCCAGTGCTAAAACGCTGGCAAGGATCAAGCGAAATAGACCAACAATAATTTGAGCGGCAGACGGGAGTCATCGCGAGAACCGGTAAGATGAGTCGAGTGTATTACAGTCTGTATGGGCGTCTGCTGAGCAAACAGGTTTTGCGCCAGGCGTTCCTGCACGTCAAACGAGCGAAGGGCGCGGCCGGAATAGACGGACAGAGCCTGGGTGACTTTGCGAGCAAAATAGACGAAGAGCTCGATCAATTACTGTACGAACTGAAGGCCAAGCAGTATCAACCTCAGCCTGTGCGGCGGGTGGAAATACCCAAAGGTGACGGTGGGGTTCGATTGCTGGGTGTGCCGACAGTGCGTGACCGTGTCGTGCAGCAAGCGCTGCGCAACCTGCTAGAACCGATCTTCGATCCTCACTTTCACCCATCCAGTTACGGCTATCGGAAGGGCAGAAGTTGCCATCAGGCGATCGCCAAGGCGAGCCTGTTTATCCGCCGCTATAGCCGGCACTGGGTAGTGGATATGGATCTGTCGAAATGCTTTGATCGGCTGGACCACGAGTTGATACTCGAAGGGGTTCGTCGGCGCGTCGCAGATGGCAGTATCCTGAACCTGCTATGTCAGTTCCTGAGCAGTGGGGTGATGGTGGGAGAGCGGTTTGAGCCCAGCGAGCTGGGCAGTCCTCAGGGCGGGGTCATCAGTCCATTGTTGTCGAACATCTATCTGGATGCATTCGATCAACAGATGATGGCTCGAGGTCATAGGATCGTCCGCTACGCGGACGATATTCTGATCCTCTGCGCCAGCCAATCGGCGGCGAATAATGCCCTGGAGGTCGCAAAACGCTACTTGGAAGACGACCTGAAGCTGAGGGTGAATGAGGAGAAAACTCATGTGGCCCACAGCGGAGCAGGGGTGAAGTTCTTGGGAGTAGAGATCCTCACGGACTACACCCGTATCCAGACGAAGAAAATCGAGCGTTTTAAGCAACGGGTGAAAGAGCTTACGCGCCGTGGTGGCGGTAAACCCCTGTTGAGAGTGTTAGAGGTCCTGAGTCCGGTGCTGCGCGGCTTTAGCGAGTACTTCAAGGTGGCGAATTGCAAAGGCCAGTTGGTGAGGTTGATGCAGTGGATTCGTCGACGGCTACGAGCGATCCAGCTTAAGTTATGGAAGAAACCCAGTCGCCTGCACCGAAGGTTAAGGCAGTTGGGCTATAAGCCGTGGTTTAGGTCGATCAAAATGAACTCGTGGCGAAATGCCAACAGCCCGCCGGCAACGGCAGCGATGCCTAATCGGTGGTTCCATGAGGAGCTGCGGCTGTATGACATGGCGGCGATAAAGACCGGTGTTCTGGTCCCCATATGACGGGGCTAGGTAATGCAGGAGCCGTATACGAGGCCCGTACGTACGGTTCTGTGAGAGGGATGAGGCGGTGACGCCTCACCCTACTCGATGGTTTTATCAGCAGTGTTTAGTCAGGGGCGGGCGCTGAGCCAGGTGCTGATAAGATCAGGCAGCTGTTGCTGTGCATGGCGCCCGACAAACACCCCTATATGCCCCCCCGTCAATTCCTGCTCCTGGTAATCGTTGCTTCCAGTCAATGAGGCTAAGGCTTTGGATGCGGCGGGAGGGACTAGGTGATCGAGGGCGGCGAAGATATTGAGTAGCGGGCCGGAAAAGTTTTTTAGGTCGACGGCTTGGCCGCCGATCTCAAGGTCGCCGTTGAGGAAACGGTTGTCATGGAAAAATTTCTGCACAAACTCCCTGCAGGCTTCGCCCGCAAGGTCGGGGCTGTCATTGATCCACTGTTCCATACGCAGAAAGTTCAGAGCACTCTCGATGGAGGATAGCTGGTTGGGCATGTTCAGGGCTTTTTGTAGCCCGAGTCGGATCGGCATCAACGCTTTATAGGCCTGGGTCAGCATCTGTCCGGAAATGTTGCCGTTGGTTTCCAGTGCCAGGTTAAGATCCAGCTGCTGGGCTAGATGGCTGAGCATATTATCCGGAGTGCGAAAGTCGACCGGGGTGACCATGCAGATCAGCTTATTGATCCGCTGAGGATGCAGTGCGCTATAGCAAAGGCTTAATGTCCCGCCTTGGCAGACGCCGAGGAGATCTATACGGCTATGGTGGCTATGGTGGCTATGGTGGCAAACGGCCTCTACACAGTTGTCGATATAGCCGTTGATATAATCGTCCAGGTCTAGATAGCAATCGGCGCGGTCCGGGTAACCCCAGTCGATCAGATAGACGGGTACGCCGCGTTGATTCAGTGCGCGGATCAATGAGCGATCAGGTTGTAGGTCGAGAATATAGGGGCGGTTGATGAGTGCATAAACAATCAGCAGGGGACGGTGATCGCAGCTCGGTGCGTCTGCGGCGGCAGGATAGTATTTTAGCTGCAGTTTATCTTCGCGGTAGATGGTTTGGTGCGCTGACTGGCCGACCTCGACAGCAGGTAGCTGGCTGAGAGTCTGCAGGCTGTCGATCAGTGTCGCGTTACGATCGATCAGCTCCTGCGCCAGTTGTTCTGCAGTCAAGTTAAAGCGCGGCATCAGGACTTGGAGCCCGGTCTCAAGGGTGCTGCTGGCTGGTGTTGGCGAAGCTGTTCTGCCATGGCGTTCAGCTGCTGTTGCTGGCTTTCTAGCGCTTGTTCGAGTCGGTTGATCTGACGTTGTGACTGTTTGTGGCTCTTGCGGAGTTTGTGGTGATGCTGCAACAACTCGGCATAATCACTGTTAGGCACCAGTCCCACACCGCGATACTCCTGTTTCCAGTAGTCCTGTGCTTGCTTTTGCATGGTCAGAATGGTGTTACCCAGTCGACCATAGATCTGCTGGTATTCGAGAGTGCCCAATTGCTGCTGGTAACAGTGCTCGTAGCAATCGACCCAGATCTTGTGGAGTTCAGACAGGGTTTCGGGCTTGGGTTCTTGGTCTTGTAACTGCTGGATCATGCGATCGCTGGTGCGCTGGCTTATTTGATTCTGCTGTTCAATATAGAGGCCCATGGTCTCCATAAACTCGTTTAACGCTTGCTGCAGTTGCTGGAACTGCTGCTGGTGCTGGTCTTTACTGCGATTGATGCTGTTGTGTAGAAACGGAAAGCTGCTGAAGCTACTGGGTGAGAGCCCAAGTTGCAGTAAAGTCTGTTGCAAAGACTCGGGGAGTTGCCAGTGCCGGTAGAATGATTCTCCGGCTTGTAGCTGCAGGTGGGTGCTGAGTTCGCGAACCGCCTGATCCAGTTCCGCGGGTTGATCGGCATGCTGTAGTGAACGTAGCAGGCGCTCGCCATAGCGGCTGAACCCCTTGGCTTGTTGGACCATCGATTCCGTCAACTCGCGCTGCTCGATCGGCTGCTGTTGCACCAGTCTGCGACTGCCATCAAGCAGCGTTTGCCAGTCTGCGGGATCGCTCTCGTGACCGCTCAGCAGGCTTTGCCAATGGGTTGTTTGGGTCTCAAGCCATTGCTGCAAGTCGTCAGGCGGGTTGGTCTTCACTGGGTTCACTCCAGAACGGCGGGATCGGGCAATAGAAGCTGGCTAGTATTACTGCTCAGGCCGTTGAGAGCAAAATTTGTTTTGAACTAGGAGGGCTTAGTACTGTGCTGCGACGCTGGATCTGCATGCTGCTTGAGCAGTCCAATAAACGCTTGGGCGGCATTGGACAGTGTCCGGTCGCGGTGATAGATCAATCCCAGCGGCCTCTGGATCTGCTGGGTATCAACCGGTAGCTGAGTAACGCGAGCATCGAGCATCGTTTGTGGCAGTAGGCTCCAGCCCAGGCCGATACTGACCATCATCCGAATGGTATCGAGGTTGTTGGTCGACATGCCGACACTGAGCGTCTGTTGCTGCTGGTTAAAACGCCGTTCGACCAGTTGTCGGGTGAAAGTGCTAGGGGTCGGCAGTATGGCCTGGTGTGCTGTCAGGTCGCGCAGCTGTAGCGCCTGCCGTTGAGCTAGAGAGTGATCGACAGCGCAGCAGTAGGACAGGGTATCGATCCAGATCGGTGTGGCGCAGATTTGCGGATGCGGTTGCGGCGACAGGGTGATCACCGCCAGCTCCAGGCTGCCGTTAAGCACGCCTTCGTAGGCGACCTCGGACTGCTCGAATTTTAGATCCAGGATCACCTCTGGATACTGATTGCTGTAGCTGCGCAGTATGGGGGGCAGGCGGTGCAGACTGATGTGGTGACTGGTCGCCAGCGACAGTGTCCCCTCAGTTTTGCCGTTACGGTTGGTTAATAAACGCCGGGTGTCTTCGATCTCGAGCAGGATGTTGCGTGCCTTGGGCAGCAGGGTCTGACCCGCTTCAGTAAGGCCGATAGTGCGGCCGATACGATCGAACAATCGGCATTGTAACTGCTGCTCTAGGTTGGCAATGCGTTTGCTGATGGCCGGTTGCGTGAGTCGTAGCTGGTCGGCGGCCAGCGAGAAGGAGCGGCATTCAGCGGCAGTGACGAAGGCTTTGAGGCTGTTGGCATCCATAGGTGTTAGATCTGTGGCTAGCGTTATGGGACGGGTGCCGGGTTCGGATTCCAAATAGGAATCCATAATATAGATAAAATGAATTTGTGTTATTTATATACCGGTCATACCATGAGGTCAACTTACGATGTTCACTGCGCAGCGCGCTGTACCCAGACAGGAGGCCGTGATGGCTGGCAAGACTCTATATGACAAACTTTGGGATGCCCATGTGGTATGTCCGCAAGACGATGGCAGTGCATTGATCTATATCGATCGCCAGCTGCTGCATGAGGTCACCTCGCCGCAGGCGTTTGAAGGGCTGCGGTTGGCGAAGCGTAAACCTTGGCGCCTGGATACCAATCTGGCAACACCGGATCATAACGTACCGACCACCTATGATGAGCGCCAGCTGGGTGTTAATGGGATTGCCGATCCGGTCTCCAAAATTCAGGTCACTACGCTGGATGATAACTGTGATGAGTTTGGTATTGTCGAATTCAAGATGCAGGATCTGCGTCAGGGGATCGTCCACGTGGTCGGACCCGAGCAGGGGGCAACCCTGCCCGGGATGACGGTGGTTTGCGGTGATTCACACACCGCGACCCATGGTGCCTTCGGTGCCTTAGCTCATGGCATCGGCACCTCCGAAGTCGAGCATGTGCTGGCCACCCAGTGTTTGATCGCCAAGAAAATGAAAAACATGCTGGTACGGGTTGATGGTCAGCTCGGAGCCGGCGTGACCGCCAAAGACGTGGTGCTGGCGATTATCGGCAAAATCGGCACCGCAGGTGGCAATGGTTGTGCGATCGAATTTGGTGGTGAGGTGATCCGTCAGCTGTCGGTAGAGGGGCGGATGACCGTCTGTAATATGGCGATCGAGGCGGGAGCGCGGGTTGGTTTGGTTGCGGTTGATGAGACCACCGTTGAGTACGTTAAAGGGCGGCCGTTCTCTCCCAAGGGTGAACATTGGGATCTGGCGGTGCGTGCCTGGGCTGATCTGCACAGCGATGCCGATGCGCAGTTTGATCAAGTCGTGGTGCTGGACGGCACCCAGATCCAGCCCCAGGTGAGCTGGGGAACATCGCCGGAGATGGTGGTGGCGATCGATGCTAAGGTTCCCGATCCTGCCGCTGAAGCCGACAGCGGTAAGCGCCAGGCGATCGAGCGCGCGCTGCAGTATATGGGGCTTAAACCCAATCAGCCGATCACCTCTATTCAATTGGATCGGGTGTTTATTGGCTCCTGTACCAACTCGCGGATCGAGGATCTGCGCGCTGCCGCGGCGGTAGTTAAAGGCCGCAAGGTCGCAGCTTCGCTGAAGCAGGCGCTGGTGGTACCGGGTTCTGGGTTGGTGAAGCAGCAGGCGGAGCTGGAGGGGTTAGATAAGATCTTTATCGCAGCGGGGCTAGAGTGGCGTGAGCCGGGATGTTCGATGTGTCTGGCGATGAATGCCGATAAGCTAGGCCAGGGCGAGCACTGTGCATCGACCTCAAACCGTAATTTTGAAGGCCGGCAGGGCTTTGGCGGCCGGACCCATCTGGTGAGTCCGGCGATGGCGGCGGCGGCGGCGATTGCGGGGCATTTTGTCGATGTCCGCGAGATGATGGGCTAAGGGGAGCTAGGCGATGAGAAAGTTTACACAGCACCAGGGTATTGCGGCACCGTTGGATCGGGCTAATATCGATACCGACATGATTATCCCCAAGCAGTTCTTGAAATCGATCAAGCGCTCGGGATTTGGGCCCAATCTGTTTGATGAGTTGCGTTATCTGGATGAAGGGCAGCCCGATCAGGATTGCAGTACTCGGCCACTTAACCCGGATTTTGTGCTCAATCAGGTGCGCTACCAGGGTTGTTCCATCCTGTTGGCGCGGGATAATTTTGGTTGCGGTTCCAGTCGTGAACACGCCCCTTGGGCGCTGGAGGATTTCGGTATACGGGCGGTGATCGCACCTAGTTATGCGGATATATTCTTTAATAACTGTTTCAAAAACGGGCTGTTGCCGATTATCTTGAGCGAGTCGCAGGTCGAAGAGTTGTTTGCCGAGGTGCAGGGTAGCGAAGGCGCGCAGCTGACGATTGATCTGCAGCGTCAGGTGGTGATTCGCGCCGGTGGCGCTGAAATGGCGTTTGAGATCGATGGCTTCCGCAAGCATTGTCTGCTGAACGGGCTCGATGATATAGGGCTGACACTGCAGCACGCCGAGGCGATCCGTGATTATGAAGCCAGGCGCGCCCTGGATGCGCCCTGGTTGTTTGCTAATACTTAAACGCGCTAGCTGTGCGTTGATGCTATTCAGTCGTATGCTGATATCTATTAATTGTTAAAGAGAGAGTGCTCGATGAGCAAAAAGATTTTGGTTTTACCCGGTGATGGCATTGGCCCAGAGATTATCAGCGAAGCGGTAAGGGTGCTGGAGGCGATCAAGGCGAAGCTCAATCTGGCGTTTGTGCTCGATGAGGGGTTGCTGGGTGGCGCCGCTATCGATGCCACCGGGGTGCCTTTTCCGGATGAGACCCTGGCGAAAGCCAAGGCTAGCGATGCTATTTTGCTGGGTGCTGTCGGTGGCCCTAAGTGGGATCAGCTCGATACCGCAATCCGTCCAGAAAAAGGCTTGTTGGGGATTCGTTCCAAGTTGGATCTGTTCGGTAATCTGCGTCCGGCGATCTTATATCCGCAGCTGGCTGACGCGTCCTCGCTCAAACCCGAGATCGTGGCAGGGTTGGATATCCTCATCGTCCGAGAGCTGACCGGGGGGATCTATTTCGGTCAGCCACGCGGCATTAGGGTGCTCGAAAACGGCGAGCGGCAGGGCTATAACACCTATGTTTACAGCGAGTCTGAGATTCGCCGCATCGCCAAAGTCGCATTTGAGTCGGCACGCAAGCGTGGTAAAAAGCTATGCTCGGTGGATAAGGCCAACGTGCTGGAAGTGACGGTGCTATGGCGTGAAATACTGGAACAGGTAGCGCAGGACTATCCTGATGTCGAGCTGAGCCATATGTACGTTGATAACGCTGCTATGCAGTTGGTCCGTGCGCCTAAACAGTTTGATGTTATCGTGACCGGTAATATGTTTGGTGATATTTTATCAGATGCCGCGGCGATGCTGACCGGTTCGATCGGTATGCTGCCTTCGGCATCGCTGAATGCTAGTGGCCAGGGGTTGTACGAACCCTGTCATGGCTCGGCACCGGATATTGCCGGTCAAGGAATCGCCAATCCGTTGGCGACGATTTTGTCGGCGGCGATGCTGCTGCGTTATTCCTTGGGCGAGACGGTCGCTGCAGATCTGATCGAGCAGGCCGTCAGCAACGTGCTGGATCAGGGGCTGCGTACCGCAGATATCTACTCTGCCGGTACGCGTAAAGTCACGACCCGGGAGATGGGTGATGCGGTAGTGGCGGCATTGGCCGCGTTGTAGTTCGAAAAGTTATTTCCGGCGTAGTCCGGATAAGGTGTCTAAGGGCACTGTGATGAAGTCAGCGTTCCGTCGTTGGACGCACCTAGAGAGAAGAAGAGCGATGATGCGTGTAGGTTTTGTGGGTTGGCGCGGTATGGTGGGTTCCGTACTGATGCAGCGTATGCAGGAAGAGCGGGATTTTGATCTGATCGAACCTGTATTCTTTACCACCTCTCAGGTCGGCCAACAGGGGCCAGCGATCGGTAAAGAGATTGCCACGCTCAAAGATGCCATGGAGCTTACCGAGCTGGCCGCTATGGATGCGATCATCTCCTGTCAGGGGGGCGATTATACCAAAGCGGTTTATCCCGGACTGCGTCAGGCGGGCTGGAAAGGGCATTGGATCGATGCGGCCTCATCGCTGCGGATGGATGCCGAGAGTATGATTATTCTGGATCCGGTCAACGGCCAGCAGATCCGTGATGCGCTGGCTCAAGGCACCAACACCTTCGTGGGCGGCAACTGTACTGTCAGCCTGATGTTGATGGCGCTAGGCGGGTTGTTTAAAGCGGACCTGGTGGAGTGGATGTCCTCCATGACCTACCAGGCGGCCTCGGGTGGCGGCGCTAAGCACATGCGCGAGCTGGTCAAACAGATGGGCCAGCTGCATGCTGCTGTTGCCGATAAGCTCGACGATCCTCGAGCGGCAATCCTGGACATCGATCGTCAGGTGACCGCGGCGATTCGTAGTGACCAGCTGAGCACCGCTAACTTTGGCGTGCCACTGGCGGGTAGTCTGATCCCCTGGATCGATACCCAGCTAGACAATGGCCAAAGCCGCGAAGAGTGGAAGGCGCAAGCCGAAACTAACAAGATATTGGGTCGCGGCACTAATATTATCCCGGTAGATGGCACCTGTGTGCGGATTGGATCCATGCGCTGCCATTCGCAAGCTTTCACTATCAAGCTGAAGCAGGATCTGCCCTTGGCCGAGATCGAAGCGCTGCTGGCTGCGCATAACGATTGGGTCAAAGTGGTCCCCAATAATCGTGAGCAGAGTATGCGCGAGCTGACCCCGGCAGCCGTTAGCGGCACCATGACCGTGCCGGTGGGGCGGCTACGTAAGTTGAATATGGGGCCAGAGTATTTATCTGCGTTCTCGGTGGGCGATCAGTTGCTCTGGGGTGCGGCCGAACCGTTACGACGGATGCTGCGCATCTTGCTGGAGGGCTAATTAAAGCACCCAGAAATGCCTGCACGGTCGATGGTTATGCCATCGGCCGTTTTTTTATATCTATCATCCGTACATTGAATGGATCAAGACGGCTCAGGCTGTGGTGAAGTTGTTGATTAAAACTTATGTTTAATTAATACTTTAAAACAAATTCGTCTGCCGGATAGGCAAAGCGGGGTGCTGTTGATACCTTACCCTGTTTTATATTGCTATGCTTCGCACTGAATAATGGCGGAGATGAAGGGAAGGGTGTTGAGTATGCTGCGTAAAAGCGCGATCAGTCTGGCGATTATGAGTGCTTTAGCGCCAATGCAAGCCAATGCATTAGGGCTGGGTGAGATGACCGTCAGCTCTGCGTTGAATCAGCCGCTGCAGGCCGAGATCAATCTGTTGCAGTTACGCGGTTTGAATGTTTCTCAAGTCGTAACCCGGTTTGCCCAAACCGATGATTTTTATCTTGCGGGTGTCAAGCCCTCGCCGATATTGTCCGATATCCGCTTTAAGCTCGATATCAAAGGTGGGCAGGGTAAGATTGTCTTGACCAGCAGCGCTCCGATCCGAGAGCCGTTCTTGAACTTTCTGATTGAGGTGAACTGGCCCAGTGGTCGGTTGGTCAGGGAGTATACGGTGCTGCTGGATCCACCCGTGTTCACGGCAGAAGATCTTGCCCCCCGAGGTCAGCCCGTGGTCCCCGTGGTGAAGGCTGCCAAGGCCGGACTCGACCAACCATCAAGCAGTCGTTCGCCCGTCGCTCAAGCGTCGGTTAGCGTGCCCTCCAGCGTATCTCCGCCTAGCCGCTATAGCGTGACCCGAGCCGATACCCTATGGCAGGTCGCCTTAAACGTACGTCCTGACTCGAGTATTTCACCGCAGCAGATGATGCTAGCCCTGCAGCGTATGAATCCTGATGCCTTCATTAACAACAATATCAATAGACTCAAGTCTGGCGTGGTGCTGGATGTTCCCACCAAAGAGCAGATTCTGAATATCAAGGTCAGCGAGTCATTGCAGGAAGTTAAGCGTCAGAATAACCGTTGGAAGGCTGTACCGGCTACGGCCGATACATCCAAGGCGGCCAAGCTGGATGTTGCGCCCCAGGAGATGAGCAGCGCTAGCGCAGCCGTTACCGAAGATGCTCAGCTCAGAATCGTTAGCAACGGGGCGGACGAGGCGGCAACCGCTGCAGAACAGCCAGCGACCGTTGCTCGTGAAACAACGTCTGTGGCTATGGAGCCATCGTTGGTTGCAGAAATATCAGCCAAGAATGACGAGCTGGAAGAGCAGTTGGTCATCACTCTCGAAGGGTTGAATAAAGTTGAGCGTGATAATATCGAGATGTTTGATCGTCTGGATCGGTTAAGCGAGCAGATGGCCTCAATGCAGCGCCTGGTCGAGCTTAAAGACCTGCAGTTAGCGGAGCTGCAGGGACGCTTGGCTCAGCAGTCGGCTGAGCCGGTGGTTGAGCAATCGGCTATCAGTCGTCTGCCATTCGAATGGCTAGCGGGCGGGGCTGCCGCGTTGTTGGCGGGGCTGCTGCTGTGGATGCGCAAGCGCAAGCAGCAGGATGTTAAAGAGGTGCTGGAGCCACTTGCTGGGGGTGATGCGGCAGTGGCCGCATCGGTAGCATCAGCGGCGTCATTAGCAGCAGTTGAGCCTGTTGTTGCGGCGACAGCATTGGATCAGCTGAAAGATACGCCGGTTGAGGAGCGGCTGGTTAAGAAGGATGTTGACGCCCCGCTCCATATGTCGACCGAGAATCGTGGTCCGGTAGATGAGTTTGATGCGATTTCTGATGATGAGCTGGAGAGTGCCCTGGGTGAAGATCTGGATATGGATCTTAAGCTCGATGGGCCGGTGGTTGACGATTCGGAGATGTCCGCATTTTCCAGCTCGCTGTTAGATGAATACGATCTGGCAACCGGCTTTGATGACGATAAAGATACGGAGATGTCGGCTGCTATGGAGGCCGACTCCGACGTAGGTGCAGATTTTGATGCGCTGTTGGCTGAGCATGATTTTGATGATTCGGAGGTGGATCTTGCCGCTGAGGAGGGCGCTGATGAGATCGCCTTTGCTGCAGCGCGCGCGGGCTCGGAAGATGATTTTGATAGCGATCTAGACGCCTTGCTGGCTGACGGCGGGCTTGCTGAGCAGAAGTCTGACGAGAAAGAGGAGCCACTTGTAGAACTCGATGATGGTCTGGAGGATGGGTTTGGGTCTGAGTTGGATGATCTCCTGGTTGACGAGGATGGCTTTGCTCCAGATCAAGACCAACGTCTGGTTGATGAGGGGGCTGCAGATCCTTTATTGGATGATGAGGATAGTATCGATGAGATGCTCGAGCGGCTGCTTGAAGATTATAGTAAGGATGCCGAGTCATCGGGTATCGAACGAGTAGGCCTGGCTGTTGATGATGACGATATTCCCGGCGATGAGGTTCTGGATGCGCTGCTAGCCAAGGCTGGGGAGCATGCCGGTACTGCTGAATCGAGCGCCATTGAGCTCGAAGAGCTTGCGTCCGAGGGGTTGGCTGATTCTGAAGCCAAGGCTGAGTTTGCTGACCAGGCTGGGTCAGAGGTTACCGATGATGCTTTTGTCTTTGAGCTGGATGATGATGGTGATCTGGATACGCTGCTGCCGGAGATCGAAGCAGGTGACAGCACCAACAGCACTCGACGATCGACCCTGTCTCTGGAGGATGACCTGGATCAGGCGGATGAGGCTGAGTTGGAAGCGGAGCTGGAGCAGATGCTGGTGTCTGAGTCTAATGATTTGGCGCTGCAGGAGGCTGATTTTGATGACGATGAGGTTGGCTATCTCGATGAGGCGGATGAGGTGGGTACCAAGATTGATCTGGCGCGCGCTTATATCGATATGGAAGATCAAGAGGGCGCTAGTGATATCCTTCAGGAGGTAGTCGCTGAGGGTTCTGCCGAGCAAGTGGCTGAAGCTAAACAGTTATTGGAAAGTCTGAAACGCTGATGAGTGATCTGTTGTCTCAAGAGGCGGCTAGGCCGCCTCTTTTACGTTATGCCCTCTGTGTTGAATACGACGGCAGTGTCTACCGGGGTTGGCAGAGTCAGCCTGGAGGTGTGGCCAGTGTCCAGGATGCTGTGGAGTCAGGGCTTTCTGTGGTTGCCAACGAGCCGGTCAAGGTGGTCTGTGCCGGTCGTACCGATGCCGGTGTGCATGGCTGCTATCAGATTATCCATGTGGATACCCATGCGCTGCGTAGCGAGCGCGCCTGGGTGTTGGGTACCAATACCAATATGCCCTACGATATTAACATTCGCTGGGCGAAGCGCGTTCCTGAGGATTTCCATGCCCGTTTTTCTGCGCTGGAGCGGCGTTATCGCTATGTTATTTATAACGCGCCGGTGATGCCTGCGCTGCTCAATAAGCAATTAACCTGGACCCATAAGCCGCTGGATGAGCAGCGGATGCAGGAGGCGGCTAATTTTCTGCTGGGCGAGCATGATTTTAGCTCTTATCGTGCGGTGGGTTGTCAGGCGCGTAGCCCGGTGCGTGAGGTCAGGCGCTTTGTTGTACGTCGTATCGGCAAGCTGATCGTCCTGGATGTCACGGCCAACGCGTTTCTACATCATATGATCCGTAATTTTGCCGGCGTGTTGATGAAAATTGGCGCCGGAGAGGCGGAGCCGCAGTGGGCCAAGCAGGTGCTGGATGCGCGTGATCGGCGCCAAGGCGGGGTGACGGCTCGACCGTTTGGGTTGTATTTTGTGGATGTTAAATACCCTGCTGAGTACGACCTGCCGCAATCCGAGCTAGGGCCGCTATTTTTACCGCAGTTCGACTAACCAATACTACGGGGTTCTGGTACTATTTCGGCTTTGTAATCGGGGTGGCTGACGGTGAGAACGCGGGTCAAAATTTGCGGCCTGACTCAGGTTGAAGATGCGCGTCGAGTCGCGCAGGCTGGCGCCGATAGTATCGGCTTGGTGTTTTATCCTCCTAGTCCACGTGCGGTGTCGGTAGAACAGGCGCAGTCAATCTGCGCTGCCTTGCCTGCATTCGTGACGGTAACGGCGCTGTTCGTCAACGAGCAGGCGGCGCGTATTGAGCAGATTTTACAGCAGCTCCCTATAGATCTGCTGCAGTTTCATGGTGATGAGAGTGCGGCGTTTTGTCGCCAGTTTGGCAGGCCTTATATCAAAGCCGTGCGGGTGCGTCCTGGCGTGGATCTGAGGCAGCAGGCTCAGCACTATCAGGATGCGCGGGGACTGCTTTGTGATGCTTACAAAGCCGGTGTTCCCGGTGGTACGGGCGAAACCTTTGACTGGCAGCTGTTAGATACCGAGCTTCCCCTGCCTGTTATTTTGGCGGGCGGGCTGAGTGCTGAAAATGTAGCTCAGGCCGTTATCAGCGTAAAGCCCTATGCGGTCGATGTCAGTGGCGGCGTTGAAGCGGCCAAGGGCATTAAAGACATTGATTTAGTAGAACGATTTATACAAGAGGTGGCTCGTGGCGACAGAAGTTGATACCCAGAAGTTGATGCAATTGCCTGATGCGTTGGGGCATTTTGGTCCTTATGGGGGGCGGTTTGCATCCGAGACCTTGATCAGTGCCCTAGAGGAGTTGACCGAGCTGTATGAGCGGCTGAGCAATACCGTCGAGTTTCAGCAGGCGATTGACAAGGATCTCGCCCATTATGTTGGTCGTCCCTCGCCGCTCTATCATGCCGAGCGTCTGAGTCGTGAGCTGGGAGGCGCCCAGATCTACCTCAAACGCGAGGATCTCAATCATACCGGCGCGCATAAGGTCAACAACACCATCGGTCAGGCGTTGCTGGCTAAGCATATGGGCAAGCCTCGGGTCATCGCCGAGACGGGTGCGGGCCAGCATGGTGTGGCTACAGCCACCGTTGCCGCACGGTTAGGTCTGGAGTGCGTGGTGTACATGGGTTCGGAAGATATTCGCCGACAGACGGTGAATGTCTATCGGATGAAACTGCTCGGCGCCAAGGTGGTGGCGGTCGAGTCTGGCACCAAGACCCTCAAGGATGCCTTGAACGAGGCGATGCGTGACTGGGTCACCAATATAGACAGCACTTTTTATATTATCGGCACGGCAGCAGGCCCGCACCCTTATCCCAAGATGGTCCGTGATTTTCAGTGTGTAATAGGCCGCGAAGCGCGCGAGCAGTGTGTCGCTCAGACCGGCAAGCTCCCCGATGCGCTGATCGCCTGTGTGGGCGGTGGATCCAATGCGATCGGCCTGTTCCATCCGTTTATCCCTGATACCCAGGTGCGGATGATCGGCGTTGAGGCCGGGGGGCTGGGCGTCGAGACCGGTCAGCATGCGGCGCCTTTGTGCGCGGGTCGCCCCGGTGTGCTGCACGGTAATCGTACCTACCTGATGGAAGATGATGCCGGCCAGATCGCGGCTACCCATTCGGTGTCTGCCGGTCTGGATTATCCCGGTGTCGGTCCGGAACATGCGTGGTTAAAAGATACCGGGCGTGCGGAATATGTCGCTATCAATGATGATGAGGCGTTAGCGGCATTTCGGACCCTGACCCAGATTGAAGGCATTATGCCTGCGCTGGAGTCGAGTCACGCGATTGCTCAGGCGATTAAGATGGCACCTAGCATGGGTAAGGATCAGATTCTGCTGGTTAACCTGTCGGGTCGGGGTGATAAAGATATTCATACCGTGGCAGAAATTGACGGCATCGTTGTCTAGCTGTTGCGCTAACGTTATTAGGTCGAGGTGTTAATGAGTCGTATCCAAGCATGCTTACAAGGACTGAAGGATAAAGGCCGCAAGGCATTGATCCCCTATATTACAGCGGGAGACCCGGTACCTGGGGTGACTGTCGGATTGATGCATGCGTTAGTCGATGCCGGTGCCGATATCGTTGAGCTGGGTGTGCCGTTTTCTGATCCGATGGCGGATGGTCCGGTGATCCAGTTGGCTTGCGAACGCGCCCTGAGTCACGGCACGCGGCTGGTGGATGTGTTGGCGATGGTCAGCGAGTTTCGTCGTGTCGACCAGACCACGCCCGTGGTACTGATGGGGTATCTCAACCCTATAGAGGCGATCGGTTACGATAGCTTTTTACAGCAGGCAGAACGGTCTGGGGTAGATGGGGTGTTGACTGTCGACTTGCCGCCGGAAGAGGCGGTTGATTTCTGTGCCGGTCTGCGTCGGCATCAACTCGATGCGATCTTCCTGGTGTCTCCGACTACGACCTCTACACGCATTGAACGGATTTGTCAGTCCAGTAGCGGTTACCTCTATTATGTCTCCGTGAAAGGGGTGACCGGATCGAGTGAGCTGGATGTAGACGCGGTCGCCGCCAATGTCAACAACATCAAGAAGTACACCTCTATTCCAGTGGGTGTTGGCTTTGGTATCCGTGATAGTGTATCGGCTGCAGCGGTATCTGCGGTGGCGGATGGTGTGATCGTAGGCAGCGTGCTGGTCAATAAAATTGCCGAACTGCAACATCAGCCCGAGCAGATCCCTGCAGCGGTCGCCGAGATTATTGCCTCGATGCGTGCTGCCATGGACAGTGTGTAAGCGGCTATAGCCCGCAGCGCTAGATAGACAGTCATAATAGTGGATAATCCGATATGAGTAACTGGCTAGAAAAAATCGTGCCTTCTCTGGGTCGTGCTGAGTCACGAAAGAAGAGCGATATTCCAGAAGGTCTGTGGAAGAAGTGCCCTAAGTGTGCGGCGGTGCTGTATCGCCCCGAGCTGGACAAGAATCTGAATGTTTGCCCTAAGTGCAATCATCACATGCGTCTGGATGCTCGTCAGCGATTAGATTGGTTCTTGGATAGTGATGGTCGGATTGAGATAGGTTCAGATGTTGAACCCGTGGATCGACTCAAGTTTAAGGATTCTAAGCGCTATAAGGATCGTTTGGTGGCCGCGCAAAAGGCGACCGGTGAAAAAGACGCGCTCATCGCCATGAAAGGTCAGCTGCACGGTTTAGATGTTGTCGCAGTGGCGTTTGAATTTTCGTTTATGGGTGGTTCTATGGGGGCGGTAGTCGGTGAGCGCTTTGTGCGTGCCGTAAATGTCTGCCTTGAAAAGCGCATCCCGTTAGTCTGTTTTGCGGCCAGTGGTGGTGCTCGGATGCAGGAGGCGTTGTTCTCGCTGATGCAGATGGCCAAGACCAGTGCTGCATTGGAGAAGCTCAAGTCGGAAGGCATTCCCTATATTTCGGTGTTGACGGATCCGGTGTTTGGCGGAGTATCGGCCAGCTTGGCGATGCTGGGCGATCTTAACGTGGCCGAGCCTAATGCGCTGATCGGTTTTGCCGGTCCCCGAGTGATCGAGCAGACGGTGCGTGAAAAGCTGCCAGAAGGCTTCCAGCGCAGTGAATTCTTGTTGGCGCATGGTGCGATCGATATGATTATCAATCGTGACCAGATGCGGGTTAAGTTGGCATCTATTCTCGCCAAGTTAACCCAGCAACCGGCTATCGAAGTAGACGGCTGAATCTATTATGCATTCCCCAGGCCCCGAATCTTTAACGCAGTGGCTCAGTTTTCTGGAGGCGGGTCATCCGACCGAGATAGAACTCGGCTTGGACCGTGTCTGCCAGGTGGCAGAGGCGTTGCAGCTAATACAGGGCTGGAGCTGCCCGATAGTGACCTTGGCGGGCACTAATGGCAAAGGCTCAACCCAGGCCTATATTGGCGAGATTATGCGGCAACAGGGCTATAGGGTTGCCGCCTATAGTTCGCCGCATCTGCTGCATTATAATGAACGCGTGTCCCTTAATGGCCAGTCTGCCAGCGATCAGCAACTCTGTACCGCCTTTGCCGTTGTGGAGCAAGCTCGACAGCAACTAGGGGTGACTCTCACCTATTTTGAATTTGGCACACTCGCGGCACTCTGGCTGTTCCGGCAATGGCAGCCTGATCTGCTGCTATTAGAGGTCGGTCTAGGCGGCAGGCTTGATGCGGTGAATATTATCGATGCCGATATTAGTGTGATCACCACCGTCGCCTTGGATCATCAGGATTGGTTGGGTGATGACCGTGAATCGGTAGGGTTCGAGAAAGCCGGGATCTTACGCAGTGCAACCCCCCTGGTGTATGGTGAGCGGGATATGCCTGCCAGTGTCAGCGCGCGGGTTGCCGCCTTGCAGTGTCCATTGTATCACTGGGGGCATAACTTCGGCCCGCACGCCGAATCGCAATCCTGGGACTGGTTCGGACAATCAGGATCGGGTCAGGCGCTGGGTTATCAGACGCTTCCGATTCCCGAGCTACCTTTTGAAAACGCGGCCACAGCGCTACAGGTGATTGCATTGTTGCCGCTGGCGGTGAGTGAAACCAGTATTCGTCAGGGGTTGGCATCTGCTCGTCTGGCCGGTAGGCGCCAGCGGATTGAGCGTGATGGCCGTGAATTGATCTTGGATGTTGCGCATAATCCGCATGCCGCCGCTTATCTGGTGCGGCGCTTAGCGCCAACAACCGCTAAGACCTGGTGTGTGCTGGGGATGCTGCAGGATAAAGACCGCGCGCTGACATTGGACGCGTTGCTGCCTGCCGTGGATCACTGGTTGTTGACTGATCTCTCGGTTCCCAGAGGCTGTCGCGCAGAGCAGTTGCTTGCAGCACTCCCCGAGGATCAACACGGATTATGTTATACCTCTCCCTGGGCTGCGTGTCAGGCTGCCCTGCAGCAGAGTCAGGGGGGTGATCGGATATTGGTGGTCGGTTCGTTTTATACCGTCGCCGCTGTGCTCCGGCAGCTTCAGGAGGCTGTCGATGACTCAGCAAGCTAAGGAGCGGCTGCTGGGGGGGGTGTTGTTGCTGGCCATTGCCGCTATTTTTCTGCCGATGCTGCTTGACGGTGACGGCGTCCGCCAAGGGCGTTTGCAAGCGGTGCTGCCTCCAGCGCCGAGCCTGGCCAGTATCGAGCATTATCAACCCCAATATCGACCCCATCTGGATACTGAGGCGCTGGCCGATCCGCTACCCACGCCCAGCATAACACTGAGTCCGCCACCGCAGCCGTTAGTATCAGCAGAGCCGCTGGTCACCAAGGCGGGTGCTCCCCCCGAGCCTCAGACTAGGTCGCTGTTGGGGTCTGAGTTGCCGGTTCTGGATCAACAGGGTGTCCCTGCGGGTTGGACTGTGCAGCTGGCTAGTTTTAAAGAGCGCAGCAATGCTGAGGCTCTACAGCTCAATTTACATAACCGGGGCTATAAGGCCTACATCCGCGATAAGGCCGATATCAGCAAGGTGTTTGTCGGGCCTGATCTGCAAAAGTCGGTGGTCGATGACCTTAAAGATGAGTTAAAAAGAGAGTTTAAACTCGATGGCCTGGTCTTAAGGTTTCGCCCCTGATTGAAGGTAGTTGGGGTGCGGCCTTAGCTCTGATAGAATGCGCGATTTTTGAATTATGACGGTTTTTTCAGAGGGAGGTGCTGATGAATTGGGCTGACTGGGTGGTGATTGCCCTGATCTCTGTTTCTGCCTTGCTGAGCCTTAAGCGGGGGTTCGTCAAAGAGGCGTTGTCACTGCTGACCTGGGTTGCGGCCTTTGTGATCGCCCGGTTGTTCGCAGATCCCTTGAGTGCCCTGTTAGCGGCCTATATAGATACGCCCTCAGCACGCGTGGTCGCAGCCTTTGTGTTGCTATTTGTGGTGGTGTTGTTTACCGGCGCGTTGATCAATAATTTGATCGGCTTGCTCATTCGCGCGACGGGGCTCAGTAGCACCGATCGGGTGCTGGGGATGGCTTTTGGTATCGCCCGTGGCTGTATTCTGGTGGTGGTTGCGGTGGCGTTATTAGCGATGAGTCCTGTCCAGCAAGATCGCTGGTGGACGGAGTCCACTCTGATTCCTCATTTTCAGATGATGGAGGGCTGGACTCGCCAAGTGGCGGGAGAGACCTCCCAGCTGATTATGAATGTAGGTAAAAAATAAGCCTCCCTTCGGGGGCGCAATGAAACAGTGAGCGGTGCTTTGACCGCCAGCTGTCTATTTCAGTAGTCTATGAGGTGCTCTGCATGTGCGGCATTGTCGGTATTGTTGCTAAAAATCACGTCAACCAGGCGCTATTTGATGCGTTAACGGTTTTACAGCACAGAGGCCAGGATGCCGCAGGGATGATTACCTGTGAAGGCAGTCGTTTTAATCTGCGCAAGGATAATGGTCTGGTAAGCCAGGTATTCAGGACCCGGCATATGCGCGATCTGCTCGGTAATATGGGCATCGGTCATGTGCGCTATCCGACTGCGGGTAGCGCCAGCTCTGCTGAGGCTCAGCCCTTTTACGTCAACTCACCCTATGGGATCGCCTTAGCGCACAATGGCAATCTGACCAATTCTGCAGAATTGGCAGAGGATGTTTTTCGTACCGATCTGCGTCATATCAACACCAATTCTGATTCTGAAGTGTTGCTCAATGTGTTCGCCCACGAGCTGCAGCGGCTGGGGAAATTGACCCCCACCGCCGATGATATCTTTACCGCTGTAGAGCAGGTACACCGCCGTTGTCGTGGTGGCTATGCGGTGGTGGGGATGATTACCGGCTATGGCATTGTGGCGTTCCGTGACCCCATGGGCATCCGTCCGGTGCTATACGGTAAGCGCGAGACCGCGCAGGGCACCGAGTATATGGTAGCGTCTGAGAGTGTGGCGTTGGATTTCTGTGGCTTTAAACGGGTGCGCGATCTGCAGCCGGGCGAGGCGATCTATATCTCTCAAGAGGGTGAAGTTCATACCCGGCAGTGCTCCACTGTATCTGAGCTGCATCCTTGCCTGTTTGAATTTGTCTATCTGGCACGCCCCGACTCTATTATTGACGGTATCTCCGTATACAAGGCGCGGTTGCGTCAAGGTGAGCTGCTGGCCGATAAGATCCTTCGTGAACATCCTGATCATGATATTGACGTGGTCATCCCTATTCCCGATACCAGCCGTACCGCGGCGATGGAGATGGCCGTCAGCCTGGGGGTTAAATTTCGCGAGGGCTTTATCAAGAATCGTTATATTGGACGCACCTTTATCATGCCGGGCCAGGAGCTGCGCGAAAAAACCGTGCGCCAGAAGCTCAACCCGATCGAGCTGGAGTTTAAAGGTAAAAATGTGCTGCTGGTGGATGACTCTATTGTTCGAGGTACGACCTCGCGCAAGATCGTCGAGATGGCCCGGGATATGGGGGCCAAGAACGTCTATTTTGCTTCTGCGGCGCCTGCGGTGCGGTTCCCCAATGTCTATGGTATCGATATGCCTTCGGCGAAAGAGCTGATTGCGCATGGCCGCACAGATGACGAAGTCGGCGAGTTGATTGGTGCTGACTGGATCGTTTATCAGGATCTGCAAGACCTGATCGAATCGACGCAATGGAGCAGCTCTGCAGTGAAAAGTTTTGATTGCTCGGTTTTTAACGGTGAGTATGTCACCGGCGATATCGACCAGGCTTACTTGGATAACCTGGATACGCTGCGCAACAATGCGGCACAGAGTGGCAATGGGGCAAGCAGCAGCGAAGCCAATAGCTTGCATCATAAGATGTAGGGCCTAGGGAATTAGATTATGAAGGGTAGATTACACGCGCCGGCGTCGCGATTAGATGCGGATCTCCGCGACGTCGAGCAGGCGACACTGGCGATTCGCTGTGGTCATTCGCGCACCGCTGAAGGTGAGCATAGCGAGCCTATTTTCCCCACCTCAAGTTTCGTTTTTAGCAGTGCAGCGCAAGCGGCAGCGCGGTTTGGCGGCACCGATCCGGGTAATATCTATTCGCGTTTTACCAATCCAACGGTACGGATCTTTGAGCAGCGTATTGCGGCAATGGAGGGCGGAGAGCGGGCGGTAGCGACCTCCTCAGGCATGGCGGCTATTTTGAGTATGGGCTTAGGGCTGCTGAGTCAGGGCGATCATATTATCTGTTCGTATAGCGTGTTTGGTTCGACGGTGTCGCTGTTTAATAAATACTTCGCCAAGCTGGGTATCCGCACCAGTTATGTGGATCCGACCGATATAGAGGCCTGGAAGCAGGCGGTAGAACCCAGTACCAAGCTGTTCTTCTTAGAAACCCCGTCTAATCCGCTGGCAGAAGTCGCTGATATTACCGCCATTGCCAAGGTGGCGCATGCTGCAGGGGCTTGGTTAGCGGTAGATAACTGCTTATGTACGCCCGCGTTGCAGCGACCGCTGGAGCTGGGTGCGGATATTATTATTCATTCTGCCACCAAATTCCTAGATGGTCAGGGGCGGTGTATTGGCGGAGTGGTGGTCGGTCCCGATGCGCTCATGGAGGAGGTTTACGGTTTTGTTCGCACCGGCGGCACCTGTCTGAGTCCTTTTAATGCCTGGGTATTTATTAAAGGTCTGGAAACGCTGGAGCTGCGGATGTTGGCGCAAAGCGAGCGTGCCTTGCAATTAGCCGTCTGGCTGGAGCAGCAGCCGCAGATTGAGCGCGTCTACTACAGTGGTTTAGCCAGCCACCCACAGCATGCGTTGGCGGTTCGGCAGCAGCGTGCTTTTGGCGCGGTAGTGGCTTTCGAGGTGAAGGGTGGTCAGCAGCAAGCCTGGGCGCTGATTGATGGCACCCGGATGATCTCGATTACCGGCAATCTGGGCGATGTTAAGACGACGATCACCCACCCTGCCACGACGACGCATGGGCGCTTAAGTCCAGCGGAGCGGCAGCAGGCCGGTATTGAGGATAATCTGATTCGGGTCTCCGTTGGCCTTGAGGCGTTGGCCGATATTAAGGCCGATCTGCAGCGAGGTTTGGCACTGCTCTGAGGCTGAAAAATCCTGTGCTGATGATCAAAGGGTAAGGATTGAACGCTAGGCTATCCGGCCTTTAACGCTAACTGTGGAGCTGTGCTGATGCATATTCAAGACAAGCCGCTGAATCGCTATCCACTGTGGCTAAAGCCTTTTTTTTGGAGTCAAAAGCGTCGCTATGGCTCGGTGCTTAAGCCTGGTTTGCTCTGGGCGCGGGTGCCTAGGCTGTTTGCCGCCGTCGCCCTGCTGTATGCGGTGCTGGACCGTAAAGGCTCGCCGCTGAGTCCGGTCATTCGCTCACTAGTGACGGTGCGGGTGTCACAGATTAATCACTGTGCTTTTTGCGTGGATATCAATGCCGCGACCCTGATTCGTCGTGCTGGAACCGCAGTTAAAATCGATGCGTTATCGAATTGGCAGCACAGTGATATTTTTGATGCGCTGGAGCGTAGTGTATTGGCCTATACCGACGCGATCACCTATAGCGACCGCGAGGTGACCCCGACGTTGATGACCGAGTTGAAGCACTATTTTAGTGACGATGAAGTGGTGGAGTTAACCGGTCTGATCGCATTTCAGAATCTGTCGAGTAAGTTCAACAGCGCACTGGATGTCCCTGCACAGGGGTTTTGCACTCTGCCTTCGGCCAGGGTGTTAAGCCCGGACCCAGAATCTAAGCGTTGAAACCGTCATTGTAATGCAGCGCCGGATTCCGATAGCTCGAGACTGCGAGTTGAGTCGAGGGTTGGCGCTTGCGTCTGGACTTTAACCCCTGAGCCTTGGCTGGGTGCGTGTCTCTAATATCCTCTTACAGCGGATCTGATTATCGAAACCTACAACAAAAACAGTCAAACAGAGGCCTTCGAGGCCGAGCTGCTGCCGCTGTTGCTTCAGGGTGATAAGGCCAGCTTTAACCGCATTGTAGAGGTCTACTATGGTCCGATGCTGGGGTTGGCACGTTCGATCGTAGGGATGGCGATTGCCGATGAGGTGGTGCAGGAAGCCTGGCTATCGGTGTATAAAGCGTTACCCAAGTTTGAAGGGCGCTCGAGTTTGAAAACCTGGATTCTGCGGATCACCGCCAATGAGGCCAAGTCACGGCTGAGACGCGAGTCTCGGCATCTGTCCCTAGAGGCTATCTCTGGCGGCGAGACCGACGTGATGGCGGGCCGGTTTCAGAATAATGGTCACTGGTCCCTCCCCCCGAGTGCCTGGCACGATGATGGCCCTGATGCGTTGCTGACCAATGTGGAGATGGGTGATTGTATCGAGCACAGCTTAAGTCGGCTGCCCGCGTTGCAACAGGCGGTATTTACGTTGAAGGAGCTTGAGGGGTATAGCTTTGAGGCGCTTTGTAACATTCTCGAGATCAGCGCATCCAATGCACGTGTCCTGCTGCATCGGGCACGTATTAGCCTGTACGCTAAGATCGAGCATTTTCAGGAGAGCGGTGAATGTTAAGCTGTCGCCAGATTGTTGACCAAGCCAGTGATTATCTGGAACATGACGTGTCGTTCAGTCAGCGGTTGCAGTTTCGAATCCATCTGCTGATGTGTCACCACTGTCGCCGCTTTATCCGTCAGTTCAGTGCTGCGATGCAGATGACTCGGTGCCTGTCTAAGACACCGGTGTCCCAAGCGCAGATTGACGCCGTGCTTCATCGAATCGATCCCCCAGAGCAATGATCTGACTAGCTGTTAACCTGCGGACAGATAGGTATCCATACCTAACTGTCCATCGCCCCCTCAAAGCGGGCGCAACTGCGTGAAGTTGCTGGCTTTGAGGGGGCTCGCATTGACCTAACGGCCAATGTTGACTCATCCCTGAGTCAATCTATTAACCTGCGGATAAATAGCGCCCTTGCTGCTTCCTGATTAGCCACAAGCCTCAGCCCTGAAATAGCCGAGTGAGTCATCGGGTTGTTGCTTGTCCGTCACCCCACAACAGCCCGCATACCTGCGCTGGTTTTGTGCTGTTATCCCCGCTCTGCCAGGACTCGCTCGACCGTATCAACGATCGCCTGGGTTTGCGGATCTATTTCGATATTGACCCTTTCTCCCTGTTGGCGGGTGCCGAGATTGGTGCGATTCAGGGTCTCGGGAATCAGGTTGACGCAAAATTGATTGTTGTTGACCTCGCCGATCGTCAAGCTGATACCGTCAATACCGATATAGCCTTTGACGAACAGGTATTTTGTGAATTCAGCGGCGAGCTCGAACCAGATCTGGCGGTTGTTGGGGGTATCGATAATTCGCTTGATCTGAGCAGTGCAGAGGATGTGTCCAGACATCGCATGGCCGCCAATTTCATCGCCAAAACGGGCTGCGCGCTCGATGTTAACCCGCTCGCCGAGTTGTAGTTGGCCTAGGTTGGTCAGCGCTAGCGTCGCTTGCATTAGATCGAAACTGACCCGGTTGCCGTCGATCTGGGTTACGGTTAGGCAGCAGCCGTTATGGGCTACCGACGCACCGAGTTCCAGGCCGGTGAGTAGCGCTGTCTCAAGCTCAATGCTGTGGCTGCGAAAATCCTGTTTCGCGTCGATGGCGACAAGCTCTGCAGTGCCCTGAATTATACCTGTAAACATCCGTAATTCGCTCCATATCAGATCGGTTGCTATGCTATGTACAGGGTACATTGTATCGGAACCCATCAAAGGACAGCTAGCCGCAATGAAACTACTGATTACCGGAGCATCTGGATTTATTGGTTCGGCGTTGATTCGCCAGTTAGTGTCCGATGGCCATCAGATTATTGGTTTAAGCCGTTCCCCGGAGCGGCTCCAGGACCGCTTGGCGGGCCAGCTGCGGGTCATTGGTTCGCTGACCGAGATCGATGCCGCCGAATCTATTGATGCGCTGATTAATCTGGCCGGTGAGCCGATCTTGGATAAACGCTGGAGTGACACCAGAAAACAGCTGATTTATAACAGCCGGATAGATACCACGACAGCGTTGATAGCGCTGATAAAGCGCCTTGATACAGCACCGAAAGTACTGATTAGCGGTTCGGCGGTCGGTTTTTATGGGTCCCATGTGGGTGATAGGGTGCTGGATGAAAATAGTGAAGGGCGGCCAGGATTTACCCATAAGCTGTGTGCTGACTGGGAAAGCAAAGCCTTAGAGGCGCAGTCGCAGGGCGTACGGGTGTGTCTGTTACGCACCGGGGTGGTGTTGGGGCAGGGCGGCGCCCTGAAACGGATGCTGTTGCCGTTCCAGCTGGCTTTGGGTGGACCTATAGGCAGCGGCAAACAGTGGTTTTCCTGGATACATCTGGACGATATGGTCGCCATCATTCGGTTTCTGCTGGCCCATGAGGTGCTGACGGGGGCTTTTAATGCCACCGCCCCACAGCCGGTAACCAACAGGGTCTTCACTCAGGCGCTGGGGCGAGTGCTGCATCGTCCGACCCTGCTGCCGATGCCTGCGTTTGTGCTGCAATGGCTCCTAGGTGAGGGTGCGGAGCTCTTGTGTGAGGGTCAACGGGTGGCGCCTGCGCGGCTACTGGAAGCGGGGTTTGAATTCAGCTACCCAGATATTGATGTGGCGCTGCAGGCACTTTTGCCCTGAGCGTTTAGGTCGTCAATAGCAGGCGTTCAGGGTCAGGCGTCGCGGCTATCTTCTAGGCGGTGTTTAGCTGTGCTGCGTTGTGCCGCTTTTAGAATGCCACGCAGCATATTCAGCTCCAGCACCTCGGGTCGGGCGCGATTAAACAGCCGGCGCAGTTTGGTGAGTGATCGGCCTTCATGGTTGGCGACCATAAAGCCGATATCTCTGAGCATCTGTTCCAGGTGTTGGTAAAAATATTCCATCTCCTGGTGGCTGGGGTAGTGGGCCTCCTCCGCTGCAATAACAGGGTTATCGGCGACTGTTGAGGTGACAACGCTCGCCAGATGGTGCTTCCAGATCTCATAGCAGATGACCTGAATGGCAGCGCTGACATTGAGGACCGGGTGCTCAGGATTAGCCGGGATGGCAACGTGAAAGTGGCACTGCATCAGCTCTTCGTTGGTCAGCCCCATTCGCTCACGCCCGAAAACGATGGCAACAGGTCCCTGATGGGCTTCGGTGACGGCCTTGTTAGCGCACTGCTCGGCATCCAGCATCGGCCAAGGAAAACTGCGGCTGCGCGCACTGGCGCCAATCACCAGGGGGCAGTCGGCGATCGCCTGTGCCAGACTGTCCACCACCGTCGCTTTCTCGAGCAGATCGGTAGCACCTGAGGCGCGTGACTCTGCTTCCGGATCGGGATAGCTGCGAGGATCAACCAGATACAGTTCGCTCAGCCCCATGTTTTTCATCGCTCGGGCGGCCGCGCCGATGTTGCCGGGATGGAAGGTATTGATCAGAACAATGCGGATATTGGCTAGCATGGAGGCAGGCTTCGAGGCGAGTAAAGCGGCATTATAAAGTCTCACCGTCTACAGGCAACAGCTGCTGCGGGTAAAAACGCTGACTAGGCATAAATCTCTACATGAGGCTACAATGGCGGCTTTTTGAGTCGAGACTGTGAACCGCTATGAGTGCTACATTTGAGCAACGTTTTGGGGGGACCCGGCGACTGTATGGCGAGCAGGGTATAGAGGCCTTACAGCGGGCGCATGTCTGCGTTGTCGGTATTGGCGGAGTCGGTTCCTGGGTCGCAGAAGCGTTGGCGCGCAGTGCGGTGGGCGAGATCACCCTGATCGATCTGGATGATATCTGTGTGACCAATACCAATCGTCAGATCCATGCGCTTGGCGATACCCTCGGCCAGTCGAAGGTGGCGGTGATGGCCGAACGGGTCCGGGCGATTAATCCCGATTGCCGCTGTCATCCGCTCGAGGAGTGGGTCACCGAAGAGAATGCTCAGCGGTTGTTTGATCAGCCCTTCGACTATGTCATCGATGCTATCGATGACATTCGGGCTAAAGCGGCCATGATTGCCAGCTGTCGGCGGCGAAAACTGCCAATCATTACCATCGGCGGGGCTGGCGGCCAAGTTGATCCGACCCAGATTCAGGTGGCTGACCTTAGCCGGACCCTGCATGATCCTCTGGCGGCCAAGCTGCGCTCGCATCTGCGGCGGTTTTATAATTTCAGCAGTAATCCCAAGCGTCGTTTCGATGTTCCCTGTGTGTTTTCGACCGAGCAACTGCGCTATCCTCAGGCCGACGGTTCGGTCTGCGCTCAGAAGCCGGTCATGAGCGCAGGGGGCGGGGTACGACTGGATTGTGAGGGCGGATTTGGTGCCAGCACCGTGGTGACGGCCACCTTTGGCTTTGTTGCTGTGGCCCGGGTGATCGAGAAATTAATCGAGCGTGCAGAGCGGATAGCGCAACGATCCGAAGCTTGACGGTGCTGGCTAGGCCTATAAAGTAGCTGGCGCTGAACGGTCTTTGTATGAGATTGTTGCGGTCCATGCAGCGCGCATTAGTGCGGTACTTACACAGGGAGTCCAGGTCATCCTTTCTATGACTAATTATCCGTATACGGCGCAGTTATGGCTGCTGGCCCTGCTCTGTGTGGGGCGGCTGAGCGCCGCGGCCGAGCCATCTGTCGCCGAAGTGGATCCCGTTGCCAGACCCGGTTGGTTTGATACGACGGGGCGCTGGTTGGAGTCGCAGCGCGATGCGTTCTCTGGGGTCGTCAATAATTCGGCAGCAGGTATCGATGCCTATATCGTTCGCGAAAAATTCGATGAGTCGCTAGCCAATGATAGCTATCTCAAACTCCAGCTTAATCAGCGCGTGTCAAAATCCGGCGGCTATGGATTTGATGCCACGGTTCGCGCCAAGATGAGGCTGCCCAATAGTTCGCGGCAGTTGAAGCTGACCTTTGATAGTGATCCGGATGACTTTGATCGGCTAACGGATCGCAATCGCAATCAGACGCCGGGGTTTAACTCGCCCAAAAGTTTGAAGGAGGGGGCTATTGCCGGTATCAGTCTGGAAAAATATCTAGGTAAAAACTGGGACCGTAGCTACAACCTGGGTATTCGCTTACAGGTGCCCATAAATCCCTATGCACGCGTTAATTGGGTCCATAAAAGGGAGCTTGGTGAGCATTGGCAGAGTCGTTTTAAGCAGAGTTTTTCCTATTTTCATGCCGACAGCTGGAAGAGTCAGACCGGGCAGGATTTCTATCGGCCCCTGAGTCCTGGTTTTTTATTCCAATCCAGCACCGGAGCTCAGTTTCTAGATAAAGATGACAACTGGGAGCTGTTCCAGAGTCTGTCGCTGCATCAACGGCTCAGTGATGATAGCGCATTTGAGCATCAGCTGGGGATCTCCGGTGATAGTCGTCCTACGCTTAAATATAACGGCTATTGGCTGCGCACGGCACTGCGGCACCGCTTATATAAAGACTGGCTGTTTGCCAAGCTGACCCCTGAGCTGTACTTTGACCGGGCCGAGCGTTTTCAGGCGACCCCCTCGCTGTTTTTCGAACTCGAAGTCTATTTTGGTAAGGCCCCCAACTAAGGCCTAGCGGTAACGCAGAGCGATCGCTTGTATCGCATCGATGATCGCACGCAGGCCGTTAGTGCGTGACGCGCTCAGATGTTGTGCTAATCCTAACTGCCGGAATAACGGCTGTAGATCCTGGCTGATAATCTGTTGTGGCCTGTTGCCATTAAACAGTTCTAGTAGCAGCATGCCGATACCCTTGATGATGCGAGTGTCGCTGTCGAGCTGGTAGTGAAGGCGATCAGTGGCCGCATCATAATGATAATCCAGCCATACGCGGCTCGAGCATCCGGATAGCTGGTGTTGCTCCTGTCTGAGATCGATCATAGCGGGCTGGGTTTGCGCCGTCTTCATCAGCAAACTATAGCGCGCTTGCCAATGATCGAGTTGCAGCAGTTGCTGCAATAGCGGTTGCTGATCCTGTGGTTGCTGCTCCGGCTCCTGGTGGTAAGCAGCATCGCGGCTGATGTGGGGCTGGGTCGCAGCGTGTGAGTCTTGGTGTAGCAGTTCGCTGAGGCTGTCCGCTAAGCGGTCGATCTCATCCATGCGGTTATAGAGTCCAAAGGATGCACGTATCGTACCCTCAAGCCCGAGGTGCTGATGCAGAGGCTGGGTGCAGTGGTGGCCGGTACGCAGCGCGATACCCTGCTGATCGAGCAACGTTCCCAGGTCAAAACTGTGGATGCGGTCAATAATAAAGGGCAACAAGCCAACCCGTTGCTGAGGCTGGCCGATAATCTGTAATCCCGGCAAGGTGCTCAGTCGCTGTATGGCATGTGCTAGCAGCTGTTGTTCGTGCGCCTGGCGCTGGTCGATATCAAAGCTGTCCAGGTAGCGAATGGCTTCGGCAAGGCCTATCGCGCCGGCAATGTTGGGGGTGCCTGCTTCGAAGCGGAACGGCGGTGGTTGAAAGGTGCTGCCCTCGAAGCTGACCCGTTCGATCATCTCGCCGCCCGCTTGCCAGGGTGGCATCTCCCTGAGCAGTTGCCGTCTTCCGTACAGCACCCCGATGCCGGTCGGGCCGTAGAGCTTATGCCCGGAAAACAGGTAGAAATCACAATCGAGCGCCCGCACATCGATGCGGATATGGCTGACCGCCTGAGCGCCATCGATCAGCACCTTGGCGCCGACCGCGTGCGCTAATTGAATCATCTCTGCAATCGGATTAACCGTGCCTAGCGCATTGGAGACATGGCTGATGGCGACCAGTTTGGTCCGCGGGTTCAGCAATGCGGCATAGGCCGTCTGATCCAGATCGCCCTGATGGGTTAGCGGCACCACTCTGAGGGTCGCACCGCTGCGCTGAGCCAGGAGTTGCCAGGGGACTATATTGGCGTGATGTTCCAGGACGGTGGTGATGATCTCATCTCCTGGGCCAATCGCTAGCTGGCCGAAGCTGTAGGCGACCAGGTTAATCCCCTCGGTGGTGCCGCGGGTCCAGATGATCTCATCTGGGTGGGCAGCATTGATAAACTGCTGCACGGTTTGCCGTGCGGCTTCAAAAGCATCGGTCGCCTGGCGGCTGAGGCGATGAGCGGCACGGTGGACGTTGGCGTTGCTCAGTCGATAGTAGCGGTCCATGACCTCCAGGACGCAGAGCGGCTTTTGGGTGGTTGCGGCGTTATCGAGATAGCAGTCAGCGGATGCAGAAATTAAAGGGAAGTCAGCGCGTAGTTGCTCAATATTGAGGGGTTGTGTGGGGGCGGGCTTATCCATTGGGCTTGGGTGTTCCTGGTTTATTCATTCGAGCTCAGACGCCGTCGGCCATCGCCTGCACCGCTTCCTGGGCCCAGACTAAGCTCTGGCGATAAGCCGTCTCGTAGAGGTTGTCGTTGATCTCGAACTCCCCTAGGCGCGCCCATTCGCCATGTTCGTAAGCCAATGCGGCCTCTAGCACTCTGCCCATGACACCTTCATGCTTGCCAATCGCAGCTTTGATCTCATCGTTTAATGGGATCTGCTCCAGTACCCTCTCCATCTCCATACCCAGCAGGGGGCTGATACCCGACATCATCCCCACCATGAAAAAGTTGCTGGTATTGGGGTAGCGCATCCCTTCGGCCAGCAGTTCACACATCCGGCCGCGGGCCAGCAGTGAGCGTGATGGCGCTGCAGGTTTATTGTTGCTGCTGCTGAGGGCGATAAGGGTGGCCCATTTTTGAACCTGTTCTATACCCAATATGGTTACGGCCTGGCTGAGCGACTCTACTTTGCGTACCAGGATATAGGCGGCGGAGTTGACGATGTGCAGCAGTTTGAAGGTCAGTACTGGGTCTTTGATAATGAGTCTTTCAGCCGCCGAGGCTGTCGTGCCGGGGCGCTGCAACTCTTGAACCACCTGCATCAGTGCCAGGGTGTTGGGGGCAACTTTGTTGCCTTTAACGATCTGGGGTTTGCTGAGGAAATGGCCTTGGAATAGTTTAAAGCCAAGATCGACGCATGCATACAGTTGTTCGAGGGTTTCAATTTTTTGCGCCAAAAGCGTTACCCGGTAGGGGGCTAATTTTTTGATCTGCTCTTCAACCTCCTGTTTAGAGAGGCGTTGAAGGTTGATCTTAACGATGTCGACCAGTTTCAGTAGCGGAATATATTTAGGATCAAAGAAGAATTTATCCAGAGCGACTTTAAAACCGTCCTCTTTGAGTTTTTTGACGGCATCGATAAGCGCCTGGTCGATAGCCATATCTTCGGGCACTTCGATCACAATCTGCTTGCGGAGCAGTTGCGGCACGCTCTGCTTAATGAGCATCTCGCGGGTCAGGTGAATAAACGCTGGAACGCGCTTGCTGGTCCCTTCGTCACTGAGGCAGGTATAGGTATTGAGCAGCATCTCACTAGAGGCTTGCTCGTCATCCAGAAAATCAGTGTCGCTGTCATGTTCACTGCGATAGAGTAGTTCGTAAGCAATGGCTTTGAGTTGACGGTCAAATATAGGCTGTCGCGCCATCAATGGTCGACTATTAGTGTTGTTAATCATCGGCAGTGCATTGCTCAAATCCTTTTGGGGCATTCTAGCCCAATGCAAGGCTGACGCCTACGGTGTCAGGGGATGATTGTCAGCGATACTATTAAGTCAGACAGCTGGGCATGGCTAGGCTATAATCGCGCCCCGAAATGACGACCAGGAGTTGGCTGCCGATGACCATACAATGGTTTCCCGGGCACATGCACAAAGCGCGTAAAGAGATCGCGAAGGTGATCTCCGAGATCGATGTGGTGATCGAAGTGCTGGATGCGCGTCTGCCCTATTCCAGCGCCAATCCGCTGGTGGGTGAGTTGAGCGGTCAAAAACCATTGCTCAAGGTGCTTAATAAGAGTGATCTTGCCGATCCTGGGCGTACACGCAAGTGGCTGAAGTTTCTCAACACCGACACCACTCAGGCGCTGGCGCTGAGGATGGATCAGAAATCAGAACTGCAGCAGTTGATAGCGTTGTGTAAGCAAACCGCGCCGGGACGGGTGGCCGCAGATCGACCGGTGCGGGTGATGATCATGGGGATCCCTAACGTGGGTAAATCGACCCTGATCAACGCACTGATGGGGCGTAAAATTGCCAAGGTCGGTAATGAACCGGCGGTGACTAAAAACCAACAGCGCTTTGTGACCAATAACGGCCTGGCGGTCTTTGATACCCCGGGGATATTATGGCCTAAAATTGTAGATGAGGATTCCTCTTATCGCCTTGCTGCTAGTGGTGCGATTCGTGACACGGTGGTGGAGTATGAGGATATAGCGCTCTACAGTTTGGATTTTTTGATCAAGGATTACCCTGATCTGCTGCTGCAGCGCTTTAAACTGTCACAGCTACCCGAGTCTGCGCATGAGGCGTTGGAGCAGATAGGTCGACGGCGTGGCTGCTTGAAAAGTGGCGGCATTATCAATCGCACTCAAGCGGGTGAGGTGGTCATCGGTGATCTTCGCTCAGGGTTGATTGGCCGGCTCAGTTTTGAAACAGTGGGTGAGTGGGTCGAGAAAAAACGCCTGGCAGCATTGCAGGCAGAGCAGCACCAGCTTGAGCTGCAGCGGCAGACGCAAACGCAAACGGAGGCCGACGCGTTAAGATTGGCCTATAAGGGCGAGTACGGCTCTTCCCATCAACAGGTTGACCCCGTGTCTGGCAGCGAGCCGGACACTAAGGATAAGTGAAATATGACACGTCAGAAGAAATCTCGTGGTAAAGCAGGTCGGGTGCCCTTAACAGATATGGCCGAGGTAGAGGTACGTGCAAATCGTACCAGCCAGAGTAAGCTAAAACCTCAGCAGCGCAGCGGTTATCTGACCAGTTTGCAGAAGGACAAGCAGTCGCAGCAAGCGGCTAAGCGCCCCAATCGTCTGAAATCAGATCCGGCGGCTGTCGCTGCGCGCTCTCTGGAGGTGCTGGCGCAGCAAACCTCTGTTACCGACAATGACACCGATACTGATAATTAAGTCGATATGGGTAGTCAGACCGGCACTGCCGAGCATGTCGATCGACTAGAGACACCGGCGGGTATGGTTTGTGTTGCTGCAGTAAACGTAATTAAACGCGATTAAATCCTAACGACGTTAGCATCCACGGCGGCTTTTCGTATAATGCTGCGCTTAACTAGGAGCTCGCTATGTCATACGCCTATCTGCAATCATTATTATTCCGCTTTCAGCCCGAAACTGCGCATGCGTTATCGATGCGGGGTCTGGATATCGGTGAGCTGACGGGGTTGAGTCCGTTGTTACTGACGCGGGTCGAGGCACCGGTCCAGGTCATGGGTTTAGACTTTCCTAATGCGGTAGGTCTGGCGGCGGGGCTGGATAAAAATGCCGAGCATATTGATGGGCTGGCGGCGTTGGGATTTGGCTTTATCGAAGTCGGTACCGTGACCCCGAGACCGCAAGCCGGCAACCCAAAACCACGGATGTTCCGAATCCCTGAGCATCGAGCCATCATCAATCGCATGGGCTTTAATAATAAAGGCGTTGATTACCTGCTGCAGCAGGTTGATCGCAGTCGTTATCAGGGGATTCTTGGGATCAACATCGGCAAGAATTTTGATACTCCGGTGGAGCGGGCTACCGACGATTATCTGTTATGTCTACGTAAGGTCTATAGTCGTGCCAGTTATGTGGCGATCAACGTGTCTTCGCCGAATACCCCAGGTTTGCGTGCCCTGCAGTTCGGCGAATCGCTGCATACCTTGCTGGCCGCATTGAAGCAGGAACAGTCCAGGCTGGCAGGTTATTACGGCCGCTATGTGCCCATTGCCGTAAAAATAGCGCCGGATATGCAGCCAGAGGAGATCGGGCTAGTCGCTCAGGCGCTGATTAAGTACGGTATGGATGGCGTTATCGCCACCAACACCACCCTGGAGCGAACCGGCGTGCAGAACTCTGCACTGGCCAGTCAAGCGGGTGGGCTGAGCGGTGCCCCCTTGCGCCAACGTTCAACCCAGGTGATAACCAGTCTGGCGCAGGCGTTAGCCGGTCAGGTGCCTATTATCGGGGTTGGCGGGATCTGTGATGGCGCAGGCGCACGCGAGAAGGTCGTAGCGGGGGCCTCGTTGGTGCAGGTTTATAGTGGTTTTATCTACCGTGGCCCGGCATTGATCAGCGAAGCTGCCAAGGCAGTGGCGGCTCTGGGCTAGATGAGCGCAAAAAAAAGAGGGCTCGCCAGGGGAGCCCTCTTTTCTAGGTATGAATAAATAGCCGAATCAGTTCATGACCGGAGTGCAATGCAGATTTGAGATTCCTTGGTAGCCGTCCCAGAAGTCAGAACGCCCTTGGCGCCAGCCGGTGATCCAGTAGTGTCGATTATCACCGACGGGGGTAGGGCAGACATCTTTAGATTTTCCTGATACGCCAGCTTGGTAGCCGCGTGAAAAGGCTCGGGATGTTAAATCACGTTTTTGTCTCTTCATTCAATAGCCTCGTTATTTCTTGTAGGCGGTGCGCACCCACCGCAGAGCGGTGTTGGCGAACCTTGTACTCGGTCTATTCATGCATGGAGAACTGCAGGCAGCCAGGAGCTGCTATCAGCATGGGCAGCAAGTTAACTGCCAGACAAATATTTATCGTATTCTAGTGCTATTGTCGATAATAATTTTCGATGCTGGGCTGTGATAGCGCGGTTGTGCTTTCTTCTAGGAATTAAAAAAGCTCTATAAACAATCGCCTATTAACAAGCGCCGCTGATAGTCGAGTAACGTGAAAAGTTTTAATGCTAAGGTGGGTGCTGGTGTTCGGGTCCAGGTTAGCACTCTTTGTAAGCGAAGCTACTCGCATCTGCGCATGCGCGGTGGATCTGGGTAGCGGTGATCAGTTATTTATTGATTGGGTAGAAAATTGTCTCAACAAATTGAAAGTACACGTTTTTTTGCAACCTGTCCCAAGGGTCTTGAGCTGCTGCTGATTGAAGAGCTGGAGGCGCTAGGGGCCACCGACACAAAATCGACGGTTGCCGGGGTTTATTTTCATGGCGGCTTGGAGATTGCGTATAAAGCCTGTCTTTGGTCACGGTTGGCGAACCGGATCTTGCTGCCTCTGGCAAGCTTTGCCGCAGAGTCTGCCGAGCAGCTTTATGCCGGCGTGCAGCAGATTGCTTGGCTCGAGCATATGCCCGCAGAGGGCAGTCTGCTGGTCCACTTTACCGGCACCAATCGGGCCATTACCAATACCCATTTTGGCGCGCTGAAGGTCAAGGATGCGATTGTTGATCAGATTCGGGCGTCGACGAGCCTGCGTCCCTCCATTGATAAGGAGTCACCCGATCTGCGGATTAACCTGCATCTGGCGCAGGGCGATGCGCATTTAAGTCTCGATCTTTCCGGCGAGAGTCTGCATCGGCGCGGTTATCGTAAACAGGGTGGCGCGGCGCCCTTAAAAGAAAACCTAGCTGCTGCGCTGCTTATTCGTAGTGGCTGGCCCGAGCTTGCGGCTCAACAGTGGCCGTTGATCGATCCGCTGTGTGGGTCGGGTACCCTGCTGATCGAAGCGGCGCTGATGGCGGCTAATATCGCCCCAGGGCTGCTACGCAGAGGGTTCGGCTTTGAGCGTTGGCTCAAGCATGATAACGGCCTGTGGCAGGGGTTGCTGTGGGAGGCCGATCAGCAGCGGCAGGCGGCCAAAGAGCGCACGGACCTGCCGGAAATTCATGGTTATGATGCCAGCCCTAAGGCCGTTTCGATCGCCAAAAGCAATGCCGAACTCGCGGGTGTTGATGCCTGGGTGCGTATCTCTCATCGTGAGTTGGCGCAGCTTAAGCCGCTAACGCATAAGGCCAATTTTCAACAGGGGTTGTTGATTACTAACCCGCCCTACGGCGAGCGTTTAAGTGATGTACCGGTGGTTCGCTATCTCTATCAGCATCTGGGTGAGGCGCTGAAGCAGCATTTTTCCGGCTGGCGTGCGGCGGTGTTTACCGGGAATCCCGATCTGGGTAAGGCGGTGGGTATCCACTCCTATAAGCAGTACAAGCTGTTTAATGGCGCGATTGCCAGTCAGTTGTTGATGTTTGATGTGCAGGCGAATCAGTTTCTGGCGTCGCGGCAGGATTCGCAGCCGCTCGATGGTCAGCCAGCGGCAAAACAGCCCGAGGATATGTTTTCCAATCGGCTGCGTAAAAATATGAAGCAGCTGGATAAATGGGCGCGCAAGGCGCAGATCCACTGTTATCGTTTATATGATGCGGATATGCCCGAATATGCGGTAGCGATCGATAGGTACGGCAATTGGCTGCATGTTCAAGAGTATGCGCCGCCCGCGTCCGTTGACCAGGCTAAGGCTGATCAGCGGTTGAAGTTGGTGATGGATGTGCTGCCTGCAGTCACGGGGGTGGCGCCGGAGCGTATCGTGCTAAAGCAGCGCCGTCGTCAAGAGGGCAAGTCTCAGTATCAGCGGCTGGCGCAACAGGGCGAGTTCTTTGAGGTCGAAGAGGGGTCGGCGCGGTTGCTGGTGAACCTGCACGACTATCTCGATACCGGATTATTTCTGGATCATCGACCTATTCGCCAATGGATCCATGATCACAGTCGCGGTAAACGGTTTTTAAATCTATTTAGTTACACCTCGGTGGCGACGGTGCAGGCCGCTCTAGGAGGGGCGCTAGCGACGACCAGTGTCGATATGTCGGCCACCTATCTGGAGTGGGCGCGAAAGAATTTCGCCCTGAATGGCTTGAGTGAAAAGATCCATGTAACGCTACAGGAGGATTGTGTTGCCTGGCTAAAGGAGGCCTCGCTAAAGCAGGCTGCTAGCTATGATCTGATCTTTATGGATCCGCCTAGCTTCTCCAACTCCAAGCGAATGCGTGACGTGTTTGATGTACAGCAAGATCATGTGCTGTTGATTGAGCAGGCGATGCGGTTGCTGGCAGAGGGTGGGGTGTTAATATTCTCCAATAACTTGCGTAAGTTCAAAATGGATCTGGAGGCGCTGGCACGCTATCGGATTGAGGATGTTTCAGCGCAAAGCATTGATAAGGATTTTGAGCGCAATCAGAAGATTCATCATTGCTGGAAGATTACTCGAGAGTCATTTTAGTCGCGTCTGTCTAGGTAGGCGCTCATGTAAATATTGAACGAAAAAAAGGCCGCACATAGCGGCCTTTTTAGTGGTGCTTCGGAATTAACCTGGGTAGTCGCGCTTGCTTGGGCCGGTGTACAGCTGACGCGGACGGCCGATCTTGTTGGGGCTTGAGTGGAACTCGCTCCAGTGTGAGATCCAGCCGATGGTGCGGGACAGGGCAAAGATAACCGTAAACATGTTAACGGGGATGCCGATAGCCTTAAGAATGATGCCCGAGTAAAAATCAACATTCGGGTACAGCTTACGTTGGATGAAGTATTCATCTTCCAGAGCGATCTTTTCCAGCTCTTTGGCGATCTTCAGTAACGGATCGTTCTCCAAACCGAGCTCTTTTAGGACCTGGTCGCACGACACTTTCATCACTTTGGCGCGCGGATCGAAGTTGCGGTAAACGCGATGTCCGAAGCCCATCAGGCGGAACGGATCGTTTGGATCCTTGGCCTTGGCAATGAACTCTGGAATATTATCGGCATCTCCGATCTCATCCAGCATCGCCAGCACCGCTTCGTTGGCACCACCATGAGCAGGTCCCCAGAGCGCGGCAATACCCGAGGCGATACAGGCGAATGGGTTGGCACCCGATGAGCCGGCCAGGCGCACGGTGGAGGTCGAGGCGTTTTGCTCGTGATCGGCATGCAGGACAAAAATTTTGTCCATCGCCCTGGCAACAACCGGGTTAGGTTTGTACGTTTCACAGGGTGTGCCGAACATCATATGCAGGAAGTTTTCGGCATAGTTCAGGTCGTTGCGCGGGTACATAAACGGCTGGCCAACGGAGTACTTATAGCTCATGGCCGCCATGGTCGGCATTTTGGCAATGAGTCGGTAAGCGCAGACTTCACGGTGATGCTGATCGTTGATGTCTAGGGAGTCGTGGTAAAACGCCGACAGTGCGCCCACTACGCCGCACATGATAGCCATGGGGTGGGCGTCACGACGAAAGCCGCGGTAAAACTGTCCCAACTGCTCATGCACCATGGTGTGCTTGTAGATAGTGCTGACAAACTGTTCTTTTTCCTCTGGCGTAGGTAGCTGGCCGTTGAGCAGCAGATAGCAGACTTCCATGTAATCAGACTTTTCAGCCAGCTGTTCGATCGGATAGCCACCGTGCAGCAATATGCCCTTTTCACCGTCAATGAAGGTGATGGAAGAATCGCACGCCGCGGTAGACATAAAGCCGGGGTCGTAGGTGAATAGTCCTTTGCTGACGAGTCCGCGGACATCGACGACGTCTGGACCTTCAGTGCCGTGCAGTACGGGTAATTCAATAGTTTCTTCTGTACCGTCGACAACCAGTTTTAGATACGCTTTTTTGTCACTCATGGCGGCTCCTGTTCTTTCGGTGTGTTTATGGGTTTTGCCATATAGTATTCAATGGCTTAGGCGGAAATAATGCACACTGGCCCTCTATAAAAGAATGAACACTATAGGAGTATTGACGCTAAAGTCAATCCATCCAAAAGTTCAATTTCTGCAATGCAGCATATGCGCTGTGGGTGAAAGGTTAGGGTGGCTAAGGGCCAGGGGGCTTTTGGAGTGATTAGATATTATGGAGAAAAAAACTTAGTCATTTATACCTTTGGTCTAGTTCCTGATGAATTGTTTTAGCCTCTCTCTGTCGTTATACTTCCGCACCGAAGTTAGGGATAAGTCAGGGATTACTGCCCAGTCTTATGTCGCTTCGTTGTACTAGCACGTCCTTCTAATCGCCCCTTCAGTGGGCTAACGTGAGTGTCAATTAGAGCCGTGAAAAAAAACAGACCTGTAAATTTAGATTTACGTACGATAAAACAACCTCTGCCTGCTATCTCTTCGATACTGCACCGCATTACCGGCATTATTCTGTTTGTTGGAGTTGCCTTTATGCTGTATGCCTTCGATCTGTCGCTCGATTCTCAACAGGGGTTTGATGCCGTTGCCGATATGCTAAGCACTAGTTTCTTTGCGAAACTGGTTGCCTGGGGCTCAGTATCTGCGCTGCTGTACCACTTCTTTGCCGGTATTAAGCATCTGATTATGGATTGCGGTTACTGTGAAGAGTTGGAAAGCGGTACGCTGATTGCTAAAGCCACTTTAGTTGCCGGTGTTGTTTCTACGCTACTAGCGGGGATATGGATATGGTAACTACGATCACAAGTTTTGGCCGCAGTGGCCTGTATGACTGGATGATCCAGCGAGCGACGGCAGTGGTGTTGCTGGCTTATACCCTGTTTATCCTTTTTTATCTGTTGACCAATTCGGGTCTGACGTATGAACAGTGGGATGATCTGTTTAGTCTGACGTGGGTGCGTGTGTTTACGCTGATGACCCTGTTGTCATTAGGTGCTCACGCTTGGATTGGACTGTGGAGCATATCCACTGACTACATTAAGCCAGCCGGACCTCGGTTCCTGTTCCAGGTTATCTGTGGAACGGCGATGTTCAGTTATTTGGTGTGGGGCGTTCAGGTATTGTGGGGATTATAAGTAATGTCAAATATTCGTACGCTTAGCTATGACGCTATCGTAATTGGTGGTGGTGGTGCAGGTATGCGTGCCGCGCTGCAGTTGGCTCAATCTGGCTTGAAGACCGCCTGTGTTTCTAAAGTGTTTCCAACCCGTTCACACACGGTATCTGCCCAAGGCGGTATTACCTGCGCGATCGCCAGTGCTGATCCGCAAGATGATTGGCGTTGGCATATGTACGATACCGTCAAAGGCTCCGATTATATCGGTGATCAGGACGCTATCGAGTATATGTGCAGTGTGGGTCCTCAAGCGGTATTTGAGCTGGATCACATGGGGATGCCGTTCTCCCGTACTGAAGCGGGCCGTATCTATCAGCGTCCGTTCGGTGGTCAGTCTAAGAATTTTGGTGAAGGTGGTCAGGCCGCTCGTACCTGTGCTGCCGCCGACCGTACCGGTCATGCGCTGCTGCACACCCTATATCAGGCCAACCTGAAAGCGGGCACCACGTTTTTCAATGAGTGGTATGCAACCGACCTGGTAAAAAATAGTGAGGGTGTGGTGGTCGGGGTTATTGCGATCTGCATCGAAACCGGCGAAACCGTTTACATCAAGGCGCTGGCGACTGTGCTGGCGACGGGTGGTGCTGGGCGTATCTTCCAGTCTACTACCAATGCATTGATCAATACCGGTGACGGTGTGGGCATGGCGTTGCGTGCCGGCTTCCCAGTACAGGATATTGAGATGTGGCAGTTCCACCCGACCGGTATTGCCGGAGCCGGGGTGTTGGTCACCGAGGGTTGTCGTGGCGAAGGTGGCTATCTGGTCAATAAAGATGGCGAGCGCTTCATGGAGCGCTATGCACCGAATGCTAAAGATCTAGCCGGCCGTGATGTTGTGGCGCGCTCCATGGTGCTTGAGATTCTTGAGGGGCGCGGTTGTGGTCCTGATGGCGATCACGTATTCCTGAAGCTTGATCATCTGGGCGAAGAGGTGCTGCAAAGCCGCTTACCAGGTATCTGTGAGCTATCCAAGACCTTTGCCCATGTTGATCCGGTTAAAGATCTGGTTCCGGTGGTTCCGACCTGTCACTACATGATGGGTGGCGTGCCTACCAATATCGGTGGTCAGGCGTTGACTGTCGATGCTCAGGGGAATGATCAGGAGATTCCGGGGCTATTTGCCTGTGGCGAAGTCGCCTGTGTCTCCGTGCACGGTGCCAACCGTTTGGGTGGTAACTCGCTGTTGGATCTGGTGGTCTTTGGTCGTGCGGCGGGTCTGCATATCCAGAAGATGATTAACGCCGGTTACAGTGCTGATGAGGCGACTGAGGCAGATGTTGCTGCGGCGATGGCGCGTCTCGATCGTCTGAATAATAGTACCGGTGGCGAGAGTGTTGCTCAGGTGCGTGCTGACTTGCAGAAGACCATGCAGCTGTACTTTGGCGTATTCCGTGACGGTGTCAGCATGCAAAAAGGTTTGGATATGCTGGTTGAGCTTCGCGCTCGTGTCGAGAACTTGCATCTGGAAGACAAGTCTTCTGCTTTTAATACCGCGCGTATTGAGGCTTTGGAGCTTGAGAACCTGTTGGAAGTTGCAGAAGCAACAGCGATCGCAGCTGAAGAGCGCAAAGAGAGCCGTGGTGCTCATGCCCGTAACGACTTCACCGAGCGTGATGATGTTAACTGGCTGAAGCACTCTGTCTACTTCCCTGGAACGAAGCGAGTTGGTAAGCGTGATGTGAATTTCGCGCCTAAGACTGTTGAAGCTTTTGCACCTAAGAAGCGCGTTTACTAAGGGAGTGTGGTCATGTTAGTCAGTGTTTATCGTTACAATCCTGAGGTCGATGATGCGCCTTATATGCAGGATATCCATATTGATATCCCCGGCAATAAGGACATCATGGTGCTGGATCTGCTCCAGTTGCTCAAAGATAAAGACCCGAGCCTGGGGTATCGTCGTTCATGTCGTGAAGGAGTTTGTGGCTCTGACGGTATGAATATGAACGGCAAGAACGGCTTGGCTTGTATTACCCCGCTGTCAGCGGTGGTGGATAAAGATAAGCTGGTACTGCGCCCGCTTCCCGGTCTGCCGGTAGTGCGTGATCTGGTGGTCGATATGAGCCAGTTCTACAAGCAGTATGAGAAGATTAAGCCCTATCTAATCAATGATACTCCGCCACCGGCTATCGAGCGGCTGCAGTCGCCCGAAGAGCGAGAGAAGCTGGATGGTCTGTACGAGTGTATTCTCTGTGCGTGCTGTTCAACAGCCTGTCCGTCGTTCTGGTGGAATCCGGATAAGTTTATCGGTCCCTCGGGCTTATTGCAGGCCTATCGTTTCTTGATTGATAGCCGTGATACCGCTACTCAGCAGCGCTTGGCTGAGCTGGATGATCCTTTCAGTGTGTTCCGTTGTCATGGCATCATGAACTGCGTCAGTGTCTGTCCCAAGGGATTGAACCCGACCAAGGCGATCGGCAAGATTCGCAATATGCTGCTCCAGCAAGCGACCTGATCGGAAAAGATAAAATGGTGCGATTATTCGCACCATTTTTTTTGTCTTTTTTTTGTCTTTTTTATCTTTGTTGCTCGGTCAGCGGCCGCGGCTGTGTTGGGTTCTGGTGCGCTTGGCTCGGTACTCCCGAGTTGGCAATAGCTGTTGATTTCGACGCTTCTAAGTAAAAAGCATTATTCCGGTGTAGTACTAAGTGCTGTAGACTTATGCGCCGATGCGAACCGAGAATGATTGGTTATTTGGTTGGTTTAGCTCACTTTAAAGATGTCACTGAAACATTACTAATAGGGGCGTTGTTCCTCAGTATTCCTGCCAAGGCGGGTGGCTGGGCGAAGAATGTACGCCGATTCAGGCGCATTCCCTCACTACAGGGTTGTCGAGAATGCATGAAGGCATAATGGAGCTGATGTGGAAGAGTTCCCATCTCTCAGGTGGCAATCTGGCATACGTCGAAGATCTTTACGAGACGTATCTCAGAGACCCCAATGAAGTTTCACAGGAATGGCGTGAAGAGTTCGATAAACTTCCCCGGGTCCAGGAAACAGTAACCGCAGATATTCCTCACTCCATAGTGCGCGAGCACTTTCTTTATCTATCCAAAAATCAACGCGCCACCCAGCAGCTTCCAGTGTCGGGCGTCAGCTCCGAACATGAGAAGAAGCAGGTTCGGGTGTTGCGGATGATTAACGCTTTCCGAGTCAGAGGTCATCAGGTTGCAAAAATAGATCCTCTGGGATTGATGCAGCGCGAGGATGTCCCCGATCTGGATCTGCGTTTTCATGAGCTTTCCGCTGCCGATCTGGACACCACTTTTCAGCTGGGCTCACTGTTCTTTGGAACAGAAGAAGCGCCACTGAAAACTATACTGGATGATCTTCAGAAAACCTACTGCACCACGGTGGGCTCTGAGTTCATGCATATCATCGACACCCAGGAGAAACGTTGGTTACAGCAGCGCGTTGAACCGGTGCGTAGTCATCCCGAGTTTGAACCCGAATACCGTAAGCATATTCTCGAGCGCTTAACAGCTGCCGAAGGTCTGGAGAAATACCTGGGGTCGCGCTTTGCCGGTGCCAAGCGTTTTGGTCTGGAAGGCGGCGAAGCCCTTATCCCCTGCATGGATGAGCTGATTCAGCGTGCGGGTAAACACGGCACCAAAGAGGTCGTCATCGGTATGGCGCACCGCGGACGTCTCAACGTTCTGGTGAATACCTTTGGTAAGAACCCACGGGACCTGTTTAACGAGTTCGAAGGCAAGCGTACCCTGACCACCTCCGGTGACGTTAAATACCATCAGGGGTTCTCCTCCAATGTGGCGACCGCTGGCGGTGAAGTTCACCTGGCTCTAGCGTTTAACCCCTCGCATCTTGAGATCGCATCGCCCGTCGTTGAGGGGTCGGTGCGCGCGCGTCAAGACCGTCGTAATGACGCGCATGGTGATCTGGTGTTACCTATCACCCTGCATGGTGACCAGTCCTTTGCCGGACAGGGGGTGGTGATGGAGACCCTGCAGATGTCGCAGACCCGTGCCTATAAGACCGGCGGCACGGTCCATATCGTCATCAATAACCAGGTGGGTTTCACCACCAACAAGCGTGAAGATTCCCGTTCTACCGAATACTGTACCGATATCGCCAAGATGGTTCAGGCGCCGATCTTTCACGTGAATGGTGATGATCCCGAGGCGGTGGCTTTTGTCACCCAGGTCGCTTTGGATTACCGTAACGAGTTCAAAAAAGACGTGGTCATCGATCTAGTCTGTTACCGTCGTCGCGGCCATAACGAGGCTGATGAGCCCTCCGGCACTCAGCCGGTGATGTATAAGATCATCAAGTCCCAAAAGACCACTCGGGCACTCTATGCCGAGCGCTTGATCGCTGAAGGGGTGGTGACTGATGCCGAAAGTCGAGCGATGGAGGCGGACTACCGTCAGTCGCTGGAAGACGGTCGTCACGTTGCCAAGTCCCTGGTGACTGAGCCCAACGAAGAGTTGTTTGTCGACTGGCGCCCTTATCTGGGTCACGACTGGGATCTTGAGTGTGATACGACTGTTGATGCCGAGATGCTCAAGGATCTGGTAGCTCGGTTAGACGTTAAACCCGAAGGCTTTATTGTCCAGAATCAAGTGAAAAAAATTCTGGAAGATCGTAAGAAGATGGGTTCCGGCGCGATGCCGATCAACTGGGGCTTTGCCGAAACCATGGCGTACGCGACCCTGCTGGCCGAAGGGCATCCGATCCGGATTACCGGACAGGATGTGGGTCGGGGTACATTCTCACACCGGCATGCGGTACTGCATAACCAAAAAGATGGTGCTGTCTATGTGCCGCTGCAAAACATAGCTGCCGATCAACCGCGGATGAATATCTATGACTCCTTCCTGTCTGAAGAGGCGGTGTTAGGGTTCGAGTATGGCTATGCCACCACCGCGCCCAATACCCTGGTGATCTGGGAAGCGCAGTTCGGTGATTTTGCCAACGGTGCACAGGTGGTTATCGATCAGTTCATCACCTCGGGAGAGCACAAGTGGGCGCGGTTATGTGGCCTGACCATGCTGTTGCCGCATGGCTACGAAGGTCAGGGGCCTGAGCACAGCTCGGCCCGACTTGAACGCTATCTGCAGATGTGTGCCGAGCATAATATCCAGGTCTGTGTGCCCAGTACCCCGGCTCAGGTGTTCCATATGCTGCGCCGTCAGGTGATCCGTCCACTGCGTAAGCCGTTGATCGTGATGTCACCTAAATCACTGTTGCGGCATAAGCAGGCTGTTTCAACCCTTGACGAACTGACCCAGGGCAGCTTCCAGAATGTTATCGGTGAAGTTGATAACCTCAGTGCTGACAAGGTAAAGCGTATCGTGCTCTGCAGCGGCAAGGTCTATTACGATCTCTACAACAAACGTGAAGCCGACAACCGAGACGACGTAGCCATTATCCGCCTAGAGCAGCTGTATCCCTTCCCAGAGAAAGAGCTGCTTGCCGCGCTGAATGGCTACCAGAACGTCGAGTCCGTGGTCTGGTGTCAGGAAGAGCCGCTCAACCAAGGGGCTTGGTACAGTTCGCAGCACCATATGCGTCATGTGCTGCATCGGTTGTATCCGACCTTGAATCTCGGCGTTTCGGCGCGTCTGGGTTCAGCGGCACCCGCTTCTGGCTATATGTCACAACACGCGGAAGAGCAAGAAACCCTGGTTAACGACGCCATTAACGGTTAACGAAGCGATCATGGCCTGACAGATTAGTCACCTGTTAGGCCGTTACTAAATAAAGGATGTGTCATGTCAATCGAAATTAAAGCACCTACATTTCCAGAGTCAGTCGCCGACGGTACCGTGGCGACTTGGCATAAGCAGCCGGGTGAAGCCGTTTCCCGTGATGAGCTGATTGTCGATATTGAGACCGATAAAGTCGTTCTCGAGGTGGTCGCGCCTGCTGACGGCTCGATTGCGGAGATTCTTAAAGGCGAAGGTTCTACCGTCCTGAGCGATGAAGTGATTGCACTCTTTGTTGCTGGTGCTGGTGCTGGTGCTGGCGTGGCGGCTGCCCCCGCGGTTGCGGATGTTGCCGACAGTGCTGCCGGCGATGCCGATGCAGTAGCCGGTCCTGCTGCGCGTAAACTGCTGGACGAAAACAACCTCGATGCCTCACAGGTGAGCGGTTCCGGTAAGGGTGGCCGCATCACCAAAGAGGACGTGGTGAACTATCTGAAGAACAAGCCTGGGGTTGCGGCGGTTAGCGCAACAGCTGCAGCGCCCGTGATTGAGGCGGTGGCTGCCGGTGCGCGGATTGAGAAGCGGGTACCTATGACCCGTTTGCGCGCGACTATCGCCAAGCGTCTGGTCGAAGCGCAGCAGACTGCGGCGATGTTAACGACCTACAACGAAGTCAACATGAAGCCGATCATGGAGCTGCGTAAGCAGTACAAAGATCTGTTTGAGAAGACTCATAATGGCACCCGGCTGGGCTTTATGTCGTTCTTCGTTAAGGCCGCTACCGAGGCGCTTAAACGCTTCCCTGCGGTTAACGCCTCCATCGATGGCAGTGATATGGTCTATCACGGCTATCAGGATATCGGCGTTGCGGTGTCAACAGCGCGTGGGCTGATGGTGCCGGTGTTGCGCGATACCGATGCCATGAGTCTGGCAGGTGTTGAAGCGGCTATTGCTGATTTTGGTGCCCGTGGTCGTGACGGCAAGCTGGGTATCAATGATATGCAGGGCGGCACCTTTACCATCACTAACGGTGGGGTGTTCGGTTCCTTGATGTCAACGCCGATTCTGAATCCACCGCAGACAGCGATTCTGGGTATGCACAAGATCCAAGAGCGGCCTATGGCGGTGAATGGCCAAGTGGTGATCCTGCCGATGATGTATCTGGCGGTATCTTACGACCACCGGATGATCGATGGCAAAGAAGCGGTGCAGTTCCTAGTGACTATCAAAGAGTTGCTCGAAGATCCTACGCGCATGCTGTTAGATGTGTAATGAGACGGATACACCATTAGAATAAGAAACTTTTGATACACGTGAGAGGGCCTCGATCGAGGCCTGAACCCTCAAAGAATAACTAGCCCCCCGGGTTAATTGATAGGAAGAGCAGACATGTCACAAAAGTTTGATGTTGTTGTAATCGGGGCGGGCCCCGGCGGTTATGTCGCGGCCATTCGTGCAGCGCAGCTGGGTCTTAAGACCGCTTGTGTTGAAAAATGGATCGATGATAAGGGCGCAACAGTTCTCGGTGGTACCTGTTTGAACGTGGGCTGTATCCCTTCTAAGGCTTTGTTGGACAGTACTCATAAATATCATATGGCTCATGCCGAGTTTAAGATCCATGGCATCAGTACCGGTGCAGTGACGATGGATGTGCCCGCGATGATTGGTCGTAAGGATCAGATCGTCAAGAATCTCACGGGCGGTATTGCTGGGCTGTTCAAGGCTAACGGCGTCACCGTATTGGCCGGTAAGGGTAAAGTGCTTGCTGGTAAAAAGGTTGAAGTGACTAAAAGTGATGGCAGCACCGAAGTTGTTGATGCGGAAAACATCATTATCGCGGCAGGTTCGGTGCCGGTAAATATTCCTCCTGCACCGCTGACTGAGGGGTTGATCCTCGACAATGAGGGCGCGCTCAATATCAGCAAGACGCCTAAGCGTCTGGGTGTGATCGGCGCCGGTGTGATCGGCCTAGAGATGGGCTCGGTCTGGGCGCGTTTAGGCTCTGAAGTCATCGTTTTGGAAGCGATGGCGGACTTCTTACCATTCTGTGATCAGGATATGGCTAAGGAGGCTCAGAAGAGCATGAAGAAGCAGGGGCTGGATATTCGCCTTAATGCACGGGTGACCGGTACCGAGATCAAGGGCAGCGCCAAGAACAAAGAGGTGTTGGTTAAATTTACCGACGCTAACGGTGAACAAGAGATCGTTGTCGATCAGCTGATCGTTGCGGTAGGGCGTCGTCCTTACACCGAAGCGTTGCTGGATGCCGGTTGTGGTGTGGGCTTGGATGAGCGTGGCTTTATTGCTGTTGATGGCCAGTGCCGCACCAGCGTTCCAGGCGTATACGCCATTGGTGACGTTGTTCGTGGTCCCATGTTGGCGCATAAAGCCTCAGAAGAGGGGATTATGGTTGCCGATATTATCCACGGCCATAAGGCACAGATGAACTATGACTGCATCCCTGGCATCATTTATACCCATCCTGAGCTGGCTTGGGTGGGTAAGAACGAGCAGCAGCTTAAAGCTGAAGGCGTAAAAATTAAAGTGGGTAAGTTCCCCTTTGCAGCGTCCGGCCGGGCGATGGCATCACAGGATACCGAAGGTTTCGTCAAGCTGATTGCTGATGAAGCCACGGACCGTATCCTGGGTTGCCATATCATCGGTGGACAGGCGGGTGAGCTGATCGCTCAGGCAGTGATCGCGATGGAGTTTGGCTCCACCGCTGAAGATCTGCAGTTGACGGTGTTCGCGCACCCCACGGTCAGTGAAGCGATTCATGAGGCTGCTTTAGCCTGTGATAATCACGCGATTCATATGGCAAATCGCAAAAAGCGCTAACCAGATACCCGGCGACGGGTATCTATAGATCGGGCTCCCTGGTAACGGGGAGCACTTTGGAGCGGTCTTTTTTCAGGCCGCACACAGTAGAACGTAAATAACGGATCTTGACATGAATCTTCACGAGTATCAGGGAAAACTATTGTTTGCCCAGTACGGTCTACCGGTGTCCATTGGTGAGGCTGTTGAAACCCCCAAGGATGCTGCAGAGGCTTGTAAGCGCATTGGCGGCGATAAGTGGGTAGTTAAAGCACAGGTTCACGCCGGTGGCCGCGGTAAGGCGGGTGGCGTCAAGCTGGTCGACAGTGCTGAGGAAGCCAAGGCTTTCGCAGAAAAATGGCTGGGTGAGCGTCTGGTAACCTACCAGACGGATGCCAATGGTCAGCCGGTCACTAAGATCCTGGTTGAAACCTGCACCGACATCGCTCAGGAGCTGTATCTGGGTGCGGTAGTCGATCGTGGCTCACGGCGCATCGTCTTTATGGCTTCGACCGAAGGTGGCGTCGAGATCGAGAAGGTGGCTGAAGAGACGCCTGAGAAGATTCTTAAGGCGATCATCGACCCGCTAACGGGCCCACAGCCTTATCAGGGTCGTGAGTTGGCCTTTAAACTGGGTCTTCAGGGCAACCAAATTAAGCAATTCGTGCAGATCTTTATGGGTCTGGCGAAGCTGTTTAAAGACAAGGACCTGGCGTTGCTGGAGGTGAACCCACTGGTAATCACCGACGCCGGCAATCTGCACTGTCTGGATGCCAAGATTGTGATCGACTCCAACGCGGTGTTCCGTCACAAAGATTTGCAGGAGATGCATGATCCATCACAGGATGATGCGCGTGAAGCCAATGCGGCCAAATGGGAGCTGAACTACGTGGCTCTGGATGGCTCTATCGGCTGCATGGTTAACGGTGCGGGCCTGGCCATGGGCACCATGGATATCGTGGCGCTGCACGGTGGCTTCCCGGCTAACTTCCTCGACGTAGGCGGCGGTGCGACCAAAGAGCGGGTTACCGAAGCGTTCAAGATCATCCTCTCCGATGATGCCGTTAAAGCGGTTCTGGTTAACATCTTTGGCGGTATCGTACGTTGCGATCTGATCGCCGAAGGGATCATCGCTGCCGTTAAAGAAGTCGGCGTAAAAGTGCCTGTAGTTGTTCGTCTTGAAGGCAACAATGCAGAGCTGGGTACTCAGGTACTGGCTGAATCAGGTCTGGACATTATCGCCGCCACTAGCCTGACTGACGCGGCTCAGCAAGCGGTTAAAGCAGCGGGAGGTAAATAACCCATGAGCATTCTGATCAATAAAGACACCAAAGTGATCTGCCAGGGTTTCACCGGCGGACAGGGCACCTTCCACTCCGAGCAAGCGATCGCTTACGGTACCAAGATGGTCGGTGGCGTAACGCCCGGTAAAGGTGGTTCAACCCATCTGGGTCTGCCGGTGTTTAACACCGTGGCCGAAGCCGTGGCTGCCACGGGCGCCGAAGCGTCTGTGATCTATGTACCTGCTGCGTTCTGTAAGGATTCTATCCTGGAAGCGGCGAACAGCGGCATCAAGCTGATTGTAGCGATCACCGAAGGCATCCCTACGCTGGATATGCTCGAGTGCAAGGTCAAGTGCGACGAGCTGGCTGTGACTCTGATCGGTCCTAACTGCCCAGGTGTTATCACCCCAGGCGAGTGCAAGATCGGCATCATGCCCGGTCACATCCACCTGCCAGGCAAGGTTGGTATCGTGTCGCGTTCAGGCACCCTGACCTACGAAGCGGTTAAGCAGACCACTGACGCAGGCTTTGGTCAGTCTACCTGTGTCGGTATCGGTGGTGATCCCATCCCCGGTTCTAACTTCATCGATATTCTGGCGTTGTTTGAAGCCGATCCGAAGACCGAAGCGATCGTGATGATCGGTGAGATCGGCGGCACCGCCGAAGAGGAAGCGGCTGCCTACATCAAGGCGAACGTGACCAAGCCGGTGGTTTCTTACATCGCCGGTGTTACCGCGCCTGCAGGTAAGCGTATGGGCCATGCCGGTGCCATCATCTCTGGTGGTAAGGGCACTGCTGACGAGAAGTTTGCAGCGCTTGAAGATGCCGGTGTTAAGACCGTGCGCTCTTTGGCGCAGATCGGTGATGCGTTGAAGGAACTGACCGGCTGGTAAGTTGCTGATCGTGTACTGAACAAAAAAAGCGACCCTCGGGTCGCTTTTTTTTTGTTTGGTGCGCCAGGCATGGCGCGTAGCTCGTTCCGATGCGCGTGGTGGCGGTCGGATGACTGGGTGGTGAAAGTCTACTATCGGCCCGGTAAGGGGAACTGTCATAGCCTAGAGTAGCAGGCTAGCCTCAATAGGGTGATAGCTACTGGCCGCTTGCATCAGCGAGGCTGCGGTCAAGGAGGGAACCCCGTAGACTTCGGCGCTGACCTGGTGATCGGTTCTGATCTTATCCAAAAGCAGATCGAAGTCGCCATCACCGGAGAGCAGGATGATCCGGTCGACCTCGGGCGCCGCATCGAGAATATCGATAGCGATGCCCACATCCCAATCGCCCTTGGCCGAGCCGTCACGGCGTTGGATATAGGGTTTGAGTTTGACGTTGAAGCCAATTTGTTGCAGCGCATTTTGAAACCGCAATTGCTGCTCGTCGCCGCGATGGGTGGCGTAGGCGGTGGCGGCAACGATCTGGCCTTCGGCCGCCAGCAGGCGCCAGAGTTTGCGGTAATTAAACTGTCGTCCGTAAGCTTGCCGAGTGGTGTAGTAAATATTTTGCACATCGGCAAATAGCGCTATTTTTTGCATACGCGAGTCGGTTAACGCAGCTGGCGGAAGCGGCAGGATCTACCCTTTAACGAGCCTTCCGCCAACTTGTTCATGGCGACCTTTACCACACTGCGTTTCACCGCGACATAGGCCCAGTTATCAAACATCTGAATCTTACCGATCTCATCACCCTGGATGCCGTTGGCGCCCGTCAACGCGCCGACAATATCGCCGGGTCTGATTTTTTGCTTTTTACCGCCATCGATCTGCAGCGTGGTCATGGTCGGCGTATAGGGTGGCGTGTCCAGCAGTCGGATGGGCGGTAGGGGGTCGGTGCTCAGCGATTGGTCGAGATAAGCTTCGAGCCCGATCACCTTAAAATGCTCTTTTTCGGTATACAGGGTGCAGGCGATCCCCTGGTTGCCCGCGCGCCCGGTACGGCCGATGCGGTGTACATGGACCTCGTTATCGTGGGAGATCTGGTAGTTGATCACCGCGTCCAGGGCGTCTATATCCAGCCCGCGAGCGGCCACGTCGGTGGCGACCAGTACCGATGCACTCTTGTTGGAGAAGCGCACCAGGGTCTGATCCCGGGCCTTCTGATCCAGATCGCCATGCAGTGCCAGGGCGGTGAAGCCATAGTTGTACAGCTCATCGGCGACCGCCTGGGTTTCACGTTTAGTGTTGCAAAACACCACCGCCGAATCGGGTCGGTAGTGCTGCAGCAGCAGACGTACGGCGGTCAGGCGCTGCTCGTCGCTGTCCAGCTTATAGAAATGCTGGCTGATGGTGCTCTCGGTATGGCTGGATAGCGCCTCGACCATTACCGGATCGACCATCACCCGCTGGGCGATAGACTGGATCTGTTCGGGGAAGGTGGCACTGAAGAGCAGGGTCTGGCGTTGGCTGGGGGCGTGTTCGATGATCGCATCCAGCGTCGCTTGGAAGCCCATGTCGAGCATTCGGTCGGCTTCATCCAGCACCAGCGAGTTGAGGTGCTGAAGGTTGAGCGAGCCTTTACGCAGGTGCTCCTCGATACGCCCCGGGGTGCCGACCACGATATGGCAGCCGTGTTGTAACGAGCCAATCTGCGGACCAAACGGCATCCCGCCACACAGGGTCAGGATCTTGATGTTATGAATGGTGCGCGCCAGTTTGCGTAGCTCTTTGGCCACCTGGTCGGCCAGCTCGCGGGTCGGACAGAGTACCAATGACTGCACCCGAAAACGTTTGACATCCAGTTGCTCGAGCAGCCCCAGACCGAAGGCCGCCGTCTTACCCGACCCCGTTTTAGCCTGCGCGATAACATCCTTGCCCTCGAGAATCGGCGGCAGACTCAGGGCCTGGATCGGTGTCATCGCCTGATAGCCCAGAGAGTCGAGATTCTCCAGTAGTGAGACGTTCAGCCTGAGGGATGAAAAGTCGGTAGCGCCCAAAATGGATATCCTCTGTTGTCACGTCGGCAGCGGTAGCCGGCGCTCGGGTGGCAAAAATTGTTGCAGCCGCGGATTATCCCACTTGCGGGAGGGCGTAGATAGTCTTATCCCGTCGAGGTCCCTGTCAGGTCTATGAGAGGTCGTTGGGTTACTGTATGGCGGTTGCTGGCATCGGGGCTTTAAGTAGTAGTTGGGCTTCGCCGCTGACTAGCAATCGATCCAGTAAGGCTTTCTTGGCTGCTTCGTTTAGCGCCGGTACCTGGGCTTGATCATCGCTGTGGGCGATCTGATTGGCGGTTTGATTGGAGAGGTGGGTTGCAATGATCGCCTGTTCGAGCACCCGCCGTTGCTGTTCGAACGACTGCTTGCGGATCTGGTACAGCGACGACTGTAAGTCAGGCGTGAGCATGTCGAGGCTATAGTAGGTCTCGTCGACTTTAAACAGCGCCTCGGTGGGGGGGCTGATGGTTTGTTGCAAGGTGTTTTTGAGGCTTTGCTGTTGATGCTGTTCGACTTTGACCTCGTACAGCGTCAGCCCGAGAGCGCCTATCAGTAAGATGCAGACAGTCACTAGGTTGCGGTAACGGTTGATCGCTTTGCTCGAGTCCATCAAGGGGATGTCCATAAAAGTACGGGGTTAAACAGAGAAAGATCTGTGCAGAGAAACCAGTCAGTTATACTAGCCGACCAATTTTGCCAAGGTTACAGCACGATGTCGAATCCCGATTCCCCGCAGCGGTTAGCGAAGCTGCTGCAACAGGCGGTCGAAAGCCGTAGGCCGCTTCTTGAGCAGTTGGCCCAGCAGGCCACCGATTGCTATCGCCTGTTTCACGGCACCAGTGAGGGTGAGCCGGGGTTGACCATCGATCGCTATGGCCCGCAACTGATTATCCAGAGTTTTCACCGCCCGCTAGAGCCCGCCGAACTTGAAGCGCTCGTGGCCCAGGTGAATGGCCTGCTGGGTGTGGAGTTGCAGCCCTTCTACCATGAACGTCAATCGAGCCAGACCAGCCCTCGTGACTCCAAGCGGGTGTTAGAAGGTGCGAATGCAGCCGCGGCGGTCTGCACCGAGCTCGGGGTGAGTTACCGCACTCGGGGTGTGCACCGCGGCATCGATCCACTGCTGTTCCTGGATCTGCGTGCCGGGCGACGCTGGGTGCAGGCCCATGCTGCCGGCTTAGATGTCCTCAATCTATTTTCTTATACCTGTGGTGTGGGGGTCTGTGCGGCCAAAGCCGGTGCTCAGCAGGTGGTCAACATCGACTTTGCGCGCTCATCGCTGGCGGTCGGCCGAGACAATGCCGCTCTCAATGCTATCTCTGAAGATAAGATTGAATTTATCCAGTCTGACTTCTTTCCCGCTATCCAGCAGCTCAGCGGCCAAGTGGTGCGCTTTCGCCGCGGTCGCGACGCGCCTCCTGCAAAGCACTATCAACGCTTTGAGGCCCAGCAGTTTGACCTGGTGTTTTTAGATCCGCCACGCCTGGCTAAGAGCCCTTTCGGCACTGTCGATCTGGTCCGTGATTACCCCAGCGTGTTTAAACCCAGTCTGCTGGCGACCAAGCCCGGTGGACGCTTGGTGTGCACCAATAATGTCGCCCAGGTAGATCGCGATGTCTGGCTGGATCAGCTGCAACGTTCGGCAGCCAAAGCGGGTAGACCCATCAAGGGGGTCGAATGGATCGAACCGGAAGCGGATTTTCCCAGCTTCGATGGTAAACCACCGCTGAAAATGGCGGTATTAGAGGTCTAAGGTTACTCGGCGTACTGAAAGGGATAGATAGATGGAATTGTTGGTGTTTCTCGGCCTGGATCAGGTCTACTGGGTCAATCTGTTGGCACTGGTCTGGTTTTTAATCTGCATCAATGGCTACAGCCGTTATGCACGGATAAAGTCGAAGACCACACCGTGCCTGGTTAATGTGCTGCATCTTTATCGTATCGACTGGATGCGACAGCTGCTGCGGCGCGATGTCCGAGTCGCGGATATGGCCGCGATCGCTAATCTTGAACGCAGCGTGGCATTTTTTGCGTCCAGTACCCTGATCCTGCTGGCCGGTTTGTTGACGGTGTTCGGTGCTTCGGAGCAGGCGGTTAATCTGCTCTCTGAGCTGCCTATGGTGATCGAGACCAGCCGGATGGAGTGGGAGCTGAAGTTACTGGTACTGACGGGATTGTTTATCTTCGCGTTCTTCAAGTTTACCTGGAGCCTGCGCCAGTACGGTTTCGCATCGGTGTTGATCGGTAGTGCACCTGTGTACGCTACAGCTGCCATCGCAGTTGAGTGCGAGGCTCAGGGTGAAGCCTTTGTCCAACGTACCGCGCAGATGCAAACAATGGCGGCCAACAACTTTAATATGGGGTTGCGGAGCTATTACTTCAGCTTGGCGCTACTGGGGTGGGTGATCAACCCCTGGGTGCTGGTACTGATGTCTACCGGAGTGGTCTATGTGCTGTTTCAGCGCGAGTTTCGCTCCGCTACGTTACGCACGCTGATGGTCGGCCTGGAGCACAGTAAGATCCTTGATTCGAGCTATCAACAACTGACTGAATAGCGGGTTAGCGGCGTGTTTCTCATCCCTGTGGGTCGGGTTTTACCCCGACATGCTTTAGCCGTCTGGCTATAGAATTTATGCCGACATCCGGGCTCTACTCTTGAAATACGGATCACCGGCCCCATCTATCTTGACAACGAGTCGAGGCTGTACTCTTGTGCCTCGTTGTCCGTATCAACCTTGCTAATTGGGAATAGGTATGACCACCGAAACGCATAAAGAAACATTGGGTTTTCAGACAGAAGTTAAGCAGCTGTTGCATTTGATGATCCACTCGCTGTACTCCAATAAAGAGATTTTCCTGCGTGAGCTGATCTCCAACGCCTCCGACGCGGCCGATAAGCTGCGCTTTAAGGCGCTGTCCGAAGATGGACTGTACGAAAATGACAGCGAGCTTAAGATTCGCATCGAGTTTGACCAAGAGAACAATCTGATCAAGGTGATCGATAACGGCGTGGGCATGAACCGCCAGGATGTGATCGATCATCTAGGCACGATCGCCAAGTCCGGCACGGCTGATTTCCTGGCGCATATGACCGGTGATCAGAAGAAAGATTCCCACCTGATCGGTCAGTTTGGAGTGGGCTTCTATTCTGCCTTTATCGTTGCCGATCGGGTTGAAGTGCTCAGCCGTAAAGCCGGTGAGCCTCAGTCTGAAGGGGTGCACTGGGAGTCGGCGGGCGAGGGGGACTTCACCGTCGGCTCTATCGACAAAGCCGAACGTGGCACGACCATTATTCTGCACCTGAAAAGCGGCGAGACCGAGTTTGCCGATGGCTGGCGGCTGCGCAGTCTGGTGCGTAAGTATTCCGACCATATCGCCATCCCGGTTGAGATGATCAAGACCCCAACCCCCGAGTACGATGATGAGGGTAACGTTAAGCCTGCAGCGGAGAATGCCGTACCCGAGTGGGAGAGCGTCAACAACGCTACCGCGCTCTGGTCACGTCCGCGTACCGAGGTGAACGACAGCGAATATCAAGAGTTCTACAAGCACGTCTCGCACGACTTTGAGAATCCACTGACCTGGAGCCATAACAAGGTTGAAGGCAAGCTAGAGTATTCCAGCCTGCTGTATGTGCCCGGTCGTGCGCCCTTTGATATGTGGAACCGTGACGGGGCCCGCGGGTTGAAGCTGTACATCCAGCGGGTCTTTATTATGGACGATGCCGAACAGTTCCTGCCGCTGTATCTGCGCTTCATCAAGGGGGTGATCGACTCTAACGATCTGTCCCTGAACGTGTCTCGTGAAATTCTGCAGAAAGATCCAGCCATCGACTCGATGCGTTCGGCGTTGACCAAGCGGGTGCTGGAGATGCTCGGTAAGTTGGCGAAGAAAGATGATGATAGCTACGCCAAGTTCTGGAAAGAGTTCGGTGCGGTGCTCAAAGAGGGCCCTGCAGAAGATCATGGTAACCGCGACAAGATCGCCAAGTTGCTGCGTTTTGCCACCAGTCATACCGATAAGGCCGATCAGGATCAATCGCTGGCGCAGTATATCGAGCGCATGAAGGAGGGTCAGGACAGCATCTATTATGTGGTGGCTGATTCGCATAATGCGGCTAAAAACAGCCCGCATCTGGAGATCTTCCGCAAGAAGGGTCTGGAAGTGTTGTTGTTGTCCGATCGTGTCGATGAGTGGCTGATGAGCAACTTCAACGAACACAAAGGCAAGAAGTTCAAGGATATCACCAAGGGCGATCTGGACCTGGGTAAGGTCGAAGACGACGAGGAGAAGAAGCAGCAGCAGGAAACCGCCAAAGAGTTCAGCTCTCTGGTTGAGCGGGTTAAAGAGGTGCTCAAAGAGCAGGTCAACGAGGTGCGTATCACCCATCGTCTGGTGGATTCTCCGGCCTGCTTGGTGGTGGCTGAGCATGAGATGGGTGCGCAGATGCGCAAGATCATGGAGGCGGCGGGCCAGAAGGTTCCGGATTCTAAGCCGACTCTAGAGCTCAATCCTAGCCATCCGCTGGTGGCGTCACTCAATAGTGAAAGCGATGAAGAGCAGTTCGGTGAGTTATCACAGATTCTGTTCGATCAGTCTTGCCTATCGAGCGGCGAGCAGTTGGAAAATCCGGCTGACTTCGTCCAACGTCTTAACAAGCTGTTGTTGAAGCTCAGCCGTTAACACATAGCGACTACAATGAACGGTCGACTACCATGAACGGTCAGTGACCGTTCTATCCTTAGTAAAAACAGGGCGCTCAGGCGCCCTGTTTTTGTTTTTGTATTAGTCTTTAGTGTGCTTTAATAGATTTTTTTGCACTGCAGCATTTGGCCTGTTCTCTGGAGAGCCCTGGTGAGTACTCGATATCTGAAACGTTTCTTTAAACCTCGGTCTATCGCGGTCATCGGCGCCACCGAGGCACCCGGAGATATGGGGGGCGTGGTCCTTAACAACCTGCTGGATGGCGGTTATCAGCGGCCGATCATGTCGGTCGGGCCCGGCGGTGATAGCCTGTTCGGTGTTGCCAATGTTGCCGCCGTTGATCAGCTGGGCGAAGTGCCCGATCTGGCGGTGGTCTGCGGCCTGGCTGATGATATTCCTGCCACCATCAAGGCATTGGGTGAACACCGGGTGAAGGCGGCGCTGGTGCTCAGTGGCGATCTGTCGCACTCCAGTTTCGGTGATCGGCAGGCGCTCAATCGTGCGATACGGGAAGCGGCACAACCCTACGGTATTCGCATCCTCGGCCCTGAGGGGATGGGCTTGCTGGTGCCGGGCGAAAAGGTCAATGCCAGTTATTCGCACCAGAATATCGGCAAAGGCCCGGTGGCCTATGTGGGCCAATCGGGGCTGTTGGGCACCGCGATGATCGATTGGGCTAACGGTCAGGGGATAGGTTTCTCTCATTTTCTGACCCTAGGTGGGGGGATCGATGTAGATCTGGCAGGGGTGGTGGATTACCTCGCTACCGATCCTTATACCCATTCGCTACTGATCCAGGTAGATCATGTCAGCAATGCCGCGCATTTTGTTTCGGCGATTCGGGCCGCTGCCCGTAATAAGCTGGTGCTGGTGCTCAAGAGTAATCTATCGTTCTGGGGTAAAGACGCCGGCAGTCTGCTGCCACCGGGCATCAACCATATAGATAAAGTCTTTGATCCGGTACTTAACCGCTGCGGTGCGGTGCGAGTGAGTCGCTCCGATGAGCTGTTTGATGCTCTGGAAACCCTGACCACGGTTAAACCGCTGCGCGGTGTCCGTTTGGCGGTCGTCAGTAATGGCATGGGCCTCAACGCCATGGCGGTTCAGCGTTTACTGGAACTGCAGGGCAAGATGGCTCGAGTGACTCCTGAGACCATCGCGGCGATGACCGCGTTGTGCCCTAGCGGCAGTGTGGCCAGTAATCCCTTCGATCTGCATGCTGACGCACCCCCAGAACGCTTCGGTCAGGCGGTGGAGATCCTGAGCAAGGATCCTGATGTCGATGCGGTGCTGGTGCTGCATGCGCCGACCCGGATGGCCCCCAGTCTCGAATCAGCCCAAGCGGTGATTAACGCGGCGAAAAAAACCCGCCGTAATGTGCTGACCAGCTGGATGGGTCGAGACACGGCGATTGCGGCACGTAATCTGTTTAATAGCGCCAAGGTGCCGACCTATATCACCCCAGAAAAAGCGGTCGATGCATTTATGCATATGGTGCATCATCGCCAGAACCAGGCGCTGATGAAACAGACTCCAACGGCGCTGGCTCTGCAGGACGATAGCGAACTGTTACCCAAAGCTCGGGCTTTGGTGGAAGGCTCCATGGACAATGGCTGTGATTACCTGCGTCATGAAGAGGTTGCGACGCTGTTGCGATGGTACGGTATCAATTGTGCACGATCAGAGTACACCGATAACATCGATGGCGTGGTCAGTATCGCTAAGCGCATCAATTCCGCCGTGGCGGTGAAAGCGCTGCATAAAGACAACCGTTATCCATTCAGTTACGTCGATAGGGCCAGCCAGCGCTGGCGTGACCTGGCCCTTAACCTCTATTCTGAACAGGAGATCCGCCATTCGGTCGCCGAGCTTTCGCAGCGCGTCGATGAGCGCTTTGGTCCTGACGAACACCGTGGTTTCAGTGTGCAGCAGATGAAACGTGGGTTTCAGTCGCTGCAGATCTGTACCGGCATCACCCGAGATCCGGTGTTTGGTCCTATGCTGTTTTTCGGCATCGGCGGCTATGATGTGGATGCGCAGGCCGATCGCCAACTGATGTTACCACCGCTTAATACCAGCCTGGCTCGGGCGTTGATCAAGCGCTCGCGGGTGTACACCATTCTCAAGCACAACAGCTACCGCTTCGAAGAGGATATCGACAACCTGTGCCGGGTGCTGGTGCAGCTCTCGGAGATGCTGCTCGACCTGCCCGAGCTGCGAACCTTGGAGATCAATCCGTTATTGGTGAATAAATCCGGGCTGCTGGCGGTCGATGCTAGCATCGGCTTGGGACAACCGGTAGCCACGGCGATCTCCCCCTATCCCGAGCAGTTGGTTGAGACCGCGCAACTCAAGAGTGGTCGTCAGGTCACCATCAGACCGATTCGTGGTGAAGATGAACCCAACCATCTGGAGATGTACAACCGTTTGAGCCCCGAGTCGATCCGGCTACGCTATTTCTACAACCGTGGTGCGCCTAACCATGATGAGTTAGCCAGCTGGACCCAGATCGATTATAACCGCGAGATGGCCTTTATTGTGTCCGCGCTGCGGCTGGATGGCACGCCTGGCGAAGAGACCCTGGGGGTGGTGCGCGCCTCGACCGATGCCGATAATATCTCGGCGGAATTTGCGGTGGTGATGCTCGATGAACTTCAGGGCGAAGGGCTAGGCGCATTGTTGATGCAGAAGATGATCAACTACTGCCGCAGCCGCGGGACTCTACGGTTGATGGGCACCACCATGACTAGCAACTTTGGCATGCAACGACTCGCCAAAAAACTGGGCTTCGCTAACGCCTATAACGCCGAAGAGGAAGCGATCGAGATGATCTTGATGCTTAACGAACCGACCGAAGAGTGGCAACGTACCCGGTTGGCACACTGAGTCTCCTCTCAGAGCAACAACTCCACCACCGCGGGGTGGCTTAAAAACCCCTGCGGGCTGGCGCTGGGGCCATATGCCCCGGATTGCCTGACCACAATCAGATCCCCGAGTTCGCAGTGCGGCAGCTCCATCTTATCGGCAACGATATCCAGCGGCGTACAGAGCGGCCCTACGACCGTGACCCGCTCGGTGGTCTCGGTTCGCGAGGCGGGGCAGGCCTCAATCGGATAGTTCTTGCGAATCACCTGACCGAAATTGCCCGAGTTGGACAGGTGGTGGTGCAGGCCGCCATCGGTGACCAGATAGGTGGTGCCGCGCGACTGTTTCTTATCGATCACTCTGCACACATACAGCCCCGCCTCGCCGACCAGGTAGCGACCCAGCTCCATGACTATCTCGGTGGTGGCGATCAACGGCTGGATCCGCTCTAACTCCTGTTGCAGGTTGGTGGCGATCGACTCTAATTCAAGCGGCTTCTCGCCGGGGAAATAGGGGATCCCCAGGCCACCGCCGATGTTGATAAAGCGTAGCTGCAGCTGGTTAGCGGTGATCAGCTCTGCCGCCAATCGCAGTACCCCGCTATGGGCTTCGCAGATCGCCTCGGGTTTGAGGTTTTGCGAGCCGGTGAATAGGTGCAGGCCCTCGGGTTCGAGCCCCTGTTGCCGACACAGGGCCACGGCTGCCGGGATCTGTTCGCTGTCGATGCCGAAGGGTTTGGCACCGCCGGTCATCTTCATGCCCGAGGCTTTGAGTTCGAACGCCGGGTTGACCCGCAGCGCGACTCTGGCGGGCAGGTCCAGCTGTTTGGCGGCGTCGCCGACCTGGAGGATCTGCAGCATTGACTCCACATTGACGACGATACCGGCGGCCACCGCTGCCAAGATCTCATGCTTGCCTTTGCCGGGACCGGCAAAACTGATCTGCTGGGGAGGGGTCGCGGTGGCCAGGGCGATGTGCAGTTCTCTCTGCGAGGCGACATCGAGGCCGTCGACCAAGCCCGCCAGCAGATTCACCACCGCAGGCAGCGGATTGGCCTTGATGGCGTAGTGCAGCTTGATGCACTCGGGCAGCGCCTGGCGCAGTTGTGCCACCCGTTTGATAATGCGTGTCCGGTCATAGACATAAAACGGCGTCTGCCCGGCGATTGCTGCTACCTGATCCAGCGTTAGGTTGTTAACCCTTGGTTGGCCCTGATGCCAGTCGGGCCACTGGCTGTGATGCGTCGGTTGGGTAGTGGTCATAGCGAAGTATCAGGCTCTTAGGTGGATAACAGTAAAGATTCAGGATGTAGACACCGCAGTGAAATGTTCTCGATAGCGCTCGGCCAGCTGTTTACGGTCAAACTTGCCGTTGGGGTTGCGCGGTAGCGGCTGGTCACTGGTGATGATCGCCTGGGGTACCATAAAACTGGGAAGCTCGGCGCGGCAGCGTTGCAGCAGACTGGACGCCAGCTCGGACTGGTCCTGGGTCGGATGGCTGGCCAGTAGCAGGATCGCCTGCCCCAGGGTGGGGTGGAAGATACCCAGCGCCATGGCATCCTCGACCAGTCCCGAGCCATAGGCGACCTCTTCGATCTCTGCCGGGCTGACCCGGTAGCCGGAGGTCTTGATCATCTCATCCTGGCGGCCGACGAAATACAGGTAACCCTCTTCGTCACGTTTGGCACTGTCACCGGACCAGACCGCTCGCTCCTCAAACACCAGTCCGGTGGCACGCGGTGGCAGCGGCTTGAAACGCTCGGCGCTGCGCTGGCGATCGTTCCAGTAACCCAGGCTAACCAAGGGTCCGCGATGCACCAGCTCGCCCACCTCGTGCGGCAAGCATTCGCTGCCATCTTCACGCACTATTAACACCTCGGCGTTGGGGATCGCCTTGCCGATCGAACCGGGTTTACGGTCGATATCAGCCGGTGGCAGGTAGGTCGAGCGGAACGCTTCGGTCAGCCCGTACATCAAAAATGGTTGTGCCTGGGTAAAGGTGGCGCGCAGCTTATCGAGCAGGCTCTGCGGCATATGACCGCCGGTGTTGGCGAAATAACGGAGCGATTGCGCCGCGTCGGGCGTCCACTTGAGATTGGCGATCTGGTGCCACAATGGCGGAACGGCGGTGATGCCGGTGATCCGGTGTTTGACCACCTGTTTTAGCACGTCGTTGGGCAGCAGGTAGTCGAGCAGGACACAGCAGGCACCGCTGGCAAACGCGGTGGTCACCTGGCTGAGACCGGCATCAAAACTCAGCGGCAGTACCGCCAGAATACGGTCCTGATCGGTATTGTTAATATAGCTCGAGACACTCTGGGCGCCGACCATCAGGTTGCGATGCGATAGCACCACGCCCTTGGGTTTGCCGGTGCTGCCGGAGGTATAGAGAATAGCCGCCATGTCGCTGTCGGTGGCGGATAGGCAGGGCGCCACGCGGGAGCGGCTACGGAGCTCATCCCAGCTGATGAGTTGGCAAAAGTCTGCGCCATCCAGAGTCTCGCCATCGACCAATACTAACCAGCGCAGATCCTGACAATGGCCGATCTCGGGCAGCAGTTGCTGGGCACGAGCGCGGTTGGTGATCAGTACCCGGGCACCAGAATCTGTCAGGATATGACGCACCTGCGGCGGCTTGAGCACGGGGTTGATCGGTACGAAACAGCCGCCGGCCAGGCTGCTGGCAAATAGACTGCAGATCATCTCGGGTTGCTTGGGCAGGAACACCGCAATCCGTGCCTGGGGCTCCAGATCCAGACTCATCAACCCTGCCGCAGCCTGTTCTACCAGAGTTTCTAAGCCCGCGTAGTGGATCGACTGATCTTTGTGAATCAGTGCGCGGTACTCAGGACGTCGTTGCGCCTGTGTCGAGAGCAGGTGGTGAAACAGGTAGCTCATCAGGGCTGCTCTTGAAGGCGGTCGGTGCCAAGCTGCATGGCGCGTTGGTCGAGAATTTGTGTCCAGTTATCGCTCATAAACTGGGTCAGTAGTTGCTCCGGTTGCTGGTCATCCTGGTAATCAACGGCGATCGCATAGACCGAGCTGGGATAGGGCGACCCACTGAGGCGATTAAGCGCTTGCCATAACTTGATCTTGATGCCACTGCTAGCGAACTGCTGGTATGCCTGATACCAATGCCAAACCTGGCGTTTATCACCGTCGATATGGCGCAGTTCGGAGACCTTGACCGGCAGTTGTAATGCACCGACTGAGACTGTCATCTCTGTTTGGCTGGATAGGCTCCAGTTCTCGGCGCTGTTGATCCGGTTCATCTGGTTGATCAGCTCTTTGTCTTGGGCTTCTGATTGATAGTCGCCGATATAGAGCCCTATTGATTGCTCAGTCTTTGCTTGCCCAGTATTTGCTTGGCCGACATGGCGGAAATGTTGCAGCAGGGTGCGATCGGCACCGATAAAGTCGGGTCGCCAGTCGCTCGACGTTATCTCATCTGCTTGCCAGTCATTGAGTTGGAGTTGGTAGTTTCCGAGTGCCGGCTTCACCCCGGGGTGGTTGAGCTGGGCCGTCGCAACACCGATCAGGGCGAACAGCGCCAGGGTCGATAGGAGTATCGGTAACCGCCCTGCCGGCGCTAAAGAGGCTGTCGTTCGAGTGCTGGACGCTGCAGGTTGGGTATCGACAGCGGGTTCCGGATCACGCCAATAACTGCCTATCCAAAACATTAGCGCCATCACCAGACCGAAAAACAGCCAGCCGTAAATCAGGTGGTCGACGCCGGTGGCATATTTCATCTCCGACAGGTGGGCGATCAAGACGATCCCATAGGCGCGGAGACCGTTGGCTAAAATTGGCACCAGCAGCGCGGCGATGATGAACAGTATCCGTTTGGAAGGCTTCTGATAGGTCAGATAAGCGTAGAGCGTGCCCAGCGCCAGGGAGGCGATCAGATAGCGGATCCCCGAGCAGGCCTCGGCGACCTCGAAGCGTCCGGTGGGGATCTCAATAAACAGGCCATTGATATACACAGGGATACCGCTCATCCGCAGTGCCTGGACGGTAATATCCGCGGTGATCTGCTGCAGTACTGGGGTTAACTCTTCACCAAAGGGCACCATAAACAGCAGGTAGAGCAGCGGGAAGGACAGCACCACGGCCAGGCGAACGCCCAGTAGCGCCGGCACCAGAGCAATGAGTAAGCCAACGGCGGCGAGCTGGTGCAGTACGGTGATATCGACCGCAATACCGATCAGCCAGACTACAGAGCCCATGACCAAGGCGGCGACTGCCAGCCAGGAGCTGGAGATCGGGATGTTTTGCAGCAGATGCTTATCACGCCAGATCAGCCACACGGAGATCAATGGCACCAGCATGCCGTGGGCATAGGTATCGGAACGCCACCAAATACCGGCCATGCTACTCAGACTGGGCCAGAACAGTAACACGAAGGCCGCGATCAATATGACCAATAACATCCGCTCAAGCGGGTTGAACGGGGTCATAACTACAACGTTGCGGCTGGGCTGGCGTACTTGTTGATTCATGCTGTTGTTATCCAACGTAAGTTATCCAACGTATGTTAGCCAACGTAATGTAGTCAACGAAAGCTATCCCAAGTACTTTGACAGATAGGGGCCCACCCATTGGGAAACCCCTAAGGGCAGTTTTTGCCATGCACGGATAAAATATTGGTACTTGGGATTATTGGGGCTGATGTCGGGTACGGTATCGGCCTTGACCAGATGGTATTCATAGCACAAAGGTTCGGGCTCAAAGCCCCAGTGGCGTTTGTAATGATAGGCGCCGCTGTCGTTTTTGCTGCGGCCAAAATCGTAAGTCTTGATACCGCGTTTAAGTGCCCGGCAGATCTGATCCCAGTACATAAAGTCCATCGACTTCAGATCACGTGATTCTGACATCCCGCCCCCATAGTAGGGCAGTACCTCGTCGCGGAAATAGAAGCTCATCAGGCTACTGCGCGGCTCGCCGTCCTGGTAGATCGACAGAATCTCGCAGGCCGCGCCAAACTCGGTGTGCAGTGCCTTAAGGAATTTTTTTGAGAAAGCCGGGGTACCCAGGTTGCGCAGGCTAGTGGAGTAGATCCGGTAAAAGTTATCGAACTGCGGGTTGTTATCAGCGTCCAGTTCTGTGCGGTGCTGATTTTTGATCCCCTGGCGAATCACCGCCCGCTGCTTACGCTTCATCGCCAGCATATTGGATTCAGGATCGACATCGAGCTGGCGACGAAAGGCGCTGTGTTTGCTTTTGCTCGGCCAGCCATCGGTCTGAGGGGCTCGGTGGCGCAGCTCCAGATAGTCGACCTGCAGTGTTTCGGCCAGCTGTTTAGCATGTTCCAGCAGCGCCAGGCGTGCCGTATCCGTAGTGGCGACTACGCCGCCATAGACACAGAACGGGGTCGATACCAGCGCATGACCAAAGAGCCAACTTTTAACCTCAAACAGCGGCAGAATGCCAGTGATCTCAGCATGCTGTTCGGCATACAGGTAAAACGCCTTATGGCCCTGGCTCTGGGTGATGACTCGCTGCCAACCGGCACGGTGAAAAAAGGTTGCCTCAGGACAACTGTCGACAAAACCATCCCAGCGCGCACACTCGGTACTGTCGGCACTTGGGCCCTGGTTCGGGTCGAGGGTGTGGATAACAACCAAGTCAACATCCTTTTAGAAAAGTCGAACAGTCACAAAACTAGCAGATGGATGGCCGATCGCAAACGCTTCGCAGTGATATTTCGCAGATGCTCTTGGAGTCACTAGCGCTGAAAGCCTATATTAGGGGGGCTGTGGATCAGGAGGCGGGTCGTAATACCATCGATAATGGCTTTTTCACGATGACCTGGTCTGGTTTGATCTATATGTTATCAACGCGGGTCGTTACCTCTATCCATAAGAGCCCGCGACATTCGCGTGCAACATGGCAGGAAAGGATCCTGATGCCTCAAATTTTATCCACTACCCCAGTATTAGGTGCTGTGCAGGTCTTTGCGGAGTCGCTAGCGGCCGAACAATGCTGGCGACAGCCGGAGATTGAGGTCTATTGCTTCGGTCAGCCGCGCCAGGCTGGCGATAGGCATGCTTTAAGTGTCCAGCAGATCGCTCGACGCTTTATTGATAGTGGCGGTCAACTGTTACTGGAAGGGCACTTTGCGGTCGTGATTGTCGAGCCGCACCAGCAGCGCTGCAGCATCTACGCCGATCGTTTTGCCACGCATCGGCTCTATTTTTGCCAAAGCTCTGGTGAGCAGAGTCGCCAGTTGCTGGTGTCCGATAACCTGCAGCAGCTGAAGCAGCGGCAGACTAATGCGGAATTCTCGCAGCAAGCGCTGGTGAACTACCTGTACTTTCACATGATCCCCAGCCCGGAAACCATCTACAAGGATATCTACTGTCTGCAGCCCGCCGAACAGATCTGTTGGGACGGCACCGAGCTAACAAGGCAACGCGGTTGGACCCCTAGATTTGATAAGACCTCGCAGCAGAGCGAGGCGCAGCTGGCCGATGAGTTGCTCGAGTTGATGCGCGAGGTGGTACCCGACTACTGCCAGCAGCAGCGCAGCGGCTGCTTTCTAAGCGGTGGCTTGGACAGCTCCAGTATCGCCGGCCTGGTGTCTGAGACCCGGCCCAAGATCGATGTGTTTTCGATCGGTTTTCCGATCGCCCAATACAACGAGCTCGATTACGCCCGCACCGCGGTGAGCCATTTTGGCCTGACCGGGCATGAATACAGCATGTCTCCCGAAGATGTGGTCGCTGCCTTACCACAGGTGATCGCCAGCATGGACCAGCCCTTTGGCAACAGCTCGGTGATACCCGCCTACTTCTGCGCCAAACTGGCCAAAGCCCAGGGTATCGATCGCCTGATCGCCGGTGATGGCGGCGATGAGCTGTTTGCCGGTAACGAGCGTTATGCCCAACAGCTCAAGCTAGATCGCTTACGCCAGCGAATGACCCCGCTGCTAGGGGTGATGGATATGGCGCTGCTGCAGCTTCCCTGGCCGGATACCCCCGCACTGCTGGGTAAAGCCAAGAGCCTGACCCGACAGCTGAAGATGAGCGTACCGCAAAATCTGGAATACTTTAATTTCCTTAACCTGATCGAACGCGATGCAATCTTCTCGCCCGCACTGCTGGCCGCTACCGATCAACAGGAGCCCGAGCGTCGTTGCCAGCAGCTGTTTGATCAGCCCCAACAGGCCAGTGTGCTGGACCGGATGCTGTTTATGGACTGGAAACATACCCTGGCCGATAACGATCTCGTCAAGGTCAGCAGCATGTGTCGTTTGGCGGGCGTTGAGGTGGCGTACCCGATGCTCGATGATCGGCTGGTCGACTTTGCTCTGAAGATCCCCGCCGAGATCAAATTGGTCCCCGGTGACCTGCGTCATCTGTATAAGAAAGCGATGAGCGGATTTCTGCCCGACAAGATCATCCATAAATCCAAACACGGTTTTGGCCTACCCTTCGGGCTCTGGACCGCCGAACATAAAGGCCTGCAAAACCTGGCCTATGAGGCGATCGCCTCGCTGGATCAGTATGAGCTGTTCCGAGTTGGGTTTATCGATGAGGTCAAACGGCTGCACCAGGACGAGCATGCCAAGCATTATGGCGAGTTGGTGTGGGTATTGATGGTGTTGGCGATGTGGCTGGATACTAACAAGTAACGTAATGATGAGCTGTAATTTGATGAGTATTGAAAATATCGTAAAAGACCTGCTCCAGGCGGCAACCGCACGTGACGATGCCCAGCAGTGGCAGTCAGAAACCCCGTTGTTGGGTCACGTGGCCGAACTGGATTCGATGGCGATCGTCACTTTTTTTACCGCACTGGAGGATGAGCATGGGGTGTTTATCGATGATGACGAGGTCAGTGCCGAGCTGTTTGAGACACTGTCAAGCCTGACCGCTTTCGTGGCGGAAAAACTGGCGGCCTGATGAGCTACCAAGGGACCTTTTTGCCTGCCTCGAGTGGCCATCTGTATCTAGGCTGTTTCGGGGAGGTGCGAGGGCGCGATGTCTGGCTCTATCTGCCCCCCTTTGCCGAGGAGATGAACCTGAGTCGGGCGATAGTGGCTCGACAGGCGCGGGCTTTTGCCGAGCGCGGTGAGGCGGTGGTCTGTCTCGACTATTTTGGTACTGGCGACAGTGAAGGCGAGTTTGAACAGGCTAGTGTTGATCTTTGGCTCAACGATATCAGCGATACTCTTGCTTGGATTCGCTCCCAGGGCGCCCGTTCGGTTAGCCTTTGGGGGTTGCGTTTCGGCGGGTTGCTGGCGATCGATTATCTGCTTGAGCACGCGCAGAATTATTCTGACGCAAAGATAGAGCGGCTGCTGTTGTGGCGTCCGGTGCTTGATGGCAGGCTACTGATGAAGCAGTTTTTTCGGCTTAAACAGGTCAGTGAGTCGATGAAAGGGGGTGACAAGGTTAACTGGCTGGAAAAGGTCCGCCAAGGTGAAACCGTGGAAGTAGCGGGTTATCCGATCACGCCCTCACTGCTGGAGGCGATCTCTGAATTGAAAGTCGATGCTGCCGGGCTAGCCGATTTTTCTGCCATTCCCGGCAAGGGCTGGCCTGCAACCGTCTGGTTGGAGGCCGCAACAGAACGCGTTTCTGCCCTGATCGACAAGCTGACACCGCACTGGCCGTCGCCTGGTTTGACCTTGCAAGCCGTGCCAGCCCCAGCTTTCTGGCAGAATCCTGATTGTTATGCTGCCCCGCAATTGCTTCAGCAAACTCTCGTGCTGACTGGCAACAAGGTTAGGGCTCAAAACTATAACTTGGCTCAAGGAGCGCTTGATGTTTGCTGAACGCGCGGTCAGCTTTGAATGTGACGGCCAGCAGCTCAGTGGCATTTTTCATTCCGGTGCTGCCGCGGCTCGGACAGGCGTGCTGGTGATCGTCGGTGGCCCTCAATACCGGGTCGGCAGCCATCGCCAGTTTGTTCATCTTGCTCGCCACCTCTCCGCACAGGGGGTGCCAGTGCTGCGTTTCGATGTTACCGGTATGGGAGATAGCGAGGGCAACAAGCGCTCCTTCGATAGCCTGGATAGCGATATCGCGGCGGCGGTTGATGCGTTTTATCGATATTCAGCCGGTCTTGACGCTGTTGTACTCTGGGGCTTGTGTGACGGAGCCTCGGCGGCACTGATCTATGCGCATACCGATGCCCGGGTTAAAGGGCTGGTTCTTGTCAATCCGTGGTTGGAGAACAATCAAGCGCAGGCTAAAGCGCAGGTCTCAGACTACTATTTTCGTCGATTGGGTAATCCGCTTTTTTGGCAAAAAGTGTTGAGTGGCAGGAGTCAGTTGTTACGCAGTGCTATGGAGTTCCTGCAGACGCTATACAGAGCGCTGTGCTCAAAACAGTCTCCCGTTGCCGATACCCAGCACCCTGCTTATCAACAGCGCATGTTGGAAGGTTTTCGCCAGTTTGACGGCGATAGTTTGCTGCTGCTGAGTGGCAACGATCTCACGGCCAAAGCGTTCAGCCTTCAGGTTGAGGGGGATTCGGACTGGGCTTCTTTGATAGAAGCCAAACCCCTGACTAGATTGTTTCATCAACGCGCCGACCATACATTTTCAAACCCACTGGCTAAGCAATGGCTTGCAGAGCAAACCTCGGCATTTGCTCTGAGGCTTAGTCCAGCGTCAGTTGACCGCCGAGAATGAGACCGATAGGCTCTTGGGCAATGGATTCATGTGCAAAACAGCACGGCGGAGCTAGGATGAGCTTTTCACATAATGAACCCTGTGCCTTAGTTGTGGGGCTCTGTAGTCATGGTTTGGCGATCAGCCGCTCATTGAGCAAAGCTGGCGTTGAAGTACATGCATTTGAAGCTAATTCGTCAATTCCTGGTTTTCAGACCAAATCGGCCACTATCCACCGGGTCGACAGCATTAAGGATCCCTCTTTAATCGAAGACCTGCTGGCGTTTCGCGAGCGTATGCCAGTGGCTAAATCGATCGTACTGTTTCCGACTAACGATAATAATGTAAGGGTTATCGCAGAGCATATTGACCGGCTCAAGGATGCCTTTATCATCAGCTGGGCGCACTGTTCTGATTCGATTCGTAAATTACTGCTCAAGAGCAATATTGAAAAACGTTGTCTTGAGGTAGGCCTTAACTATCCTGTTTCATTGGTGTTGAATCAGCGTAATGAGCTTGAGACCGGCGTATCAAAATTACGACCGCCTTTCATCATCAAGCCCGCGAATCCACAGTCCGGATTTAAGGCATTCAAGTGCTCCAGTGTCTTTGAGTTAGAGAAGATCGTTGAGCAATATCCGACAGATTACCCCTTCATTATCCAGGAATGGGTTGAGGGTACCGATAAAGATCTGTTTTTTGGGGCTCTATATCTGGATCATGGCCGTCCTATTGCTAACTTCGTCGGCAACAAGCTGGAGTCGTATCCACCGACACTCGGACAGACTACCGTCGCTATTTCGGTTGATGAACCAGAAGTTATGGTACTAACAGAGAAGTTCTTTGACGGTCTCAAACTATCAGGGCCTGTGTCGTTGGAGTTGAAGCGTGATACGTTAGGCCAGTATTGGGTTATCGAACCCACGATTGGGCGAACCGATTTTTGGGTGGGTTTATGCATAGAAAGTGGCTGTGATCTTCCTGTCATCGAGTTTTGCAGTGTTACGGGAACCCATACAGACCAGCCCGTCTACCATGCGCAGCAGCAACGCCCAGTTATCTGGTTTGATAGCGAACGGGATATTCTGGCTCCGCTGAAGTTTTTATCGTTTTATGCTTCGTTGAGTCAGACTAGACGTCGTCCTTCATTTAGTTATCTAAATAAGGCTGACCTGAAACCCTGCATTCATAGTTTGATGAAAACTAGCGTAAGGGTTTCTCGATCTTTATTGAGCCGTGTACAGAAGACAAGTGATCGATACGCTAGACATAGCATCAGCGTGTACGATGAAATCGAAGCCGTACCGAAGAAATACTTGTCGTTACTGGATAAAAAAGAGCAGGAAAGTATCTTTTTAGGCTATGACTGGTTTTCTAACTTCTGCTCAACGGTTGCCAATAGTCCTGCCAAGGCCGTTCGCATTTACTGCTTGGAGGATGATCAAGGGAGTCCTTTGGCACTCTTACCCATGTGGCATATCGAGTCAGAATTCCATGGCTTAACAGTACGAAAGCTATCATCGTTATCGAACTATTATTCACCTATTTTTGACGTAATCTTGGATCCAGAGGTGATTAGTAATGAAGAAGCATATAGGATTTTTCTAAACCACTTTTGGCGCGAAGCACATGATTGGGATCTGATAGATATCTACCCGCTATGTGCAGAAGCAAAGGATAATATACTCAAGAATGATCGGCTTAAGCGGATCTCTTTTGATTACTATCTAACCCAGAATTATTATCACACCGGCTTTAAGTCTTTCGAAAAGTACCTCTCCGCCAGACCCTCAAGAGTTATTAATACTCTTAAGCGTAAAAACAAGAAACTCGAAAGAATGGAAGGGTTTAGTGTAAGGATAATATCTGAGCCTGATGAGATAGCGGCTAAACTCAAAGACTATCACCGCGTCTATAAGCATAGCTGGAAAATAGATGAGCCTTATCCACGCTTTATAGATGGTCTTGCCGATCTTTGTGCAAAATATGGCTGGTTGCGGCTAGGTTTTATTGAAGTGGAGAAAAGAATCGTTGCAGTTCAGTTCTGGATGATCGCCAATGGCTCTGCGTATATCTACAAACTCGCCTATGACAAAGAATATATGAGTTGCTCCCCTGGCACGGTACTCACTGCAAAAATGATAGAGCGAGCTATCGATGTAGATGGTGTCAAAAAAATAGATTTTCTGACAGGCCAAGACTCCTTTAAAAAGGAGTGGATGGACTCAAGTAAAAGTTTATATGGCGTTCATATTGTTAATTACCGTACTGTGAAAGGTATTGCAGTATTAGTAATTAATGAATTATCAAAAATAAGACGTTATTTAGTTAGGCTTAAAAAAAGTATTCAATCTAAGCCTTTGTAGGGGGATAAACATTGCGCGATATAGCATTATTCCTATTAATCATTGGCTCAATCCCTTTGATGTTTTGGCGCCCCTTTATCGGTGTGCTGGTTTGGTGCTGGATCAGTTACATGGCCCCTCACCGCTTGACTTGGGGGTTTATGTTCGACTTCCCTGTGGCAATGTTGGTCGCGGTGTTTGCGCTGGCGGCTTACCTTATCAGTAAGGAGCCTAGGCGCATACCGATGGAGAAGCCGATCATCTGGCTGATCCTGTTCTATGTGATGATGTTCCTGTCTTGGCTGCTACATGATAAAACGGCTTTTACCAACCTGCTGGCGATGAAGGTCGTTAAGGTACAGCTCTTCACACTGGTCATTCTGGCAATGCTGACAACGCGTAAACGGATTGAAGCAGCACTTTGGGTAGTCGCGCTAAGTATCGGCTATTTTGGTATCAAAGGAGGGGTGTTTACCTTGGTGACAGGAGGGGCTTTCCGTGTCTGGGGGCCGCCAGGTGGATTTTTCGAAGAAAATAATGCAATGGCGGTTACCAATTTAATGGTCATTCCAATATTTATTTATCTCAGCACCACCCTGACTAATAAATATTTTAAATATTTGGCTGTAGCTGGAGCTGCGTTGATGGCCATCGCGGTGTTTGGATCACACTCACGAGGTGCTTTACTGGCTATCGCGGCTTGCTCATTGTTTTTATGGGCGAAGTCAAACCGTAAAGTTATTTCTATGGTCGTTATGCTCGCTTTACTACCCGGCGTATATAACTTTATGCCTGAGAACTGGCATCAGCGGATGGCAACTATCTTTGTTGATGAAGAGGTGGGCGATGAACGTGATGCTTCGGCCAATAGCCGTTTAAATGCATGGCAGGCGGGTATAAATATGTCTTTGTCTCATCCGTTTTCTCAAGGATTCAATGCCGAGACAAGAGAAAATTTTATGTTGTATGCTCCTAATCCGAACGATTTTGTCGCCTTTCACAGTAACTATATTCAGGTATTGGGAAAACACGGTTGGTTTGCACTAATCTGTTATCTAATGGTTTTTTTGAGTACCTGGCTCCTAGGAAATCATGTAGTCACTCAGACAAAAAACATAGAATCGCTCAAATGGGCAGGCACCCTCTGTCGTTACCTACAAGTATCGATCGTAGCCTATATGGTGGGTGGTGCATTTCTATCCCTAGCCTACTTTGATCTTCCATATCATTTTGTAGTGACGATAGTTGCGGTATATATGATTGTCCAAAATGAGATTAAGCAAATGAATCATCAGGATAACGATTCGACGCGTCAAGTATTTCTGAAGGGTAATAACAATCGAATGGAGCTACATCGCAATGAAAAATAATCCAGAGATATCGATTGTTAGCGTTGTTATACCATTCTTTCAACGAGAGCCGGGTTTGCTGCGGCGCAGTGTCGAATCAATTTTGGCGCAACAAGGGGACTATGATATACGGATCATCATTGTAGATGACGGTTCTCCTATAGCCGCCTCGGATGAATTGGGTGATCTCCTTCTTGAAGACTCAAGGCTCAGGGTTATTACACAGTTAAACCAAGGGCCTGGCGCGGCTAGAAATAATGGTTTGAATTGTCTGTCAGAAGAAACAGAGTTTGTTGCTTTTATGGATTCTGATGACTTCTGGCATCCTGAGTTTCTGAAGAGTGCTATTGAGGCGATGAGCGATAATTGCGATATATTCTTTGCTAATAGTAATCGCGAGGGGTTCGATGAGACTCGATTCGATTGGCATGCAAAAGATGGTCTTAATCTGGTGGCCTCGCAACACGAGGTAATTGATAGTGATTATGGGGTGTATAGGTTTAAAGGTGATTTTTTTGATTATGCAATCGTTCGCAGTAATATAATTAGTACGTCAGCGCTAATTTATAGACGTAGCATAGCCCCTGATATTAGGTTCAGTTCAACCCTGTTTAATGGCCAAGATCGTTTGTTCAAGCTAGCGCTTGCTCAGAGAACAGAGCGCGTTGCTTTTGCATCTCAAGTGTTAGTTGAAGAGGGAACAGGTGTCAATATTTATGATAGTTCCCAATGGGGCGCTGATCGATCCATAATATTGGTTTCGAACTATATTCGCTTGTCTAGAGCGATTTTAGAAGAATTGAATCTGAACAAAAAGCATCAAAAACTTGTTCGAATAAAGCTAAATCAATCTCGCTCTGATTTTTATGCCACTTTACTGCACTTGGTCAGAAGACGAAAGAAAGTAAATTGGAAATTAATAGGAGATACTTTTAAATACGATCCGGCTTTAATTCTTGCTTCTGTTCCTGCGTTATTCAAAACACTGGTAAAAAAATTAAATATTTAAAATAGCTGATGAATTGTATAGCGGGTATAAAAGTAATCTAATAAATGACAGAAGGCAGATGATAATTCAGATGGACAATGATAAGCCTACGATATCTGTGGTTGTTCCTTGTTTCAATGCGGGCAAGAATTTGGCTATTACGCTGGATTCAATTTTGCAGCAAACCTTAGTGCCTGATGAGATTGTTGTTATTGATGATGGCTCTGATGATGATAGTACTGGAATTGCCTTGGAATACGGTGAACCTGTCATACTGATTAAGCAGAGTAACCAGGGGGCTGCGGTGGCACGTCATCTGGGTGCGCAGAAAACTACTAAAGATATCGTTATTTTTGTTGATGCCGGAGATCGGTGTCCGCCTGAGAAAATCGAAACATTAATAACTGCTTTGATCGCAAACCCTAGGTGTATATGTGCTTTTGGAGAAAGCTGGAATAGGGCTAAAGGGAGTCCAGAGCTAGCAAGGTTCACCAGAAAACCGCTGGATGGAAGTTACACGGTCATTGAAGACCCATTTAAGGTGATGCTGGGTCAAACTTACCCGCTTGCGTCGGCAATGAATATAGCTGTTTACAGGAAGTTTGCGGTAATGGGTAGTGATATAGGCTCGTTCTTTAAGGCGGGAAACGACCATGCGTTACAATTGAATTTGGCGCGATTTGGCCCATTTGTACATGTGGCCTTTATTACGCAGGAGTTTGAAATCTATTCAGGAGGGCTATCAGATAAGTATGGTAGCAAACTACAGATGACCTACTCACTACTGGCTGCTAGTCAAATATTTGAAAGGTTGAGTGAAAAAGATAAAGAAAAATATGTTGTACCATACAGAAATAAAGTTAGCCAACTTTGGCCTGTTATCGTTCTTTTTCTTTGGAAAACCTCAAATATTAAGTTGCTGAAAAAAGTAGCGAAGCTTATTTTTTGTGATGGCTACGTGTTTCTTTCTCTGAAATCAATCTATTGGAGTATGGTTCAGGCTAACAAGTCTGTGGGGCATTCTGAATGATTATAGGTGTTTTTTCCATAGGCCTCTCTAAATGAGTCGGGTAGTGGGTGCTGCCTTTTATGCGTTGGCAGCACGCTATATTTCTTTGTTGATACAGCTCGTATCAGTGATGGCAATATCTAGGTTGCTAACACCAAAAGAGATTGGAATTTATTCAATATCAGCATCTTTATTTGGATTGGCGTTATTGATTAGAGATTTTGGTATTGGTTCATACTTGATACAGGAAAAAAAAGTTGATGGTGAGCTAGCTGCTTCAGCATTTACTATGTCTTTATTATTATGTTGGCCACTTTCTTTAATGGCTTATTATGTTGGTCCTTACGTTTCTTCATTCTATGAAATTGATGAAATGGTTGATGTGTTTAGATTTTTAGCGATTAATTTACTTGTTATTCCTTTTGGTTCGATTACCTTGTCTCTTCTTAAAAGAGAGATGCAGTTTAATAAGGTTATGATCATTGATATAGGGAGCTCTTTCACTAGCGCATCGGTAACGATAATATGTTGCTTAAATGAATTAGGGTTCATGAGCTTAGCATACGGTTCTGTCGCTGGAACTTTAGCGACTGTTTTTTTGGCTTTGTGTTACAGGCCGAACTGGGTTCCTCTGTTACCAGGGACTGGAAGATTAAAGGACATAGCTTCTTTTGGTTGGCGTATAGGAGGCTCTAATTTATTGTCGCAAGTGTACTCAACTAGCCCAGATATGATTATAGGAAAAGTACAAGGTCCAGAAGGAGCTGTGTTTTTTAACAAAACGGTATCTGTATTTAAACTTTTTAATCAGTTGTTTTTGTCTTCGTTGAGGCCGGTATTGCAGTCGCATGTGGCAGATTTAAAAAGATCTGAAGATAATATATTTTCTCCTGTTGTTAAGTTAAATGGTTATTACTTAGCCTTGGCTTGGCCTTTTGCTGTGTTTTTATTATTTAATGCAGACGCAGTTGTTTATATCCTTTTTGGAGAGCAGTGGGGACGAGTAGTACCTCTCATAAAAATAATGTGCATATCTTATGCGATAGAAAGTATTTACGTTTTCCATCAAAGTACGATGGCTGGAATTGGTGAGGCTAATCGTATTCTAAAGTATGTTTTTATTGTTTGTTTTGCCCAGATTTTTATTCTGTTGATATTCTCATCATATCACCTTGAGGTTATTGCTATGGCTATTATTTTAGTATCTATAGTGAGGCTGATTGTTGCGGTAATTGATATGAAGCAAGTTTTTGAATGTAATACGAGCGATCTTTTCAAAGATTTTTTAACTCCAATTAAATATTCTGTATTTTTGGCATTGATTAATTTTCTGTATTTTGTGGTGTCAAACGATGAAATGAATTTGATGATTAGCTTTTTAATTGTTGGAGTCGTTAATTTAATCTCATATTTGTTTATTATTACGGTCGATAAGCATTATTTCTTCTTTCTAGTCTTGAATTTGATTAAGAAGAAGTTTGACATTTAAAATGTCATTGTGGTTTTGTCTAATTATTTTTTTATTGGGTATTATAGATTTTTATGAAAATAACTTATGTGATAATGTACCCATCAAAAAATTCAGAGTTGTGGTTGATGAGACAATTACAGTACTTAAGGAACCACATAAATTGTGTGTGTGCGATCGATGGTGATTTTAAAAAATATAATGGATTTGATTTTTATAATTTGTATTATGACTATCCTATAATAATGAAGGCTTTGATTAAGTTTGGTTTGATTCGTAAAAGAACTAGAAATGAAAGATTTTGTTATGTTTTTGGAAATGCCATAACGAAAATGAAGTCTGATGTCGTCGTTATTAATTATTTGAGTATGGCTTATAAACTAAAAGAGGCGTTGCTCTGTTGTCCAAGTAAAATTTACGTTCAAGTGCATGGATATGATGTGACCTGGGATTACACTGATTATGATTCTGGAAAGAAGATGTTTGATCAGGAGTACTTGGATTTTGCTAGTACTATCCAAGGAAAAGTTCAATTTATTGCGAACTCTCTTTTTACTAGAGACAAACTATTACAAGTTGGCGTAGAGTCAAAAAACATATCGGTAAAGTATTTCGGCGTCCCTGTTGAGCGGAATGTATCTATAAGAGTAAGAAAAAATGATGTATTCAGGATTTTATATTTGGGAAGATTGGTCGAATGTAAGGGGCCTGATTTGGTAATAGAAGCTTTTAACCTAGCATGCGAGCAAGGGATTAAGGCTGAGTTGATTATCGCAGGTGGAGGGCGGCTCTATGACTCTTGTGTTATAATAAAGGATCGTTCCCCGTATAGAGATTGGATAAAAATTCTAGGTGAAGTGACCTCAGAAGAGGGGCAGCAACTTCGTGAAACTAGTGATATATTCACGGCTCATAATCTTAAAGGACAAATTACTAATCAGGAAGAAGCATTTGGAGTTTCTATCATTGAAGCGATGGCCGCAGGTCTACCTGTTGTTACTGGGCGGAGTGGCGGATTAGTCGAATCTGTGTTAGATGGTGAAACAGGGCTGTTGTTTGAGCCTGGAGATGTTCAAGCACATGCTAATTGTTTTTTAGAGCTTTATCACGATGATGAACTTAGAAAAAAGCTGGCTCATAACTCAATTGAAAGAGTGAAACAGAACTTTACTTTAGAGCATGAAAAGACACGAATGTTAGAGATATTAAATATAGAACCATAGGATAAAAAATAGCTAAATATAATTATAAGTGGTTTTTCTGCTTGTTTTCATATTTAAATTTTATGGCTGAGTATTGGTTGTTTGTTATGAGAGTTATATTTATATTTATATTTTTGTTTTCTCCATCACTGGCGCTTTCCGCAACTTGCGGAAATGTTTTTCATGTGCAGTATGGCCCGTATGATTATAGATCAGAATCTAATGGTAAAACATTAAGGGTTGTCGAAAAAAGACATTTTACAAAACGAGTGGAGGAACTCATTTCAGGTGAGTCTACCTCAGAAATTATGGCTGATTTACATTATACGCTCAATAAGTTCCCTAATCATTATCGTGCTTTATTGTCTTTGATTAAATATGATTTAAGACTTGATGGTAAGTTGCCTCAAACAGATGTGACGTTTACACAGAGTGTTGAGTGTTATTTTCAAAGAGCAATCCAGTTTAGAGATAATGACTGGAGAATTTACCAAGTGTACGGAATGTATTTTTATAGTAATAAGAAATATCAACAAGCTATTGATGAGTTCATAAAGGCTTCTGCTTTGCATTCTTCAGCCGAGGTCGATTATAGTATTGGTATTTCTTATTTTAAAATTGGTGATTACAATGAGTCAAAAGAGTTTGCTATTAAAGCCTATTCCAATGGATATCCGTTATTAGGGTTGAAAAATATGCTCTTAGAAAAGGGTGTTGCTATAGATAACGAAGATTGATTTGTCATTTTGTTACTGTGCGAACTGGTATTTCTGGAGCCGGAGGGAATGCTAATAATGCTCTATCTTTGAATTTATAGTTATCTTTATCTATAATGCCTTTAATATCCCCTACGATGATGTTTTTGTTTACTGTGTAAGTTGTTGGATCACCTTTCATCGAAATAAAATTAGCTGAACTCTTATCTGAAATAAAAATATTTTCAACGATTTCTATCGAGCCATTTTTATGGTGTTCACCCTCTACTCCCCAACTTAATAAATCATGATTCTCACTAAAGGGACCCTCAATAAATATATTTCGTTTTAAAATTAACACTCCACCATTGGCTACATCGATAAGGCGGCTATCACGGCTTTGTGGAGAGGCGACAACTGAATCGATGATTTCAGTGTAGAACGATCGAGATTTTATTTCATGGGCACCATTACGATTGTTAAGAAATTTTGAGTTTCTGATAATTAACCGTGTTTCCCCTAAACTATATACGCCGTGAGAAAATGATCCGGCACCAAGGTGTTCAAACAAGCTATCTTCGATGACGATATCCCCACCTGCACGTGAGCCTAAGATCCCCCCTTGAGCGTGATGAAAGTATACGTCGCGTAGAGTGACGCCTTTGCCTTCCAGTCTGACGCATTTGCCATTGCCGTCACGCACGCTAATGGAATGGCACTCCAAACCCTCGATGACCGTGTCGTTACCTATGAGTACTAGTGCACCTTTGCCGTGCACCGCTTTACCATAAATAACAGCCCCTTTTTCGGCTTTGATCAGCACGGAGTCGGCTGTAAGAACAGCAGCTTCGTTATAATGGCCGGCACTGAGTTGGATGATGCTGTGGTCTTTTGCGCGCTTGAAGGCAAGCTTGAGGCTCGGTTGTATTACGCCATCAAGTAATATCCTGCCGGGCTTTGCATCTGCAGGTATCTTCGCTTCCGAGGTGTCTAACGAGTATGAGGCCGAGTTACTTGAAAAGTGTTGCGCTAATGTTTGCCAATGTAAGTGGTCCCCAAACAGTCGGTTTGCCATATATCCGCTAAACCCGATCAGTAGTATCCCAATCACCAGAATTTTGGGTTGCAATAGCGGAAATTTATATCGAGCCACTTTTTGTTGCAGCATATAGGCGGGAATTTTTACTCCCGCACTAAGCCAAGCGCCCCACAAGGTCATCAACTGGAACGCCACTGATACAGCAAACCATCGTAGCATCAGCTCCAGAGTCGTTAACCGGATATTTCTGTCAGGCCCCAGAATGAACTCTAAAGCGGAAAAGCTTATACCGTACTTATGAAGTTGTTGAGTGAAAGTAAATTGAGCGATCAACCAACCGGCAATGCTGAGTAGCAGTACTCCACCGGCTAGCTTGATCAACTTTTTTGTGCAGTTTGATAGCAGGGTACGGACCATCAAGGCGATTATCAGTGCATAGAGAACCAGCAGTAAACAAAATATCTCGGGTACAGAAATAAGCTCTGTTAGGTTATCGGTAGACGCACCAGGAAAGGTAAAGTAGTAGCAGATAGTAAATAGTAGAACCGATGTGGTTAGCTTCTTGGTTTGTTTAGGATTAGACGTAGGACTTGCCGGTTTAGGGGTTTTCAATTTAAGAAGGAAATAGACGTAGGGGACTTGGAATAAACCGTACAGTGCAACAAATCTTAGCCCAGGTTCTAAAAATTCGAGCAGGCTACGAATACTGGTTACCCCCATTACCTTGTATATCACCGCCAGCGTTGTGCCTTGTTGCTGGACCTCACTCAGTGCACGTGCACTCAAAACTGTGCCGGTAATATCTTGCAGGCTATCTTCTGATACCGCACACCAAATCAACAGGTAGACCAGGCTGCCAGACAAAATATGCAGCTTGGCTAAGTACCCCCATCTTGGCCGCGCCTGTTGCTGATGTAATGTTGAGATCCAGATAGCCGAGCCCGCTGCCAGCAGCAATGCTAAATAGAAGCTGGTCAGGTCAATGAGGGAGCCATCGTTGCGGAACAGTTGTAGCACATTGTATGGAATGCCGGGTAAAGCCAGAACCATCTTTATAGCGACTACAAAACCCACATAACTGATACCAATAAGCGTCAAGCTTGAGCGATTGTAGAATAGGTCTCTGCTTCCTGTCTGTTTCTTGTGAAGGTTTGTTTTAGGTTCTGGTTCTGGTTCTGGTTTGGTTTCAGATAACGTATTTATCGACGGTTGGTTAGCTAGGTAATCGCCGATATTACGTACCAATAGATAAGCGATAAATACCAGTAGCGGTTCGCCAATTTCAGCCGACCTGGACGGCATCCATATCTGCAGAAACTCTAATAACAACGCAATAATCGCAACAATAATAGCGGTCCGGCGGCCGTTAAAGCCTGCCTCAATAGCAAGCCAAATAACCGCTGAGTAGATAAACAGTTTGTTGAGCAAACTGCCAGCATTGGTATGCATGTCACCTTGCAAAAAGCCGGAGAGAGGTATCAGGCTAAACTCCCCAGCCTCTGGCGAAAACGCTGCCAGTGACGAAAGTCCCAGTGATACCAGCAGTAAACTGATCAGAACTTTCAAACCCTTGCGGCTATCGATATCTAGCTTTATCAATAGCAGCAGTGATAATAAAGGAGCGGTTAGATCTACCATGTTGAGGGTGTTTTTGTAGATCAGGATTTTACCGACAATGACCAGAAGCCAAATGACGAGTAGTCCGCAGATTCTTAAGTGAGGGTGTTGCCAGAAGGCCAGTCTTATCGCTACCAACCAGCAACTGACGGCTACGAAAAAGTCGGTTGTAGAGAACTCTTCTGTAAGCAAAGGTTTAAGGCTATTTTTAATTGATTGCAGGTCAATTGTCGGGACAAACGGCGATAGTTGAGCCAGAAAATAGCCTGTTCCTATCAACATCGGCAACAGTGCCAACCCCATAGGCAACTTCATCAGGCCCGTCCCCATTTGGCGCGAAGCTTGCCACCCGATAATCAACCCCAGAATATTCAACAGAACATCAACAATGCTGGGATCGCGCTCTGCAAGCCAGAGCTGAATGATTTGTAAGAGTAGGGCAAACAGCCCTCCCCAGAGTATCAATTTAAATAGAGTTTGTACTCGGCCTTGCTGTGCTCTGTTCGATTGCGGTGATAGCGCGTAACTAAGAAAACCCGTAGGGACAAACAGCAGCACGTTACCAAGAAGATCGCCGATACTAGGTAGTTTTATTTGAAACAGTGATACCCCGTCACGTGCCATTGCTGCCATTGAAAAGTCGAAAGGAAACAGCGAACCGTAGGCGATTAGCAGGTAGCTGAGCCACAGCAGGGTGCGCATAGATTATTGCCGCCGCATTACAAAGTAATAAGAAATTGCATGGTAGGTTGTCATCAGCTGGCAGATGGTTTTGTCATAAGGTTTGCCATCATTCTGGCATGGAACTTTAAGGGTGCTCCATCCCAGGGTGTGAAACGCTTTAATGCAAATAGATTGGAATTTTTGCTGGTATAGCCGGCATCAGTGGAAACGGCATAGCGGAACCCCAGCTGCTCTATGACAGCAAGGCTGTTTTCATCCATATCTTTACCAAATCGGCCATTGGGATATGCAAAGCCTGTGATAGGGCGGTCGATCCACTGTTCCAGCAGCGCCTTGTTTTCAGAGATCTCTTCTCGCTGTTGCTGAGAATCCAGCTCTTTCAGTATCGGGTGATTATGGGTATGCCCACCGATCTCAATACCCGCACGCGACAGTTGTGAAATCTCCGCGGGTAGCATCATCTTGCGTGTTTCTAGGCTGTTGTTATTGGCCGCATAGAGCGCATCCACCTTTTTCAAACGCTCGGCTATAGGCAGGTATTTAAGTTGTTGGACCACTTTCGCGGCCAGTTGTCGGCGACTGCTATTGTTTTCAAGAGCGCAGTGGCCTAACCCCACGGGGTGTAGATCGATAGAGCTAGTGGAGGTACTTGCGATCAGATCAATGATCCGGTCATTCCACATATTATCGCCTTGGCTGAAGGCGGTGGCGATAAAAACGGTCGCTGGGATCTGGTAGCGCTCCAATATTGGTAAGCCAAATTCCAGATTATTGAGATAGCCGTCATCCAGCGTTACACATACCGCTTTAGGGGGGAGGCTGCCAGCTTCAATTCGATCCAGAGCGTCATTGATCGATAGTGGCGTGAAATAGCGTCGTAACAGCGACATTTGCCAATCGAATTTTTCAGTGTCTGGTTCCCAAGGTCGCATCGGATCCAGTTTTGGCAGAACCTGATGGTAATTCAAAATGCTGATCTTATTGCGGTTTATGGGAGATGAAAACAGTGTCAGTAGCTGATGGAGCATCAATGCGTCCCTAGTATGTTTTTTCGTTGTTTGCTGCTGAACGGGCTGCTCAATAATCAATACTTGGCACCCTGAATTTTTGATAGTAGGTGAACTCAGAGCTGGTTTACCAACCCAATATAATAGTAAAGCCTAGACTATAGGCGATCTATATTAGCGTGGAATCTTTGTTAACTATGAGTATCAGTCATGCGTATTTCTTCGCTTGATCATCCCTAGATTGCTTTTAACGGTAGCTGGAAAGGGTCGAATCAAATATCTTTATACCCTGTTTTAATAAATTGTTGGAAGGGCGTGATGCCACTCCATAGAGCAATTGCCTGAGTTTTTCCCGCGTAGTTTGAGGCTTGATAACCATGTCTGCTACAGACTTCTTGTGGTTGTAGAACGTGACAATGCTGCGGTGCTGCTTAGGGATAGTGGTTACATCCAATTCGGCCTCGGCAACACGAATATCGACACTGCGCTGCAGCGCGGGCAGGGGCTGCGGAGATGTTTGTTGCCAATCCGTTGTTATAGATTGATGGTAGAAAACCACCAACGACCGGGTCGCCCAAAATGCGCTGGCAGGGCCGCTGTAGGGGTCCAGCCAGCGAAGGTCATCTTCGAAGATGCCTTGACTGGGGCGTCCTAGTTGAACTCCTCCTTGTGAAATAAAATAGCGCCAACAACTATCCAGCGCCGTTAATGCTACCCCGCTGGGGTATTGTCCAGGACTGAGTTCGCTGGCCATCAGTAGCGGAGCCGGGGCCGCCATTCGGTAACATAGGCTTCTGCCGAATAGCACCACGCCCTGATCGGTAAAAAGATACTGGTACCAGGCACAGAAATCGACCATGGCACGCGTAATGAACCCGGAATCAAAGCTCGGGTCGATTTTGTTCAGCCAATACAAACAGTAGTGGAATGCCCAGGCATTATAGAGGTCGATCGCTCCGTTTTCACCGTCGGTAAAACAGCCGTTGCCTTTGTAGAATGCTTTGATTCTCTGATAACGATCCATGCTACAAAACTGATATTCGGGATCGAGTGCTTGGATCACTTTGTCGACCAGAATAACGAACAGGTGCCAGTTACTATCGGCGGTCTGTTTACCTATCACCTGTTTGAGCCAGCGCAGGACCTGGCTTTGTTGTTGCCCGTTAAAGTCATGCCATAGCGAGTCTTTAATCAACCAGAGCGCTAGCGCAATATCCCCTGCTTCGCAGATCAAGGTACTCTTATGGCTAACGTCACCCCAGTACCCAGGGTGTTGCGGATTGGTACCGTTGAGCAGTGCGTTGCTGATGGCGGCAGCCATCGTCTTTTTGACTTCTGGGTCTGCTAGCGGCGAGTTACAGTAGGCCGCCCACAGGGGTAACAACCGAGTGACTCCCTCAATACCGTCATTACGTGCACCGTAGATGCTTCCAGCACCCGGGTAGTACGCGAGTGTGCCATCGTGATGTAGGTAACGCTGCTGGGCTTGCCAGAAGTACTCGGTAAGGTGATTTATACGGTCACAAACGTTAGCGCCGGTATCGCTGAAACAGTTTTGAAGCGCTCGATCGTGCTGCTTGAACGCGGCTCGGCGGTGCCATCGTCGGTGCCAAAGCTGGCGCTGCATGCGGATGATAAGCGCGATGTTTTGCGGGTTGATCATACCGGTGAGCGGTCTTTATGCAGATGCAACAGGCAGCGAATAATGAATTTATAACTACCGAATTTCAGCGGTGCCCTTTCCCGGGCAAGGGTAAACGCCTTGAGGGCGCGCCGATACCAGCCGCCGAGGAAGAGCTCATAACCATACTCGAACCAGACATTGAAAAATATCTTATCGAGACTTTGTTGGCTTACAGTACGACCGTCCTTGCTGCTGGCACCGAAGGTGTTTAGGTTGTGCTCCATGATCTCAGCGCGATAATTTCGAAGGTGCGGTTTATGGGAGATACTGTCTTGGTTTTTACGGTAGTAGGCGTAGTTGATTTCCAATTGGGCAACTTTAGCGTGATGCGCTAACTGCAACCAAAAGTCGTAATCCTGACCACGACGGAAATCTGGGTTGAATCGAACATCTTTCAGTACCTCGGTTCGAACCAGCGCCGCTATAATGTGATACCAGGAGCATTCGAACAGGCTGTGATAAACCCAACCTGACATCGCCTCATTGACCTTTAGTGGTTGGCTGGTATCGACGGCAACAGCGGAGCATAACTTGAAATTCTGGTCAACATGCTGAAATCGTCCCGTTGCGACGCCGTACTCCGGGTGTTCTTCCAGAAAACGCACTTGCTGGTGGAGACGTTCAGGAGCCCACAGGTCATCGCCGTCGTTGAATGCGATGTATTGGCCTCGGGCGTTGTCGATTCCGGTATTGCGCGCCACTGCAGAGCCTGCGTTGGTTTGATAATGGTAATGAACTAGATCACCAAAGCCCTCTACGACTTGCCGAGAATTGTCGGTGCTGCCATCGTCAACAACGATAATCTCCTTGTTGGGATAGTTTTGATTAACGACGCTTTGAATACATTCGACAATGTATTTTTCACCGTTGTAGACAGGAATGATAATAGAAACTAGTGGTAACTCGTTTGCCATCCCGATGTCCCTTTCAGCAAGATCACCCGAGGGTTGAGGGTGCTCGATAAGCTTTAACTCTATACACTAATGGAAGTCTAGTCGAGCCGTACCTAGGTGCTAACATGGATCGGGTAAACGGTATGGATTAGGATGAATTGCTAGATCGAACACCTTGTGAACTTTCAATCGCTATTCCCGTATCTAATCATTGATAACTAAGGATATTATGTCTCTAATTCATGACAATTTTGCCAGCGTTAAAGGGCTGGTTAGATTGGTCCTCGCTGAATCCAGGGCTTATCTTGGACAGGATCATGAGTTTCGTCATGTGGATTTTTATCGGGTAGAGCGGCTGGTATTTGTCTGTTTGGGAAATATATGTCGAAGCCCCTATGGAGAGTATATTGCTCAGCGTTATGGGGTTGCTACTGCAGGGTTCGGCTTAGCGACTACCACAGGGGGGCCAGCTTTCGAACTTGGTGTAGAAACAGCTTTGGAGCTTGGGGTAGATATGCGAGCTTACCGCAGTACCGATATTTCCGATTTTGAAATCCAAGACACCGATCTGCTGTTGGTCATGGAGCTTCGGCATGCCGAGCGCTTAAAGCAACATATTGGAGGTAGTAGTCAAGCGCAGATTGCACTGTTGGGTAATTGGGCAGAGCCACGACGACTTCATATTCATGACCCTCATGTGCATGGTAAGGCGTACTTTAAGACCTGTTATGCTGTGATTGAAAATGCTACCGAAAAACTGATCAATCAATACTTAACTAGTCGTGTGACATAGAGAATTGGTGAGAAGAAATGTACCGATTTCGGCAGCTGCCCATCAACTGCCCTTAATGCAAAGTGTTGCACTTATTATCCAAATATCCAGAGAGTTAAGTTATGGCTGTTAGATTGATGAGATATATTTATCAAGACCTAGTGTTTTCGAAAATAAAACTACAGTGTTGGTACTTAGGTTTCGTCTGATATGGTTGTCATCTTTGTATATGAGTTCATCGTTTAAGTATGTTTCGCATTTTTCTTCAGTGCATAGTGTTTTGCTAGGTATGATTGTAGTGACGTTATCGTACTTAGAAGAAAGTGATAATAAGACTTCGTCAGAGCTATGGTGCCACTTTTTAATCTCATTATAGTCTAGCTGTTTGTAAAATAACTCATTACACTTTCTGCGTATAAGTTGAGTGTGATCAGAAGCAGCACAGTCATTTAGTATTTTGTTTGGCCTAGGAATATCCCCAATTATAAGTATTTTTTTGTTTTGTAGTTGAGATAATAGTTGATGAAAAGCAGGGGTGCTTAAACTGGCTCCTATGTCAGCATCCCTCTTTTCTATTGGGTTGCTAGACCTGTTAGTCGGCTGGATGTCGGTATATAGCATTCTGGCATGCCCAGACCAGGCCGCGGCAAGTATTAGAAGTTCAATATTCTCATTTTTATTTACCCAATCTAAAGCTATTGTGTTTCTTTTAGTGCATTCATCGGTAAAGTTTGGGAATTTTATGTAATGCTCGCTGACTATGTTGGAGTTTAGATAAGGTGGGCAATGCTTTGGAGCGATTACCAATGATATATTGTTTTTTATAGCCTCATGGTTTAATAGTTGTGCCCAGTGCTGGGAGTGACTATCTCCCCAAACTAATCCCTTTTTTGTTCCTTCTTTCCATGGGGCTCCTATAACACAAAAATCTTCTTCAAGTTCTGGAATGATTTTCAGATTCTCTGTGCAAGGAAATTCCCACATGACACTGGAATCAGTGATTGCTATTTCAGAGTCGGATATTCTTTGTGGAAACCCTTCAAAAACATAGACCAAGCCTGATAATGTCACTGAGAAGGCAGCTGCGACCATCGATAGAGTTAAAATTTGCAGAGGTGGGTGTTTGAGGTATCGATATCTCTCTTCAATATATTTCCAGGAAAAATATCCTGCGATAATACTGGATATTATAAGTAATAATATTTCTATTAAATTGAAGTCTCGCTGATTAATATATAATCTGTAATAAACGATGATCGGCCAGTGCCATAAATATATAGAATAAGATGACTTGCCTATTAGTAAAAATGGTTTGCTAGAAAGGGTGGCGCTTATGAAATTGTTACTGTTGGTTAATGTGTAAATAAGTAGGGCTGATCCTATGACCGGGTATAGCGCCAGATGACCTGGGTATACATCTTGCTCAGATATAAACATCAGACTATATGCGATTAATAATAACCCGATAGTTGAAATTGTTAATGTGATTTGTCTGTTTTCATTTTTTGCCTTTGGTAAAAAGACAACAGCGGCCCCGACTCCAAGTTCCCAAGCTCTTGTGAAAATCATGTAAAAGGAAAAATTTGGATATTTTGAGCTCAATAATATGCAAGCGGCTAAGGATAAAACTATAGAAGAGATAATAACAATTTTAACTGCTCTTAATTTCCCTATTTGATAAGAGATGAACAGTATGAATGGAAATATCAGGTAAAATTGTTCTTCAACTGATAAAGACCACATGTGCACAAGCGGAGACACTTGGGAAGATAAGTCAAAGTAGCCTGAGTTATTCATAAACCATATGTTGGCTGCAAATATATTTGAATAAATAGCGCTTTTTGAAAGTGAAATATAAGCGTCTGTCGTTAAGAAGAGACTACCTAATAATATAGAAAATATAATCATAACGATTGCAGCTGGAAGTAGTCTTTTAGACCTTCTGGCATAAAAAGTTAAAAATGAGAAGTTTTCTTCGATCAAAGATTTTGAAATTAACAGTGTTATCAGGTACCCGGAAATAACATAAAATATATCGACACCAATGAAACCGCCAGATAGTTCATTTATCCCTGCATGATAAATAACTACAGATAAAACTGCTATCGCTCTAAGCCCGTCTATTCCTGGTAAATATCCTTTCCTTTCCATTAACGTATTTCCAGTTTTTATTTCTAGCGTGTGCATAGGCGCAGTCAAGTAAAGCTTGTCATGTTTCTATGGCCATAACGCTATCTTATCAATCGAATGAATGATTTTTTTACCATCGCTTGCCAATCCGCGAGCAAAGGTTTCGGATCTGAGGGGCTGAAAATATAGTAACGCATATTAGGGTCGAAATAGCCGCGTATAAAACTCCAAACTTCACCTAGTGCATTGAATTTTAAACTCTTGTCTCGAATTTTATGAGGCTGAAATAAAATACGAATCAAACGTTTAACCTCGATCAGTGTATTGCGACAACGTAGCTGTTGGTGAGAAGGTTCTTGAGGACTTGGGATTATCCCGAGTCCTAGTACTTGGTAGCTGTACCAACCAAAAGGCGCATTGGAATGGTACGCGAGCGGCAGGCTCCCCCAGAAGCGACCGTTGATTTCCATCAGAATCGCCTTTTGGCCCTCCTCATCATAACGGTACTCCACCATCGCTGGCCCTTCCCAGCCTAGCTGGACTAACAGATCGATCGAGCGCTGTTGCAATGCTAGGTGTTGATCAAGGGAGATCCCTGCGCACAACGACGAGAAACCGCCTTCAGGAGGCCACTCATGGATTCTACGGTGCTGAAAACGCAACAACGCCTGGCCTTGATGCATAAAAAAGAATTGACCCAATCCATAACCTGGGCAATAGGCTTGGAGCATAGGAAAGCGCGTTAATGGCTGGTATTGACCAAGTTGCTCCTGCAGCTCCTCTGGCGTGTGGCAGTAGATGATTTTTTCGATCGAGATGCCTAGGCGTGAAGCATCGGCCATCACTTCGTGAGGGTTGGGCCACTTGAGTATCACCGGAAAACTTAACGCTGGCAGTAACGATTTCAGCTCATCCATATGGCTGATACGGTGGCTGACAGGAGATTCAATACCGACCTCTGCGGCAACCGATGCGGTATACTCTTTATCAAGTACCTTGTCGATGTTTTCTTGGCTAGGGATGAGGGGTGTCAGGCCCTGTAATTGGTCACGGTAGCGGTTGAGAAAAAGGATGTCACTCTCGGACACGCATAGCAGAAAGAGTGCTCCTGTCGTGGCTGCAACCTGGTTAAGAAAATCGATACGTTGGCTATCATCGCCTTGGGGCCATAGAAAATGCTCGTGCGCATAGCGTGAGCGCAGGCCGATAGAGCCTTTGGAGCGTCCGATAGCGACCACGTTGCAACCATGCTCACCCAGTTCCCGGATAAGAGCGAGGCCGATCTGGGTATCCGTTCCTAAGATGATGACCTTGTTTTTATCTGTTCGAATAGCGCGCGTTGTCATGTTTAATTAATAGGCCCATAGCCGGTCGTTTAATCTATTGTGCAGCTTGCGACCCATGCTATAGATCGTCGGAATACCTAGCTGTATTTGTTCAATCTCTGTATTCATCCAGGCTTCCCGCTGGCTGCCAAAATCTGCTGCGACGAAATCCTGGTCGTGCTGGTTGATAAATTTGCACAGTTTTTGCAGCCGCGCCTGGTTCACTCGATTACGGGTGGTACGGCCGTATCTGAAGTCCGATTTTTTGAAAAATTCGAAGGGGTGTGTCAAGAGAATGATCTGTTCTACTCCCGCACGCCTAGCTTTCCATAGCAGGTGCTGCATTTCTGGCCAAGAACAGCTGGTGATCTGTAGTGATTTGCGGTGCCGGCGACCAAAAAATTTGCTGTCCTGATAGGTAAACAGCGGTATCTCCATCACCGAGTGAATGCGGTGGCGGCCCGATAATAGCTGTAATTCAGGTTCAGGGGGTTGGTACACGCCTAAACCTATATTGGATGCCATCGGTATACCCACTGCCGACATGGCGCGATAGACATTGTCATCGGCTCGAAGGCTACCGGTTCGCAATGCGTCAGGCCGATGGCCGACCCAGCGTTCAAACACCTCAGTGCAGAGCTGTATCACCCGTAACATCTCATCGTAGCTGCGACCAGAACAATCATCGTGCTGCGGAAAGGCTGGTGAATGCTCTGAAAAACTGAGCCACACAGGATGAATGTGTAGCTGAATATCCTGGTTGGCTTGTTGAAGCTCCTTGACCACACTCCCCATCGGTTCATCACCGAAATAGAAATAATTAGCACACTCGACAAAAAAAGAAGCGCTGATTTGGTGTTGATCTAGGGCGTCGAGAATAAACCTCAGCCCTTCCTGCTTGCTGGCCGAATTACCATAGACGACGGGTTCGGCAAGGGGGGCAAAGCGCGGTGGATCTTGGAAGTGCCCGGCGATGCTGAACTCGGTGTCAACGGTTATGCCGATCTGCGTCCGTGTATCCATAGTCTGAGCCTATCAGCGGCCGGCCTTCAACGGGCAGGCTGGTTGTCGTTACAACGATTGACAATGTACTTGAATTTGCCAGTTTTTTCCGCCCCTATTGAAGTCACAATATTGATTTCGATTTGGGCCTCTTGCCCTAGTACGTGCTTTAGTTTGGCTTTCAATGCAGTCGCCGCTGCAGATGTACCCTGGTGACAGGTTACCTTGAGCTCAAAGAGCCTGGGTTTATGCTGAATGAACTGAAATTGATTGATGGCGTTATCTTCGCGAATGATGTTGCCGATAAAGGCACCATGTATTGAGGCGCCATCGGTGGCTCGGAGTAAGTCGTTCGCCCGACCAATGACCTCGGCCAACACGGGAAGGCCACGCTTGCAGCTGCACGGCTGGTCACTGAGTCGCCCTATGTCTCCGGTGCGATAGCGGATCATCGGAAAAGCTTGGGTGGCCATATGGGTAATGACAATTTCACCCTGTTCGTCTAGAGGGACGGGTTGTTGTTGATCGTCGAGAATTTCGACAATGATGTCTTCGGCACTGATATGTAAATTGCCTTGAGGGCATTCATGGGCGATAAATCCTGCATCTCGGCTGCCATAACCATTGGCTACCGGGGCTTTGAAAACCGCTTCGATGAGCTGGCGTTGGTGATCGTATAGCTTTTCAGCGGTACAGAAAATTACCCCGAGCCGCTCGAAGGAAAGGTCAAGGTTGTGAGCTTTGGCCGTTTCTGCGAGGAGTGTGAGTATCGAGGGGTAACCGTAGATCATCGCCGGTTGGTACTGTTGTAAACGTTGGTAGAGTGCTAGCAGCTCTTGGTCTCTTAGGTGTTTGGCGGGAAACAGCTTAGAGCGCATGAGCCTGTCTCTGGCTTGTTTGGCGAGTCCCTGGCCACTGAGTTCGATATCGGAGCCCCAAACGACCGCTTCAGGGTCACCGATATCGACTCCCCACCAGCGCGTCGCTCGCCATTTAGCCGCGATATCATGGCTGATGCGCTCCTTGCCAACGGCAAATCGCAGAGGCTGGCCACTGGAACCGGACGTGCTCATAAACTGTGGTGTGGGTAGCCCGGTGGTCAATAAGTCTGCCTGGTTAGCTCGTATTGTGTCTTTACTCAGGCAAGGAATGCGTTGCAGGACGTGCTCGTCTTCCAGCTGCACTTCATCGATTCCTAAAGATCGGAACAACTTGGTGTAATAGGGGGTGTTGCGATAAACCCCGAGTAAAAATTTCTGTAGACGCTCGCGCTGTTGCGTTGCCAGCAGAGCAGGACTTAGCCATTGGCTGCGCTCCAACGATCTCCGCAGCGCTACAGTCTGGTGGCTTTTTAAGCGCTCATGAAGCGGGAACAGGCCCTTTGAAACCAGCTGTGTATAGAGTGCTTGATGCTTTGGATCGCCTGCTTGCATGTTTTTACGGCCTGCTGCTGAGATGGCTAGCTAGATTTTGATAGAGCTGGTGGTATCTGGACGCCATCTTGTCGATGCTAAATTCCTGTTCGGCTAGTGTGCGGCTGTTGGTTCCATGTTCGAGGATTAGCTGCGGGTTATCGATGTACTCCTGAAGCGCTTCTGTAAGCTGTTCTAGGTGATCATTATTGGTAAGCTGGCCATTGTAACCGGCTCGTACCAGCTCCCTGGCTCCACCCACATCCGTGGTTACCACCGGCAATCTACACGCCATCGCTTCGAGTATGGTGTTAGAAATGCCTTCGGCCACTGAGGGTTGCACGTATAGGTCCATGCCAGACATCACCCTGGGCACGTCTTGGCAGGCACCTAGCAGAGAGACCCTATCGTCTAATTTTAGTGCTGCAATCAATTCGGTGAGTGGCTGCCGACAGGGGCCTTCACCGGCAATCAGCAGACGAAGCGGGCAGTGGTCCACTTGATAGCTACTCGTCAGGCGCGCAAAGGCTTTTATCAATAGCTGATGATTCTTTACCGTCGCTAGACGTCCAACCGATCCGATCACCAAGGTTTTTTCGGCTGATGTTACGGGTGCTGACATTGGCTTGAAGCGGTCGGTGTCGACACCGTTGCAAATTCTTTCTATCCGCGAAGGAGCGATGCCTACTTTATCGGCCAGATAATGCTCTGTTTCAGCTGAAAGAGCCACGTAGCGGCTAATCAGAGGGCTAAAAATTTTCCTTAACAGTATCGGTTTGCGGCGGTTCATGGCTTGTTGTGAATCCCAGCCGTGTTCGCCGTGAATACGAACGGGTATCCCGGCGCTCCAGGCGATCGCCTGGCATTCTAGGGTATTTAAATTACGGGTATGCACGACATCTGGACAATGCTGTTTGAGCAAACTGAACAGGCGCCTTAGATATCCCAGGTCTTTGCCAGGTTGTTTATTTAGAGCCAAGATAGCCACGTTTTTAGCAGTTATTCGTGCATAAAAATCGGGGTTGTAATCGGACAGGCAGATAAGGGTGTGCCGATATTCAGAAGAGGGGAGCTGGTTGAGTATATTGATGATGCCATTTTCCAGGCCTCCAATATCAAACCGGTATACGATGTGGCAGATGTGCATCGACTATTCCGTTAGCTAGTGGCTATGAGCGTTCGCTAGTTAAGTAATAACTGGTTCAGCGTGATGATTAGGCATTGTTATTGATCGCTTGAGTATAGATCTGCAGTAGTTCGGTTCTGATTTGCTGCCAGTGAAAACGTTGGCTGAATTCGAGCCCAGAGCTGCGCAGCTGTTGATACAGGTCCAAATCATTTAGGAGAGTCAAAACGGCTGTAGACAGCTCTACGGGTTGATCGATATCCACCAGTATCGCGGTCTTGCCGTCTTCGACCAGCAAGGGAATGCCTCCCGCTCGGGTGGACACAACCGGCAAACCACTTCCTAGAGATTCAATGATGGAGTTGGGAGAGTTGTCGACTCGACTTGGATTAATCATCACGTCTGCCTGGCGGTAGAGCTGTGCCATCTGCTGTCGATCTAAGCGGCCACAAAAATCGACGCTTTTGTCGACCCCTTCCTGCTTAGCTAATACTGTAAGAGCTTCTAATTCATGCCCAGAGCCGGCAACGATTAACGTTGCACCGGGGAACCTGTCCCGTATCAGTGGGAATGCCTGAATAGCAACGTCTATGCCATAGATCTTTTCAAGATTGCGAGTGATGATCAGTACCGGCCCAGTCGTTCGAGTCCCGGTTTGTGCTTCGCGGACGCCAGGCAGAGGGGCGGTTGTATCGCTGCTGGCTCGGCCTGGCTGCGACCAACGAGATTCGGTTGGCGGATAAAATAGTGCAGTGTCTAATGTATTGGGGATGATATGAGTCTGAATCTGGCGTTTATGGAAAATCTCCTCAAGAAATTTCGATGGGACAATGCAGGCACTGGCCCGTTTCAAGGTAGGTGCTACCCAGCGCCAGGAACGGGCAAAAAATCGTTCAGCATGGCCGCCTCGATAATTGAGCACCACCGGCGTATCCAGCCAGTCTGCGATCCAAATAGCAGGAGTGGCGAACAGGTGCCAGGACCAGCCTGAATTAGCCATAACATGGACGACGTCTGCGTCAGCGATCGATTTGCGCAACCGATATAGATAGGGAATTAAACGGAACACTGCCCGCAACCCCTTAATCTTGGCGATCCAGAGGGGATGATAGGGAGCATTGGTAGCAACCAGCGTGACGTTGGCACCTTCGCTGTCGAGCAAACGGCAGAGTTCCGCCGTTTGGTTGGCCATGCCTCCTGCCGGTGGCGGTACCGGGCCGATTACGCAGACTTTTAGTGAATTAAACTGCATTGGCTAGCGCTGCCTGGGTGATCGACTGATAGACCGCATGATAGCGTTGCACACTGTTGGCCCAGTTGCGCTCCTGCTTCACAAACTGCAGACCGCTGGCGATTATCTTTTGGCGGCTCTCCGCGTCACTGAAGTTTGCTTCGATCGCTTGCGCCAGCGCTGATGGACTGTTAGCCGCAAAAAGTGAACCGTTGTCACCGTGATTAATCAGTTCTTTGTGGCCTCCGACATCGGAGGCCAGCACAGGAATGCCCTGAGCCATGGCTTCCATGGGTTTGAGCGGGGTGACCAAGTCGGTCAAGCGCATCGACTTTCGCGGGTAAACCAGGGTGTCGATGACGCTATAATATTTGCTGATCTCCTTGTGGGGGACCCTGCCCACAAAGATGATCTTGTCTTCGACGCACAGGTTACTGGCCAGTTGTTTTAAAAAGCCCTCTTGCGGGCCGCCGCCCACCAGTAACAACCGCAACTCTGGCATGGTGCGTCGCAGGTGCTCAAAGGCGCGAATCAGTACATCTAAGCCTTCATATTCGTAAAAAGAGCCGATGAAGCCGATCACCGGTCGGTCGCGAAGGTCGTAAAGGTCCAGCAGTTCGGGCGCTTTATCGGTCAGTAGCTGGAACTGGTCGAGATCCACAGCGTTGGGAATAGTCGTGATCTTGTCCGGTGATATGCCCCGGGCGATGATGTCGTCTTTGAGACCTTGACAGATGCAGGTCACTGCATTGGCATTTTTTAGCACATAGCTTTCCATGGCTCGAGTCAGGCGGTAGCGCAGGCCGCCTTTGCTACTGGTACCAAGATTAACGGCGGCATCTTCCCAGAACGCTCTGACCTCATAGACCAGGGGCATTCCTGATTGTTTGGCGGCCTGATACGCGGCCACGCCATTTAGCGCCGGCGAGTGGGCATGGATCACATCGGGATGTTCCTTCTCAATCACCTCTAGAATACGTTTTTTCAATACAGGGATGATCGCTAACTGGTTCAGTACCGGCAGGCTGCTCCAAGGGTCTGAAACTGCTGGGCTGCGATAAAACAGCAGATCGTCATAGGTTTCTTCGGCATCGGCGTATTCACCTTGCTTGGGGCCGGTAACATGGCAGGTCTGCAACCCCTGCTGACGCTGATTGTTGAGGATCGCACGGGTCCTGAAGGTGTAGCCACTGTGCAGTGGGATGGAATGATCGAGTACATGAAGAATTTTCAAAGCGACGACTCCGATTCAGGCTACATTTTTTTCCATAAAGGCGGCAAACATCAGCAGGGTCCAGAGGGCGGCGCTGTGGTCTCGTCTCCCGGTGGTGTGCTGGTCGATCAAGGTTTCGATGGTCTTACGGTTAAACAGGCCTGATTTCATCATTTCGCCACTTAACAGGCTGTCGCGAAGTTTTTGCTGCAATGGCCCACGGAACCATTGGATCAGCGGCACGGCAAAGCCCATCTTCTTACGATAGAGCACATCCTTAGGCAGATAGGGCTCCATGGCTTTCTTAAAACAGTATTTTCCTTCGTGTCCTTGTAGCGTCGTCTCAGGAGCAGCGTTAAAGGCCCACTCGACAAATTTATGATCGAGAAGGGGAACTCGGACTTCCAGCGAGTGTGCCATGCTGGCACGATCGACCTTGGTAAGAATGTCGCCCACTAGGTAAGTTTTCATATCGATATATTGGATCTGCTTGAGCGGATTATCGGTCGGGGCATTGGCCTGGTAGTGGCGAAACACCGAGAGAGAATCGTAGCCGCCCAATTTCTGTTTTAGCGTGTCAGAAAACAGCGCACTACGGGCATCGCGGCGCATGATCGACATGCTGTTATGGTAACCCTCGACACTATCGAAGGCCATCGACTGGAAGGTGGTCTTGGCACGGAGAAAACGTGGCGCCCGATCGAGCTTAGGATAGACCTTGCCGAGAAACCCAAACAGCGGGCGGCGCAGGCCGTAGGGCAGAATATTGCGCACCTTGTCTTCTTTCAGGTGCCAGCGATAGCGGCGATAGCCGGCAAGCAGCTCATCGCCACCGTCGCCGGATAGGGCTACGGTGACATGTTCACGGGCGAGTTCACAGACCCGGTAGGTCGGCATGGCCGAGCTGTCGGCGTAGGGTTCGTCGTAGAGGTCGGCCAGTTTGTCGATAAGCTCAAAATCGTCCTGGTTGACCGTACCGCTGCGATGGTTAGTCTGGTACTGCTTGGCCACCCTATCGGCATATTCGGTCTCGTTGAAGTCTTTCACATCGAAGCCGATGGAGCAGGTGTTGACCGGTTCATCCTGCAGCTTTGACATCAATGCCACGACAGCACTGGAGTCGACCCCACCGGATAGAAATGCGCCCAGCGGTACTTCGGAAACCAAGCGGATATCGATCGCCTCGCTAAGGCGTGAGACTAATTCTTGTTGGGTCTGCTCGAATGTCAGCGGCGTACCGTTAAGACGAATATCCCAGTATTGCTTCGGTGCGGGTTTAGGATTTTCTTTACGATCGAGCAGCAGGCTATGGCCGGGCTCCAGTTTGCAGACCCCCGCAAAAATGGTCTTGGGTTCGGGGATATAGCCGAAAGTGAAGTAATCCTCGATGGCGCGGTGATCCAGTTCGCGGGGCAGGGCGGGGTGTTTCTTGAGGACCTTCAGCTCCGAACCGAAGATAATCGTGCCGTCTTCGAGTTGCGCGTAGAACAGCGGCTTGATACCCAGCCGGTCTCGGGCGATAAACAGGCTCTCTTTGTTCTGGTCCCAGATGGCGAAGGCGAACATGCCGCGAAAGTGCTGCACGCAGTCTGGGCCCCACTCCTCCCAGGCGTGGACGATGGTTTCGGTATCGCTGTGGGTCTGGAAAGTATGGCCTTTTTCAACCAGCTCTGCGGCTAACGCTTGGTAGTTGTAAATTTCGCCGTTAAAGACGACACAGACACTGCCATCTTCATTGAACAGTGGTTGGTGCCCCCCTGAGAGGTCGATGATGGACAGTCGGCGGTGAGCCAGTCCGATACCCGGGCCGTAGAAAAACCCATCGTCATCCGGGCCGCGATGGGACTGAATCAGGTTCATAGCTGACAGCAGCTCCCGTTCTATCGGGGTCTGGTCGTTGGGATGAAAAATTCCGGCAATTCCGCACATAGCCCTTTAACTCAACGTCTCAGTTGTTGTGTAAATTGTTCCTAGAATATACCGCGTGGTAACGATCAACCATCTTGGTCAGGCTGAAATGGGATTGCGCAGCCAGCCGGGCGTTGCTTTCTTGGGTGGACATCCGTTCGGGAAACGCTATGTCGCCAACCATAGCTTCAACCAGCTCCTCGTTACCGCCCATATCGGTGGTGATGACCGGCAGGTCGGTGGCCAGGATATCGAGAACCCTGTTTGAAATCTCCTCGGCCAGAGAGGGTAGTACAAAAATATCTAACAAACGCATAATCCCTGGGGTATCTGGCTTCGCCAGCCCAGCCTTAATAAGCTGTTGCTGGATAGTCTGGGAGTTCTCGCCGGGCTTTGGCGCTTTGCCGATGGATTTAATATGGATCGGTCGGCTCATGCTCGGCGAGGCTCCTGATCGGCGGGTTGCAACAACTCAGGGAGCTTGGCTAAGGTGTGCTTCCAGTTAAACTGGGTCTGGATCCAGCTACGGTTGGCGTTGCTGTTGAGCTGTTGCGGGCTGTTGAGGATCTGATCACAGGCAGCCGTGAAGTCATCGGCGCTGTCTGCAATGTTAACCGCCAACTCGGCATGCAGGGGGATGCCCTCCATCGCCATGCTGGTGGCCACGATCGACTTGGCCATCGCCATCGCCTCTAAGACCTTATTCTGGATACCCCGGGCGATCTGTAGTGGGGCGACCACCAGCGCGGCCTGTTGGATATAGGGGCGAACATCGTCGACTCGACCGGTGACGATCACGCGCTCAATACGGGCCAGTTGCTGCACTGTCGGGGTCGGGTTAGAGCCGACGATCAGGAAGCGGAGTTCGGGGTGTTGTGTCGATAACGATGGCCAAACCTGGGTGCAGAACCAGGTCACCGCATCTTCGTTGGCCCAGTAGTCCATCGCGCCGGTAAACACGATAAAGTCGCTAGGGTGAATCGAAGGCTGATCGTTGACCGTCTGCGGATCAAAATAGCGACTATCGACGCCATTGTTCAGGTGGCCCACTTTGGCTGCCAGAGATGCCGGGATCAGGGATCTGAACAGCTCGGCCTCTTTTTCTGACACAAATAACGCCTTGTCAAAGCGCTCGCTGATCTGTTGTTCATAACGTTGCAGCAGTCGGTGCTCGCGCTGGTAAATCCAGCGGGCGATGCGGGTTTTTTTGTCGGCATACTGGGCCCATTTATCCGAATCGACGTCGACGAAATCGATCACCCGAGTGCTGGTCTCGTAGCCAGAGGCGTCGACAAATTGCGCCATCGCGCCGGAAAAAACCACGATCTTGCTGATCTGCTGCTGAGTGGTCGTTTGCTCAACCCAGCGTTGCAGCGGCTTGGAGCGGTACAGAGAGAGGGTGATGGGCCGTGCTTGGATCAGGGCCAGCGCCGCTTTGAGGTATCGCCCTGGTTTGTGCAGTGAGAGGCAGCATAGCGAGGCGCAGAGTGGTCGTAGTTTGTCGATATATTGATGGTCAGCGGGGTCGTCAATAAAGCAGCCCAGGTGGACGTCGTAATGCGAACTCAACTCTAGTAACAGATGGTAAGAGCGGATCTTATCGCCTTTGTTGGGCGGATAGGGTATGCGATGGGCTAAGAACAGTACCGAAGGGCGCATCCATTCATCTCTTGGCTTAAATGGCGGTATATCAATACGAGACCTTTGCACGATTGTTCTTTTGCCCTCTGGCAGCGTTAAAAACGTACTCAATCGGTCATTTATAAGTATAAACTCCCTCATTCCGTGCGTTTTTGCCTTGCCAGCAAACAAAATTCCGGCTCGTGCAAAGGTCTCAATACTAAATAATCTGAACGCAGAGCAAGTTTTTTGTGGGTCAATGACATGATGCGGTTCTATTATAGGTCATTAGAAAACATCTACCAGATTCCCGATCATCTTCAGCTATCACAGTAACGGCGCCAGGCATGGCTGCTTAGGTAGGCACGAACCCTGTCAGGCAGGGCTTGTAAGTGCCTGTGGCTGCCAACAGCCAAAGGCGGGTTGCTAGATTGGCTTTAGGAGCGGTTAGACGCCATTTGCACAATCTTCAGATCGATCATCCGCCCCCAGTTGAAGTCCTGTAGCAGCCGTATAAAGCGGGGCTCGGTTTTATGCAGATTAATATAGTGACGAAAACGTGATTTGAGGGACGCCCCTGCGATTCGAGGCTGCTCGGGATCGATCTCCCAGGGATGAAGATAAAATACCGAGGGCTGTTGGAGCTGTTTGCTGGCCTGTTGCATCAGCCACCGGAACAGTGGATAGGGGTACAGTCTGAAGTAACCTCCCCCCGCGCAGGGGATTCTACGGCCTAGGTACCGGCAGGTGGTGACCGGAATTTCCAGCAGGCCATTGTCCCAAGTAAAAGGCGTTCTTGGGGCGTTTGGGTAGCCGTACAGGTCATGTGGAACGGGGTTGATGCTGGAGCTGTACAGATAGCCCGCCGCCAGCAACTCCTCCTGAGCCCAGGCGGTCTGAGCACTGAAAGAAAAACTCGGAGCGCGGTAGCCCTGTACGCACTGGCCGGTAATATCTTGCAGCAGTTTGCGCGATTTGCGGACATCTTCACGAAATGTTAGCTGGCTGAGGCGGTTGATACGTTGGTGATTACTGCCGTGGCTGGCGATCTCATGACCCTGGTCACTGATATCGCGTATGAGACCCAGGTGACGATCCGCCACCCAGCCGAGCACAAAAAAGGTGGCTTTGGTGTCGGCGTTGTTTAAAGTTTCGAGTAGTCGGGTGACATTTGCGACCACGCGGCTATCACGTTCTTTCCAGCTAGAGGGCGGGCACTGGGCTTCAAAGGCCGATACGTGGAAGTAGTCTTCTACGTCAATGGTCAGAGCATTGGTCTGGGTCATATAGCGGTTCTTCTGCATATGCGCTGTTATGTACGTACGGCATTGGTGTCAATGTTGTTTATTACCTTAGGAATCTAGCATACATTGGCGTAAATTTTATTCGACAAGGCGGTGGTGCTGATTATTTTGAGTACGTGACTGGCTGAACCCTGAACCCTGAACCCTGAACCTTGAACTCTGAGCCCTGGGTGTTGTCGGAAACTGTTATGGATATTGGACCGGTCTTTGGCCTAAGAAAATCCTGATCGATCCCATTCATGCAGACGTTGCCGCGAATGAGATACCGGTAAAGTCCAGTCAGCGTTATGGGGAGTTTTAATGGTGACGCCTGCATCACCCTGTATCAGACATTGCACCCTTGATAATCAGGATATCTGTATCGGCTGTGGACGCTCGCTCGAGGAGATCTTGCAGTGGAGTGCGGCGGATGATCGCCGTAAGCGCCAGATACTCCAGCGTATCGCTGAGCGTAAACAGGCGCCTCTGGTGATGCTGTTAGCTGCTGAACAGGAAGGACTTGATACCGGTGAAAATAATCTCCGCGGCCATCGCCGCCAGGATCAGACCGGTGATTTTACTGAGGATGTTTAGTCCGTTTTTCCCCAGAATACGCTCTAGTGCGGATGATAGGTGTAGCAACAGCAGTAATCCCGCCAGGGCCAGCAGCAGCCCCGCAATCCCGTAGGCCAGTTCGATCCCTTTGAGTTCGGCACCAAATACCAGGATGGCACCGATGGTAGCAGGACCGACAATGGTCGGGATCGCTAAGGGAACGACCGATATATCATCGCGGGATTCGTTGGGAACCTCGGCATGTGAGCGCACCCCGTCTTTAACCAGACTGATGGCGGACAGAAACAGCAGCGTGCCGGCGCCGATCCTGAACGAGTCGAGAGTAATACCTAAGAGTTCAAATATCGGCATGCCGAAGAAGAACAGGATCAGGCTGATACAGGCGGCTGAAAACACGGCGCGGTTAGCGATGCTGCGCTTGACCTCGGTCGATTCGTCCCGGGTCAGGGATAGAAACATCGACACCACAAAGAAGGGTGCAAACAGGATCGAGAATTTTATCCAGATGGAGATCAGTAATGTCATGTTGTATATATTCAACGTTTTTGGGCGCGCGATCTTACCATGATTTCGGCCTTCGGCAAGGACTGTTTGCGGTTTGTGGCCATGACCGCTGTCGTTGACGGGTGATGGCGGAGCGATGAGCAGGGAGGCCCTGCTTAGCCTAAAACTTTTGTCGTGCTCAAATTAGCAATGATTGGACGGAAATAGGCGGTTTTGCTGGCGGTTGCCATGTATCATTCGCAATTTAATAGTGATGATCTGAAGGGGCAACCACATGAGCCAATTAAGCAACGATCTGCAACAGAACTACCGTGCTTTTATTGAAGGGATTAAGGCCACTGGAGAGGTCTGGGGCGTGACGACATCCGAGGGCTGGGTGGTTTGTGAGTCCGAGGAGTTTGAGGAGTCTGATGTGATCCCGTTCTGGTCTAACGAGGCGGATGCCAAGGCCCAGTGTGCCGATGAGTGGGCGGATAACGAGGTGACATCTATTAGCCTGGCGGTTTTTGTTGAGCGTTGGCTGACCGGGATGGCTGAAGATGGCGTGCTGGTGGGGCCGAACTGGAATGCGGAGATGGAAGGTCTAGAAGTCGAGCCTGAAGCGATCGCGGAACAGCTGCTCGACTAAGGCTGTTCTTTTATCTAGCGGGCGAGCATCGGCTCTCAGCGTACCGCAGTTCACACCTAGGTACAGTCTTAAGTGCTACTGTATTAAGTGGTATTGTCTTAAGTGGTGCTGTCTTCAGAGGTCAAGATGCGCAATTTTTCTGACGCCTGCGAACGCAATAAGAATCCAATTTTGGAGCAGCTCACTCGGCTGTTTGCCGATCGGACCGCGGTGCTGGAGATCGGCAGCGGTTCGGGCCAGCATGCCCTGCATCTGGCCGAGTCGCTGGCCCATCTGCGCTGGCAGCCCAGTGAGCAGGCAGCTGGGCTAGACGCGCTGCGGCACAACCTGTCACAGCGGCCGCTATGCAATCTGTGCCCGCCGGTCTGCCTTGATGTTAGCCAGTCCGAGTGGCCCGATGTGCAGGTTGACGCGGTATTCAGCGCTAATACCCTGCACATCATGGGTTGGGCCGAGGTGGAGCGTTTTTTTGCCGGCGTTGGGCGCTTGCTCGGTGGCGGTGGCAAGCTCGCGGTCTATGGGCCGTTTCGTTATCAGGGCGCGTATACCAGCGCGAGCAATGCCCAGTTCGATCAGCGGTTGCAGCAGCGCGATCCACGCAGCGGTATTCGTGACTTTGAAGCGCTTGATCAGCTGGCTGCCGCGCAGGGGCTGCGGTTGCTGAGTGATCTCGCCATGCCTGCCAATAATCAACTGCTGCTCTGGCAGAAATCAGCATAACCTCCGCAGTTCTTGCTACGAGTGATTTCTAGAAGATCTTCTCACCCTGCTGGTCGATCATGAGTCGCGCTTTTCGCAAACTCAGGGCGATACATTCCTGCTCATTGCTCATCTCGTCGGCCCGAATCAGCTGGTGGCTGCGTTTGCCCTTGCTGATGGTGGCTGCAACGCGGTAGAGATTGCCCTTTTTGATCGGTAAGGCGGTGATCAAGAAGCCTTGGTAGGTGTCGGTTGTTGCCGGAGTGGGAGCAGGTTGCTTCTTCTCTGTAGCGCCAAAAAGTGCTGTTAATCTGTCTAGTAACCCCATCGGTGTCTCCTGGTTAGCAGTGAAATATCGACTACTCGGGTTGAGTCATCGAGACGTTGGCGGGGCTGACGCTGAGCGACGGTGTCACAGGTATCTCTACCCTCTTGGGTTCCGGGGTGAAGGGGGTCAGTCTGATTAATAGGCCGAACAGCGGGTGGTCAAGGTAGTGCAGCTCATTGCGGCGCATCCGTCGGGGTTGATCTAACCGTACGGTTAAGTACTGAATTGGTGCTGGCTGGGATAGCAGCTGCACTTGTGGCTGCACAGAGGGCTGCGCTGGTGACTGGAAAGCAGCGTCGGTGGCCGGCAGCGGGATGGGTAAGGCAGCTGAGTCCAGCGCTGCCGCGGCGCTCAGATCGGTTGTCGTGACGGAGGGGGTACTGGCCAACGCTTCGATAGCGCGGGGGTGGCGGGGTTGCCAGGCGGGGGGTAGCGCCTGGGTGAAATAGAGATTGGGCCGCAGGTGCAGATAACGGCTCAGCGATAGCTCGATGTCCCCTTCGAGCTCAAAGTAATTATCAGTCAGGGGCTGGCCGCCGCGAATCACCACCGAGCGCGCCTGCGCCCTGGCATGGACGGGTTGGTGCCACTGGCCCTGGAACAGGATGCGATGCCCTCGGCGTTGCAGCTGAACGGTGTTGATCGGCGGCAGAGTTTCATCGGACCTAGGCTGTTGCGCAGGGTCCAATAGGGTAAAGGCCGCATCGCTGTACTCCTGCAGCAGAGGAGGGCGGAGCTCGCGTACCAGCCTTGGGTTCTGGAGGCCTGCGGCGGTTACGGCGATGGGCAGCGCCTGAGGGTCTGCTATTAGGGCATCAGAAGCGGCATCAGAAGCGGCATCAGAAACAGCATCGGCCGCGGTATCTAAGCTTGAATGGCTGGGCTGTTCGCTAGCAAAACCCGCGCTGGGTTGGAGTTGGATGGCGTTGCTGGCGAACCGGGGCTGGTGCTGCTCTTGCCAATACTCTGCATGAAGATCCGCTCGCGGCTGGGTAAAGACCACTAGTTCGATCTGGTACCAGCTGGGCTCTTTGGCTGGCTCTGCGGCGGCTGCCGACGTCGGGGCTAGCGCGAGCAGTGCTGAGCTGAGTAGCAGGGCGCAGCGCAGTCGTTTGCTATCGGTGCTGCTGGCGCTGGCGCTGGCGCTGGCGCTGCTGCTGGTGCGGATCGGTGCTTGGATCATGGGCGCTCCCCGGGGGCGATCTGCTGTAGTAAGCGTTCCAGTGCCTGGAAACGCTGCTCAGGGGTCTGCATCTCGAGTTTGAATTTAAGCCGGTTACCGCCATCCAGCCCATAGTGCTGGGGTTGGGTTTGTACCAGTTTGACTAATATTAGCGGATTGACCTGGGTTTCTGGCGCGAACTCAAAGCGGCCGCTGTCGGGGCCTGCGTCTATTTTACTGATACCCAGCTGTTGTGACTGAAGTTTGAGCTGGGTTTGGCGGAACAGATTTTTTAGCGGCTCGGGCAATAATCCAAACCTATCGATCATCTCAACCTGCAGCTCCTTGAGTTGGTTGCTGTTTTTGGCTCCGGCGATGCGTTTATACAGCACCAGGCGGCTATGCACATCGGGCAGGTAGTCGTCGGGAATCAGTGCGGGTAGGCGCAGATTGATGTCGGCACCATGGCGCAGCGGCCGATCCATCCCGGGTGTGTTACCGGCTTTGATCGATTCGATCGCCTCTTCTAAGAGCTCCATATACAGGGAGTAGCCGATCCCTTCCATCTGGCCGCTCTGTTCATCACCGAGCAGTTCGCCTGCGCCGCGGATCTCCAGATCGTGAGTGGCGAGGGTGAAGCCGGCACCGAGGGTGTTGGCGGCTTCGATCGCCTCCAGACGCTTGATGGCATCGGCGGTCATCGCTTTCTGGTTGGGTGTCAGCAGGTAGGCATAGGCCTGGTGGTGGGAGCGACCCACCCGGCCGCGCAGTTGGTGCAGCTGCGCCAGGCCGAACTTATCCGCCCGTTCGATAATGATGGTGTTGGCGTTGGGGATGTCGATGCCGGTCTCGATGATGGTGGTGCAGATCAGCACATTGAAGCGCTTATGGTAGAAGTCAGACATCACCTGTTCGAGTTCGCGCTCACGCATCTGCCCGTGGCCGATAGCGATACGCGCTTCGGGTACCAGCTCGGTCAGCTCGCGGGCCAGGTTGTCGATGGTCTTGACCTCGTTGTGCAGATAGTAGACCTGGCCGCCGCGCAGCAGCTCGCGCAGGATCGCCTCTTTGGTCAGGGCTTTATCCTTCTCTCTGATGAAGGTCTTGACCGACAGCCGCCGTGCCGGAGGGGTGGCGATAATCGACAGATCGCGGATCCCTGCCATCGCCATATTCAGGGTGCGTGGAATCGGGGTGGCGGTCAGGGTGAGGATATCGACGTTAGCGCGCAGGGCTTTGATCTTCTCCTTCTGAGCGACACCAAAGCGGTGCTCTTCGTCGATAATCAGCAGTCCCAGGGATTTAAAATCGATACCGCTGGAGAGCAGCTTGTGGGTGCCGACGACGATATCGACCTTGCCATCGGTCAGCCCCTTGAGGGTCTGGTTGGTCTCGCTGCCACTACGAAACCGCGACAGCACCTCAACCCTGACCGCCCAGTCGGCGAAACGGTCGGCGAAGGTCTGATAATGTTGCTGCGCCAGCAGCGTGGTGGGCGCCAAAATAGCCACTTGCTGGCCGTCTTGCACCGCGATAAAGGCGGCGCGCAGCGCGACCTCGGTCTTGCCAAAACCGACATCGCCGCAGATTAGCCGGTCCATCGGCATGCTGCCGGTCATATCGCGAATCACCGCGTGGATCGCTTGCTCTTGGTCTGGGGTCTCTTCGAACGGGAAATCATCGGCGAAGATCGCATAATCGCTGTCGTTGAGCTTGAATTGCCGACCCTTGCGCGCGGCGCGGCGCGCATAGATATCCAGCAGTTCGGCGGCGGTGTCGCGGATCTTCTCCTGGGCTTTGCTACGCGCGCGGCTCCACTGCTCGCTGCCCAGCTTGTGCAGCGGTGCTTGAGTGTCGGAGGCACCGGAGTAACGGGAGATCAGCTGTAACGAGGAGACCGGCACGTAGAGCTTGGCGCCGTCGGCGTATTCCAGGGTCAGGAACTCATTGGCCTGGCCATCCAGGTCCAGGGTTTGCAGGCCCAGGTAGCGGCCGATGCCGTGCTGGTCGTGCACGACCGGTGCGCCGATCTGCAGTTCGGTGAGATTGCGGAAAATCAGGTCTGCGCTGTCGGTGGCTTTTTGACGCCGACGGTGCTGCATTACCCGTTGCCCAAACAGTTGGGTTTCGGTAATGACCTCGAGTTGCTGGTCTGACAGTACCAGGCCGCTCGTCAGCGGGCCGATCAGGATGGCGCAGCGGGCCGTACCCGCTATAAAATCAGCCCAATGGGATACGGGTTGTGGTTGGATCTGAATCCGTCCTAGCAGCTCGACCAGGGTTTCCCGGCGCCCGGCAGATTCGGCGATAAACAGCACCCGGTTTGGGGTCTGTTGCAGATGCTGTTGCAAGAACAGTAACGGCTGATCGGCTTTGGCATTGATCGGTAGTTCGGGAGGGGGGCTCAGTGCCAGTGCTAAGCCGTCTTTGCGTAGTTCGCTGCTGCCAAGCTTGTTGTAATCGGTTCGTGCCAGGGGTTTGAGCTGGCTGAACAGGGTTTCAACCGGAATAAAGGCTTGCTGAGGCGGTAGAATAGGGCGCTCTATATCGTGACGGCGGCTGTCATAGCGGCTCTGAATCTCACCCCAAAACTCCAGGCAACTTTGATTCAGCCCCTGCTCGGTGATGATCTGGGTGCTGTCGGGCAGGTAGGCTAACAGCGAGTCGGTGTGGTCAAAAAACAGCGGCAGGAAGTATTCGATACCGGCAGGGGCGATGCCATCGCTGACATCCTGATATACCGAGCATTTGCGCGGATCGACATCAAAGCGTTCCCGCCACTGCTGGCGGAAGCGCGCTATTGCCTCCTTGTCGAGCGGAAACTCGCGCGCCGGTAGCAGGCGAATGGCATCGACCTGGTCGACCGAGCGCTGGGTTTCGGGATCAAAGCTGCGCAGGCTGTCGATCTCATCGTCGAACAGATCGATGCGGTAGGGCCATTCCGAGCCCATCGGGTAGATGTCAATAATCGAGCCGCGCACCGCGAACTCGCCGTGTTCATAAACGGTATCGACGGCGCGATAGCCGTGCCCCGCCATGTCTGAGCGCAGCTGTTCCAGGTCGAGTTGCTGGCCCTGCTCCATCACCAGGCTGTTGGCCGCGATAAAGCTGCGCGGCGGGAGGCGCTGCAGCAGTGCGGTAGCGGGCACGATCAATACCCCCTGTTTACTCCGGCCTCCTTGGAGCCGCTGTAACAGCCGATTGAGGCAGGCCAGGCGCTGCGAGGTGATATCCTGGTGTGGTGAAAAGGTATCGTAGGGTAGGGTTTCCCAGTCGGGGAAGTTGAGCAGATCCAGTCCCGGCAGATAAAATCCAACCTCCGCCTCCAGTTGCATGGCGATTTCGACATTGCGGGTGACGACCAGTGTCAGTTGCGCATGGCTGTTAGCCAGTTCGGCGATCAATAGCCCGCTGGCGCCGCCACAGAGGTTATCGATATAACGGGTTTTGCCTGGCGATGCCTCGGGCAGCTGCGGAGTCAGAAGCGGTTTCATCTAATGTCTGGGCCGGTAACTAAGGTTTGAGCACGCATTGTAGCGACTGATAGAGGGATCGCAATAATGGTGGCAGCGATGTCGAGTATCTGCTGATGGCCGTTAGAGAGTAGGTCGATGTAGCAATATTCAGTATTGCTGCGCTAAATGAAGCCTGCGAAGGAGGGCTTTGGGCCTAAAGTCCTGTGGTGGTTGGTTTGATCGAGTGAGGATAAAAGCGCATAATGCGCCCTCAAAATTTTCCTTCTGACGCCATTGGAGTAGCCCCTGTGAGTCAAGAACAAGTCTTTGCAGATTGGAAAGCGCGTGAAGCGGTCGCCGAGTCCATGATCCCTGTAATTGGTAGTCTTTACCGTGATCGTGAGATAGAGTCATCTGTCTTCGGTAAGATTATCGTCAATCGTTCAGTCGTCAATATCCTCAAGGCCCATCGTTACGTTCGCCAAGTCGAGGGTGAAGAGTTGTCGGTGCATGATACCTATCCAGTCGTGCAGGCGATGAGCAAGATGGATCTGGGGCGTGCCCATATTGATATTGGCAAGCTCGCGGTTAAATACCGTAAAGAGGGCGGCACTCTTTCTATGGAGGAGTTTTTACAGCAAGAGCTGTCCGGGGCGCTTAAAAATGGCGATGAGACAGTGCCGACCGATGTGGTGTTGTATGGATTTGGTCGTATAGGGCGGCTGGTGGCGCGCCTGCTGATTGAAAAGACCGGTGGCGGTCACTCGCTGCGTCTGCGTGCTATTGTCGTCCGTGGCGGTGATGCGGGTGATCTCGAGAAACGTGCCAGCTTGTTACGCCGTGATTCGGTGCATGGCTCGTTCCTAGGCACGATCATCGTTGATGAAGAAAACAGCGCGCTGATCGCTAATGGTAACCAGATCAAAGTGATCTACGCCGATGCCCCCGATACCATCGACTACACGGCTTATGGTATCAGCAATGCGGTGGTGATCGATAACACCGGTAAGTGGCGCGATGAAGATGGCTTGGCGCTGCACCTGCGTGCCAATGGCGTGTCCCGTGTCATTCTGACTGCACCCGGTAAAGGCATTAAAAACATCGTTATGGGTGTTAATACCCATGATATCGCTGTCGATGATAAGATTTTATCGGCAGCCTCCTGTACTACCAATGCGATCACCCCGATCCTGAAGGCGGTGAATGATAAGTTCGGAGTTAAGAACGGTCATGTTGAGACGGTCCATGCCTATACTAACGACCAGAATCTGATCGATAACTACCATAAAGGTGATCGCCGCGGTCGCTCTGCAGCGCTGAATATGGTGTTGACTGAGACCGGTGCGGCGAAGGCGGTGTCCAAGGCGCTGCCAGAGATGGAAGGTAAGTTGACGGGGAACTCCATTCGGGTGCCTACGCCCAACGTATCGATGGCCATTCTCAATCTGAATTTAGAAAAAGCCACTACCAAAGACGAGATGAATGACTTCCTGCGCCATATTGCGCTGCACTCTAAGTTGCAGAAGCAGGTGGATTACAGTAATTCTCCCGAAGCGGTGTCCTCCGATTTTGTCGGTTCTCGCTCTGCAGGTATCGTCGATGGTTTGGCGACCATCGTCAGTGGCGACTCCTGTGTACTCTACGTTTGGTATGATAACGAGTTTGGCTATAGCTGCCAGGTTATTCGCTTGCTGCAGCATATGACCCAGACGGCGTTGCCTGCTTTTCCGGTTGAGGGATAAGCGCGTAGCTGCTAGCTAGAAAAACCGCCTGTTGGCGGTTTTTTTTCATTTCGATCCTTCGCATATATTGTCTTTTGTCAGTTGTCGATCAAAGGCTTAGGGCACTGTTGAAATACTCAATGTGTGGAGGGATATAAGCCTTTGGATGAGTAGAAATCCGGCGGCTGGATCTTTATAATTACGCGATTTTATTAGTTGGGTCCAGATAGAGAAGATAATAGTAGCCTGTTACTGGTGCGATGTTTTTTCTATCAGACTCTGAACATAAAGCTTTTGATTGGGTGAGGCGCATGATCAAGATCACGAAGGGTCTAGATCTACCTATAGCCGGGGCACCGAAGCAGACCATTGTTAATGGTCCGCAGGTGAACTCAGTAGCCATCATTGGATCTGATTACATCGGCATGAAGCCGACGATGTCAGTCCGTGAAGGTGATCGAGTAAAACTTGGCCAGGTGATTTTTTCCGATAAAAAAAACCCCGGTGTCAAATTCACCGCTCCTGCTTGTGGGGTGGTGTCGGCGATTAACCGTGGTGAGAAACGTGCTTTGCAGTCGGTCGTCATCGATGTTGATGGTGACGAGGCTGTAGAGTTTGTCAAGTACGATGTTGTTCGGGTAACTCGCGAGCAGGTCGTTAAAAATCTGGTTGAGTCCGGTCTCTGGACCGCGTTGCGTACCCGACCGTACAGCATGATTCCCGCGCCAGACAGTGCGCCTAACTCGATCTTTATCACGGCCATGGATACCAATCCGTTGGCTGCTGATCCAGTTGTGATCATCGCCGAGCATAAAGAGGCGTTCGTTGCGGGGCAGCGCTACCTTTCTAAGCTGGTGCAGGGCAAAGTATTTCTATGCAAGGCTGCCGGTGCTGATGTTCCGGCCTCTGCGGACTCGACCGTACAAGAGTTTAGTGGTATCCACCCTGCGGGTAACGCCGGCACCCATATCCATTTTCTCGATCCTGTGGGCGAGAAGAAAACGGTGTGGACCATCGGTTATCAGGACGTTATTGCCATCGGTAAGCTATTTGAAACCGGCACCCTGTGGACCGAGCGCGTTATCGCACTAGCTGGCCCTCAGGTTCCCGAGCCTCGGTTGCTGCGTACCCGCCTAGGTGCCAACACCGATGCGTTGGTTGCCGGTCTGGTTAAGCATGCCGATAACCGGGTTATTTCCGGTTCGGTGTTTAATGGCCGCACCGCAGAGGGCGCTTTCGCGTATCTGTCACGCTACGCCACTCAGGTCAGTGTGCTGCTCGAAGGTCGCTCACGCGACTTCATGGGTTGGGTTGCACCTGGCGCTGAGAAGTTCTCGCTGCTGAATATTGTCACCGGCAAATTAAAGTCAGGCAAGTTGTTTGATTTCACGACGACGACTAACGGTTCTGAGCGGGCTATGGTTCCTGTTGGTCAATTTGAAGAGGTGATGCCACTAGACATCCTGCCGACTCAATTGCTGCGTGCGCTGGCTGTTGGTGATATGGATGCATCGATCGCATTGGGCGCTCTGGAGTTGGATGAAGAGGATCTGGCACTCTGTACTTATGCCTGTACCGGTAAGTACGAATACGGTGTGATCCTTCGCGACAACCTGACCAACATCTTGAAGGAGGGCTAATTCGTGAGCATCAGAAATATTCTCGACAAGATGGAGCCGCATTTCCATAAAGGCGGTAAATACGAAAACTGGTATGCGCTCTATGAAGCAGCCGATACCATTTTTTACACTCCGGGTCAGGTGACTAAGACCGCATCGCATGTTCGCGATATGGTCGATCTGAAGCGGATGATGATCCTGGTTTGGGCCTGTACGTTCCCGGCTGTGTTCGCGGGCGCCTATTTCCTAGGTTTCCAGGCAAACACCGCCATGGCGACGTTGGGGCTTACCGAAGCTGAAGGCTGGCGTGGAGCGATCATCGACTCTTTTGCCGGACATAACCCGCAAAGTATCTGGGATAACTTCATCTATGGCTTCGTCTACTGGCTACCGGTATATCTGACCACCTTTATCGTAGGCGGGTTCTGGGAAGTGCTGTTTGCGATGAAGCGCGGCCATGAAGTGAACGAAGGTTTCTTCGTGACCTCGATCCTGTTCGCATTGATCCTACCCCCTTCAATCCCACTGTGGCAGGTTGCGCTAGGGATCAGCTTCGGTGTGGTGATCGGTAAAGAGGTCTTTGGCGGTACCGGCAAAAACTTCCTTAACCCAGCGCTCGCGGGTCGTGCATTCCTGTTCTTTGCCTATCCCGCACAATTGTCGGGTGATGCGGTCTGGACGGCGGTCGATGGCTTTGCTGGCGCGACGCCTCTGGGGCTTGCGGCAGAAGGCGGTGTGCAGCAGATTCTGGCCAATAACATCACCTGGATGGACGCCTTTATGGGTAATATCCAGGGCTCTGTGGGTGAGGTGAGCACGATTGCCATCTTCATCGGCGGTGGGGCATTGATGTTCTTCAAGATCGCAGCCTGGCGGATCGTTGCCGGGGTGATGGTCGGTATGATCGGGACCAGTCTGCTCTTCAATGCGATCGGTTCTGACACCAATCCCATGTTCGATCTGCCGTTTTACTGGCACCTAGTCCTAGGTGGCTTTGCATTCGGCATGCTGTTTATGGCGACCGATCCGGTTTCGGCTTCTATGACCAACACCGGTAAGTGGTACTTCGGTGCCCTGATCGGCTTGATGGTCGTGCTGATCCGTGTGGTTAACCCGGCCTTCCCTGAGGGCATGATGCTGGCAATTCTGTTTGCCAACCTGTTTGCGCCTCTGATCGACTACTTCGTGGTGCAAGCCAACATCAAGCGGAGGATGTTACGCAATGTCAGCTAATAACGACTCTATCTCCAAAACGCTGATCGTTACGATCTCACTGTGCGCTATCTGTGCGGTATTCGTGTCGGCAGCAGCAGTCGGTCTTAAGCCGCTGCAGTTATCCAACAAGGCGTTGGATAAGAAAACCAATATCCTGGCTGCCGCCAATATCGATGCCACGGGCAAAGATATTAACAAGCTGTTCGACAGCTCGGTGGTGGCACGGGTGCTAGACCTTCAGACCAATACTTGGGCGGATAATATCGATCCGACTAAATATGATGAAGTCAAAGCGGCTAAGGATCCTAAGCAGGCGGTCAAGTTGACCTCGGTACAGGATCTAGCCGGTATCAGGCAGCACGCGCGTTACAAGACCCTGTATATGGTCAAGAAAGGCGATGCGGTTGAGACCCTGATCCTGCCGATTCACGGTAAGGGACTCTGGTCAACACTGTATGGCTTTATGGCGCTGGAGGGTGATTTCAATACCGTCGTTGGTATGGGTTTCTATGCGCACGCTGAGACTCCCGGTCTGGGCGGTGAGGTTGATAATCCGAATTGGAAGGCGCAGTGGCCGGGTAAGAAGATTTATGCCGACGCTGATCTTGGCAGCGCGGCTATCGGTCTGATCAAGGGTAAGGTTGATCCGTCAAACAAGGCTGCCTCCCATCAGATCGATGGTCTGGCTGGTGCGACGTTAACCTCTACCGGTGTAACCAATCTGGTTCAGTTCTGGCTGAGCGAGAACGGCTACGCTCCATTCCTAGCAAAACTGCGCGCGGGTGAGGTGTAATCATGGCTAAAATGACTGCAAAACAAGTACTAACAAACCCCGTTGTTGAGAACAACCCGATCGCACTGCAGATCCTGGGTATCTGTTCGGCACTGGCGGTAACCAGCTCGCTTAAAGTGGCGTTGGTAATGAGCTTGGCGGTAATCGTGGTAACGGCGTTTTCGAACCTGTTTATCGCCGCCATCCGTAATCACATCCCCGGTGCTATCCGTATCATCGTGCAGATGGTCATTATCGCGTCTTTGGTTATCGTGGTTGATCAGGTGCTCAAGGCTTTTGCTTATGGACTGTCCAAGCAGCTGTCGGTGTTCGTGGGTTTGATCATCACCAACTGTATCGTGATGGGGCGTGCCGAAGCCTTCGCCATGAAGAACCCTCCGGGGATCAGCTTCATGGATGGCATCGGTAATGGCCTGGGCTATGGTGCGGTACTGATGTTCGTCGGTACCATTCGTGAGCTGCTGGGTTCGGGTTCACTGTTTGGCGTCGAGATCTTCTCGCTGGTCAATAACGGTGGTTGGTATGTGGCCAACGGTTTGATGTTGCTCCCTCCGTCTGCATTCTTCGTCATCGGTCTGATGATCTGGGGTCTGCGTACCTGGAAGAAGAATCAGGTGGAAGCGGCAGAATTCACTATTGCCCCCAACACCAAGTAAGCAGAGGCGAATAAACAATGGAACATTATATTAGTTTGCTTGTTAAGGCGGTTTTCGTCGAAAACATGGCGCTCGCCTTCTTCCTGGGGATGTGTACCTTTATCGCTATCTCCAAGAAGATTCAGACCGCGATGGGTCTGGGTGTGGCGGTTATCGTAGTACTGGGTATTACGGTACCGATCAATAACCTGATCTACACCTATCTATTGGCTGACGGTGCCTTGGCTTGGGCCGGTATGCCAGAAGTTGATCTGAGCTTCCTGGGCTTGATCTCCTATATAGGTGTTATTGCAGCGGTAGTACAGATCCTGGAGATGTTCTTGGATAAGTACGTACCGGCGCTTTACAACGCTCTGGGTGTGTTCTTACCGTTGATCACCGTTAACTGCGCCATCATGGCCGGTGCGCTGTTCATGGTAGAGCGTGACTATAACTTCGGCGAGTCCGTGGTTTACGGTATCGGTGCAGGTTTGGGTTGGGCTTTCGCAATCACCGCTCTGGCGGGTATTCGCGAGAAACTGAAGTACAGCGATGTGCCGCATGGCCTTCGTGGCTTGGGTATCACCTTCATTACGGTAGGGTTGATGTCCATGGGCTTCATGTCCTTCTCTGGGGTGCAGCTGTAAGGCTGTGCATCGCTCGAATTAGTAAAGGTTAAACGAACATGGAAATTATACTCGGTGTAATCATGTTCACGACTGTGGTACTGGCCTTGGTTGCGGTGATTCTATTCGCCCGCTCCAAAATGGTGAGTTCCGGAGACGTGACCATTGAGATCAATGGCGACCCCAAAAAAACGATCAGAGTGCCTGCGGGTGATAAACTGCTGCAGACGCTTTCTGGCCAGGGGATCTTCCTGTCATCTGCCTGTGGTGGCGGTGGTACCTGTGCGCAGTGTAAGTGTATCGTCGAAGAGGGGGGTGGCGAGATGCTGCCAACCGAAGAGGGTCACTTCAATAAAGGCCAGAAGCGTGAAGGCTGGCGTCTGTCGTGTCAGGTTTCGGTGAAGCAGGACATGAAGATCGAAGTTGAAGAAGAGGTCTTCGGCGTTAAGAAGTGGGAGTGTACGGTTGAGTCCAACCCTAACGTAGCTACCTTCATCAAGGAGTTGACCCTGCGTCTTCCCGAAGGCGAGAGCGTGGACTTCCGCGCCGGCGGTTACGTGCAGTTGGAATGTCCTCCGCACGTGGCTGCGTACAAGGATTTTGATATCGATAAGGAGTATCACGAGGATTGGGATAAATTCAACATCTGGCGCTATGTGTCAAAAGTTGATGAAACCGTGGTCCGTGCCTATTCGATGGCCAACTATCCCGATGAAGTGGGCGTGGTGAAGTTCAACATCCGTGTGGCGACTCCGCCCCCCGGACGTGATGATCTGCCCGCCGGCAAGATGTCCTCCTATGTGTTCAGCCTGAAGCCGGGCGACAAGGTCACGGTCTACGGACCCTTTGGTGAATTCTTCGCCAAGGATACCGATGCTGAGATGGTCTTCGTGGGCGGTGGTGCCGGTATGGCACCCATGCGCTCACACATCTTCGATCAGCTCAAACGGTTGAGCTCCAAGCGTAAGATCTCTTACTGGTACGGCGCACGCTCGATGCGTGAAGCCTTCTACGGCGAAGAGTTCGACCAGCTGGCGGCTAATAACGACAACTTTAAGTGGCACCTGGCGCTGTCCGATCCGCTTCCTGAGGACAACTGGAACGGTTACACGGGATTCATCCACAACGTGCTGTTTGAAAACTATCTGAAGGATCATGAAGCACCTGAGGATTGTGAGTTCTACATGTGTGGACCACCCATGATGACCTCTGCGGTGATCAAGATGTTGGAAGACCTGGGTGTTGAGCGTGAGAACATCCTGCTCGACGACTTCGGCGGTTAATTAATACCGACGATGTTGATTCCACGCATCTACCTCGCGACTGCAGCACTGTTGGCTCTGGCCACGGTGCTGCTGACCGGCTGCATGAACGGCGACCCTCGGGTCGCCGTTCATGCTTTATCGGGTTCCACCATGGGCACCCGTTACCATATCAAGGTCGTGGCTCCACAGACTCTGGATGTCGTCGCCTTGAATGCGCGCGTTCAAGCGGTGTTGGATCGGATCGAGTCGCGGATGTCGACCTATCGTGATGACTCCGAGTTGAGCCGTTTTAATCAGGCTGCTGCCGGTGCGCCCTTTGCTGTGTCTACCGAGACCGCGACCGTGGTTGCTTTAGGGTTGCAGGTGAGTCAGCAGAGCGGCGGTGCCTTCGACATGACCGTGGGTCCTTTGGTAAATCTGTGGGGCTTCGGACCGAATCAAACCATTACCCAGGCTCCCGAGCCTGAGGTGATTGCCGAGCGTCTTCAGGAAGTTGGTTACCAGGCCGTATCGGTACGCAGTGATCCTTGGGCGTTGTTAAAGCAAGCTCCGCGCTATCTGGACCTGTCAGCCATAGCCAAAGGCTACGCGGTCGATCAGCTGGCGGAGTTACTCCAGCCCGAGTTTAGTGGTTTTATGGTAGAGGTCGGTGGTGAGCTTCGTCTGCATGGGCGTAAACCTGGCGACGAGGCTTGGCGTATCGCGGTGGAGTCTCCCGATGCGACGACCCGCGAGATCCAGCGGGTGATCGAGGTGGGTGATAATGCGATTGCGACCTCCGGTGATTACCGCAACTATTTTGAACAGGATGGGGTGCGTTATTCGCATACTATCGATCCGCAAACGGGTCGTCCTATCAATCATCGTTTGGCATCGGTGACGGTGGTCGATCCCTCCTGCGCACGTGCCGATGCCATGGCTACCGCGCTGATGGTGTTAGGCGACGACAAGGGCTTGAGCTTAGCCGAGCAATTAGGCGTGCATGCTTTTTTTATTGTTAACAGCGATAACGGATTTATCGAGCGACAGACCTCTGGATTTGGTCAGTTTATCAAGCCACTAAACCCCTAGCGGGGCGGTGGGAACAGGGGCTCTATTTTACTGGTCCTATAGATCTGAGAGAGGACGATCATGGCAACATTTTTTATCGTATTTGCAGTGTTCTTGCTGGTGATCGTGGCGGCATCTGTCGGCGTGATCATGGGGCGCAAGCCCATCAAAGGTTCCTGTGGCGGCGTCGGCGCGGCTTTGGGGGAAAAAGATTATCTGTGCCCGGTTTGCGGCGATGATCCTAACCGGTGTGAGAAAGAGCAGGAGGCCGCCGAGGCGGAAAAGCGTGCTGCAGCCGAAGGCTTGAGTTACGAAGTTACGCCTAAAAAGTAAGCGGCTGCCAGCAGTACTCACGTTCGCCAATCCTCACCCCTGGTTATCGCGTTGTATACCGTTATTAGCTCGCAGGTCGATAGCCTGGCTACTGGGATGAGTATTGCGCATTTTCCTGATATGTAATGTTGTATAGAGGTGTTTGATGGCGACTTATGATTACGATGTAGTCATTATCGGTTCCGGTCCCGCAGGTGAGGGTGCCGCCATGAATGCGGCGAAGAAGGGCTGCAAGGTGGCGGTCGTTGAGATCCGAGACCAGGTCGGGGGTAATTGTACCCATGTAGGAACGATCCCGTCTAAGGCGTTACGCCATTCGGTCAAGCAGATCATGGAGTTTAATACCAACCCGATGTTTCGCGATATCGGAGAACCGCGCTGGTTCTCCTTTCCCAAGGTGCTTAAAAGTGCCGAGAAGGTGATCGCCAATCAGGTGATGATGCGTACCGGTTTTTACGCCCGTAATCGAATCGATGTTTATTTTGGTCAGGCGTGTTTTGACGATGCCAATACGGTGCGGATTGAGCACGCTCAGCTCAGTACTGATATTCTTAAGGCTAAAAATGTCATTATCGCCACCGGTTCGCGCCCCTATCAGCCCGATGATGTCGATTTTACCCACCCAAGAATCTATAACTCCGATACCATTCTGAAGCTCGAGCATACTCCGCGGACCTTGATCGTCTACGGGGCAGGAGTGATCGGTTGTGAGTATGCGTCTATTTTTGCAGGTCTGGGGGTCAAGGTCGATCTGATTGATAACCGTGACCGCCTGTTGTCGTTCCTTGACGACGAAATCTCCGATGCGCTGGGTTACCACCTGCGCAATAGCGGTTGCACCATTCGCCACAATGAAGAGTATGAGTCGATACTGGGTGATGATCACGGTGTGGTGTTGACGTTGAAATCGGGTAAAAAAATTCGCGCCGATGCCTTTATGTGGAGCAACGGTCGTACCGGCAATACCGATAATCTTGGGCTGGCCAATATCGGCTTGGAGGCTGACGGTCGTGGCCAGTTAAAGGTCGACGATCATTACCGAACCGCCGTGGCTGGAGTCTATGCTGCCGGGGATGTTATCGGCTGGCCTAGCTTGGCCTCTGCCGCTATAGGTCAGGGTCGTGCGGCTAGCAATGATATGCTCAATTCAGACGACTTCCGCCACGTATCCGAGGTGCCTACCGGCATCTATACCATCCCCGAGATCAGCTCGATCGGCAAGAGTGAGATGGAGCTGACAGCGGCTAGGGTACCCTATGAGGTCGGACAGGCGTTTTTTAAGGATATGGCCCGGGCGCAGATTTATGGTGAGCCAGTAGGGATGCTGAAAATTCTGTTCAATCGTGAAACGCTGGAGATATTGGGCATTCACTGTTTCGGCGATCGTGCCTCAGAGATTATTCATATCGGTCAGGCGATCATGTCGCAGCAGGGGGAGGCGAATACGCTCAGATATTTCGTTAACACCACGTTCAACTACCCCACCATGGCTGAAGCCTATCAGGTAGCCGCCATGGCGGGTCTGAATCGAATCGCTAACCTATAGTCAGTATTGCGTTGTAGAGCAACCCTGAAAAATCCTGCGCATGCAGGATTTTTTTGTTTGCGATCAATATGCTTTTCCGTAACAGAGATCGCCAACCCTGTAGCGTTCGTGACATTTTACCCGGTCTGCTAAACTAGCGTTATTTTTTGGAGATCGCCTTGTTCTCGCCTTTTCAACTAATTGATATACAACCTAAATTTGTGGTTATTAGTAAATCCGCCGGCGTGAATTTTCACAGCCATGAGGGGCTGCCGGGGTTGGTGCCTCAGCTGGAGTCTGAGCTGGGATTGGGTAAGCTGTATCCTGTGCACCGCCTCGATACGATGACCTCGGGATTGCTGCTGTTGGCGCGTAGTGCGGCGTCAGCAGAGCGTATTAACCTGGAATTTAGGCAGCGCAGAGTCGAAAAATATTACCTGGCGTTATCGGATCGTAAACCCACCAAAAAACAGGGGCTGGTGAGTGGTGATATGGAGAAGGGGCGTCGGGGAAGTTGGTTGCTGCTGAAGAGCCAGGCCAACCCCGCCCAGACCCGTTTTTTTTGTTACAGCCTCAGTCCGGGTGTGCGCTTGTTTGTACTCAAACCGCACACCGGTCGCAGCCATCAGCTGCGAGTGATGATGAAAAGTCTGGGGGCTCCGATACTAGGAGACCGGCGTTACTATCCGGGCGCTGCTAGCGCTGATCTGGACCGGGGTTACCTGCATGCCTATGCGTTGGGTTTTGAGTTGGCAGGGCAGCGTTATGACTACTGTCATGCACCTACCCAGGGTAGGTTGTTCGTCACTGAAGCTGTGCGCCAGCAGCTGGCGTCCATCGGTGCGCCAGCGGCGTTGCCTTGGCCGGGACGCATAACGCCTGTGACCGAACGCGAGAGTTAATGGGCGCTTAACCCAGACACAGGGTCCTTGCTTGTATGGCTGCTATCGATCGTTGTTTGGCTTAGCCCGTTGGCTAAACAGGTGTATCTCAACAGCTCTCATCGAGAATGGTAAAGGCTAGGAAGGTGGTGAACAGTCCTAACGTCACCATGAAATAGGCCTGGGGGAATAGCAGCATGATGAGTCCGGCCGTGACCCATAATTTATGTACTAGGGATTTTTTGGCGCGGTATTGGCGACTCTGCAGTCGCGCCAGAGGGTGCCCGGCATCGTACTTGATCGCCGCTCTGAACAGACTCAAACCGAGTAATACCCGCACTAATCTGAAACCGGTAAACATAATTATCCCCTATCCGCAGGAGAGGAATCATCTCGCTCTGCAGAGAAAATATAGCTGATTTGAGAGAAGCCGTGCTGGGTTGGCGACCTCTGGGGCGGATTAGCTTGAGGATGTTACTGCGCTCGCGTTAAGCGGCGATCAGGACGTTGAGGGACAGAGCATGCCAACGCCTTAGGTGTTAGCGAGAGCCCTGACCAAATAAAACGACCTCCATGGTCCCGATCAGAATCATGGTATCGAGCATGAAGCTAAAGTTTTTGATGTAGTACAGGTCGTACTGGAGTTTCTCCATGGCATCATCTTCAGTGCCGCCGTAGTCATAGCAGATCTGAGCCCAACCCGTGAGTCCGGGTTTGACCAGATGGCGATCGCCATAATAGGGAATACGTTGGGTTAGCTTTTCGACAAACTCGGTACGCTCGGGGCGAGGGCCGATAAAGCTCATATCCCCCTTGAGAACATTGAACAGCTGCGGTAGTTCGTCAATACGGTACTTGCGGATAAAGGCGCCGACGACGGTGACCCGTTGGTCATCTTTTTTAGCCCAGACCGCGCCGTTGGTTTCGGCGTCGACTTTCATGCTGCGAAACTTGAAGATTTTAAAGGGCCGACTGTAGAGTCCGACTCGCTGCTGGCTATAGAACACGGGTGATCTAGGGCCGCCTTCGAGCATAATCAGCAACGCGGTAATAAGCATGATCGGAGCGGTTGCTACTAACATGACCATACTAATGCCGACATCAAAGATACGTTTCAGGGCGCGCACTAGGGCATCGTTGGTCTTGTAGCCACGCGAGTAGATAAGCCAGCTGGGACTCAGCAGGTTGAGCGGAATCTTGCCACACTCGCGTTCAATAAAGGTGACGATATCGGTGATATAGATACCCGCGACCCGGCAACGATAGAGTTCGCTCATCGGTAAGGCTGCACGCCGGTCATCGGCGGCGACGACGAACTCATCGATGCGGTGCTGTTGGGCATAGTCGAGTAGCAACGCAAGATCTATTTTTTTTTGTCTGCGTAGCGAGACCGCATTTTCAGCTTTTGACAGGGGGATATAACCGAGCAATATAAAGCCGCGCTGATCGTTACCACGCCGTAGTCTATTTTCGATATTCTTGGCCCTTTCTCCCGCACCAAGCACCAATATGCGGCGTTTGATCATGTCTGAGGCGGTTATTTTGAAAAAACTGTAACGGATGATGCATACCATCAACAGCGATAGCGGTAGCGCGATAATGATCGATTTTGGATGGATCTTGAGATAGGGGACAAAGTAAAAGATGACCGCTTGAATGACCGATGCCAGGACAAAACTGATAAGAATTCGTGCTAATAACTCTTTGGTTTCGGTACGCTGACGGGCGTGATAGAGCCCCATGGCGGCCATAGTCAGGGTTAGTATCGAGACAAAGGTGATAGGCTCAAACGATGTTAAGTGATTAAAAAAACTAGCGTAATTGTAACTGCTGTAGTTGATTGCCAGAAAAAGGCAGGCGAACATCGCTATAGATTCAATAGCCGCCAGTACTAGGTAGGTGTGCCCGACAGAGGGCTTTCTAACACGAGATACTGCCGAAATGCTGTCTGTTATTTCGCTCATCGGAGGCTGTTTTCCTAAGCTTTTTTTTACGACCAGTTTAGTGCTATGTACGTATTCATATCTATCATGGAAGAGTGTAGCCGCAGATTACAGCGCTGCAGATTTCATTTAAACGCGAATAATGATAGAGCGCATTTTTTAGGGCTATTAGTGCTGCATTGCAGTGTTAGTCATTGGCAATGGCACGTTGAATCCAGTATTTTCTGCTCAGACAGCATCGACGTGATGTGAATCGAACAGCTTATTACAAGGTGGTATATGACACAGGCGACAACCGCTCATTTCTGTAACGATGTTGGGGCGCTGATTCAGTCTTTGCCTGAACATCTTCGCAATCGTTTCAGCCTTAATCAGGCGATCCGCGATCAGCATGGACAGGGTGAGGACCGGTTTGGCACGCTGCCCCCGGATGCGGTGTTTTACGCCAGTTCTACCGAAGAGGTAGCGTTGTTGCTGACGGCCTGCAATGCACTAAAAATTCCGGTTATCCCCTTTGGGGCCGGTAGCTCCTGCGAGGGACAATTGATCGCGGTTCAGGGCGGTGTGAGCCTCGACCTTTCTGAGCTGAACGCCATCGTCGAGATCGATCAAGACGATATGACCTGTCGAGTCCAGGCTGGCGTGACTCGAAAACGACTCAATCACGAGCTTCGTCATCTAGGACTATTTTTTCCTGTCGATCCGGGTGCCGATGCGTCTATCGGCGGGATGGCGGCGACCCGATCCTCGGGCACCAATGCCGTTCGTTACGGGACCATGCGTGAGAATGTGATGGGCCTGACGGTGGTGACGCCTCAGGGAGAGGTTATTCGGACGGGTGGCAAGGCCAAAAAAAGCGCTGCGGGTTACGATCTAACCCGGCTGTTTGTCGGTTCGGAGGGCACTCTGGGAGTCATGACCGAGATCCAGTTGCAGCTTCATCCGATTCCCGAGGTGATTAAGGCCGCGGTGTGCTGTTTTGAGTCTTTGGAGGCTGCGGTAAGCAGTGTGATTCTGGCGATCCAAAGTGGCATTCCGATGGCGAGAATTGAGCTGCTCAATAGTTTGCAGATGGATGCCTGTATCCGTTATTCGAAGCTACAGGGCTGCGCAGCAAAACCTACGCTGTTTCTGGAGTTTCACGGCAGCAGTGCCTACGTACAGGAACAGATTGATGCTTTGCAGGGTATCACTCAGGAGTTTGGCGGTAGCGACTATCGCTGGGCGGAAACTACCGAAGCCCGTTCTGAGCTATGGCAGGCCAGGCACGAGGCCTATTTTGCCAGCCAAGCGCTGAAACCTGGCTGTGTGGCGATCGCTACCGATGTCTGTGTGCCGATCTCCAAGTTGGCTGAGAATCTATTAGCGGCAGAGCAAAAAGCGCGGGAGCTGGAGCTTTGCTGCCCGATCGTCGGTCATGTCGGTGATGGTAATTATCACATGCTGATCCTCTTTGATAGCGAAGATGGCAGCGAAGCGGCGAAAGCCAATGAGCTGTCCGGCTTTCTGGTCGCCCATGCGTTGAGTTCCGGCGGTACCTGTACCGGTGAGCATGGGATAGGGTTTGGTAAAAAAGCCTATCTGCTTCAAGAACACGGTGCTGCTGTCGAGCTGATGAAAACGCTTAAGCGCGCTCTGGATCCGAATCTAATCATGAATCCGGGAAAAGTGTTTGATTTTTGAATGGGGCGGGCCTCTGCGTGGACAGAGACTAGTCGCAATGCTGTGCTTGGCCCAGGGTGCAAGTGCTTGTAAAATAATCTTAAATTGTGTATCTATCATCTAGATGTTCAAAAACATCTCAGTAACCTGAGGCAGGTAATCAAAGAGCGTTAACCCTAGAGAGTAAAGAAAAACAACAGCATAAAAGGATAAGACTCTATGAATAGGCGTGAACTATTAAAGAACGGACTAGTGGGTTTGGGGGGGATCGCAGCAGCGACCACCTTTGCCGCGCCCGCTATTGCCAAAAGCCGTATCGAAGTGAATATGGTCTCCACCTGGCCGAAAGATTTTCCGGGGGTGGGAACGGGTGCGCAGCGCTTTGCCAAGCGGATCACCGATATGAGCGATGGTCGCATCCATGTGAACTACTTTGCCGCCGGTGAGCGGGTCAAAGCGTTCGATTCCTTCGATGAAGTCGCTTCCGGCAATGCCCAGATCTATCACGGTGCCGAGTATTACTGGAAAGGTAAACATCCGGGATTTTCCTACTTTACCACCGTTCCTTTCGGCCTTTCTGCTAACGAGTTCAATGCCTGGATGCGTTTTCGCGGTGGCCAGCAGCTATGGGATGAGCTAGCGGCTCCTTTTGGTATTAAGGGCCTTATGTGTGGTAATACCGGGGTACAGATGGGCGGTTGGTTCCGCAAAGAGGTTAACTCTGCCGATGACCTGAAAGGGCTGAAGATTCGGATGCCGGGGCTGGGAGGGGATGTCATGGCGAAACTGGGTGCCTCTCCGGTCTCGCTACCAGCCAGTCAGATCTATGAAAACTTGGTTTCGGGTGCGATCGATGCCACCGAGTGGGTGGGTCCTTGGAATGACCAGGCGATGAAATTCTACGAAGCCGCGAAATACTACTACTATCCGGGTATGCATGAGCCGGGTGCCATGCTCAGTATCGGCATGAACAAGAAGTGGTGGGATGGGCTCTCCAAGACCGACCAGCTCATCATCGAAGCCGCCTCGGCGATGGAAAATGAAATGCTGATGTCCGAATTCAACGCCAAAAACGGCGCTGCGCTGGCGACGCTGGTCAATGACCAAGGAGTTAAGTTACGGCGTTTCAATGATGATGTGTATGATGCCTTCGGCGACGCTGCTCAGGAGGTGTTTGATGAGGCCCAGCAGCACAGTGAGCTGGCGTCCCGTATCCATCAAAGCTTTGTAACTGCACGTTCTGAGATCGGCGCCTGGACCAATATCTCCGATCAGGCTTATGTCCAGCAGCGAAATCGCGTTCTCGGTCTGTGATTAGCGCCGGTGATTCGAGTCAGCCGATAATGTAGGACCCTTTTTACGGGGGAGGGTCGGATGCTAGACCGATCCGCTGTTGAGCCTATTTTTTGAGGCTATAGGCACGAGAGCGGATCTTCACTTGATCAGGTGTTTATTCATGAGCGCTTCAAACACAGGGGCTGAGATTGCCGGTATGCCGCATCCGCTAATCTCTAGTGCACCGATCTATCTGTTAGTACGTATCTGTGCGGGCACTATAGTTGCTACCACACTGATATTTCTACTGAATAATTATCTTACCTTCTGGCGTGACTGGCCGGGGTTGACCACTTTTGTTGCGCATCAGCGTTGGCTGGGTTTCGCGGCTCTAGATGAACCCTTAGCCCCTGACGCACTTCGGCTGGGCTGGCTGCAGTTGGGGAGCTATTTGGCCGCAGCGGCTGTGGTGGTTGCCTACGTGATGGCCACGCCTAGCCGCAGTTTACGGGTCGAGGCTGACCGACTCTCCGCGTTCTCCGCGTATATCGTGCGGGTGGCTTTTTGGGGAGTATTGATTATTGGCCTTGTCGATATGCTGATCTCGCTACTGCGAGTAGAGGATCTGTTGACCGGGCTGGTCGGCGAACAGCTTAGCCAGGCGTTGGGCCGCCCGCAGTTTCGTGGCCAGTATGTCCATTTTCCGTTGGTACTGTTGGCATTCGTGATCGCCTTGCTGGTGCGTTCGCTGGGCTTTACCTGGCTGGCATTGCTGGTGGTGCTGGCGGAGTTTCAAATTGTATTATTCCGTTTCGTGTTTTCCTATGAGCAGGTCTATATGGGGGATCTGGTGCGGTTTTGGTATGCGGCGATGTTCCTGTTCGCCAGTGCCTACACGCTGCTTCATGAGGGGCACGTGCGTGTCGACGTGCTCTATGCCCATTTTGACCAGCAGACCAAAGCCTGGGCCAATATTTTTGGTCTAACTTGTCTAGGGCTGCCACTGTGTTGGATCATCTTGACGTTGGGGATGTGGAGTAGGGCCAGTAGCATCAACAGCCCGCTATTCAGCTTTGAAATTTCCCAGAGTGGTTACGGCATGTACGTGAAATACCTGATGGCGGTGTTTTTGGTGGTGTTCGCGTTGTCGATGATTGTGCAGTTCTGCAGTTATCTGTTGAGTAATGTCGCTACCCTGCAGCAAGAGCCCGATACCGAAGCGGTTGTTTCCGGATCAGGTCATTAATGGTCGCTATCTCATTCGCGGTGCTACTTAAGCTCTTAATGGCTGTCATTCGAGTAAAAGGCTGATTCATGGAACTGTTTTTTTTACTGTTACTTATTTTGTTGATGGTTGGCGCACTGTCTTCGGGCTTTCCGGTGGCGTTTGCGCTGCCAGGCTCCGCCATCCTGGCGATTGGTCTGGCGGCGCTGTGCGGTTATCTGTTTGCCGATGATGCCAGTGCCTACTTCGTCGAAGGGGGACCGGTGCAATGGTTAACCGCTGGGGTCACCAACTTCCGAAGCCTGTACTGGGATGTCGAGCGTGACACCCTGATCGCTATACCCTTGTTTATCTTTATGGGCATCATGCTGCAGCGCTCCAAGATTGCCGAGGATCTGCTGGTGTCGATGGCACAGCTGTTTGGTCCGGTGCCTGGCGGATTAGGGATCTCTGTGGTCCTGGTGGGGGCGCTGTTAGCAGCAACGACCGGTATAGTGGGTGCCACGGTGATCGCGATGGGGATGATCTCGCTGCCGGCGATGCTGCGGAACAACTATTCTAAATCGTTGGCCTGCGGCACTATCTGCGCTTCGGGAACCCTGGGGCAAATTATTCCGCCCTCTATCGTGCTGATTATTCTAGCCGATCAGCTGTCCAGTGCGGCGGATCAGGCGAGCACCCTGCGCAAGACGTTGTATAAAGACAGCACGGGTGAGTTTTCGATGCCCTCCACCCTCGATATCACCTCGGCCAGTGCCGGCGATATGTTTATGGGCGCGCTGATCCCCGGCTTTGTACTGGTGGGGCTTTATATTCTGTATATCTTGATCAGCGCCTGGTTAAAACCCCAGTCGGCACCTCCAGTGCCGTATGAGGGTAACTATGATCGTCACTTTGCGCGTAAGGTCGCCTTGGCTCTGGCGCCTCCGCTGATCCTGATCTTTGTGGTTCTAGGGTCGATTATTCTGGGGGTGGCCACGGTCAACCAGGCGGGCTCTATCGGTGCGGTCGGAGCGCTGATTATGGGCAGTTACCGGCTGACAGCGGGGCGTAAAGATAGCTACTATCCGGCGATCTTAGCGATAGGATCGACCCTGGTTCTGGCGTTAATACTCGCTTTCAATGACCTGAATATTAAAAATATCCAAGACGGTGATCTGCTGCCGCTGCTCGCAGCTGGGATCGCCTGTACCACTCTGATGTTGGCCGTGCTCTGGAGTGTCTGGCGTACTTACAAGATCGACGACACCCTCAACGGGGTGATGAAAGAAACGGTAAAAACCACCTCGATGGTGTTTATCATCCTCGTAGGTGCCGCCATGCTGACCACCGCGTTTCGCGGGTTTGGTGGTGAAACGCTGGTTAAAGAGTTTTTGACCGGCCTGCCGGGAGGATTCTGGGGCCAGTTTCTGGTGGTGATGCTGGTGATATTCTTGTTAGGTTTCTTCCTCGACTTTATCGAAATTGCCGTCGTGGTCGTGCCTATAGTTGCTCCTATTCTGCTGGCCAATCCTGAGGCCAATGTCACCGCGGTATGGCTGGGGGTGATGTTCGGTCTTAATATCCAAACTTCATTTTTGACGCCACCCTTTGGTTTCGCGTTGTTTTATCTGCGCGGTGTCGCTCCGGCCATCGTCAAGACCGTGCATATTTATCGCGGGGCGATCATGTTTATTGGCTTGCAGTTATTGGCGCTGCTGATCGCGGGTAGCTTCCCTTCGATGGTTAACTATCTGCCCAATCGTAGTTTTTTGACGTCTGACACTGCGCCACCGCCGATGAACCCCAGGCTGCAGTCCTGTATGGAGTCTTACCTGTTTGATGTCTACGCCGACGAAGGGGATTTAATCCGTTCCAGTATTGCTAAGATGGCACGTTCCGATCTGAGTTATCTGCCGTCGAGCGTGCGTAAGGCTCTCGAGTCCAGCACCGAGAAGGCGCAGGCTACCTTCGCCCTAGTCGAGGATGTGCATGACAAACAGCGGGCCTTAAATGCATACGTAGAGGAGTATCGGCCACTGCATAGCCAGGTACGTGGGTTGCAGGCAGAGATGCGTGATATTGACCAGGATCTGCAACAGTCTCGGTTGTTACTGCGACGCCTGGGTGATAACCCAGAGGCTAAGGCATCTCGGTTGGCTGATCTTCAGGTCGAAATTGATCGCTTAATGTCCGAGCGCGTGCTGCTGGAGCCGCAGATCCCCGCTAATTGGCAAGCCGATCATGCGCAGTATCTGACCCTGAAGAAGGCTGAAAAAGTGGCTCTTAACCGTTATCGCCGCAATGTGGATAGCGCCTATGAGCCCGTGCCCGAGTTGTTGCAAGTCTTGGCTCAGACTGAGGATCTGGCGGCGCTGGAGCCCGATATCCGAGCGCTAAAAACCCTTATTGGCAATCAGGGCAACGATGCCACCATAGAGCAGATTGAAGCGGTGGCTCAGTCGCTAAATAGGGTGGCTGGTAGTGACAAGATTAACTCCCAGCTGTCGAAAGCGCGTCGAGCGTTGCGAGGAGCGCGAGCGGATGTGGACCAGGCCCAAGCGTTTGTTGACCAGGGTTTGGCTATTTTGGCGTCACAACTTGAATGGAGTCGCCTTGCTGCGGACCGCTTAATGCCGGATCTGAGCGCCTATGATGCGGCGATCAAGCATTCCATCGGCTTGCGCTTACAGCCGCGCCTGACCTTGGATCAGGCGACCGAGGTCGCCAGTTGCCTGTCGTCGCATAAGGATATTTCGTTGAGCTTTTAGTGGACCGCCGAGGCTGGCGCTGATGACCTCAGTGCTGGTCCAGTATTCTGGTTCGTTTCTCTGGCCTGTCTATTACAGCGGGATAAAAATGCAGCGGTCTTGATCGGTGATCCGTCGAATCGGATGCCCATACAATCGGCTCAGCAGCGGTTCTGTCAATAAGCGTGCGGCGGGGCCCGCTTGCACCGATCCATCCTGGTACATTAGCAGCACAAAATCGCAAAAACGCGCGGCCAGGTTAAGATCGTGCAGGCTCATGATCAGCAGTTGCTGCTGTTGCCGGACCTGCTCACAGAGTCGCTGTAGTAGCCCGATCTGGTGGTGCAGGTCGAGATGGTTGCTGGGTTCATCCAGTAACCACAGCTGGGGTTGCTGGACCAGCAAGCTGGCAATTTTTAGGCGCTGGCGCTCGCCGCCGGACAGCCGCTGCTGATCACGATCGCCGAACTCGGCTAATCCGACCTGCAGCAGAGCCTGTTCGGCATGCGCTATATCCGCTGCGGTTTCCCACTGCCAGGGTGACAAGTGAGGATAGCGGCCCTGGAGAACGACCTCGCGTACGCTGGCGGGAAAAGCGGGCGCGGCCTCTTGCAGCAACACCCCGATCTGGCGCGCCCGGGTTTTACTATCGAGTCCCACCAGGGGTTGGCCATCGATCCAGATCTGCCCCTGCTGTGCGGGCCTCAGGCCTGCCAGGGTATGCAGCAGCGTGGTCTTGCCGGTGCCATTCGCCCCTAACACGCCCCAGATCTGTCCGGCTTCGAAGGATTGCTCCAGCCCTCGACAGAACCAGCGCTCACCGATGCCGATCCCCAGCTGTTCGGCTCGCAGTTTGATAGGATGGCGTTTTTTACTATGAACAGTCATCAGTGGCTGTCCCGGTTATCACGATTGAGCAGGATCAAAAACAGCGGCACACCCAGCAACGCGGTGATCACCCCAACCGGTAGCTGTTGGGGCGCGATCAGCGTGCGTGCCAGAGTATCCGCCAGCAGTAACAACACCGCACCACTGATGACCGAGCAGGGCAGCAACCAGCGGTGATCCGAACCTATAACGATGCGCACCAGATGCGGCACCACCAGCCCCAGAAAACCGATGCTGCCCGCCTGAGTGACTGCCGAGGCAGTTAGTAGAGAGGTCAGCAGGTACAGACTGATCTGCAATGGCCGCGGATTGACTCCCAGCGCCCGGGCCTGCAGCTCACCGCGTACCAGTATATTTAACGGCCGGGCCGCCGCCATGCTGATCAGCAGCCCCAGTCCCAACCACAAGCTGTTCCACCCCGGGTAGCCGCTATGGCTGAAATCGCCCATCAACCAGAACAACATGCCCTTGAGCTCGGCGCCATCACTGACGGCCATTAAAAAACTGACCATCGCCCCCCAGCCTGACGCGATCACAATACCGGTCAGCAGCAACCGCCCCGAGGACCAGCGGCCGCTGCGTTGCACTAAGCCGAATACCAGCAGCATATTCAGCAGCGCACCGAGCAGCGCCGAACCCGACACCCAGAAACCGCCTAAGCCAAACATGATTGCTAATAGTGCGGCGACCGAGGCACCGCCTGACACTCCCAGCACATAGGGATCGGCCAGCGGATTACGCAACAGCGCTTGCATCAAGCAGCCGGCTAGGGCCAGTTGGCCGCCCACCACCATCGCACTCAGCGCACGCGGCAGGCGTAACTCCATCACTACCGAGCGTTCGATCGATGGCTCCTGTTGGGTCAGTAGCGACCAGAGTGTCTGCCATGGGATAGAGAAGCTGCCGACCCCCAGGCTGACCAAAAAACTGCCCAGCCCCAGTGCTAATAGCAACAGTGCGAACAGTTTGACCCGCAGCGGTATTGATAAAGAGGGCGATAAAGAGGGCGACATAGCGACTCTATGACCTCATAGCTGCGGTTGCAGGACCGCGCACACTTGGCGGATCCCTTCGACGACGCGCAGGGTGGGACGTACCAAGACATCCTGATTAAGGGCATAGAGACGAGCCGTACTGACCGCTTGTAGAGAGCGCCAACGTTGCCAGTCATCCAGCCAGGCGCGATTGCTCTCACCGACGATCAGCACCTCGGGATCGGCTTTGAGTACCGCTTCCAGGTCGATGGCTGACGCCAGCCGTGGCAGATCGACAAACAGGTTACGCCCGCCACATACTTGCAGGATCTGATTGAACAGATGATCGCCGTTAAAGGTCATCAGCGGCTCCTTCCAGACCTGATAAAAAACCGACACCGCGGCAGAGTCTTGATAGCGGGTCTGCAGCTGTTCAATACTGCTCATAAAGCCTAGCGCGGCAGCGTGTGACACTTCAGAGCTACCAGTGAGCGTACCTATACGCTCTAGATTGGCGGCGATATCGGCGAAGGTGCGTGGCTCGGTCAAGTAGACTGGGATCCCTAGTTTCACTACCTGAGCCAGCGCCGTCTGAGGATTACCTGATTTCCAACCGACGATCAGATCGGGTTTGAGGGCTAGAATCTGCTCCAGGTCCAAGCGGTCATAACTGCCGACCAGCGGGATGTCGATGGCAGCGGCGGGGTAATCACTATAGCTGACTACACCGACAATCTTGTCACCGGCACCGGCACTGAATAACAGTTCGGTAATATGCGGGGCCAGGCTGATGATCCGCTGTGCAGGTTGTGCCAGGGTAACGGTGGTTCCTGCATCATCGACCATCTGGATCGCAGCGGTGGCTAATGCCGGCTGGAAGGCGCCGAGCACTGACAGGAGTAGCGTCAGTCGAACACAAACGCACCACGACAGTGAGATAGAACGATCCATGAGGAGATTCCGGCGATATTTGATGGCTCGAAATCATACGCGTTAACGTGATTTTTCAGAAGCCCTGATCCGCCCCAATAAATCATGGGGTGGCAAACGGCCCATAGGCTATACAGTGTTTATGTTCATCGCTGTGAAGGGATTACCGGTCAGAGATTGCAGCGGTGCATATGCCGATAGGACGGAAAGATTTACAAAAAACCTGTCAAGAGTGTTCAGGGTTTTTTTGAGCTGAATATCCTATCCTATGTGTACCCATGCTGCGCTCGATTCAACAGCCTGCTACTCCCTCGCAGGCTCAAGACAGGATGAAACAACATGCTAAAGATAAAAAATATAGGGCTATGGCTACTACCCCTCACCCTGATGGGATGCGCCGCCGATAAAAGCAATAACTATAATGCTCTGTTCAACAGCCTAATCAACGCCGGAGTCATCCGTTGGGATTTTGAAAATACCGACCTGCTGCTCAGTCAGCGCCGCATCCTGATAACCTCCAGAATCAATGAGCTCACCTCAAAGGAGGTGATCAGTAAGCTGATATTTCTCAATCAGAAGGATCCTCTGGCCCCTATTGAACTCTACATCAGGACTACTGGGGGCTGGCTGAACGACGCCTTCTCGATCGTTGATATCATGCGCAGCATTAGCGCCCCGGTGAATGTTCATGCCCTGGGTATCTGCCAGTCCGCAGGTACCGTTGTTCTTATCGGTGCTACTGGGCGGCGCATTGCTTACCCTAACTCCAACATTGTGCCCCACTTCAACCGTGACGAAGAAGTAGAGCCTTATTCACAAGAGAAGCTAAACCGCCAGCGCTTCGAACGCCTATGGCGGGAACGCACAACGATCCCTGAGGAGTGGTACCCTCTGACAGGTGATCGTCTCTACAATCTAACCGCTCAACAAGCGCTGGAGTTTGGTATCGTCGATGACATTTTAATACCACCACAATAAAAATTCAGACCACCGCCACAAACATCACGCGAGCCAGGCACAAAATCAAGAACGCGCGGCTTAGTCCGTTTTGACGTCGCTTTGCGCTCAGTATCGAGTACATTTTATTGCTGCACCCCACTAGGGGTTAAAAGGCGAGCGTTCTGATATGAGTACCCACCTTAATTGATATAAAAATATATTGTATTCAACACGTTGAATAGTTACGTTCAACCCCGCCTATCTTGCTGTGGCAGCCACAAAGATCATGCATAGAGTCCTCGTCTCGTCAAGGTGTGATTCACAGTCTTGTTACATTGTTGTTCTTTATATAAAAGAATAGTCAATAACACCCATTGTAAGTATCGATAGAAGAGCCAAAGTTTCAACTATGGAACTTGTTGATATGTATTTTTATTTTTAAATACAATGATATAGTTGAAACTTTAAAAGATAGCTTAAAACTTGTACCAATTATGAAACAGGAGCGTTTTGTTGATATCCGCCAGTCACTTATAACTAAGCATCGTATTTAATCTGGTTGAGTAACATCTCTAGGATAAAGTAAAAAGAAAACCTCTTGTTGTTTTACCTTTTTCATCCCGCTTGCGTAGAACATAAATTTCATTAGATACAAATAATATCAATGATCTAGGGTTGACCCGTAATAGCAACCAACTCCTCATTAAAACGCCTTAAACCAAGAATTAAACGTCAGGTAGAGATCCAGACAACGCGGTTGTGAAATCGTGGCCTAAGAGTTGCTTGTTCATTCTCGACAAGTAAAAACCGATTTGTAAGCACAGTATGCAGTACCCATTTTTATTGGTTCGTACTTGTAATTTATCTGTATACACAAGGAGATTTAACCATGAAAAAATCACTGCTAGCGGTAGCAATCGCTTCCGTAATTATGGGCTACGCAGGCTACGGCTATGCAGAACCCAATAACAATGACGCTACGTCGGGTAATAATGGCTCCAGCGCCACGCAAAATTCAACCGCCAATACGGACTCAGACACCACCACCGGAAATAACCGCGATAACGAAGCCAACGACAACGGCAATAACCGCGATAACGACGCTGACGCCAATGACAACGGCGATAACCGCGATAACGAAGCCAACGACAACGGCAATAATCGAGACAACGACGCTGACGCCAATGATAACGGCGATAACCGCGATAACGACGCCAACAACAATAACCGCGATAACGAAGCTAACGATAACGGCGATAACAGGGACAACGACGCTGACGCCAATGATAACGGCGATAACCGTGATAACACCGCCAACAACAATAACCGTGATAACGAAGCCAACGATAACGGCGATAATCGGGACAACGACGCCAACGATAACGGCGACAACCGGGACAACGACGCCAACGATAACGGCGACAACCGGGACAACGACGCCAACGACAACGAAGCCAACGACAACGGCGATAATCGGGATAATGACGCCAACGACAACGGCAATAACCGCGATAACGACGCTAACGACAACGGCGACAACCGAGAAAACGAAGCCAACAACAATAACCGTGATAACGACGCCAATGATAACGGCGACAATCGAGAGAACGAAGCCAACAACAATAACCGCGACAACGACGCCAACGATAACGGTGATAATCGGGACAACGACGCCAACGATAACGGCGATAACCGGGACAACGACGCCAACGATAATGGCGACAACCGAGAAAACGAAGCCAACAACAATAACCGGGACAACGAAGCCAACGACAACGGCGACAACCGGGACAACGACGCCAACGATAACGGCGACAACCGAGAAAACGAAGCCAACAACAATAACCGGGACAACGAAGCCAACGACAACGGCGACAACCGGGACAACGATGCCAACAACAATAACCGGGACAACGGCGATAATAGGGACAACGAAGCCAACGACAACGAAGCCAACGATAACGGTAATAACCGGGACAATGACGCTAACGACAATGGCAATAACCGGGATAACGACGATAACGGCGACAACCGGGACAACGAGGCCAACAACAATAACCGGGACAATGACGCCAACGACAACGGTGATAACCGCGATAACGACGCCAACGACAACGGCGACAACCGCGATAACGAGGCCAACAACAATAACCGAGACAATGAGGCCAATGACAACGGCAACAACCGGGACAACGACGATAACGGCGATAACCGCGATAACGACGCCAACGATAACGGCGATAACCGCGATAACGAGGCCAACGACAACGAAGCCAACGACAACGGTAACAACCGGGACAACGACGATAACGGCGATAACCGGGACAACGAGGCCAACGATAACGGCGATAACCGGGACAACGAGGCCAACGACAACGAGGCTAACGACAACGGCAACAACCGGGATAACGAGGCCAACGACAACGGTGATAACCGGGATAACGAGGCCAACGACAATGGCAACAACCGGGATAATGAGGCTAACAACAACCAGGCCAACAATAACGGCGACAACAGGGACAACATAACGCTTGATATTCAGGCGGCAATCAATACCAGTCTCTTAAGTGCCACCGTCAGTGGTAATGCAGTAACCATGACTCAAACCAGCACGTCGACCACAACCGACAGTGGGTCAGGAGGAAATACATGGGATATTAACCAGTCCAACACTGCGGCTGCCTTCAGCAACAGCATTGGTGGTAGCGCGTTCTCGGGCGCAACGGGTATCACCTCAGTCGGACAGTCTGCGGGTAATTCCAACAGCATCCAGATCAGCACTCCGGTGCAGGCCAACATGACGTTCCAATAATGCGGTTAGATGCAGGTGTGGATCTCCACGCCTGCATCGGCTAATCATGCCGAGCGTATCCCAGGGAGAAAGAGGTAGCGACCATGCTAAATATTAAAGGAGGTTATCTTTTACTGCTGCTATTCACTGCTCCAGCATGGTGTGAAACCACCGCTGATCTTGACAGCATTGAACTTAACTTGATGGATGACCCTGTCACAATGGGAGAGCTAGACCGCCAACGAGGCAGGGAGGGGTTCGACTTTCAATTTAACGCAAATATCAACGAGCAGGCCGCCAAAGTCACAGAGAATCAGATTTCGGTGGGCAGAACAGGAGGAAATAGCATCTCAGATCAGGCGTTCACAGACACAGCGGGGAATATAACGGTGATTCAAAACTCGGGTAACGGCGTGGCAATCCAGAGTTCAACCCTGATCAATCTATCAATCACGTATTAATCGGGCCGCTCACCTTCTTACAGAGGTAAGCGACAATCGAATGGGAGCTTACACACGCATTCGAGGTGGATGGGGCATGAATAAGATCTTTGCCATTGCGTTAATTTTTTTGCCAATGATGACGGGCGCACATGCAGGGGGGGTTTACGTCCCCGGCTTTAGCGGTAGTAATGTCATCAAGGTTGAAAGCTTTAAGGAGCGTAAATTTCGCAATGTAACTGCGCAACAATATGATTTCAGTTGCGGGTCTGCGGCCCTATCCACACTTCTTACCTACCACTATGACGATCAAACCAGTGAAGCTGACGCATACAATAGGATGTATCAGGTCGGCGACAAAGAAAAGATCAGCGCTGAGGGTTTCTCGCTGCTGGATATGAAGAATTACTTGTCAGAACGCGGTTATCAAGCGGATGGTTACCGCTTAGGATTGGATAAATTATTTGATGTCGGTGTTCCGGTAATTGCACTTCTTAACACCGATGGTTATATGCATTTCGTGGTTGTTAAAGGGATTGGACAGGACGAAATATTGGTAGGTGATTCCGCCTTAGGACGTAAGATTTATCAGCGGAATGATTTTTTAAAAAAATGGAATGGTATCGCTTTTCTGATTCGAAACAAGGCCAGTATAGCCAAAAAAACGTTCAATTTGACGGATGAATGGCAGGTCACCTACCGTTATCCTAAAACAGCTCATCTTGACGGAAACAGTATCGCGAACCTTCTGGTCAATTTACCAAAATTACGTGATTTTTAGGGGGGCTCAGTAATGAAGTTGGCTCAGCACTCCGTTTCATGCTCTATATCTATTTTACAGTGTCTGCTCTTGTCATTGTTATTTTCAACAGCAGTTGTTCGAGCTGTAGAGATTGAGAATCAGACCGACGGGATACTTAGTAACTTGGGTGTGCTACCGCTACAGGATCAGCAGTTAGATCTGCATCGTGGGGGTTTTGTAATGCCAGATGGTATGATGATCTCGCTCGGTATTGCGGATCTGATCATGATCGACGGTGCACTGTTCGCTGAGCAATCTTGGCAAATTGCTCCGGCCACGTTGCAGCAATTATCACTGGGCGATATAACTACCGGCGTGAGTAGCGGTTTGAGCCAAAGTATTATCGATAATTCATTACTCCAGCAGGGAGGGCTTAGCGTTAGCAGTATGATAAATGCAGAGTCTCTGGCTATGACTACGCTGATTCAAAACAGTCAGGACAATCGCATCATTGAAACTTTTCGAACGATTAATATCGATATTAGCCAATTTGGTAGCATCTCCAATCATGTCGGGATAGGTAGCAGCTATTTATGGAGATCACCAAGTTTTCAGCATATGGATCTGACAAACTTTTAGTAAGGCTAAACCGCAGTTAAACCGCGGGGATCCGGTGTGATGATTAAAAGACAAGCAGCGCCAGCGGGCCTATGCGGTCGAGGATAGCGTCGGTGATGATCAAATTGGCTCCAAGTCTCTATCGACAACTAGGCTGTGCAGCAAGCCGGATCCCTACGGGAGGGGGGAGGCGTCCGATGAGCAGCGGCTCCGTTCAGTCGCTAAACGCGCTGCAATCGCTTGATCTGCTAGACGCTTTCGGGTCAACAGGGCGATGGCTTGCGCCGGTGGTAGAGGATGGCTGAACAGGTAACCCTGGATCATATCGCAGTCTTCGGTTCTTAAAAATTGCAGGTCGGCCTCCTCCTCAACCCCTTCGGCGATCACCTGCAGACCCAAGGCATGGGCCATAGTGATGATCGACGAGAGGATGATAGAGTGGTTCTGCTCGCCGATACTCTGGATAAAACTGCTGTCGATCTTAAGAATATCGATAGGCAGATTTTGCAAGTAGCTGAGCGATGAGTAACCAGTGCCAAAATCATCCAACGCTACCTTGATCCCCATCTTGCGAAGCTTGTTCAGGTTTTCGATCAGCCGTTGTTTGCCCTTGATAACTGCAGTTTCGGTGAGTTCAACATAGATATTTTTCGAGCTCAGGCGATGGCGATGCAGACACCAGTCGATCTCGGTGATGATCTCTGGTTGGCTCAGGTGGGCTCCCGACAGATTGATGCCTACCTGTAGATTATCGTAACCCGCGTCCTGCCATTCACGGATCTGGCGACAGGATTCATTAAGTACCCATAAACTAATCGGAAAGATCAGGCCGTTCTCTTCCGCCAGAGGGATAAAGCGGTCGGGCGCAACATTTCCCAGGGTGACATCATTCCAGCGGATCAATGCCTCGAACGACAACAGTTGTTGCCGGTGACAGTCGTAAATCGGCTGATAGACCAGGTTAAAATCGTTCGATTCCGTGGCCCGGCGTAGGCGTTGCTCGAGTCTGGCCCGTTCCCGGGACTGTTCGCCCAGGGTGTGAGAAAAATACTGAAAGTTGTTTTTTCCTTGGTTTTTGGCCTGGTACATCGCCAGGTCAGCGTGGCTAATCAGCTGTTCTGCGCTGATACCGTCATCGGGCCAGAGGGCGATGCCAATACTGGTGCCCACAAAAAACTGGTGGCTGTCTATACAGATAGGCTGAGCTAAGGAGGCAATGATGCGTTCCGCGACCTGGCCTGCCTGATGGGGCGAATCCAGGTGGGGTAGCAAGACGGTAAACTCATCGCCGCCTAGACGGGAAAAGTTGGCGTTGAGATCGTCATGATCGATCCGGCCTGCTTGATCATCAGCCCGTAGATTGTCGAGCAGACGGTGGGCGACCTGTTGCAGCAAGCGATCGCCCACTGGGTGACCCATATTGTCGTTCACATGCTTGAAATTATCGAGATCCAGAAACAACAGTGCCAGTAACTTGCCATCTCTGTCACTGGCGGCCAGGGCGCGTTTAAGATTGCGGCGAAATAGTACTCGATTCGGCAGCCCGGTCAGAGAGTCTAGGTAGGCTAGGTGACGAATTTTTTCATTGGAATCGTAGAGCTCGATACTCATGCGGTTGAAGGTCGTCACCAGCTCACCGATCTCATCATCCGAGCTACGCTCCAGCTGGAGACGATTCTGGTTTTCGCCCAGATTGCTCAAGGCGCAGTTCAGGCTGGCAATGGGAAGCAGGATCTGGCGGCGTAACAGCAATAACAACAGCGGAGTAGAGACCAGCAGAGCGATGCCGGTGGTCAGTAGCACAATCATTCCGACGCGCTGGCTGGCGGCTAGCAGGGGTTGTTCGGGTAGCAGGGTATGGAGGTTTAGGTCCTTATTTAGCGGGATGGTTAGGTGATGCATTACCACGCCGTTAATGACCATTTTACGCCACTGGTCTTTGGGATGCAGATGCAGGCTTGCAAGCGCCTGCGGATCCATAGCAATCAGGTTGCTGTGAGGTAATGGGGTCAGCGGTTGTCCCTGACTGTTGCTGAGTATCACCAACGCTCCCTCCCAGGGCTCCGGTAGCCGCGGGTTGATGATTTTATCGATGTCCTGGGTGATGCTGAGAATACCGCGCAGCGGGGCTTGGGTGGTAAAGGGCTGATAAGTGCTGTTGCGCAGATAGATTGGCAGCGAGACGAACAACGCGCTTAGGCCTGTATCCGGGTTGATCCCCACAAACTCGCTGGATTCAAACTGGGTCTCCGATAGATGGCTAAAGAAGGGGGTGTTGAACTCCTCTTTGGTGATGTTGAGCAGGTTGCGATTGACCAGTCGAAGCGCCTCGGAACCATCGGGTAGCAGCAGCCGGACCTCATAAAAATCGGGATTGGCGGCCTGGGTATTGGCTAGCTTGTTTAGCAAGGGGCGTTGCAGTCGCGTGTCCCGCTCCTTCTGATCCTCGCTCAGCAGATAGTCCTTGAGTAGGGTGTCATTAGCCAGGTTTTTGAGTGCAAATTGTGCACTGCGTACGTGGGTTTGATAGCGTTCGGCGAGCTGCTGCAGCTGGGTCTTGATCTGAATCCGGCTCTGGGTTTCGCTACTCTTCCACAGTTCCAGGTAGGCGAGAGTGCCTACTGAAGTTAGCGGTAGGGCAATCAGCGGGATGACCACTAGAGCGATTTTGCTGTTTAAGCGCATCGGCATAGCCTCAGCGCATAGCGGGTTTGGAGTGGGATTACTAGGTCGGACGACATATGGCCAACCCAGTTGAAGATTATGGGCTGTTGTTTAGCGCTCTCTAGGGCTGCCGTAGACAGGGTAGAGGGCAGTGGTCGCGCTAGCGGGACTAGATAAGTACGCATAGTCAGATCCTTGACGTTGCTAATATCTATTTTGTTGCTGTGCAATATAGAGGGTTTTGACTCTGGTGGCTAGTCAGGTTCAAGCTGGGACCGTTGTTCCGGCGTGTTTACCGACCCTTTAATATCCTCCAAGCTCAGGCGTCAAGCGCAGGACTACAACCAAGAGACTAGAGTCCCCTATGCGAACTCAGGTTTCAAACGCAATGAGCTGATAAGCAGGGGTTTCATAGGGGTGGCTGGCCTTGAGGGCGGTAACGATCTCCGCTTTCAGCGCCCGCCTGAAAATCAGCTCCACTTTCATCTCGGGTTCCTGTTCGAGTTGATCCTGCTGGCCGATAAAGGGGTTTGCGCCCTGTCGAGGTCGGAACTGACCTAGCCCCTCTGTGACCCAGCAGCACTCTGAGTAATTGCCGATCTGGCCAGCACCTGCGGCAAACAGTGCCCGCTGAGTGGCTTCAAGGTGGCTGTGGGGGACGTAGTATTCGAGTTTGTAGTGTTCGGTTTTGTAGTAGTCAGGTTTCAATGTTTCAGCTGTTAACAAGCGCTCTCTCCCGGGTCTGGATGGCTGGCTGTATAGAATCAGGGGATGTTGACCAGTTTGTGGGTTTGTAAGCTAAGGCGCCACTGGGGGTGTTGGCGGCAGTGGTCAAGACAGGCGGCAAGACTCAGATTTGCTGAGGGACCGTCGAGGGGTTGCAGATAGAAATGGGTAAATGGCAGCTCGCTGAATTGTGATGGATCGATGCCGGGTTGCGGATGCACCAGCTTTAGCTCGTCGCCACGGGTGAGTTGCAGCGCCGCGCTGCCCTTAGGGCTGACGCAGATCCAGTCCAGTCCTGGCGGTGCGGGTAGGGTGCCATTGGTCTCGACGGCGACTTCGAAGCCCTGGTGTTTGAATGCCTGTATTAATACACTGTCGAGTTGTAGCAGCGGTTCACCGCCGGTACAGATGACATAAGGTCTGGCGCCTCGGCTGTCGCTGCAGTGGCTATTCCAGAGCTTGAGCACGGCAGCAGCTAACGAGTCAGCATGGCTATATTTAGCACCTAACACGCCGTTGGTGCCCACGAAGTCGGTATCGCAAAAATCGCATGCAGCTTTGGCGCGGTCTTGCTCGCGTCCGGACCACAGGTTGCAACCACTAAAACGGCAGAACACCGCGGCGCGTCCTGCGTGAGCGCCTTCGCCCTGGAGGCTATAGAACAGTTCTTTTACTGAGTACATGTATTCGCTAACTATCGGTTGGGCGCTCAAGCCAAGCGGGAAGCGCCCTGGCTTGAGCTGCAAAATGGATGTGGGTATTTAAGTCTGGGTCATTATAGCGCCAACGTCGTTCCGGTGGTTGGCTGACGACGGTTAACTGGGGGTGATGGCCGATTGATATGCCTCTTGGTTTTCACCGCCCAGGGCCTCCAGCAGTTCTGGAATTAGCTTGCCCAGGGTTTCGGTTAACAGGTAAAAATCGGCATCGAAGGCGGCTGCCGCATCGGCGGCGCCAGCGTCAGCTGCTTGATCCAATAGCGTATCCGCGAATTTTAATCGACGCAGGATCAGGTCCTCGCCAAGAATCATCCGGCAGTGATCGCGCCAGTTCAGTGCCAGTTTGACCGCCAATTTACCAGCATCCAGATGCGGGCGTATTTCGTCACCCAGCAGGTCTTGCTGCTTGCAGCGCAGCGTGGCGCCATTCTCGCTGGGGTCTTTGAGTTCGGATTCATCGCCTAGCTCGAATCCCATCGGCATCGATTGCTCTTCACGCAACCAGCCGGTCATGATCGAGGTAGGTGCATGGTTAAGAGCGGGGATGCTAACGGGCAAGGATCCCAGGGTCTGGCGCAGATAGGAGCACAGTTCCTCGGCGCGTTTGGCGCTGCTGGCATCGATGACCAACAGGCCTAGTTTGGGGTCTATATAAGCATGGGTATGTTGATAGCGGCTGAAGGCCTTGGGGAGCAGGTCGATAATGATCTCGTCCTTAAGCTCATCTTTCTCTTTCTTGCGAACTTTACGATCCTGTTCGGTCTCGATCAGTTCCACACGTTCATTTAAGAAGTCACGAATGACCGAGGCGGGTAGAATCTTCTCTTCTTTCTGAGCGCAGATCAGCAGGCAGCCGTTACCGGTATGCACCAGCTGTTCACTGAGTTTCGCCATCGGTGAGGTCCAGCCATAACGGCTCAATTCCTGAGCGCGACAGGGGCCGAAACGGTGCTGTTCAAGTTGCGTTGCCAGAGTATCGGTATCGAGATCAAACGGCCGGGTGAAACGGTAGAAAACAAGATTTTTAAACCACATGCAAAATACCAAAATAAATCAACAAGTTAAAGTAAATACGCAAAGCTTTCACAAAACTCTACTTTAAATAATCAGATAAAACTTGGGTTCAGGTAGAGCGTTAATAAGCGATCAGGCAGTGTACCGGAATCTCTGCCTCATGTAGCCGGGTTGAGCCTTTTAAAAAGGGTAGGTCGATGATGGCAGCGGCTTCGCTGACCTCCGCGCCTAGTCTTCTGATCAGTGTGCTGGCTGCCAGTAAGCTACCGCCGGTGGCAATAAGGTCGTCGATTAACAGCACTTTATCACCCGCACCGCAAACCCCTTTCTGAACCTCAACACAAGCGCTGCCGTATTCTAGCTGGTAGTCCTGAGACAGGGTTTCACCGGGCAGCTTACCGCGCTTGCGAATAAGTATCAGTGGCATGTTGAGTTTATAGGCGAGCACCGATCCGAGCAGAAAACCGCGGGCATCGAGGGCTGCAATATGGGTGATATCGCTACCCAGGTAGCGCTGGGTAAAGGCGTCAACGACCATATGTAGGGCCCTGGCATCTAAAAACAGCGGTGCGATATCACGAAATATAATACCCGGCGCTGGCCAATCGGGAACGGCGCGAATAACTGAGCGGATATGGCATTCATCGTAAGACATGGTTATTCCTTAACTGAGAGTTGGATAGGGTCGGGAGGTAGCGCTGATTCAGTCGGCGTTAGTATCGTCAGGGCGGATGTCGCCGCAAATTAGGCGCAAATCTTCAAGATTTAATACCTCGATCTCTTTGCCTTCGACGCCGATCAGATACTGTTTTTGAAAGCGACTGAAAACACGACTGACGGTTTCAACAGCCAAGCCGAGATAGTTGCCAATTTCGTTGCGCGACATGGATAGGCGGAATACAGAGGGAGAGTACCCGCGGCGTTTGTAGCGATCTGAGAGCTTAAGTAAAAAGGTTGCTACGCGCTCTTCGGCGGTTTTTTTACTCAGTAGCAACATCATCTGCTGCTCTTCTCTGATCTCTTTGCCCATCGAGCGGATCAGTTGACGGCGCAACTCGGGTATCTGGTCAGAGAGGTTGTCAAGTTGTTCGTAGGGGACTTCACAGACTGTGCTGGTTTCAAGTACTTTGGCAGAAATGGGGTAGTGGCTGGTATCAATCGCGTTGAGTGCGATCAGGTCGCCAGGGAAATAAAATCCGCTAACCTGCTCCTCGCCTTGGTTGGTGACGGTGTAGGTTTTAATGCTGCCGGCGCGTACTGCAAAGATAGAGGTAAAAGGTTCGCCCTGGTGAAATAGGTAGCTACCCTTCTTCAGCGGTGGGCTTTTTTCGATGATCTGCTCTAGCTGTTCGGCCTCGTTAGCTTTTAGCGCAAAAGGCAGACATAAGGACAGCTGGCCACATTTGTTACACTTAAATTTATTAGGTGAATGGGCTTTGTCGACCGAGTGCGTCTTTACGGTCATAAATGAGCTTCCTGATGGCGATTTAGAGATATCGACTCAATGGTAATAATTTATTATGACTTATATATCAGCAAGGTTGACGTTAGCATGAGGGCTATCTTCGGGATAGCCCTGACTCTATTCAGGATGTCGTTAAAGAGTGCAGTTAAATAATACGTGAAAAAGTGCGCCCGGCCTGCTGTTTGGGCATATAAGCATCGAATGTCATACAGATTCTGCGAATTAATAAGCGTCCAGCAGGCGTGACCTCAATACGGCGGCCATTAAAACGGATCAAGCCATCCTCGCTAAATTGTTGCAGTAGGGGCTGCTCGGCGGCAAAGTAATCGTCAAACTCAATAGCAAACTCGGTCTCAATCACGGCGGGATCGAGCTGGAAGTGACAGATGAGTTGGTTGATGACGCGGCGTCTGATGCGGTCGTCCAGGCTAAGAATGACGCCTCGCTTGATGGCTTGGGCGCTGTCAGCCCCGACCGCCTGGTACAGTTTAAGATCATGCTCGTTTTGGTAATACACGTCGCCGATCTGGCTGATGGCAGAGACCCCCATGGCGACCAGATCGCAGTCACTGTGTGTGGTATAGCCTTGGAAGTTGCGATGCAGATGGCCTTCACGTTGGGCGATGGCCAGCTCATCATCAGGTTTGGCAAAGTGGTCCATGCCGATGTATTGATAGCCCGCATCGATCAGCTGGCCGATAGTATTCTCTAAAATGATGAGTTTGTCGGCTGGCGAGGGTAGATCTTCATCTCTGATATGGGCTTGCGAGCGGAACCGGTCGGGCATATGGGCATAGTTGAATACCGACAGGCGGTCGGGGCTGAGCTCGATAATTTTGTCGACGGTGCGGGAGAAACTGTCGATGGTCTGGTGCGGCAGACCGTAGATCAGATCGACGTTGATCGATTTGAATCCCAGTTCCCGAGCGCTATTGATGATCACCTCTGACAGCTCGATGGGTTGGATGCGGTTGACTGCCTCCTGCACTTTCAGCTCGATATCCTGGACACCGAGGCTGATACGATTAAAGCCCAGTTCGCGGATCACTTTCATGCGCTCTGCATCGGCTTCGCGAGGATCGATCTCAATCGAGTAGTCGCCTTGGTCGTCGTCGCGCAGTTTGAAGTGTTTACGGGTTTCGGCCATCAGCTGGCGCATCTCGTCATCACTGATAAAGGAGGGTGTGCCACCGCCCCAGTGCAGCTGGTTGACCATGCGGTCATTGGAATAAAGGCCGGAAAGTGTCGCCATCTCTTTGTACAGTTCTGCCAGATAAGGCTCCGCGCGCTTCTTGTTGCGGGTGATCATTTTGTTGCAGGCGCAGAAATAACAGACATGGGTGCAGAACGGGATGTGAAAATAGAGCGATAGCGGCGCGCTGGTATCGGTGGTCCGTTGTCCCGCCTCGATCAGTTGTTGTGGGCTGAGACTTGGATCGAATTGGATCGCTGTCGGGTAGGAGGTGTAGCGCGGGCCGGACAGATCATAGCGCTGAATAAGGTCCAGATCCCATTTGATTTGAGCATCTTTTACCACGGTAGAGTACACCATTAGGAAAGTTACAGAATCAGCCATTAAGGCGGTAGTCATTAATTAGAACACACTGGCCAACAGGTTGCAGTACTGTACTGACATACTGTACTGACTTAGTTGTGATAGATAAGCCGAAGGGCAGGGCTAGGTGCGTACGGTTTTGAGTAAGCCGCTATAGTTAAGCGGAGGAGGCGGTATCCTGCTGATCTGGAGGTAACGCATGGCTTTGGGTCGGGTGTGTTAGGGTGCAAGAGGCGGTTTTGGTCATGATTTAGTATAGGTTTCGACCGCTGTTGGGGCGGATGGTGAAGGCTTAAACTATAGTTAACTCAAGTGGTTGTAGATTGGCTTATGGGCTGGAGGGTTTTGCTCTGGTGCTGTGAAGCAGGTTGACAATTGTCACGAAAAGCGTTTTTATGGCTGCCGTAAAATCAGGGCCTCATCAGGTTTTTACATCATAATATATAGTCTAACCCAAGAAGGGGGGGTTCATGGACGCCAGAGCAGAGCAGAAGTATGACCTTGGGGTCGTACGCTGGTTCGCCGTTATGGCTGTTGTCTATCTGGTGGTAGGCGCATCCGCCGGGGTATATATCGCCTCGGAATTGGCTTGGCCGGTACTTAATTTTGATATTCCACAGTTAAGCTTTGGGCGTTTACGTCCGCTACATACCAATGCGGTGATTTTCGCCTTCGGTGGCTGTGTGTTGATGGCGAGTGCTTTCTACTCGGTACAGCGTACCTGTGGGGTGCGCTTATGGAGTGAAAAACTGGCGTGGTTTACCTTCTGGGGTTGGAACCTGATTATTGTCAGTGCGGTTATTACCTTGCCAATGGGGCTGACTCAGGGTAAGGAGTACGCCGAATTGGAATGGCCTATAGATATCGCCATTGCAATCGTTTGGCTGAGCTATACGTTCAATTTTATCATGACCATCGCGATTCGCAAGAGTTCACACATCTATGTGTCGAACTGGTTCTTCCTGTCGATGATGATCATGATTACCTACCTGCACGTCGTTAACAGCCTGGCGATTCCCGTGGGGCTGTTTAAGTCCTACTCGATCTTCTCCGGGGTGCAGGATGCGATGATTCAGTGGTGGTGGGGGCATAACGCGGTAGGCTTTTATCTCACCGCTGGCTTCCTTGGCATCATGTATTATTTTGTTCCTAAGCAGGCCAATCGCCCTGTGTACTCTTATCGTTTGTCAGTCATTCACTTCTGGGCGTTGAGCTTCGGCTACGTTTGGTTGGGAGCGCACCATCTGCAATACACTGCATTACCAGACTGGACCGGTTCCGTGGGTGCTGCGGTATCACTGGGGATGATTATTCCGTCCTGGGGTGGGGCTATCAATGGCATGATGACCCTTTCCGGGGCTTGGGATAAGTTGCGCACCGACTATACGCTGCGATTCCTGATTATGTCGCTGGCGTTTTATGCGATGTCGACCTTCGAAGGTCCGGTGATGTCGATCAAGACCGTTAACGCCCTGTCGCATTACACCGACTGGACTATCGGTCATGTGCACTCGGGTGCGCTGGGTTGGGTGGCGATGGTGGGCGCAGGAGCCCTGTATCACCTGGTAACCCGCTGCTTCCATACCGAAATGTGGTCGACACGGTTAATTAATATCCATTTCTGGTTGTTCACTATAGGTACCGTGGTTTATATCGTAGCGATGTGGGTCTCGGGCATCATGCAGGGGCTGATGTGGCGTGCCTATGATGATTACGGCACCCTGGTGTATACCTTTGCCGAGTCGGTTGAGGCGATGCACCCGTACTACGCCATGCGCGCAATCGGCGGAGCGATCTTCCTGACCGGTGCCATTCTTATGCTCTTTAACGTGCTGATGACAGTTCGTAAATCTGTCGCAGAGGGTAAGGTTGAGCAGGCTCGTACCACCGTGTTAGCCAGCGCTTAAGGGAGAATCGGACCATGGCAGAACATCAAAAACCCAAAAGCCTCCAGGAAAAAATGGAGGTTAATATCTGGGCACTGATACTCGGTGTTGCAATAGTGCTTTCAATCGGCGGTCTAGTTGAGATTGTCCCGCTGTTTGTTATCGATAAGACGATGGAGCACAAGAGCACTGCGCCAGAGATCGTCTGGCAGCGTGAGGCGGGTGTCGCTCTGAGTGACTGGAAAACAGGCGATGGTATTCGTCCCTATACCGGTCTTGAGCTGGCGGGGCGCGATGTCTATATTCGCGAAGGCTGCTATCTGTGTCACTCGCAGATGATTCGTCCGTTTCGGGATGAAAAGGAGCGTTATGGACACTACTCTCTGGCTTCAGAATCGATGTACGACCATCCGTTTCAGTGGGGATCTAAGCGGACCGGTCCTGACTTGGCGCGTGTAGGCGGCAAGTACTCCGACGAGTGGCAGCGTATCCATCTGCGTGCACCGCGCTCGGTAGTCCCTGAGTCGGTGATGCCTAACTACCCCTGGCTGCAGCATGCTCCGCTTGATGGTGAACGGGTCGCTAAGCACATGACCGGTATGCGTACTGTTGGGGTGCCTTATACCGATGCTGATATAGCCGAGGCGCCCGCAACGGTTGCAGGCAAGAACGAAGAGGATGCGGTCGTGGCGTTCCTTCAGGTGCTGGGCACTATGGCTAAACTGGATGACAACAAAGTTTACCGTGAATAGTTTGCAAGCGTATTTCAGCACGGATTGGGCGGCGATGACCGCAAGTGATTGGGTCGGAATGATTCTGACCCTGGTCATCTTCGTCCTCATGGTAATAGCTTATGTCTATGCTTACCGACCCAAAAACAAGGAGAAACTCGAAGCGAGAAAATACCTCCTTGACGACGGCGAGCAGCTTGATAGCGGAGATAAAAATGGCGGATGAAAAAAATCCATTCCCGGGTGAAAATAATACCGGGCATATCTGGGACGACAATATTCGGGAGATGGCAAACCCGATCCCACGCTGGTGGATGATCGGTTTTTGGCTCTCTATTGCCTGGTTTGTAGGATACGGAATTCTCTATCCGTTTATTCCATTGGCTGATGGCAACACCAAGGGGATCCTTGGTTGGACCATGATGGGTGAATATCAGCAAGATTTGGCTAAAGTTGACGCGGTGCGTGCGCCGTTCGAAACTCAGATACAGTCGATGAGCGTGGCAGAAATTCTGGCTGATGACGGCTTAAGTGGCTATGCCGTCGCCTCGGCTCGCGTGCTGTTCGGTGATTACTGTGCGGGTTGTCATGGAGCTGGTGGTCAAGGCGGTCCGGGCTTCCCTGTACTGGCTGACGATGATTGGTTGTATGGCGGCAGTATCGAGACGATTCTGCAGACTATCACCAATGGTCGTCGTGGGATGATGATTGCCCATGGCAGTATGCTTTCGGCAGCAGAGATCAATACCCTGGCACAGTATACGGTTGATCTGAGTCAGGGTGAGACTGCTGATGCGGGCGCCCAGCTATACCGTGATAAGGGTTGTTTTGGCTGTCATGGCGCAGACGGTAAAGGATTGCAGGTCCTAGGTTCCGTCAATCTAACCGATGCCGTCTGGCGGTTTAACGAAGTCGATAAGCTGGCCAGCGCGGTGCGGACTATTACTCACGGTGTTAATGATGTTCGAGATCCTGATACGCGCACCGCTGAGATGCCGGCCTTTGGTCAGCGTTTAAGTGAGAATGAACTGAAGAAGCTCGCTATCTACGCTTACAAGTTAGGCGGTGGTCAGTAACGGCAGCTGCCCTGTAGTCGCTGTAGCCGCTGTAGCTAAGGGTTGAGACGCGCGGCGAATTGTTCCCCGAGCAATATTTAAGCGCTCAGGCTGAGTAATAAAAAGGGGCTTAGCCCCTTTTTTTGTTGGCCTATATTTTCATCACGCCGCTCTGGGTGTTGAGTGTTACTACAATGGCAAACATATTGTTTATTAGTGAGTCCTTATGTTTAAAAGACTGATAGTCTTGGTGGCTACAAGAGGTCGGTTCAGAAACCGGACTCTTGATTGGCAGGAGGTTTGTGGTGAACGACCAGAGTAATCAAATCCCCGTCACTGTCGTAGATGATCTCTACGCTGAATCGGGTCACTGGCATGTTAATACCGGTGAAGAGACCATTCACGCCAAGCGCATGCCGGGGAAGTGGCGTTCGTTAAAGTGGTGGGCGAACAGTTTTTGGCTGGTATTCTTTTTGGGTCCCTTTCTACGCTGGGACGACCGCCAAGCGGTGCTCTTTGATATCCCTAATCGTCAGTTCCATATCTTTGGCGCCACTATCCTGCCTCAGGATTTCTGGATGCTGGCGTTACTGCTGCTGTTTTTCGCCATTCTGCTGGCGGTAGTCACGGCGGTTGCGGGACGGGTGTGGTGTGGCTTTTTTTGCTTCCAGACGGTCTGGACCGATCTGTACACCTGGATTGAAGAAAAACTAGAGGGCAACCCGCAAAAGAGACGCAAGTTAGAGCAGGCGCCTTGGGATTTTAGCAAGGTTAAAAATAAGGCTATTAAGCATAGTTTATGGTTGGTTATTGCCCTCGTCACCGGTATTAGCTTTGTTGCCTGGTTCATTGATATTTTTGTCCTGCTAGACGGGCTGTGGCACTTTGAACTCGGTTTTGCGGCGACACTCAGCATCAGCTTGTTTGTTGTGGGTACCTATGTACTCGCCGGTTTTATGCGTGAGCAAACCTGTCTGTGGTTGTGCCCCTATGCGCGTATTCAGGGGGTCATGGTTGACGATAGCACAGTACTGCCGACCTATGATTTCAAGCGCGGCGAGCCACGTGGTCGGTTAAAAAAAGACCAGAGTGAATCCGAGCGCAGTAGCGGCGACTGTATTGATTGCAACCAGTGTGTAGCGGTCTGTCCTACCGGCGTCGACATCCGTCAGGGTCAACAAGAGGGCTGTATAACCTGTGCGCTGTGCATCGATGCCTGTGATGCGGTGATGGAGAAGGTGGGGCGCCCCAAGGGGTTGATTCGCTATGAATCACTCGAAGGCTTGGAACAGGGCGTCAGTTCGTCAATCGTCAAGCGTCCTCGAGTCTGGGTGTATGCCTTTATTTTGCTAGGGGCACTGAGCGGGATTGTTTATGGGTTGAGTACTCTGGATGCGATCGAGCTAAAAGTGATTCATGAGCGCCAGCCTCTTTTCGTGCTCCAGAGTGATGGGTCTATCCAGAATAAATACACCCTCAAAGTACTGAATAAGATGAACCAGGATGTGCGGATTCAGGTCGCTATTGAGGGCCCTGCGGGAGCGCTGTTGGTCGGTGCTGAGGACGGTTTTGATGCCCGCCATGGTAATGTGACCGCACGGACGGTCTTTGTTCGGGTTCCGGCTGCGTCACTGTTAAAACCCTCGCTGCCGATCATCTTTACGATCACGACCTCGGCCGAAGCGCAGGCGTTTAGCGGGGTGCGCAGTAGTGTCTTTATGAGTCCGTCTCGATGAACGCTGTCCCGCGTAGTGATTTTATCTTTCGCAGTTAGAGTGCTTTGTATGTCTACATCTTCGCCGTGGCGCAGTCCTATCATCATGATCTGGAGTGGTTTGTTACTGCTGTTTTTTATCGCTAATGGCATCTTTATCTATTTGGCGTTAAATAGTAATCCAGGTTTGGTCATCGATAATTATTACGAACGTGGCCAGGATTATGAGAACAACATGCTTAAGCGTCGAGCCATAGATCCGGGTTGGAACATGCGTATCGAGCTACTGGGCGTCCCCGTGCTCGATCAGCCAGCAGAGATTCGCTTTCATCTGAGTGACCAATCCGGCAATCTGCTGCTACCAGATAGGGTGGTGCTGTATGCCTATCGGCCTGCGGATGCTAAGGGTGACTTTGAGATGCGGATGTCCGAGTTGCACACCGGTGTCTATCAGGCAGATGTCAGCTTTCCGTTGCTGGGGGTCTGGGATCTGCTGATCGTCGTCTCTAAGGATAGTGCAGAGCATAGCGAAGCGCTGCGCGTTAACGTCGCCAAAGCCTCTGAATAACGGCGTATGAATCCAATATCTCGCGTGGAAGCGCCAGTCCCCACCGCCGATCTTGAGGTCGATACGGCGGAGCCGCTTTGCTACCATTGTCAGTTGCCGCTGCCGGATCATGAGGTCGTATATGCGGCTATTGAGGGTCGATCGCAGGGCTTTTGCTGCCAGGGTTGCCGTGCGGTGGCTGAAACGATCCACCAAGCTGGTCTGGGAGGGTTCTATCAGCGGATTCAGGAGGGTGAGCGTCTGGCACCGCCGCCGGAGCTTACTGAAGCGCTGGCGATGTACGACCTGGAGGAGGTGCAGCAGGGGTTTGTTACCTCATCGGAGTCGTTGTCCGAAGTGCAGTTGTTAGTGGAGGGGATCCATTGCGCCGCCTGTGTCTGGCTGATCGAAAATAGTCTGCGGCGCAAACCGGGTATCAGCGAGTCGCGGGTCAATCTGTCCGGTCGCAAGTTGCGGGTCAAGTGGGATCCGCATCAGCTATCCCTGTCTGCGCTGATCAGCCATCTCGGCGTTCTAGGCTATAAGGCTATCCCTTTTGACCCTAATAGTGCTGAAGATAGCCATAAACGTCAGCATCGCCATCTTCTCTATCGGATGGGCTTTGCAGCCTTTGCGATGATGAATCTGATGTGGATATCGATCGCGCTCTATACGGGCGCGGATCAGGGTGAGTATCGTAGCCTGTTTCATTGGATCGGGTTGCTGATAGCCACACCGACACTGGGGTATTCTGGCTATCCGTTTTTTAAAGGCGCCTGGTATGGGCTGCGTAATCTGCGCCCGGGGATGGATCTGCCCATCGCCATCGGCGCGTCTATCACCTACCTCTACTCCTGCTATATCACCTTCAGCGGCTCGCACGTTGGTGAGGTGTATTTTGATACCGTGGTTAATTTTTTATTTGTGATCTTGGTGGGGCGTTATCTGGAGGCGATGTCCAAGCGTAAGGCCTTGGCGTCCACTCAGCGGCTCTTGGATATGCAACCTCGAGTCGCGCACCGTTTACTCGCTGATCAAACTGAGCAGTCCGAGCTGGTCGCTATAAAGGCTATCAAGCTGGGTGACTGGGTGTTGGTCAAGCCCGGTGAGCGGCTGCCGGTCGATGGCAGGGTGCTCGAAGGTACCAGCAGCATCGATGAGACGATGCTCACCGGCGAGTCGGAGCCGGTGGCTAAATCGGCAGGGGCGCAGGTCAATACCGGCACTCTGAATGGCAGCGGCAGCCTGATTGTCGAGGTCACGGGATTATTGCCAGACAGTGCCCTGGGTCGAATTATTCATCTGGTTGAGGAGGCTCAGTCAAGCCGTGCGCCGATTCAGCGGCTGGCGGACCAGATCGTTCCCTGGTTCGTAGTCATCACCCTATCGTTGGCATTAGCCAGTTTTATCTGGTGGTTTGATGCGGGTTTCGAGCAGGCGTTACTGGTCGCGACCTCGGTACTGATTATCACCTGCCCGTGCGCCTTTGGCATGGCGACGCCGATGTCGATTGCGGTGGCATCAGGGCTGGGTGCGCGGCATGGTATTTTGGTGAAGAACGGCGAGGTGTTGGAGCGTCTGTCGGGAATCCGTCATGTTGTGTTTGATAAAACCGGGACCCTGACCGAAGGCCGGATGCAGGTAACGGCGCTGATCTCAGCAACAGAGCATTGGAGCCCGGGTGCTGGATCGCTTTCAACAACGCTGGCACGTTTGCTTAAACAGGTCGCCTCGGTGCAACGGTTATCGGAGCATCCTGTCGCTGCGTCGATTGTTCGCTGTGCCGAACAGCAATCGCTGCGTTTCACCACCGCTGCGGCCGATCATTTTGTCAGTCGTCCAGGTCAGGGGGTTAAGGGCGAGTGCGATGGGCAAATGGTTTGTATCGGCACCCCTGCGTGGATGGATCACAATAACGTTTGCCGTAACCCGGAGTTGGAGTCTCAGGCCGCCGAGTTGGACGCGAGGGCGATCAGCTCGGTTCGGGTGGCAGTGGCCGGTCAGGAGGTTGCCCTGATCGCCCTGGAAGATCGCGTGCGTGCAGGCGCGCAGGCGCTGATCCAGAGTCTCAAGCGTCAGGGTGTAAGATTGACACTGCTCAGCGGTGATCGGCGTCAGACCGCCGAGGCAGTCGCGCGGCAGTTGGGGGGGATGGAGGTTATCGCCGAGGTCTTACCCGAAGATAAAGACCGTACTATCGCGGCGCTGCAGCAGGGTCATGAGGTGGCGATGGTAGGTGACGGTGTTAACGACGCGCCAGCGCTGGTGCGGGCTGCCGTGGGCATCGCATTAGGGTCGGGTACCGATGTGTCGATCGCCAGTGCCGATATCGTACTCTTGGGCAACGATCTGAAGCTTATTGACCAGGCGGCACTGTTGTCGCAGCGGACATTGCGTACCGTCCGCCAGAATATCGCACTGTCGATCGGCTATAACAGTATTATGGTGCCCTTGGCAATGCTGGGGTTGGTGACGCCGTTGGTGGCGGCGATCACCATGCCGCTGAGTTCGTTGCTCGTGATCGGTAATTCAGCCCGAATAGCGACCCTGTTCCGACGTCCTTGATAGGTGTGGGAGATGGTGTAGCAACTATTTGCTCACTTAGTGTTTAATCAATAACGATCAGGAGTCCCGATATGGACGTGATCTATGGTCTTATTCCCGGCATGATCCTGATGGGTCTGGTGGGCGTGGCGGTGTTCTTTTGGGCGGCGAAAAGTGGTCAGTTTGATGATATGCAGGGTGAGGCCCATCGGATTCTGATGGATGATGATCTGGAGGATGAGGTAGCACTTTCTGGGGCAGCCGGGCGGGCCGAAGATCAGCCAGTAGCGGAGCAGCAGCAGCGGGATGCTGTGCTCGATGCCGGCTCGCCAGGTTCGGAGCCTCTGGATTCGAAGCCTCTAGACCCTAGCACTCACGCCCGCGATGCTGCTGAGCGTAATCGCTGAGTTGTCATTTTTTGTTGGCTGAAACAGGGTTGAGTAATGGCTCAAGCAGTTGCTTAAATTGCTGCGGGTGAACGTACTGCAACACCTCTTTGGTGTTGGGGTTAAGCGTGATATCAAGACCCTTGCTGGGATATAACCAATGCGCGCCGCCTTGCGGATCATCGATAATCTGCTCCGGCTTACCAAAATAACGCTCGATCAGCTCGGCGTCTAAATCGGTGGCGGGGATGTAGGTGATATGCCGAATAGGACTGCGCATCGCTAGCTGGATATCGGCTTCGGATAGACTGACTTTTTTGCCACCACTGCCGAGTTGGCTGATCCTAAGCCCGCGCTCAAAGATCTGAGCGGCGACCGCTTGGTCAATCTCCAGCGTCAGGATAAAGTCAGCACGTAAGCCGCTCAGCGCGACGCGCTGGAAGTAGGCTTCGATGCTAAATACCCCGGTCGGTGAGCGGAACAGGCTTAGCGTGGGTGCTTCAGACAGTAGCTGCACCGCTTGGCTGAGTGGGCTTTGGCCCAGGGTGAGCGCAAATACCTGAGGAGAACCGTCATCGAGTATGGCGATCTGCCAGGGCAGTATGGGGTTGGAGTCCACCTTGCGGCCACCGGGCGCGACAATAGCCACGGCCAGCATGACCAGGACAATGGCTAAAATAATAACAGGGATTTTGCGATCCATGAATCGATCCTGGCAGGGCGCGAAAATAAAGGGATGATTATAATAATGCCAGACCTGCTTGTTGGCCTGGTACGTTGTAGCGATCGGTTGTCATGATCGGTTGTTATGATCAGAGCCGCAGGGTGATTGTAACAACCCCTACGGAATATGGAACCGCTGAGCACGCTTGGGGTCTTGGCACCTTGAATGAATAAAAAAATAGAGGTATGCCTATGCAGTTTGAGATCAGTCCTGATGAGATGGCTAAAGCGAAAATTCCGCATGAGCTATTTTTGAGCAACCTAGTCGGCAACCATATTCTCTGGTTCGTCGCCTCGTTGGGCATCTTTAGTTCTTTTTGGCAACCCCTCGTCATGGTGCCGGTGGTGTCGCTGCTGATTGTCAGCTATACCCTGCTACGCGCACGCCGTGAACGCAGTGGCGGCAGCTGGTATGTGATGTGTCATTGGCAGATCGTAGCGCGTCGCTCGCGGGTGTTTCTGGGTATTATGTTGTTATTCGCGCTGATATCTACGTTGGGTTGGATCGGTTACAGCTACTTTGGGATGAAGAAAGTGGCGGTATTGGCGTTCATCGGCGGGGTGGGTTTGCTGCCGACTATGGTCTCGGTGCTCGTGCTGATAGTGATGGAGTCAGACGCGATGCATCAGGCTTCACAGGGCAAATTAAGCGCGGCGGCGTATCAGCGTTTTCCTAATCCGCAGGTACGCATACGAGTGGATCAGGAGGCCGATCGGGATAAGCCGGCAGAGCATGGCTCTGATTAGCCCTCGTTCTATACCTTAGCCGATGCCGATTAGTCCGCGGTACAGCGTCCAGAGCCCAAATCCGATAACGATCGACCCCGACAGTTGCTTGACCTTAGGGGCTTGCAGCAGGTGAGCGGCGGCGCCGGTTAACAGGCCCATCAGCAGCAGATTGGGCAGGGTACCAAGGGCGAAGGCCAGCATCAGCAAGCCGCCCTGGAGGACGCCACCGGTGGCGGTGGCATTGATGAGCATGCTGTAAACAAGGCCGCAGGGTAGCCAGCCCCAGAGGCTGCCAAGCAGTAGCGCCTGAGTGCGGCTACGCACCGGTAGCAGTCGCCTGCCCCAGGGTTCTATATGCTTCCAAAGGTGTCGCCCTAGCCGTTCTACCCGGTTTAATAACAACCACCAACCGCTTAGATATAATCCCAGCAGCAGCATGAAAACACCCGCAGTGATTAATAGCGTCCGCTGTGCCATCTGCACCGGCAGCCACTGGACGAGTAGCAGCCCGAGTCCGCCCATCAGCGCACCCGCAAGGCTGTAGCTGAATAGGCGTCCGCAGTTATAGGCCAGCTGGTAGGACAGCAGGGTGAAGGGCTGGTTGCGCTGCTGCGGATCTAGCCCGAGGTTTAGGGTGCCGATAATGCTGCCGCACATGCCCAAGCAGTGCACGCCGCCCAGTAGGCCGACTAGAAAGGCGCTGGCATAGGGCAGGGTTTCAATTAGCATCAGTAAGGCTGTCCGGAGCTCTAATGAGCCCCAGATAGAGGCTCATTCATGATCGGCAGTATGGGTGGTTTAGATATTAACGGGTAGACCTGAGGCCTCACGGAGCCGGGTCATCTCGAGAATGCGAATATGCTTGCCACGTACCGCGATGCCACCCGATTGATGCAGCTTGGTAAATAAGCGGCTCAGTGTTTCTTTGCGAAGACCCAGGAAGTTGGCGATGTCGTCGCGGGACATAGGGAGTTGGAACTGATCACTGGAAAAGCCACGCTCGTCAAGGCGCATGGACAGATTGAGCAGGAATGCGGCTAGGCGCTGTTCGGCATTCTTACGCGCCATCAGCATGGCAAATTGACGATGCAGGTCGAAATTCTCTTTATTCAGCATGTGCTGCAGATTCTGCTGCATATTCGGCGTCTGGGCTATCATGTCAGACACGCTGTGCATCGGCAGCTCGCAGACATAGCTGTTTTCTAGGGCAATGGCGCTGCAAGGGTAGCGTTGCGGATAGATAGCAGTCTGGCCTAAGGTCTCACCTGCCAATGCAAAACCGACCACCAGCTCTTGTGATTTTGGATCTATATTCACTAATTTCAACGCCCCGGAGGTGACGGCGAAAATGGCTCTGAAGGGCTCGCCTTCGCGGAACAGGTAGCTTCCCGCCTTGATAGGCTGGTGACGCTCAACAAATTCATCGGCGATACTGAATTCCCGTCCGCCAACATCAATGGGTCGGCACAGAGGAAATAACCCGCATTCACTACAGTCGATGTGTTGAGTGTGGTCTTTGTTGGCGCGCCTAGAAGTATTGTCAGACATTGTTAACCCTATTGAAATGTGTTCGCCGTCCGATAGCACGTGAGTAACAGATTAAAATGCCATGATAGCAGTTTTAAGCCTAGGTAAACTGCTTTTTATCAAGCAGTGTTTATTTGAGCATTATGACCAATACGGGTAGCGCTCTGTAGAGCTTGGCGTCGTAGGTTTAGGTCCCGCGTCGTGTCCTGTGTCGTCGTTGAGCTTAGATTGAAAATATAATTTCGATGGTTGAGCAAATGACCGTGCGCTTGACGCTGTGGCGGTTATAATGCCGCCCCTATGAATCATCTAATCCTCTATTGCCGTCCTGGTTTTGAACCGGAGTGTGCGGCTGAAATTAATGACCTGGCTATTCAAGCTGGCGTTCCCGGTTACTCTAAAACCAGCCGGGGCGATGGTTACGTGGTCTATGTCTGTCATGCTGCTGACGGAGCCTCGTTGTTGATGCAGCTGTTGGTGTTTTCGCGACTAATCTTCGTGCGTCAGTGGTTTGCGGGTCCTGGATTGATTGAAGGCCTACCCGCTGCCGACCGTATCACCCCCTTAATGGAACAGCTGCACCTGTTGCCCGAATGTGGTGAACTGATGATCGAAACCGCGGATACTAATGAGGCCAAGGAGTTGGCTGGATTCTGTCGTAAGTTCACCTCCCCTTGCGCGCAACAGCTGCGTAAAGCCGGGATTCTTAGTCCCAAGCGCACTGCGAAGCTCCCTCGGTTGCATCTGTTTTTTCTTAGCTCTGAGCGTGTTTATCTCGGCGTTAGCTATCCGGGCAATCATGCTCGTGACGAGATGGGTATCCCGCGGTTAAAGTTTCCGGCAGCCGCACCGAGCCGCTCAACCTTGAAGTTGGATGAGGCTTTTCAGCATTTTTTAAACGCAACGCAGCGCGAGCGGTTACTGGAACCGGGTATGCGGTCCGTGGACTTGGGTGCGGCGCCCGGTGGTTGGACTTGGCAGTTGGTCAAGCGCCATCTGCAGGTGACAGCTGTCGATAATGGCCCGATGGCAGAGGCCTTAATGGATAGTGGCTTGGTAACCCATGTGCGCGAGGACGGGTTTCGTTTCCAGCCGCAGCGGTCGGTGCAGTGGATGGTGTGTGATATGGCCGATCAACCGTCGAAGGTTGCCAAGCATATGGCGCTTTGGTTGCAGCAGGGCTGGAGTGAGCGGATCATCTTTAATCTGAAGTTGCCGATGAAGAAGCGTTATCAGGCTGTATGTGAATGTCAGGATTTGATTCGTGAACAGCTAGCTCAGGCGGGGATCGCTTACCAGTTGGACCTGAAGCAGCTGTACCACGATCGGGAAGAGGTAACCGGTTATCTGCGTCGAGCCTAGGCGCCGCGTGAGTCTGAGGCTGCCCCTGTGCTATGGGTGATGGTTATTCAGGTTGCACAGGGGGTGTTACACATGCTCCATAATGGTTATTTTCTCATCTTTGATCAGCATGGGTCGCAGGCCGCTCATGATCTCCTTGCGTTCGGCGCTGTGGTACCAGCTAAGCCAGTGATCTAGGGTGCGGTAGTTAGCGAAAACGAACTGATGGTTGGGGTCGTTGACATTCTGAAGCGATTCGCCGCTGATAAAGCCAACGGTCCCCATAGCTGCTTGTAAGCTTTTGTTAGCACGTTGCTGGTAGTGCTCGGTTAGCTCTTCGGCTATGTGGCGCTCAATCATTACTTTTATCATCTGTTGGCCCTCTTTCGTGACAGGGTGGTTTTCTATTCAGTATACGACCGGGGTGCTCGCTTGGCAGCTCGTTTGGCAGAAAAGTTAAAAAAGTAAGATATCGGCTTTTTCCCGTCATCGGTATTTGCGACAATGGCCGTCGTTTTACAAGGTGATGTTATGTCTGAGACTAAAGCAGATCATTTTATGGATGCCATTGGGCTGTATTGCCCAGAGCCGGTGATGATGCTTCACAATAAGGTGCGTGATATTGCTATCGGTGAAGTGCTTGAGGTGGTCGCTACGGATCCCTCTACAGAGCGCGACATTCCTAGGTTTTGTGCGTTTCTCGGGCATGAGTTGATCAGCAAACGTGAGCATGCAGACCGTTATTATTATCTGATCCGAAAAGGTGGCGGTTGAATCGATTGGCGCCACCTGTGTTACTTTCATTCATCCAAATTTACCGAAAACGAAGCTTTTATGACTCAAACTCCGCCCGTTAAGCCTGCAAAAAATAAGAACCACGCCGCCAATCAAGCTGCGGTGGCGCTCATCTCTGAGCTCTATCCCCATACGTTTAATCGCGATGCGGTAAAACCGTTGAAGATAGGGATTCAGGAGGACCTGTTGGCAGAGCAAAAGCTCCCGCAAGGTAAGATAAAACGTGCGTTGGCCTCTTATGTGCGTGCGCCTCAGTACTATAAGAGTCTGCTCGCCGATGCGGATCGGGTGGATCTCAACGGTGATCCTGCCGGTAAGGTGTCCGCAGAGGAGGCGGAGCATGCCAAGGCGATGCTCAAGAAGATCCGTGATCAGCGCCAGCAACGAGTACGGGATGAAAAGCAGCGCTTGCAGCAGGAAAAACAACGCCAGCAGCAGGAAAGGCTGCAGGCCAAGGAGGCCCGTATCACCGATAAGCTATCACAGCTGCTGAATAAGCACGGGTAAAATCGATGCAGAGGATCTGCGCTGCGCGGTTAGTAGGCCGTATATAGATTGTTAAGCGTTTGCATTAGAGATAAAAAAAGGAGGGCTGAATTTTCAGCCCTCCTTTTTATTTGCCACCTTTGTTTTCTACCAGGATGCTTAGCTGATACGTGTGGACACGTAACGACCCGGTGCGGCTTCGATAGGCTTGAAGGTGTCAGAGCCTAGCGTTGCTGGAGCGTCTATCTGCTTGCCAGCGCGCTTGTCGAGCCATAAAGACCAGTGGGTCCACCAGCTGCCTTCTTGGCGTTCGGCGCTGTCAAACCATTGCTCGGCAGTCTTACCCAGCTCACCGTTAATCCAGAAATGGCGACGATTTTTAGAGGCGGGGTTGATAACACCGGCAATGTGGCCGCTAGCACCAAGAACAAACTCGCAGTTCTTTAGCAGCTCAGTGCCTTTGAATGTACTCTTCCAGGGAGCGATGTGGTCATCGACGCAGGATAGGAAGTAGCAGGGCGTTTTAATCGTGGATAGATCGATGGGCTCGCCACAGATCGTCAGGGCACCTGGCTTCGACAGGTTGTTTTCCAGGTACATGTTTTTCATGTAAAAGGTATAGAAATTAGCGGGCAAGTTGGTCGGATCGCTGTTCCAGTACAGTAGATCAAAGGGAACCGGGGATTGTCCTTTGAGGTAGTTGTTCACGACATATGACCAGATGAGGTCGTTAGAACGCAGCATGTTGAAAGCGGTTGACAGGTTTTTACCGTTCAATACCCCCTCTTTCTGTACTTTCTCTATCAGCGATGTTACCTGCTTGTCGTCGACGAATACCCCTATATCACCGGGCTCTTCAAAGTCAGTCAGTGCAGTCAGGAAGGTGGCAGAGGAGACGCTGCTGTCTTTGCGGGCGGTCAATACCGCCAAGCTGCTAGACAGAATGGTGCCACCGATGCACCAGGCCACCGCGTTGACTTTCTTGCTGCCAGAGATCTCTTTGACCACTTCCAAGGCTTTGATGACGCCAGATTCTACATAGTCGTCCCAGCCGAGATGGCGCTGTTCGGGCGTGGCATTAACCCAGGAGATCATAAAAGTGTTCTGGCCCTGATCAACCACGTGCTTGACGAACGAGTTCTCCGGCTGCAGGTCCATGATGTAGAACTTGTTAATGGTCGGAGGGATGATCAGTGTTGGACGCTCTGCGATCTTGTCGTGAGCGGGTTTGTATTGAATCAGCTGCAGAATTTCATTTTCGAATACCACTTCGCCCGGTGTGGTAGCGATATTCTGCCCCAGTACAAACGCAGACTCATCGGTCATGCTGATGCTGCCTTTGTCGAGATCGCCCAGCAGATTTTGCAGGCCGTCGATCAGGCTTTGACCTTTGGTTTCGATCGCTTGCTGGATCACCTCAGGATTGGTGACGGCGAAGTTGGTGGGGGACATCGCATCTATATATTGCTGAGTATAAAATTCTAGTTTCTTCTGGCTTTTGTCATCGAGATTGGCTTGAGACACCGTCTTGTTTAGCAGTTGTGACGCAATCAGATAAGATTCTTTGATGTAGTTGAATACTGGGCTTTCGCTCCACTCGTCGGCGTTAAAGCGCCGGTCACCGGCAACGGGTTGGGTTGTCAGGCCGCTGTGGCCAGAAAGGATGGTTGACCAGAATTGTAAAGACGATTTTTGATATTCACCAATGGCATCCATCCAACCCTGTGGGTCGGTCGGACGGCTCAGAAGCTGCGACCAGGCACTATTTAGATTGTCGAGGTACTCTTCGCCGACCTTGCCGCCAAACATTTCGACCAGTTTGTGGGTCTCAGCATTCATAGCGGTAAAATAGTTCTCGGTAGTGGCGGAGTTGCTACTATCCATACGTGATTCTCTTTTCCAGCAGGACTCGATTGTGTCGCGCGATATTTTGTACGGACACTTAGGAGACCGAAGTATAAACTACCCATCCCTAATAATCCCCCTTCCCTTAGTCTAGAGGTAAAATGTCTAGACTAAGCTGTCTAGGGGTGAGTGGGTATGTGTTTTGCAGAATCGGTCGGAGGGATGAGGGTGGGTTTTATTTTGTATGGCACCCTAGGTTGCCATCTCTGTGAGGTGGCAGAACAGTTGATTACCACGACGCTCGATCTGCAAATGGTGTCGATCGAGTGTGTTGATATCGCTGATGATGACCGCTTAATCGAGGCTTATGGCGTGCGTATACCGGTCCTGGTTGATCCTGAATCTGGGTACGACCTGGGTTGGCCGTTTGATGCGCAGCAGCTGCAGCGTTTTGTTGCAGGGCTTGGTGGCGGGCTTACAGATTAAAGAATGCCTGGGTCGTGGCGCTGCTTGAGCGTGCCAGTTGCTCGCTGCTGATCCCTAGGTGGGTGGCGACAACCTGACAAATATGAGCAAGATAGCAGGGTTCATTGCGTCTGGATTTGGGCTTGGGTTTTAAGTCTCGGGGCAAGAGGTAAGGCGAGTCGGTCTCCAGCATGAGTCGCGCTAAGGGAATCTCTTTGAGTAACGGTAATAGGTGTGTGCCGCGCCGCTCGTCACAGATCCAGCCGGTGATGCCGATATGGAGATCTAGATCCAGCAGCCGAAATAACTGCTGCCGATCTCCGGTGAAGCAGTGCAGCACGGCATGGGGGATGTGATCACGATAGTTGCGGATGATGTCATAGAACGTTTGCTGGGCATCGCGTTCGTGCATCAGTACCGGATAGTTCAGTTCGGCAGCTAACTCCAGTTGTTGCTCAAAGGTCTTAATTTGGGTGGGTCGAGGTGAGGCATCACGGTTGAAATCAAGTCCGGTTTCGCCGACCGCTTTGACACAGCTGTGTTGGCACAGCGCCTTGAGTTGAGCATGGCCATCGGCAGGAAAATCGCTGCTGTAGTGCGGGTGCACGCCAGCGGTAGAGAATAGTTGGTCGGGATGCTGTTGGCATAGTCGAACGGCCTCTGCACTGTCGTCGAGGGTTGATCCGGTGATGATAAGCTGTTCAACGCCCGCTTGCTGAGCGCGCTCTAGAACCTGCTGGTAGTCGCTTGCAAAGGCACTGTCGGTCAGATTGACCGCTATATCTATAAGGGGGAAGGCGCTTGAGCTCATGTATAGTTAAACCATTTCGGTACGTTAGGATCAATCTCTTTAAAATTAAAGAGCGTCTTAAATAAACCTACTTGAATGCGTCGGTTAACGAGCGTTACGGATAGCAAGGCTAGGTTTGCGGAGTTATCCCACGTCGTTCGTGTGGCTTTAGAAGGTGTTTGGGCTGCCCCAGCATATCGCTGTATATAACTGAAAAGCTCAGAATATTTTGTACATAATTTCGGGTCTCGTCGAACGGAATAGTCTCAATCCATATGTCGATAGGTAGGTCCTTCCGATGTTCTAACCAGCGATTAACCCTCGTGGGTCCCGCGTTATAGGCTGCGCTAGCTAAAACCCGATGTCCCGCGTAGCGTCGGCTTAAACTGGCCAAATAGTGACTCCCTAGTTTTATGTTTACTTCAGGCTCGGTGAGTTGCTGCGCGCCTAGGTAGTGAATTTTAGCCTGTTTGGCGGTTGCTTTGGCGGTACGAGGCATCAACTGCATTAATCCGAGTGCTCCGGCAGGCGAGCGGGCGTCGGGCTTGAAGCTGCTCTCTTGACGGGCAACAGCCAGAATCCAGGACGTATCTATATTGTTGTTTTGGGCGGAGTCGGAGATCTCTACGCCATATGCCAGTGGAAAACGTAGCAGCAGATCGTTCCATTTCCGGGCGCTGATAGCCGCGCTTATCGCTTGCTCGTACCAGCCCCATTGCCGTGCCAGTTGTGCGGCGTGGTGAAGTTGTTGCGGGCTCAGGTTGCGTGTCGCCAAGCCCCATTCTCTGCGGGCATCAGCGCGTTGCTGATGATAGAACAACTCACGGGCGCGAAGCAGCGGTGCGCTCTGTGAGAGCTGGCGCAGGTAGAGGCTGTCGGCCAGCTCGGTCTGGTTATTGAGGCTGTATCCTCTCCCGAGTTTATCGGCCGATAGAAAACCATAGAAACTACGCTCATTGGCTAATGCCGAATAAAGCGCCGTTGCGCGACGCTGAGCATCGGTTTCAGGCAGGGCTTCGAGCGATCGGGCTTTCCAATAGCGCCAGCGGCCGCTGGCTTGCTCGATGGCCGGCAGATCGTCGATCAGGGCGTCTATGGCTTGCCAATCCTTGCGTAATAGCAGATTGCGCAGTTGCCATTCAAGCAGGATTTTATCACTCTGGTCGGGATTGATCTGCTGGCTCAGCTGTTCCAGAGATTCGGGGTAGCTGCGCAGCAGGCGGAGGCTGAAGCGTTGCTGTAGCTGTTGCCGGGTAGCGTCGGCTAAGGACGCGCTGAAGCGCTGCTGCAGTTGTTGCAGTGCTAGCTCAGAATTGCTGCGGTTCAGGCGATTGAGGCTGTTTTCCAACAGTTGTTGGTAGCCCTGCATGTTGGGATTAAGCTTGGTAGTTATAAGTCGAACAGGCTGGCGATGGAGCTCCAGCGCCAGTTTTGCGCTTTGCTGTCGCTCGGGATTGCGCAATAACCGGCTGCTGTATTGGGCTAATCTCAGGTTGTTTTTTGCTAGCGCCAGCCAAAAGCGCTCCCAGGCGTGTTGCTCGCTGAAAGCACTGCTTTTCATCCAAGCTGCGAACAGTTCGTCACAGCTGTTCGGCTGGGAGTTGCCTTGAACCCATAGCGGTGCGACCTGGCTGAACGCGTCTTGCTGCTGGCCTGTTTGCTGGAGAGCCCTGAGCCGCAGGCATTGCAGGCTGGTGTTGGCGAGTCGGGGTTGGTAGTTGTCAAGCAGTGTTTGCCAATGCTGGTGCTCGCCGAGATGGCTAAGCCAGGCGCTGTGCAGTTTGCTGGGTAACGGGGTGTCAGAAAACTGGTTGCTGAACTGTTGTAGTGCGTCGGTGTTGAGCTTATCGAGTTGGAGTCGATGGCGCTGATAGAGTAGGTAGGGGTAGAGTGGGTAATTTGTAAGTTGCTCGATCAGCGCCGAGGCCTTGGTCATATCGTGCAGCTCTAAGGCTGTCGTTGCCTGCTGGTACAGATCACGTTGCTGCTGATATTCCGCTCTTTGCTGGTCGATATCTGATTCCAGCAGCGCGCTGGCATAGCGAGGGACTAGCAATAGTAGCGCAGAAAAAAAGAGAATTTGAGAAAGGTGCGAGATTGAAGGGCTTTGACTGGCGATGCCGCGTAAAATCGCCAGATAGCGATACCGCTGAACTGTTCGGGAAGGTTGCAAAACCAGAACCTCTTCGTTTCAATGGCCAGCCTTGGGCTGGTCTTGCAGTAGAATAGCTCAAACCCTAGGCCGTTGCCGAGTCAATTCATTGCTGGCGGTGATGCCTCTCTTTTAGGTTGGAACATTTTTTATGGCGCTTTTGAGATTAAACCAAGCGGCTTTGGCCTTTGGCGATAAACCCTTGTTGGATCAGGTTGACTGGGTGGTTCATCCGGGCGAGCGAATCGCCTTGATCGGTCGCAACGGTGAAGGCAAATCCACCCTGATCAAGGTGATTAATGGCCAGCAGCAGCTGGACTCGGGTAGCGTTTGGCAGGCACCGAACACCCGTATAGGCGTGCTGGATCAGGAGCTTCCTGATGCTGATCAGCGCACCGTATTTGAGGTAGTGGCCGAGGGGTTGAAGCATGTGCAGGTGCTGCGTGCCGAATATGAGCGGCTGGCCCTGGATGCCCATGATGATGCGGGGATGAAAAAGCTTGAGCAGTTACAGCACCGCTTAGAGGCGGTGGATGGCTGGAATCTGGAGCAGAAAGTAGAGCGGGTGCTGTTGCGGTTGAAATTGCCGGCGCAAACCCGGATGCAGCAACTTTCTGGTGGATGGCGTCGGCGGGTAGCGCTGGCGCAAGCACTGGTGGTCGACCCCGATATTCTATTATTGGATGAGCCGACTAACCACCTCGATATCCATACCATCGACTGGCTGGAGCAGCAGCTGCTGGAGTTCCGCGGCACCCTGATATTTATCACCCATGATCGGGCTTTTCTGCAGCGTGTTGCCAATAGAATCGTCGAACTGGATCGGGGTAATATTTTTCCATGGGAGGGCGACTATAACGGTTTTCTCAAGTATCGCGAACAGGTGTTGGCCGATCAGGAACGCCATAATGCGCTGTTTGATAAGCGCTTAGCCCAAGAGGAGGTGTGGATTCGGCAAGGTATCAAGGCGCGTAGAACCCGTAACGAAGGCCGAGTCAGGGCGCTGAAAGCGATGCGTAACGAGCGTTCCGAGCGCCGTGAACAACAGGGTAAGGCCAATTTTTCAGTGGAGCAGGCGCAGCGCTCTGGCAAGTTGGTAGTGGATGCCCAGGGTGTGAGCTACAGTTACGGCGACCGAACCATCGTCAAGGACTTCTCGGTCCGGGTTCTACGCGGCGATCGTATCGGTTTGATCGGCCCTAACGGGGTGGGTAAAACCACCTTGTTGCGTTTGTTGCTCGGGCAGCTGCAGCCGCAGTCGGGTCATCTGGATCTGGGGACCAACCTGCAGGTGGCTTATTTTGATCAGTTGCGGGAGCAGCTTGACCCGGAAAAAACGGTGATTGATAACGTGGCTGAAGGTCGCGATCACATCGAAATCAATGGCAGTCGCCGGCATATCATCAGCTACCTCGGTGATTTTCTGTTTTCGCCGGGCCAGACCCGCGCCAAGGTTAAGGCGTTATCCGGTGGTGAGCGTAACCGATTGCTATTAGCGCGTCTGTTCAGCAAGTCAGCCAACATCCTGGTGCTTGATGAGCCCACCAACGATCTGGACTTGGAATCGCTGGAGCTGCTCGAGGAGGTGTTGAGTGAGTTTAAAGGCACCGTGCTGCTGGTCAGTCACGATAGGGCCTTTCTTGATAATGTAGTGACCAGCACGCTGGTATTTAATAGCGATGGCAGCATCAATGAGTTTGTCGGAGGTTATGAGGACTGGATTCGTCAGGGTGGCGTGCTGCCGCGATCTGAGATGCCGGGTGTTACTGACAGGGTTGAAGCTTCAGCAGTGGCTGTAGACTCGGTATCGCAGCCCTCTGTCGTGGTATCTCAGGTTAACAAACCCGCGCCCAAGAAACTGAGCTATAAGCTGCAGCGTGAGTTAGATCTGTTGCCTGTGCAGTTGGAACAACTTGAGCAACGGCTGGAGGCGCTGCAGCAAGAGGTCGCGGCTGTTGACTTCTATCAGCAGGCGCATGACGTGGTGACCGAACGGCTGGCGGCGGTAGAGCGCTGCGAGCAGCAGCTTGAGCAGGCGATGGAGCGCTGGGTTGAGCTGGAGGCGATGCAGTAATTGGCATCGCCGACTCTGTGCTGTCTGCGTGGGCTTATTTTTCAACCCGCACAGCCAGTACATCACAAATAGCGCCGTGCAAGACATCGTTGGCGGTCGATCCTAATAGCAGGGAAAGGCCGTGACGACCGTGGCTGCCAACGACAATTAGATCGATATCGGTTTCTTTGGCAATGCGGTGTATTTCGCTCGAGGTATGCCCGGTCACGACGTGGATCTGTTTGACCTCCACGCTGAGCTGGGTTGCGAACTCGGACAACCGTTGCTGAGCCTGTTCATCCAGCTGTTCCTGGATAGTGGAAAGATCCATAGGCACGTCGCCACCATAGGCAAAGCTTAGGGGTTCGATGACATGGATTAGGCTCAGGCTGCCCTGGCTTTTCCGCATCAGCATAACCGCCTTGTCGGCTACCTGGTTGGACTCCTCGGTTAAATCCACTGCTAGTAAAATATTCTGATAACTCATGATGAATCCCTCGGTCGCAGCTTGATACCCTGTAATTAACAAATAGCTTACTATAACCGATTCGTAAATAGACGGGTGGTATTAATGAATTGGCTTGTTATCGTTCTGATTATGTTCGCGATTATGGGTTCGTTGCTCTGGGTGATGCCCTCGCCACGGCAGCGCGTACAGGCATTATTGCGGCAGCGTGCGATGCGCGCAGGGCTTCAGGTGCAGCTCGTAAGGATATTATTGCCGCGAGCACTAGGGGAGGCGCTGGCCGAGGAACGTCATTGCGTGGCCTATCGGCTCCTACGGGGGCGTAACAGTGCTCGGGCGCAGCAGCCTCCCTGGCAGATCTTCCAATTACCCTCTCATGCCAACGTGGGGCTGCCTGACGGCTGGAGTTGGTCTAAAGGCGAAAATCAGCTGGATCCCGCCGCGTTGGCATTAATAGAGGAGCTGATCCCGCTGCTGCCTAAAGATGTCTATGGGCTTGAATCGACGCCTATCAGCGTCTCGGTCTTTTGGGAGGAGCGTGGCACTCCGGAGACCGTGGTATTGATTCAGACATCGCTTAATCGGTTGCTCGAGGCAGGAGTGTGAAGCAGATGACGTTCAGTGAAGGTAGCTTGCAGCCGGGCCGATATCGCCATTACAAAGGTGGAGAGTATCAGGTACTGGGTATTGCCAGGCATTCGGAAACCGACGAAGAGTTGGTGGTGTATCGGCCGTTATATGGAGAGCAGGGGTTGTGGGTGCGTCCGCTGGCGATGTTTCTAGAATCGGTACACACGGAGCAGGGCTTGCAGCCGCGTTTTTTACCCCTTTCGGGTGCAGAGTGATCTGAGTTGCGAGTAGCGTTCTTGATTGCCGTTGTTGCCGAGAGCGTTGTTGTTGCTGATAGATAAAGTAATTTACCCGCAGCGCAATGAGCCGTATCGGCACCCGGCTGAACAGCGGCAATACGCTGTTTTATGCAGATATAAGCTGTTGAAAACATAGGGTAGAATGAGTCTTCGGCAGATTACCTAAATTGACGCCTAATCACTGTCAAAAACCGCTACCAGGGAGCGGCTTGGCTCCGGTGTTTAGAAAATGTTTGCTTGACCGACGTATGTACAGGCCTTATATATGACCGCTTCTGAGCCCCATCGCACTCTTTAATCTTTATAAGCTTTAGGTTTATTCATGGGTAAGTCACTAGTTATCGTTGAGTCTCCGGCTAAAGCCAAGACCATTAATAAATACCTGGGTAATGATTTTGTAGTGAAATCGAGTGTCGGTCATATACGTGATCTGCCGACCAGCGGGGGTGTTAAAGCACCTGTGGATGCCAAGGCACGAGCGAAGGCTGCCGCTGAAACGCGTAAGCTGCTGCCGGAGCAAAAGGCGGCACATAAGAAAAAGAAGGCGCGTGAGCAGTTGCTTGCACGCATGGGTGTCGATCCTGAGAATGGCTGGACCGCCCGTTACGAAATCCTTCCCGGTAAGGAAAAGGTGGTCGATGAGTTGCGGCGCCTGGCCAAGAGTGCGGATCAGATCTATCTGGCGACCGATTTGGACCGCGAGGGGGAGGCGATCGCCTGGCATCTGCAGGAAGCGATAGGCGGAGATCCTGGTCGCTATAAAAGGGTGGTGTTTAACGAGATTACCAAGAAAGCGATCACCGAGGCGTTTGACACGCCAGGTGAGCTAGATCTGAATAGGGTGAATGCCCAGCAGGCACGACGCTTCCTTGATCGCGTGGTCGGTTACATGGTCTCTCCGCTGTTATGGGCCAAGATCGCCCGTGGTTTATCTGCGGGCAGGGTGCAGTCGGTGGCCGTAAGGTTAGTGGTCGAGCGTGAACGCGAAATCCGAGCTTTTATCCCTGAAGAGTACTGGGAGATTGCGGCCGACTTGAATACTTCTCAGGCCGATACAGTACGCTTTGATGTCACTAAGCATCGCGGCAAGGCATTTCGTCCCGGTGATAAGGCGACCACCGATCTGGCCTTGGCGGAGTTGCAGCAGGGCTGCTATCAGATCAGCGAGCGTGAGGACCGGCCGACCCAGAGTAAACCCTCCGCACCCTTTATAACCTCAACCCTGCAGCAGGCTGCTAGCACGCGCTTAGGTTTTGGGGTTAAGAAAACCATGATGATGGCGCAACGGCTGTATGAGTCGGGCCATATCACCTATATGCGTACCGATTCGACCAATCTGAGTGCTGAAGCGGTAGCCAGCTGTCGGGAGTATATTCACAAGAGTTTTGGCGACCAATACCTTCCCGAACAGCCCATTACCTACAGTAGCAAGGAGGGGGCGCAGGAGGCGCATGAGGCGATTCGGCCCTCGAATGTCGGTATTAAAGGCTCGTCGCTTGATGATGTGGAGCGCGATGCCCAGCGCTTGTATGAGTTGATCTGGCGTCAATTTGTGGCCTGTCAGATGCCCAATGCGCGGTTTACCAGTACCCGAATTCAGGTGCGCTCTGGCGAATTTGAGCTGCGTACGCGCGGTCGTATCATGCAGTTCGATGGCTTTCTCAGGGTGCAATCCTCGGCGGGTAAGGCCGACGAGGATGTGATCCTGCCAGAGTTGCACAAAGGCGACACCCTGACCTTGGAAAAACTCGAACCCAAGCAGCATTTTACCAAGCCCTCGGCGCGGTTTTCCGAGGCGGCGCTGGTCAAGGAGCTGGAAAAGCTGGGGATCGGCCGGCCTTCAACCTATGCGTCTATTATCTCGACGATTCAAGACCGTGGTTATGCCAAGCTTGAGAATAAACGTTTTTATGCCGAGAAGATGGGCGATATAGTTACCGACCGCTTGAGCGGTAGCTTTGCCGATTTGATGGATTATGGCTTTACCGCCAAGATGGAAGAGTCGTTGGATAACGTCGCTAATGGCCAGGCAGCATGGAAACAGTTGCTGGATCAGTTCTATCAAGGTTTTAGTCGGCAGCTAGAACAGGCTGAGAGTAGCGATGCGGGGATGGCGCCGAACGACCCCACGGCAACGGATATCCCTTGTCCGCAGTGTGGCCGGCATATGATGATCCGTACTGCCAGCACCGGCGTATTCTTGGGTTGTTCAGGCTATGGTTTGCCGCCCAAAGAGCGCTGCAAGGGCACCCAAAATCTTATCAATGGTGATGAAGCTATCAGTGTCGATGCCGATGATGAAGCGGAGTCACGGTTGTTACGCACCAAACATCGCTGTAAGAAGTGTGACACGGCGATGGATAGCTACCTGATTGATGAGACGCGTAAGTTACATGTGTGTGGCAATAACCCTGCCTGTGATGGCTTCGACGTCGAGCTGGGGCAATATAAAATCAAAGGCTACGATGGCCCGCTGATTGAGTGTGATAAGTGTGGCGCCGATATGCAGTTGAAAACAGGGCGTTTTGGCAAGTATTTTGGTTGCACCTCGGATAGCTGTAAAAATACCCGTAAACTGTTACGCAGTGGCGAGGCCGCGCCACCCAAGATGGACCCAGTACCGATGCCGGAACTGGCCTGTGTCAAAGTCGAGGATCACTATATTTTACGTGATGGTGCCTCGGGTCTGTTTTTGGCTGCCAGCCAGTTTCCACGTAATCGAGAAACGCGTGCGCCGCTGGTTAAAGAGTTGCTGTCGCATCGCCAGGAGATCGATCCCAAATACCATTTCCTACTCGATGCGCCGCTGGCTGATCCCGACGGTGAAGCCGCTGTGATCCGTTATAGCCGCAAAACCAAAGAGCAGTATGTGATGTCTGAAGTCGAAGGCAAAGCGAGCGGTTGGCGGGCCTTCTATGAAGGGGGCAAGTGGGTAGAGGAGGATAAACGCAAGAGTCCTAGCCCGGTTAAGAGTAAGCCTAAGTCGAAAGCCAAGACAAAAACGCAGTGAATTCGGCAGGATAGCAGGAGCAACCATGTCCAATATCTATATTTCCAGAACTAATCAGAAGTTGATGTTTGCAAAATTACACCTGGATCATTTAAAGCAGGCAGAACAGGGTAGCGGTTGGAGCAAGCATGCGCAGATAGAGTCCTTTGAGGAATCTGTGTTGTTTCATCTGGTCTCGGCTTACAGCTCTTTTTTGCGTGAAATTGCAGAGGTTTACCATTTAGACCCGGAGACGATCTCGACACGTGATGAGTTGCTTGCGCAGATGGAGCTCCAGGGGATGGAATTACCGGAAGTGAAAGAACTGAGCTTGTTAGCGGGCTCTGATAGCTGGTTATCGCAACTCCTGGCCGCCTATCGGGCATGTTGGATGGCACGGGCGAAAGAGCAGGCCTCGCATTCTGGGCGTGAGAGCTTATCGGAGATTCAGGTGGTGCAGGTTAATCCTGATCATGCTTCGGATATTCAGGTGATTGCTCAGCTTGAGGGCTGGATTAATAATATCCGTGAGCTCGTCGATCGCCAGCGTGAAGGCTTGAAAGAGTGGTAGCTTGCGCGTGAAAGCCTGATGTGGAGCCATGAATATAGGATGTGGGGCCATGGATATAGATAGTAGCAGTGGGAATCATTATGTCAGCTGAAATATTAGAGATCGTTGAGTTGCCAGAGGGTGGCTATGTTCTGCGTAAAAGCGATGCTGATGAGCAGGCGCCGATGATCAGTATTCAATTTTCAGAGCAAGCGTTGCGCGAGTTTGATGGTCAGCACGCCGAGTTGGCTAGAGCCATGATCGCACTGGGTGTGCAGGTCATGGCCGAGAGTCGGGGCAAGCAGTTGCGGGATGCCCTCGACCCGGTGCTGCACTGAGTCGACTATCTAGACATTCTGAATTGAGCTGTCCGACGCTTATAGTCTGGATTGCGCTTAAAGGTTGCAGATTAGCGTGGTTGGATCAGGATGGCGTGACTTCTGCCATGTCGAGCCGCATCTTCCAGTTGTGCTAGCTGCTCTTGAGAGATCTGCCTCGGCCAGCTGATAACGGCATGACAGGTGCCGGTGGCTAGCGCCTTACGTGCCAGGGCCAGGGTGTCATGGCTGCCACGAGGTTGTAGCATCATGATCTTGTTGATGTCGATACCCGCTTCGAGCAGCCAATGCTTGGGTAGCTTAAGAGGTGGCGCTATCCAGGCAAACCAACGGTCATCACGGCTAAGCTGCGCCAGTAATGGCATCAGCAGCTGGAAGTTATACTCATCTTCGTCCTGCACGATAATCTGGGTGATTTTACCCGCCATGTTGTTGGATAGGGGCCGTGCACGGAAGGGGGTGAACGCTTCGGGTGTTGGGTTCAGGGTTGGGTCCAGCGTTTGACTGAGTGTGAGGCCGGTATGAGCACGTAATGGAATCATGACTAGCTACCTTTCCTGAGGACGCCAACGGCTAACCCTTCGATCGTCAGCTCCTGACGTTTAAGGTCAACCACTATAGGGTCGAAATCTTGGTTTTCAGCGCTAAGCTGGACAATGGAACCGTTTTTATGGAACCGCTTTACCGTCACTTCATCATTGATACGCGCGACGATGATCTGGCCATTACGGGCCTCATGCGTTTGATGTACGGCCAGCAGATCGCCATCAAAAATGCCGGCGTCGATCATGCTCAGCCCTTGAACCCGTAAGAAGTAATCAGCCTGTGGTGAGAAAAAATCGGCTGGCAGTGTGCAGTGTTCATCGATGTTCTCTTGTGCCAGGATCGGAAATCCAGCCGCGACGCGGCCCACGATAGGGATGCCTGATGGCGTTACCTCGAGTTCTGGAATACGAATGCCGCGTGAGGTGCCGGGAACCATTTCGATGGCCCCCTTGCGAGCCAGGGCCTTGAGGTGTTCTTCGGCGGCGTTGGCGGAACGGAACCCCAATTCGCGCGCAATTTCCGCACGGGTTGGTGGATACCCGGTAGCTTCTATATAGTTCCGGATACAGTCGAGTACTTCGGTTTGTCGTGAGGTTAGCTTGATCATCGCTTGTCTCTGCTACCTGTTTTTTTGTACAGTATATGTGTTTTTGTACAGTTGTCTAGCCTGGGATATATTTCCTATAGTTGCACTGCATCGGTATTGTCCCCTTGATAATCCAGCGAGTTTCGTCTTTTGAGTAAAATTCCTAGCGAGTTAAAACAGCAGATCCAGCAGGCCTATACGGGTTATCTCGACAGTCGTCAGTTGAAACCCCGTTATGGTCAAAAATTGATGATCGCCGAGATTATCAAAGGGTTAATGGATACCGATCAGACCCCTCCTATCTGTGTTGTTGAGGCGGGAACGGGAACCGGTAAAACGGTTGCTTATCTGCTGGCTATGTTGCCGCTGGCAAAGCATCTGGGAAAAAAGCTGGTCCTCTCGACAGCGACGGTGGCGCTGCAGGAGCAGATTGTGCTCAAGGATCTTCCCGAGCTGCTTAAGCACAGTGATTTAAGCTTCGATTTTGTGCTGGCGAAAGGTCGTGGGCGCTATCTCTGCTTATCAAAGCTTGATCAGTCGCTGCAAGCGGATGCTCAAAACCCAGGCTTGGCGCTGTATGAAGATGAATTGGCGCTGCGTATTGAGCCACAAACGCTTGATCTATATCGAGCCTTTGCTGATGCCTATGTGAAAGGCAGCTGGGATGGCGATCGTGATAGCTGGCCACAGGAGGTCGCGGCAGCGGACTGGAGTGGCGTGACCACGGATCATCGGCAGTGCAGTAACCGCCGTTGTTCTAACTTCAGTGCCTGCTGTTTTTATAAGGCCCGGCAGACACTGGATCAGGCCGATTGTATCGTGGCTAACCATGATCTGGTGATGGCTGATCTCTCGCTGGGGGGCGGGGCGATTCTACCCGAACCCGAAGAGACCCTGTATGTGTTTGATGAGGGTCATCATCTGCCCGACAAAGCGTTGAGCCATTTTAATCAGCAACTGCGTCTGCATAGCTGGGCGGGTTGGCTAAAACAGTTAACGACTACGCTTAAACGGATGAGCAAGGAGCTGCGTGAGCCCGAGCTGTTGACGCGGATGCTCAAGCCTATGGATGCGCTGGTGGGCGATACCCTGGAGCTGTTGCAACGGCTTGAGTCTCCGCTGCGGGCGTTGATAGCCCAGTTGCCGGATGATAAGCGGCGAGCTGATGTGCACTACATTCGCTTTCCGGGTGGCATCGTGCCGGCTGATATCCTCGAGCTTGGGCAGCAGCTTGAGCCACGCGCTAGGGAATTGCAGTTGCAGCTCGATACGTTGACGGAGCGGCTCAAAGAAGCTATTTCAGAACCTGTCGCCGGAATTGATAAAGAATCGGCTGAGCGTTGGTACCCGACCGCGGGTCGTTTGTTGGCACGGTCCGAGGCCGCCAGGGCCTTGTGGCGCGCGTTGATAGCGCCGGACAAGCCAGGCGCTGCGCCTCAGGCGCGCTGGCTCAGTTATCATCAAACGCCGGAGGCTGAGGAGCTGGAGCTCTGTTGCAGCCCGATATTAGCTGCGGAAACCCTGGCTGCAAGCTTATGGCGGCGCTGTGGCGCTGCGGTAGTGACGTCGGCGACGCTCACTGCGCTAGGGCAGTTTGAGCAGTTAAAGATGCGCAGCGGTATCCCTGCCGAGTCGCGATTTGCAGTTGTGCCTAGCCCATTTAATTATACCCAGGCGGCGCAGTTGCGGTTGCCGCAGTTGAAGGCGGCGCCGAGTGATGTTGAGGCGCACGATCAGGCGATTGCGAAGGAGCTGGGTCATTGTTTGCATGCGGATCAGGCTGCGTTAGTGCTGTTTACCTCCTGGCGGCAGATGTTTAAGGTGCGTGAGCTGGTGGCGCCGGCGTTGGCAGCGCGTATTTTGGCGCAGGGGGACTGTTCCAAACAGGAGCTGATGAAGCAGCACAAGCAGCGGGTGGATAAGGGTGAGGGTTCGGTGCTGTTCGGCCTTAACTCCTTTGCCGAAGGGGTCGATCTACCCGGTAAGTATCTCAAGCATGTAGTGATTGCCAAAATACCCTTTGCGGTACCCGGGCGGCCGGTAGAGATGGCGCTGGATGAGTGGGTGCGCGCCCAGGGCCGAGATCCGTTTATGGAGGTTGCGGTGCCAGATGCCTCGGTCAGGCTGATTCAGGCCTGTGGCCGATTGTTACGTTCCGACGCGGATACCGGACTGGTTACCATTCTTGATAATCGGTTGACGACCAAGCGTTACGGCCGCGCGTTACTGGCGGCGCTGCCCCCTTTTGGCCGCTCTGGCGGCGCTGGATAGATGAATTAGCGATGGGAACACTGGCTATAATGCATTAAAATATCGCGTTTTTATCTGGTTGCAGGCTAGGGAGCCTGCGAATAAGCCCGCAGAGAATACACTGGACTTATTCGCAGTTTCCCAGTTGCAGCTCTCTGACTAAGCTCCGCCAATACAGTCTAGCCAAGCTGGACTCCGAGGTATCACATTGTTTAAGTGGTTATCAAAGTCTAAATCTTCCGCTGAAGTTGTTGCTACGCAAACCGCGCCGCGCCGCGTAGACGAGCAACCGCTACAAAAGGGGGGCGCTGTTGCCGGACGGCCCAAGGCCGCGACTCAAGAGCCGTCTCAGGTACAGCCCAAACCTGCTAAAAAACAACTAGCGGCCGCACCCTGGACGCCTGATCAATTTGACGCAGAGGCCAAAGAGGGGGAGGTGCGTTTCCATGATCTGGACCTTCCCGATACGTTGATGCACTCCATTGCCGATCTGGGGTTTAAGTACTGCACCCCGATTCAGTCGCAAACATTAGTGCATACCCTCGAAGGTAAAGATCTGATCGGTAAGGCGCAGACCGGTACCGGTAAGACCGCGGCGTTTTTGATCAGCATTATCAGCGATTGTATCGACTACCCGATCGAAGGGCGGCGTCGCAAAGGCCAGCCACGAGCGTTGGTCGTGGCTCCTACTCGGGAGCTGGTGATGCAGATCGCCAAAGATGCCGAGGGTCTGGTCAAACATTGTGGTCTCTCCGTGCTGACGTTGGTGGGTGGCATGGATTACGAAAAGCAGCAGAATCAGTTACGCCAGACCGAGGTTGATATCCTGGTCGCCACCCCGGGACGCTTACTCGATTTCAATCAGAAAGGCGAGGTTGATCTGAGTGCGGTCGAAATTCTGGTTCTGGATGAAGCGGATCGCATGCTGAGCATGGGCTTTATTCCCGATGTGCGAGCTATTATTCGCAGCACCCCGCATAAGAAAGATCGCCAAACCCTGCTGTTTAGCGCCACCTTCTCTGAGCAGATCATGCATCTAGCAGGACTCTGGACCCTGGATCCGGTCAGGGTTGAGATCGAATCTGAGCAGGTTACCGCGGACACCGTTGAGCAGATCGTTTATGTCGTCAGCGAGGAGCATAAATTCAATCTGCTCTACAACCTGGTGCGCCAGGAAGCGTTGGAGCGGGTGATGGTGTTTGCTAATCGCCGTGATCAGACCCGGCGTTTGACCGAGCGCCTCACGCGTACCGGTGTCCAGGCCGCACTGCTGTCGGGCGAGGTGAGTCAGGCGCAGCGGGTTAAAACTCTGGAAGCCTTTCGTAGCGGTAAGATTCAGGTGCTGGTGGCCACCGATGTTGCGGGTCGCGGGATTCACGTCGATGGCGTCAGTCATGTGATCAACTACAATCTTCCCGACGATCCGGAGGACTATGTACACCGGATTGGTCGTACAGGACGCGCCGGTGCCGCGGGAATATCATTCAGTTTTGCCTGTGAATCGGATGCTTTTATGATCCCCGATATTGAGGAGTTAATAGGGCGTCGGTTAGGCTGCATCCATCCCGATGAGAAATTGCTGCAACGTCCTCAGTGAGTAATGATGACCCATTCAGAACAGCTTCAACCTAGCACCAGTACCAGCACCTTGCCGGCGATCGATCCACAGACTATTAGCGTGCTCGGTGGAGGTAGCTTCGGTACCGCGCTGGCCAATATTGCGGCGATGAACGGTTACCAGGTCTATCAGTGGATGCGCAATACCGAGCAGGCCCGGGAGATGGCGGAGCTGCGAGAGAATACCCGCTATCTGCCGGGCTTTACCCTGGATGCCAAGCTGCACCCCGTCAATGACTTTGATGCGATTGCTCGAAGCCAGGTGGTATTTGTTGCCATCCCCAGTAAAAGTTTTCGTCAGGTGGTCCGTAAGGTTGCCGCCAGGCTTAGGCCTGGACAGATGCTGGTCAGTACTACCAAGGGGATTGAGCCGGAGACCTTTAAGCTGATGAGCCAGGTGCTGGCTGAAGAAGCGCCTCAGTGTCGTGTAGGGGTGCTGAGCGGCCCCAATCTAGCCAAAGAGATTGCGGTACGCCAGTTGACGGCTACGGTGATTGCCAGCGAGGACGCCGCGCTGCGTGACAGCATTCAAGCGATCCTGCACTGTGATTTTTTCCGGGTCTATGCCGGTTCTGATATGTACGGCGTAGAGCTGGGTGGTGCGTTGAAGAATATCTACGCGATTGCGGCGGGGATGAGCGCGGCGCTGGGGATGGGCGAAAATACCCGCAGCATGCTGATGACGCGCTCGTTGACCGAGATGAGCCGCTTTGCCGTACATATGGGCGCCGACCCTCTAACCTTCCTCGGTTTGGCAGGCGTGGGTGATCTGATCGCGACCTGTATGTCACCACTGAGTCGCAATTACCGGGTCGGCTTTGCGCTGGGTCAGGGTCAGAGTCTGGAAACGATCGTCGCTGAGCTGGGCGAGGTGGCCGAAGGCGTCAATACCCTCAAGTACGTGAAAGCGAAAACGGATCAGCTGGGCATCTATATGCCGCTGGTTCAAGGTCTCTACAGCGTGGTCTTTGAGGGAAAAAATGTGCCCTCGGTGATTGGCGCAATGATGATGGCCGCTCAGGGTGACGACGTGGAGTTCGAACTGCTTGATAAGTCGACCAAGGAGTAGCGACCATGGCGTTGCAACTACTATTACTCCGCCATGGCGAGGCGGTACTCAGTGTCCCCGATGCTGACCGTGACCTCACTGAGCGGGGTGCCGAGCAAACCCGAACGGTCTTAGCACGACGTCTTGAGGCGCTGTCAGGGTTAACGGCAGTCTATGTATCACCTTACCGCCGTGCTCAGCAGACCCTTGGATTGGTTGCTGAGACCCTTAAACTTCCTCCCGCGCACATTCATGCTGGCTTGCAGCCCGAGGCGTCGGTGACCCAGTTGCTCGAATGGTTGCAGCCGCAACAGGGTAAGATTCTGTTAGTTGCCCATAATCCGCTGCTTTCTTGTTTGCTTAATCGGCTGTTGGGTGGGGCGCAGCAGTACCATTTCGATACCAGTACCCTGGCCTGTGTCACGATGCCCGTGGCCGCGACGGGTTGCGCTGATCTTTGTTGGATCGAATTCCCTCGCTAACAAACTTCCCTGCTAACGAATGCCCCCGCTAATAGCAGAGCTCCGCTTGTCTCGGGTGTTGGGAGGTGGGCGTCGATCTGCTTGGTATGTAGCCCCTGTTTTTATTGGACATCAGACCGTGTGTCTAGCTCTTGATCCCATTGTTGCAGGGTCTGCTGTGTGGATAGCATTAGCGGTGTGGTGGGGTAGATTGATAACCCGCGACGGAGCATGGCGTGGCTGCGTTGCTGCTCTCCGACCTTGTGCAGGGCGAAGGTCAGTCCGGCGAAGAGGCTGGCGTCCGGGGTTTGCTTCAAGGCTGCCTCGGCCCAGAGGATGTAGTCTTGCAATATTTTGATATTGTTGGTCTGGTGTCCGTATTGCCCCAGCGTCTGCATCCGCAGAAATTCCACCTGATCGCTGTAATAGATGTTATGCGACGGGTAGTCGAGCGTACGTATATCTTTGACTGGGTGGATGAGGTAGTCGAGCATGATTCGGTTTGCTATCAGGCTATGCACCAAGAAGATCGTCGCCAGCACCGGTAGTGAAATGCTTAATCCCAGCAGTATGGCGCGCGCCATCTGACTCAGAGGCAGCGGCTGGCGCTTGACGCGATGGCAGGCAATCAGGGCGATCAGCACGATAAACAGCAGCCAGTGTAGTTGTGAGATGTAGAAGGGCAACTCGACCTGGGTATGCAGGACGAGAGGGAGTAGCAGCACTAAATAAGCACCGCCGCGCTGCCAGCCCAGGTTGGCGCAGACTTTAACAAGCGCCAGCCCCAGTACCAGAATGCCGCTCAGGGCGACCAGGCCGCCCTCCACTGCCCAGTACAGTAGCTCGTTATGCGGGTGGCTGAGTCGGGGTTCAAGGATCGCTGCCTGGGGGTGGTCAGCCAGATACTGGGCCTTCTTGTCGTGCCAGACCGGTTGGAACTGACCGATGCCGTAACCGAAAACAGGCTTTTCAAGAAACAGTTCCCAGCTGGAGTCGTACATCATGATCCGCACATCATTGCGGGTAGGATCGGTGGAGGTTTGGGATATCTGGCTCAGCTTCGTCAGTCCTGCTGTCACACCTCCCGTTTTACTCTCTATCTGGTAGCCCAGACCAGTGCCGATAACCAGCGCCAGTAACAGTAATACAAACGACCGGGAGCCATTATTGATCAGCTGCCGATGGCGTGCGCCGAGCAGTAGAGCAACCCCTAGCACAGCCGCGATCAGTCCGGTACGTGAACCGGAGGTGATGATGATCAGGCTGTTAAGTGCGATGCTGCACAGTACCCAAGATTTGAGCGACCAGTGACGCAGGCGATAGGAGGGTAGGGTGGTTATGAACAGTCCGATCAGTAGCCCGGTAGCCAGGTAGCTGGCGGCTAAATTCTGTTGCTGGAAGATACCGCGGGGGACGCCTAGCGATTGCGACATCCAGCCGGGTGGAGAGTTCAGTGCCAACAGGTGGACCAGGCAGTACAACGCTTGAATAAAGGTGGACCCGAGCAGTAGATAGAGTAGATTGTCATGCTGCCTGCGATTAATCTGAAACTGGGCGCAAGCAAAGAACAGCAATACCCCGCCCCAGATTGACAAGCTGCGAAACAGCCAGGCGGTGGGCGTAGAGACGGTTCCAATCGCGCCGACCAGCGTGGTTAGGGTCAGGAAGAACAGGATCGCCGCGCTCATCTTCGGCAGCACTAACACCTGACTGTGGCTGAATTTAAGTAACCCCAGGGCGATGATAAAGGCAGCTGCAATCCAGACGGTATTGTTGAACGGTAGATAGAGCCCTTCACCACCGGGATTGTCCTGGTAATAGAGGGGGGCAGCCAGAAACAGTAGTCCAAAAAGAATAAAGAAAGCGCGGTTGAAGCGCTGTTGTGGAACGGGATCTGCTAAGCTGTCCATCATCCTAAGTCCTTGTAGATAAGGCGATGATAATAACGGGATTTAGAGGTATAACCTAGCGTAAATGTGGGCACGCCGAGCGAGGTCTATTATGATTGGGTTAGTTAACTTATATTGAGAGGCTGTTCATGAGCACTGGGTTACTGAGACTGAAATGGCGTCGACAGGGGCTTGTTGTTGGGTTGTTGTTGCTCGTGATTCAAGGGGTTACTGCGGCAGAAGATCTTCCCGGAGCGGCTGATCTTGAGCGGGTGGCGCGTTACCCCAACTCCTGGATCGTCGATTATAGCCAAGAGCGCATTCCGGAATATCGCTTGGCGACCGGCAGTATGAAAAAGATCAATGGGGTGATCTCTCCGGAGCAGGAGCAGTATCTCGCGGGCACGCTGACCCGTATCACCTATCAGTTACCCAGTGGCCATAGCAGCACCGATGCCTTCAATCATTTTAGACGTCAGTTTGATGGTCTTGCTCCCGAGCTGTTGTTTCGTTGCGAGGCTAGAGGCTGCGGTGATAGCAACCAGTGGGCTAACGTGCAATTCGGTATTGCCCGGCTCTACGGTATCGACCGAGAGCAGTATTACCAGGCGCTAAAGCTACCCGCAAGCGGCGCTGCCCCCTCAAGTTATCTGGCTTTTTATACCGTCATGCGCGGTAATAAACGCGTCTATGTGCAGCTTGATCTGCTCCAGCCCCGTCAGGCTTCAGATATTAGCGACCCCGCGAGTTTTATAGCTGAATTGGAACAGGGACGTCGAGTGTATCGCCAGTCAGGCTCGCTGACAGCTGATGAAGCTGAGATGTTACAGCAGCGCATGCTGGATCAGCCTCGGCTGCAGTTGGCTCTAGTTGGCCACAGCGATCAGGGTAACAGTATGGAATCAACAACCGCCGCATCGCTAAAGGCTGCCGAAGTGCTCAAGCAGACGTTGTTGGAGCAGGGCCTAGAGGCATCGCGGATCAGCGCGTATGGCGTCGGGTCCTTGGCGCCCGCGTATGATGCGGCGGTGCCGAACCAGCGGGTGGAGCTGCTTCTGTATAGCCGCTGAGGATACAGCCACTTATGTACGCTTGATTATGCCCCCCGATTATTAGTTTTTGTCATGAGTACTGGCTATTAGTACTTGCTATTAGTACCTGGTTATTAGTTCTGGGTTATTAGTGAGCACCTCGAAATACTTCATTTTCTACAAGCCCAGCCATTAAAAATCAACATGTTGTAGTGATGATTTTCTTGGATAATAGGGTTTTTCGAGGTACCCTAGTATCGATCCAGATCAGGAGAGTATATGCCCCATATCATCATTGAATATGCCCAGAATTTAGACACCAGCCTGGATATTAATGCGCTGGTCAACACGACCTATAACGGAGCGTTACGCTCAGACCTGTTTGAACCGGAGGCGATTATAATCCGGGCGATCGCCTACCCCCATTATTTGGTGGCAGGTGAGGTACAGGATTTTATTCATCTGCGCGCCCAGATTCTATCGGGTCGTAGTGAGCAGCAGAAAAAGCACTTGAGTCAGTGCCTGTTAGAAAGTGTTGCAATGCTAACCACAGTGCCTAGGTTGAGCGTTGAAGTGGTCGACATGGATCGCTTCAGTTATGTGAAGTCTGAGCACTAATCTAGAGTCGATGCCAATAAAACCTATTTCTAGGTGTGGGTTTGTTGAGCGTTCGCAGTGATCATTGGAGTGAGTTTATGAATAGCCTGTTCTCAGGTGTTGTCGCCATTTTAGCATTGCTATTGTTGAGTACGCCGGCTGTCGCCGCGACCGGGCCGATTGATCTGACGGCTAGCGGAGCGGGAGTGCTGGCGCTGGTTGTTTTTAGCCTCGCTTATCTGGTGGTGATGCTGGAAGAGAAGTTGCATATGCGTAAGTCGAAACCGGTGTTGGTGGCGGCGGGCATTATCTGGGCCTTGATCGGTTGGGTCTATATTCAGCAGGGCGTTTCCGGGGTCGTAGAGGATGCCTATAAACACACCCTGCTCGAATTCTCTGAGTTGATGCTGTTTCTACTGGTGGCGATGACCTATATCAACGCCATGGAGGAGCGCCTGGTTTTTGATGCGATCCGCGCCTGGTTGATCCGTAAAGGTTTTAATTATCGAACAGTGTTTTGGCTCACCGGCCTTATGGCGTTTTTTATATCCCCAGTGGCAGATAACCTGACCACTGCACTACTGATGTGCGCGGTGGTGATGAAAGTGGCGGAGGGCGATAAAACCTTTATCAATCTCTGTTGTATCAATATCGTAGTGGGCGCCAATGCCGGTGGTGCGTTTAGCCCTTTCGGTGACATCACTACCCTGATGGTCTGGCAAGACGGCCTGGTGCAGTTTTCGGAGTTTTTTGTCCTGCTGATCCCTTCGTTAGTAAATTTCATGATTCCGGCGCTGATTATGAGTTTGTTTATCGAAGATCGCAAGCCTGTTGCTGATGCCGAACCCGTTGAGCTTAAGCGCGGCGCCCGTCGTATAGTCGTCCTGTTCCTGTTAACGATCACCACTGCGGTCTGTATGCATGTTTATCTGCATCTGCCGCCGGTGCTGGGGATGATGGTCGGCTTGGGCTATCTGCAGTTTTTTGGTTATTTCCTACGGATGTCGCTACCGAAATCGCTGGCCAGAAAACGTAGGCTTGCAGAAGTGGCCGGTGATCAGTCTCGGTTGGAAAGTCTGGGTAGTGTGGTGCCCTTCGATGTCTTTAACCGGGTCGCACGGGCCGAGTGGGACACGCTGCTATTTTTCTACGGGGTTATCATGTGTGTGGGCGGGCTGGGCTTTATCGGTTATCTATCATTCATGTCCGATCTGCTCTATACCCAGTGGGATGCCAGCAGTGCCAATATCGCCCTAGGGGTGATCTCTGCGGTGGTCGATAACATTCCGGTGATGTTTGCAGTGCTGACGATGGAGCCGCAGATGTCCCAGGGGGATTGGTTATTGATTACCCTAACGGCGGGCGTGGGCGGCAGCCTGCTGTCGATCGGCTCGGCGGCAGGTGTGGCCTTGATGGGGCAGGCGCGTGGAAATTACACCTTTTTCGGTCATCTGAAGTGGATGCCGGCGATCGCCCTGGGCTATGCCGCCAGTATCTATGTGCATCTACTCATAAATGCCGATCAATTCGAGATCTACCGGCATCTTTAGTGTATGTCAGCGTCTGACGCCGGTTGATTAAACTTAATAATCCTTAATAGTCAAGGCGATGCGCTTTCTGCCTGGGTCTACCTCCAGGACGCGCACCTTGACCAGGTCGCCGGGTTTTACCACCTCGTGCGGGTCCTGGATAAAGCGGTTAGCCAGTTGCGAGATATGCACCAGCCCGTCCTGATGCACACCGATATCCACAAAGGCACCAAAGTTGGTGACGTTGGTGACTACCCCTTGCAGCTGCATATCGGCTTGCAGATCGTTGATGCTGTTGATCCCCTCGGCAAAGTGGACAGTGATAAATTCAGGGCGTGGATCACGCCCCGGTTTTTCCAGTTCGCTGAGGATATCCTTGATGGTGGGGATGCCAAATTGGCTATCGCTGTAGTTGCCAGGATTGATCGCTCGTAAGGTCTGGGTGTCTCCGATCAGGGAGGCGATGCTGCGCTGCTGTCGCGCCGCTATCTCTTTTACCAGTACGTAGGCTTCAGGATGCACGGCGGAGCTATCGAGGGGCTGCTTGGCATTGGCGATGCGCAAGAATCCGGCAGCCTGTTCGAAGGCCTTGGGGCCCAGACGCGCGACTTTTTTCAATTCTGCACGATCGCGGAAGGGCCCCTGGGCATCGCGATGGGCGACAATATTGGTCGCCAGTACCGGGGTGATTCCTGATACGTATTGCAGCAAGGTGGCCGAGGCGCTGTTGAGATCGACCCCGACCGCGTTGACGCAATCCTCAACGATCGTCTTTAGATGTTCAGCTAGCAGGGTCTGGTTAACATCGTGCTGGTACTGACCTACGCCGATCGCCTTGGGATCGATCTTGACCAGCTCTGACAGCGGATCCTGCAGGCGTCGGGCGATGGAGACCGCGCCGCGGATCGATACATCCAGCGTTGGGAACTCCTGGGCTGCCAATTCTGATGCGGAATAGACCGAGGCACCGGCTTCGCTGACCATCACCTGGGTGATCGATGCCAGGGCAGGATCGCTCAGCAGCTCGTTGACCAGCTGTTCGGTTTCGCGTGCTGCGGTGCCGTTGCCGATGCTGATCAGCTCAATGCGGTGTTGCAGACAGAGTTTTTTTAGGCTGATCAGCGCCTCACTCCAGCGTTGCTGCGGTAAGTGCGGGTAGATGACCGTCTGGTCCAGAAATTTTCCGGTGGCATCGACGGCGGCGATTTTAACCCCGTTGCGAAAACCAGGATCCAGCGCCAGGGTGGCCTTTTGACCCGCGGGAGCCGCGAGCAGTAGCTGCTTGAGGTTGATGCCGAATACTCGGATCGCTTCGACTTCGGCCTGATCGCGGAGTTGGTTCAATAGCGTTTTTTGCAGTTGCGGCTGAAGTTTTTTCTGCCACCCCGCATCCCGCTGGATGCGCAGCCAGTCGCCGCAGGCGCCTTGAATGGGCAGCCCCAGGGCTTGCTGGATATAGCGCTCGGGTAGGTCATCACCGGCCTTTAGCGTCAGTTTGGCGCGCAGAAAACCTGCACTGCTGCCACGTAAGATGGCCAGCGCGCGATGCGAGGGGATGCGTTTGATGGGTTCCTGATAGGCAAAATAATCGCGAAATTTGGCACCCTCCGCAGCTTTGTTTTTGACCTGGCTGACCTCCAGTACCCCCTCCTTCCACAGCAGAGTGCGGAGCTGCTGGGGAAGGGTTGGGTGTTCGCCCATGCGCGCCTGCAGGATCGCAGCCGCACCCTCGAGTACCGTTTCAGCGTCGCCAAAGCCTGCTTTGGGGTTCAGGTAGTGGCCGGCCAGCGTCTGTGGACTGCTGGCGTGGTTTTTTATCAGGGCGTCGACCAGCGGTTCCAGGCCAGCATCACGGGCCTGTTGCGCCTTGGTTTGGCGCTGGCTTTTGTACGGTAGGTACAGCTGTTCGAGCTCTTGCTTAGTGGCGGCTGCCACCAGCTGTTGGCGCAGGCTGGCGCTGAGCTTACCCTGCTGTTCGATCGCATCGATAATCGTCTGTCGGCGCTGCTGCAGCTGGCGCAGATAGCTCAGTTGCTGCTCCAGTTGGCGTAGCTGGGTATCATCGAGTCCTTGGGTCTGCTCCTTACGGTAGCGCGCGATAAAGGGCACGCTGGCACCCTCGTCGAACAGCTGGATAAAGGCGTTTACCTGGCTGGGTTGGAGCTGCAGTTGACGGGCAAGCTGGTCGACAATCATAGGTGTAGGGCCTTGGTCAGATCAAAAAAGGTCAGATCAACGATGTATTAGATCAAAAAATAGGATTAAACATGCTCAGCTCAGCTCAGCTCAGCTCAGCTGAGCTGCAGCGGACAACGCTAGGCCTGCATCGCAGGCGGTTATTCCGGCTCCGGAGCGTCGTTATCCCCTAGTCTTAAAGCTGCAGATCTTAGCATAGGGTTATAGCGCCGCAGGCGCTTATCGGCAGGCTCTGTTGGTCTTGGGCGTGCTGAGGTGCGCCGCAAAGAGCTCAGAGTCGGTACTGGCGTGTCGGACTTGACTGGCCGTTACCGGAGTGTGCTGAAGCAAGGAAAAATAATACGAATGAGACTGATTATCGTTTACATTTTAATTGTTCGCCGTTATCCTCTGCAGCGATTCGTTGAGAGGGCGGTAACGAGACTGTCATCAATGACCACTAGGATGCAGCGCAGAGCCGTTGACCGGCGTTACCTAGTGATCAGCGCTCAGTAATAACTATGCCTAGGTTCGGCTATTACCAGATTGTGAAAGGGAGTCTTGTGTGCGTTCAGCTATCTGTATGACCTCATTTACCAGCCTGTTATGGCTGACCATGATAGGCCCGCTCCAGGCAGCGGTTACCCTGAGTGTCGCAGCGGGCATCGAGCTGCTGGCGGTCAATGGTGAGCTGTACACGCAGGGAGAGGGCAGCAGCGGTGATCCATTGCGTCTTCCTGAGGGTGTCAATCAGTTGCTGCTGCAGTATGGCGGCGAGATTCGGGTGGCCGGTAACGCGCGAGACTATGCCCGCAGTGATGTTTTTGTGCTGCGCTTCGAGGCGAACGATCAACCGCTGCTGCTGCAGGTTCCGCCGCTGCAGCGGCAACGCGACCTGGAGCGCTTTAACCGCGCCCCCAGCTGGATACTGACAAGCCGCAGCGCAGAGCGGGTGCCGACCCAGAGCGCCGCGTTGAGAAAAGAGGGCTTGCAGCTCAATCGGGATTATCTGGCGGAGTTGGCGGCGTTTAATCGCGGCTCCTCTTTAGCCGCGTTGCCCTCGGTCGCCGCGGTGCCGCGGATGCGGGCTGCGGAGCAGGGGGCTTCCAGCTTGGCGGCCCTAAATGCCGAGCACCCTGAGGCCGGCGAATTATTACCGAGGTTGATCCACGCGTACCAGCAGGCGGATCCGCAGACTCAGGATCTCTTTAGGCGTTGGCTGGAGAACTCCCGCGCCGCAGCGGCAGAGTAATGCTAAAAAAACGACTCTGTTAGCTTTTGTACGCTATCAGCATGATTTTCAAACCCTAGTGGCCAGTAATGCCACCCCTGTCCTTGGAGTATTAACGATGCAAAAACTGATTCTAACAGCCGCTATAGCGGCGCTGAGCGCCACCGGCGCGCAAGCGGCGACCATCTACGAAGCCAAAGGCCTGAGCTACCAGCTCAAGGGCGATTTTCAACTGCAGCTGCGTAAGGACCTTGGCTCGAATCAGAAACTCGACGCGGAGTTCGACGATCTGGAGCTCAAGAACCGGGTCGAATATGTCCTGAGCGACGATCTGAAAGCCTTTGGCCAGCTGGATTTTGGTTTTAAGGATGCCGCTGAAGATAAAGGTACTGTCTCTAGCGTTGATTTTGCGGGAACCTCGACAAAGACTCGTCAGGTGGGCAGCAAGCTGGAAGAGGCCTACCTGGGCTTGGATTTCGGCGGCGTGCGGGTCGCCGTGGGTAAGATGGACTTTGCGTCCGACGAGTTTGGGGTCGAGCAGGCCTATGAAACCAAGACCGATGAAGATCGCTTCGATGCCCAGGGCACCAATGGTGATGACGTGATCCGCGTGGATGGCCAGCTGGGCCAGTTCGACCTGGTGGCCTCCTATGAGCTGGAAGCAAAAAATGAATCCAGTAGCAACGGCGAGTACTTGGATCTGTATGTAGCTACTGAGGTGGCAGGCATCGAGCTGGGCGCGGCCTATCAGACCAAGACTCCTACGCCGGGTGCGTCTTCAGAGAACACCTGGGGTCTGTCGGCCATGTTTGATACCGGTGTTGCCAAGCTCGGCGCGGATTACAGCAGCTCCGATCTGAACGGCAATGACATCGATCAGCTCAACCTGGTCGCCATGGTGCCGGTTGCCGCTACGACGACCGTTGCACTGGGCATGACGCGTATTGACGACGACAGCGCTGCGGATAAGGTGAACGAGTGGTACGCCAACGTCACCTATAAGTTCCCGGCGCAGAAAAATGTCAGCCTGTTCGCCGAGATTGCCGACACCGACGAAAACAATGTCAGTCTTGGTTACCTGGCGGGTATGCGCCTGAAGTTCTAATCTCGACTGGCGTATTCAGCACCCGAATAAGGCTGGCGTTTGCCAGCCTTTGTCTATTTTGCGGTAACGAATCTGCTGGGCTATGCCGCTTGCATCCGTAAGCGCGGCACCGGGCGCTCATCGATCACGATATGAATCAGTGCGGTCAGCAGGGCGATACCTGCCGCCGACCACCAGACCAGGGTGTAAGCACCGGTCTGGTCATACAGATAACCACCCAGCCAGACCCCCATAAATGAACCCAACTGGTGGTTTAAAAACACGATGCCGTACAGCGTGCCCATATGTTTGAGGCCGAACATCTGCGCCACTAATCCCGAGGTCGGCGGTACGGTGGCCAGCCATAAAAAGCCGGTCACCATCGAAAACAGGTACACCGAGGTGGTGCTCATCGGTAGCAGCATAAAGGCCGCGATGGCCACCGCGCGTAGCGCATAGATGATCCCCAAGAGGGTTTTCTTCGAGTACCTGCCCGACCAAGAGCCAAACAGCAGGCAGCCGGCGATATTAAACAGGCCGATCAATGACAGACTGATGACCGCGACCCGAGCGTCAAAACCCTGGTCGGCTAAAAAGGCCGGCATGTGCACGGTAATAAAGGCCAGCTGAAAGCCACAGACAAAAAAACCGGCGATCAATAGCCAGTAATGCACATGGCCTCTAGCCTCTCGCAGGGCTTCGGTTAGGCTTTGCTGTGGGGCCGCTGCCTGGTTGGCTGCAGCCTGGACGCCATCCTGGCGGAATGCAGAGGCCAGCAGTAGCATGCACAGGGCGCCACCGGCGAGCAGCAGTAGCGCCATTTGCCAGCCGTAGCTGGCAATAAACGCCTGCGCCACCGGGATCACCAGCAGCTGTCCGGCAGAGCCCGCGGCGGTACCCAGTCCCAGCGCAAAGGCGCGCTTTTCTGGGGCTACCATCCGTGCCAGTGCCGGCAGCACCACGCCAAAACCGGTTCCGGCAATGGCCATCCCAATCAGCACGCCGGCCCCCAGGTGTAATCCCAGAGCGGAGTCGGCGGTGGCGGTGATGTACAATCCTAGAGCGTACAGCAGGGTGCCGCCCACCAGCACCTTGGCGGTGCCGAAACGATCGGCGATGGCACCGGCAAAGGGCTGGAACAATCCCCAACACAGGTTTTGCAGCGCCAGTGACAAGGCAAATACTTCGCGCCCATAACCGAACTGGGTTGAAATCGGCGTCATAAAAAAACCCATGGACGAGCGGATGCCAAAGTTGATCGCCAATAAGACGCAGGCAAAGGCTACGAACAGGCTGAATAGTTTTACTGGGGTGGTCATAGATAGGTTTCCGCGGGGTGGCGTCTATTGGCAACTATTGGGGGCGCGCTAATTGTCGCCATTCTGCATCAGCTGTTCCTAAGCGTTAGCGGCAGCAATCGCTCTGGGCCGCCTAGCTCAGGCGCAAAAGAGGGCGATTCTAGCGTATTTAGGCAACGCTGTATTGAGACCCTGCTGGTGGCTGCGCCGCAGGCGGATAGGTTGGCGCGCCGATGCCGCCAAGATGATAGACAGAGATGATAGACAGAGTCGCTATTGCGGCCGGGTTTCCGTAAAATCCGGCAAACGCTCGGTACCGTCCGGGTGATCTTCTGACTTGGGCTCTTCAGGGTAATTATGAGAAAAACCTTTGTACTGACACATGAGAAAATTAAATTGGCTCGCATGGTCGATGCCGCCAAGCATGACGTTAAAAAATATTTGAAAAGAGAACGCAATAAAAAATTACCCGAGGGGGCTGATTTTTGGGATTTCGATTGCCGGTTCGGGCTTACTCAGGCTCAAGCCCGTCCTATCTCGCTGTCGCAGATCAACAAGTCGATCGATGAGGCTGAGGCGCTCCAGGTCGAATCCTTTTATTTGGAAATCCTGGCAAGACCGGGTCATCGTAGCGCGCCTGGCAGCTCCGCTGAGTGATAAGTGGGGTCACCCATTAGCCAACTCCGGTCAACAGGGCGCAGAAGTTCTTGAGCTTAAACGCCCTGCATAATTTTCTAATTAACCCTGGCCTTGCACACGCGTCCGAATTTTCAATCATCGTGCTGCTTCATAAAGAA
>JBFGZQ010000005.1:0-212162 GCA_041586735.1 Motiliproteus sp.
AACCATTAAGGAGGTGTTTCCCGACGGCTTTAGCGGTTGGGATGTAGAGCACGGGGGTGTGCTGGAAACCTCGCTGATGCTGCATCTGCATCCGGATCTGGTGAATATGGACAAGGTGATGGATCATGATCCGGCGACCTTCCCGCCCTATGATGTGTTCCCATCGGATCCATCCTGGGTGCCTGAGAGCGGTACGCTTTCTTCGGCACGCAAAGCGACGGCGGCTCATGGCGAGTTGCTGCTGAGTGTCTGCGTTAATGGTATTGCCGACAGTATTCGGGGGCGCTTCTTCGATCAGGGTTAGCCTGAACCATAGGGAAGTTTCCCGCTTTTTTGGGGTGCTTCCCTTCGTTGTTTCTCCGTGGTTATAGAGAACTCAAAGCCTTAGCCTCTCTTGACGATCCATAATCTTCGGTTATCACAGCCGTATCATGGTTGAGCTCCGGGGGGCGTAGGTAACCCGCTAGCAGCTTGACTCAGCCACCGGAGCCTAGCTGTTGTGTGGCTCAACGGCGTGGCGTGTTCAGGCACCTATCCTGGATTTGATAGATTATATATTGTTCAAACAGGCACCCGCCCAATCTGTTTTCGAGCAAGCATGGAGCTTTGATATCTATCTTTTCTGTTGTTGCCGCGTCCGGATACTGGCAGGGTGCTTGCTATTTTTAACCTCTTGTTAGGCAGGAGAACATCCCATGGGTGCGCTGTCGATACTCTGTTTTGCTTACGGCATTAGCCTGTTTTACCGGGGTATGATTGCGGTGATTGCACCGGAACTCTCGACTGACCTGGCGTTGGATGAGAGTGGTCTGGGACTGTTGTCATCAACGTTTTTCATCAGCTTTGCTGTCGCACAGCTGCCCTGTGGCCTGGCGCTGGATCGTCTGGGGGCACGCTTAACCGTAGGCCTGTTTATGTGGTTTGCGGTGTTAGGTAACCTAATGTTTTGTATGGCCGATGGGGCAGTGTGGGCTTATGTGGGGCAGGTATTTATCGGCATCGGTTGTGCGCCGGTATTTACCGGCTCGATGCTATTTATCGGGCGTCGCTACCGCCCGGAACAGTTTGCTTATATCGTGGCCACGGTGATTGCCATTGGCAGCCTGGGTGATCTGTTGGGGACCACACCCCTGGCGCTGATGAGCCAATGGCTGGGATGGCGTTATGCGCTGTTGGTGCCGATGGCGCTGGCGTTGATCCTGGCCTGTTGCTGTCTGTTGTGGCTGCCAGCAGATCGCCCTAGTGGCAATAAACAACCCTGGATCTTTATGCTTCGTGGCATGGTGCGGGTGATCAGCATACGCGAGCTGTGGCCGATAATGCCGATATTTATGATTAGTTATGCGGTGCTGATGGCCATCCGTGGCCTGTGGGGCGGGCCCTACCTGGCCGACGTTTTTGCTCTGAATACCGCCGATCGAGGGGCGATCCTGCTGGCGATGTCGGTAGCTATGGCACTGGGTACCTTTATGCTGGGCTACCTGGATCGGATGTTTAAAAGGACTCAATGGCTAGTGATCGTCAGTTCGCTATCGACATGGATTCCGCTGGTGCTGCTAACGTTTTTTCCGGGGGAAGGGGCCTACGTTGCCCTGTGGGCCTTTATTGCCGTGGGGCTGTTCGGTTTCAACTATCCGCTGCTGATGTCGCACTGTCGGACGTTTCTGGCGCCCGCCTACCATGGCCGGGGTATGGCGATGTTGACTGCGCTGAGCTTTATCGGCGTTGCCCTGGTGCAGACCCTCAGTGGTTGGATGATCGAAACCGCTGCGGCCATGGGGCTTGAGCCGGTTGAGCAGTATCGACTGTTGTTTGTACTGTTGGCGATGTTGCTGGGGTTGGCGACGCTGGTTTACGCATTTAGTCAGTCTCAGGGGCGAGCCGATCAACCGCAGCTCAGAGGCGGGGAGCTACGGGGCGATTACTCTAGGGGTTAACCCAACACCGCCGAGTTGCGCCTAGGTTGTGGGTATTCCAACGAGGCGCAGAGAGTGCGCCCTGGGTGTGCAAAGTTGTCATTTATTGTAAATATAATGTAAGCGGTGCTTGTTCATGCATAGCCTCAGGCGCTAGTCTGCGTACTTACAATAATAACCATGAGAAGCGTACGCCATGAAATCGCTCTCGGTACCCTGCAGGGCGTCAACTATTATGCATCTAGCCCCGAAAATCCTAGTAGTCGATGACGAGCAACTGACCCGTCAATGCCTGAGCAGTTATTTTGAAGCAGAAGGCTACCAGGTACTCTGCGCCGAGACCGGCGAACAGGCTGAGAGCATTCTCAGTAGTGAAACCATAGATGTGATCCTGTTGGATATCCGTCTGCCCGGTAAAGATGGCCTGACCCTGACACGGGAGCTACGGGTGCATAGCGAGGTAGGCATTATTCTGGTGACCGGGCGCCAGGATGACGTCGACCGACTCATCGGACTCGAGTGTGGCGCCGATGAATATGTCACCAAGCCCTTTAATCCGCGAGAAATTCTGGCGCGTACCAAGAACCTGGTGCGTCGCGTACGCAAGTGTTCCAGCGCCAAACCTAGCGATTCTCTGCCCCATAGTGTTAAATATTTTGATCGTTGGACATTAAATACTGATCGTCGTCAGCTGCTTGATGAGCAGCAGCAAGCCACCCAATTGACGGAAGGTGAGTTTCAACTGCTGAACTGTCTGATGAGCCACAGCGGACAGGTGATGACCCGGGAACAGATTCTCGACCAGATCCGAAACCGCGAGTGGGTACCCAGCGATCGCACGGTTGATGTGCTGATCGGCCGACTAAGGCGCAAGCTAGGGGATGATTCAGCGAACCCGCAGCTGATCCTGACCGTTCATGGTGCGGGCTATCTGTTTACGCCCAAAGCCACGGATAGGGCATGACCCTCCTGCGGTGGCTGCGGCTAGGTGTGTTGCCGTTCCTCGCGCTACTCTCCTGTTTTAGCTCGGCGCGCACGTTACAAGCCTGCGGCCACCCCTTTTACCCCCCAGTCTCCTGGATCAGCGAGGGTCAGCTTACCGGCTTGGCGACTGCGGTCACCCAAGCGCTCTTTTCTGAGCTGGGCTACCGGGTACAGTTGAACGCCGATAGCAACTGGAAGCGCTGCCTGCTGGAAGTGGAGCAAGGCAACGCCGACATCGTTGTCGCCGCCTACCGGATCGCCAGCCGCGAAGCCTACCTGAGTTATAGCGATGAGTATCTGATGACCGATGCGGTGACGCTGTTTGTTAACCGCAACCAACCGATCCGCGTTGACCGGTTGGAAGACCTGCGTGGCAAAACCGCCGGCTTGCTCTTGGGGGACAGTTTCGGCGATAGCTTCGATCAGTTTGTGCGCCAAAACAGCCACATCGACTACGTCTCTCGTGGTCAACAGAATTTCGAAAAATTGGCCCTAGGGCGTATCGACTATATGCCACTGGGCCAGCTCAGCGGGCGTCTTCAAAGTCAAAAGCTGGGCTTTTACGAGCAGATAGAACCGCTGACGCTGGTGATCACTACCGAATATTATTATCTGGCGGTGGGCCGCAACAGTGGTTTGCAGCAGCACCTTCCTTTTATCAACCGTCGGCTCCGCGAAATGCACCGGGACGGCACTATTCGCCAGCTGACGGAACGCTTCAGCCAACTCTACCTAGACACCCCCTGACAACCGGAAACCTGCCCATGGGCCTGCCTACCCTCACTTGGTTACGCACATTAACCCGCTACTCGCAAGAGCATCCGTTAGGCTATCGCATAATGGTGTATGTCAGCGCTTGCAGCTTTGTCTTCATCCTGATCTCGACCGCGCTGCAGCTAACCCTGGATTACCGCCGTGAACTGCGTGCCATTGATCAGCAGGTTGAGCTGATCCGCAACAGCTATCTGGCCAGTCTGGCAAAAAGTTTATGGGATCTGGATCAGGCCCAAATTGAACTACAGCGAAAGGGCATCGAGACCCTGCCCGATGTCCTCTACCTGTCACTGCAAGATAGCGGCGCCAGTATCGAGATACCCAACCACGAGCCCCCAGCACCGGCCCATCGGGTCCAGCAACACCGCTTCGACCTGATCCATACCACCGCCAGTCAGCAGCACAAACCACTGGGCAGTCTACTGGTCAGTTTTGACCTGCAGGCGCTCTATCATCGCGTCTGGAAGTCCGCTCTGACGATCCTCTTGCATCAGACCCTGCTGGTGCTGTTGATCGTGCTGGCTATTCTGGTGATCTTCCAACGCCAGATTACGCGTCATCTGGAAGCTATGGCAGATTACAGCCGCCGCATCGGCGCCGGCGAACTGGAACAGGGGCTGGTACTGGCCCGAAAAATGCCCCAGCACGCCGATGAACTTGACCAGCTGACCTCAGCGCTTAACGAGATGCGCCAGGCGATACAGCAGGACATTCTGCGACGCGATCAGGAGCAACAAGCGCTGCGCTATAACCGTGATCAGCTGCAAGAGATGGTGGAGCGGCGTACCGAGAGCCTGCAGAAGGCCAAGCAAGCAGCGGAAGACGCCAATGATGCCAAATCGCAGTTTTTGTCGACCATGAGCCATGAGATCCGCACCCCGATGAACGGCATGCTGGGGATGATCCAATTGCTGCAGAGTAGCGAGCTATCCGCAAGCCAACACGAACATATTCGCGTGCTTCATGACGCCACCGATGCCTTGCTGGAGACCTTTGATCATGTGCTGCAATACGGGCGGTTGGTGGAAGGTGCCTATGCTACCACCCAGACCCTGTTCTCGTTGCACGAACTGCTGCGCGATCTGATCACGCTGATGACGCCCAACGCCGATAACAAACAACTCAGCCTGACCTTGGATTACAGTCCTGAAGTGTCCGACCTGTGCGTGGGTGCGGCGGGGAGCCTGCGACAGATTCTGACCAATCTGATCGCCAATGCGATCAAATTTACCGATAGCGGCTCTGTACAACTCAGCGTCCGTTGTCTGGCCGCCACGGATCACATGCAGCAGCTCCGTTTTGAGGTCCGCGACTCCGGAATCGGCATAGCCCCTGAACTGCAAGAGCATATTTTCGACCGTTTTACCCAAGCCGATCCAACCATCACCCGTCGTTTTGGCGGTACCGGATTGGGGTTGGCGATCTGCAAAGAGCTCGCGGCCGCGTTAGGGGGAGAGATCGGACTCAGCAGCACCGCGGGTAGCGGTAGTCTGTTCTGGCTTGAGCTCGCTATAGCCGTGAGGCAGCCTATGCACCTGCCCGAAGCTCTGCCGGTCGCAGAGATCAGCCCAGCTCGGCAAATATTGTTGGTTGAGGATGTCGAGATCAACCAGCAGGTCGTGGTGGGGTTGCTGCAACCGTACCGGCATCAGATCAGCATAGCCGTCGATGGCCCGCAGGCATTAGTGTTGAGTCAGCAGCAACGCTTTGACCTGATTCTTATGGATATGCACCTGCCCGGCATCAGTGGACTGGATATCAGCAAACAGATCAAAGCGGACAGCGGCTGCATCAACCAGCACACTCCGATTATCGCCCTGACCGCCAGCGTGCGCCCGGAAGATATCCACCGTTACCTCAAAGCCGGGATCAATAGCGTGATCGCCAAACCGGTTAAAAAAGCCCAGCTGTTACAGGCCATCGCCAGCAAAGGTAGCCACGCGGTGCCCCTTATCCTGGGTGCAGAAAACCCAAACCCCACTGTACTGCTGGATAGCTCGATACTGGATGCCCATCGGCAGGTATTGGGGGATGCCAAATTGAAAGAGCTGATGGAGGGGTTCTGTACTGTCCATGCCGAGCTCTGGCCCGCCCTGCAACGCAGCTTAGCCGCCGATGATCGCTATGAGATCACCCAGACCGCGCATAAGCTCGCGGGTGCCTGCGACACCCTGGGTTTTGTCCAGGCTAGTCAGTTATTGCGCGCCCTGGAGCTAGCCGCAGAGTCCGCTGAGATGGATCACAGCGATCGGGCCCGAGATGAACTTAACTTAGTGATGGCGCAGACGCTCTGTACGGCAAGGCAGTGGCGGCCTTAACCCTTAAACGACTTTGTTACTAAACCACTAGCGTTAATTAGTACGTACCTATGCAAAAACCCCGCTTCACCCCAAAGAGGTGAAGCGGGGTAGGTCGAATACCGCTAGTCTGCTACAGAGGTGCGATAAGCAACCCGTTCTTCACCCTCCTGCAGATCTAAGCCAATAGCGGCTTCGCCATCTGCAGCCCAGCGCTGTTTTTCGGCGTGACTGGCTTTGGGTGAGAACCAACCCAGCCAGGCGTAGGTGATGCCGATGACTGGTGATAACCAGCAGGCAAATGCCAAGGGAATATAGAGCAGGTTTTCAACGTTGCCGTCGCTGATCCCCAGCCCCAGAGCAGTAATGACAAAGGCCCCCCCCGCATTCCAAGGAATGAGTGGTGAAATCAGGGTGCCACCCTCTTCAATGGAGCGCGACAGATTCAGCGTGGAGTATCCCATACCTCGGTATGTGGGTGCGTACATGCGCCCTGGCAGAGCAATGGAGAGGTAAGGGTCACCCGCTACCAGGTTCGTAGCAACCGAGGTGAGGGTGGCTGACGTTTGCAGGCCAGCAAAGCTGCGTACTCGTTTCAACACGGCTTCAACGATAACCTCGAGGGAGCGGGTACTTTCCAAAGCCCCGCCAAAGCCCAAGGCGATCAGTACCAGAGTGATTACCCAGGTCATGGACTGAATGCCACCGCGATTAAGCAGGCTATCAATTTCGCTGACACCGGTGTCAATTTTGAAACCGCTCTGCATAAAACCAAAGACTTCATGCACAGTCTGACCCTGCATCACTATCGCGAGCAGTGCGCCGGCCACAACACCGGCAAATAATGAAGGCAGCGCCGGCATCTTCTTCAGAGCAAGGATAATAACCAATAAGGCCGGGAGCAGGAGCATAACCGATAGCTCAAAATGGGCTTCCAGGCCGAGGATAATGGCATTAATTTTTTCAAACGAAACGCTCTGGTTACCGATGATATTAAAACCAACGACCAGATAAATCACCAAGGCAATCAGCATGGACGGTACGGTGGTAGGCATCATGTTACGGATGTGGTCAAACAGGTTGGTATCGGTCACAGCCGGCGCCAGGTTGGTGGTATCAGACAGGGGAGACACCTTGTCGCCAAAGAAGGCACCGGAAACTACCGCGCCTGCGGTCCAATACATGGGCACATCAAACCCCGCACCTATGCCCATTAACGCCAGACCCACGGTGCCGACAGTACCCCAAGAGGTGCCCAGCGCCAAGGAGACCACAGCACACAACAACATGCTGGCAGCCAGGAAAAGCTCTGGAGAGATCAATTTAAGCCCGTAGTAAATAAGTACCGGCACCGTGCCACTGGCAATCCACACACCAATGGTCATACCGACAGCTATTAGAATGGCGATGGATGGTAGTGCAACACGAACAACGTGATAGATCCCCTCTTCCATTTCATGCCAGCGAAAACCTTGCAACCAGCCCAGCAGGGCGGTGATCGCCAAGCCAATGGCAAGGGGGACGTGCGGGGTAAAATCGTTGAAATAGAAAAGCTGCAGACCCAGCACCGCCAGGGTTAGCAGAATGGGTAGCAACGCCAACATCAGCGTTGGTTTGGTGCTTTGAGTGGCTGTAGCACTCTGGGTATGATTAGCCATAAGTCGGTCCTGAATTATCATTATTGGGTGACAGGCCTAGGCTATCAGAGGGGTGTAAATCACTGATGAAATCCCTGTGTAAAGCTGTGCGAAGATGTAACAGCGAGCCGAGGTTGTAAGTTTTCGTTTACAACGTAGGCGAGGATAACGTGTCCCCAAAAGGCCGATCGACCCTCCTCAGGGAAGCTGCGGGGCGATTACTCTAGCGGTTAACCGAGCACCTTTATCTCAGCTCTTCACCCAGCTCTTCATCTAGGTAATCAAGCAGCATGCGTACCTTGGGCGACAGGTGTCGGTTGTGTGGATAGAGCGCCCAGACGCCATCGTCGGGTTCACGAAGGTGTTCTAGTAGCGATACCAGCTGACCGTTGTCGATATGACGTAACACATAATAGTCCGGTAGTTGCACGATACCTATGCCCTTCAGCGCGGCATCAGCCAAGGCGCGGCCACTGTTACAGCGGATGTTACCCGTGACCTTGATATTGCGCGCTTTGCCGTTGTCCTGAAAACGCCAGTAGTCCAGCGTGCCTTGCAGGCAGTTATGCTGTTCCAGCTCAGATAACGAATGCGGCACCCCGTGAGTTGATAAATAGTTGGGTGATGCGCAGACATACAGGGTTCGTGATGCCAATCGCTTCGCCATCATCGTCGAGTCGCCCAGCTTTCCCAGACGGATGGCCAGGTCATAACCTTCATTGATCAAATCTAGGGTTTGGTTGGTGAGATGTAACCACACCTCCAGCTGCGGGTATTTCACTACAAAGTTATTAATCAACGGGGCAATGGTCCTCTCACCGTAGGTGGCTGGCGCGGTGATTTTAAGCTTGCCTGTCGGCGTACTCTGCAGATTGGTGATGGCGCGCTCCGCTTCATCCAGGCCGTCCAGTAGCTGCCGACAGTGTTGGTAGTAGATATTACCCACCTCCGTCACCACCACCCTGCGTGTGGTGCGATAGAACAGCTTGGTGGATAGCCGGGTTTCCAGCGCGCTGACTTGCCTACTGACCTGGGCAGTTGAGATGCCTAGCCGTTTGGCTGCGGCGGTAAAGCTCTCCGCTTCGGCAACCGCGACAAATTCACTAACGCCTTCCCAGTTAAACATTGTTACCACCTTGTAAGAAAGATCTGAGTGTTCCTGGATTATCGGTAGATAGTAAGCAAAAGCAACAGGCTTGCCGAGGCGGTAATGACGGCTAAGGTCTTGCTTGGTTGCCCAGGAAACTCAGCCAGGATACGGCAGATCACGGGTTGCGGACATCTAGGCTGCGGTGAACTTGCGAACCGCATCAAGCAGAGGTCGCGCCCAGGTCCTCCATCTGCTGGCGCGTCCAAGCCCTGTTCGCGGCAGCAGAGAAGCACTATAAGATATATTGTAAATACATCTTATAGTGTTATTATAGAGGCACCTAAAGGTGGGTGAAAAACGCCTTTATATTGAGATAAGTCAGTTTAAAGGGGTCGGGTGTTCGCAAGGATATCCAGGTTATTCTGGTGTTAGTGATTCAAAGCCGGTATCGAATACAACGGGACAAAAAATGAAACAGAACAATACGTTAGTCTCGGTGAATACCCTCTCAGGTCGGTGGTTGGTACCGTTGTTGTTATGTGCCGGTTTTCTGAGCGGCTGCGCTAGTCAAAGCGTCGATCCCTACGAAACCCTCAACCGCAAAATTTATGCGTTTAACGATAGCGCCGATCGTTACGTACTCAAGCCGATAGCTAAAGGCTACCGAGCGGTACTTCCGGATGTCGTTGAGCAAGGCGTCTCCAATGTCTTCTCCAATTTAAGCGACCCTTTCAATGCATTAAACCAGTTGCTACAGGGAAAACCCTATGCGTCACTGAGTGATGCAGGACGTTTCCTGATTAACTCCACGGTTGGGATTTTGGGTTTGTTTGATGTTGGCAGCCAGTTGGGCTTGGAAAAGCACCACGAAGATTTTGGTCAGACCCTGGCCGTGTGGGGTGTTGCTGAGGGCCCGTATATCGTCCTGCCGTTTTGGGGTCCTTCCAGCCCACGCGATGGTATCGGCGATCTGGTCGGCAGCCGCGGATTTTTACCCGGTTATTTAGAAGATGTTAGCGCGCGCAATGCCGCTTATGGCTTGTACATTGTTAACAGGCGTGCAGAACTGCTTAAAGACGAAACGTTACTCAGCGGCGATCGCTACCTGTTTATCCGAGATGCCTATCTACAGCGACGCCAATACCTTGTTGATGATGGTGAAGTTGAAGATGACTTTTTGGAGAGTGACCAGTGAATCATTCGCAACCCACAAAAATAACAGACTGCTCGGAGGGCCGTTACGCTATGGATAAATATTCTTTTGTAACAGAACATGCTGCTGTCAAAAAGCGTTCACGATACCCCCTTGTTATTATTGGGTTGCTGTTAGTATTGTGCGGTGCCGCTATCAGCCAATTATCATCCTTAAAATTCGATGCTTCGGCGGATACTTTAATCGCCGAAGGCGATCCAGAGCTTGCCTATTATAGACGCACGGCAAAAACGTTTGCCGAGCAGCCTTTTTTGGTATTGACCTACACACCGTTGGCAGGCGAATTAATCTCCACCCAGAATATAGAGCAACTCGAAGAGATCGTTAACGAACTTAAAGCCGTAGAGGGTATAAAGAATGTGCAATCTGTATTAGATGCCCCTTTATTGCGAAGTCCGCCCATACCGCTGCTGGAGTTGCAAAAAGGCTTTCGAACCTTAACATCCAACGATGTTGATTATGCGTTAGCACGGCAAGAGCTCGTTACCAGTCCATTATTTAGCGAGCTGCTGATTTCAAAAGATGGCCAGACCACGGCGATACGTATTGATTTAAAAAGCAATCCAATCTTGCAAGAAAAACTTAACGAACGGAGCCAATTAGTAGCGACAAGCTTAGACATAACTCATCTGGATCATGATATAGAGCAACTCACCCTTGCTGACAAGGCCGCAACGCAGACAACCATAGATGCTGTTCGTGCTATTCGCGACCGCTATACCGATACATCAATACTGTACCTGGGTGGCGTACCGATGGTCGCGGCCGATATGGTCGAATTTGTAAAAAGCGATATGGCAACATTTGGTTTGGCCATAGTGCTGCTGTTAGCCACAGCGCTCTACCTGTTTTTCCGCCGCCTGCGTTGGGTGCTCGTACCCTTGGGTACGACCGGAGTCACCCTGTTGCTTATGATGGGGCTGTTAGCAGCGCTTGGCCAACCGGTTACGGCAATATCCGCTAATATGGTTGCGCTGTTGGCCATTATTACCATCTCATTCACCATCCATTTGGCAGAGCGTTATCGCGAACTGTATACCAGCTATAAAGATGACCCGGTACCTTGCTCGTTGTCTTATGCCGCGATGCGCTCAAAGCTTGCGCCCTGTCTATACACCGCAATAACCACCATGATGGCCTTTGCCTCGCTGACCACCAGCGATATCGTGCCGGTGGTTGATTTTGGTTGGATGATGTGTGTCGGCATCGCCATCTCGCTGCTCGTCACCTACAGCTTTTTTGCCAGCGTATTGGTGTGGCTACCCAAAAATGAATCGGTCAGATCCATTACTCATACGCCTAAGCTCACCGCCTGGTTCGCACGCATGTCTACGGACTACTCGCGACGGGTTTTGGCCGTGGCCCTTATCGCTGTCGTTATGGCGGGCTTTGGCATGCGGCAACTGGAGATTGGTAACCGCCTGGTTGACTATTTTCGTGCCGACACCGAAATTCATCGAGGGCTTGATTTTATCGATCAGCAGCTTGGAGGAACCATTCCGCTGGATATTATTTTGAAATTTGAGCCCTATCAACAACTAGCCGCTGAAGCGGGGGACGACTCTTTTGATACGTTTGCCGATGAGGAGGCCGACACTTACCCTGAGCGGTTCTGGTTTACACCGGAAAAACTCCAGGTTATTGATCAGTTACAAACCTTTCTTGAAACTAAAGATGCATTGGGTAAATCTATTTCGTTGGCGAATATGGAGCGACTAGCACGCACATTTAACGATGGTGAGCCTCTCTCTTACGCCGAACTGACGACGGTAATGGGTATACTGCCCGAATCAGTACGGCAAAGCCTTATTACGCCCTACGCATCACCGCGCACCGGAGAGCTTCGTATCTCGTCGCGTTTGCACGAAACCGGCCCCGTGCATGATCTGCAGGATTTAATCGCCTCCATCGAAGCATTTGCAGTGCAAAAATTACATATTTCAGCCGCCGATATACACGTAACCGGTGTGGCCGTGCTATTTAGTGACATGCTTGAGCAGCTCGTACAGTCACAGCTCTCCACCGTTGCCTTTGTGATACTGGCTACATTTGCGATGTTCGCATTGTTGCTCCGCTCTATTACCCTGGCTGTTATCGGTCTTGCTCCGAATTTACTCGCCGCAATAATGATACTTGCGTTTATGGGCTATGCCGGCATTCCATTAGACGTCATGACGATCACCATTGCCGCAGTGGTGATTGGTATTGGCGTCGACGATGCTATTCACTATTTGCACCGCTTTAAAGAGGAGGTCGATGCTGGGCATTCAACCATAACCGCCGTACAGATAACTCATGCCAGCACGGGCAAGGCGCTGTATCTTACAACGCTGGTGGTGGTTATTGGATTCTCGGTGCTACTTTTTTCTCGATTTGTACCAACTCTATACTTTGGCTGGTTAACGGCCCTTGCTATGGCGTTTGCATTGACAGCTAACCTGTGCCTGTTACCCGCGTTATTGGTAAAAATATATCGCTGTAAACCTGTGGCCGAATCTATAAGTAAATCTATAGCGCAGCCCTCGACATGATTTTATCAATACGGTTTGTTCAAGCAGTACAGCGCTGTTAATAGATATGTTGTAAATTATATATATCGCTAGATGCCCTAATTTTATGGTCCTAAGAATCCGGAGTCCTATTATGCGAAGCCTTTTAAAATTATTTATTATGTTGTTTTTTGTCAGTGCCACGGCTACAGCATTGGCTGATAATGAAGGTCCTAAAGAACGCGTTGAGGCGGTCGCTAACACCTTGTTTGCAATGCTGAAAGCAGGGCCCGATAACTACGTAAAATCCGATGTGGCTGCGTCGAATATAACCGGCAACGACTTCGATACCCATGTGCTCGCTATACTCGCTAGTCTGGTTGATTTTAAATCAATAACCAAAGGGGTTATAGGAACGCATAACGCGCAACTCAGTGCCGCCCAAATCGAAGCCTTCCAAAGGAAATTTGAGCAGTCTATCGTTAAGATTATTACCGGTGTTTTCGATCAGCTGGACAGCTACGAATTAGTGGTTAAAGAAGCCAAAATAAAAGGGACTACATACGCACAGGTGCCCGTTGAAATAACCTTATCATCGAGCGAAAAATATGAAATTCTTTTTTCACTGTCATTTAAAAACAGTGACTGGCAGGTGCGGAATATTATCGTCAATGGGGTTAATCTTGGTATCACCTACCGCAACCAATTTAATGAATCCATGAAATCAAACAAGCAAAACATTGACGCTGTTATTAACGCTTGGTCAGAACCCCGACCCGCTACTGAAAGCTGATCCACGGCTAGGGAGAGGGGGATGGACTCCCCCGCTATCGACCTCTATCTGGGGTGGATAGCCGTCATCATCAACGGGAACCGCGACGACCAAGAGTATCTTATGGGGCGATCCGCAGCCTGATTGCCGTCTTCTGCTTGATACGGCGTTTTTAGAAAGAAAACGGCAACCCGACAGATAGTTGCATATCGGGTGCGTCCGTCGTTGCGCCGATGGCTATGTTGACGTTAGCGCTGCGGGTTGAATCCAGTCGTATGTTCACCCCAAATTTTAATGATCCGACATGGAAGCGGTTAAAATCGTTAGCGTTGTTGCTGAACTCTATCTTGGACCGGAGCACCACGCTGTGGCTGTATCCGAGGTTGAAAGAGACCGCTTCATTAATGGCAAAACCCATTCCAAAACTTAAGTTAATCGCATCTCCTGGGTCTATTCTGCCGTTTGCCGTCTTGGAGTCATGGGACAGATTCCACATATAGCCCAAGCTGCCGTAGAGCACGGCAGGATCGGTCGGGTAGGCCACCGATAGGCTGGGTTCTATCGTATAAAATCCAGAGCCGGTGGGTTGTTCTAGGAAAAATTCGCCCACGATTCGGACTCCATCATCGGCGTAAACGATTCGACGGGGTACGTCGAAGGGGCCGTCCCCCGTGGTGGTTTTTACCCTTAGGTTGGCGGTGTAATAGGGTCCAGGTTCTGTGAACGGGGTGAGCTTGTAGTGGGCTGAAACTTCTATATCACCCAGGCCTGATCCGCTAGAGCTGACTAACGCGGCATCTTCCGTTGCGGTGAGCAGGTCTCGCTCGCGAATATCTTCTTCCCTCTGTAGATAGGGAACGCGCAGGCCTAACTCTAGCCGATTAGAGAGTGCGTAGCGAAAATTTAAGGCAGCCGTTAGGGTGTCACGACGAACCTCCTGGATGTTAATCAGGCCGACGATAATTGAGGGGATGATGCTGAAGCCTTCAACGGCAACTCTACTACTCGATGAGTGCACAAAGCCCAGGGTCGGTTCAATATAGATGCCACCTCGCTTTTTGGTCACAGACACGCCGCTGCTGCTGCTGAACGTACTTTGCGCAGGTTCGTGCTCTTCGGGCTTTTTTCCCACGGACTGTTGCGGTGATGAGGCGTCACCGCTGTTTTGGGTGTTGGCGGCTGCTAGCACTGTGCCGATGTCTCGTTCTTGCTCGAGGGCTCTAGCCTCGAAGGCCTGTGTTGTAGCGATGAGTAGCGGCAGTGTGCCTTGTTGGCTAGGGTTGGTACGCTGCTTTAATGACGTCTCCTTTGGCTGCTCCAGCGTCGTGTCGAGTGTTATTGCGCCCGCTGAGGGTACGGCCAATGCGCCGATGAGCAGCGCCGAGGGTGTTAAGCGTAGCAGTGATCTCATCGATAAAACCTCTTGTTTTTTTTGTTATCAGGGCTGTACGTTTAATCATGGTTTATTGGAGGATAAACCCCTGCTAGGGATGGCTGATTAGATAGCATAAATACCCTAAGTGGCTGCTTGAGCGTTGATTAGTGCCGCGTTTTCCCCAATGATAGTTTTTCTAGCAGCCGGTATAGCGTTACTCGCGATACACCGAGGAGTTTGGCCGAATCGGTGACACTCTGGCTACAATAATTCATCGCCAGTTGAATGCTCTGACGGTCAGCGTCTGCCCTGGCGTCTGCTAGGGTGGGGATCTTCTGTGGATTAACTGAGGGGTTAAATCTGAGGTCCTCGGCTTCGATCAGATCTCGGTCACTCATTACCACGGCGCGCTCTATTTTGTTAATCAGCTCTCTGACATTGCCCGGCCAGTGATAGCCGTGCAGATGCTCTAAGGCATCACGACTGAAGCCTTTAATTTTATGATCGGATTCGGCATGAAATTTTTTCAAAAAGTAGTGGGCCAAAGGGGCGATATCTTCTTTTCTATCTCGCAGTGGCGGGATGACCAGGCTCAGTACATGGAGTCGATAATACAGATCTTCTCGGAAGTTACCCTCGGTGATCGCATCTTCCAGGTTACGGTGAGTCGCGGTTATGACCCGTACATCTATAGGTATCAGAGTGTTGCTGCCCACACGGGTAATCTTCTTGTCTTGCAGGAATCGTAACAGGTTGACCTGTTGTTCTAACGGCAGATCACCTATCTCATCTAAAAAAATGGTGCCGTTGTTGGCGGCTTCTATGCTACCGATATGACGTTTGTGTGCCCCGCTAAAGGCTCCCTTTTCATGACCAAACAGTTCTGATTGGATGAGTCCATCGGCGATTGCACCACAATTCACGGCGATAAAAGGGCCGTTTTTGCGTGTCGATTCGTTATGAATCGCATAGGCTACCAGCTCCTTTCCGGTGCCGCTCTCACCGCCCACCATGACAGACGCATCGACGCTGGCGATCTTGCGGATATCTTTGAAAATACTCAGCATTTCAGGACTTACGGCGACCATCTGGTGGCCATTGATGGGCTTGGCGGTATTTTTTAAGTAGGCACGCCGAGAGTTCGCCATGCCGTAGGCGTGTCCAAGACTGTTGAGTAGCCGAGCGTTATCGGTGGGCAGGGTGTGATAGTCATTCAGGTAGCTGACGATCAAGCGTTGGGTTTCCGGATGTTTTAATAACGCTGAGGGGATCATTCCGACCCACTCAAAAGCTTGTTGTTGGCCGAGTAGCCGCTCAAATTGTTGGAGTCGGCCATTGAGATCAGACTCACCAATGATTGCCAGGCCAACCTGCGCGTCTTGATTCTGAATATAGCCCGACGCCTGCTCCAGTGTGTTTGCTAGTAATGGGCGCCAGCCCGATGATGCGATGAGATCTTGGGGTATCTGGAATTTCCCCGTGGTATCGAGACAGATTAGCATCCTGCATTTCATGGTATAAAAAGCCCTTTGGTGCTCAGTACCTCTGAGACAAAATCCGCAGCCTCAAATGTATCCTTGATAAGGCGTCGATTCTCCTAAATCCGTATCCAGTACGACTTCGTTGCGCTCTAGTGCGGGCTTTTGTTGTTGACGGCCTTAACTGATTCGGTAGCCGTGTTCTAGGCCTGGATCGCCCACGCAGGTACAACCGCATAAATGATACCTGTTGAGTTGAATGCGGATCTTGACGAGTAAAAGCAACGCTTTATATCCCCGTTTCAATGATTCGAGTGTAGTAGCTCCAGCCCTAAAGCGCAAAATGCCGACTGCGCTGGACGAACATTTTTATACTGGGCACCTTTATGAGTCAGAGGTGCGTGTTTTTAGGATCTAGAACCCGTCGGAGTTGATCGGTCGTGGTGAGGGCGGGCCGATTTGAGGTGGCTTTTGGATCGTTTGAGGCGGGTTAAGTGGACCGCCAGAGTTGCCGAAGGCGGTGCTTAGAAGCTGGCTGCTGTCTGCGGTTATCGGGCAGCTTTCAGGCGGTTATTTATTGGGTTGTGGAGCGGTTAGCGCCGCCGCGACTCGCGTTAGCGGCCACTTCGCCTTTCCGGTGCACCTAGGTGATAAATCGACGTCTTGGTCAATGTGCCCGGCGCTCGTTTCCGGGCTTAGCGGCTCTGTTTCAGGAAGTGCTCCGCTTGCCGGTCGATCAGGGTCTGGTAATCGGCGTTCAGTGCGGAGATCAGGTAGGTATCCTGGTCGAACTTGCGATATTTGGCACGGCTGAGCAGGCGCTCCTGAAGGCTGTTGATCTGGTAGAGGGCCTGGTGGGTGATCAGGTCGTTGTCCTGGATCTGGTCGCTCAGCAGCAACGCGTCCTCGGCGAGGGTGTCAAAATTGTTGCTAGGGCCGCATAGGAGTACCAGCTTCATCTTCAGAGCCGGAGAAGCGCTGCGGATAGCTTGGGTATTGATGCCACGGTAGAGGGCGTTGAACAGCTGGGCTGCGCAGAGGGCGTTGATGCCGTGGCTCTGATCGTGCGACAGCGGCAGGAAACGGACATACCAGTTGCCCAGTGGGTCTTCGTCAAATCCACCTTTATAGAGTCTGGCGACCTGCTTCAGGGCTTTGCGATAGCGCCCTAGTAGCCGCTCGCGTTCGGTCGTGGTGAGGGTATCGCTACCGCCTACGTGGTGGTTGATATAAAACAGATAGCTGTGCTCGGCAGGGTCGCTGGTGGCAACCTGTGGTGCCGGGCTAGGTGTTGCTGTAGCTGTTTTTGGGGTGATCTCTGGATCGTCGCGACTAGGTAGCGGCGCTACCATCTTGTAGGTGGGGTGCGCTGTGGTGAGCCGTGGGGCGGTTGTCGGCGTCGTTGTGGTCAAGGCGGCACTGACGGGTGTATCCTGCTCGACGAGTGCCGGAGCGGGTGTGATTAGGTCTATGTTTACGTCGTTGTCAGTCTGGGTCTCCGTCGCAGTTGTCGTTATAACTGCGGTGCTGGATGCCGTCTCGAGTTCAGTCATCGGTTTGCTAAAGCGTCGGTTCAGCAACAAGGCAATCTGGCCGAATTGGTCGTGACGCTGTTGATCGAGCGGAGTGATAAGGCGGCCAGCACAGAGTTGTTCGCTAGCCTGGAGCAGGGCCTGAAGTGGGCGGTTAAAGTGGCGCGCCAGCATCAAGGCAGTTGTTAGTAGCAACAGCAGTGCTACGACTACTGAGATCCGTGTCAGCGGTAGTGCGGGTCGGTAGGCGTTTGTCTCGGGATTAAGATGGATGCGGACCCTGCCCAAAACCGTCTGTTCGCTGAGAATGGCTTGCTCGATAAACAGTTCTGAGGGTTGGCCGGCTTGGGCCAGGCGGTTGCCTTTGCGGTCAAGCACTTCCGCGCCGTTGATCTGTATGAACGCTGCTAGTTGCTGCAGATTAATCGATAAACTTAGCTCGTCGCCGGCCAGTATCAGTGCTGCCGAGCTGGACGCGGTTTGCTGGCTAATGGCGGTGCCTAGGGTTTTCAGTTGCTGCTCGCTGAGCTGGCGTTGATCGCTATTAAAGGCGATGCTGACCATGATCAGCCCCAGTAGCAGGGTTGCGAGTAGGGATAGCCATAATTTGCTGGTCAAAGTAAGGCGTTGCAGCAATCTGTGGCTAACAGCGGTGATACGATTTTCCATGTCGGTAATAAAATTCCTTAGCGGGCTTGGCGCTCATCTTAGCGGGCTTGGCGCTCATCATAGCAATTCGTCAAGCAGTGGTGTAGCGGCTGAACGGCCGTTGAGCCATAAAGGTGGAGCGAAAAGGGAATTTGCCATGCATGGAGTTTGCCAGTCGGGTTATAATGCGCCGATTATGCCCTTAGGGGTTGGTTAGACTATGAGAGTTGCGATGAACGTCAAGCACTACATGGCCCAGCTAGGGTCTCAAGCGCGTAGCGCTTCTTCTGCGTTGGCGCGGGCCAATACTGGGATCAAGAATGCCGCGCTGCTGGCGATGGCGGCGGCGATCGATAGCGCGCGTGCCTCTCTGCTAGAGGCCAATCGTCTCGATCTGGAAGGCGGTCGCGCCAATGGCTTGGATGCGGCGATGCTGGATCGCTTAGCGCTGACTCCAGAGCGGATCGACGCCATGATCGAAGGCTTGCGCCAGGTGGCGGCGCTTCCCGATCCGATCGGCGGTCTTACCGATATGAATTTTATGCCCTCGGGCATTCAAGTGGGCAAGATGCGGGTGCCGCTCGGTGTTATCGGGATTATTTACGAGTCGCGCCCCAACGTGACCGCCGAGGCGGCCAGTCTCTGTCTGAAATCCGGTAATGCTACTATTTTGCGCGGTGGTTCTGAGGCGATTCACTCCAACCAGGCGATAGCGGCCTGTATTCGTGCTGGCTTGCTGGAAGTGGGTCTGCCTGAAACGGCGGTGCAGGTGGTGGAGACCACCGATCGTGCAGCGGTTGGCGAGTTGATTACGATGTCCGAGTTTGTCGATGTCATCGTGCCACGTGGCGGCAAGGGGCTGATCGAACGGGTCAGTCGTGATGCCCGCGTGGCGGTCATTAAGCATCTCGATGGCATCTGCCATGTCTACATCGATGCCGAAGCCGACCCTAAGAAAGCCCTGGACATCGCGATCAATGCCAAGACCCATCGCTATGGTACCTGCAATACCATGGAAACCCTGCTGGTCAGCGAATTGGTGGCCGATACCATGCTGCCGGTACTGGCTAAGGCGTATGCGGAAAAAGGGGTTGAGCTGCGCGGTTGTGCCCAGACCTGTGAGATTGTTCAGGGTATCGGTCTGGCCACCGAAGCCGATTGGAGTACCGAGTACCTGGCGCCGATTCTGGCGATCAAGGTGGTGGCCTCGATGGATGATGCCATTGCCCATATCAACCGCTATGGCTCTCATCATACCGATGCGATCGTGACCGAAAACTATACTCTGGGTCGGCGTTTCCTGACCGAAGTGGATTCGAGCTCGGTGATGATCAACGCCTCAACCCGGTTTGCCGATGGCTTTGAGTACGGTTTGGGCGCAGAGATCGGCATCTCTACCGATAAAATTCATGCTCGCGGCCCTGTAGGGCTTGAAGGGCTCACCTCGCAGAAGTATATCGTTCTGGGTGACGGTCATATCCGTCGCTAATGTTTTGAAGGAACAGCTTTGAACGCACAATGCTGAGTAACAATAGCCTGCGTCCCCCTGCCGTCGCGATGCTGGGCGGCACTTTCGATCCGATTCATCATGGCCATCTTCGGCTGGCATTGGAGTTGCGCGATCGCCTGGGTTTTGATCAGGTGCGTTTGCTGCCCTGTGCGTTGCCGGTGCATCGTGAATCACCCGGCTGCAGTGCGCTGCAGCGCTTGGAGATGGTCGAGTTGGCGGTGGGGCATGAGCCGGGGCTGCTGGTGGATGACCGCGAGGTGCGCGCCGATCGCCCTTCGTACAGCTTTGATACGCTGCAATCGCTGCGTGCGGAGTTGGGTGAGCGTGCTAGTTTGACCCTGGTGATGGGCACCGATGCGTTTTTGCAGCTCGATAGCTGGTACCGTTGGCAGGAGTTTTTGCAACTGTGTCACATCCTGGTGGTGGTACGTCCTGGCTGGCATCTGCCCGAGCAACACCCGATGCGCACCTGGCTCGAGCAGCACCAGGCCGAGCAGATTGAAACGCTACTGCAGCGGCCCGCCGGTTCGGTGGTGCTGCAGCAGCTGGCTGCTCTGGAGATATCGGCCACGGCGATTCGGCAGCAGATCTGCGCCGGTCAGTCGCCGCGTTTTTTATTACCCGACGTTGTCTGGAATCATATACGCCAGCAGGGTCTTTATGTGTCATCGACGAGTGATTATGCAAACCAAAACTGAGCAGTTGAAAACCATGCAAACAGAGCAATTGATTGAACTGGTGCAAACGACCCTGGACGATATAAAAGCGCGGGATGTCGTGGTGCTGGATGTTCGTGGCAAGAGCAGCGTTACCGACTATATGATAATCGCCAGTGGCTCCTCTAACCGGCATGTTAAATCCGCCGCCGATAGCGTCGCCCGGGCTGCGAAAGCTGCGGGGGTGATGCCGTTAGGCATTGAGGGGATGGAAACGGGTGAATGGGCGCTGATCGATTTGACCGATGTGGTGGTGCATGTGATGCAAACCCATGTGCGTGATCTCTATGATCTGGAAGGTCTGTGGGGCCCTGATGCGGTTGCCGAGGTGGCGCTCGGTGAAGAGGCGGGCAAGAAAACCGGCGAGCCGACTCGGGGCTGACCCTGATGAAGATTCGCTTGATCTGTGTCGGCACCAAGATGCCGAGCTGGGTCGAGGCAGGCTATAAAGAATATGCTAAGCGTTTGCCGGCCGAGATCAGTCTGGAGCTCCGTGAAGTAGCGCTGGGGCATCGGGGCAAGGGTGCCGATATCCGTCGCGCGATCAGTAGTGAGGGGGATGCGATGCTGGCCGCAATCCCCAAGGGTGACCGGGTCATTGCCCTGGATGTGCTGGGCAAGGCGATTAGCACCGAGCAGCTGTCACAACAGTTGGCTGATTGGCAGATGGAGGGCCATAACCTGTCCCTGCTGGTTGGGGGACCCGATGGACTGGATCCGCGTTGCCTGGCGTTGGCCGACCGCAGCTGGTCGCTCTCTAAGCTGACCCTGCCGCATCCTCTAGTACGGGTGTTGCTGTCCGAGCAGCTGTACCGTGCCTGGACCATTTTGCAAGGCCATCCCTACCATAAATGACGCTGCAGCCATCGGTTCAGGCTTCGGCATCACGGATTGTTAAGTTGTTGATCCATGCGTAAGCCTGTCGCCCTCAAAGACCATCAGCGAGAACGCCGTGCCTTTAAGTTTCGGGCGCTGCTGGCATTTGCGCTGGTCGTGCTGTTGATGGCGGTGCTGGTTAGCAGGCTGGTCTATCTGCAGGTCAGCGAACACGAGCGTTATAGCTCGTTGTCGGACCGTAACCGCATTCAATTGCAACCTATACCACCGACCCGCGGGCTGATCTACGACACCCAGGGTACGTTGTTAGCCGATAACCGTCCCAGCCCCAATCTCAGCTTAGTGAAAGAGCGGATCAAGGATCTGGATGCCAGCATCGCCGAGCTGGCAACCCTGGTCACCATTAGCGAGCGCGATATCGAGGGCTTTGAGCGGCGCTTAAAGCAGCGCCGCAGGCCTTATGAGGCGGTGCCACTGCGGTTTCGCTTAAGCGAGGAGGAGATCGCCCGGGTGGCGGTTAACTTTCATCGCCTGCCTGGGGTGCAGATCGATGCCGAGTTGATTCGGCATTACCCTCAGGGGTCTTCGCTGGTCCATCCGCTAGGCTATGTTGGGCGCATCAATCAGCAAGATTTGAACAGCATCGATACCCAGAACTACAGCGGCACCAACCATATTGGTAAGTTGGGTATCGAGAAGTTTTATGAGGTTGAGCTGCACGGCACGGTGGGGGTGCAGCAGGTCGAAGCCAATGCCCGGGGGCAGGTGCTGCAGGTGTTGTCGCGTCAGGATCCCGTTCCTGGCCGGGATTTGACCCTGTATCTGGATCTGAAATTACAGCGGGCTGCGGAGCAGGCGCTGGGAGAGCACCGCGGCGCGGTGGTGGCGCTGGATCCTGACACCGGTGGCATTTTGGCGTTGGTCAGCACCCCCGGTTATGACCCCAATGCCTTCGTGTCGGGTATCAGTAGCGCGGACTACCTGGCGCTGCAGGAGGATGAAAACCTACCCCTGTTTAATCGGGCGTTGCGGGGCCGTTATCCACCGGCATCCACCATCAAGCCGATCATCGGTTTAGCGGCGCTGAATAGCGGCACTATCGGTCTGGAACATAAGGTCTGGGATCCAGGCTGGTATCAGCTCACCGACGGCGGGCGTTTTTATCGCGATTGGAAAGCTAGTGGTCACGGTTGGGTGAACCTGCGTGATGCGATTATCGAATCCTGCGATGTGTTCTTCTATGATATCGGCAATCGCATGGGTATCGACCCTATGTCGGACTATCTAAACCGGTTTGGCTTCGGCAAGACCACCAGTCTTGATCTGCCGGAAGCCCATGGCGCGTTTTTACCCTCGCGGGAGTGGAAGAAGGCCGATCGGGGGCGCTCTTGGTACGCCGGTGATTCACTTAATCTGAGTATCGGTCAGGGGTTCTTGGTATCGACCCCGCTGCAATTAGCCACCGCAACGATGGTGATCGCCAATCGCGGTAAGTGGATCAATCCGCGGATGCTTAAATCGATGTCGGGAGTGGATGCCGAGGGACTCGAGTTCAGCCTGGAGGTCCCAGACAGTAAGTTGATGGACCCGATCGAACTCAAGCGAGACAGTTACTGGGACTACATCATCCGCTCGATGGAAGATGTGATGCACTCTGCCCATGGCACGGCCCGCCGCAGCGGTGCTGATAGTACGTATCGGATCGCCGGAAAAACCGGTACCGCTCAGGTGCTGGGGATCAAGCAGGATGAAAAATATGATGCATCCAAGCTGGAAGAGAAGCATCGCGATCACGGTTTGTTTGTTGGGTTTGCCCCCATCGATAATCCGAAGATTGTGATTGCGGTTATTGTTGAAAATGGCGGCGGTGGCAGCAGTGCGGCAGCGCCCGTTGCTCGGCAGGTGTTCGATACGTACCTGCTCGGTAAAGATGACGCTTTGGATTCGCTGGCCGGGGGGCGTTCGCGGTGAATATTAAAGACTTTCACCGCAGCATGCCCGAAGCGCAGGTGTATTTTCGTCAAAGCCAGAGCTGGTGGTCGCATACCCATCTCGATGCCATCATGCTGTTGCTGCTGTTGGCGCTGGCCGGGTATGGCATGTTCGTGTTTTACAGTGCCTCTGGCCAGAGTATGGCGGCGGTGGAGCGCCAGTTGCTGCGTTATGGGGTCGCCTTTGGGCTGATGCTGGTGATCGCCTGTACGCCCCCCAGAATTTTTCGGCGCTGGGCGCCCTGGTTGTTTATCCTGGGGGTGCTGACCCTGATCGCCGTGCTGTTGGTGGGGGTGGGCGCCAAGGGCGCGCAACGCTGGTTGCAGCTGCCGGGCCTGCCAAGGTTTCAGCCGTCAGAGCTGATGAAGCTGATCGTACCGATGACCTTGGCCTGGTATTTTGCCGATAAACCCCTGCCTCCTAGTCTGGCGCATGCCTTTAAGGTGCTGGTTATTATGCTGGTGCCGACCCTGCTGATCGCCAAACAACCGGATTTGGGGACCGCGTTGCTGATCGCCTCGAGCGGTATTTTTGTGCTGTTGCTATCGGGATTGTTGTGGCGTTATATCCTTATGGCGATGGCGCTGGCGGGTGCTTGCGTACCCCTGGTGTGGATGCTGATGCGTGATTATCAGAAGCAGCGGGTGCTGACTTTTTTAAATCCTGAGAGCGATCCGCTGGGGTCTGGTTGGAATATCATTCAGTCTAAGACTGCGATCGGCTCGGGAGGGGTTCATGGTAAGGGTTGGTTAAACGGCACGCAGTCGCAGCTCGATTTTTTACCCGAGAGCCATACCGATTTTATTATCGCGGTGCTGGCCGAAGAGTTGGGGCTGATCGGGGTGTTGATCCTGCTGGTGCTGTATCTCTGTATCATCGCCAGGGGGTTGTATATCGCCAGCCAAGCCCAAGATACCTTTGGGCGCTTGTTAGCAGGAAGTGTGACGCTGACATTTTTTGTCTATGTGTTCGTCAATATAGGCATGGTCAGCGGTATTTTACCGGTGGTGGGTGTACCCTTGCCGTTGGTCAGTTATGGGGGGACCTCTATCGTCACCCTGCTGGCGGGCTTTGGTCTTATTATGTCCGTCCATAGCCATCGGACTATGGTGACGCGCTAAAGAATGGTGGCGCGCTAAAGACCGTGACGCGGTATGCTGTTTATTGGGCGTGTTCCTGCACCGAAAATGCTCGGGCATACCGGGAACCTAGTTCGCGATCGGTGGACTAACTATGCTGGGCCTTAGCCTGGGCTCTATCAGCGGTGGAGAAAAACTAGATGTTGAGATCAGCTTGTAAGATAGCGGCCCTAGTCACAGGGGTGCTGCTCAGTAGCACCTGTTTGGCCGGGGTCGCTACTACTAAGGGTGACTATAGCGATCACCCCAAAGCCGTGGCCTTTATTGAATCTATGGTCGCGCAGGGGGTGGCACGGGATTTTGTGACCGGGTTGATCTTGGACGCTAAGCAGCAACCATCGATTCTTGAAGCGATCGCCAGGCCTGCGGAAAAGCGCCTGGACTGGGGTGGCTATCGAAAGATTTTTTTGGGCCAGAGCCGGATTGATCAAGGGGTTGAGTTCTGGAATAGCCACCAAGAGACGTTGCTCCGAGCTAGCATCGAGTTTGGCGTGGCGCCCGAGGTGATCGTCGCCATTATCGGCGTAGAAACAAGATACGGGCGTCAGGCGGGTAACTATCGGGTGATTGACGCCTTGGCCACTCTGGCGTTTGATTATCCGCCCCGCAGCCGTTTTTTTACCACCCAGTTGGCTGAGTTTATGCGGCTGGTGCAGGAGCAAAAACTCGACCCTCGCACCCTGAAAGGCTCTTATGCCGGGGCGATGGGCTACGGTCAGTTTATCCCCAGTAGTTATCGTCACTACGCCGTCGATTTTGACCTTGATGGCAGCGCCGATATCCTGACGAACCCGATTGATGCGATCGGTAGCGTCGCCAACTATTTCAAAAAACATGGCTGGCGTGCGGACGAGCCGGTGGTGCTGCCGGTAACGTTGGACAGGGCGGTCGATGATGCGCTCTGGAGCACCAAGTTGAAGCCGGTCGAAACGGTGGCGCATTGGCGCAACCGGGGGCTAACAGTGGATCCCGCCGTGGCCAACGAGGCGGTCGCTACCGCGATGCGGCACACCACGGCAGCGGGCGATGAGTACTGGCTGGGTCTGCACAACTTCTACGTCATCACCCGCTACAACCACAGCAGTCTGTATGCGATGGCGGTGCATCAGTTGAGCCAGGCGATCCTCGATAAACGTACGGCCGAACAACAGATGACGCATACCGCCGTTGATAAAAAAGTGACTGAGAAGACGGGCGCTGAGGTGTGATCCATAGAAAACTGCTGCCCCTGGGGTTGATCGTGCTGTTATCAGCCTGTTCGACCTCTAAACCCTCTAAGCCCTCGCGTTACAGTATCGAGCAAGACCTGGGGCCGAGTGTGGCGATCGATCTGTCGCATGTGGCTGACGCGATTCCGATTGCCGAAGCCAAGAGCCGTGGCGGGAATCGATCACCCTATACGGTGCTTGGAAAACAGTATGCCGTACTCGATTCCGATGTTGGTTATCGGCAACGGGGTATCGCCTCCTGGTATGGGCAAAAATTTCATGGTCATCTGACCTCCAACGGTGAGACCTACGACATGTATGCGATGACTGCCGCGCATAAGTCGCTGCCATTACCCAGCTTTGTCCGGGTCACCAATCTTGATAACGGCAAGCAGGTGGTCGTGAGGGTTAATGATCGAGGCCCGTTCCACGGTGCGCGGTTGATTGATCTCTCCTATGCGGCGGCCTTTAAGCTAGATATGCTAAAACAGGGTACTGCGAGGGTAGAGATAGAGGCGTTAACCGCAGCTGTTCAGCGCCCTGCCAGCAGCGCCTTGATTAAGCCGGACGTCATTGAGCCCAGCATCAGTCAGCATCGATTAATCCAGGTGGGTGCGTTCTCCAGCTTGAGTTCGGCGCAGAGCGTGAAAACTCGGGTAGAGCTGCTGCTGGGTGAGCAGCTAGTGAGTGTCACTAAAACGGCCGCTAATCCGCCGTTGTACCGGGTACGTATTGGCCCCGTTAGCAATTCACCCGCCGGGCTCGAGGGGCTGTTAGCGCAGCTCTCGGCTGAGGGCTTCGTGAATGTCCAGCTATTGGACTTGCCCTGAGGCATTCGCTACATTACCCGCAGGATTTTAGCTAACCGTATTTGTTAACCAAAAGTAGAGCCATGATGAGCATTGTCTTGCCCCGTTATTTCCCTAGTCTTTGTATCTGCAGCACCGTTGTTTATTGTTGGCTGCTGATCTCGTCCGCGACGGCGGCACCGGTATTGATCCCGGCTCCGCCGTCGTTGGCGGCGTCCGCCTATGTGTTGATGGATGCCAATACTGGCAAGGTGATCATCTCGGAAAATGCCGATCAGCGCCTGCCACCGGCCAGTCTAACCAAGCTGATGACCAGTTATATTGCCGATTACGAGCTTGCCCAGGGCAATATCTCTATGGACGACATGGTGTTGGTCAGCGAGAAAGCCTGGCGGACTCAGGGATCGCGGATGTTTATTCGTGAAGGTACCCAGGTCAAGGTAGAGGATCTGTTGAAGGGTATTATTATCCAGTCAGGTAACGATGCCAGTGTGGCGATGGCCGAGCATATCGCCGGCAGCGAAGGGGCATTTGCGGATCTGATGAATCAGCACGCCGCTCAGTTGGGGATGAAAAATTCTCAGTTTCAGAATGCCACCGGTCTGCCGGCCGAGAATCACTATACCACCGCCCATGATCTGGCTTTGCTGGCCCGAGGGATCATCCGTGATTACCCCCAGCAGTATCCGCTCTACTCAGAGAAGTATTTTACCTACAACAAGATACGTCAGCCGAACCGCAACAAGCTGTTATGGCGCGATAACAATGTCGATGGACTTAAGACCGGGCATACCGAGGAGGCAGGCTATTGCCTGGTGGCATCGGCTAAAGATAACGGCATGCGGCTGATCTCGGTGGTGATGGGAACCCGTAGTGAAGAGGCGCGGGCGCAGGAGAGTCAGAAATTGTTGGCGTACGGATTCCGCTACTACGAATCGACCGAGCTGTATCAGGCGGGTGAGGTGCTTAACAGCGCCAAACTCTGGTCGGGTACCCAGGATGCTCTCAAGCTCGGGGTTAGCCAGGCCGTTGCGGTGACGATCCCCCGCGGTCAAAGCACAGCCTTAGCCGTTACTCTGGATCTGGATAAGGTGATACAGGCGCCGATCGTGGAGGGTGCGAGTTATGGCACCCTGAATATCTCGCTAGGTGATGAGCTGTTAAAGCAGATTCCGGTGATCGCCCTAGAGTCGGTAGAGCCGGCGGGTTTGGTGACTCGCATCTGGCACAGTATTATGCTGTTTTTTCTATCGTTACTCGGCTGATCTCGGACCCCTTTCGACCATCATTCGTTAACAACGGGCGCTCTCAAGCGCCCTTGTGGGTTTAACTGCAATGTCCTCGATCGTCTATCTTAATGGCCAGTTTCTGCCGCTGACCCAAGCCCAGGTGCCGGTAATGGATCGGGGGTTTTTGTTTGGCGATGCGGTCTATGAGGTGATCCCCTTCTTTAACGGTGTCGGCTTTCGTCTGGAACCGCATCTGCAGCGCCTGCAATACAGTTTGGATGCGGTGGGTATCTCTGTGGATCTGGATTGGAAGGCGCTATTTGCACGCTTGCTTGAAGTAAACCCTGGCACCCATCAGGCCATCTATCTGCAGATCAGTCGCGGAGTGATGCCGCAACGCGGCCTGCGCTATGACGACAGGATCGTACCCACGGTTTTCGCCTACAGCTACCCCATTCAATTGGCGCTCGGAGGCGATCTGGATCAGGTGGCAGGGGTGACGGCCGTGACGGTCAAGGATCAGCGTTGGGGGCGTTGCGATATCAAAGCTACCGGTTTGCTGGCCAATGTCCTGGCGATTCGCGAAGCGCAACAGCAGGGTGCTCAGGAAGCGTTGCTGGTCCGTGAGGGTTATCTGACTGAAGGTGCGTCCTGTAACCTGTTTGTGGTCGAGCAGGGGCGGGTGTCTACGCCGTTAATGGATAGTCATACCCTGGCAGGAACGACCCGCAGCCTGCTGCTGGAGTTGATTCTGGAGGCCGGTATCGATTGCATCGAACAACCGATCGCCGAACAGCGTCTACAGCAGGCCGATGAAGTCTGGATTAGCAGCTCCACCCGCGGCGTATTACCGGTCGTGCAGATCAACGCTGAGGCGGTGGCGGACGGTACCCCTGGCCCGCTGTGGCTGAGGGTCGCACGGCTGTTTCAGCAGTTTGAACAACAGATGTTAACTGAACACGAGAAAAATAGATGACCCATCAACAACCACCCCGCATAGAGTTCCCCTGCGCCGATTACTCCCTTAAGGTGATCGGTTTGGAGGCGGATGATTATGAAGCCCTGGTGCTTGAGATCGTACGTAAGCATGCGCCGGACCTAGATACCCGCACGGTATCAACCCAGCCTAGTCGTAATGGCCGGTTTGTGTCGGTGCGTTTGGCTATAACGGCGACCGGACCGGAGCAGCTGAAAAGTCTGCATCTGGAGCTGATGGCGACCGGCAAAGTGAAGATGGTTATCTGATGACCGAGGTTGTTAGCCGCCAGCTGCTGATTCGCCAGTTGGGTCAACAGCCCTATCTGCCGGTGTTGGACGCGATGCAGCGCTTTACCGATGGCCGTGCTGTCGCTACCGAAGACGAGATCTGGCTGGTTGAACACCTGCCGGTGTTTACCCAGGGCCAGGCGGGTAAGGCCGAGCACCTGCTGGCGCCGGGTGACATTGAGGTGGTCAAGGTCGATCGGGGTGGTCAGGTCACCTATCACGGTCCCGGACAGCTGGTGGTCTATCTGCTGTTGGACCTGCGCCGCCTAGGATTAGGGGTGCGAGATCTGGTGACGCTGATGGAGCAGGCGTTGGTGGAGTTGCTGGCCGGTTATGGCATCGATAGTTATCCCAAAGCCGATGCCCCAGGCGTCTATGTACAGACCGGTTTAGCAGCCGAATCCAAAATTGCGTCGCTCGGTTTACGGATCCGACGCGGCTGCAGCTTTCATGGGCTGGCCTTAAATGTCGATATGGATCTGAGCCCCTTTTTACGGATCAACCCCTGTGGTTATGCGGGTTTGACGATGACTCAGATGGTTGCATTGGTCGAGCCTGAGCGACAATCTTCGTGTAAACTGGCCGAGGTTGGAGAGCGTTTGCAACGGATCTTCATCGGCCGGTTGGGGTACGATTCAATCAGGGCAACAGAGCAACTGTTTTAATACGGTATTTATTTCGTTAGTACATAGGCAACTCAGATGGCGCAGGATCAACAGTCAGACCCAGTAAAGAGTCAATCAGCTAAGGCAGTGCAGGGCGTTAAGCTGCGCGGAGCCGACAAATTGGCGCGGATTCCGATCAAGGTGATCCCTACCGAAAAAGCCGATATGCTGAAAAAGCCGAGCTGGTTAAAGGTCAAACTGCCTGCCTCACCGGAGATCAGCCGGATTAAACAGCGGCTGCGTGCGCATAAGCTGTCTTCGGTATGCGAAGAGGCGGCATGCCCTAATCTGGGTGAGTGTTTCAGTAATGGCACCGCCACCTTTATGATCATGGGTGATATCTGTACCCGGCGTTGCCCGTTCTGCGATGTGGCGCACGGCCGCCCCAATCCCCTGAATGCCGATGAACCGCGTGAGATGGCCGAAGCCATTGCCGATATGCGCCTAAAATACGTGGTGATCACCTCGGTGGATCGCGATGACCTGCGCGATGGTGGCGCCGCACACTTTGCCGAGTGCATCACCCAGACCCGGCAGCGGATCCCGAGCATTGAAGTGGAAACCCTAGTGCCCGACTTCAGAGGGCGGATGGATATCGCTCTGGATGCCTTGGAGCAGTCGCCGCCGGATGTCTTTAACCACAATCTGGAAACGGTACCGCGCCTTTATAAACAAGTGAGGCCCGGTTCGGATTACCAATGGTCGCTGGATCTGCTGCAAGCGTTCAAGCAGCGCTGCCCCGAGGTCACCACCAAGTCCGGCTTGATGGTCGGCTTAGGCGAGTCTATCGAGGAGATCGAGCAGGTGATGCGCGATTTGCGGGCCCACGATGTCGATATGATTACTATTGGTCAGTACCTGCAGCCCAGCCGTGACCATCTACCGGTAGAGCGCTTTGTGCACCCGGATGAGTTCGATGCGCTGGCCGCGCTTGGCAAGGCGCTAGGCTTTAAACATGTTGCCAGCGGACCGCTAGTACGCTCCTCCTATCATGCCGATCGTCAGGCGCACGGCCAAAAGGTCAGCTAACAGGCTCCTAGATGTTAGAAAGCGGGTCACTTTACGGTGGCTCGCCTCAGCCTATTTTTTCAACGGCAGTTTCAAGACTAGCCAGGCAATCAGGGTCATTTGTTCCAGGTGGTCTCCTCTGTAGAAATAGCCCCGTTGTCGTCTTTATCCCAGCGTTTAATGCCTATGGATGTCAGCTCTAGATATCCATCTCCCTGTTGTCCGCTACCGGTTATCGGTGTCGCCCTGAGGGTATAGCTGCTGTTATCGGCGGCTTGTAGGGTTAGGTTGTAAAACTTAGCACTGGAATCGATCGGGGTCTGTGACGGGAAGAGCGTAGTTTTGGGTGGATTAGGGTAGCCGGTACCGCTATGGGCGTTAGCGTAGCTGTTGTTGTCGCTGTGATAACGCTCCATGCTGGTGGCGAACGCCAATAGCGCATTCTGGGCATCGGTCCGCCGACTCTCGACCAGATACTGCTGATAATTAGGGTAGGCAATGGCCATCAGGATAGCAGCGATCGCCACGGTGATCATGATCTCAATCAGGGTAAAGCCCGCCTGTAGTTGGCGGGCTTGAGAGCGGCGGGCTTGAGAGCGGCGGGCTTGAGAGCGGCGGGCTTGAGGGCGGCGGGCTTGAGAGCGGCGGATTTTACCGGAACGCAGTGCCATTAGTTACGCTCCTCAATCCAGTAGGTACGGCTGGACTCGACATCGGTATCCACCTGGTCGAGGCGTTCGGGGCCGACCCAGACCGTCGGCTTGCTCTCCAGGGTATCGATCACCGTCGGCGTGGCCGGGATGCTGCCGATCTGTAGCTGGATCACCCGATCAGCGGCGGTGATAGCGCCATTCGCATCGATATCTTGCTTCGGTGTGGCGTCGAACAGACTGACCAGATAGGCGCGGCTGGTGCCCTGGGTTGGATTACAGGAGCCCGCTGCGGCCGTCATCGGCTCATACGAGGTGAACACGATCTGATTTTGGATTGTGGCGCTGCCCGAGAGCACCTTTTCGCCACTATTTTCCATGCGCAGATACCAACCCTGTTTGCGACTCAGATCGGTGTTGGATAGCGCCACCTCAGCGGCAGATTTCAGACTGGCATCATTACCGCCAATATTATTGGCGCTGGCATCATAGAGATCGTTTTCGATCAGCGTGGTCCAATTGCTCGGCTTGGTGTGGGTATCGAACAGCTTGAGCATATAGAAGCGATCGTCGATGGCGGTATTGAGTGGGTGGGCGCGGAACCCCGAGCCGATCGCCAGCGACAGGTAGCGTGCCTTACCGTCCACCGCCAACGCCAAGTCGGGGGGATAGTAGAAACGGCGATTGCTAGCCGTGCTGCTACCGCCCAGGTCGGCGATCTTGGTGATATCGATAAAGGCATTGATATTATTGGGATCGCCGCTGTTGTCGATATCCAGGCGCCAGAGTTGGCCACCCATATCGCCAACATAGAGCTGATCAGCCAGGCCATCACGGTTCATATCGATCACGCTGATAGAGGAGGGGATGCTGTAGTCCATATCGGCATGACTCTCGATGTGGCCGTTGTGGTTCCCCGCCGACCAGATCAGTGCGCCCGTTAAGGCATCGACCATAAAGATGGCGTTGCCGACGCTATCGGCGGTACGCACTGTTACGCTATCCTGAGCGGGATCGTAACCACCACCGAAGATCAGCACATCATGGATCGTAGGGGCTAAATCGCCCGCCAGTTTGAAGTTGATCTTGGTCTTGATCGGTTTCGACCAGGTTTGCCCCAGATCGACAAAGTCCCCGGTACCGCCGTTGATCTGCCACATCAGCGTGGGATTGTTGATGTCGGTGACGTTCAGCGCGTAATAGCTGTTGCCGCCCCGGCGCATACCCGCATAGAGATAGGCAAAGTCCCCTGTGTCCTTAAGATCGCCATCTTTGTTCGCGTCTTGAGTCCACAGGCTGATGTGTCCATCCATGCCGTAGGGGCGTGATGCGCTGCTGGTGTTGACGAAATAGGTATCCAGGTTATCGAGCAACTCTTTGGGGATAAAGGCGAACTGCTCGATACCGGTCGTGATATCGACCGCGTGCAGGAAACCTTCGTTGGTGCCGAAGAAGATGCTGCTTTCGAGCGGCTCGCTCAAACCGTCATAAGTGACCAGCTCTGGCCGAGAATGCAACGGGTCTCCGAGTTCAAAGCGTTGCGCGCCGTTGGCGTCCAGCCCTCGTGCCCATTGCAGCAGATCGGTGCGGTAGGCATCACTCTTGGAGGCGATGTTCAATAACGTCTTGCTCACCAAGGCATTGCTTTCATGCAACGCATTGTCGGCGACACTAAGTAGGGTAGAGGCAGAGACATTGCTGTAGAGCTTGCGGCTGCTGGGGAGCTTACTGGCAGCACCGCCTTTTTCCACGCTATTGCCGTCCTCATCTGCCGACCAGAAGCTCTGTGAGTTGATGCCGAAGAAGCCCGTCAGCGGATCGATCGCCGGTTGCTGGGGCGTCTGATTATCGTACAGGGTCGCCGGGCTGCCCTTGAGCTGATATTTCTTCAGATTGCCATACCATTTCGAGGTTTCCTGGGGTTTGAACAGTGAGAAGTACACATCATCCCGGTGAGAGAACCGATTGAACTGGTTGATGGTGACGCTGGGCTGAACAAAGGTGGTGTTGACTGCCTTGATGGTTTTAATGATGCTGTCGAAGGCGCTGGTTAGATCGGCGGCTGATTCGGCTTCGTAGAAACCGCCGCCACCGGTGGTGGCCAGATTACGCAGCCATAGGTCGGAGAAGTTGAAGCCGATGGTATGGGTGGTGATGGTTTGATTTTCGGTCATCGAGCTGGGCAATTGATCGTTGTTTTTCAGATAACTGACCAGCTCGGGGCCGCAAGCCTCAGATCCCGAATCCACGCAACTAGCAGCCCCTGTCAAGGTTTTTATCTTACTGGCCGAGGTGTTAACACTGGCCTGGCCATCGGTCAACAATACGATATGGTTGGCTTGGCAGGACTCGCTGATAGGGCTGGTATAGATCGGCGTACCGGTAATCGCTTCAGCAGCGCAGCCGCTGCTACCGAGGTTGTCATCACTACAGCCAACGGGCTGGACTAGGGTGCCGCCGGTGTAAGAGTCCGGGTGTGACACGCGGGTGTCGGCCCTGCTCGTGGTGCCGGATCCGCGGGTCTTGCCATAATCGACCGCGTCACCGCGGTAGTAGAGTGCCGCTTCGTAGAGGCTGTCGACGATCGGGGTACCACTCTTGTGTTCGAGGTTGTTGACCTCTTCGATCAACTTGCTGCGGACGGTGTTGCTAGTTACCGGTACGTTGGCAGGATGGGTGTAATACAGCAGTCGCGGTGCCAGGTTGCTGCCGTCGTAAGATTCGACTACCCGCTTGCCGCTTCCGGTGATAATAAAGCTCATGCTGTTGCCGGGTACCCAATCAGCACGTGCCAACACTTCGTTGACCAGCGCTGAAATATTGACGCTGCGTTTGATCTCGTGTTCAACGGACCACTGATCGGTAATCGACCAAGTAGCGCTGGCGCTGGTGGTGGGTCGAGCGCTGATATTGTTATTAGCGGTGGTGAAGGTAGCAGAGTTGCCGATATTTTCCGCCTTGATGAGCAGACTGGTAGCGTCGGTGGGGGCTGTTTCATCCACCGCAAACTCTAGGTAGGCGCTGGCTACAGTCGAGCCCTGATTGAGCTGTACGTTGTTGAAACGCATGCCGATGGTCTGGGTGGTAGCGTCGGTGACTAGCTCCAGATCGGTGCTGGACAAGTCTACATTACCGCTGCTGTTCTGTTCGGCATCATCACTGCTACTGTTAACTCGGACGCCAAACTCGTAGTTCATACAGCCACTGGGGGCGCTGCTGGGGTCGTAGCTTATCTCCAGTCTAGGGGCCTGACTGGGATCATTTTCGTAGGATTTGGCGATCCGTAGTCCTGTGCCGGTAACGAATAAAGACAGGCTGTTGCCACCGCACCAGCCGCTGCGATTGACGATCTCTTGGATGATGGTCGTTAAATCGGGTGCGGTATATTCGTCACCGTTAGTCCAGGGTCCGAGTGTGCCCGCGGCATTCCAGCCGACATTGGCACTGGTGCGCGGTCTGCTGCTGCTACCTAGGTTGTTACTGCTGGTCGTGAACGGGCTGCTATGGTCGGTGTCCTCAGCATAGAACAGCAGATTGGTGGTATCACTATTAGTGTTGTCTGCAGTAAAGGTCAGCGCAGTAGAGCTGATGGTCGCACCCTGAGGAATGTTGATATTGTTAAAGCGTAACCCAAGGGTCTGGGCAGCGCTGGAGCTTGTACCCGTGGTGTAGGTGATATGGAGTTTGGGTGCGGCACTGCTTTCACCGTTTTGTGATTCGACCCAGCGAACCCCTGAGCCGCTGACATACTCGATCACAAAGGTCATGGCTTGGGTTGCTGCCCAGCCAGATCGGTCAATGACTTCCTGCACTAGGCTATTGATGTTGGGTGAGATCAATGCATTATTGACGGCAGGATTTTCGGTAATGGCCCAGGTAGTGCTAGCCGTGGTCTTGGTACGGGTAGAAATGTCGTATTTAGTACTAGCGAAACTGCCTGGATTGTCAGCGTCTTGCGCAAAAATGCGCACGGTCACAGGATCCGAAGAGGCGCTGTGTTCTTCGTCTATTTCGAACTCAAGCCTAGCATCGGTGATAGTGGCGCCAGAGGGTACATTGACGCTGGCAAAGCGCATCCCCAGGATCTGGGTGCCACCATCATTCATCAGCTCCAGGTCGCTGCTGGTGCGATCCATACTACCGCTGCTAACGCTCTCTTCGGCATCGTCAAAGCTGCTGTTGACTTGTAGGCTGATGCTGGTTGAAACAGAGCCCGATACCCTGGTCATATCCAGCGTGGTTGAACTCAGGGATACGCTCAAGTCGGCGGCTTGTTCAGCGTCATCATTGCCTGTTTGAATAGTGCTTGCTGTAGAGCCGCTCAGCGCATCTTGCTGGATAGTCGTCACGATGGCCTGGTCGATATCTCTAACAGGATAGAGAACGGGGCCGCCTGGATTAGAAAAACGCATCAGCCCGACATTGATATCCTGGGCATTGTTGAGTATGTCGGTCAGCGCCGTTTTCATCCGCTCTAGGCGGGTGCTGCTGCCGCCATCCGTGCTGGTCATCGACCCTGAAGTGTCTAGAATAAACAGCACATTGGGTTGTACGGTGACATTGCTGCCACCGCCGAAGTAGATCTCGGTATCATCGGCCCAAACGGGGGTGCAGAGCAGCCAGGTGCAGATAAAACTGCTCAGTATGATCCGGGTATTGATAGCGTTAGTTTTCATCATCATTCTCCAACCGGCCTTGCCGGTTATTGATCATCCGAGGAGGCGACAAAGCTGACACGGTAGTAGCCTTGGCGGATCATAGTGGTGGCGTTCACCTCGGCCATCGCGCCGGTGCCATGCACTTCGTACATAAACGTGGAGGCGGAACCGATGGAGTTACCAGGAGCGATCCCTTGGCCGATAAATTTAGTTTGGGCGCTGGCGGTGACGCTAGAGGTGCCCATCGACGCGGTGACGATTGCTGACAGGTTGTCGGATGCATCGATGGCATCGAACATCATGCTGTCAGTATTGATAGCCAGCTCGATCGCACTCTCGGCGGCCTGGAAAGTGCGATTATAGGTCTGGGCGTTGGCGGCCATCTTCTCTTCGAAGGCTGAGGTCTTGATCATCGTGGCGGCGATCAGGGTGACCACCAGGATGACCAGCAAACAGACCACCAGCACCACACCCTGCTGCCGCGGGAAATTCAGGTAGGGCTGTTGTCGGCGATTCATTGGCGATTTCTCAATACGATGGTGCTGTTGAATACCTGGCGCAACCGTCGATCGACGGGGTGGGTGGCGACTGCTAACGCAGTGCCTGCCGGTTCAATATCTTCACCGGGGAGTTTGTAGGTGGCGGTATCATCGCTGTTAAGTACCGCCTCGGGGGAGCTGACCAGCAGGCCGATGCGAATAGCCGCTACCTGAGAGAAATCCAGGTTGCTGGCATCAGCCGGGATAAAACGTAGATTGCCGTCGCTCAACCGTTGACCGTAGAGGATCTGCAGCTGTTCGACCCCTTCGACCAGCTCCTGCTCACGGCCGGTGATGTAGCTACCGGTTCCCGAACCGTCGTGAAAGGTGCTGTCGAACTGATACAGGGCATAGATGTCGTGGCCCTGGCTGCTGTTGCGGCCGGTATCCTTAACGTAGAAGGCCAGTGCTTCAAAGGTCATCACCTGAGAATCATCGCCATAGGGCTTACTGAGGTTGTTGCTAGAGTTCTGCGAGTTGGAATGCGCTAGGGTCACCTTACCGTCTTGAGTATCCTTGGCGTTGTTGACGATACGAAACATGTCGGCACTTTCGCAATCGGTGACGATGGCAAGATCATATTTGTTCAGGCCGATGCTGTTGGAGTCGATCTTGATATTGGCGTTAACGGCGGTGCAGGAGTTGCCGCCACCCGTGCAGATCACATTGACGCTGTTGGGGGAGACGTATTGGATATAGATCAGGTCGCTACCCTGGTGAACGCCGCTGATATTGTCCAGATTATCGTCCCGATTAACGACGCTCCAGGCGCTGGTGTCGGTCTCGTAACCCCAGATCGCCTGGCTGGTCATATCGGTAGTCGGGGCGTCATCGGCGATGATGTTCATATCGACAATATCTGGATCGATGCAGCCCTGATAGCCGGTCATGCGCAGATTGCGGGTCAGAATATCCAGTGCCAGGCGACCGTTTTCCTGGACCCTGGCAAAAGCCTGAGAGACGCTGTCGGTGCTGCTACTACCGATAAAGACCTGGAATACTCCCAGCATCAGAAAGGCGCTGATCGCCAGTGATACCATCAATTCGATCATCGATACCCCGCGCTGCCGCAGAGCAGAAAGGGGAGGGCGTCTGAAGGGCTGTGTAGATGCGTTCATCGCTAACTCGAGCTGGTGAAGTCTAGGGTGAATGTTTTGGTAGTATCGGCCTTGTTGGCACCCCCGCCGATGTTCCAGTCCAGTTCCTGCCAGCTGACTTCGACCGAAAAATTAGCGCCACTGGCGGTGATTTTGCCAGTACCACCGGGTAACAGGGGCTTGTAGGCGCTCTGGTCATGGCCGATACCGGTCACATCGTAAAAATTCTCGCTCCATTCGCGGATATCCAGATCACGCAGCTGCTGCTTTGAACATCCCGACGCACTGCTGGCACAGCTCGTGGCGGAGGGCAGGATTGAACTCGCGGTGTTGAAGCTGTAACGGTCGTTATCGCCGCTGGCGTAGCTGGCGTTAAGGCGGATACGATCGGCAATGTCGTAGGACACTAAGCTGGCCTGGGTGCGGTAATAGGCGCTGCGGTTGGTTTGCAGGCCGGTGATCTGCAGCGCGGTGGCCCCCAGCAGCGTAGTGACCAGCAGTACCAGGGCGATCATCACTTCGATCATGCTCACCCCTTGCTGGCGGAAAAACATCCTTGGCTGGCTGAAACTTGGGTGAGATGCTAGGGACATGTAATGTCTCCTAGGCTACCGCGATGGTCATTGACGATGCCATTAAGCGTGCTGTCTTCGTCGACCGCCAACCTGGACACGCCGGAGATATTCACCACGATCGCCTTGGCAAAGGCTGTCCCACGGCTATCACAAAGGGTAAAGGTTCCTGGCGCTGGGGATGATGCGAGGATGAAACCAGTGGAGCTGAACTGTAGCACTCCAAGGTTGCTGCCGCTGAATCCGGACGCGCGCAGGCTATTACCGCCGCTCAGCGGCTCTTGGTAGAGCAGTAGCTGATCTGCACCATCGATCACCGCGTTGCCGCCGTTGTTGGCATCGCTGAACAGGATCCAACCCGCTTCCCAGTTGCTGGTGTTGCAGTTTGAGCCATTGTCACTGGCGCACAGGGTGACGATCGAGCGCCGGTTGGCAGCTTCACCTCGAGACAGGTGGATGGTGCCTATCAGGCTGTTGATCTGGCCTGATAAGCGGTTATTCTGGATAAACGCGGTAAAGCTGGGCGCCATCAAACCAGCCAGGATGGCCACTATCGCGATGCTGATCAACAGCTCAATCAGTGTAAATCCTGAATGACGACGCATGATCTGTTCCAATGGCCTGCTCAATGAGTTATGCAGTCGCTAGTTGATAAGACGTGCCATGACGCACTTGGAGCCCTGTTACTGGGCAATTTATTACTTGACACTTTATCACCTGGCACTATGTCACTTGATACCATAGCTGTTTCTGACTTGATAAACGCTGATCTAGCGCAGGGTCTGAGTCAAATCAATAAAGCAGCGGTTTGCAAGCTTGAGTGAGACAACAGCCCGTTTCTACCCCTGATTGTGGGTTATTTTAGCCGATGCTGGCCTTAATAGGCAGGGCGGCGGCTGCAGGGTTTGCCCGATAGCTCCAGTACTAGGACGCTGAGTAGTTGCCAGGGATCATCGCGGTGCATCCCTTTGATGGTCTGATCGATCGCAGCGCACTGTTGCAGCATCTGGCTGAGCTGTGCGGGTTTGAGTCGCCGCAATGCCTGATTAACTACATTTTTCCGGCTGCCCCAGATACGATGTTTTTTATACTGCATCTCGGTGATGCCACCCTGGTGTTGACTCAAATCCAGCAGCTTGCGGATCTCCCAGGTGAGGCCACCTAGGGCGACGATGGCATCGGTACCCTCAGCCCGCAGCCCCTGAAGTATTTTCAGACTGCGAGTGGGTTTGGCCTCGAGTGCCGCATCGATCAAAGCAAACAGCTCGTAGCGGGCGTTGTCTGATACGCCGCCGATGATCTGCTCGGCAGTAATCGAGTTGCCGGCATGGGTCAGTTTGAGCTTTTCGATCTCCTGCGCGGCGGCTAGGAGGTTGCCTTCAACCCGATCCGTCAGCAGTTGTGCGGCCTCGGTGTCGATACGCAGCCCTGCGTGGTGACAGCGTTGTTGAATCCAGTTCGGCAACCGCTGCGCCTCTATCGGCCAGAATTGGATAATGACACCGGCTTTGTCTATCGCGTTAAACCAAGCGCTGCGCTGTGCGGCCGGGTCCAACTTGGGGCAGTAGATCAGTATAAGATTGTCGGGAGATGGTGCCGCAAGCACCTGGGTGAGCATATCGCTGCCCTTGGTGCCGGGTTTGCCATTGGGGATATGTAGTTCGATCAGCTGTTTATCAGAAAAAAGCGATAGGCTTTGGCTGCTTTGGAGCAGCGCTTCCCAGCTGAAACTGGCATCGGCATGAAATACTTCGCGCTCGCTAAAACCGCAATCTCGAGCCACGCCGCGGAGTTGATCACCCGCTTCCTGGATCAACAGGGGTTCGTCTCCACTAAGCAGATAAACGGGACGTAAGGGTTGCTGGAGGTGGTTGCTGAGTTGCTCTAATTTAAGTTTCATCTCCTAGTAGCCATAGATCTCGGCAAGCTTGAGATAGCGACGTACCAGTTGTTGCGCGAGGTTTTCGCGCATCTCCTGGCGTAGTAAGGCTTCTTCGGCGTCTTTGGCGTTGACGCTGTTGGCATCGTAGCTGTAGGTGCGTTCGGTGTAGATCTCGGTTGGCTTGACCACGAGGGCCCCGGCATTATCCTGAATACTGTATCTGAGTTGCGCGCGCAGCTCGTATTCCTGGGTCTTAGCATCTTCATTCAGTGATGCCGAGCGGCGCTGGTGCTGTACGCTGATCAGATTGATCTGATAGGGTGCCTGCTCGGCGCTGGTGACCAGGATGATACCGCTGGATTCGAAGCTGCGCTCGACCGTCTGGTAGATGGTTCTGCGCTCATCACCTTGCAGAAAGAGCACCTTCAGCTGCTCCGGAACGGCTATCACTCCGCGTGGTTGGAAGCCGCAACCGCTGCTGAGACTGAGCATGGCGATAAGCACGGGGTAGAGTCCCAGACGAGCATAGCGTAAAAGCATCCGTTAGCCGCTCACGACGATATTGACCAGCTTGCCCGGCACCACGATGACCTTGCGGATCGTGGTGTTCTGGGTATAGCGCTGAACATTCTCGTCAGCTAGCGCGAGTTGCTGAATGACGTCGCGATCGGCATCCGCGGCGGCCTGAATGCGGCAGCGCAGCTTGCCATTGACCTGCACCACAATCTCAACGCTGCTGCGCGTCAGCGCGCTTTCATCAACCCTGGGCCAGGGGTGATTGAGTAGCTCGTTATCATGGCCCAGGTCTTGCCAGAGTTGATGAGCGATGTGCGGCACTATCGGTGACAGCAACGCAACTGCGGCTTCTAGCGCTTCCTGAACCACGGCGCGTCCCTGTGGGCTGACATCAATAAAGCGGCTGACGGTGTTGGTGAGCTCCATAACCGCCGCGATAGCGGTGTTGAATGTCTGCCGACGCTCGATGTCATCACCCACTTTGCCGATGGTTTGATGGGTTTTACGCCGGACTTCGCGCTGTTTGTCGCTCAGTCCTTCTAGGTCGAGAGCCTCTACCGGGCCTCGACTGCTGTGATCGTAGACCAGCTTCCAGAGCCGTTTTAGATAGCGGTGAGCACCTTCGACACCGCTGTCTGACCACTCCAGGGTTTGTTCTGGGGGGGCTGCAAACATCATAAACAGGCGCACGGTATCGGCCCCAAAGCGGTCGATCATCACCTGCGGGTCGATGCCATTATTCTTGGACTTGGACATCTTGGTGATGCCGCCAAAGAGTACCGGTTGACCATCACTGAGCAGCGTAGCGCTGACAATGTTGCCCTTGTCATCGTGCTTTACCTCGACCTGCTGAGGCGAGAACCAGCTCTGGCCGCCGTTGCTGTCTTCGCGGTAATAGGTCTCGGCCAGCACCATGCCTTGCGTCAGCAGCCGCTCGAACGGTTCGTCGGTGTCAACTAGACCCAGGTCACGCATCAGTTTATGGAAAAATCGCGAGTACAGCAGATGCAGGATGGCGTGTTCGATGCCGCCGATATATTGGTTGACCGGCGCCCAGTAGTTGGCGCCTTCATCCAACATCGCCGTATCAGCGTTACGGCTGGCGTAACGGGCGTAATACCAGGACGACTCCATAAAGGTATCGAAGGTGTCGGTCTCGCGGATGGCGTCTTTACCGCAGCTTGGGCAACTGCACTGGTAAAACTCGGGCATCGATTTAATCGGTGAGCCGGAGCCATCAAACTCGATATCGGTGGGCAGTACTACCGGTAGGTCTGCGGCTGGAACCGCGACCGGACCACAGTTATCACAGTTGATAACCGGAATCGGCGCCCCCCAGTAGCGTTGCCGGGATACACCCCAATCCCGCAGGCGGAAGTTGACTCGCACTTCGCCTTTGTTGGCTTGCTTGAGATGGAAGGCGATCGCCTTAAAGGCATCGTCAGAGGTTAAACCGTCAAATTCACCGGAGTTGATCAGCTCGCCTGGATCGGTAAAGGCCGCCTGGTCGATATTGCAGTCGATCTTGTCGCTCAGCGGCTTGATCACCTGCTGGATCGGTAAGCCATATTTATGAGCAAACTCCCAGTCGCGCTGGTCGTGGGCAGGTACCGCCATCACCGCGCCGGATCCGTACTCCATCAATACAAAGTTGGCGACATAGATGGGCAGCTGTTTGCCGGTGATGGGGTGCGAGGCGCTAAATCCGGTATCGAGCCCCTTCTTCTCCATGGTCGCCAGATCGGCTTCGGCCATCTTGATATGGCTGGCCTCCTGGATAAAGGCGCGCATGGCCGGGTTGGTGTCAGCGGCGCGGGCGGCTAGAGGGTGTTGCGGCGCTACGGCGACGTAGGTGACGCCCATCAGGGTATCGGGTCGGGTGGTGAACACGGTCAGATCGCTGTCACCCTCGACCTGGAACTGCAGTTCTACCCCTTCAGAGCGACCGATCCAGTTTTTCTGCATGGTCTTAACCTGCTCGGGCCAATGCTCGAGTTTATCAAGATCGTTCAGCAGTTCATCGGCATAGTCGGTGATCTTAAGAAACCACTGGGGTATCTCTTTACGTTCGATCAAGGCACCCGAGCGCCAGCCGCGCCCATCGATCACCTGCTCGTTGGCGAGTACGGTAAGATCGACAGGGTCCCAGTTGACCATGGAGTTTTTCTTGTAAACCAGGCCTTTCTCCATCAGCTGAGTGAAAAACCACTGCTCCCAGCGATAATACTCGGGGTGGCAGGTGGCGATCTCTCGGCTCCAGTCGTAGCCAAACCCCAGGCTCTTGAGCTGCTGCTTCATATAAGCGATGTTTTCGAAGGTCCACTGGGCGGGTGCTACCCTGTGCTGAATGGCCGCATTCTCGGCGGGCAGGCCGAAGGCATCCCAGCCCATCGGCTGCAGCACGTTTTTACCCTGCATCCGCTGGTAGCGAGAAATGACATCACCTATGGTGTAGTTGCGCACATGGCCCATATGCAGTCGGCCACTGGGGTAGGGGAACATCGACAGGCAGTAGAACTTCTCTTTGCCGGGCTGTTCGGTGACCTGAAAACTCTGGTTTTGATCCCAGTGCTGTTGGACGTTGGCTTCGATTGACTGCGGATGATACTGTTCTTTCATGTGACTTAGGTAACCGTGCTGAGCGCATAGGATGACCGCTGTTTTGACTTAATGGTGACTTGGGTACAAAAGCAGCTAAAGGGTCATGCGAAAAGGGGCTAGGATACAATAGATAGCCAAATGCAGATAGGGGTAGGTCGTGCTTTGTCGACCCGAGTGAGGACGTTATGAATCAGTCAGATCCAGACCAGGTGAAGCCTAAAAAAAGCGCGCCACAGCTGCCTAAGGATGCACCGGATATTTATAATCGGCTGCTTGAGCGTGTCTACCTGTCTATAGAACAGGTTGAGACTCAATCCTGGCCTTTTATTAAGCAAAAGATCGAAGAGGCTGCCGAGCTGGAATTGGCGGCGCGCGAGATGACTCAGGAGGAGCTGGATCTATTGCAGGCTTACCTGCGCCGTGATCTGCGCGAAGCGGGTTCGGTGCTGCATAGGACCGGTGAAGGGATCGCCAACTGGTTAAACTTTGATCTGCAGGCGCTGGAATATGCCGTAGTGGAGCAGCTGTTTGGCTTGGCGGATAAAACCCGCGTCGATCAGACCGAGCTGCAGCAGCGCCTCGATCATGGTCCTGAGGATTATCTGGCCGGAGAGCTTGCTGCTGCAGGGCAGCTACGCTGTCTAGAGTGCGGCGCGCTGGTGAAGCTGACACAGACGTCGGTGATCGAGCCCTGCCATCAGTGCGATAGTCATTACTTTCATCGCGATAGTGTAACCAGCAGCCCTGATTGAGCGGCGGAGCGGTTGTATATGGCGTTAACGGGATTTGAATGATCGACGTTGTACCCAGGCACAGAGACCTAGCAACAATACGCAGCTCGCCAGTACAGGTGTCGAACCGAAGTGCATAAAGGGTGTGAGTCCCCGCATTGGTTGCACCTCCCCCCGGAGAATGTCTGAGGTAAATTGGGGGGCCTGGCGTAACACCTGGCCTTTAGCGTCGATCAGCGCCGAGATGCCGTTGTTGGTGCTGCGGATCAGATAGCGGCCGGTCTCCAGGGCGCGCATGCGTGCCATCTGCAGGTGCTGATGCGGCGCGAAGCTGTCACCAAACCAACTGTCGTTGCTGATCGTCAGTAGCAGTTCGCTCTGTCTAGCGTTCTGGACGACCAGATCTGGATAGGCAATTTCATAGCAGATGTAGGCGGCGATACGGATCCGATCACTGGCGCTTCGATCTAATAGCAGCGGTGGCTGGTTCGCCGGACCCAGACTGAAATTCGACATCGGCAGGTTAAAAAAATCGATCAGGCCGCGCAGCCAGTTTTCTAAGGGTACGTATTCGCCAAAGGGCACCAGCCGTTGTTTGTGGTATAGACCCACGGCGTTACCGAGCCCCATGATGGAGTTGTGGAAACGGGTTGCGGTGCTGGGATAGGCTGGCGTTCGGAAGGGGATACCGCTGATCAGCCCTGCTTGATTCTCAAGCAGGACTTTCTCAAAGGGTGCTAGATGTTGCAGGGCAATATCGTATAACAGCGGGATGGCGGTTTCCGGCCAGATGATCAGCTCGGTTTTTTGTACCTCCTCCGAGTGGTCGGCGACATGCAGCAGCGGTTGGCTCAGCGCCAGGTATTGATCGATGATCTGGGCACGATAGCCTGGGTCCCATTTTAGTCGTTGAGGAATATTGGCCTGCACCAGCGCGACGTGCACTGGTGGCTGAGCGGAGGGCGCGGTCCACTGAATCTGTTGCAACAACCTACCTGAGACGAAGGGGGCTAAGATCAGCAGGGTCAGCGTCGCTGTGCGGCGATTTGACGCGCGCGGTAGCAGAAACAGGCAGGCTGCCAGCAGTGCACTGCAGCCGCTCAGACCCAATACCCCGGTAACGGGTGCCCAGCCAGATAGCCAGCTGTTGATGGGTGCATAGCCTAGATATAACCACGGGAATCCAGTTAAGAACCAGCCACGAAACCCTTCTGCCAATATCCAGAGGGTGGGGTATCCCAGTAACACGGCTAAGGGTAGGCCGACAATATAGCGCCTATAGAGATAGCCGTGCAGGGCAAACAACAGTGCCATAGCGCTCACGAACAGCGCGGTGAGTAGCAGCGCTAGGGGTATCGGTGCATTGCCGTGTTGATGAATGCTGACAAATACCCAGGATACACCGGTGCCGAAAAAGCCGATGCCGTAGCACCAGCCTGTGAGTGCCGCTTGCTTGGCTGTCGCCGTGCGCTGCAGGCTGACCAATAGCCCCAGGCAGGAAAGAATAGCCAGAGGCCAGATCTCGAAAGGGGCAAATCCGAATGCGGCCAGGGCACCAGAGATCAGGGCGAGCCCCTGGTTTTGACAGCTCTGCAGCCAGGGGCGGGCGCGGCGCTGGTGAGGGGCTGCTAGCGAGCGGGAAGAGAGCACCGTCTGGTTAGTCGCCGCTTAGGCGCGAGACCTGGAGCAGGCGGATACGGCGATTGTCAGCGTTGATGACCTTGAAGGTAAAGCCCTCCAGTTCGACGCTCTCATCGCGTTGCGGCAGGTGACCAAAGCGTTGGGTGACGATGCCGCCCACAGTATCAAACTCAACATCGTCGAGACGGCTGTTGAAGTAGTCATTGAAATCATCGATCTCAGTCAGGGCTTTGACAATATAGGCGTTATCCTCGATCTGCTTGATGGGGGCTTCCTCATCTTCGGCGTCGAATTCGTCTTCGATCTCGCCGACGATCTGTTCCAGTACATCCTCGATGGTGATCAGCCCAGATATGCCGCCGTACTCATCCACCACGACCGCCATGTGATTGCGGGTAGCACGAAATTCACGCAACAGGATGTTGAGGCGTTTGCTCTCGGGGACGAAGGTAGCGGGACGGAGTACATCCTGGATCTTAAAGCGATCGATACCGTTATTGAGAATATAGGGCAGCAGGTCTTTGGCCAGCAAGATGCCGATCACTTCGTCTGGAGATTCTCCAAGCACCGGAAAACGGGAGTGTGACGCCGCTATCATTTCCGGCAGAAACTGCTGGGGGGTGAGGGTTGAGTCGATAACGACCATCTGTGGGCGCGGAATCATGATGTCGCGAACCTGCATGTCTGCAACTTCCATCGCCCCTTCGATGATCGCTAATACTTCAGCATCAAGCACCTGGCTTTCGACGGCGTTATTGAGTACCGCCATCAATTCGTCGCGATCACGGGGTTCATCCGAGAACGCTTGGGAGAGTTTTTCCAGCCAGGAGCGACTGCCCTGACTGCTGCTCGATCGATCTTCGCTCATGGAGATAGTGCCTCAGCTGGAAATAGCGAATGGTGAATGACAGGGTGCATTAATACATTCGAGGGTGATGTTATACAAGATAGGGGTCAGCAATATCAAGTCCTGCCAGTAGCTGGGTTTCCAGTGTTTCCATGGTCTGAGCGTCGTCGTCTTCGATATGGTCGTATCCGCGCAGATGCAAGATACCGTGAATTACCATGTGTGCCCAGTGGTGGCTTAGAGGCTTGTGTTGCTGTTGGGCTTCCAAGGCGACAACCGGTGCGCAGATTACCAGATCGCCGAGCAGGTTGAGCGCTATTCCCGGGGGGGCTTCAAAGGGAAAAGATAAAACATTGGTGGGTTTATCCATACCCCGGTAATCCAGGTTGAGTTGCTGGCTTTCAGGCTCGTCAACGACGCGAATGCAGAGTTCGGTGGTTTCCAGTTGGCCCTTGAGGCAGTGGTCTGCCCAGCGTTGAAACTCAGCCAAAGAGGGAATCAGCTCCGCATCGCTGGCCAGTTGCAGATCTATGTCGATGCTCATGTGTCCTGTTCCTGCTGGTGTTTGTCGTAGGCACGAACGATCAGCTGTACCAGCGGATGACGGACCACGTCTTTAGCTTCAAAATGGGTAAACCCTATCCCCTCAACGCCTTTGAGGACCTGGGTGGCGTGATTTAAGCCTGATACGGTGCCCTTGGGGAGGTCGATCTGGGTGATATCCCCGGTGATCACGGCTGTTGAGCCAAACCCGATTCGGGTTAGGAACATCTTCATCTGCTCTTGGGTGGTGTTCTGGCTCTCATCCAAGATCACGAAAGCGTGGTTGAGGGTGCGGCCGCGCATGTAGGCCAGCGGCGCGACCTCGATGACCTGGCGTTCGATCAGGCGGTTCACGGTCTCAAAACCGAGCATCTCGTAGAGCGCATCATAAAGAGGGCGCAGATAGGGGTCGATCTTTTGGCTCAAATCACCGGGTAGAAAACCGAGTTTTTCGCCCGCTTCTACGGCGGGACGGACCAGCAGTATCCGTCGCACCTCATTCTGTTCCAGCGCATCTACAGCGCAGGCCACCGCGAGGAAGGTCTTGCCGGTGCCTGCCGGACCGATACCAAAATTGATATCCAGGTTGCGAATGCTGTTGATGTAGCTGTTCTGATGGTTACCGCGCGCCTTGACCAGTGCTTTGGGGGTTTTGATCTGCAGCTGCTTGGCTTCGTTGCGATCCAGGCGTTGCTCCAGTTCTGACTCCTGCAGTGATAGGTGGATCATCTCCGGCGTCAGTTGCACACCTTGGCCGGCTTCTTGGTATAGGCCGTGCAAGATCTGGGTCACGGCGCGGGTAGTGTGCTGATCGCCCACCAGCTGGAAATCGTTGCCGCGGTTGCGAATCTTGATCCCTAGCCGGCTTTCGATCAATTTTAGATGCTCATCCAGCTGGCCACACAGATTAGCCAGATGGGAGGGGTTGTCCGGTTCAAGGGTGAAACGTACGGCGGTGTCTGTAGTCAAGGACTTATCATGCCTCTGGTTGTTAGTGTTCTATTGGTGGTGCCCGCTTGTCGAGGTGCCAACAAGATCGCCGGGTGTGCCCTAAGTATCGGTTAGAAATCGTCCCCTGCTAAATTGTTTGATCCAGTTCGCTGTGCAGGAGTTCCCCGACCAGGCTGTTCGGATAGGCATGGGTGATGCGGATCGTGGCAAAGTGACCGATCAGGCTGGGGTTGTCACAGGCGAAGTACACCGCACGATTATTTTCTGAGCGGCCCTGGAGTTTGCCCGGATCCTTTTTGGCGTAATCGCTGACTAGAATCCGCTGTTCGGTGCCTATCATCGCCTGGGAGATAGCCATTGTTTGGGAGACAATTCTTCGCTGCAGAATCTGTAGGCGCTGTTTCTTGGTGTCTTCGCTGGTGTTGTCAGGCAGTTCTGCTGCGGGTGTGCCGGGGCGTGGGCTGTAGATAAAGCTGAATGAGTGGTCGAAGCCGATCTCGTGGATCAGCTTCATGGTCGCTTCAAAATCAGCATCGGTTTCCCCGGGGAAGCCGATGATAAAGTCCGATGATAGGCAGATGTCGGGGCGTGCCTTACGCAGTTTGCGTATTTTTGATTTGTACTCCAGCGCGGTATGACCGCGCTTCATCGCCATCAGTACCCGATCCGAACCACTTTGTACCGGTAGGTGGACGTGGCTGACCAGTTCTGGAATATCGGCAAATGCCTGGATCAGGCTGTCACTGAACTCTACCGGATGGGAGGTGGTGAAGCGGATCCTGTCGATACCGTCGATCGCTGCGATCTGGCCGATCAGCTCGGCTAGGTCGGTGGTATCGCTGTCGTTGTTTTTATGTTCACCTCGATAGGCGTTAACGTTCTGCCCCAGTAGATGGATTTCACGCACCCCTTGCTCGGCCAGTTGCTGCACCTCGCGCAGTACGTCCTGTGACGGGCGGCTGACCTCTTCACCGCGGGTGTAGGGGACGACACAGAAAGTGCAGTATTTGCTGCAGCCTTCCATTATTGAGACAAAGGCTTCTGCACCCGAGACGCTGGGTGTCGGCAGACGGTCGAATTTCTCAATCTCCGGGAAGCTGACGTCGACGTGACCGCTCTTGCCCTGCTGGGTCAAGTCGATCATCTCCGGTAAACGGTGCAGGGTTTGCGGGCCGAAAACCATATCCACAAAGGGGGCTCGATTGCGAATAGCCGCTCCCTCCTGGCTGGCCACGCAGCCACCTACGCCGATCATCAGTTCAGGGTGTTTTCGCTTTAATTTTTTCCAGCGTCCTAGTTGGTGAAACACCTTGTCCTGGGCCTTTTCGCGGATGGAGCAGGTGTTGAGCAGCAAGATGTCGGCCTCTTCTGCGCTATCAACGAGCACCATGTTGTGGCTCTCACCCAGTAGGTCAGAGATGCGCGACGAGTCGTATTCGTTCATCTGACAACCATGAGTTTTGATGTACAGCTTTTTGACCATCAGCAAACTACCTTTCAATATCTAAGGGCTATCAGTTGGGCGATAGCCGCACCGTATAAATAAACCCTGTATTGTACTGACTCTAGCGCTGCTGCGGCCAGAGAAATAGTCGCGATCAGTGCGTCGTAGCATGATTTACTGTCTGTGACAGTTCTGCAGCCACTGTGGCGGTTCGGTTATTCGGTTATTCGGTTGTACGGTTTACGGCTAAGGATTAGAGAGGTGCTGTCATTAAAATGACTGTATTATCAGCTTTAATGAGTGGTATGCCTGATAAGAATTGAATGGAATTGTTAGTGGTTTGGGGTCTCGATCGATATGCATCATCGCGCAGTACCTGTGTTTAAGACCATCCGCTCTCAGTTGCTCTGTGTGTGCCAGTCCATGATTTGATTTTGCGGTTTTTAGGAGAGTCTTATGCCTAGCTTGGCCCGGTTACAACGAATCGTCCAGGATGTCAATACCGCCGCTTCGCTTGAAGAGATGCTACGCATGATCTCCTCTCAGGTTCAAGAGGTGATGGAGGTCGACGTCTGTAGTATCTACCTGATGGACGCAGGTCAGGAGGAGCTGGTGTTGATGCATACTCTGGGGCTGGATGTGGCGTCTGTTGGTCAGATCAGGATGCCGCTCGGCGATGGTTTGGTGGGCTTTGTCGGTGAGCAACAGCAGTTGCTAAATCTCGAAGATGCTCCTCAGCATCCTAAGTTCCATTTCTTTCCTGAGGCGCAGGAGCAAGATATTCACGCCTTTTTGGGCGTACCGGTTATCCATTACCGCAAGTTGGTCGGGGTGTTAGTCGTACAACAACGCGCTATTCGTCGCTTTGATGATGAGGATGAAGCATTCTTAGTCACCATCGCCGCGCATCTATCAAGTGCGCTGAGTGATGCTATTGGCAGTGGGAAAATTGCTGAGCTGTTAAAAACCAGTAAAAAAACCAATAACTTTATTAACGGTATTGTGGGTGCTACGGGGATCGGCATCGGTTGGGTCGTGGCAACAGGCAGTAGTCTCAGCTTCAAAGATGTTGAGGATCTTTGTTCGTTGGACCCCGTGGCTGAACTGGCACTGTTTGATCGGGCCGTTGAGCGGGTTCACGAGCAGCTGGTGCAAGGGCAGCAGCAGATGGCCGGCACACCGGACGATGTGCGGGCTATCTTTGATACCTATCGGATGATTTTGGATTCCGATGATCTACAGCGCGCTATTCGTGATCGTATCAAGGCCGGCGCTATCGCCCCTGCTGCGCTTAAGGTCGTCATCGATGAACATGCTGTCATCTTTGAGGCGATGGAGGATCTGTATTTCCGGGCCCGTGGAGAGGATATTCGCGATATCGGTTTGCGCCTGCTCCGGTTGTTGGTCGAACCCGATGCTGTCGAGGTGAGTTACGACCGGCCGACGATTTTAGTGGGAAATGTTGTCGGGGTATCCGATATCGCCCAAGTGCCTCATGGGCAGTTGGTCGGGATCGTCTGCAAGCAAGGGTCGGCACTGTCGCATACCGCGATCCTCGCCAGTGCCCTGGGTATCCCTGCGGTGATGGGGGTGGGTGAGCTGCCGGTGCGGAAGTTGATTGGCAAATCCGCCATTATCGATGGTTACCAGGGCCGGGTTCACTTTCAGCCCTCTAGTGCCCTGCGCGCTGAGTTTATCCGCTTGGCCAGGCAGGATAGCGAATTTGATAAGTCGCTGGAAAAACTTCGCGACCTGCCGGCTGAAACCCTCGACGGCTTTCGAGTGAATATGCTCGTCAATACCGGCCTGCTGTCGGATATTAGTCCGGGCTTGCAGAGCGGTGCCGAAGGGGTGGGGCTGTACCGTACCGAGATTCCGTTTATGATACACGAAAGTTTCCCGACCGAAGAGGAGCAGTTTCGTGTTTATCGTGAGGTGCTGAGGAAGTTTCATCCACGTCCGGTGACCATGCGGACCTTGGATATTGGCGGCGATAAACCGCTGCCTTACTTCCCCGTGCAAGAGGATAATCCCTATCTGGGTTGGCGGGGGATTCGCTTTACCCTGGATCATCCGGAGATTTTCCTCGGTCAAATTCGCGCCATGCTGCGCGCCAATGAGGGGCTGAATAATCTGAAGGTATTGCTGCCTATGGTCAGCAGTGTTGATGAGGTCGATAGTTTTTTTGAATTGCTGCGCAAGGCCATGAAGGCGTTACGTAACGAAGGCTTAACGATTGACAAGCCGCCGATTGGCATCATGGTTGAAGTGCCTGCCACCATGTTCTTGCTGGACTACATGGGTTGGCGACTGGATTTTGTCTCTATCGGCACCAACGATCTGACCCAGTACCTGCTGGCGGTTGATCGTAATAACCAAAGCGTGGCCAGTTTGTTCTCACGGCTGCATCCGAGTGTGGTCAGGGCGCTGCATTACATCACCGAGCAGGCGTATAAAAATGGTCTGGAGGTGAGTCTCTGTGGTGAGCTGGCGGCTGATCCTGCCGCCGTGCTGTTGCTGTTGGGGATGGGGGTTAAAACCTTCAGTATGAATGCCCATAGCTTGCCTCGGATTAAGCATGTCGTCCGTTCGGTCAGCCGTGTGCAAGCCGAGGGGCTGGTCGCCAATGCGCTACGCATGCAGAGTGAAGCCGAGATTAGGCTGATGCTTAACAAGGCGCTGGAGAATGCCGGATTGGAGGAGCATCTGGCTCGCAGCGGCAAAATCAGTAATAAAGCCGAAGCGGCAAAATAATAGCTTGAGCGTGCGGTGAACGAGCTGGAGCGAACTCGCTGTTATGGATACGCCGGTCTTCAAAACAACAAGGCGCATGTCACTGCGCCTGTTTTGATATGCGTTCGCGCCTTACAGTTCTAAAGCCTGGCTAGCTTCGACATACTCATACCCCAGGGCGTCAGCGACAGCTTGGCAGGTGACCCTGCCTTTGTGGACATTGAGGCCATTGAGCAGGTGTTTGTCGTTTAGTAGCGCCCGCTTGGGATCGGCAGCCAATGCCAGTGCGAACGGCAGGGTGGCGTTATTCAGTGCCATCGTGGCGGTGCGAGCCACGCCACCGGGCATGTTGGCTACGCAGTAGTGCAGCACACCATCAATCACGTAGGTGGGATCCTGGTGGGTCGTCGCCTTGGATGTTTCGAAACAGCCGCCCTGATCGATGGCGACATCGACGATGACCGAGCCTTTTTTCATCCTGCTGACCATGCTGCGGGTCAGCAGTTTGGGGGCTGCGGCACCCGGGATCAATACCGCACCGATAACCAGATCGGCCTCCAAGGCGTACTCTTCGATAGCACTGACGGTAGAGTAGACACACTTGACCCGGCCGTTGAATTCGGTATCTAACTGCCGTAGACGTGGTAGCGAACGGTCTACCAGGGTGACTTCGGCACCCATGCCGATCGCCATGGTGGCTGCATTGACGCCCACTACGCCGCCACCGATGATCAGTACTTTGGCCGGGGCAACGCCCGGAACTCCGCCCAGCAGTACACCGCGTCCGCCTGCAGCCTTTTCGAGGTGATGCGCGCCCGCCTGAATAGACATCCGCCCGGCAACCTCGCTCATCGGTGCTAATAGTGGCAGGCCGCCGTGATTATCGGTCACGGTCTCGTAAGCGATACAGGTAGCACCGGACTTAAGCAACAGTTCGGTCTGTTGAGGATCTGGCGCCAGGTGTAGATAGGTATATAAGACCTGGCCTTCACGCAGCATCGCACATTCCTGTGCTTGCGGTTCTTTGACTTTGATGACCATCTCGGCACGTGCGAACACCTCTGCGGCGCTATCGACGATTGCGGCACCGGCTGCAATATATTCCTCATTAGAGAAATCGATGCCCGCGCCGGCGTTGGTTTCGATAATGACCTGATGACCGCGGTGAGTGAGTTCCTGAACAGAATCGGGGCTGAGTCCTACACGGTATTCGTGATTTTTGATCTCTTTGGGGACGCCGATCAGCATGGTGTTTATCCTGAGTGTTGAGTTGTTTTTATGAGTTTAAGGTATAACTACGCTAGGAATAGCTTAGCGTTAATCCATCGGTTATAGATGCTACAGTTGCTGTTTTTGCATTGCTTTATTTCTTTTTTATTATATTTTTTAGATTTTTGGGCTGCTTTTGTGGTTTTTTATAGGTTTACAGTCTGATGTTTTGTGTAATTTGTGGTTTAAATGACCGTCTTGGTCCTGGTTTGGTAGGCTCAGGACGTGAGGGTGGCAAGCGACTATGAGCGAGGCGGGTGTGGTTGCGCTGGCTGTGACGCGGATGCATGGAGTGGGACCGGCGATGACCGCCAAGTTGCAACGGCGCGGCATCGCAACCTGTCAGGTCTGCGCCATGTTGAACGCGCGTTGCTGGTCAACAGTTGTCGCTATTTATCTGAGTTGATCGTTGTACAGCGGCGCTGTAGACGATATGTGTTATGTTTCGATACCAGGCTGCCTAGGAGAAACGTCATGCGCACCGAGAGTTTTCTGTCCCTTAACCCGCAGGGGTTTCATCGGCTGGTTTACCACGAATGGGGTGCGATTGAGAATCAGCGGGTCCTCGTTTGCGTGCATGGCTTAGCCCGCAATAGCCGTGACTTCGATGAGTTGGCACTGGCACTATCGCGAGATTATCGGGTGATCTGTCCCGATATTGCCGGCCGAGGTCAGAGTGACTGGCTACCGGCGGGCAGTCCCTATGCGATGCCGCAATATCTGCAGGATATGGTGGCGCTGATCGCCAGATTAAATGTCAAACAGGTGGATTGGATCGGTACCTCGATGGGAGGGCTGATCGGGATGGCGCTGGCCGCCTATCCCCACTCACCGATTCGGCGTCTGGTTATCAATGATATAGGGGCGTTTATTAGTCAGCAGGCGTTGCAGCGAATTGCCGGTTATGTCGGCCAGGATCCGCGCTTTGAATCGCTCGAGGCGCTTGAGGCTCATCTGCGGCTGCTCTATCCCGCCTTTTCCGGGTTGTCGGATAAGCAATGGCAGCATTTGGCGCGTCAGGGATCGCGTCGCTGTGACGATCAGCGTCTGGGTTTGCATTATGATCCGGCCATCGGTGATTATACCCGCGCCATGGCAGATGAAGATATCGATTTGTGGTCATTATGGCAGCAGGTCAAGTGTCCGCAGTTGTTGTTGTGGGGGGAGGAGTCTGATGTGCTGAGTGCGGCTACCGTAACCCGGATGCAGCAACTCAATCCTAGCTTGGCGCTGAGTCGCTGGGCAGGCGTTGGCCATGCACCGTCACTGATGGAGGAACCGCAGATTCGGACGCTGGTAGAGTGGTTGCGACAAAGTAAGGGTGCAGATACCACTCAAGTCACGGATTGCTAGAGGGAGAACGCGAGATGGGGGTGCTGACGTCCTGGCCAAAGGATCAGTTGTTTCAGACTGCGCAGCGGCGCACCGAAGTGGTCGCGGCTGTAGAGGCTGATTTTTCTAAAACCCTGGAGTCGCTCAAAGTAGATATCGGTTTGGTGGAAATGCTTGAGGCGATCTATGTGCCTCTGGCTGCCTGGATTATGGAACATAAATCACGCCATCCAGGTCCGCTGGTGGTCGGTATTAATGGTGCGCAGGGGGCGGGTAAGTCGACCCTGTTTAACCTCCTCGAGGTGACGCTATCCTTGGGATTTGGGCAGCGGGTGGTAGGCTTTTCGCTGGACGATATCTATAAAACGCGGGCGGCTCGTGAGCGTCTGGCGGCTGATATTCATCCTTTGCTGGTCACCCGAGGAGTCCCTGGTACCCATGATGTCGAGTTGGGTATTAGCCTGCTTGAGCAGCTGCGCCAGTCACAGGATGGCTCGGTGGTAAAGATTCCGGTGTTTGATAAATCGATCGATGATCGCTGTCCAGAGCGTGCTTGGCAGGAGTGCTCAGGGGCGGTGGATGTGGTGGTTGTCGATGGCTGGTGTCTGGGAGCGGCGCCGCAGTCTGAGCAGGAGTTGTTACAACCGGTTAATGAGTTGGAGGCCACTGAAGATCCTGATGCGGTCTGGCGGCGCTATGTCAATGACCAGCTCAAGGGTCCCTATCAACAGCTGTTCGACCAGCTTGATCTGCTGATTATGCTCAAGGTTCCCAGCATGGAGAGTGTGTTTGAATGGCGCACTTTACAGGAGAAAAAGCTGGCTGATCGGGTGCGCTATCTGGATCAAGAGGGGCGGTCAGATGGGCTGAAGATCATGAGTGAGAGCGAGATTCATCGCTTTATCATGCATTATGAGCGACTCACGCGGATGATGCTCGAGCGGATGCCCGAGATCGCGGATGTCACCAGCTTTCTGAATGAAAATCATAAAACCTATAAGATTTTGATTAACAGGCCGCTGGCTCGGCGCTAACTATTCGCGGGTCGGCTGCGAATGGGTTTGATACGAATAGGTTTGATACGAAAAATACGCCGAAACCGCGTTCAGGATGCAGACAGTGCCCTGAGCGCGGTTCTAAGGCGATAAGATCATCAGGCGCCTAGTTTGACTTCAAGCTCATCCGCGCCACCGATGTGAGCGCCGTTGATATACACCTGCGGCACCGTTAACCGTCCGGTCACCGCCTTGAGTCCGGCATGGGTAATGCCCTGTCCCAATACCACCTCCTCGTACGCCAACTGTTTTTTCGCTAATAGCGCTTTAGCACGGGCACAGTGGCCACAGCCAGGGCGGGTAAAGAGGGTGATGGCGTCGGGGTCTTTATAGCTGGGATTGAGATGCCGCATCATGGTATCCGCATCTGAGACCTCAAACGGATCGCCGGGGATATCGCGTTCGATAAACATCTTACTGATGACGCCGTTGTCGACCAGCATCGAATAACGCCAGGAGCGCTTGCCAAAGCCGATGGCCGCTTTGTCAACCAGCATTCCTAGTGCTTCACTGAACTCACCGTTACCATCGGGTAGGAAGCTGATATTGTCGGCCTGCTGATCCTCTTGCCAAGCATTCATGACGAAGCTGTCATTGACCGACAGGCAGTAGATGGCATCCACGCCTTGGGCTTTAAACTGTGCTGCGAGCTGATTGTAACGGGGCAGGTGGCTGGAGGAACAGGTGGGGGTAAACGCCCCGGGCAGTGCGAACAAGATGACTTTCTTACCGCTAAACAGAGCATCACTGCTGCGGTCAACCCATTGATCCGCGTCGCGGCAATGGAAGCTGACCTGAGGGACGGGCTTTCCTTCGCTATTTTTTAACATGTTGTGTACTCCATGGGCTAGGTCAAATAGGGGGTTCAACATAGTAGATGGGGGGCTTGATAGAGACTAGAACCATTATCTACAGGCTGTAACAGCATCGAATTTGTAATCATCCGCAGGATCAGGATAGCAGTTTTGGATCTATTCGTTACCTTGATTCGTTACCTTGATTGTAGCCTTAGCATTATCAGTACCACCGCCTATATTTTAACTATTCGCCAAGTATCCCTTGGATCGTTCAGTGTAGAGGAACTATGAATAAAACCGATGATTTAACCGCGATCAGGCGTGAATACCTCGCCGAATCTTTTACCGAGGCAGAGCTGGACTCCAGTCCACTCGAGCAATTTTGCCAATGGTTCTCTCAATATCGGCAGCTCGATCCAGATAACGCCACCGCGATGGTGCTGGCGACTGCATCCGCCACTGGCTGCCCGTCGGCGCGGATCGTACTGCTTAAACATTATGATATAGAGGGCTTTTGTTGGTATAGCGATTACCGCAGTCTCAAGGGTCAGGCGTTGGCTGGCAACGCTCAGGCGGAGTTGCTGTTTTACTGGCCGCAGCTAGATCGTCAGATCCGCATATCTGGGAAGGTGACTCGGTTGGATCGCGCCCGTGTCCAGCGTTATTTTAGTGAACGTCCTCGGGGGAGTCAGATCAGCGCTGCCGCCTCCTGCCAGAGTCAGCCGGTGGCCGACAGAGAACAGCTGCAGCAGCAGGTCGATGCGATCGCACAGCGTTACCGGGATCAGCCGATTCCCTGCCCCGAAGCCTGGGGCGGGTATCGATTGCAGCCGCTGCGTTATGAGTTTTGGCAGGGTCGAGAAAACCGACTCCATGATCGTCTGGTTTATACCCTTAATAATGGCGACTGGGGGGTTACTCGGTTATCTCCCTAGCTGCTGCGTTAATGGGGGACTTTCAGCAGGGCGTTTAGGCCACCGCCATTATGAAGCGCGGTATAGCCGCTGTTTTCGAGGGTTTGGTACGCGATTCCCGACCGATTGCCACTGCGGCAGTAGAGCACCACCGAGCGGTCCTTGCGTAACTCCAGTTGTGCAAACTGTTGCTCGATCTCTTCATAGGGGATATGCAGCGCGTAGGGTAGATGGCCGTCGGCATACTCTTCAGTGCTGCGCACATCGATGATCAGCGCCCCTTGCTTAATCAACGCCCAGGCTTGTTGCTCGCGACTCTCCGCCCAGCTTGGTAGTGATAGTGCCATGAAAGCGGTGCAGAGCAGTGCGGCTAGAGGACGGTATAAGGTTATCATGGTTTAGTCCTTGCTGATGTTGAGTTGATACGTATCGCATTATACGGTGCTAGTGTTGAGCGAGCGACGCTATATTTGTTTTTGCTATAGGCTATAGACTGAGCATGCTATTTTGGCCTGTAAGCGGGTTAGTTGGCCGAGTCTTGGCCACAGCGGCGGTAACTATGCTGTTAGTCGTAAAAATCCCAGATACTCTAGGAGGTATTATATGGCGCTGTGGCTGCTGTTTGCCGGTGACCGGTTGCTGCTCGATCGCTCGCTGAGTCCTTTTCATGCTGATTGCCCCTATCCGCACCTCTTCCCTGAGCATCTCAGTATGGGGCGTTATCGGAACGACGATGTCTTGTTAGGCTGCCTAGCGGTTGAGCAGTTGGATACCGATCAGCAACAGCGACTCCAGGGGTTGCGGCAGACCTTAGTCGATGCGGATGCCGAGTTGGCCGGATTGCTGAACCGCAGCGCTCAGCTCAATAGCTGGTTCCGTAACCACCGGTTTTGCAGCCGTTGCGGGACGCCGGTCAGTAGACATCGTCCGGATTTCGCCGCTCACTGTGATGCTTGTGGTTATCAGCAATACCCCCGTATCTCTCCCTGTATCATCGTGCTGGTGGTGCGTCAGGGACCCGAAGGGGAGCAGTGTTTGCTGGCGCATGCCGCGAATTTTAATAGCGAGCGCTACAGTACTCTGGCCGGATTTATCGAGGCCGGGGAAACCGCCGAACACGCTGTGGCACGCGAGGTTCGGGAAGAGGTGGGGATCGAGATTAAAAATATTCGCTACTGGAAAAGTCAGCCCTGGCCTTTTCCTCACTCATTGATGTTGGGTTATTTCGCCGACTATGACAGCGGAAAGCTGGTGCCTGATGGCAAGGAGATTGTTACAGCGCAGTGGTTTGATCCCGATAGGCTACCCCACATACCGCCTAAGCTGTCTATCGCGCGCGAGTTGATAGATGGTTTCATCGACGGCGTACATAAAAAGCTCTCTGTTGCCGTTGATTCTGCTGATCGCTAACGAGCGTCTTCAGCTGGCTCGCAGTGGGCTTAAGGCTAGCGGCGCTTAAACAGGCTGGTCAATTTGGTGGCCAGCAGCAGGTCACCCTCGGCGCGTAAGCGGCCGCTCAGAAAGGCACTGGTACCGCCCAGCTCACCCTCAATCACCTCAATAAAGGTCTGGCTGTCCATGATCAGGGTGACATCCGGGTCGGGGTGTTGCTGGTCGCTCACTAGGCACTGTTGATCGGCGATGTTGAGATTGAAATAACATGAATCATCGATGACAAACTGGAACACCACTGACAGACCTTGCGCGGCATCGGCTTGGAATTTGCTGGGGAGTTTTTGGATCACCTCGGTGACGGTTTTCATAGTCGGCTCTAATAGGATGCAGGGTTCAGGGTTTGGTGTTCAGGATGTAGCATTACCGCAGATCAGTTATTTTAGCAGTTTGGAGCAGGCGTTGATAACTATCATCAGGGGTTGCTCGGCGTCGTTGTAAAAGTCTGTCGGTTGCGTGGGGTTTTGCTACAATCGCCGCTTTACGATCACTAGCGGAGTGTGTAGGTGGATTTTCTGTACGAATATGGCCTGTTTCTGGCCAAGGTGGCGACGTTTGTGGCCGCTATTTTGTTGGTGGTTGGTGCTATTGCACAGCTGGTTGTGCGCAATAAACACGAGGGTGGTGGCTATATCGAGGTGCATCATCTCAATGAATCGCTGGAGGATATGAGTCATGCGCTCAAAGAGTACGTCCTTGATAAAGATGTGCTTAAACAGCAGCTTAAAGAGGAGAAAAAACAGCAGAAAGCCGAGGCTAAGCTGCTGGCTAAACAGCGCAAGCGTGGTGAAGATGTCGAAAAAGAGCATAAGAAGCGGGTGTTTGTGCTGGATTTTGACGGCGATATCTCCGCCTCTGAGGTAGAGCCGATGCGCGAGGAGATTACCACGATTCTGTCGTTGGCGACCGAACAGGACGAAGTGTTGCTGCGACTCGAGAGTGCGGGTGGCATGGTGCACTCCTATGGATTGGCGGCCTCGCAGTTACAGCGCATCTGTGATCAGCATATTCCTTTGGTGATTGCGGTCGATAAGGTGGCCGCCAGTGGCGGGTATATGATGGCCTGCATCGCGGATAAGCTGATAGCGGCGCCCTTTGCGGTGTTGGGATCGATCGGAGTCGTTGCCCAGATCCCTAACTTTAATAGGCTGTTGAAAAAACACGATATCGATATAGAGATGCTCACCGCCGGGGAGTACAAGCGCACCCTGACGATGTTTGGTGAAAATACCGACAAGGATCGTAAGAAGTTCGTCGAAGACCTGGAAGATACCCACCTGTTATTCAAAGAGTTTGTTGCAGAGCACCGTCCGCAACTCGATATAGAGCGAGTGGCTAACGGTGATGTCTGGTTCGGCAAGCGGGCCTTAGAGCATCAGCTGATCGATGCGATTAGTACCAGTGATGAATACCTGGTGCAGGCCTGCGCGGAGAGCGAGGTGTATCAGGTCCGCTTCGTACTGAAGAAAAGTTTGAGTGAACGACTCGGCGGGATGGTTTCTGGTTCTATGGATCGGGTGCTGCTCACCTGGTGGGAACGCGTTCACCGCAGCCGGTTTTTCTCTTAATTCGAGACTCTTTGTGGGCGTTATGCGCGTACTATGAGTACGCTCAAGGGCTATCGGGTTATGCGTAAACAAGGGAGTACCCTGTGACTGTGTCAACATCTAGCGTTCGGTATATTCTCGATACCGCGCCTTCGGTGGGCTCTGATCAGGAGCCCACCGAAGGCGCGGATTCTGCCTCTGTATCGCAGCCATGAAGGATAGTCTAGGCAGTCGTATTCAGGTCGATATAGCTCAGCAACGCCTGCGTTTACTGGCTGGCGATAAGACGTTAGCTGATTTTAGTATCTCTTCGGCGGTTAATGGCGTGGGCCAACAGCGCGATACGGGCTGTACGCCACTTGGTTTGCACCGTATTCGAGCCAAAATTGGTGCGGGTTGTGCGATAAATACCGTGTTTATCGGCCGACGTCCTAGTGGTGAGATCTACACCCCGGCACTCGCCCGTCGCCATCCCGATCGGGATTGGATCCTGAGTCGGATCTTGTGGCTCAGTGGTTGCGAGATCGGTGTGAATCGTAGGGGAGCTTGTGACAGCATGCGGCGCTTCATCTATATCCACGGCACTCCGGATACCGAGCCGATGGGGCAGCCGCTGTCACAGGGTTGTATCCGTATGCGTAATGAGGAGCTCATCTGGCTGTTTGATCGAGTCAGTCCCGGAACCCCCGTACTGATCGTTCGTTGAATGATTGCTGCTTCCCGCTGCTCCTAACTCTGTTTATAACCAATAAGGACTTCTGATGACTGCCGGCCCGTTGATGCTTGATCTGGAGGGAACCCAACTCAGTGCTGCAGAGCGGTTGTTGCTGCAGCGGCCTGCGGTGGGTGGGGTGATCCTGTTCAGTCGTAACTACCGATCCCCCGCGCAGTTGCAGGCGCTGACCGAAAGTATTCAGCAGTTACGAGCTGAGTTGTTGATTGCCGTGGATCATGAGGGCGGCCGGGTACAGCGTTTTCGGGACGGTTTTACCCGCATCCCGGCAATGGCAACACTGGGGACTTTATGGCGTAACGATACGGATGCAGGGCTGTCGCTGGCCAGGGATTGTGGTTGGCTATTCGCCTCGGAGCTGTTAGCTTTTGGTATCGATATCAGCTTTGCCCCGGTGCTGGACTTGGACCGGGGAATCAGTGCCGTCATTGGTGACCGCGGCTTCGGCGCCAATGCCGCTGCGGTTGAGCCTTTGGCTGCGGCCTTGATGGCGGGCATGCATGAGGCCGGCATGGCGACCACCGGCAAACATTTTCCGGGTCATGGTGGCGTGGGCGCCGATTCTCATCTGGAGATGCCGATTGATTCACGACCTTTGGCACAGATAGAAGCCGAAGATCTGCGGCCTTTTGCCTGTTTTTCCCAAGCCTTGTCGCCATCTTCAGTGCTGTCCCAGCATGCATTTTTAAACAGACCCTTAATGGATGCGGTGATGCCCGCGCATGTGCTCTATTCGGCCTGTGATCCTCAGCCAGCCGGGTTTTCTCGCTTTTGGCTGCAGACCATCCTGCGCCAGCGGTTGGGTTTCGATGGGGTGATTTTCAGTGATGATCTGAGTATGGCGGGGGCCGAGATCGCCGGTGATTATGCCCAACGAGCCGCGGCGGCGATGACGGCCGGCTGCGATATGCTGTTGGTATGCAATCAGCCGCAGGCGGCTCTCGAGGTGCTGCAATGGCTGGAGTCGGAAGGTCTTGTTGCTGCGGAGCGAGTGTCGAGGATGAAGGCCCGGCAGCAGGTCCAGTTACCGGCCTTACAGCAGAGCGAACGCTGGCAACAGACCCGTCAGCAGCTCGCTGCATTGGCTTAGGCTGTTATTAGACCTGGGTTATTAGAGTTAGGTTATTAGCGTTACCTGGTTTGAATCGTTAAAGGAGTACCCTATGGAGTTGCAACCATTTTTGGATCAGTTGGGGCTGCAAAACCCTGAGAAATTTTGGATTATCGAAGTTTTTATCGCAGTTTTTATGACCTTGTTGGCCAGCTTGCTGTTGAGCCGACTCTTGGCTCGGCTGGCTGTAAGGTTCGAGCATACCCGTAATATCTGGGATGATATTATTGTAGATGCGCTGCGGCGGCCCGCCATTATCCTGATGTGGACGATAGGGTTAAGCTGGGCCGCACAGATTATCGATCAGCGCACCGATACTCTGCTGTTGGCTATCGTGGAACCCGTCCGTGACGTTGCCGTTATTCTGTTGTTGACCTGGTTTGTGTTACGGCTGGTGCGAGGCGTCGAAGTCGGGTTGATCGATCCCGAGCGGGTCAGTAAACCGATGGATCAGAGCACCGCGCTGGCGATCAGCAAACTGCTGCGTGCCTCGGTGATTATCACCGCCGTGTTGGTGATTTTGCAGTCCATGGGCTACAGCGTTTCCGGGGTGCTGGCCTTTGGTGGTATCGGTGGTATTGCCGTCGGTTTCGCGGCCAAGGATCTGCTGGCTAACTTTTTCGGCGGGCTGATGGTTTATCTGGATCGGCCCTTTGTTATTGGCGATTGGATCCGCTCTCCGGATCAGGATATTGAAGGTACGGTTGAGTATATCGGCTGGCGTCAGACCCGCATTCGCACCTTTGATAAGCGCCCCCTGTACGTGCCTAACGCCACCTTTGCTAATATCTCGGTCGAAAATCCCTCGCGCATGACCAATCGACGTATCTATGAAAAACTGGGGGTTCGCTATGCTGATGCGGCTCAGGTGAAGACTATTGTCGATAAGGTGAGGGCGATGCTCAGGCAGCACCCGGATATCGACACCGAGCAGACGTTGATCGTTAACTTCAATGCCTTTGGTCCCAGCTCACTCGATTTCTTTGTCTACACCTTTACCAAGACCACCAACTGGGTCGAGTTTCATGCCATCAAAGAGGATGTGATGCTCAAGATCATGGCGATTATCGACAATCAGGGTGCCGAGATTGCCTTCCCGACCCAGACCCTGCACCTGGCAGAGGCGGTACAGTTGGCCCGGGAGCCGCAATTGGTTTAACGCACTCCAGGGACCTGCATAAACCAAGAGGAGGCGTATTTATTACCGATCACCAGGGCTGATTTAGCGTACTCCAATCTAAAAAATAGGCCGAGTCGTTGAGGTTTTGCTGCCGGTCAAGGATCCGGATCAGGGCTTGAGAAGTGGGTGATCGGCAGGCAGGTTGCGCGAGATCCATAATGCCAGCTTGTGGCGCATATTCGGTAGGTCGACCTGGTCCTTGGCCAGGGGTTGGACCAGCGTGTCGAGTACCAACAGTTTATAGATAGCAATAATTTTCAGGTCGGAACTATCATTGGCTTCAAATTCACCCGCGCCGCGGTTCTGCAGATAGATCCCGCCCACGCGAATCGCCTCTTTGAGTAACTCTTTTTCGTGTTTGAGTTTTTTCATAGCGCACCTTGTCGACCCTGGGTCATGACTGGGCTGTAGTGGAAGCAGCAGTTTAACGCATCAAGCCCGCTATCCGTTATTTATTAAGGCTGTGGGATCGGTATGGGAATGAGGAGGGTGCTTGACTCAGACGGTTTGAGTGCTGACTCGAGGTGTCCAGTGACTCTGGGGCAGTAATGCTGCCAGGTTATTCATCTTTATTGACCAGAGAACAGCGATTTCTGCCGGTTTCTTTAGCTTGGTACAGCGCATGGTCGGCTAGGCGGTATAGCTGTGTAGGGCTTTCGCTATCCACAGGGTAGGTGGCTACGCCGAAGCTGGCACCGACCTGAATTTGATGACCATTCACTTGTGTCAGTGTGCGCAGGGACTCGATGACCCGTTCTGCCGGCTGGCAGATGGCATTTTGATCTTCTGGATTGATCATGATGATGGCAAACTCATCGCCGCCGATCCGGGCGATGATATCGGTTTCTCGGAAGGTGTTGCGCAGGATAGTCGCGACTTTTTGCAACAGTCTATCCCCCGTAGGGTGGCCAAACTGGTCATTCACCTGCTTGAAATAGTCCAGGTCCATAATGGCCAGCGACAGCAGTTGGCGTTGACGTTTGGCCAGCTTGAGGGTTTCTTTGATGCGTCGGTTAAACTGGTGGCGGTTGGCTAGCCCGGTGAGGGGGTCCGTCAGCGCCAGACGGATCATCTGCTGTTGTGAATTTTTCTGCTCGGTGATGTCGCGGATCACCTCGATAAAGCCAACGGTAGTTCCTCCGGTGTTGATGATGGGGCCGCCTAGCGACTGGCTGGGAAAGACCTCGCCGCTTTTGCGCTGGTAGTTGGCCTCATAGGAGGCGAGCGTCGACTCTTTGTCTGGATTTAAGAGTATGTTTCGTTGATGTTCGAAGACCTCGTTGCTCTGGTACAGCAGCGCGGAAGACTGGCTGACGACCTCCTCGGGTTGGTAGCCAAATATCCGGCAGAAGGCGGGGTTGCAGAGCAGGATCTCCCTTTTGGTATTGGAGATCACGGTGGCGTCCGGGGTGCTGCGGAAAATAGCTTCGAATAGCGTGGTCTGCTGTTGCAGTTGGTCTTGGATCTGCTGTCCATGGTCGATAGCCGTTTTTAGCTTTTGATTATACCGAAACAGGGTGGCCGCTACGGTGACGACCACTAGCATCCCCAGCGCCAGGGATGTGACCAATAGGTACCAGTTTGACAGATCCTGCTCCGGGTTAGGGTCATAGAGAAAACCATCCAGGTTGTAGCCGGGGGGGACCATCTCCAGGTTGACGAAGGTTTGGGCCATATGAGCCCAGCGTCCGTGACTCATATGCCCGTATTCGATGACATCGGGTAGGATCAGTTCGCGCATTTTGCTGGCTTCGTAGCGCAGCTGTTCAGGGCTCTTGGCTTGGCTGTATTGGCTGAGGATCAGCTCGATGATCTCCTCGGGATGATCCATCGCGTATTGCCAGCCTTGTAGTGACGCCTGCCGGAACTGCTTTACTCGCTCCGGGTGTTGTTGCAGCTCCTGCTCGGTGGTAAATAGGATGTCGGAGTAAAAATCGACACCATAGTTTCTAGGGTAGAGCAACGACACAGGGATGTGTTGTTGGGCCATGAAAAATGGCTCGTTGGTGAGGTAGGCGTTGAACGCATCGACCCGATCTTCGATCAGGTCGTTGATGTCATAACTGCTTTTGAGTATCTTGATCTTGGTGATATCGACCCCTTCATCTTTGAGCATCGCCAGCAGGCTGATATCGGCGCCTTTGCTGATCAGCATCACCTTTTTACCAATCAGATCCTGGGGACTGCGAATCCCAGAACTCTGTTTCACCAATAATACTGCTCCGGAGTGCTGGAAAATCGCCGCTAACGCGATCAACGGCGCGCCTTTAAAACGCTCATGTAAGAGTTCGCTGTTGGCGGTGCCGTACTGGGCGCGGCCCTCCATGACTTCGTTGACGGGCTCACGTCCCGGCGCGCCAGCGCGTATCTCTACGTTTAGGCCGATATCGCGGTAATAACCCTGCTGTTTGGCAGCGTAATAGCCTGCAAATTGGAACTGGTGCAACCAGCGTAGCTGGAGCGTGACGTTGTCGAGGGCTGGATCGGTAGGGGCGGCGAAGCCGTGGTTGGAGAGGCTGAGATTGAGTAGCAGTATGAATAGTAGTACTCGCAAGCGGGGTTTGTGTCCATGGGAGGCACACTGAAACCAGTTGTTGAGAGGGGTGTCGCCACTAGCCATCAGCATGATGTAATCTTTCCTCCGCCCAGTCCTGGGCAATACTCCCGTAAGTCTAGTCAGGTTCTGGATCATGCTCCAAGCAATAGCTAAATTATGTTAAGTTGCCCAGCCTAAGGCGATAAGCAGCCGTAATTCTGCTATGTTTGGCAGCTGTTTTTTTTCGCTTATCCGTATGTAAGCACACAAGGAGTTTGGCCGTTTGTTAACCCTATTTCAGCGTTTCGAGACGCGCTTGACCCCGGTGCTGTTTGTCTGGCTGTGGAGTACCGGTTTTATCGGTGCCAAATACGGCTTGCCTTACGCCGAGCCCTTTACTCTGCTGTTATATCGCATGCTGATTACCCTGGTGCTGCTGGGGTTGCTGGCTTGGTGGTTGAAATCAAACTGGCCCTCTCCCGTTGCGGCGCTGCATACCGCGGTAACCGGGTTGCTGGTGCATGGTTTTTATCTCGGCGGAGTGTTCTATGCGATAGAGGGGGGCATGCCCGCCGGGGTGGCGGCGTTGATCGTCGGTCTACAGCCGCTGGTCACCGCCGTGGCTGCCGTGCTACTGCTGCGTGAGGGGGTCGTCGTTCGTCAGTGGCTGGGATTGCTGCTGGGGCTGGTCGGTGTGACGCTGGTGCTTTGGGAGAAGATGGGTGGCAACGGCCAGGTGGGTGCGGTGCCCCTGTGGCCGCTGATCTGGGCGCTGATTGCACTGCTGGGGATCTCTATTGGCACCGTGTATCAGAAACGCTTTGGGCAGGGCGTGGAGTTGGTGCCCGGCACCTTTATCCAATACTGTGCAGCAGCACTGCTCTTTGCGTTGGGTGCCTGGCTGTTAGAAACGGGGACGGTGACCTGGAGTATCCAGTTGCTGCTGGCGATAGGTTGGCTGGTGCTGGGTTTGTCGGTCGGGGCTGTGTTGCTGTTGATGATGCTCATTCGCAGAGGCGCGGCCTCGCAGGTGGCGAGTCTGTTTTATCTGGTGCCACCGGTCACCGCCTTAGAGGCCTATCTGTTATTTGATGAGCGCTTGGGTCTGCTGGCGTTGATCGGCGGTGCGCTGACGGTGTTGGCTGTGGCGCTGGTGATTGTCAGGAGACCCCAGCCGTAGCCCCTCTAAGGAGGTTGGCGATGATAACAGGTTGATGGCGTTCTGGTTGTTGCTAGGTCTAGGATCCCTGCGCGTTAATGACGACGGGGTGCTGAATGCAGCTGTTATGGGGGCGTGACGGACAACGAAGTAGGGCGCCTAGTTGTCCGTACCGATTAATAGTCGCTGGGCCTTAGGGGTTGATGGCGAGTAGTTCGACATCGAAGATCAGTAACGAACCGGCGGGAATGGATCCTGCCGAGCTGTTGCCGTAGCCCAGGGCGCTGGGTATGAACAGCCGAGTTTTCTCGCCGACCACCATGGTTTGTAAACCTTCGGTCCAGCCGGCAATGACCTGATTAAGACCGAAATCGATCGGCTCACCGCGTTTCACCGAGCTGTCGAATACCGTGCCGTCTATCAGGGTGCCGTGATAATGTACTTTAACCCTATCGCTTGGGCTCGGGTGTTCGCTGCCACTACCGGGCTCCAACACCCGATATTGCAAGCCGGAGCTGCGGGTTTCTACGCCCTCTTGGGTGGCGTTAGTCGCAAGAAACTGCTCACCGAGTCGGACGTTGTCCGCGGCAATTTGCGGATTATGGCTCAGGCGCTTGTAGCCATAGAAAAGTACCGCGATGGCACCTAGAATAACAAGTAGTTTAAGCACGCGTGTGTCCTGTACTGGTTGAAAGGGCATATATTGTGCCATGGCCCTGCAGCCGATGGTATGCTGAAGCCGCCAATAACGTAGTACAAAGGGTCGGCTTACTGTATTATCCACCCCCGCTTTCCAGCGCCCGTCCGTCTTACGTTGTATCCAGAGAATTTTCTATGAGTTTTGCCTCCCTGGGCTTGTCAGCCCTGATCCTTGAAGCCGTTGCCGAAAAGGGCTATGAAACGCCGTCACCTATACAAGCACAGGCGATCCCTGCCATTCTCGAGGGCAAGGATGTGATGGCTGCCGCTCAGACCGGTACCGGTAAAACGGCAGGCTTTACCCTGCCGTTGTTGGAGCTGCTCTCCAGGGGGCCGCAGGCGAAATCTAACCAGGCGCGTGCGCTGGTGCTGACGCCAACACGCGAGCTGGCCGCGCAGGTGGGTGAGAGTGTGGCGACCTATGGCAAGAAACTACCGCTGCGCTCGACCGTGGTGTTTGGTGGGGTGAAGATCAACCCGCAGATGATGAAGCTGCGCCAGGGTGTCGATGTGCTGGTCGCTACCCCCGGACGCTTGCTCGATCTGTATAACCAGCGGGCGGTTCGCTTTGACCACCTGGAAGTGCTGGTTCTGGACGAGGCCGATCGCATGCTGGATATGGGCTTTATTCATGACATCAAAAAAATTCTCGCGGTACTGCCTAAACAGCGTCAGAACCTGATGTTTTCGGCCACCTTTTCCGGTGAGATTCGCAATCTTGCCAAGGGTCTGGTGAATGATCCGGTGGAGATCTCGGTCAGTCCGCGGAATACCACGGCGACCACCGTGGAGCAGTGGATCAGCATCGTCGATAAGAATCAGAAGCCGGCGCTGCTGACCAAGCTGATCCAGGATCACGACTGGCAGCAGGTGCTGGTCTTTACCCGTACTAAGCACGGCGCTAACCGCTTGACTAAGCAGTTGGAGGCGCAACAGATTCAGGCCGCCGCGATTCATGGCAACAAGAGTCAGGGCGCGCGCACCAAGGCGCTGGCCGAATTTAAAAGCGGTAAGGTCCGGGTGTTGGTGGCCACCGATATCGCGGCGCGCGGCCTGGATATCGACCAGCTGCCGCAGGTGGTTAACTTTGAGCTGCCCAATGTGCCTGAAGATTACATTCACCGCATCGGTCGTACCGGGCGTGCGGGAGCGACGGGGCAGGCGGTGTCGCTGGTCAGTGCCGATGAGACCAAGCAGTTGTTCGATATCGAGCGGTTGACCCAGGTATTGCTAGAGCGCAAAGAGATCAGCGGTTTTAAGCCGGTGCATGAGGTGCCAGAGTCTAGGCTCAATCAACGCGCTCAGCGGCCTCGGGCGCCTAAGAAGCCCAAGGTCGGTCATCGTGATGGCCAGCGCTCCGGCGATAATGCCCAGGGTCATCAGCATCAGCCACGCGCTAGACGCTGATAGAGGCAAGGGCATCATGCTGCGCAGAACCCTCTATTTTTCTATGGGGCTCTGCTGCCTGCTGTTGGCCATCATCGGGGTGGTGCTGCCGCTACTGCCCACGACGCCGTTCGTGCTATTGGCCGCGTTTTGCTTCTCCCGCAGCTCGTCCCGTTTTCATGCCTATCTGCTCAATCATCGGCTGTTTGGCCCGCTGATCAGCGAGTGGGAACGCTACGGGGTGATTTCGTTGAAGGTCAAACTGTTCTCGAGCAGCATGATGCTGGTCATGGTCAGTTACCCCATAGTGTTTAAATCGCTACCGCTATGGGTCGATCTGTTGGCTGCTGCCTCGGTGCTGCTGGCGCTGCTTTTTATCTGGAGCCGTCCCTCGGTACGGCCCTGATCCATTTTGATCGAGCTAGCGTCTCTGCGACGCTGGCATTGGCTTATCTCTCCCATACCGACTTGCGCGGCGTTTTTTTCTGGCTGGCGATGTACAGCTGCTCGACCTGCGTTCTGGCCCAGGCGGTCTTGCGTAAAAACTTGAGACTCGATTTCACCGAGGGGTCGCTGCTGAAGCAGCGGATCTTGATCCGAGTACTGAGCTCTTCCCAACCGTACTGCTCAACCAGGCTGTTGACGATAGTTTCCAGGGTGATGCCGTGCAGTGGGTTGTCGGGCTGGCGTTGACTCATAGGGGACTCCTGAGTGCGGGTGTTAATGGCGATGGTGGTGTGGTCGGCAGTGTGTCGAAGCTTTGCACGGGGCGCAACACCGAGTTTATCGGCTTTAAAGTGCGTTAGGGCGAGATATTGCCCTGCGGGTCGAGTAAACTTGGTCTTTTTATCACTTTTCATGGGACATTGTTATGGGCAGAGCCTATCAGAATCGTAAAGAATCGATGGCTAAAACGGCAGATGCCAAGGCCAAAGTTTATAGTAAGTACGGCCGTGAAATTTATGTGTGCGCCAAGGCTGGCGGTGTAGAACCCGATGGTAATCTGGCGTTACGCGGATTGATTGAACGGGCCAAGAAAGACCAGGTCCCCACCCATGTTATCGACAAGGCGATCGATAAAGCCAAAGGCGGGGGCGGTGAAGATTTCTCTGTGGCTCGCTATGAGGGCTACGGTCCGGGTAGCTGTATGGTGATGATCGAGTGTCTTACAGACAATCCCAATCGCACCTTTGGTGATGTGCGGCTGTGTTTCACCAAGACCAAATGTAAGATCGGCACCCAAGGCAGTGTGAGTCATATGTTCGACCACAGCGCCATCCTGGCCTTTAAGCAGGGTGACGAGGATGCGGTGCTCGAAGCGCTGGTGGTGGCCGACGTCGATGTCGCGGATATCGAGAATGAAGCCGGTTTAATCACCGTATTCGCCCCGCATACCGAATACTTCAAGGCGAAAACGGCGTTGGCCGAGGCGTTTGGCGAGATCGATTATGAGGTCGATGAGATTCAATTTCTGCCGCAAGTGACCACGCCGATCAGTGAGGACGATATGCCGATGTTCGAGAAGTTTTTAGAGATGCTCGATGATGTCGATGATGTCCAGAATGTCTTCCATAATGCTGAGGTTTAACCCTGAGCCAACCCGTCTCAGCTAAAGCGCCTTATTCAGCCTGAGTTGGGCATAATGCTGCCTAAGCAGCGGTTTAAGTAAGGTTCTTAAGCGCTGCTGGCAGTCCAGTACCTGGCAGCTCAGCGCGTAGGGGCAGGCGAGCTGAAGCGCCTTGATCTGCTGCTCTTCAACATTGAGCAGTGCGATCAGCGCGACCTCCTGTTTCTCCTGTTCGCTGTCGGCTTGCTGCATCAGGGTGATAGTATCTATGCCGTCGATGAAGCGTTTTTTGGCCATCAGCGCGATACGCTCAAAATCGTAATGGCCTTGGCAGCCAGGTTGGGTGCATGACATGGGTTTTATACCCTGTTCTCCTTGATAAAAATCATCAACTTAGGTGTTAGGTGTTTAGTATAGAGGGCCGTGACCGGGTTTTCCTGTGACGCCTGGCTGAAATTAACGCACGACGTATTGCGCTTATTCTTAGGTGGTAATCAATCACACTAAGTTGGAATAAATCCTCTATAATTCGCGCTCCGTTTTTGGCTGTAGCTCGATCTACAGAGGATTTATCATGCAATTTTCATCATTAGATCTGGCTCCCGAGCTTCAGCAAGCCCTCGATGCCTGTGGTTACCGGCAGATGACGCCGATTCAGCAACGGGCTATTGTCCCGGCGCGGCGCGGTAAAGACCTACTGGCTAACGCCCAGACCGGAACCGGAAAAACCGCCGCGTTCGCACTGCCGATCCTGCAGCAGATGCGCGATCGTCCGCTGCCGACCGCCTCGGGTGCACCGCGAGCCTTGATTCTGACCCCCACTCGGGAGCTGGCGGAACAGTTGGCAGACACCATCAGCCGTTACGCCCAATTTCTGCCCTTTAGCGTGCTGGCGCTGTACGGTGGCGTAAAGATGAGCGCGCAGCAGAGTAAGCTCAAAGCCGGCGTCGATATCATCGTCTCCACCCCAGGGCGATTGCTCGAGCACCTGGAGCAGTGCAACGTCAACCTGTCTAAGGTAGAGTTTGTGGTGCTCGATGAGGCCGACCGGATGCTGGATATGGGCTTTATCGCCGATGTTCATAGCCTGCTGCTGATGGTCCCTAAAAAACGCCAGACCCTGTTGTTTTCGGCCACCGCCTCGTCCGCGGTCAATATGCTCGCCAAAGAGTTGTTGCACAACCACGAGGTGATCCGCGTGGCCAAGCAGAATGCCACGGCTGATACCGTCGAACATGTGGTCTATCCGGTGGAAGAGCGCCGTAAAATCGAGCTATTTATCACCCTGATTGAAAAATATAACTGGTTTCAGGTGTTGGTGTTTACCAGTACCAAGGCCCAAGCTGATGAGCTGATGCGTAACCTGAAGATGGTTAAGATCGACGCGGCGCTCTGTCATGGCGATAAGAGCCAGGGCTCAAGACGGCGTGCTATTGCTGACTTTAAAGCCGGTGAGGTGCAGGTGCTGGTGGCGACCGAGGTGGCGGCTCGGGGGCTGGATATTCAGGGGTTGGAGTTCGTGGTGAACTTTAACCTGCCCTACCTGGCGGAAGACTATGTGCACCGTATCGGCCGTACCGGTCGCGCCGGTGCGCTGGGTAAGGCGATCTCGTTTGTGAGCCGCGAAGAGGAGCGCACCCTGGACAATATCGAGCGTCTTATAGGTGCCACGATCGAGCGGGTCTATATGCCGGGCTTCGACGTCACTAGCCGTGAAAAGATCTTCTCCAACCTGGCGCAACAGGCGCGTCCCGGACGGACCAACAAGGTCAGTCAGACCCAAATTATCCGTAATAAGGTCAGTACCCAGAAAGCCCGAACTAAGACCGTCGGTAAAAAAGTGGTCAAGCCTGCGGGTGCCAAGAAAGGCTGAGGGGTTGTTGAGCTTTCGAGTTAAGAGCCTAAGGAGCTAAGGTCTTTGACATCGACGCTGAAGCCACCGCTGCTCGACATCGGCATCGGTGGCGTCAGGATACTGGGATTAGCCCCTGCGCCGGGTCGGTTTTTTCCCCAGGGCGCGATCTCTGGCGCGGCTCTTTTGGGCGGCAGCGCTGTTTTTGCGTGAGCGCGGTGGCTGTCGATTGAGATCGGGCTCGTAGCCGGGCAGCCACTGCGGCAGCAAGCTGGTATTGAGGATCGCCTCGATCTCTTCTAACAGATACTGCTCCTCACTACTCAGCAGCGAGATGGCCAGTCCAGAGCCGCCGGCGCGACCGGTGCGGCCGATGCGGTGGATATAGTCCTCGGCGTTGAAGGGCAGCTCATAATTAATCACATATTTGAGCTGGTCGATATCCAGCCCGCGGGCGGCGACATCGGTCGCTACCAAGGCCCGTAACTCACCCTGTCGAAACGCCTCCAGAGCCCGCTCTCGTGCACCCTGGGATTTGTCGCCGTGGATCGCTTGGGCCTGCAGACCATCTTTGACCATCTCGCTGGCCAGTTGATCAGCACTCTGCTTGGTACGGGTGAAGATCAATACCTGGTGCCAGTTTTTGGAACCGATCAGGTGTGATACCAGTTCCCGTTTGCGTTCGGCATCGACTGCGTAGATGCACTGTTCGACCTGGATTGCGGCGGTGTTGCGGGCGTCGACCTCGATCAGTGTCGGGGTGTGCAACAGGGTCTTGCTGAGAGTGAAGATCGGTTGATCGAAGGTCGCGGAAAACAGCAGCGTCTGCCGCTCTTTAGGTAGCACGGTGAGCAGGCGTTTAATCTCCTCCATAAATCCCATATCCAGCATCCGATCGGCCTCATCGAACACCAGTTGTTGCACCCGGCTCAGGTCAGCCGCGCCGCGCTGGATCAGGTCCAGCAGTCGCCCAGGAGTGGCCACCACAATATCGACCCCGGCGTTGAGTTCTGCGATCTGAGTGTTGAGGCTCGCACCGCCGTAGACCAGCGCCGTTTTCAGTGGGCTGAAGGTGCCGTAGCGGATAAAGCTTTGAAACACCTGCTGGGCCAGCTCCCGGGTCGGGGTCAGCACCAGGGCGCGCACCAGGGGTTTGCTCTGGTCTGTCGGATCATCGGCTGCACGGCGGGCACTCAGGCGTTGCAGGATCGGCAGGGCGAAGGCGGCGGTTTTACCGGTACCGGTCTGCGCCCCGGCCATCACATCTTGACCCGCCAAGATGGCCGGAATCGCCGCGCTCTGGATCGGCGTGGGTGCGCTATAGCCGCGCTCAGCGAGCGCATCGACCAACGCTTGCTGCAGCCCTAGGGCGGCAAAAGGGTTAGCCATGATCATTGTCCGAAGGCTGACTGTCCGAGTGCTGGCTGTTGATGCTCAAAGCGATCGCCTCGGCGATCTTGATACCGTCGATCGCCGCCGACATGATACCGCCGGCATATCCGGCTCCCTCGCCGCAGGGGTAAAGCCCCCGGGTGTTGATACTTTGCAGGTCGTGCTGGTTGCGCTTGATCACCAGCGGTGACGAGGTGCGGGTCTCGACCCCCGTGAGTAGCGCATCGTTTTGGGCAAAGCCTTTGATCTGTTTGTTAAAGGCGGGGATCGCTTCGCGAATCGCGGCAATACAAAAATCGGGTAGGGCGCTGGAGAGGTCGGTGAGTTTGATCCCCGGCTTGAACGAGGGGATTACGCTTCCCAGTGTGGTCGAGTCGGCACCTCTCAAGAAATCTCCCACTTTTTGCGCCGGCGCATCGTAGTTTTCACCCCCCAGCAGGTAGGCGTTGCGTTCTAGCTGGCGTTGCAGATCGATTCCTGCCAGTGGGCCGCCCGGGTAATCGCTGGGGTCGATACCGACCACGATAGCGCTATTGGCATTGCGCTCCTGGCGTGAGTACTGGCTCATGCCATTGGTGACGACCTGGCCTTCTTCGGAGGCCGCGGCGACCACCGTGCCGCCCGGGCACATGCAGAAACTGTACACCGAGCGACCGTTGCTGCAATGATGCACTAGCTTGTAATCGGCCGACCCGAGAATGGGATTGCCCGCATATTTGCCAAAGCGCGCCTGATCGATCAGCGACTGTGGGTGTTCAATCCGAAAGCCGATCGAGAACGGTTTGGCCTCCATATGCACCTGTTTGTCGTAGAGCATCTGGAAGGTATCGCGGGCACTGTGACCGATGGCCAGAGCGATATGGTTGGCGCGCAGGGTTTCGCCATCCGCCAGGGTGATGCCGGTCACCTGAGCGTTATCGATCAGCAGCTCATCAACCCGGGCGCTGAAACGGATCTCTCCGCCCAGACTGATGATCTTGGCACGTATCTTCTCCACCATCGATACCAGGCGGAAGGTGCCGATATGCGGCTTGCTGACATAGAGGATCTCTTCTGGCGCACCGGCTTCGACAAACTCGGTGAGCACTTTGCGGCCATATTGTTTGGGGTCTTTAATCTGGGTGGACAACTTGCCATCGGAAAAGGTACCGGCACCGCCTTCGCCGAACTGGACATTGGATTCGGTGTTGAGCTTCTTATCGCGCCAGAATCCAAAGGTGTCCTTGGTGCGTTCACGTACCTCTTTGCCGCGCTCAATAATGATCGGTTTGTAGCCCATCTCCGCCAGTAGCAGACCCGCCAGCAGGCCGCAGGGGCCAAAGCCGATCACCAGTGGCCGCTGCTGCAGATCTACAGGGGCTTGAGCGACGCATTGATAGGCCATATCCGGCGTCGCCTTAACCGAGCCGTGGCCCGCAAATTTTTCCAGCAATTGGGCATTGAGGCTAGTCTCCACATCCAGGGTGTAGACTAGATAGATGTTGCGTTTATTGCGGGCATCATAGCCACGTCGGCGTATCTCATACCCCTGTAGCTGTGCGGCGCTAATCGATAAATGGCTGAGTATGGCGTCGGTCAAGGCCGCGTCGTCGTGATCAAGCGGCAATTTAACATTGGAGATACGAATCATGTCGGGCGTTCCAGCGAGCAAAGTCTATTAACCCACCTGGGCAGGCGCTGCTGTTTTTAGCGATGCGTCTGCGGTGAGTTAGGGATCAACGGGCGATTTTACGTTATTTTTTCAACGGGTGCGCACTGTTATGGTTTGGCGAAATGTGGCTAGCCAAGGTATTCATAACCGCTCCGGCTATCTCGTGGGCCAGGGTCTGGGTATACAACTGGCTTTGATCGCCGTAGAGCTGCAGGCAGAGACTACCGATCTGTGGCAACAACTCGCGGTAATCCTGCGCCCTGGTTTCAGTTTTCTGAACTCACATGGCTCATCCTGCTGCCCTGGTGAGTCCATCCGTCTACATCCGTTAACAGAGCACGCTTGCCCGGCAGCCGCGAGCTAGCCCCCGGCATTATTGGCGAGGATCTCTTGTAGACGCGCCAGGGAGATCTCGGCACGGAACAAAATGATGTTGTTTTTTAACAGTCCGAAGCAATGAAAAATGTGCTGGTGGATGCCTGAGTTGCCGAGACCTTTGTCCGTGTTGTGCTGCAGCTGGGGCTTGACCAGAATGTGAAGGCGGTCATTGCTTTTTAATGATTTCAAACAGCTTCTGTCTATTGAGATGCTATGACTGGTGTAAACCATAGGGTCAGCTTCTAAATCCTGGTGCTCTTTCAGAGCCCGTTCTAACAACGCGCATGAAGTAAGGCTGACCGGGAACGTTTCGGGGAAGTGAATTTTACCTTCGAGTTCGTCAAAGTAGTCCGACTGCTCTGCCAGAGAGCCAGAGAGGAAATTTTTGGCATTGCCGGTGTTTATATACTTACGTTTGAGGAAATAACGCTGGTTACCGGAAAGGAGCGGGTCATCTATATAGCTCCGGTCTGGTAGTTTGCTGAGATCGGGTAGCTGGGAAAGGTCGCATAGTGGCAGGAATAGAGGGGTGGCCGATTCTCGCTTATAGCCGATCAGAACGGCTCCACTTTTTCCTTTGAGCAGCAGCCGATTGGTCAGCAAGGGTTGTTGGTCCTGACTCAGCTTGGATGGCATGATCTCGAGGGAAATAGGCTCCTCGGGCCTGACCACATTGGCGAAGGTAACCTGGTAGTTGCTGTAGGTTAGGTGCAGGTCTTGGATCAGCCGGTCTTCCTGGTGCTCGCGGCGGTAGCATTCCATCTGATATTCAAGCAAGCACTCCAGCTGAAATCCCAATACGATGGGGCCTCCAAAGGGGTTTCTCTGAATTCTCTGCCACTTATTTTTGTCATGAAACAGGTTGAAATCGTCCGTGGAGTTGCGCGCCGCTTCGATATGGATCTGGGAAAAGGTTCCGGTAATGGCTGCCGATTTGATTCGCATGGCGTACGGTTTCCGTTATCGATTGGTTTTAAAGGAAATCATAGTCCAAGTAACGCCCTAGACGAGCGCGGATGTTCAGGATAAGAGGCCTAACGCCTGTGTATCGCCAAGGGCCTGTTACTCGTTTACATCCTGCTTCCCGTAACCCGGGTGGTTGAGCTGGTCCTGGGGTGCCGTCTATCTTGGATACGGTGGCTATTTATGCCTGTTAAACAAAATGGCGGCGGGTGTCGCTTTGCTCGAGCGCACGGATGCTCAGCGATCACCCTCCCCTCCTATCCTTTTCTATCTGTCAGAACTTTTTACACTGCTTGCTGTGTATCTACTATTTCAATAGCTAAATCGCTATCAAACAATTGCTTATATGAGTTGGTATGAAGTGTGCTTTATGGTTAAGCGAATTGTTAAGCAGTGAAAACAACAAGCAAGCTGACATAAACGATAGATATGGGAGTGTCCAACATGGACAAATTCAACAAGAAAGTGCTGGTAGGGGCCTTGATGGCTGCAAGCCTAGGAATGGCTTCTAGTGCGAATGCTTATTTAATCTCACCTACAGGATCCGGTTTAGATATTATCGATGTGCAGCTGCTCGACTGGGCACCGGGTAATGCATATTCCGCCTGCATGTCGGGAGTTTGTGCGACCAATAATAACGTTGGAGAGATCGATTTAGATGATACTATCTTGGCATTGGCTCACGCTGAGATCTCGGTATTTCAGACCACTAGTAACGTAAACTTCAATCCCTTTACTGCTACAGGCGTAAAAACTGCCGAGTGGACCTTTGTGACAGGTTTTGAAGAAACTGTGTCTGGTTTGGGAGTTCTGGCGGGTAATTCTGCGATCAGCGCTGATTTTCAAACGACAGGCACGGGTATAAACTTCTTCGAGATCTACTACGATGCTGCTGCCGCCACTTTCGCCGATGCCCTTAAGGGCGCTGAAACTTATAACCAAGGAACCCTGATCCTTTCCGGCACCGTGAAGGCCTTTGACCCGATCTCCGGAGCCGGCGGTACGACCTTTACGACCACCGCCGACGGTGGTGCACCGGACGGCGCTGGAGGTGCGGTAGGTAACCTAGCCCTAGATCAGTTTGGTGTTAACGGTTATACGGCCCTTAGCTCTGTTGCGGGTAACGGCGGCGGTGATATCGACATCACTATCGGTTTTATAAACACCAGTTTCTTCCGCGGCGGTGATATCACCAACCTGGATATCAACTTTGATACCCAGCAGAACCTCGCTTTCGACAAGGTAGATCCATCCAGCTGTTTCTGGGACGGTGTAATACTAGTGGAAGGGGCGGGTAATGGTTATGGTACCTGCTCGACTGACGGCACCGGTACCACCGGTAGTCTGGTAAGTGGTCCAGATATAGCGGCTCTTGATATAGATGGCGATGGTCTTGCCGGGCTGGCCGGTGGTGCCATCAATGGTAACTCCTTTGGTGGCCCTGCGCTCAACAAGGACAAGACCGTGATCGTGTTCCAGACCGACGCATCAAGCAATCTACCCTCAGCACCGATTCCCACGCCGGGTTCCCTGGCGCTGATGGGTCTGGGGCTTTTGCTGATAGGGCGGATGAGGGGCAAGCGTTCAGTCTGAGCCGATTGCAGGCGACTTGAAGTTATAGAGTGTAAGAGGCGACACGAGAGTGTCGCCTCTTCTTTGTGCGCCAAGTATGGCGCGTAGCGTTTTACGGCGCTGTTCTGATACGCGTGGTGGAGATCGGATGACTGGGTGGTGAACGTCCATTATCGACCCGGCAAGGGGAACAATTAGCCGAACGGCAAGGGTGTCCATCGCGAGGTGGGGTCTGAAGGAAACCGAAGGCAAAGTACAGACCTGACGAACAGCCATCGCATACGAGGCGGTCGTAGTGGGTGAGGAGGGCAAAACCTTTAAAACTCGATACTGCTGATTTTGCCTTATGGATGAAAATAGGGGTACGGTCACTGGAGATCTTTTGGTGTGGACACTAGGCTGGTAAGGGTAAGTCAAAATAACAGCCCTCAACTCACGAAGGGTGCTGTCACAGGAGAACAGGGATGATGCGGATTTTAGTGATTCACCGCCGGCTACCGCGCTTGATATTGGTCGCATTGCTAGGTGTGGGTCTATTGGCCAGCGGCAACGGCGAGTCTGGACAGAGTGCTGCTGAATACTTTCAGCAAGCTAAAGCGTACCAGCAGACTGGCGATCTCAAGGCCAGCATTATTCAATTGAAGAACCTGTTGCAGGCCGACCCGCAGCACGCTAACGCCCGTCGGTTGCTAGGGGAAAACTACCTGGCGACTGCGGATTTTCTGGCGGCCAAGAAGGAGCTGTACCGAGCGCTGGATCTGGGCGTGTCGCCGGCATCGGTGGCGTTATCCTTGGGGCGAACCCTGCTGAGCCTACATGAGTTCGAGGCGGTGCTGGAGACGATCCCTGATCCCGATGCGCTGGTGCCCGAACAACAGGCGGATGCCTGGGGCTTGCGGGGACACGCCCTTCTAGCTCAGCGGCGGTTGCAAGAGGCGGCCGACGCCTACGACCGGGCCTTGGCACTGCATCCTGACGCTCCCGAGGCGGGCTTGGGTCAGGCACGATTGGCGGGGCTGAGTGGTGATCTCACCAGATTTCGCCGGCGGCTGGAACAGGTGGTGGCCGCCAACCCCGGTTTTGCCTCCGCCTGGAGCCTGTTGGGGGCAATCGAGCGCCGGGATAATAATGCTGAGGCTGCAGAGCATGCCTATACCCAGGCCATCAAGCACCGCTCTAACAACAGCGTTGACCTGATAAACCGTGCCTTGATGCGTATCTTTCTGGAGCGCTACGACGACGCCGAGAGCGATATCGATCGCTTGGAAAAACGTGACCGCAATAATCCCGGCGTGTCTTATTCCCGCGGTCTGCTGGCCTTTCAGCGGGGGGATTATAAGGCTGCCGAAAGTGCCTTGCAGCGCTCCCTTGCGGCGGCCTCCAATAGTATGCCGGCGATTTACTATTTCGGGCTGACCAGCTACCGGCTTAATAAGATTGAAACCGCTGAGCGTTACCTTGCGCGCTTTATCGGCGCCAATCCCGGTGCTCGAGAAGCCACCCGGTTGTTGGGGGCGATTTACTTGGCCCAGGGTAAGGTTGAAACCGCCGCGCGGGTGCTCAAACCGGCCTTGGAACTTTACCCCGACGATCAGGCGCTGCTCGAGCTGATGGCCGATATCGCCTTAACCAAGGGCTCGCCGGCCGAGAGCAACCGTTACCAGCGGCAGCTGATCGAACTACGGCCTGAGGAGAGCCGTGCTTATATGAAGCTGGGTCTGGGGCTGGCCATGACGGGAGACCAGGCCGAGAGCAACGAGGTGCTGGGCAAGATTTTGGGGCTGCCTCAGGCTCTTGAGTTCCGTAAGCAGATGCTGATAATCGTTAACCACTTTCAGGCCGGTGAGTTGGACCAGTCGATAACGATTGCTGATGCTTTACTGAAGCAGGAACCGGCCAACCCGGCTATTTTGCAGCTGAAAGCCGTAGCGCTATTGGGCAAGGGCGATGAGCCCGGTGCCCGCGACGCTTACCTTAAGGCTCTGGAGGTGGCGCCTGGGGATCCCTCGACGCTGCATAACCTAGCGCGACTGGAGCTGGCTCGAGGACGGATTCAGCAGGCCCGCGATCTCTACGCTCAAGTGCTGCAATACCGTAGTAACCACAGCCGTACTCTGGTGGCCTTGGCGCAATTGGAAGCGTCCCAGGATGATTTTGCTAAGGCCGAGAAATGGTTGGAGTTAGCGGTCAAGAACCACCCTTCTGACCTGCAACCCAAATTACTTTTGGCTAGTCTTCGCATTCGTAGTGGCCAGCCTGTCCGTGCCCTGGGTTTGCTTCAGGGTTTGGAGCAGACGCCTGCAGTGTTGGCGCTAACCGGTGAGGCTTACCTAGCGCAGGGGGAGCAGGGCAGCGCCCTTAGCGCCCTAGTCAAGCTGGTTAAGGCCGAGCCCGAGGCCGCCCAGGCCCATTACTTGCTGGCCAAAGCCTATGGCCAGAGCAGCGACGCCCGCCGCGTCCGTGAGGAGCTGGCCAAGGCTCTGGCACTTGAACCCGAGCACTTCTACTCCCGGGTCGCGCTGGCCCGTCAATTGATACAAGAGGAGGAGCTCGCTAAGGCCCAGGTCGAGCTGGATAGGCTTGAACAAGCCGCCCCAAGCCATCCCGAGGTGTTGACTTTACGAGGTTGGCTGGCTGATGCACTCAATAATCCAAAGGTCGCAATAGTCTCCTTTGAGGCCGCCCTGAAAGCCGCCCCTAGCAGTCGCAACGCCAAGAACCTGGCCAGTGCCCAGTGGCGGTCGGGCCAGCGCGCCGCTGCTAGACGTACCCTCGAAGCCTGGCTGGAGAAAAACCCCGGCGATGCCCAAGCGCACTTGTTTTTGGCCAACCAACACCTGCGCCAGGAGCGTACGGCTGAAGCGATTGAATCTTTCACCCGGGTGGTGGAGTTGGCTCCGAATCATATCTGGTCCCTTAATAACCTCGCTTGGCTGGTACGTAACAGTGACCCTCAAAGAGCTTTGGTTTACGCCGAGCAGGCTCGCCAGTACGCCCCCGATTCCCCTGCGGTACTCGACACCTTGGGGCTGATCCTGATCGAGCAAAATCGTGCCGAAGAGGCCGTTCAACACCTTAGTAGCGCCTCGAAAAAGGCACCAGATGACAGGGTGATACGCTTTCACTTGGCTCAAGCCATCGCCCAGAGTGGCGAAACAGAGAAAGCTAGAGAGCTGCTCAAAAGCCTATTGGATGACAACAAACCCTTCGCCTTCAGGCAGAACGCAGACTCTCTGCTCAAATCGCTGGGAGGATAGTTTGGTATAGTGGGGGCGTTTATCGGCCCCCTTTTCCCGCCTGTATGGTCCTCTGATCAAAGTGGACTCTACGGCCTCTTAAGGCATCTTGCGGGTATTCCTCCCCACACTTCACCGGCACCGATCTGGATGCCTTCGGTGACTACCGCCCCGGCCGAAACGATAGCGCCGTCGCCGATGTAGACACCGGCCATCACGGTTGCTTTAGCACCGATGGTGACGTTATTGCCGATAGTGATTCTGGCAAGCGCCAATCTTGACCCTTCGATAGAGTGGGAGAACAGCACTGCGTCATGGCCGATGATAGTATTGGCGCCGATATCGGTTAGAGGCGGATCGAGAATGGCGCCCCCGCTGTAGGTATTGACCCCCAGTCGTGCGCCTAGGGCTTGATAGATCACCCGCATCAGCGGGGTGGGCAGAAAATAGGTACGGATAATGGGGTAGAAGAAGATGACATAGAAGAGAGTGTCGACGTGCATCACGAATTCTTCCCGGGAATGTTCGGTAATCTCTCCCTCCGTCAAGGGCGTTAGCCACAAAAATATACGGTAGACTAGAAACAGATAGAGGTACAGGGTGATAACTCCGGCTATAACTAGGATAACTCCGCGAAAGTCGCCCAATGGCAGGCTGCCCAGCAGCAAGCTAGTAGTCAGGATACTTAAGGTGAGAGCCAGTCCGAACAGGGCAGAAAAAGTCAGGATTTGAAGAGCGGTTATCTTACGCATGATGGGGTCGCTTATTGGTCAGGGTCAGTCATGACACGCTGGGATGATGGTGTTTACCAATTTGAGCATGTTGCTTGTGGCGCTGCAGGCTGTCACTTGGTTTTGCACCTGCACGGTGCGGCCTTGGCACTCTAGATCTCCAAGTATTCGCTCGGTCTCTTGCTTGATACATACGGTGGATACTTGGCCGGACCGCACCAGTCTGCCCACCCCCGCCTTTTCTAAGTAACCCATATTCAGGTACTGGTCCAGGTTACTGGCGATGCCGATCACCGGCACGCCTTCCGACAGCGCTTGTAGGGTGGTGGGGCTGCCGCCGTTGCAGATGACCAGTTTGGCGCGGGCGGCGGCTTGGTCTCCGGGCAGATAATCGGTCACAAAGACGTTGGCGGGCCATTCATTGTGCGTTATGCGTCCAACGGTGGCGGCGATGACCGAGATGGGCAGTTTGGCCAGAGCGCTGAGTATCGTCGGTAGCAGGTTGCTTTGGCCAGAGCTGCCCAGCGTCACATAAACCACCGGCCGGTCCTCGGGAAGCTTGTCCCACCAAGGGGGAAGGGGGATATCGGGGGACCAGTTGATGGGGCCGATATACTGGTGCGATATCGGGCGGTCAAAGGTGGGGATCAGTTCGGGCAGGTCGGCGTAGAGTACGGTGTCGGCGTCGGTGTAGGTACGTCGCAGGTCCAGCCCGAGCGATGGCAAGCCGTAGTGTTTTCTGACAAGGTTGAGGGGCCGGGTATGGAGGGCAAAGGCCAGGGGGCGTGCCAACTTAAACAGCAGATTGGCCAGGGGGACTCCCAGGGCCCGGGTGATCGACAGTTCGGGAACCCTGTATTGGGGCCGGGCGTAGGGGCTCCAGTAAGCGTTGGTGATCGCCATGTAGTGGATGCCAGCCAAGCGGGCGCTGATCGATAGAGAGAGACGAAAGTCGCCGACGATAAGGTTAGGGTTGATCGCCTCGATCAGCACAAGGTCCGCTTCGACGTACTGTTGCAGGCGCTCGGTGCTATAGAGTGGACGGCCGTTGGCCAAGGCGTCCAAAAAAGCCTGACTGTCGATCGACTCGAGCGGATACCAGGGGCGCGCCAGTGTGGGGAATAGCTCGCGGTACCTGCCATCGCAGGCGAAATGCACCTCATAACCAGCCGCTTCCAGGGTTTGGGCCAGCACCATGGGACGAGCCACATGGGCCAGGGTTGCCGCTTCGGCGAAAAACAATACACGGCGTCCTACGTTGGTGGCTGCCGATCCGACGGTGCCGGCTGCTCCTGCTGTGTTGGCCGCTTCTTTGATGATTGACATCAATCCACCAGTCGGTCTTGAGATGTATCGTTTTGCGATGCATTGAAGATTAGCAGCGCCCCCAGATCAAGCCGTGTTGACCGTGACGGGGGTAGGGGGCTGTCGCCAATGCGACCGATAAAAACCGCCCGCTCTGCATCGCCAGACATCAGTCGATCAAATTGCTTCGAACATCCCCTAGCCAGCCGTTCCACGGATTCGGTCTGGGTAAATTGTAGCCCTTCGCGCAAGTAACGGGCGAAGATCAACGGCGTCATCTCCGGTTGCAGCCCCAGCCCAAGTTGGGTGGCGGTGAGCCAGAAGCGCTGCATCGCCCGACCGCCCTGCAGGTAATCATCCGTGGTACGGGGGGGGCTGTCAGCGACGATGGCGAAGTGGGCCGCGCAGCACAGACCAGGCACTAGATCCAATTGGATTCGGGGGGGCAGGGTGCCCAGCAGGAAACGGTTCATAAAGCGCACTCGCTCCCAGCTGTCCATGGCCCAGCGCATCAGTTTGGCGGTGAGCGGATCGATGCCCACCGCTTGTTCGGGAATCTTGTCATCGCTGAATTGCTGGCCCCAATCGATAATCTGGCTGTGTACCGAAAAGGCTTCGGGTAGCGTCAGGCGCACCTTGGCGTTGGCGAACATCAGCCGGGCCGCTTGCCAGCGCCCCGACCAGCCCGTAAACCAGCGGATCTGGTAACCCTTGGGCAGGCTGGCCTCTAGTTGAGCCTGTTCCTTGGGTGTCAAGGGGCGGGTGCTCATAGCGCGACGCTGCACGCAGCGCACCGGCAGATAAGTGGCCAGGGGGCTGGCGGTCACCTCGGGGTCGGGCTGCAGGCCGATGTCGAAGGTGGGGGTCTGATCCGGCAGCGCCGAGCGCTGCTCGTAGCAGGCGCGCAGGCCCAGGTTGGCGGCGGCGATATCGATCGACACCAATAACCCGCCTATAGCCAGCTGGCTGGCGTGGCCGTCCAGGTCGTAGACCACGGTGTTACGGGTATCCGAGCCGTGTACCACAAAGCGGCTGTTATCGATCAGCTCAAAGCGCCAGGGCTGGGTATTGTCGCCGCTAGGGGCCCAGCGGGCCTGATCCAGTACCTTCTCGGCGGCGGTGACCGGCCGGTAGGGAGCGGGTTTGGCCGGGCGAATCGGCGGTTTCTTGAGTAGCATCTTTTTGCCGATAAAAAACGCTAGCCGTTGCAGCGGATGGTTATTGCCGCCGGGGCGCCAGGTTTTGGCTAGGCGGTTGCGGTACGCGTCGAAGTGTAGGCCCCAGGGGGCGGCTAGGACCTTGCCCCGCTTGAGCAGTACCTTAAGTACCTGGCTGGCGGCAGCCCCGGCGCAGAGGTCGCAGGCCATGATGGTGGAGGGGCCTTTGCGGGCGTAAACGTCGATACGGCTAGGGTCGATCAGATAGCCCTGCTGGATGCGGGCGGGGGTCAGACCGATAAAAAACCGCAGGTACTGTTCCTCTTCGCTGTAGCCTTCGAGGCGGAAGTACTCTTCGAAGCTCATCTTGCCCGGCAGGAAATTAAGTACCGCCGTACCGATGCCCAAAGGGGCCGCCGTAGTGACGGGAATACCCAGGCGATTGCAGGCATTAAAGACGGCCTTGCGGGCCTGCAAGGCGAAGAAGTCCAGGCCGTCGACGTACATATCCACATCTTCGAGGAACGTGTCGACGCTGTCGGCGGAAACCCCCTCGGGAAAGACCCTGATGTCGAGTTCCGGGTTGATGTCCAGGGCCATGTCGATCAGGGTTTGTAGCTTGGGTTCGCCGATGGTGGATATCTTGGCACCCGCCTGGCGGTTGAAGTTTTCGATATCAAATTTATCGAAGTCTGACAGGGTGAAGGCGCCGATGCCCAGGCGAGTGAGGGTGATCAGGTGGGCGCCACCGACCCCCCCCATGCCTGCGATCGCTATGCGTTTGCCCCGCAGATACTGCTGCTCAGATTCCGTTACCCAGCCAATATTGCGGGAAAATGCGCGGTTGTAATCGAAAGCACTGTTCATGAGCGGTGGATCCCTCTTACTGATGCCCTGCCCGGGTATTCTGCGCTGGGGCTAACGATAGTGATATTTATCTTATGTTAGGTTTGGGGGTTTCGCCGCTCACTCTTATGCCAGCAGTCTCCCCCGCTGTAATAATCGCTGTAAGTTTAGGATAGATATCAGTCGCGGGGGACAGCAGCGCGGCGGCCCAGTTCTAGCTGTGCTATTAGTATGGTCACCGTTGTGGTTTTGAGTCTGCTGATCTTGTCCTATAACACAGGATGTTGGTAACTGTCTGTTGCTCCGGGCTGGATTGAGTATGTAGAAAGGTGAAACTCATTGATTGGATTTTTTTGATGCGCAGGCAACAGATAGTAGGTCCGCTGTTTGCGGTGCTGGTCCTGGGGCTGTCTATCGGCGGGCTGATCTATTTACAGTCCACTAAACCTATGGCGCCTGTTGTCCAGGAGGAGGAAAAAGCCTGGCCGGTGAATGTGGCGCCGGTGGTTTACGACGCGCACCGGCCACAGCTGACCCTTTTGGGGCACGTGGAATCGCCCCGTGTCAGCCGTATGAGCGCGGCGGTAGAGGCCGATGTGCTGGAGGTCTATGCCAACGAGGGACAACGGATCGAGGCAGCGTCGCTGTTGGTCACCCTGGACCCCGCCGAGACCGCTTTGACTCTGTTGTTACGGGAGGCTGAGATAGAAGGGCTGGAGGCTCAGGTTCAGATCGAAAACAACACTAACAAGGCGACCCTCGCGGCGATTGTCAGTGAAAAGCGACTATTTGAGCTCAATAGCGCGGGGGTAGAGCGGGAGCAGAAGCTGATTAAGCAGAAGTTGGGAGCAGAAAGTCGCTTGGATAGTTCGCAAATTTTGCTAGAAAAGCAGTCGCTGGCTCTCAATGCGCGGCAGCTGGAGTTGACCAATCACAACGCTAAACTTAAACAGTTACAGGCCGATCTGAAACGCGCCCGATCGCACCTGGCACGGGCGGTGTTAGATCGCGATCGTACCCGAATTGTGGCTCCTTTTTCAGGGCGTATCAGCAAGTTGCATGTGTCACCGGGGGAGCGGGTGAACCCTGGCAGCCCGGTCATCGATATCTACGCCGCGGACCGGCTCGAAATCCGCGCGTTGATCCCCGAACGCTACTTAACTGCCGTGACTCTGGGGTTACGCGCGGGGGGAACGGTCCGAGCCTGGACGACCCATCTAGGTGAGCACCTCGAGCTTGCTCTGGACCGGTTTGCCGGTACCGTGGATCAAGCCCGAGGAGGCACCGATGGTATTTTTACCATCATCGGAGAAGCGGCCGAACTGCCCCTGGGCAAGGCGATGCCGATCACCCTGGACCTGCCACCGATTCCCAATACTTTGGGCCTGCCGATGCAGGCGTTGTTTAGCGATAACCGCGTCTATAAGGTAGTGGATGACCGGTTAGAAGTTGTCGGTATTAAGAAACTCGGTGAGGGGCTGAGCCAGAATGGCGCAGCCATGGTTATCGCCCAGAGCTCAGGGCTGAGGCCGGGGGATCTCTATCTCACCACCCAGCTCCCCAATCCGGTTACCGGACTTAAGGTCAGGGTGATCAACGTCTTCGGTGTTCAAGGCCGAGATCAAGGGTCTGGCCAAGATTCTGAGCAGGAGTCGCGTCCGTGACCACGCCTAGCCTGTCGGAGAGGGCAGAAGAACAAGGAGTAACAAGGGGCGTGATCGCCTTTTTTGTTCGACACCGGGTTGCCGCCAACCTGCTGATGCTGATCATGCTGATCACCGGGGCGGTAGGGCTATTGCGATTGAGTGCGCAATCGCTACCGAGTTTTCCCCTGAACTTTGTTATCGTCCAGGTGGAGTGGCCGGGGGCCGCGGCCGAAGATGTGGAGCAGTCCATTACCACCCCTCTGGAGCAGGAGTTACGTAACCTTGATCGCCTCAAGGAGATGCGCTCGACCTCCGCCATCGGTTTTGCCTATATCGCTCTGGAATTCAAGACCGGCACCCCTATGGGGGAGGCTTTGGATCAGGTCAACAACCTTGTTAGTCAGGTCAGAAACTTGCCGCTTAAGGCCAAAGAGCCTCAGGTCAGTAAGTTCTTTTACAAGGAGGAGGTCGCGACTTTAGTGGTTTCTAGCCGGGGAGATTTCAGTGAAACCCGGGCGCTGGTTCACCGCTTCGAGCGGGAACTGTTAGACCGAGGGATCGCCAAGATCGACTTTTTCGGCCTGCCCGAGCAGGAGTTGCTGATCCAGGTCGGGGTGGAGCAGCTCAGCAACCTCAAGCTCTCCCTCGTGGATCTGGGTAATAAAATTCTCTCCCACAGTCAGGATATACCGGCGGGTGTCGCCGGGAAATCGGTGGCTGGCCGCGAGCTGCGCGGGCTGGAACAGGCTCGTGATGTACCCGCTTTTGAACAGTTGCCGGTGGTCAGTGACCGATCGGGGCGGTTGCTCCGTGTCGGAGATATCGCCGAAGTGGAGAAGCGGCCCCGCAGCAATGCAGTGCAGGTCTTTTATAACGGCCAACCGGCGGTGGAGATGCAGCTACTGCGTTTTGCCCAGGTTGACTCCCTCAAAATGGCTGAGGTGTTGGATCTATGGCTGAAAGAGACTCGGCCCACGCTGCCTGATGCCGTGGAGATCCAAGTTTACAACGAGGCCTGGGCGCTGATCGAGGAGCGAATCAATCTGTTGCTGGTCAACGGCCTCACCGGTTTGATTCTGGTGGTCGCGGTGCTTTACCTGTTCCTCAACGGCCGAGTGGCCTTCTGGGTGGCGGCCGGAATCCCGGTTGCTTATCTAGGCGCCTTCTATCTGCTCCATATCTTCGGCGCCAGTATCGACATGGTTAGCCTGTTTGCGCTGGTAATGGCGCTGGGGATTATCGTTGATGACGCCATCGTGGTGGGTGAAGATGCCTACAGCCGGTTTCAGGGCGGTAAGAGCGCCCTAGCGGCTGCCGAAGGAGGTGCGCAGCGCATGTGGGTCCCCGTCCTCTCCTCGTCTCTGAGCACTATCGCCGCCTTCCTGCCGCTGATGCTGATTTCCGGAATGATCGGCGATATCCTCTTTGTTATTCCCTTGGTGATTATCTGCGTGATCCTGGCTTCCCTAGCGGAAAGTTTCCTGATTCTACCCCATCACTTAAAGACCAGTCTGGCAAAAGCGCCCCCTACACAGGTCCGAAAGGGCGGTTTTGACCGTTGGCTTGAACGTTTCCGCGAGGGGGCTTATCGCAAACTGGTGACCTGGGTCCTGCGGCAGCGGATGGCGACACTTACCCTGGTGATCGCTAGTTTTGTCTTGAGTATCGGTCTGCTTCTGGGGGGACGGGTTCCCTTCACCTTTTTTGTTGCTCCGGCCGGTACGGCGGTTAGCGCTAATGTAAAGTTTGCGGCTAGTACCCCTCCAGAACAGGTGGCTGCATTCGCTCAACGGATGGAGGCGATGGTGTGGCAAGTGAACGACGATCTGAAACAGCAATACAGCGTTGATCAAGATATTGTGCGATTGGCAGTCGTGCGCCGGAATATGGCTTTGTTTGAATTTGCCCCCGGACTGGGCTTCACCACGGGTGAGCAGTACGCCATGGTGCAGGTGGAGCTGGCACAGCCAGATTTTCGCCCTGTCAGCAATCAGGTGTTTATCGATGCCTGGCGGGAGGCTCTGGAGCTGCCGCCGGGCGTTGAACAGCTGGTCATCAAGGAGGCTCTGGAGGGACCTCCTGGCCGTGATATCGATATTTTTCTGGCAGGGTCTGATAGTGGTTTGCTCAAGGGTGCTGCGGAGCAGTTGGTGGCTGAATTAGGGGCTTACAGCGGCGTTTATAATATCCGTGATGATCTACCCTACGGTAAAGAACAGCTGATTTATGAGCTGTCCCCCCTAGGGGAATCTCTAGGGCTGGATATCTCTCAGGTGGGGCGGCAGCTGCAGGCGGCCTTTGATGGTTTTATACTGCAGAGCTACTACGAGGGGCCGGATGAAGTCGAAGTGAAAATTACCCTGCCCGATGAGGAGCGGCACCAGTACCGGCGGTTGGATCAATTGCCGATCGTGACTCCTGCCGGTGAGGTGGTGCCGCTCTCCAACGTGGTTAACTTTAGAGTACAGCGCGGCACCGAGTTGTTGCGCCATACACAGGGGCTGCTGGGGGTTCATATCACTGCAGATGTGAACGCGGTGCTGACCAACGCCAATAAGGTGGTCGAGGCCCTCGCCCATGAAGTGATCCCCCAGGTGATCGCCCGCTTCGGGGTCACCGCAGAGTTGAAAGGGCGGGCCCAGGAACAGGCCGAAACCGGTGCCGATATGGCGGTGGGGGCCGTGCTGGGTGTGTCATTGATTTATATGATCCTAGCCTGGGTCTTCGCCTCGTACAGCTGGCCCCTGGCGGTGATGGTCACCGTGCCCCTGAGTCTGGCCGGCGCCATTTTCGGGCACTGGATTCTGGGGATCGATATGACGTTACTGTCGATATTCGGCTTCTTCGGCCTCTCGGGCATCGTCATCAACGATGCGATTATTCTGATCTCTGGCTATAAAGAACTGAGAGAGCAGGGGGTCCCAGTGGATGAGGCGATCGTAGAGTCATCCTGCAGGCGTTTTCGAGCGGTGGTGTTGACATCCCTGACCACCATCGCCGGGCTGCTGCCGTTAATAGTTGACTCGTCGACCCAAGCACAGTTTCTCAAACCCATGGCGGTGTCGATCTGTTTTGGTCTCGCGTTCGCGACGCTGTTGGTGTTAATTGTGATACCCCTGTTGTTGTCCTATATTGAAGCTGTCACCGCATTTTTGGATCTTCGTTCTCAGTGGTTTTATAAATATGTCAGGCGGGGGCGCGGTAAAACAGGCTGACCTATCTGCTACCGAATATTTTTTATGCGGATGAAGGGGTGTTGATGAATTTCGCGGTTAAGGACCCCGGTCGTTGCACTTTCTACAGAGTGACTAGCTGAAATCGGAGATATTACATAAATGGACCAGTTAGCTGAAAAGTTTATAAAGTATTTCAGTGTTGTCTCAGCTGATACCGAAGCGTTACGCGAGGAGGCCTATAAGATCCGTTATAACGTCTATTGTGACGAGCTGGAGTATGAAGATAAAACGGCCTTTCCCAATAAGATGGAGCGTGACGGATTCGATAGTTTTTCAGATCATATCTTATTACTGCATAGAAACAGTGGGGCCTATGCCGGCACTGTGCGTCTAGTGCGTCCCTCCGCTGCTGTTCCAGGACAAATCTTGCCAATGGAGCAGTTTTGCCTGCATGCCTTGAATCCTGAAACTATACAAGTCCTGAACACATACCGCGACACGACGGCGGAGGTTTCCCGTCTGGCTGTTCCAGCGTTTTTCCGTCGCAGAACAGGAGAGGAGAAGCGCGCATTTGTCATTGACGGCCTACGGACCTATCTATCTGACGACGATATCGCCCACTTTCCCTATATCGCTATTGGCCTCTATCTTGCCTGTGCAGTGATTTTTATGAAGGAGCTGGACTATATTCAGGTCATGATGGAGCCAAGACTGGCACGTCATATGGGGCGTGTGGGTATTTTATTTCAACCGGCGGGTGAGTTGGTAGATTTTCACGGTAAGCGAGCGCCGTTTTATATCACCCCAGATATCTTTTCTGAAAACCTCAAGCCTCATATGTCTGCACTCTACGAAGCCATTGAGGAGCAGTTGTTGCCGCAGTTGCTAAAGTCAGAGCGGCTACCGAAATAATATTTCGTTGAGTGCTGATATGACTCCAACGCACTATGGCCATTCTCAATGATAATTTATCCGACGCTGACCTCGCTTGCACCTGCATGTTCACGGGATTAGTTACCATCAGCTTTTTTAGATTCTCAGAATTCTCTGCGGATCTCCTTTGTTCGAGGTTTTGTAACAGGGTATGAGGTGTTGGGATATGTATCGACCTTGGTTTGAAATTAAACGGCAGTTTATGCAGTTTATGCTGTTGGCGGTGCTGCTGATCATGGGGAGTGGCCAGTGGACTTTGGCAGCCGGGTTACCCGACACCCTGGTTAGGGTCAAACCTTCGATCCTGGGGATTGGGACCTACCAACCTACAAGGCGTCCCCCTTCGCGTCTTATGGGTACCGGGTTTGTGGTGGGGGATGGCACCTTTGTTGTTACCAATGCCCATGTGGTTGACTTGGAGTTGGATAACCTTAAGCATGAGCGACTTATGGTGTTTTCTGGGAGCGGTAATAGTATGCGCATGCATGAGGCCAGTATTGCGAAGCTCGATCCTAATCATGATCTTGCGGTGTTGAAAATCTCCGCTAAACTGCCTGCGTTAACGCTCTCGGCTGCAGGCCGTGTTCGCGAGGGTGAGGTTTACGCTTTTACCGGCTTCCCCATCGGTGCGGTCTTGGGGCTCTACCCTGTGACACATCGGGGGATGATCTCCAGTATTACCCCCATGGCTATCCCCGCGTCATCATCGGCGCAGCTTGATGCGCGTAAAATCAGGCGGCTGAGGGATCCTGTTACCGCCTACCAGCTGGACGCTACCGCTTATCCTGGCAATAGTGGCAGTCCGTTGTTTGATATAGGCAGCGGAGATGTGGTTGCGGTAGTCAACAAGGTTTTTGTTAAGTCCACCAAAGAAGATGTCTTGAGTCAGCCTAGCGGGATCAGTTATGCGATTCCCATTCGCTATCTCAGGCCGCTGCTTGAAAAGCTACAGTAATTATGGCTCTGTACGGTTTTTTTATAGCAGCGATAGTATTCGCAATCGTTTTCTTTCTCTGTCTCGCTATCTGGCGGGAGCGCCTACTAGGCATTTGGTTACAACTGGCACTGCTGACCACCGCGCTGTGGTCCGGCTATCTCGTTTTCGCATCCTTTCAAAGTGAGTTCAACCCCGCCAATCAGGTGTTTGTCGAGCTGTTACGAAATACCGCCTGGTTATTATTCATGCTCAAGCTGCTTGATTTTGGCCGCGGTGGTCAGGACTTCTGGTCACTCAAATCCCCATGGTTGGCGGTGTTTAGCGCGTTGGTGTTACTAGCTTTTAATCTGCTTGAGGTGTTTGGTGTTGCATTTTTTGCCGGGCTGGGTATCTCCTGGGGATATTTTGCCCCCCTGGTGTTAGTGACGGCGGTGCTGGTAGTGACGGAGCAATGGTTTCGTAATATCTCTGCCGAGCAGCGCTGGCCGGTTAAGTTTTTGCTCCTCAGTGTTTGTTTGATCTTCGGCTACGATTTTTTACTCTATTCCGAGGCATTGCTGTTCAAACGCATCGATGCAGATTTTTGGCAGGCTAGGGGATTCGTAGCTGCACTGGCAGCGCCGCTGATTGCGATTTCGGTATCTCGGACTCGAGGATGGAATCGAGAGCTTAGAGTCTCTCGTAAAGCCATTTTCTTCTCGACAACGCTATTGCTGTCGGGGCTCTACTTGTTGGTGATGAGCGTTGTTGGTTATTATTTGCGCTGGTTCGGAGGCAGTGCGGGTAATGCCATTCAGATTGTATTCATCGTTGCGGCGTTGACACTATTTGTGTTGTTGGTCAGTTCAGGGCGTTCGCGCGCGTTGGTGGCCGTTTGGCTAAACAAGCATTTTCTCAGTTATAAATATGACTATCGTAATGAATGGATGCAGGCCAATGCTCGGTTTGCATCGTTACCGATGGATGAGCGCTATTATCAGGAGTTGTTGCGGGGCGTTACCGAGCCTCTGGGTAGCCCAGGTGGCGTACTTTGGGTGGTGGGGACGGATCAGCTCCTTGGACGTTATACCAGCAGTGTCGAGTCTCAAGTGACGCTCGATGCTGCTGCTGATCGAGAGCTACTCGATTTTTTGGGAAACACCGGCTGGGTGATCAATCTGCATGAGTACCGAGACGATCCTACTCTCTATCGCTCAATCCGACTTCGAGAGCAGTGGTTGTCGGGTGATATGTGGCTGTTGGTTCCTTTGCTGCATCAGTCTCGCTTAGTCGGCGTGGCGGGGCTGTCGCAACCTCAAGTAGAGCACCCGATTAACTGGGAAGATTTCGACCTGCTCAAGGCCTTGGGTGGTCAGTTAGCGGCTATGATTGAACTTAAGCGTACGAATGATTCGTTATCAGAGGCGCGCCAGTTTGAAGCGTTTAACCGTCTCTCGGCGTTTGTGGTCCATGATCTGAAAAATATTGTCGCCCAGCTGTCTTTGGTGGTGAAAAACGCCGAGCGGCATAAGCACAACCCCGAGTTTGTGGATGATGCCCTGGATACCCTAGGCAATGCCGTGTCGCGCATGAATCGACTGTTGAGTCAGTTGCGCAAGCAGACTCAGGTGTTGATACCTGCGGATGTGGTTGAGCTAAGTACCTTGGTTGACACTGTCGTACAGCGCCAATCCGTTGGTTTGCCCGTTCCAGTATTTATGTCGGGCCTACAAGGGCTTAGAGTAAAAATAGATCAACAGCGGCTGACGGATGTGCTCTGTCACTTGGTACAAAATGCCCAGGACGCGACGCCAGATATGGGTCATATAGAGATAACACTAGAAAAACAAGATCATGAGGTTATCCTAGAGGTTATTGATAGCGGCTGCGGAATGGACCCTGAATTTATTCGGGATCGTTTGTTTAAGCCGTTCGACACCACCAAAGGCAGTGCTGGAATGGGTATAGGTGCCTACGAAGCGCAGCAGTTTTTTAAGGCTAATCAGGGGAACTTGGAGGTCCAGAGTCAGCCCGGCGAAGGGACTCGGCTAAGGCTTCGGTTGCCGATTTTTGATCCATCCATTCAGCAGTGAGAGTCACGTGAATCAAAACAAGGAAGCTAAAGTTCTGTTGATTGTCGAGGATGATTTTGGGTTGCAGAAGCAACTCAAATGGTGCTTTGAGCAGTACCAACTGGTGTTTGCTGAAGATGAGAGTTCGGCGATTAAGCAGCTACGTCGCTATGAGCCTGAGGTGGTGACCCTGGATCTCGGCCTGCCGCCTGATCCTGCTAACGCCACGGTGGGACTCGCCATTCTTGAACAGATACTGAAACTGGCACCTCATACCAAGGTGATCGTGGTAACGGGTAATGATGACCAGTCCAATGCGGTGCGAGCGGTGGGCATGGGAGCGTACGACTTTTACCAGAAACCGCTGGATCCCGATGTGCTATCGCTGGTGGTAGATCGCGCGTTTAAACTCTCCCTGCTAGAGCAGGAAAATCGTCGCTTAGCGGCTGTTGCGACACCGCTCGATGGTTTGATCGCCGCATCCGTTGAGATGCGTAACATCTGTCGCATGGTTGAAAAAATTGCCCCAGCTGATATCAGTGCGCTGTTGTTGGGCGAGAGCGGTACCGGTAAAGAGGTGATCGCCAAGGCGATCCATGGGCTGAGCCCCCGTGCTGCTGGGCGCTTTGTGGCGATTAACTGTGCATCTATCCCTGAGAATTTGCTTGAGAGTGAGTTGTTTGGCTACGAAAAAGGCGCTTTTACCGGTGCTGCCAAGCAGACCCCCGGAAAGATCGAAACCGCCGATGGTGGTACGCTGTTTCTCGATGAGATAGGCGATATGCCGTTGCCATTACAGGCTAAGTTACTGCGTTTTTTGCAAGACAAGAGCGTAGAGCGGATCGGTGGTCGGCAGGAGATCGCGGTGGATGTGCGGATCATCAGTGCGACCCATCAGAACCTGGAGCAGATGATCATCGATGGCGGTTTCAGGGAGGATCTATTCTATCGTCTTAGCGAATTCACCATCAATATTCCTCCGCTTCGTGAGCGTCCCGGTGATGCGGTGGTGATAGCCCGGGTATTATTGGATCGCTATTCAAAGGCTCAAGGGCGTCAGTTACGCGGCTTTACTGACAAGGCCTGCCAAGCCATCGCAGCATTCGCGTGGCCAGGTAATATTCGTGAGCTGGAAAATAAGGTTAAGCGCGCGGTGATCATGGCCGATGGCCAGCAGGTCAGTGAGTTGGATCTGGACTTGGTTGTTGCCGAGCCGCTAGAACAGCTGCCGCTGAATCTAAAACAAGCCAGGGATGAGGCGGAGAGGCGAGTGGTACTGATGGCTTTGGGGCAGACCGAAAATAATATCTCCAAGGCCTCGGAGCTATTGGGGGTTACTAGGCCGACTCTGTATGCATTGTTGGCTAAGCTTGATATTCAAATTACCGCGCTAGTAACGTCATAAATGAGCATTAATAATGCTTTCTCTGATAATGCTTTTTTAGGGGGCTTGCTCCATAGCCTTGTTGCGATATTTTATGGGGTTAATTATCGCCTTCCTGAATAGGTGCGGGATCAGTGTTGTTAATGGCATTTTGAGCCAATGAGATCGTATTAGAAGTAGGGTTCTGGCTGTTTTGCTGAAGGCGTCTTCGCAAGATGAATGCTGAGGTAGTAGCGCTCGATCAAATAAGCGGTCCATAAACATCAGGATCATAAGATTGGGCTGGTGCTGCTTGGCCATGTCTTGAATCGCCGAAGGGATAGGAGAATCAAGATGGCGCTGAGCGTACCTAAGACAGTAAAACAGAAGTCTGCCCACCCCTAACTGAGCGGCTCTATCCTGTAATCGCGGCCAGAAATCATCGTTATCATCGCTAAACTGGCGGATCATCAGGTCTAGGTCTGAAAGGTCCCGAAAACCGTGAATGAATTCTCCTGAGCATAATAGGTGGACCGCGGAGTGGAGTAGTCTGTCTTCTGGAGATAGGGTTAGCTGCTTCGGCGAGATTGTCTGTTGAAGTACAGCGCTATCTATTCGGACGCGGCCAATTAACGGTAGCAGGTTATGATGAACGTCTAGCGCAGTTCCCCGTTGTTGATGGATTAAGGCCGGAATTTCATGCATCCAACGCCGATAGTACTGTTCGTCGTATTCATCTAGGGCCTCTTGCTCCCAGCCCTTCCATTTGAAAAACTGCTCTGCGGTTGCTAAGTAACGCCTTGGAATAAAAATGTCGACATCAGAAAACAGCCTTCCGCTAGCCGCCTGATCCTCGGCGATAATATAGGCCGCTCCCTTAAGGAATAGGGGGGTGATTCCAGCAGGCTTTAGTGTTTTTATAATATCGTCAATCTCGATTTTGACATCTTCTGCATGAGCGTTGGCTTTTGCCTGAGCTGATTTTAGATGCATGTGGGCCTGCTCAGGCATCTCAATATTATGAGACTCGAACAGACCCATCACTCGGGCAAGCAAACTACTACAGTAGCCTTGCTGAATCAGAAGATCCCATCCCTGAGGTGATAGTTGTTGCGCATACTTGGGATCGATTAATACGCGTGCCAGAATAGGTGTTTTGATCATCGCATTAACGTCTCAATACGTTCAATGGCATCATCCAGGTTGCCATCATAAATTAGTTCGTAGCAGCGACACTGGCGGACAAATTGATTCAACGCTTTAAATCCATCGCTCCCCAAGATTCCGTAGTTAAACGTCTGTTCAGCCAGCCGCATCATAGCATCGGCGGGGTGTAGTTGGTTAAGTGCAGTGCTAAAGGAGGCGCCGTACCTGGGGAAGATCAGCACTTTAGGTGCCGCGTTGCAATTGAGCGAATCGGTAGCAATCGTTGGTGGGCGCAGATAGGCGATGGTTCCTTTGTGGGTGTCGCGGATCGGCTGGGTAAAGTTTAGATCGGGGTAGATTTTTTTGATGATATCAATAGAGCCGTCTTTTAGGGCGACAGGTCTTGGGTTCGGCGCAATCGTTTGTGTCTGCGGGTTGTAGAGGGTGAGTTCGTCCGATAGTAATCGCCAAGTTGATCTGAATGCCAAGGCTGCGCAGAGGGTGCTCTTTCCTGATCCTGGCGCGCCCGGTAGGATCAATGCACTATCGCCTTGTGCAAGCACTGCTGCATGGATGAATAGGTAATTATTCAGGTGGTTGGTGATGCACCAGTTTAGTCCCCACTCAAGGAGCGGAAAGGCATGCTCGTAAGGTAGCGGGCTGAAGAAGCAACGCTCGGAAAATGTGAACTTGGCTTGTTTTAAAAAAAAGTTGTCCAAAGAGCGGTGTTGGCAGACCCGAATATGGAAGTCGCAGAAAGTATAGGGGATGGACTCTACCCTGTAGAGAGCGTCGACCCGTTGGCTGACGTTCGGTATGTCCGTTGCTAAGCACACAGTATATCGACCGGAGGTAAAAAAAAGTTCCTTGGTGGTCAAAGCTATTCCTTACAGGCCTATTGGTGATGGAGTTATGAGGCTGCTGGTTGAATAAGGCCAAACTCGACGAGCTTTTGCAAGGAGCTATCTAGGTTATGATCATTAATCTGTGGAGATGCTGGGATACGCTTTACGAGATCGCTGTAGAAGCCGCGGTGATGTTGGTCAAAAAAGCGGAACAGTTCGGCATCTACGCCTTCAAGCAGCAAGGTGGTTTTTGTTTTAACCAAGTAGATACAGGACTTATCGCGGTGCTGTTCAAGGTGGTATTGTGACCGAGAAAGTGTATTCCAAGACGCTTCCTCTATTGTTGCTGCCATCTAGTGGTAGGTCTCCTTGAGCAAATCAACCAGATCATTGTCGCTCATTGGAGACGGTGGGATAAGCTCCCCTGAGGCTGTGGTTGCTTGACCTGTATTCCATAGGTCAATGATCTGAACGACTGAAAAATAGGGGATGCCCTGTTTGGCCGCAAACGTGGCATTCAAAAATGCGTTGCAGATCTCCCGGCTAAGTACCTGCCCGTTGGTCAGGACTTCTAGCAAAATTGGGTCATTATCGTCCGGGGTGTACGTTGCGCCTCCGAGAAATGCCTGTGCTAATTCGGTAAATTCAGCGTCGGTAATATTATCTCCCCAACTAACCGCCTTTTTAGTCTTGATTTTCGGTGGTTTAGGACCGAATACATAGCTGAATTTGGTGAAGGGGGTGATGGGACTAACGATGATCCAATCGGGATCGCCGCTAAGCACGGTTTTCCAGCCGCCATGGCTGTAGGTGTTGCAAGGCGTGGTTTCGTAATTGGGGTGATGAGAGAGATGCGTGCCCGCTTGGATCGACCCAAATCCTGACAGGGTGCAGATCTGCCCGAAAGCAGGGCGATGTGCCAATGAAATTAACACCGGCGCCGATACCGCAAGCCCTTTGATCAGCTTGCGTTTAGACGGCTGCTTCGGGGCTTGTGCCTGATCAGATGATCCCTTAATTTTTTCGTCCATCACTACGATCCACCGTTATCTCTGAGTTCTGAATTAAGCACTGCAAAAAATGGGCCTACGGATTGCTGTGTTTTATTTATTGATAATAAAGGGTTTTATTAATGCATCTAATCTTGGTGTAAAAAAAACAGACACTTTTTTCCTCGAGTGCTGCTGTTTACGTAGTCTCAATAGTAGCACCTGAGCAATCGCGGTGTATTTTTTACCATCTGGAATCTGTATTCAGCGGCTCTTTCGAACTGTGGTACATTACCCGCCTATTTTCACTCTAAAATTCTAAGGAGTTCTGTGTGTTAGAGCTGGTCAAATCTGGTGGTTGGTTGATGCTGCCAATTTTGTTGTGTTCGGTGATGGCACTGGCTATCGCGGTTGAACGGTTGTGGACGCTGCGTCAGGGACGCATCGCGCCTAAGCATCTGGTGGCGGATGTGTGGCAGTTGGTGCAGAAAAATGCGCTGACCGCCGAGAAATTGACTGAGATTCGTAACAGCTCGGCATTGGGACAAATTTTGGTCAGTGGGCTGAATAACTCACGCCATGGTCGCGAGATCATGAAGGAGAGTATAGAAGAGACGGCCTCCAAGGTGATCCATGAGTTGGAGCGTTTTCTGAACCCCTTGGGGACCATTGCGGCTATCGCACCTTTGCTGGGTCTGTTGGGCACAGTGGTGGGGATGATTAAGGTGTTCAGCGAGATCATGATTCAGGGTACCGGTAATGCCAACGTGTTGGCCGGTGGGATCTCGGAGGCGCTGATCACCACCGCGGCGGGTTTGACGGTGGCGATCCCTGCGGTGGTGATGCATCGTTACTTTATCAGGAGGGTCGATTTCTTAGTGATCGAGATGGAGCAGGAAGCGGTCAAGCTGGTCGAGGTGATTCACGGTGATCGTGAGGTTGATTTTGAGCAGGTTGCCTCGTGAAGTTTAAGCGCCAACATACCTCAGAGCTTGATGTTAACTTAACGCCACTGATCGACGTGGTGTTTCTATTGCTGATCTTTTTTATGGTGTCGACCACGTTTACCAAAGAGGCGCATCTGAATATCAATCTGCCCAAAGCCAGTGGTGAGGCGGCCAGCGAGGCAGCCTTGGTGATCGATATCGCCATTAGTGCCGATGGCAGTTACCGCATCAATGATCAGCGCTTAATCAATGGTCAGCTGGATACGATCAAGCGCGCTATTTTGAAGGCGGCCCGGAATAAAGAGGGGCTGCCGGTGATCATTACCGCTGATGCCCAGGCGCCCCACCAGGCGGTGGTCTCGGCGATGGACGCGGCGGGCCAGCTCGGTTTTGTGCAGTTAAGTATCACCACCCGTAGTCCCGAGAGCCGCTAGCGTGGCGGGTTGGCTCGAGCGTGCCTGGTATGGTGATAAGCATCCGCTTGCGCCTCTGGCTTTCGTGGAATGGTTGTTTACCCGTATTGCCAGTCAGCGTCGACAGGCCTATGCCTGCGGGGTCAAGCCGGTCTATCGAGCGCCGGTGCCGGTGATTGTGGTGGGTAATATCTCGGTCGGCGGTACCGGTAAAACGCCCTTTACGCTCTGGCTGCTGGCGCTGTTGCAGGCGCAGGGTTATAAGCCGGGGGTAGTGAGTCGCGGCTATGGCGCTAAGGCGGATCATTATCCGCTGGCAGTGACGGCGCAGAGTTCGGCTGCGGAGGTCGGTGATGAACCCTTGATGTTGGTACAGCGCAGTGGCTGTCCGCTGGTCGTTGACCCTGTGCGTGCCCATGCCGCGGCACATCTTCTAGCGTTATATGACTGCGATATTATCGTCAGTGATGATGGCCTACAGCACTATGCCCTCGATCGGGATCTGGAGATCGCGATCGTCGATGCCGCACGAGGGCTGGGCAATGGTCGCTGTTTGCCGGTGGGGCCACTGCGTGAACCGCCTTCGCGACTCGATAGTATCGATTACGTCGTTGTTAATGGCGAGCCGCCTACTGATGATGCCAAGGGGTTTCACCACCCTGGCAGTCATAGCATGCGGTTGCAGCCTGGAGCGCTGCGGCGGCTGGATGGCACGGCCGCAGAGCTGGCCCCGCAGCGGGTGCATGCGCTGGCAGGCATTGGCAATCCGCAGCGTTTTTTTGCTACCTTATCCGAGCTGGGATATCAGGTCATTGCGCACCCCTTTACGGACCATCGTGCTTATCGGTCGCAGGATCTGGAGTTTGGTGATGAGTTGCCGGTGTTGATGACGGAGAAGGATGCGGTTAAATGCCGCGCTTTTGCCGCCCACAACAGGTATTATTTGCCGGTCAATGCCCTGCTGTCCCAAGCATTTACCGATAGTTTACTCAGTCGTATCAATGTGTTGGTAGCGACCTATAAAGATATTAGGAAAACTGATGGATAAGAAACTGCTGGATATTCTGGTCTGCCCGGTATCCAAGGCGCCTGTTGAATGGCACAAAGAAACCAACGAGCTGTTTTGTCGCGTCAGCCGCTTGGCGTATCCGATTCGTGACGGTATTCCGGTGATGCTGGAGGTGGAGGCTCGTGAGCTGACCGCCGAGGAGCGAGAGCAACGCTGATGGCATTCTCGGTTATTATTCCGGCGCGCTACGCCTCCACCCGACTGCCCGGCAAGCCGTTGCTCGATATCGCTGGTAAGCCGATGATTCAGCACGTTTACGAGCGTGCCTGCTTGAGTGAGGCTACCCGGGTGGTGATCGCCACCGACGACCAGCGGATTGCGAACGCGGCCAAAGCATTTGGCGCCGAGGTCTGTATAACCTCGGCAGAACATCCGTCGGGTACCGATCGGCTGCAGCAGGTCGTTAGCATCCAGGGGCTGTATGCCGATGATGTGGTGGTGAACGTTCAGGGTGATGAGCCTCTGATTCCGCCACGCATTATCAATCAGGTGGCGCATAATCTGGCCGCCGAGCCGCAGGCGAGTATTGCGACATTGTCGGAGCCTATCGAGGATCTGGACACCCTGCTTAATCCCAATGCGGTCAAGGTGGTTTGCGATCATCGCGGTCGGGCGCTCTATTTTAGTCGGGCGCCGATACCCTGGCCGCGGGATGCTTTTGCTGCCGATCCCAAGCGGATGCCGGTACAGGGCAACTATCAGCGCCATGTGGGTATCTATGCCTATCGGGTGAAATTATTGAATGATTTTGTTACCTGGCCTCCCTGTGCGCTCGAGCAGAGCGAATGCTTAGAGCAGCTACGGGCCATGTGGAATGGTGCTTATATTCATGTCGCCCAGGCCGATGAGTTGTTGCCTGCGGGTGTGGATACCCAGCAAGACCTGGATCGAGTGCGCGCCTTGTTGGCGGCAAGTTAGGGGGCTAAACGTGGCTACATATCTTTGGCGTGATGAGTTTAGTATCGGCCATCCCGAGATCGACCGGCAGCATCAGCAGCTGTTTGCGCTGTTGGATAAACTCTACGATGCGGTCTGTATTGGTGACCAGAATAGCGCCGCAGAGCGTGCCGTGGAGATGGCGGTGGCGGAGTTGGTGAGTGACACTCGCAGTCATTTCGACCTGGAGGAGTCGCTGATGCGAGAGTCTGGATACGTCGGTCTGGAGCAACATCAGCAGCAGCATCAGCAGTTACTGAGCAGGGTGGATGAGAAGGTGGCCGCCTTGCGTAGTGGCGATAAGCTGATCAGCATCGAGCTGCTCGAATTTATGAATCTCTGGCTGACGCAGCATATTCTCAAGAGTGATGCTCAGTTGGCGCAGGTGTTGCGGTAAGTCAATGGCTGAAGCTGATCAACTGGCGGTGTTGTTTGTGTGTTTGGGTAATATCTGCCGCTCTCCGACCGCTCATGGCGTATTCCAGCACCGGGTCCGCCAGCTCGGGCTTGCCAACCGTATCGAGGTCGATTCTGCCGGTACGGCCGCGTTTCATATCGGCAAAGGACCTGATCACCGCTCGATCAAGGTCGCTGCCGGACGGGGTTATAATTTAACCGGTTTGCGCGCCCGTCAGGCGCTAGCGGAAGATTTTCAGCGTTACGATTACATCTTGGCGATGGATAATGACAATCTCCGTGATCTGCAAGCGCTCGCCCCACCCGAGTCGCGGGCGCAGTTGCAGTTGTTGCTCGATTTTTCTACCCAGGAAAAATTTACCGAGGTGCCAGACCCCTATTATGGCGGTGCTCGGGGTTTTGATCTGGTACTCGATCTTATTGAAGATGCGTCGCAGGGGTTGTTGGATCAGTTGAGTCGCCGTCTTGGTGTCTAAGCGGAACGCGGACTGATGCAGCGCCAGGTTGATCTTACCCCGTTTAATACCTTGCGGCTGCCCGCGTTGGCCCGCCACTTTGTACAGGCGGACAGCCGTCAGCAGTTGCTGGCTGTCATCGCTCAGCAGCAGGGTGCTGAGGGTCCGCTGTTGCTGCTGGGGGGGGGTAGCAATCTGGTGTTGAGTCGTGACGTTGAGGGGCTTTGTCTGCGGATCAATAGTCGCGGCATTAGTGTAGAGCGCTCTGCTGAGGGGCTCGCTACGCAGTGCGTGCGGGTCACGGCGGAAGCGGGAGAACCCTGGCATCAGTTCGTGAGCCACTGTCTCGATCAGGGCTGGTATGGATTGGAGAATCTGGCGCTGATTCCGGGGACGGTGGGCGCGGCGCCGATTCAAAATATCGGTGCTTATGGCGTCGAAGTTAAGCAGTATATTTATCAGGTCGAGGTCTGGGATAGAGAGCAGGGCGCGCTGCGGCGGCTGAGCAATGCGCAGTGTCAATTTGGTTACCGCGACAGCTTGTTTAAACGTGTTGCGCAGGACCGCTACCTGATTGTTTCGGTGAGTTTCGATCTGCCTACGCTGTTTACCCCGCAGTTGGCATACGGCGGCTTGGCTGCGGCGGTGGCTGAGGCGAGTGCCGAAGCAGGTGTTGGGGTGAGTGTTGGGATGGATGTTGAATCGGGTCTAAAAGGTCTGCCCAGTGCGCGACAGGTGTTTGATACGGTGGTGGCTATTCGGCAGCAGAAGCTCCCCGACCCCTCGCAGCTGGCCAATGCTGGCAGTTTCTTTAAAAACCCCGTTATACCTGTGATGCAGTTCGAGCAGTTGCAGAAAATATTTCCAGCCATTGTCGGTTATCCGGATACAGACGGCATCAAGTTGGCGGCCGGTTGGCTAATTGATCAGGCCGGTTGGAAGGGGGTGCGCCACGGGGCGGTGGGCGTGCATGCTCAGCAGGCGCTGGTGCTCATTAATTACGGCGGAGCGACAGCCGCGGAACTACTGCGGTTGGCCGGCGCGATCCAGGCTGATATCCAGAGCCGTTTTGGCGTCGTGCTGGAGGTAGAGCCGCGCATCCTCTAGCGGCGCTCATTTGCTTCGGGGGTGGCGCTATTCGCCCCAGTGGCCCTGGGCTCTAAGAGGGGGAGGCAGTTTCTAGAATCAAAAAAGCCGAACCGGTTTCCCGGCTCGGCTTTTTGCCGTAAGGCCGGGTTACGGCCTTACAGGCTGCTGAGGCTAAGCGTTATTGAGCCTGGGTGTTACCAGGCTTGGGCTCTGTTGCTTCAGGGTCTGTTGCTTCAGAGTCCGCTGCTGCGGCATCCGCGGCTTTTTGCGCTGCTTTCTGCTGACGGCGCTTCTCACGCGGATCGTTGGCAGCGCGACGGCGCGGCTTTTTTGCCGGGTTGCTATCTTGTTCAGAGACCGGCGTTGCGGATTCCTTGGCCTTTGTCACCGGGGCGATGACCGGTTCGGATTGCTGTTGAGCCGTCTCCGCAGCGGCTTCAGCTGCAGCCACAGGCAGTGGTTCGCTGTTGATGTCGTCCGTCTCAGTATCGGCTGCTGCTTCGGTCACGGCGGCTTCTGCAGTGCGGGTTGCGGTTGCCTCCGTGTCGATAGCGGCCGGCTGCTCTGCTGTGTCGGAGTGGCTAGCGCGCTCGTTCAGCGTAGTAACGGCTTCGGTCGCAGCAGGGCTCTCCGTTGCGGTGCTATCAATCGCAGTACTATCAATAACAGTGCGGTCGCTGACAGCGTTTACAGTGGCCGGTGGCTCCATGTCGGTCTTGGCTTCGAGCACTGTTTCCATGTTGGTTTCAGTGTTGGCCTCGACCTGAGGCGTGACGGCGGGGGTCTTCGCTTCGACAGCACGTACCTCGGCGGTACTCATCTCAGCAGCACTCACCTCCGCAACATTCACCTCAGCAGTATTGGCTTCGGTCACAGTCTCTGCATCGTTGACCTTAATCTGAGGCTCGATGGGTTCTGGAGCTGGCTGTGGCGCAGTTTCAGGAGCAGCTGTGTCAGTAAGGGCTGTTGCCTCTGCAGGCGTGGCGTTAACCTCGGTCGCTGTTGGCTTAGCGGCTTGCGTTACGGCAGGGGCTTCGGCATTGGCTTGCAGCAGCGCCTGATCTGCTTCGATCTTGGCCAACAGCTCTTCGCGCTTACCTGGCTCGCCGCTACGACGTCCAGCACGCTCGGAGCGGCGTTTGTTATTACGGCTGCGACGACGTGAAGGTTCTTCGCTGGTTGTCGCTGCGTTGTTGTTAGCCTCAGGGGTCTCTACCGAGGCTACTTTTTCAATCTCGGTAGGGGTCGCTTCCTCGTTGTTATTGTTATTGTTATTGTTATTGTTATTGCGCTTGCGGTTGCGTCCCTGGTCGCTATTGGCGTTACCTTCGTTGGCACGATTGCGACGCCGACGGCGTGACGGCTGATCGGAGTCATCCATGGTTACAGCGACCGGGTCGCGGTTGCTGCTAGCCCGGTTTTCAACTGGGCTCTCTGAGGTGGACGTAGACTCGTCGTTGCGACTGTCTCTACGTCCACCACGGCTGCGTCGATTGTCGCTGTTACGACCGCGGTCACGCTGGTTGGGGGTCTTGGTTGGGCTGTTACGTGTAGGTCTGCTGGGGGCCTCTGTCTGTATAGTCGGCTGCTCGGGCTTGGGCTCAGGGCTGGAGGCGCCGAAAAGTGCGGAGATTGCCGAGAACAGACGTTTGCTCAATCCTGCTGAAGAGGAGGCCTGGGCGGCTGTCGGTGCCGGTTGTGCTGCCGCTGCCGTCGCAGGTGCGGGCGTGCTGGGAGTGATGCCCTTGACGGCAGCTTCTGGACGACGCGCGAGAGAGGGGGGGTTGACGACCTCCTCTTTTTTAAGCTCTTCCATCGCCATCATTTCGTAACTGGCATCGGTGGTGGTGTTGTCATCACGGACGCGGGTCACTTCATATTGCGGCGTCTCCATGTGCGGGTTGGGCACAATGACGATCTCTACGGCGTGGCGCTTTTCGATAGCGATCAGGTTCTGGCGCTTTTCGTTCAGCAGGTAGGTTGCCACATTGACCGGCACATTGGCGCGAATCTGTGCGGTGCGATCTTTGGAGGCTTCCTCTTCTAGTAGGCGCATGATCGACAGTGATAGTGAACCGATGTCGCGGATGGTGCCCTGGCCGTTACAGCGTGGACAAACAATACCGCTGGTTTCACCCAAGGATGGACGTAGGCGTTGGCGGCTCATCTCCAGCAGGCCGAAACGAGAGATGCGACCGACCTGAATCCGAGCGCGATCAATCTTAAGCGCATCCTTCATCCGGTTTTCAACTTCGCGCTGGTTACGCGCCGGGGTCATGTCGATAAAATCGATCACAATCAGGCCGCCAATGTCCCGCAGCCGCAGTTGCCTTGCGATCTCGTCGGCAGCTTCGAGGTTGGTCTGCAGGGCGGTCTCTTCGATGTCGCTGCCCTTGGTGGCGCGTGAGGAGTTGATATCGATAGACACCAAGGCTTCGGTCGGATCGATCACCAAGGATCCGCCAGAGGGTAGGCGGACTTCGCGCTGGAACGCACTTTCGATCTGAGATTCGATCTGGAAGCGATTAAACATCGGCGTTTCTTCGCGGTAAAGCTTGATCTTGCTCTCGTAGCTGGGCATCACATGCTTAATAAACTCCAGCGCTTCCTGGTGTACTGCAGGGTTGTCGATCAGGACTTCACCAATGTCTTGGCGTAGGTAGTCACGAATCGCGCGAATAATGACGTTGCTTTCTTGATAGATCAGGAAGGGTGCTTTTTTCTGGGTTGAAGCCTCGGTGATAGAGGTCCACAGCTGGTTTAGATAGTCCAGATCCCATTGCAGCTCTTGTGGGGTGCGATCGATACCGGCAGTGCGGACGATAACGCCCATGTTATCGGGGATGGTGACCTGATTGAGCGCCTCGCGCAGCAGGTTACGCTCTTCGCCTTCGATGCGACGCGAGATGCCGCCGGCACGCGGGTTGTTGGGCATCAGTACCAGATAGCGTCCAGCCAGAGAGATGAAGGTGGTCAGGGCTGCGCCCTTGTTGCCGCGCTCCTCTTTGTCGACCTGGACGATCACCTCTAGACCTTCGCTGATCACGTCCTTGATATTGGTGCGGCCTTTAGCGCTGGTCTCTTTAAAGTATTGGCGGGAGATCTCTTTGAGGGGCAGGAAGCCGTGGCGATCTGCGCCAAAGTCAACAAATGCAGCCTCTAGGCTGGGCTCTACACGGGTAATACGGCCGACATAGATATTGGATTTTTTCTGTTCTCGGGAGCCTGATTCAATATCGAGATCGAACATGCGCTGGCCATCGACCAGGGCGACACGCAACTCTTCCGGCTGAGTCGCATTGATTAGCATTCTTTTCATGGGTGGTTATTCAACTCTTGTATGAATAATCGCACCGCCTGGTAACAACAGTTAATCGTTATTTAATTTGAATCAATATGTTTATGCGTGCAGTCAGTTTCCCAGATACTGGCTCTACCAGATTGTAGCTCTGTCAGTGTTCTGTGGCGTTATGTTGCCTGTTTCTGTCTGTGGTTAACCTCTCGGTGAAGGGAACAGTAACCAATCTCGGATAGGTCATTAGCTCGCGTATGTGTACAGCTGCTGACCATCGTTACTATGCGCAGATCCTAAGTTGGATGGCGCATAATCCACGGGTTATTGACATCCTCACCTCAACACAAGGCATAAATCAATTCAAATCGCAACCTGTTGGTTAGGGCGCGCGACTTGATTTCGGTACCAGCGAATCAGCTGCTACCCCTGTAATCGGTTTACGGTTGGCCGGCTGCCTGGATAATCATCTGCCAGAGGGGCAGGAATCAGTTACAATGCAGTCCGAAATCGTCGGGTGATATATGACATCTTCCCAGCGACGCGACAATATAGCAGATGTTCCCCCTCTCAGCAATCACAGCCGGTACCCCTTAATATTATGATGACAGAGGCGAAGTCACCCACAAGTGGCGTGCAGTTGGTTGAAATAACAGCAGAAAACGAAGGGCAGCGGATCGATAATTTTCTCCTGACTCTGCTTAAGGGTGTCCCTAAGACCCGGATCTATCGCATCCTGCGCAAGGGTGAGGTGCGAGTCAATAAAGGTCGGGTTCAGGCGCCGTACCGTTTAGTGGTCGGTGATATTGTTCGGGTTCCGCCGTTGCGCTTACCCGAAGAGAAACCGCAAGCCAGTATCGGGGAGGGGCTGACACGAACCCTGGAGCAGTCGATCCTGTTTGAAAATGAGCAGTTGCTGGTGATCAATAAGCCGTCAGGGCTGGCTGTGCATGGCGGCAGTGGTATCCATCTGGGGTTGATCGAAGCGTTACGGCAGATGCGCCCGCAGAGTAAGTTTCTAGAGTTGGTGCACCGTTTGGATCGGGATACCTCCGGTGCGGTGATGGTGGCGAAGAAACGCAGCACCCTGACCGCGCTGCATGATGATTTGCGTCAGGGGCGAATTAGTAAGATTTATCACGCGCTGGTGCTGGGCCATTGGTCGAAACGGTTGCTGAAAGTCGATGCGCCGCTCAAAAAGAATGATCTGCAATCGGGTGAGCGGGTAGTCAAAGTCGATCCAGAGGGTAAGGTGTCGATCACCGAGTTCCGTTTGCTAGAGTCTTATGAGCGCTGCTGTTTGATAGAAGCCAAGCCGATTACCGGCCGTACGCACCAGATTAGGGTCCATAGCTTGCACGCTGGACACCCGATCATTGGCGATCCTAAGTACGGTGATGAACAGATGAATCGACAGATGAAGGCCGAAGGTGTTAAGCGCCTGTTCCTGCATGCGGCCGAGTTGCGGTTGCGCTTACCCGGCAGCACTGAGCGCCTGATTATTAAGGCGCCCTTGGAGTCAGGGCTTAAGGATGCGCTCGTTCGACTGCGGGGTTAACTCAGGTCTGGGGCTTGGGCCCGGGGTTTTGGCTATAGGGTATTGGGAGTTTTATGAAGCTGCAGCAGCTACGTTATATCTGTGAGGTCGCCAAGCATGATCTCAATGTGTCTGCGACCGCGCAGAGTTTGTATACCTCGCAGCCCGGTATTAGTAAACAGATACGGCTGCTCGAAGATGAGCTTGGGGTGGAGGTGTTTGCCCGTAGTGGTAAGCATCTGACGCGAGTGACTCAGGCGGGGCAGGCGATTTTGGAGATCGCTAGCGAGATCTTGCGCAAGGCCGAATCGATCAAGCAGATTGCCCAGGAGTTTAGTGATGAGCGTAAAGGCAGCCTGGCGATTGCGACGACGCATACTCAGGCGCGTTATGCGCTGCCCCGGGTGATCAGTGGTTTTATCCGTAAATATCCGGATGTGTCACTGCATATGCATCAGGGTACGCCGATGCAGATTGCGGAGATGGCGGCAGGTGGCACGGTAGATTTTGCCATTGCTACCGAAGCGATGTCGACATTTAGCAATCTGGTGATGATGCCCTGCTATCGTTGGAATCGTTCGGTGGTGGTGCCTAAGAATCACCCCTTGGCGCAGTTGTCTAAACTTACCCTGGAAGACGTTGCTAAGCACCCGATCGTGACCTATGTGTTTGGTTTTACAGGGCGCTCTAAACTAGATGATGCCTTTGTTCGTCAAGGATTAGAGCCGCGGGTGGTGTTTACCGCAGTGGATTCGGATGTGATTAAAACCTATGTTCGCCTGAATCTTGGGGTTGGTATCATCGCCAGTATGGCCTATGAACCCAGCACCGATACCGATCTGGTTGCTCTGGATGCCAGCCATCTGTTTGAGTCGAGTTCGACCAAGATAGGATTCCGTCGCGGTACCTTTTTACGCGGCTATATGTATGATTTCATTCATGGTTTTGCGCCCCATCTGACCCGTGAGTTGGTCGATGCGGCTGTCGCTTGCGCCACCCCTGCGGAGCGAGATCGACTCTTTAGCTCTATTGTTCTACCCGATCTATAAGTCGCAGGACCGCTATGTTACTGCGTTGCATGGGCTGATAAAGCAGGGTAGAGTCTCGCCGATTTTGTCGAATTAAACATTGTTGACGCTGATGCAGGAGACGCTTGTGGAAATCGCATGTTTGGACCTTGAAGGGGTATTGGTTCCCGAGATTTGGATTGAGTTTGCTAAGGCTACGGGTATAGAGGAGCTGAAGGCGACCACTCGCGATATTCCCGATTACGACGTGCTGATGCGCCAGCGTTTACGGATTCTTGATCAGCACGGACTGACCCTGCCGCAGATCCAAGCAACGATCGCCACGCTGAAGCCCTTAGAGGGCGCGATTGAGTTTGTCGACTGGTTGCGGGAGCGGTTCCAGGTGGTGATTCTTTCCGATACGTTTTATGAGTTTTCTCAGCCGTTGATGCGCCAGTTGGGTTTCCCGACCCTGTTTTGCCATCGCTTGATAGCCGATGACCAGGGGCGAATCGTCGATTACCAGTTGCGCCAGGCGAATCCTAAGCGCCAGTCGGTAGCGGCATTCAAGACCCTGTATTATCGGGTGATCGCAGCAGGTGACTCTTACAACGACACGACCATGTTGGCCGAAGCCGATGCCGGTATCCTGTTTCATGCCCCGCAGAATGTGATCGATGAGTTTCCTCAGTTCCCTGCCGTGCAGACCTTCGAAGCGCTGAAAAAGCAGTTTATTGCTGCTAGTAACCGCGACTTAAGTCTATAACTGTGGCAGGATGCTTTTGTGCACCCCTCTCGCTAAAAGAACAACATCGGAGTAATAAATAGATGATACGTACCCTGATTACGCTGTGCTGCGTGTTGATGATCGGCCTGACGTTTACCCCTGAGCATGCTGAAGCCAAACGCTTCGGAGGCGGCTCCAGTTTTGGTAAGACATTTTCTACCCCTAAAAAAGTTAATACCGCGCCTAAGGCTGCCCCTCAGCCTGCGGCGGCGAAAACGGCGGCGGCAGGGACTAAGGGTGGCTTAGGGATGGGCATGCTTGGCGGTTTGCTGGCCGGAGGCATGCTTGGCGCGCTGTTCTTTGGAGGTGCTTTTGATGGCCTGCAGATGATGGATATGTTGATTATGGCACTGGTGGCGTTTGTAGCCTTCAAGTTGTTTACGCGCGGCAAAAAAACTGCACAGCAACCCCAGTATGCAGGGCATCCGCCAACGGAGGCTAGTGCGGAGCCCGTCAGTCAGGCACCGCAGCGCTTCGAGTCAGCAGCACCGACCTCTTGGGGGTTGGCCTCTGAAGAGCTGCTGGATCTTCCTGAGTGGTTTAATAAAGAGGGTTTCTTGGAGGGTGCTCGCGGTCATTTTGGTCAGCTGCAGCTGGCTTGGAATCAAAATGATCTGGAGCAGATCCGCACCTATTGCTCGGACGAGCTGTTTGCCTCGTTAGAGCAGGAGCGTCAGCGTCTGGGTGACGGGGTGTTGGATAATGACCTGCTGTCGGTCATCCCGGAGTTGGTCGGTTTTCACGAGCAGGATGGTGAAGCGCAGCTGAGTGTGCACTTTAACGGCTGGATGCGTGAAGGCGCAGGTGCTGAGACCACCGAGTTTAATGAGATTTGGCACCTGACTAAAGCGCTGGCGCAAGCAGATGCCGATTGGTTTATCGTCGGTATCGAACAGCCTAGTTAAGCCGCTTGGCACGATCTAAAAAAACCGGCGCAGGCCGGTTTTTTCGTTTTGGATGGTTTATGGTTTTGGATGGTTTATGTCGGGGATAACGGCTTTTTGATCAAGGAGTGCTGTAGCAGCTGCGGCGTGCTATAAAAATCGCTCCTCTAGGCAGCGGATCAGATTATTGACCTTGTCGAAGGTCTCCTGGTACTCCGCGTCACCCTCCGAATCGGCCACGATGCCGCCCCCTGCCCAGCAGTGCAGCTGGCCTGCTGGGGTGTTTGGGGTGGTGCTGGGTTCTCGGGTCGTGACCAGGGTGCGAATGCAGATGTTGCTATCCATCTGGCCGTTAAAACCTATATAACCGATGGCGCCACAGTAGGCGGAACGCTGGTTAGGCTCGAGTTCGGCGATGATCTGCATCGCCCGAATTTTCGGTGCGCCGGTGATGGAGCCACCGGGAAAGCAATCTTGCAGCAGGTCGATCGCCTTAATGGGGCTCGCCAGTTTACCGGTAACCGTGCTGACCAGGTGGTGGACGTTGGCATAGCTTTCAATCTGGAACAGTTCCGGGACTTTCACCGAACCGGTGATGCAGTTGCGCCCGAGGTCGTTACGCAGCAGATCGACAATCATCAGGTTCTCGGCGCGGTCTTTGCGGCTGTTAGATAACGCCAGTTTTAAACGCCGATCTTCACTGGGTTGCGGATGGCGAGGACGGGTGCCCTTGATGGGGCGCGTTTCGACTCGACAGTCGTCGACTTGTAAGAAGCGCTCAGGAGATAGGCTTAATAAACAGCCCTTTGGCGATTCGATATAGGCAGAAAAGGGGGTGTTGGTCTGGCTGCGTAGCTGCAGATAGGCATTCCAGGGATCGCCCTGGTATGCGCAGCTGAAACGCTGGGCGAGGTTGACCTGATAGCAGTCGCCGGCGTGAATATAATCGATCACCTGTTGAAAGCGAGCGAGATAGGCGCGTCGATCCAGGTTGGATTGGAACGCCGAGTCGAGCCGGAATGGCCGGGCCGGCGAGGCGCAAAAACTGTCCCTGACAAGCTGGAGTTGTTGCTGGGACAGGCTCTGACTCACTAGCGTGGTTGTTTGTCGCTGATGATCTACCACGATTGCCCAGGGGTAGATACCGATCTGCATCTGCGGCAGGCTGATATCATCGGGCGTCTGGTTGGCAAGAGGCGCATTGCTGTGCCCCAGGTCATAGCTGTGCCCCAGGTTGTAGCTGCGCCCCAGGTCATAGCTAAAGTAACCCATCGCGCCGCCGCAGAAGGGCAGCCCCGGGGTCGGTATGCCGTTAAAGCCCTGCTCGAGCAAGAGTTGTCGAAGTGCAGTGAACGGCAGTTCATTAACGCGTTCGCTGCGGCCATCGCGCTGTGTCAGTCGGGTCTGATCGTTATCCTGTACTAAGAGTTGGCTGGGATCGGCGCAGAGAATATCGAAGCGTCCGAGCGCACCCGCGAAATGACTGCTGTCGAGAAACACGGGATAGGGTAGCGAGCGTATCGATTCAAATAGCGGCACGCTATCTGCGTCGTAGCTGAGTGCTATCCGTTGTAGGTGGGCGTGCGGCAAGGCGGGGTTCCCGTGGTCAGTAATGCGCCATCTCGACAGTTGCTCTCGGCTGGCTCAGTAGAGGTTAGACTCTGTTCTTGGCATCTTTGCAGAACGACAAGATGGCGCATTGTACGCTGCGCTGGGTTTAAGCTCCATCGCTGTGGGTCTTCATCTGGGGCGGTGCTTAACAATCGACTACAATGCGCTCTTTTCGTCGCCTTTACTGCCGTTGTTCAAGATATGAAATCACATTTTTCGATACATACTGCTGTCCTTGAAACTGCCGATCAGCGCATTAGCTATCGGCTCTATCGCAATCGCTATTCAGAGCAGGGCAGGCGGTTGCTGCTGTTGCATGGTGCCGGGGTTGCCGGCAAGGATAGCTGGGAGCATCTAGTTAACCATCTCCAAGGTTGGCATGAGGTGCTGGTGCCTGACTTGCGAGGGATGGGGCAGACCTTTGATCTGGATGCTAGTGAGCGCAGCTATCGGGTGGAGGAGGTGGTGGGCGATCAGATCTGCCTATTGGATCATCTGGGCTGGTGGGCTTTTGATCTGGGTGGCTATTCGTTTGGTGGTCTGGTGTGTCTGTTGTTAAAGCAACAGTTGCCGCATCGGGTGCATAAGCAGTATCTGCTCGAATCTGCACTGCTCGATCGTAGTGCTATCGCCGAGGTGGTGGCCAATCGTCAGCGTTATAGTGATATCGCGCAGTTACTGCGTGAGTGTGATGATCCCGAAGTCAGCGTGAGGCGTTTTTTACAGGCTGTCGCGCCGAATCGAATCGCATCTCCGCGGGGTGATGCGATCTCGATTGCGCGCCTGGGGCACCGACCGTTGGGGTTTGCCAATGCTTTGGATGCCGTGACCGATGCCAGTCAGCGGCTCGATAGGAACCGGCTGTTGGCTGATCAGGGCGATGTTAGTAGTTTTGTCGGCAGCCGTAGCGTTGAGGCGATGCACCTACTGAATCAGCAGCTTATGCAGCAGTTAGAGCGTTGGTGCTATCACTCTGTGCGCGGCTGTGACCATAGTTTGCCGTTTCAAAAGCCGCGTCAGCTCGCCCTGCAGATGGATCTGGATCTGGAGTCCTACCTGCGTCTATAGTTTTCTTTCAGCGGCGCATCCTGCGGCCGCTGGGGCTTTTTTGATATCTACGTATCTCGGTATTAACCTCTATACTTTTGTATAGTGTAGACAGTCTTGGCGTGTTTTACGGTTGACTGGCGGTTTTTCGGGGGGTATCTTGTGGTTAAACAACCATATTGTCGACAATCTTATGAGCGCACCTGCACCGTTTACTGCTTTGGAACTTGCCGAACCGGAATCAAGAACGCTGGCTGATCGGGTTTGTCGGGAGATCGTCACCGCGATTATCAAAGGTGATATCCCGCCCGGCCATAAAATCAGTGAACCCGAGTTGGCGCGTATCTATGGCATCAGTCGTGGTCCTTTGCGTGAAGCGATCCGTCGTTTAGAGGGTTTGCGGTTGGTGGTGCGGATTCCGCATGTCGGTGCCCGGGTAGTGTCGTTGTCATCACGGGAGTTGATCGAGATCTACCATGTGCGTGAGGCGATGGAAGGGATGGCCTGTCGGCTGGCCGCTGAGAATATGAGCGATGCCGAGATAGGCAGTTTGCGTGACCTGCTAGATCAGCATGAGCGCAGCCTGGAGCAGACCGAAGGTCGTTCTTACTTTCAGAAAGAGGGTGATCTAGACTTCCACTATCGAATTGTTCAGGGTAGTAAAAACAATAAGCTACAGGAGCTTTTGGGTGGAGAGTTGTATCACTTGGTGCGGATGTATCGCTACCAATTCAGCCTCTCCAGTTCGCGCCCGGTGAGGGCGTTGGCCGAGCACCGCCATATCGTCGATGCGATTGAGCATCGTGACGGTGAGTTGGCTGAGATGTTGATGCGCCGCCATATCAGCGCAGCACGGCAAAATATTGAGAAAAAATTAAAAGCACAAACCGAACTCTAACCGCACGACAGCACAGAGGATATGTCATGACTCAACAACTGACCGCAGGTGGGCGCTTCCGTAAAGCTTTGGCTGAAAACAGCCCTCTGCAGATTGTCGGTACGACCAACGCCTATCACGCGATGATGGCCGAGCGTGTTGGCCACCAGGCGATCTACCTGTCCGGTGGCGGCGTCGCTAACCACTCTTATGGCCTGCCCGACCTGGGTATGACCTCGTGCAACGATGTACTCGAAGATGTGCGTCGTATCAGTAGTGCGGTACAAACACCGCTGCTGGTGGATATCGATACCGGTTGGGGTGGTGCTTTCAACATCCAGCGTACCGTGAAAGAGATGATCAAGGCCGGCGCTGCGGCCTGTCATATCGAAGATCAGGTGGCGCAGAAGCGCTGCGGCCACCGTCCAAACAAAGAGATCGTTTCTCAAGATGAGATGGCCGATCGTGTCAAAGCGGCTGCCGATGGCAAGACCGATGAAGCCTTCTTTCTGATTGCTCGTACCGATGCGTTCCAGATGGAGGGTCTCGATGCCGCGGTCGAGCGTGCGCTGGCCTGTATCGACGCCGGTGCCGACGGCATCTTTGCCGAAGCGGTACACACCCTAGAGGACTACAAGGCATTCAGTGCAGCGATTGGCGATGTGCCACTGTTGGCCAATATCACCGAATTCGGTGCCACGCCGCTGTTTAATAAACAGGAGCTGGGCGATGTCGGTTGTGCCATGGTGCTGTATCCCTTGAGCGCCTTCCGTGCAGCCAACAAAGCAGCTCTGGCGGTCTACGAGAACATTCTGCAGAAGGGCGATCAGAAAGAGGTGGTTGATCTGATGCAGACCCGGATGGAGCTGTACGATTTCCTGAATTATCACGATTTCGAACGCAAGCTGGATGCCCTCTTCGCAGAAGGAAAGAACAAATAGCGCTGAAGGCAAATATAAGTCACAGCGTCGCTAATAATTAGAAAATGCTAACAGCTCAACACAGCAGGGCTTGGCCCTCTGTGACGCAAGCTGAATAATTGATAAAGAGGAGTTTTGTTATGGCCGATGCTAAGAAGCTAAGTGGCGCAGGTCTGCGTGGACAGTCCGCAGGATCTACCGCACTGTGCACCGTAGGTAAGACCGGTGCTGGCCTGACCTACCGTGGCTACGACATGGTGGAACTGGCCGAGAAAGCCAGCTTTGAAGAGGTGGCTTACCTGCTGCTGAAAGGCAAGCTGCCTAACCAGACGGAACTGGATGGCTATATTGCCAAGCTGAAAACCCTGCGCGCATTGCCGCAGCCGCTGAAAACCGTATTGGAGCAGATTCCTGCATCCGCGCACCCAATGGATGTGATGCGCACCGGTTGTTCGATGCTGGGTAATCTGGAAACCGAAATGGACTTCAGCGAGCAGCAAGACAAGGTTGATCGGATGCTGGCGGTGTTCCCATCGATTATCAACTACTGGTACCGCTTTAGTCATGACGGCGTGCGGATCGAGACTGAGACCGATGATGATTCGATCGGTGGTCACTTCCTGCACCTGCTGAAAGGCGAGAAGCCCAACGCGCTACACGCCAAGGTGATGAACATCTCCCTGATTCTGTACGCCGAACATGAGTTCAACGCGTCAACTTTTGCCGGCCGTGTTTGTGCCTCGACGCTGTCCGATATCCACTCCATTGTCACCGGTGCGATCGGCACTCTGCGTGGCCCGCTGCACGGCGGTGCCAACGAAGCGGCGATGGACATGATTCAGAACTGGACCTCTGCTGACGAAGCCGAGCGCGAGATGCTGGGGATGTTGGAGCGCAAAGAGAAGATCATGGGCTTTGGTCATGCGATCTACCGTGATTCAGATCCACGCAACGCCGTGATCAAGAGATGCTCAGAAGAGCTGGCCAAAGATGTGGGCGACGAGGTGCTGTATCCGGTCTCTGTGCGCTGTGAGGAGGTGATGAAGCGTGAGAAGAATCTGTTCTGTAACGCTGATTTCTTCCACGCCTCTGCGTACCACTTCATGGGGATCCCTACCAAACTGTTCACGCCGATCTTTGTCTGTTCAAGGTTGACCGGTTGGGCTGCGCACGCGTTTGAGCAGCGCGCCGATAACCGCATCATCCGTCCGAGCGCGGATTACACCGGTCCAGACAGCAGCCAGTGGGTGGCTATCGAAGACCGTGCCTAAGCATTGCTATCAAAAATCGGAGTCGACTCTGATCGTTAGCTCTGTTGTTAAACTGTTGTTAACACCAGACCGCTCCGCTTTTTTTTGAACATTACACGAGGATTCCCGAGCTATGAATACTCAATACCGTAAACCCCTGGCAGGTACCGCGCTGGATTACTACGACACCCGCGCGGCTGTCGACGCGATTCAGGCAGGCTCCTACGCCAAACTGAACTACACCTCCAGGGTCCTGGCGGAACAGCTGGTGCGCCGTTGTGATCCCGCGTCACTGACCGCTTCGCTCAAACAGCTGATCGAGTGTAAGCAAGACCTGGACTTTCCCTGGTACCCCGCGCGGGTTGTTTGTCACGATATCTTAGGGCAGACCGCGTTGGTTGACCTGGCGGGTCTGCGTGATGCGATCGCCGATCAGGGGGGGGATCCGTCCAAAGTGAATCCGGTGGTGCCCACCCAGTTGATCGTCGATCACTCGCTGGCTGTTGAGGCTGCAGGCTTCGACCCCGATGCTTTCCAGAAGAACCGTGATATCGAAGACCGTCGTAACGATGACCGTTTTCATTTTATCGAGTGGTGTAAGACCGCATTTGATAACGTGGATGTGATTCCCGCCGGTAACGGCATCATGCACCAGATCAACCTGGAGAAGATGTCTCCGGTGATTCAGGCGCGTGACGGCGTGGCCTTCCCCGATACCTGTGTCGGTACCGATTCACATACCCCACACGTCGATGCCCTGGGCGTTATCGCTATCGGTGTCGGTGGTCTGGAAGCCGAAACCGTGATGCTGGGTCGCCCCTCGATGATGCGCCTTCCCGATATTATCGGCGTCAAACTGACCGGCAAGCGTCAGCCCGGTATCACGGCCACCGATATAGTGCTGGCGATTACCGAGTTTCTGCGCAATCAGAAAGTGGTTTCTGCTTATCTGGAGTTCTTCGGAGAGGGTGCTCGGGCGCTGACCATCGGCGACCGTGCGACGATCTCCAACATGACCCCCGAGTTCGGCGCCTCCGCCGGGATGTTCTATATCGACGAGCAGACCATCGACTACTTAAAGCTGACCGGTCGTGAGCCTACCCAGGTGGCACTGGTTGAGCAGTATGCCAAACAGACCGGCCTCTGGGCCGATGATCTAGTGGACGCGCAGTACCAGCGGGTATTGGAGTTCGATCTGTCGACGGTGGTGCGCAATATGGCGGGACCCTCTAATCCGCATCGGCGTCTGCCGACCAGTGATCTGACCTCACGCGGTATCGCCAGCGACGAGATGCTGGCTGCTGCCAAGACCGAAGAAGCCGCAGGCCTGATGCCCGATGGCGCGGTGATCATCGCGGCGATCACCTCGTGCACCAACACCTCTAACCCGCGCAACGTCATCGCCGCGGCTTTGTTGGCGCGTAATGCCAACAAGTTGGGTCTGGTGCGTAAGCCTTGGGTCAAGACCTCCTTCGCGCCGGGTTCCAAGGTCGCCAAGTTGTACCTAGAAGAAGCGGGTCTGCTCTCCGAGATGGAGAAGCTGGGTTTTGGTATCGTCGGTTACGCCTGCACCACCTGTAACGGCATGAGCGGCGCGCTGGATCCCAAGATCCAGCAGGAAATTATCGACCGCGACCTGTACGCTACTGCAGTGCTGTCGGGTAACCGTAACTTCGACGGCCGTATCCACCCGTACGCCAAGCAAGCCTTCCTGGCCTCACCACCCTTAGTGGTGGCCTACGCGATTGCCGGTACTATACGTTTCGATATCGAAAAGGACGTGCTGGGCACCGATCAAGCCGGTAATGCGATCACCCTGAAAGACCTCTGGCCCAGTGACGAAGAGATCGATGCGATCGTCGCCAAGGCGGTTAAGCCCGAACAGTTCAACCAGGTGTATATCCCGATGTTCGACTTGGGTACGGTGGAGAAGTCGCCCAGTCCACTGTACGACTGGCGTCCGCAGACCACCTATATCCGTCGCCCTCCCTACTGGGAAGGCGCCTTGGCAGGCGAACGTACCATGAAGGGGATGCGGCCGCTGGCGGTATTGGGTGACAACATCACCACCGATCACCTGTCGCCCTCAAACGCGATTCAGGCCTCCAGTGCTGCAGGCGAATACTGCGCCAAGATGGGGTTGCCGGAAGAGGATTACAACTCGTATGCGACCCACCGCGGCGATCACCTCACCGCACAGCGTGCCACCTTCGCTAACCCGAAATTGCTGAACGAGATGTGCCGTGATGCTAACGGTGACGTGAAGCAGGGCTCACTGGCGCGGATCGAGCCAGAAGGAACCGAGAGCCGTATGTGGGAGGCGATCGAGACCTACATGGAGCGTAAACAGCCGCTGATCATCATCGCCGGTGCCGACTACGGCCAGGGTTCTTCACGCGACTGGGCCGCCAAAGGTGTGCGTCTGGCGGGTGTTGAAACCATCGTCGCCGAAGGTTTCGAGCGGATTCACCGTACCAACCTAGTCGGTATGGGGGTGCTGCCACTGGAGTTCAAAGCCGGTGATACCCGTATGACCTACGCCATCGACGGTACGGAAACCTTTGATGTAGTGGGCGAGATCAGCCCGCGTTGCGACCTGAGCGTGGTGATGACCCGCACCAACGGTGAGCAGGTTGAGATCCCGGTGACCTGTCGTCTGGATACCGCCGAAGAGGTGCATGTCTACGGTGCCGGTGGTGTACTGCAGCGTTTCGCCCAGGACTTCCTGGAGTCGACGGCTGCTGCTTAACGGCTAACGAGGTAGTCGGGACAGATTCCGACCCACAGGGCGCTCGTTTGTGGGTCGGGTTTCAACCCGACGCAGGCTGGATTGCTGGCGCAGTATTGCCGGAACATATTTTGCTCCACAGGGAGCAGGTTTGTGGGTCAGGTTTCAACCAGACAGTGCAGCGCCTGAAGCGCCCCGTACCACAGTTGAACCGCTACGAACATCGGAGAGAGAACAGATGGCTCACGTTCCCCAGATTAAAATTCCCGCTACCTATATCCGTGGCGGCACCAGCAAAGGTGTGTTTTTCAACCTGACCGAGCTGCCCGAGGTGGCACAGGTTGCCGGTGCGGCGCGCGATGCGATGTTGCTGCGCGTAATCGGCAGTCCCGATCCTTACGGTAAGCAGACCGACGGCATGGGTGGTGCGACCTCTAGCACCAGCAAGACGGTAATTCTGTCTAAAAGTCGCCAGCCGGATCATGATGTGGATTACCTGTTCGGTCAGGTGGCAATCGACAAGGCCTTTGTCGATTGGAGCGGTAACTGCGGTAACCTGACCGCAGCAGTCGGCGCCTTTGCGATCAGTAAGGGACTGGTGGATGCTAGCCGTATTCCCGCTGATGGCATCGCCGTGGTACGGATCTGGCAGGCCAATATTAACAAGACCATCATCGCTAACGTGCCTATGACCGCCGGCGAGGTGCAGGAAACCGGCGACTTTGAGCTCGACGGGGTGACCTTTCCGGCGGCCGAAGTGCAGGTGGAGTTTTTAGATCCCGCCGATGGTGAGGGTGCCATGTTTCCCACCGGCAATCTGGTTGATGATCTCGAGGTACCGGGTGTCGGTGTCCTCAAAGTAACGCTGATCAACGCCGGTATCCCGACTATCTTCGTCAACGCCGATGCTATAGGTTACCGCGGTACCGAGTTGCAGGAGGTGATCAACGGCGATGATAAGGCGCTGGCCATGTTTGAGACTATTCGCGCCTATGGTGCGGTCCGTATGGGGCTGATTCGGAATATCGAAGAAGCGGCTGCTCGGCAGCATACCCCTAAGGTGGCTTTCGTTTCTGGCCCCGCCGCCTATGTCTCTTCCAGTGGTAAACAGATCGCTGCCGATGCCGTGGATCTGCATGTGCGTGCCTTGTCCATGGGTAAATTGCATCACGCCATGATGGGCACCGCAGCCGTTGCGATCGGCACGGCTGCGGCCATACCCGGTACCCTGGTGAATCTGGCTGCCGGTGGTGGCGCGCGTAAGGCGGTCACCTTTGGCCATCCGTCTGGCACCCTGAAGGTCGGTGCAGAGGCGCAACAGATCGATGGCGAGTGGAGCGTGAAGGCGGCGATCATGAGCCGCAGCGCCCGCGTGTTGATGGAAGGCTGGGTACGTATCCCTGGCGACTGTTTCTAAGCCGCAGTCCGGCAACGTAGGAAGTTAACCGCGATCATGCTCATCACCAGGTCTTTATCCTGATTAAGCACCTCGATCAAGGAACGTACGATGCCGCGGTCCGGCTTGGAGCGTGAGCGGGTGGCCTCGATTACCGTCACTTTAATCGACAGGCAGTCGCCCGGCCGCACGGGCTGCAGCCAGCGCAGTTCGTCTACACCCGGCGAACTGAGGCTGGCCACTTTTGAAAGATAATGGTCGGCATACAGGCGCATCATCAGCCCCGCGCTATGCCAGCCGCTGGCGATCAGGCCACCGAAGATGGTCTGCTTGGCGGCCTGCGGATCGGTATGGAAATCCTGGGGGTCGAAGCGCTTGGCGAAGCTGATTACCTCCTCCTCTTCGACCTCGATAGTGCCGAATTCGTGAACGGTGCTGGGAATATAATCTTCAAAGTAGCGTTCTTCGATGGGGGTGGTGAAGCTGGATTGATGCATAGAGTCGCTCCTGAGTATGGAACCGGCTACTCGACATGACAGACTCCATAGATCTCTCTTCGTCTTTATCGCGGCCTGGCAAAGCGGTGGTTAATAGTCTTCTGCGTGGTGCAGATGTCTATCTTTGCTCATACTTAACGATCACGTCAACAAATAGCTCCGCTATTTTTTATTTGGAAATGTGCCATAACCTCCTGTGTCTGGACTCCGTCGCACCACCACCACAACAACAGCCGCAGGTGCGCCGTTCATGCCCGGTGGCTTTATCGGCTGTCGCCATCTTCACTCGCACGCTTGAGCGCCTCTCGTTAACCCCCTGTGCCATTGGCAGGCTCTCTCCATGCCGCGCCTTGCCGTAATTACTAGCTAAGACAGGGTTTTTTTGGGGGCTATAAACAACCCGCTGCGCTTTGATATTTTACACACGAAGAATATAATTGACGGCTTGTTCTAAAGGAGCCGTCATGACTATCGCCGCTACGACAACAACTCATAGCCATTTTGAAGATTTGTTCGCGCTGATCAGTGGTACCACGTTCGTCGCGCTGGGGCTCTTGCTGTTTACTCAGCAGGGGTTGTTAACCGGAGGTACCGCCGGATTAGCGCTGTTGTTGACCCATACGACCGGACTGAGTTTCGGGACGGTGTTTTTTATCATCAACTTGCCGTTTTACTGGTTGGCCTGGAAACAGATGGGCTGGCGTTTCTGCGTGAATACCTTTGTCTCCGTGGTGACTGTGTCGATGATGGTAGATCATGCTGACCGGGTGATTGAGGTCTCGCGGGTCAATCCGCTGGTCGCGGCTATAGTCGGTGGCTTCTTGATGGGCATGGGAATGCTGATTCTGTTTCGGCATCGCTCCAGCCTGGGAGGCGTAGGGATTTTGGCGTTATTTTTACAAGCACGCTACGCTATCCGTGCGGGTAAATTTCAGCTGGGTGTCGACTGCCTGATCCTGATGTGCTCTTTTTTTATCGTCAGTTGGGAGCAGTTGCTATTTTCGGTGTTAGGTGCTGCGGCATTGAATATGGTGATCACCCTGAATCACAAACCGGGCCGCTACCACATTACGTAATTTCCTGTAGTTATGCGCTTGCTAACAGCGTGGTGCTGTCGTATAAAAGCACTCTTTCCATAACCTAGATGGCTATTTTATGAGCTTTGATGACACGCTGTTTGAGCGCAATCGCCAGTGGGCGGACACCATCAAGAAGGATGATCCCGATTTTTTTAAGCGTCTGTCTGAGCAGCAGAATCCTGAGATTCTGTGGATCGGTTGCTCCGATAGCCGGGTTCCCGCTAACCAGTTGCTGCGTCTGGCTCCGGGCGAAGTTTTTGTGCACCGTAATATCGCCAATGTAGTCGTGCATACCGACCTGAATTGCCTGTCGGTAATCCAATTTGCGGTGGAGGTGCTCAAGGTTAAACATATTATCGTCTGTGGCCACTATGGCTGCGGCGGAGTGAAATCGGCACTAGAGAATATTGATCATGGCTTGATCGATAACTGGCTGCGCCATATCAAGGATGTGTACCGTTTTCATCAACATGCATTGGATCAGTGCAGCACACCGAAAGCCAAGGTTGATCTGCTCTGCGAGCTCAATGTGATCGAGCAGGTTGCCAACGTCTGTCATACCACTATTGCTCAAAAAGCCTGGCAAGATGGGCAGGAGCTGACTGTCCATGGTTGGATCTACAGCATCGAAAACGGCATCCTCAAGGACCTCTCGGTGACGGTTAATGGCCCCTCCGCGATTGCCGACATTAATCGTATCGCATTCGATTCGCCGGCAGAGGTTTAGCCTCAGCTGGGCCTATATGGGCCTGTGTAAGTCGCCTGTTAGCCAGGTTCTAGCAGGCGCAAGAGCCTATCAGGCGTTTGAGCGTTTAAAAGATGTCATTTCGTAATAATTGCTCTTCTTCTGCTTGGTCATCCTTCTCTTGCACCGGAATCAGTGGCTTCATCTTGACATGGCAATCAAATGCCGAGAGCTGATATAATCCACGAATGGAAAATATAGACCTCAGAAAGTTGTCAGCTGATGCCGGCAAAGAGCTTAGACAGTTTGCTTGGTTTCGCTGCGCTGCACACTTTAGCAAACAATTATCAGCCTCTTAAATAGGCGTTATGAGTAAATCAAATGAATAGAGTTATCATTTTGTTGTTAGCAATAGGCTTGTTTGGTTGTAGTGAGTCACTTGATATTCGGTTGGAACCTGAAGTGAACATGTTTTTTAGCCATGATCCCAAGCAAAAAATACGTATTACTCAGGAAGATGAAGTGTATGCCATTCTCAACGAGTGGCTACGTGATAACAAAGCCGATTGGCATGCCACGTCTGGTCGTTATTCTGGTGGGGTCTATATCGAGTCTGGCAACTATGGTATTCAAGTTGCTGAGTCAAAAGTTGTTATTTACTCAATAATAAATAATAAACCCAAGGCCATGTATGTCCAAGATATTAAAAAGAGTGAGTTAAGTGCAATCTTGAATTTTGCTAAATAAGCTCATAGTGAAAACTTTAAACGGCAAGATACAGCTGGCTTTTTTACTCCGTTCAAGATTTTAGTTAGATATGTTATTGAACTTAAGTAAATGTTAGGACTTATAAGAGTCATGGGAAGTCGGTAATAATAAAGAAAGCTGATCCTATCGCTAAATACAGGAACCATAATCTACATGACTAAAAGAAAAGGTGTATTACAGAAGCTATCACTCGTTTCGGCTGTGGTAAGTTTTGCGTTAGCATTGGCTACAGGCGTTATGCTGTATCTTCGGTTGGAGAATACAGGTATCGATAACCCCATATCATCCAGCCTTATTTCATCCACGTTTTTCTTCGTATGTGTTGGGGTTGTTCTTGCCGTCATGGGGACGGCCGATATATCCAGTTTTAAAGCTGATAGCTCTGAAGGGAAATGAAAATATTAAAGGTCAGCGCCCTTTAAAGGCACAAAGCTCTAACGAATAAGGATAGATTGCGCGAAGCCGCGATCTATCCTGTTGGGCACCTCGCATAGCCGAGGTTTAATTGAATTTCGCCGCTCAACAAACATCATGACTGAATTCATTTCAATTTCTTTGGCAGGCCCCTACTTTTCCACGCGGTCTGGCCACTTTTCTTCCCGAATCGCCCTAATTATCGGCTCTACGGCGGGTATGTGCTGGTTCTCAGCCGTCCGTGATCTAGTCTTTAATGTTGCTGGTGCTCAAATAACTGGGCACCTGTGCATCACTGGTCTATAACTCATTGAACGTATTGATTGTCACTGTTTACGACCCAGAATGATCCTTGTAATCAATCAGGATGCCGCTACAGCCAACGGGAGACGAGAATGAAAATTGGAGTGCCTAAGGAGATTCACGCGGGTGAAAAGCGTGTAGCAACAACGCCTGCGTTGATCAAGCAGCTGCAACAGATGGGCTACCAAGTCGCGATCGAAGCGGGGGCGGGCGAAGAGGCTAAGTTTGTTGATCAGGCGTATCGCGCCGCCGGTGCTGAAGTGATCGAGGGTGCTGCCGCGCTCTGGGCTGCCAGTGATATCGTTATTAAAGTTCGGCCGCCGGAGGAGCATCCGACGCTGGCTGTGCATGAGGTCGAGCTCCTCAATGAGGGTGCGGTGCTGGTGTGCTTTTTATGGCCGGCCCAGAATCCCGAACTAATGCAGCGCCTAGCGGCGCGTAAGGTCAGCGTGCTGGCTATGGATTCGGTGCCGCGGATCAGCCGTTCGCAGCGCTGCGATGCCCTGAGCTCCATGGCTAACATCGCCGGTTATAAAGCGGTCGTTGAAGCCTCGAATCAATTCGGACGTTTTCTGAATGGCCAAATTACCGCCGCTGGACGGGTTCATCCGGCCAAGGTGCTGATTATCGGTGCGGGGGTGGCAGGACTCGCCGCAGTGGGCACGGCCGGCAGGATGGGTGCGATCGTACGCGCCTTCGATACTCGACCTGAGGTGAAGGAGCAGGTCGAGAGTATGGATGCCGAGTTTCTCACCGTCGAGATCGAGGAGGAGGGCGGCGGTAGCGGCGGTTACGCCAAACAGATGTCCAAAGCGTTTATCGATGCCGAGATGGCACTGTTCCGGGAGCAGGCCAAAGAGGTCGACATCATCATCACCACCGCCTTGATTCCGGGTAAGCCCGCGCCCAAACTGATTCTTGCCGATATGGTCGAGTTGATGGCCGGGGGCAGTGTGATTGTGGATCTGGCGGCAGAACAAGGCGGTAACTGCGAGTTGACCGTACCCGGTGAGGTCGTAGTGCGTCACGGGGTGTCGATCATCGGTTATACCGATCTGCCCAGCCGCCTGCCGACCCAGGCCAGCCAGCTGTATGCGACCAACGTACGTAACGTCTTGTCTGAATTAACGCCGGCTGAAGATGGCAAGCCCGATTTTAATATGCAAGACACCATTGTGCGTGGTACCACGGTGATTCTGGCGGGCGAGATCACCTGGCCACCGCCCCCTCCACAGATCTCGGTGGCACCCATCAAGCCTAAGCAGGCACCGGTCCCAGAACCCGAACCTATGAGTGTTGCTAAGCGCAGCGCCATCACCTTTGGTTCGATGGCTATCGCTCTGCTGTTGTTGCTGCTACTGGGTAGGGTGGCGCCGCCGGCGTTTATGTCGCATCTGATCGTGTTTGTGCTGGCCTGCTTTGTGGGCTGGCAGGTGGTCTGGGCGGTATCTCCCTCACTGCATACCCCGTTAATGAGTGTGACCAACGCGATTAGCGGCATCATCATTATTGGTGCGCTGCTGCAGGCAGGGTCGGGCAGTGTCAGCGTCTCACTGCTGGCGTTTGTGGCTACGCTGATCGCTAGTATCAATATCGTCGGTGGTTTCTCTGTAACCCAGCGGATGTTGAAAATGTTTGTGAGGGAGGATTAATCATGGGTGGATTTGTCACATCGGCGTACATCGGCGCCAGTATCCTGTTTATCCTCAGTCTCGGAGGTTTGAGTCACCAGGAGACTGCGCGACGCGGTAACGTCTACGGTATTATCGGCATGGGACTGGCGGTTCTGGCGACCCTGGCCAGCGATCAGGTCTCTGGGCTGGGGTGGATTATTCTGGCGATGTTGATTGGCGGTGCCATCGGTCTGTTTTTGGCGATTCGGGTACAGATGACCCAGATGCCGGAGCTGGTGGCGATGATGCACAGTTTTGTGGGTCTGGCGGCGGTCATGGTGGGTTATGCCAGCTATCTGGATCCCGCCAATCATCTGGTGGGGGTGGAAAAAACCGTTCATAACGTTGAAATCTATCTGGGGATTCTGATCGGCGCTGCTACTTTTTCAGGATCGTTGATCGCGTTCGGAAAACTACGTGGCATGGTTCAGAGTAAGCCGCTGTTGCTACCGGGGCGCCACTGGCTCAATCTGGCGGCGCTGCTGTTGTGTATCATTCTGGGCAGCAGTTTCGTGGGTGCCACCGATGGCATGCTGGCGTTACTGTTGATGACCCTGATCGCTTTGGCGTTTGGGGTGCATATGGTGATGGCGATTGGCGGAGCCGATATGCCGGTGGTGGTGTCGATGCTCAATAGCTATTCTGGTTGGGCAGCGGCAGCGGCAGGCTTTATGCTTTCTAATGACCTGTTGATCGTGGTGGGTGCGTTGGTGGGCTCCAGTGGCGCGATCCTCAGTTATATCATGTGTCGGGCGATGAACCGTAAGTTTATCAGCGTTATCCTCGGCGGATTCGGCAATGCCGCGGTCACCTCAGGTGCTGCCAGTGAGATCGAAGGCGAGATCAGCGCTACCAGCGCAGAAGAGGTGGCGGATCTATTGGCTAACGCCAGCAGCGTGGTGATCGTGCCCGGTTATGGCATGGCGGTCGCGCATGCGCAGCATCCGGTGGCGGAGCTGACCAAGAGCTTGCGTGCCAAAGGGGTGCAGGTGCGTTTTGGCATCCATCCAGTTGCAGGACGGATGCCCGGGCATATGAATGTGCTGCTGGCAGAAGCCAGGGTACCCTATGATCTGGTGCTGGAGATGGACGAGATCAACGAGGATCTGGCGGAAACCGATGTGGTGCTGGTGATCGGTGCCAACGATACCGTCAACCCCTCAGCCGCTGAAGATCCGAGCAGTCCAATTGCCGGAATGCCGGTGATCGAGGTGTGGAAGGCGCACACGGTGGTGGTGTTTAAGCGTTCGATGGCCGCCGGCTACTCCGGCGTTGAAAATCCACTATTCTATAAAGAGAATAGCCGGATGCTGTTTGGTGATGCCCGCGATAGCGTGGATGCTATCTTTAAGAACCTGTAATCCGCCGCAGATAGAGTCTGAAGTACGCTCAATACCCGCATTAGCAGTCGATGCTGGGCATTGGTTTTGTTTACCGCGCTTGACTCTCGGTTAGATCAGGAAGGTGAAAATGCATACATCATGGCTCAACCCGTTGGCTACGGATGGCTTCGAATTTGTCGAATACAGTTCAGCGCAGCCCGAGGCGTTGGCGGCGGTGTTTGAACAGCTGGGTTTTTCCGCCATCGCCAGGCATCGCAGCAAGCGGGTCACGTTGTACCGCCAAGGGGAGATCAATTTTATCCTCAACGCCGAATCTCAGGGCCAGCCTGGAGCCTTCAGCCGTGCCCATGGACCCAGTGCGAATGCGATCGCATTTAGGGTCAAGGACGCGACCAGTGCCCTGGCTCAACTGCAAGCCAAGGGTGCCGTTCCGGTGGCCTCCGGTGCCGGTCCGATGGAGTTGTGTATTCCCGCCATCGAGGGTATTGGCGGGTCATTAATCTATCTGGTCGATCGCTATGGTGAGCAGGATATCTACGGTATCGATTTCGTACCTATCGCCGGAGTGGATCAGCATCCCCAAGGGGTGGGTTTGACCCTGATTGATCACCTGACCCATAATGTCGAACGCGGCCATATGGATCGCTGGGCTGATTTATATCAGCAGTGGTTCAATTTTCGGCAGCTGCGTTACTTTGATATCAAAGGTAGGCTGACGGGGCTGCGTTCGCGCGCTATGGTCAGTCCCTGCGGTAAAATCCGTATTCCTATTAATGAATCCAGTGACGAGCAGAGCCAGATTGCCGAATACTTGCGTGACCACCATGGAGAGGGGATCCAGCATATCGCGCTGGCAAGTGCTGACATCTATGCCAGCGTCGCCGCGTTACGCCAGCGGGGGCTGCGCTTTATGGCAACCCCTGACAGTTATTTCGATGCGATAGACAGCCGTCTGCCCGGTCATGGTGAAGATATTGAGCGGCTCAGGCGTCTGCGGATTCTGATCGATGGTGAGGCGCTGGATAAAATTAACGAAGATCTGTTGTTACAGATCTTCACCGACACGCTTATCGGCCCTCTGTTCTTCGAAATTATCCAACGCAAAGGCAATCAGGGCTTTGGTGAAGGTAACTTTCAAGCGTTATTCGATTCGATCGAACGGGATCAGTTGCAGCGCGGTGTGATTCGTCCTGAAGATAAATAGTACCCGCGGTGATGATGGCGGGCACTCTCGTTGATGTGAATAACAGCTCGATGCTAAGTTTAGGGTCGATATAAGCGCTAGCCGAGGTCCAAAAATTCCATGTTGTTGCCATGAAGAGAATGGCTTTATTGGCTGAATAAGACCGGTTTGATCATCTCTATACCCCGTGGCTTAGGGTTCGCCCCCTCTTGGTTAACTCTCGAGCACCTGCTTGATTCGGTTGATCGCCTCTTCCAGAACTTTCATGCTGGTGGCAAAGGAGAGTCGCATCTGTCCCGGTGCACCAAATGCAGAGCCCGGAACCAGGGCGACACCGGCTTCATTGAGCAGGTATTCGGCTAGCTCAATATCGTCAGCAAAGGCGGGATGGTTGTCGATAACCTTCTGGAAACTGGGGAAAGCGTAAAACGTCCCGTCAGCGGGGATGCACTCGACGCCGTCGATGGTATTCAACGCGTCGATAACGAAGTCATGGCGCTGCTTGAATGCCACCAGCATCTCCTGGACGCAATCCTGCGAGCCTTCCAGTGCCGTTTGTGCAGCCACCTGAGAGATCGATGTCGGGTTGGAGGTGCTTTGCGACTGTACCTTCTTCATTGCGCCGATCAGTTTTTGGGGGCCGGCCGCGTAGCCGATCCGCCAGCCGGTCATGGCGTAGGCTTTGGAAACACCATTGAGGACGATGGTGCGGTCGTAGAGTTCGGGACAAGCCATCAGGATGTTGCAGAATGGCTCCTCGCTCCACAGGATGTGCTCGTACATATCGTCCGAGGCGATCAGTACGTGCGGATGGCGGAGTAATACCTCCGCCAGTGCCTGCAGTTCAGCGCGGGTGTAGGCGACGCCGGAGGGGTTGGAGGGGCTGTTCAGCACCACTAACTTGGTCTTGGGGGTGATCGCCATGTCCAGCTGTTCTGGAGTGATCTTGAAACGCTTTTCCTGTGAGGTACGGATGATCACCGGTACGCCGTCTGCGATCAGCACCATGTCGGGGTAAGAGACCCAGTACGGTGCGGGGATGATCACCTCATCGCCTGGATTGATAAAGGCCAGCGACAGGTTGAAGAAGCTCTGTTTGCCGCCGCAGGAGACCAGGATCTGGTTGGGCTTATAGCTCAGGCCATTATCGTTTTTGAACTTGTTAATGATGGCGTGTTTGAGCGCCGGGGTGCCGTCGACAGCGGTGTACTTGGTGAAGCCGGCGTTGAGTGCACTAATAGCCGCGGCTTTGATGTGATCAGGGGTGTCGAAATCCGGCTCGCCCGCGCCTAGACCAATGATATCTTTGCCAGAGGCGCGTAATTCGGCGGCACAGTTGGTCACGGCAAGCGTCGGTGATGGCTTGATATTATTAACGCGATCGGAAAGTTGCAGGTCCAAACTGGTATCCTCTAAAAAGAGCAATTCATGGTGAATTATTGTTTTTTTGAGTAGCGCATCTGCGGCGCCCATAAAATAGATGCTTACGGGCCCTTACAAAAACGTACAATTGTACAGACTCGTTTTAGCACAGGAAACTGCATGTCCCGTTTATTTGAAATCAATTCGCGCTTTAGCCCAGCGGGCGATCAGCCGGTTGCGATTAGTCAGCTCTCTCAAGGGATTCATGCGGGTCTAGCGACCCAGACGTTGCTGGGGGTGACCGGCTCCGGCAAGACGTTTACCATCGCTAATGTGATCGCCGAGATGCAGCGCCCGACCATCGTCATGGCGCCCAATAAGACCTTGGCGGCCCAGCTGTACGGCGAGTTTCGCGAGTTCTTTCCTAATAATGCGGTCGAGTACTTCGTCTCTTACTACGACTACTATCAGCCCGAAGCCTATGTGCCGGCATCGGATACCTATATCGAGAAGGACTCGGCGATCAATGAGCATATCGAGCAGATGCGCCTGTCGGCCACCAAAGCACTGCTCGAACGTAAAGATGCGATCATCGTGGCGACCGTTTCTGCGATCTATGGTCTGGGTGATCCTAAGGCGTATCTGAAGATGATGCTGCATCTGGATCGGGGTGACAAGGTCGATCAGCGTACCATTCTGCGGCGCCTGGCGGAGATTCAGTACACCCGCAACGACGTCGAACTGCACCGTGCCACCTACCGGGTACGCGGCGATGTCATTGATATCTTTCCGGCGGAGTCGGAAAAAGATGCCATCCGGGTCGAGTTGTTTGATGATGAGATCGAAACACTCAGCTATTTTGATCCGCTGACCGGTGAGACGTTGCGTAAAGTCCCACGGGTAACGGTCTACCCTAAATCACACTACGTGACCCCACGTGCGACCCTGCTGCATGCCGTCGAGCAGATCAAAGTCGAACTCAAAGAGCGCCTGGAGCAGTTACGCGGTGCCGGTAAACTGGTCGAAGCACAGCGTCTGGAGCAGCGCACCCAGTTCGACATCGAGATGATTCTGGAGCTGGGCTACTGCACCGGGATTGAAAATTATTCCCGTTACCTTTCCGGGCGCGGATCGGGAGAGGCGCCACCGACCCTGTTTGATTATTTGCCGGATAATGCGCTGTTGGTCGTCGATGAGTCGCACGTCACTATTCCGCAGTTGGGGGCGATGTATAAGGGTGATCGCTCGCGTAAGGAGACGCTGGTGGAGTACGGTTTCCGGATGCCCTCGGCGCTGGATAACCGGCCGATGCGTTTTGAAGAGTGGCAGCTGCGCGCACCCCAGGCGATTTTTGTCTCCGCAACGCCAGGTAAATATGAGGCTGAACAGGGCGGCCAGATCGTTGAGCAGGTAGTGCGCCCCACGGGGCTGATCGACCCGGAGATCGAAGTGCGGCCTGCCACCACCCAGGTGGATGATCTGCTGTCGCAGATCGGTGCACGGGTGAGCTGTGGTGAGCGGGTGTTGGTGACCACGCTGACCAAGCGGATGTCTGAGGATTTGGCCGAATACCTGGATGAGCACGGTGTGCGGGTACGTTATCTGCATTCGGATATCGACACGGTGGAGCGGGTCGAGATTATCCGTGATCTGCGTATCGGGGTCTTTGATGTACTGGTCGGGATCAACCTGTTGCGGGAGGGGTTGGATATGCCTGAGGTGTCACTGGTGGCGATCCTGGATGCGGATAAAGAGGGGTTCTTGCGTTCGGATCGCTCGCTGATTCAAACTATTGGTCGTGCAGCGCGGAATCTCAATGGTAAGGCGATCTTATACGCGGATCGGATGACCGGTTCGATGCAGCGCGCGATCGACGAAACCAATCGCCGTCGTGCCAAGCAGCAGGCGCATAACGTCGCCCATGGCATCGTGCCCAAGAGTGTCAGTAAGTCGATTGCCGATATTATGGAGGGTGCGCGGATACCGGGTAAAAAGGCGTCCAAGGGCGTGAGCAAGGTGGCTGAATCTCAGGGCGACTATCATGTTGATCCGGCCAACCTGTCACCTAAAGAGCTGAGTAAGGCGATGAGTCGGCTCGAAGATAAGATGTACGAAGCGTCGAAGAATCTGGAGTTCGAGCAAGCCGCGCATTACCGTGATCAGATGCACAAGCTGAAACAGCATGCCTTTGTCCGCTAGCGTCTGCCCTTGATGAGCACTGTAGATATTAGGCTTGCAGGTGCCAGGTTGGGTGCGCGTCCCCGTGAGCGCAGGCTGCTCCAGCTGCTACTGGTGTTGGCCTTGCTATTGTTACTGCTCGGCGTGTTCCTGCCGTTGATGACGGTGGAGAAGCTCTGGCTTATCGAAAATAGCTTTTCGCTGCTCAGTGGCTTGTGGTTGATGCTGCTGGAGGGGCGCTGGCTGCTGGCGCTGTTGATTTCGAGCTTTAGTCTGCTGTTGCCGTTACTCAAGATCGCCGTGCTACTGCGGGTGTTGCGGTTGGCCGCTCAGCGTACCGGGTCATCGGCGATGCTGCTGCGTAGCCTGCACTGGATGCATCTGTATGGCAAATGGTCGATGCTGGATGTGTTTGTGGTCGCGGTGTTGTTGGCGTCGGTTAAATTGGGAGCGCTGGCGCAGGTGCAGATTCACAGTGGTCTGTACGCGTTTGCAGCCTCGGTGTTGTTGACGATGGCGATCACCGCGAGAGTGACTCGGTTGACCCAAGACCCTGGCTCCGGATAGCTAAGCTTTCGGTGACTTTGACAGCTATTTTCTATATGATCGGGGCTCTTTTTTAGCCGTAAGTGGCGCTCCTGACCCGTGAAAAACCGCCTTATTCTGACGCTGACTACCGCTAGCGGATCTCGCCAACTCTCCCTAAATCGGATCGCCGGCTACCTGTTGGCGCTGTTTGTGGCGATGCTGCTAGCCAGCTTCTTTATTAGCAATACCCTATTAGTCCAAACCTCCGATGAACTTAACAGTCTGAGTGCTGACCATCAGCAGTTAGCCAATCTGTATACCGATGTGGTGGATAGTCGTGAGTCGGTCCGTACAGAGTTGGATCTGTTGTCTGACAATCTGGGGGAGATCGAGCAGGAACGTAACACCCTGCAGCGCTTGAGTAACGAATGGGCGCAGCCGGTGCGGCAGTTAGAGGCGGTGATGGGGCTGGAGCCGATCGGGCCGATAACCGTGGCCCGCAGCCAGGCGTTGCAAAAACTGGCTTACGAGCGGTTGTTTATGCTGCACGGTATTCCAAACGGCTCACCGCTTGAGGATGTGACCCTGACCGATCGCTTCGGCCCGCGCCGCCATCCGCTGACCGGTGAAAAGAAACACCACAATGGCCTCGATTTTCGGGCGGCAACTGGGACGCCCGTCTATGCGACCGCGGACGGTGCTGTCGAGTATTCCGGTTTTCACAAGCAAAGTGGTTATGGCAATCTAGTGATCATTAACCACAATTTCGGTTTCAAGAGTTACTACGGTCATCTTAAAAAAACCGCGGTGCGCAGTGGCCGATTGATCGAGAAAGGGCAGTTGATCGGTTACAGTGGCAATACTGGGGTCTCAACCGGTCCCCATCTGCACTATGAGGTGCGCTACTTATTCAAGCCGCTGAACCCTGTGCCGTTTCTGAACTGGAGCATGGATAATTATGAGCAGATTTTTACCCAGGAGAAGGGCATTCAATGGGATGGTTTAAAAGAGATGCTGCCACTGAGTCCGCTCGAGCAGCCGTTACCATCATCGCCAGAGGCAATAAGCTCAGCGGTGAAATGAACCTGGTGGGCAAGCTGCATATCGATGGCTTGTTTGAGGGCAGTATCTCGTCGGTTGACAGTATCACCGTGGGGCGTCGCGGCCATATCAAAGGCGTGGTGCGTGCCGATCATCTCAGTGTCAGCGGTCGGGTAGATGCTGAGATTCAATGTAATGAGCTGATTATCGAACGTGGTGGTCAGGTCTGCGGCCTGGTGCGTAGCCGGTTGATGAGCATTCATAAACAGGGCTCTTTTATCGGTGAGCGGGCCTTGACGCTGGATGCCTGCTTGGCATCCCCCCAGCAGCTCGATAACAATCATCCAGAGCCCCTACCTGTCACCCAAGAATCGACAACCATCGATCACCCGGTGAACGAGTTCCCCGATGTCTCGCAGGAGGAAGACAGCGAGCCGCCACATAAATCCGAGCTGCTGACCCAGAGTCTGGAAAATATGCTTGGAGAGGTACCGCGGGTCGGCGTTCATCAACGCAAGGACTCGGGTGCATAGCGCTCGTAGCATCCTGTAGCGCACGCGTCCCTAACACCGAGTGAGGCCTTACCCGCAGAGATTTTGTCTGCGCCTGTAACAGCCGAATCATTGCAGCGTCTAGCAGGAGTAGCGGCTGTCGGGCCCTGTCAGCGGACACTCTTGAAGAAGGACTTATTATGGAATATGCACTGCCAGTTGTGATTGCGATCATCGCCTTGGGATCGGTCTGGATCAGCTCCAACGCCCGGACCGAGGGCGCTTTTTTTCGCGGCCAGTCCGCCGATGGTCGTGCACCGGGGGTGCTGACCCTGACATTCTCCCAGGTCACCACCTGGGTGTTTGCGCGCTCGCTGATGAACGCGGCTATTCTGGGTTTTTATTATGGGATCTGGGGGACGCTGGCGTACGCCGCATACTACCTATCCTTTCTGACCGGTGGCCGGATTATCGATAGCCTGCGATTTGAGCATGGCTATGTCAGTGTGCAGGCGTTTCTGAAGCAGCGGTTTGGGGTCTGGGGGACAGGTTGTTACAACCTGGTGGTGGCGATTCGTTTGATTAGCGAGGTGTTTGCCAATCTGTTGGTGATCGGTCTGCTGTTTGGCGTGGCGGGCGGTCAGGGCTATACGCTGGCTATTATCGGTTTTGCGCTGGTCACCCTGTGCTACTCAATGCTGGGTGGCTTACATGCCTCGTTGAAAACCGATCTGTATCAGATGTGGATCTTCTTGGTGGTGCTGGTGCTGCTGTTGGGGCTCACGCTCTCCAGCGGCCAGTTTTCATTCGCCGATTTGCTGTTTGTGCCCTTTGAATTTGATAAACCTGGACCGATCTTGTTGCTGGTAGCGTTGCTACAGGTGTGGAGCTATCCGATGCACGACCCGGTGATGATGGATCGTGGCTTTTTAGCCGACCGGGACAGCACGCGGCGTAGTTTTACTCACGCAGCCTGGATCAGTAGCCTCTGTATTATCGGTTTTGGTGCCCTTGGGGTGTTAGCGGGCGCCCATGCGGGCAGTGGCGAGTCGATGAATACGGTGCTGGTTAGATTGCTCGGCGATCTGCCGATGCTGGTCTTTAATGTGGCGTTGGTAGTCTCGGCGATGTCGACCCTCGATAGCACCCTGTCCAGCTCGGCGAAACTGGTCGCAGTCGATATGGCGATCCTGCGTGGCAGTGTTCGCAATGGCCGTACGGTGATGTTGCTGTTTGTGGTGTTGGGCTTGGGTTGTGTGTTCCTGGGTAATAACGACCTGTTTAGCGCCGTCGCTGTCAGTGGTACCGCATCGATGTATTTAGCGCCGGTGATATTCTTCTCGCTCTGGGGTAAGCGTCGCGATATTCCTCTGTGGAGTTATCTGAGCAGTTTCGTGTTGGCGGTTGGGGGGGCGATGCTGTATTTCTTCGAATCCTCCGGTTACAGCAGTTTGCTGGGCGATGCCCATAAATACACCAAGCTGTTGTGGATCTCGTTGACGGTGTTGAGCGGCGGTTGTTTGGCTTTTTGGATGGGCAGCTCTATCAACAAGTTCGGCGGCAGAGTTGCGGAGACGGACCGCAGCGGGGACGCGGATACTAAGCTGGAATCTGCTGCCGGATGAGCTTGACTCATCACGACCTGGGGTTACTGTTGGGGCCGGTGCTGATTTTTGGCGGTTGCTATAGCAACCTTCAGGCCACCGAGGCGCTGCAGCAGCACGCCGAGCGTTTAGGCATTGCACCGCAGCAGGTAATCTGTAATGGCGACTTGGTGGCCTATTGTGGTGACCCACAGGCGACGGTTGCACGGATCCGCGCTTGGGGTATTCCGGTGTTGCAGGGTAACTGTGAGCAGTCGCTGGCCGAGGCCGCGGATGATTGTGGCTGCGGCTTCGATCCGGACAGTGCCTGCGATCTGCTGTCGGTGGCCTGGTATCGCTATGCTCGCCAGCAGATCGATGCTCAGAGCCGGGTCTGGATGGCAGCGTTGCCGCAGACCCTGGGTTTCCAGTTAGGAGGGCGTGATTTTTTGCTGGTTCATGCCGGCCTGTCGGCTAATAATCGCTTTATCTTTGGCTCTAGTGCAGACAATGTTTTTGCTCAGGAGCTGGCGCAGACCGATGCCGATGTGGTGATCGGCGGTCATTGTGGTATCCCCTTTGCTCGGCAGCTGGAGGATCGCTATTGGCTCAATAGCGGAGTGATCGGTATGCCCGCTAATGATGGCACTCGGGAGGGCTGGTATCTGATTCTGGAACATGTCGATGACCGTATTGAGTGCCGCTGGCAACGCCTAAGCTATGCGGCTGAGGCTGCATCTCAGCAGATGACCCTCGCAGGTTTGCCCGAGGCGTACGCCAACGCCCTGCAGAGCGGATTATGGCCCAGCATGGAAGTGTTGCCCGAGTGGGAGCGCCAGCGCCAGGGGCTTGCACTAGCCCTACCCAGGTTGACGATCTGCTGGGGCTGAGGCCTGATCCCGCTATCGCGGTTATCCCGGTAACTCGCTAGAATACAACTCTTCTCACCTCCCTGTAGGAACTCTGCTTATGAGCACTCAAGAACATCCGTTTGCGCCCTTCGTACGCATCCTCGGCAAGGGTAAAAAAGGCTCGCGCTCGCTGACGCGGGAGGAAGCCGAACAGGCGATGGCGATGATTCTGGAGCAGCAGGTCACCCCCGAGCAGCTGGGCGCCTTTCTGATGCTATTGCGGGTCAAGGAGGAGAGCCCGGAGGAGTTAAGCGGATTTATTACCGCGGTGCAGGCGCGAATGTCGGTACCGGCGACTCTGCGCGCCGACCTGGATTGGTCGACCTATGCGGGCAAGAAGCGTCAGTTGCCCTGGTTTTTTCTATCCGCATTGCTGCTGGCCGAGCAGGGCGTACGTATCTGTATGCACGGCGCACGCGGGCATACACCAGGGCGGTTATATATTGAGGATCTGCTCGGTCACTTTGGCTTCAAAGCCGCGGCAAACTGGCTCGATGCCGAGTTAGATCTGAAGGAGACCGGATTTTGCTATCTGCCTTTAGAGGTGCTCAGTGCCGAGTTGGCGCGCATTATCGATCTGCGCTCGATACTCGGTTTGCGCTCGCCGGTACATACCCTCAGTCGGTTGTTAAACCCCTTGAGGGCGCCCTATCGGATCGATGGCGTATTCCATCCGGCGTACGGCCCTATGCATCAACAAACCGCGGCGCTGCTAGGTCAAAATAACAGTGTCACGGTGCGTGGCGAAGGCGGTGAGGCGGAGATCCGCCCCGATGCCGATTGTGGCTTGCAATGGCTCAAGGAGGGTCAATATATCGATCAACAATGGCCTCGTCTGCATGATCAGCGTCATGTGCGTCCTGATAGTATGGATCCTAGAGATCTGCTGCGAGTGTGGCGGGGGGAGTTGAACCAACCCTATGCCGAGGCGGCGGTCTGCGAAACCTTGGCGGTATGTTTATCGCTGCTGCAACGAGCTGATTCTGTGGATAGTGCCCGTGAATTAGCGCAGGCACTGTGGCAGCAACGCGATAAAAGTCGTTATTGAGTCTGTGACTGTTAATCCATAGTGCTGGCTAAATGACTCAGATCTGCGCTGTACCCAGTAATAGCCCTGCCACCGCTTAAAGAGCTCCCTTGTGCAGTTGAGGGCTTTATGTTCGGTCACCAGGGCGCTGATCTCCTGTCACTCTGTCAGAATTAATCATGGGCTCTAACGACCAGCACATCCGCTTCAAGATGATCTAGCACATCTTCAGTGGTGCTGCCTACAAAAAGACGCTGGGGCGTGTCACGCTCCATACCGCCCATCACCACAATATCCGCGTTGACGTCCGTGGCGTATCTCGGTAGCTCTAGGTGAGCTTCACCATTCGCCAGATGTACGGTGGGGGATACTTGCTCCAGCCCATATCCGTTAAGAAGATCGGCCATCGCCTGGCGGTGCTGTTCTGCCAACCGACTTTGAAGGTCCTCGAAATTTGGCATCAAGGTGTCATCAAATATGACCGAAGTGGGTAATGCATGATAGGCACTAAACAGATGTAGTATACCGCCAAGATGCTCGATTATAGATTCGCCAGAGCGCAGCACGACCTTATCAAGATTCGCAGGGCGCTGTTTTTCCTGTAGCGGATCCAGCGCTGTGATCACCACGGGTGATGAGTGCCAGGGCTTCGGGCGAATGAGCAGCAATGGCACCGTGCAGTGGCGCAGCAGTTGCCAGTCTAGATTTCCAAATAGGTATTCTGCTAAGCGGTGGTGGTAGTGACAGCTTTTGACAACAAGATCAGGCGCGTAGCGCTTGATCTTGACTAAGATACCCTGTTCGGTATCCACTTCCCAGACCGTGTCTATGCTAACGTCCACTCCGGCCTGTTCCAGCTGATCGGCAATGGCCTGAAGGCGCTTTTCTTCACCGTGTAGATAGCCCTGCTTAGCTTGGGCTGCACCCTGTGGATCAAACAGGTGGCTCGATACCAGCGGCCGACTATAACAACATTCGAACAGCTCCAGTCTGGCAGCGTATTTTTTCGCCATCAACACGATCTTAGCAAGCAGCTCTGGGGAAGGGGTCTGCTTGTCCAGCAATAACAGAATCTTGTTGATGGCATTCATGTAGTCTCTCCGCTGTTAACAACTCATCTGTGATTCTAGTCTGTTCATCGCAGTAATTCTGGATTACCCAATCTGTCGGCCTCAGGTCGATGTGCCATTACCAAGCGCCCCGTATCCTCGCGTATGTAAACCAAAGTGAATGAATTTGAGACTTGTTGTCTGGGTATGCTAAATAACGTACATTGCCCTATAGTGAAGATAAGTAGTAGAAGTAGAAGTAGGAGTTCGTTGTGGATCAAGTCGCTAATCAACTAGATATTTCATCGCCGGCTCTCGAGGATCTGCGCGATAACGCAGCTCAAGCGGCGCAGTTTCTTAAGGCAATAGCTAACGAAAGTCGACTAATGATCCTCTGCCATCTCGATGGTAAGGAGCTTTCAGTGACAGAGCTGAATCAACATCTCGATTTAAGCCAGTCGGCATTATCGCAACATTTAGCGGTGTTGCGCCGGGATGGTTTGGTCAGTACTCGGCGTGTATCACAAACGATCTATTACTCGCTGTGCGGGGTCGGCGCTATGCAAATAATCCACTGCCTGCGGGATATGTTTTGTCCGGATGCCTAATGTCTAATGATTAATGTCCATACTGTCTGGGCTAATTAATTCCAAGGCTTAAATTTACCCAGGCAGGACGCAGCATTACTGATCATCCCGAATGCCTGGTCGCGTGTTATCCCTCCCTGTGTCATGCTGAAACTAGCGTCCTAACTCGTGTCGATCTATAAAGCGGCTAGTGCTGGGTGCTATAGCCTGGATTGCCGGTAAAGCGTTTTTGCTGCCTGATGTTGTATACCATCCGATCCACTTCATCCAGCATCTTGTCGACGCAGGTGTTGGTGTCAGCATGGTAGCATTTCGCGCCAACACTCAGGGTTAAAGGCGGCATGCTATCTCGCTGCTCCTTGAGCAGGTTAAGTTTGCGTTGAATGCGTATCGCTAGGTTTTCCATATCCTCTTGCTGATGGATAAACACCAGAGCGGCAAATTCATCGCTACCAATTCGGGCTGCTATATCGGAGTCTCTCAGTTCGCTGTTGAGGGCGTTCGCCATTACCCGAAGCGCCTGATCACCCATCTTTTCGCCTAGTTGTTCATTGATGCTCTGCAGGTTATCAAGATCGAAGTAGATCAGTGCATAGGTATGACCATAGCGTTTGGCGACACTGAGCTTATGCTCCGCCAGGGTTCTAAAACCCTGGCGGTTATAGAGACCGGTCAACTCGTCGGTCATCTTGAGCTCGTTGAGGAGCTGATCTTGAACCAGGACATTCAGATCGGCCTCGATCAGCGTGCAAAATGTCTGCAGCAGCTCGAAAAATTCTGGACGATAGCTAGTCGGGATGCGGTCCTGGATGCACACTGAGCCAAACATTAGGCCGCTGGGCCAATAGATAGGGATCCCCAGATAGGAGATCAATCCTGCCTGGGTGACCTCTTGGTGGTTAGCCCAGCGGATATCATCGCGTGCATCGGGTACATAGAGTTCGCGTTTTAACTCGGCCAGTACATGTCCAAAAAATTCTGCATCACGGGGAATATAGCTGCCAATAGCGTAAGGGTTTTCATTACGCTGATTGGCGGCAATGATTTGAGATCCCTGGCCTATTGTTTGCACAATGCAGGCTGATGGAGCCTGGAACAGGGTCGCCATCAAATCGACAGTTTGCTGCCATTTTTGGATTGAAATGGGCAGGTCTTCGACTTCAAGAAGCCATGTGTTCCTGTCTTTCATAGTGGTGACCATGTTCTGAGTGCTAAACAGATTAAGTCTAGCCTATTTCACCTCCTCGTGTGCAGCACGCCACATTTTGCCAGGCTGTTCAGAGGCATCTTAGGTTGGTGGCAGCGGTTTCTTAGCAAAGAATTGTCCTGCTTGAGCACTATCCTCCTCTGCAGACTGCTCATCCTGCTGGTCCGATTCCAATTCCAATTCGAATGGCAAGCTTGCTGAGGTTGCAGGCTCTGCAGTTTTGGCCTCGGCAGCGTCTTCGGCAACCTGGGTTGCTTTGCTACTGACCGCCTGATCGGCCGTTGTGGAGGTCTTGGCTTTACTAAGTAAACGCATCCGTAATGCCAGGTTGGTCTTGGAATCAGCGTTTTTGAGCGCCTCTTCGGTGCTGATGCGTCCCGCTTTCCAGAGGTTGAACAGGGCGAAATCGAAGGTTTGCATCCCGGACGTAGCCGATTTTTCCATCACCTCTTTAATGTCATCAATCAGACCCTTCTTGATCAGCTCGGCAATTCTAGGCGAGCCTAGCAGGACTTCGATTGCCGCGGCGCGCTTGCCGTCGACGGTCGGCATCAGTCGCTGAGAAATAATGCCCTTCATGTTCAATGAGATATCAAGCAGTAGCTGCTTGTGGCGCTCCTCTGGGAAAAAGTTAATGATGCGTCCCAGGGCCTGATTAGCATTATTAGCGTGTAGGGTCGACAGGCAGAGGTGACCAGTTTCGGCGAACGCCAGTGCGTGTTCCATCGTTTCGGCGCTGCGGATCTCGCCGATGAGGATTACATCCGGAGCTTGGCGTAGGGTGTTTTCTAGTGCGTCCTGGTAGGAGAGGGTATCGACGCCCACTTCACGCTGGTTAATGATCGACATTTTATGGCGGTGAACAAACTCAACCGGATCTTCGATGGTGATGATATGCCCGGCGCTGTGGGTGTTGCGATGGTCGATCAGTGATGCCAGCGAGGTCGATTTTCCCGAACCCGTTCCGCCGACGAACAGGATCAGGCCGTTTTTTTCCATGATCAACTTGGACAGAATGTCGGGTAATCCCAATTTTTTAATGTCGGGAATCTCGGTTGAGATAGAGCGAACCACCATCGAATATTCATGCCGTTGGCGGAAGATATTGACCCGAAAGCGTCCGAGCCCCGGCTTTGACAGGGCCAGGTTCATCTCAGGGCGTTTCTCGAACTCCCGAATCTGCTCGTCGTCCATGATGGCGTAGGCGATCTCTTTAATCTCTCCGCGCTGCATCACCTTATCGGCGATAGCGACTAGCTTGCCATGAATCTTGGCGCTGGGGTGGGCGTTGGTAGACAGAAATAGATCTGCACCATCGCGATCAACCAAAATTTCCAGATAACGGTCGAGCTCTTCAGACATAGCGTGTTCCAATTAGGTAGAGAGACCACGGTGATAGTGGCGTATCAATGCAGCTTCGAGTCGAGCATTGTAGCCTACTCATCGCCAGTATCATTTCGTATACGCCTTAATCTGCATTTATACCGTTATCTTCAATCGGCTTTCGGTGAAGCCGATGATTATTTGTCCGAGTAACGTACTGAAATACCCTTTCAGTGGCCAGATTGGCTTTCATCACTAACGGCCTGGGTGAATAATATCCTGGGATAGTTTTTCAGTGGCTATGGTTATCACATGATTCGACAGTTACGCTTGGCCACTGGCCTGATCTTGGTCTGTTTTGTAATTCTCCACCTCAGTAATCATGCTTTGGGGTTGATCTCGTTACCGATGATGGAAAGCGTTTTGAGATGGTTCGTGGCTTTCTGGCACCAACCTCTGGCAACGCTGCTGTTATACGGCTCTTTGTTGATGCACTTTTTGCTGGCACTCTGGTCTCTTTACTGCCGGACGACGTTGCGGATGCCGGGGTGGGAGGCGCTGCAGTTACTGCTCGGGCTTTGCATTCCTCCCTTGCTGTTAGGGCATGTAATAGGAACCCGCGTCAGTATTGAGTTAATGGATATTGTGCCCAGCTACGAGACTACGATCGGTATTCTTTGGACGGTTAACAATGGGGTGCTGCGTCAAAGCGCTTTGATCTTGATCGTCTGGCTGCATCTATTACTGGGGCTCCATTATTGGTTACGGCTGCGTCCAGGCTATCTTCGCTGGCAGCCATTATGGCAGTTGCTGGCGACCCTGCTGCCAATGCTGTCATTGCTTAGTTTTTACAGAATGGGGTACCAGCTGGGTGAGGTCGACCTGGTAGCGCGTGCAGCCAGATTGATCACCGAGTATCCGCAACAGATGGCCCTGCTTAAGGGGCTGGATAATCAGCTCCTGCTCGGCTATCTCGGTGTCTTGGCGCTGGTCTGCAGTGCGCGTTATGTCCGGCGTGTAATTCAGATCCGTTTTGGTGCCGTGACTATCGAGCATCCGCTTCATGGTCTGATCACTGCTCGTCGTGGCCAGACGTTACTGGAAGCCCTGCGTAATGCACAGGTGGCACACTCGTCGGTGTGTGGTGGTCGTGCACGCTGTACCACCTGCCGAGTTCGTATCACCCGAGGCTTAGAACTGCTTGAGCGAGCCGAGGAGGCCGAACAGAAAGCATTGGCTGGAATCCAGGCGGGCCCCAATATACGTCTGGCCTGTCAGGTCCGGCTACATCATGATATCGCTATCGTACCGTTAATTCCTCCAGAATCTGGGATGCTGTACGTGCGCAAGCCCGGTGGTGTCGAGGGGCAGGAGCAGTTTGTTACAGTGTTGTTTATCGATCTGCGCGAATCCACCGCACTGGCTGAGCAGCGCTTACCCCATGATGTGGTTTTTATTTTTAACCAGTTCTTTGCCGAGATGGCTGAAGCACTACACCAGACCGGAGGCCATTACGCGCAATTCAATGGTGATGGTCTGATGGCGCTGTATGGTTTGGAAGGCGACCCTGTGACAGGGGCGCATCAAGCGCTGTTGGGCGCACAGCAGATGCTGTCACGCTTGCAGCGCCTCAATCAACGCATAGGTTTGGAGTTGCAGCGGCCATTGCGGGTCGGCATCGGGATCCATAGTGGTGAGGCGATTGTGGGGATGATGGGGCCGCCGGGGGCACCGATTTTGTCGGCTATCGGTGATACCATTAATATCGCTGCACGGCTGGAGTCAGCGACTAAGGAGTTTGACGTGCCATTGATCTTTTCCAAAGAGAGCGCAGAGCTGTCTGGGCTCTTATTATCGTCGCTGGAAATGGCTCCTATTAAGATCCGTGGACGGAGTCAATTAATGGATGTGGTGGTGGTTCGAGATCCCTTAGCGTTACAGGTCGAGCCTTAATTGGCATATATAAGGGTGGATATCTCTCCAGGACAGGGACGAGATGCTTATGCGCGGTAGCTTGCTAAGGTTAATCAGAAGCACACCGTGCTCGGATACTGCGATGGTCAGGAGGGTGGAGGATGGGCTTGATCAAGTCTTTAAACGTTAAACGGTTATCGACCACGGAGAACACATGAGCCTAGAGCACCTTCATGCTAATGCTGATGCGGTGGCTCAACAAGCGCTGAAAAGCGCCTTGGCTGAGCTAGAAACGATCATTTTGGGCAAGCCCCATCAGCTCCGATTAGCCTTAGCCTGCTTGTTGGCCCGCGGTCATCTGCTGATCGAAGATCTTCCGGGTATGGGGAAAACCACTCTGGCTCAGGCGCTGGCCCGCGTCTTGGGGATCGACTGTAATCGGGTGCAGTTTACCAGTGATCTGCTACCTGCCGATATTATCGGTGCCTCGATATTTAATGCCCACGAGCAGTGTTTTCAATTCAAGCCCGGACCTATCTTCACGCCGCTATTGCTGGCTGATGAGATCAACCGTGCCACCCCCAAAGCCCAGAGTGCGCTGTTGGAGGCGATGGAGGAGCGTCAGGTGTCGGTTGACGGTGAATCCCTGACGTTACCGCAACCCTTTTTCGTCATCGCGACCCAGAATCCACTCAGTCAGATGGGCACATTTGCGCTGCCAGAATCGCAACTCGACCGGTTCTTAATGCGCATAGAGTTGGGCTATCCCGATAATCAAGCCGAGCGGCAGTTGCTACGAGGGCAGAATCCTCGTCAGCGCTTAGCGAAGCTCAGCTGTCAACTGCCGTTATCGCAGCTTCAGTGTTTGCAACTTAAAGTTGATCAGATCCATCTGTCCGAGCCGTTGTTGGATTATGTGCAGCGGCTAGTCAATTTTAGCCGTCAAAGTAATGAGTTTGAAATGGGTCTATCACCGCGTGGGGCGCTGGCATTGGTACGCTGTGCGCGAGCCTGGGCGCTGCTGGAGGGGCGTGATTATGTGACCCCTGAAGATGTCCAGCAGGTCTTGGCGCCCGTGGTGGAGCATCGTTTGCGTGGTGATCTGGACACCACCGGGCATCGGGGCACCAGCCTAGCGCGATTGCTGCTCGATGCTGTCGAGGTGGTGGCCTAAGGCGATGCCGGGGCGTCGCGAGGAGTTTTTTTCGGCCCTGGGCCTGAGGCGCAAACTACAACAATGCTCAGCGGGTTGGTTGAATCGGCGTCTTCCCCGTAGCCACTCTGCCACACTCAATCAACGCCGTATCTTTATCCTTCCCACCCGTAACGGCCTCTATTTTTTACTGATGACAGTGGTGCTGTTTCTAGGGGGTATTAACTACGCTAACAGCTTGATCTTGCTCGTAGCATTAATGTTGGTGAGCCTGTTTCTGGTTGCCATTCTGCACACCTACGCCAATCTCTCTGGGTTGACACTGGAGTCCGGTCGAACCCAGCCGGCATTTGTTGGTCAGGAGGCGGCTATCGGCATCCGCCTGCATAGCGGTCGCCGGGAGCACCAGTCTATTCAACTGAGCTGGCCGGGTCTGTTGCCACAGCGCCTGGATCTGGTCGATAACGCAAGCTGCGCTATCAAGTTGCTGCTCCCCGTGACGCAGCGCGGACTTTGCCGTCCTCCCCGATTACGGGTAGAAAGCTGCTATCCACTGGGCTTGTTGCGTGCCTGGAGTTGGGTCGCTCTAGACAGCCAGTGCCTGGTTTACCCCCAAGCGATCGAGGACAGCTACCCGTTACGTGACGCACGAGGAGGCGGTCAGGGTGAGCGTCTGGCGCAGCAGGGCAGTGACGACTTTGATGGCTTGCGCCGTTACCAGGACGGTGACAACCCGCGCCGTATCGCCTGGAAAAGCTATGCCCGTGAGGGGCGTTTATACACTAAGGTTTTTGCCAGTTACAGCGCCGAGGCGCATTGGCTGGAGTGGGGTGCCTACGCGGGTATGGCGCAGGAGGCGCGGCTGAGCCGGCTCTGTTATTGGGTGTTGAGGCTTAATCAGCAGCAGCGCCGATTTGGGCTGCGCCTTCCCGGCGTTGAGTTGCCCCCCGATTATGGCGATCCGCACCGGCTGCGTTGTCTCAAGGCCTTGGCGCTCTATGGCTTGGGTGTCGATGGCGGCTTGGCTGACAACGCCGTGACCAGGGCGCCATCGTCGCGGGTGGAGCCCTCTGCATGAGGACCACCCCGCAGTTCCAGATCCCCCGCAATGGCTTGATCTGGCTATTGGCGTCGATGTTCTTTGCTATCGCTCCTCACGTGACCCGACTGCCCGTCTGGGTCACGCTGGTCTGCCTGTTATGCGGCTTGTGGCGGGTGATGATCTACCGGGGGCGCTGGGCATTACCCAATGGTTGGATCCGAACGCTGTTGGTGTTTTCCGGGGGTAGCGCGGTATTTGCCCATTACGGCACCCTGGTCGGACCCGAAGCCGGATCGGCGCTGCTTATTTTGGGATTTTGCTTCAAGTTGATGGAGACTCACCAGTTACGCGATGCCTTTATCGTGGTGATCCTGGGTTATTTGGTGGTGGCGGTATCGTTCTTCTTTGATCAATCGATGCTCGCCAGCGCTTACATGGTGCTGGTCAGCATCCTGGTCACCACGGCACTACTGGGGCTTAATCAGTCGCCGCTGCATACCCGCCCTTGGCGGACGCTGATGGCGAGTCTGCGGTTGCTCGGGCATAGCCTGCCGGTGATGCTGCTGCTGTTTGTGTTGGTGCCCCGAATTGCTCCGATCTGGTCGTTGGATCTGGGAGGGAGCGGTGCCAAAACCGGCTTAAGTGAGCGGATGACCCCAGGCGATATCGCCCAGCTGAGCCGCTCTTCCGAGCTGGCATTTCGGGTTGAGTTTGAACCGGGCTCTGCGATGCCTCCGCCCTCGCAACGCTACTGGCGGGCGCTGGTGCTGCACCACTATGATGGCACCAGCTGGAGTCGTGATGGCGTCGACATGGATACGGCTCCCCAGGTGCAATGGGGTGGTGTGGTGAGCGCCTGGTCCCCCGAGATCAGCGCTGAACTGACCCGCTATCGCTACCGGGTGATGATGCAGCCGACCGATCAGCGTTGGCTGTTTGCGCTGGCGTGGGCGCGCAGCGACACCCAGGGCGTGGGGAGCAGCCGGGATTATCGGCTGTTAAGGCGTCATCCGGTCAGTCAACCCTTTAGTTATCGGGTCGAGTCGTTTAGCGGCGCCGCTCTGGAACCCAAGGGTTTGTTGCCTGGGTTGCGGCAGTTAAACCTGCAGCTTCCCGAAAACGGTGACCCGCGCGCCCGCGCGTTAGCGCAGCGAATGCGCGCAGACTCGCGTTCGACCGAGGCCTATGTAGCGGCGGTGTTGAATCTGTTCCGGCAGCAGCCGTTCCGCTACACGCTCAACCCGCCGCTGCTCCGTGGCGATCGTATCGACCAGTTTCTGTTTGCTAGCCGCAGTGGTTTTTGCAGCCATTATGCCAGCGCGTTCGTCTTTCTTATGCGTGCGGCTGGGCTGCCCGCACGTGTGGTCGCAGGCTACCAGGGCGGAGAGATTAATCCCCTGGGTGGCCACCTGCTGGTGCATCAGTTTGATGCCCATGCCTGGGCGGAGGTGTGGCTGCCCGATAAAGGCTGGATTAGAGCGGACCCCACCGCCTATGTCGCGCCGGAGCGGGTGGAGCAGGGGATTGAGCAGGCCTTGAGCGGAGAAGATCGCTTTCTCGAGCGCAGCCTGTTCTCTCCGCTGCGCTACCGCCATCTGGCCTGGGTTAGTCAGCTACGGCTAAGCTGGGATTATGTGAACTATGCTTGGCAGCGGTTGGTGGTCAACTATGATGCGCAGGCGCAGCAGCGCCTGTTATCGCGATTTTTTGAGCGGCTCGATCTGCATTTGTTGGGGCTGGTGTTGCTGCTGGCGGTAGGGTTGATGATGGCCCTATTATCGATCTGGCTGTTGGGGCTTGACCGTAGCCACACCGCGCTCGATCCGCGGTTGCGTACATATCAGCGGCTGTGTCGAAAGATGAGCCGGCGCGGGTTGGCGGTGAACAGTGCAGAAACCCCCGCGGATTACCTGGCGCGGTTGCGTCTACAGCGCCCCGAATTGACGGCTACATTGCTGCAGATTGAACGGCTATTGATCCCCCTGTTATATGCACAGCAACGGACGGATCAGGCACCAGAGTTAGCCCGGCTCAGGAAACTGATCGGTGCGCTGTAGGGGGTGTGTATTAACGGCAGCAGGGTCTTAGCTGTTAAACCTTATCTCAATTGATATGAGTTGTTTCGCATTAACTATTCTTTATAATATATTGAATAAATAGATTTTTACTGGGTTGTCAGAACCCTGCGTAACTTGCGTCTAGGCGGTTTTGGCGTTCCAGGCGCACAGTGCAATAAAGTGACGGCGATGCGGACCAAGTCCGGCTATTATAGGGTTTGAAAGGGTACCAATCAGATCCGCCTGGATCTTAGCGTTATGGTGATCCAAGAGCCCCAGCGTAGCCCTAGAGTCCCTATAGTGAGTGAGCTATGTTAACCCTCAGCACGTCGACTCAAGCTTCTTTATTTACCGGGCGTAGCCTGGGGCTTGATCAACTGCATACGCTGTTTGATCTTTCTCCGCTTTCGGTACTGGTTGCCGATAGTGACGGGGTGATCTGTTATGTCAATGTGGCCTGCTGCCAGGGATCGGGTTATTCGGCCTCGGAGCTGCTAGGCAATCATTGTGAGCTGTTGCGCTCGGAATTAACCCCAGACCCGGTGTATCTATCACTCAACCAAGCGCTGTGTCGCGACGGGCGCTGGAGTGGCGAACTCTGCAGTCGTAGCCATAACGGCAAACCCTGCTGGCAACGGGTGCATGTGTCTCTGTTTAATGGTCCCAATAAATCTCCACATACATTGATGCTGATGGAGGACCTGGTCGAACGGCTTGAGTATGAACAGTGGTTATTTAAACATTCGGGGATCGATGCACTGACGGGGCTGCCGACTCGGGTGCAGGTTTACGAACTGCTCTGCCAGCAGATTGAGTTAACCCACGTTGCGGCTCCCTGTATCGGGCTGTTGAGTCTCGATATCTACCGTTTCAAACAGTTTAACGAGAGTCTGGGGCACAGCGCGGCCGATCAGTTGCTGATTGCGGTGTCCAAGCGTCTTAAGCAGCGTCTTCAGGTAAATGACCGGCTATGTCGTCTGGGTGGCGATCAATTTGTGTTACTGGCTGCTAAGCAGGCTGACAAGCAGGCCGTGGGCGTACTGGCAGCCTCGATTAGAGATGATTTTTCGGTGCCCTTTAGCATTGCAGGGGACAAGATTTTTGTCGGCTTGAGTATCGGTGTGGCGGTGTTCCCTGACGATGGGCGGGACCCGGTGTCGCTGTTCCGGCATGCCGATACCGCGCTATACCGTGCCAAAAAACAGGGCCGTAATAGGATCTCGATGTTTGTACCCGAGCTTGAGCAGCAAGCATTACAGCATCAGTATCTGGAGTCCGAATTTCGCTTTGCCCTCGAGCGTGATGAGCTCGCGGTGCACTATCAGCCGCTGGTTAATCTGGATGGCAAGGTACAGGGAGCGGAAGCCGTGATGCGCTGGCACAGTCCGAGCATGGGGTTGGTCTCCCCGGAACGGTTTGTGCCGTTGGCTGAAGTGATCGGGATGATACATCTGATCGGTCACTGGTGTTTGGATCAGGCGTGTCAGCAAGCCAGAAACTGGATGGACCGTGCCGACGGCCCCGCGTTTGTCGCCGTTAATGTGTCGCCACTGCAGCTGTGCCATAGCAACTTTGTCGAGACCGTGGTCGCGGTACTCGACAAATACCAGTTACCCGCAGCCCGGCTTGAACTGGAGGTCACCGAAGGGGTGCTGGTGGAGAATCGGGAACAGGCTGCCAGTCGGCTCGATCAGCTGAGTCGTGCGGGCGTTAAGCTCTCGATTGATGACTTTGGTACCGGCTACTCCTCGTTGAGTTACCTGCAGCATTTTCCATTTAATACCCTGAAGATTGATCGTAGTTTTATTACCGATACTCCTGGCAATCGAGGCAGTGCTAAGCTGGTCAAGGCGATCGTGGCGATGGCCAAGAGCCTGGACCTGCAGCTGGTCGCGGAAGGGGTTGAAACCAGCGAACAGGTCACTTTTCTACAGGCGTTAGGTTGTGATCTGTTGCAGGGCTACTATTTTTCACCGGCCTTACCCGCGGCTGATTTTTTGACCTGGCTCGAGCAGCGGAATCGATAGCGAAGCGTGCATAAGGGGAGAGGCTAGCATGAGGCCAATAATGAGACGAGTGTTTGGGCTGTTCGGCGGGCTAACGCTGCTGGGCTTGTTAGTCTTGAGCGGTTGCACTTCGCAGCGGATGCTGGAAAGCGATCTGGGGCTTGATGATGCGCCCGACTGGGTCAACATCGGTACCCAGGCCGTGGCTAACGAAGCGGGGCGTTTACTGCAAGGGGTGGGTATGGCTGCGGCTATGAACGATATGTCGTTGCAGCGCAGTACCGCAGATAATCGTGCGCGAGCCGAGATTGCGCGTATCCTCTCACTGTATGTTGACAGTACGATTAAGGACTACAGTGCAGCCTCGGGCGGCGAGAACAGCGCGGCTATTGAACAAGCGCTGCACAGCTCTACGCGGACGCTGTTATCTGGGGCGCGGATTATCGCGCGCTGGCTGAATCCGGATAACGGCGATCTTTATGCCTTTGCCGAGCTAGACATGCAGCAGATCGAACAGCTACTGTTAACTTCGACGGCGTTATCTTCTGAATTACAGAGATATATCGCCGACCACTCCGATAACACTTTTAAACAACTGATGCAGGACTCTCACCAATGATGCGCTGGATAATGCTGATGCTGACCTTATCGCTGCTGGTTGGCTGCGGTACTAAGGTCACACGCCTGGAACCCAATCAGACCCTCGATTTAAGCGGTAGCTGGAACGACACCGATTCCCGTTTGGTGGCTCAGGAGATGATTCAGGATGCACTGTCTCACCCCTGGATCAGCCAGTTTGAGTCGAACCAGGGACAGTCGCCGACAGTGATCGTGGGTACGGTTCAAAATGTCAGCCATGAGCATATCAATATCAATACCTTCGTCAGCGATATGGAGCGCGCCCTGATCAACTCAGGTCGGGTGATCTTTGTGGCGTCCAGCCAAGAGCGCTCGGAGATTCGTAAAGAGCGGGTTGATCAGGACCTGAATGCGACCGAGAGCACCCGTAGTGCTGCGGGCAATGAGATCGGCGCAGACTATATGCTCAAAGGCCAGATCAATACCCTGATCGATGTGGCCTCGAAGGATCAGGTCCGTTACTACCAGGTCGATTTGACGCTGATCAGCATGAAGGATAATCGCAAGGTGTGGCTGGGACAGAAGAAGATCAAGAAGTTGGTCGAGAACAGCAAACTGCGCTACTGAGTCACGCATACTTATGCTTACAGGCATATCGATAACGGCGTTAACAGCGGGCCGGGGGGCACTGTTAGGGTCGGTGTTAGGGGTACTGTTAGGGTCGGTGTTAGGGATACTGTTACGGTTATGGTTACGGCCACTGCTGCTGTCACTGCTGCTGTTACAGGGTTGTGCGCTGACACAGCAGCAAAGCACCGGTATGAGTCACTACCTCGATAGTCACTCGTTGACCGAGACGCTGGCAAAACTGCAATCACAGTCGCCCGAGCCGCGTGATCTGCCCATGCATCTGCTTAACCGCGGACTGGTGCACCACCTGATCGGCAACTATCAGCGCAGTAACCAGGACCTGGAAGCGGCTAAACTGGCGTTGGAGAAAGTGCAGGCGATCAGCGTTACAGAGGGATTGGCCTCCAGCACCCTCAATGAAACCTTTAATGATTACAGCGCCACCCCCAGCGAGCGTGTCCTGCTCCATGCGGTGATGGCGCTGAATTATCTGGCCCTGAACGATCTTGGCGGCGCCCGGGTGGAGGCGCTGCAGACTGATCTGCGCATACGCGAGTTGGCCGAGGAGAGCGCAGATCTTGCCAGTGCCCGTTTTATTGCCGGCCTGGTCTTTGAGCTGAATCAGGAGTGGTCTGACGCCATGATCAGTTACCGTAAAGCCGAACAGGCCCTCACCAGGCGTAAATTGTCGATACCGGCGGTGCTTCAGGCGCGACTGCTGAACAGCAGCCAGCAGCTGGGGTTGGAGCAGGAGTACCAGCAATACGCAGCCAGATTTGCCTCTCAGTTAGCGCCGTTGCCTGCGGACTACGCCGAAGTCCTGGTGCTGTCTCTCAGCGGCAAGGTCTCTGCCAAACAGCCCCGGATGATCAGTATCTATGCCCCTTCGCTGGGGCACTTTGTCACGATAGCACAACCCTATTACCCGCCCCGCAAGAGCCCCGTGGTTAGCGCTTCGCCACAGCTAGCTGGCCAGCCACTGACGCTCGGGCTGTTGGAGGATGTCGAGGGGTTAGCCAGAGAAGCGTTGCAGGCCGGAGAGGCCAAGCGGGTGGCCCTGAGCCTCAGCCGTATGGCCGCCAAACACCAGATGGTGAAAAAGGCCCGTAATCAGGACCCGCTGCTGGGGCTGCTGACCGATCTCGCCTCGGTGTTTACCGAAGTGCCAGACCTTAGGAGCTGGAGTCTGCTGCCCGCGGCTATCCAGGTTGGCAGCTTGCGGCTGCCGGTCGGCTCCGACAGGTTGTTGGACATTAGTGTTTCTGGTAGCCCGCAGCCTGGGCAACGGCTGGAGGTCAAATCAGCGGGGCTGCAGCTGTTGATCAGCAACAGCTATCGGCCTTCAGGTCAGTTGCTTTCCTATTAACCAGTAACCAGTAACCAGTAACCAGTAGCAGGTCCGACTAGACTAGTACTATTAGCGAATCCGACTAGCGGCTACTTCAAGCAGGTGATCCAAGCAGGTACGGCTGGCACTTAAAAGGATATCCTTATGATGCTCCTCAAACGCTTGGGTTTACTGTTGTTTGTAGGGTTGCTTGGCTGCGCCTCGCCCTCCGAGCCTCCTCGTTGGAGTACCGGAGCCGCCGAGCAGTACCCCCACAGCCGCTACCTCAGCGCCATCGGTGAAGGCAGCAGCCGAGAGCAGGCCGAACAGCGCGCTCTCGCAGCCTTGGCGCGGGTGTTTGAGGTCAGTATTGAGGAGGAGCATACCGATCTCTCGCTGTTTCGACAGCAGACCGGGGAGGTCTCTGAGAGTATTAACAGCCAGACCAGTAGCCGGCAGTTAATCACGGCCACCGAGCAGGTCCTCGAAGGCGCTATTCCCGTGGAGTACTGGCATCAGCAGCAACACCATCTGGTGTTGGTGGCGCTGGAGCGCCGCGGTGCCGAACAGCGTCTGCGGCAGAAAATGGTTCAGCTGGACCAGCAGACCGCAGGGCTTAGTCAGTATGCCGATAACCCCGCGCTTAACCCGGTCAAGCAGATCCGTGCGCTGGAGCAGGCCCGTCAGCTGCAGCGCCAGCGTGCGCCGCTAAATCGTAACCTGTCGGTTGTTAGTGGCAAAACGATAACGCCGCCGGTCAGCGTCGCCGTGCTGGAGCAGCAGCTTCGTCACCGGCTTGGGCGGTTAACGTTTAGGCTCTCGGCAGAGCCCGCGTTAATACCCGTGCTGGAGCATGCTGTCGCCCAGATCGGCGCTCAGGCGCTGCCTGAGGCTGCGTTGCAGCTTAGCGGGTTGATAGACCGGGAGCCGGTTCTCCAGAAGCAGGGCTGGTACTGGGTGCGGGGATCTTTTCAGTTGTCGTTGAGTGACCCGCAAGCGGTGGTGATTGCTCAGCAGCGCTGGCCGGTGAAAGTCTCAGCGCAGCAGCAGGGGATGATCGAGCAGCGCCTGCGAGACCAGATTAACGCCCAGATTGCCGAGCAACTGTATCAGCTGCTTAGCGCTATTCGGCAGGGTGAGTGAAACCCGAACGGACGCTGCGTCAATAGGCTCTTCGTTAATGGGCGCTTCGTCAATGGGAGTCGGGCTCTTGGTGCTCTTTAGCGCTGAGTGCTTCGCTGATAAAACGAGCCAGATACTGCTGTCCACGACGTGATGCGTTGAATACCCATACCGCCAGCAGGCCGCCGATGGCTAAGGTGATGATGCGCAGCTCGGGAAACAGTAACGCCAGTGCCAGGGTGATAGGAATGATCAGCGTCAAGCTGTATTTCATCCGCTTGGCAAGACCGAGCTGCAGCCGCTTGGCATCGGTGAGGTTATCGAGTCCTGCGCGCTGCAGTGACTGACATAAAGATTCATAGTCGCGCTGCTGTTTGCTCTGCATGCGTCCGAAAGGGTCGTTGATATTCATCGCTTAGCGGCTTCCTGTGGCTGGAGAACAAGACCGCGATGATACCTGAACTCAACTGCATTAGCAGGTTTCCATACACAGTGACAACCAGCGCTGAATACCGGCGCTGAGGTATTTATGGCGATGGAGAATAAAGTAGAACCGGCGGCTAAAATCACGCTGTGGCACCGATAAGGGTACTAGGCTTCCGTGTTTGAACGCGTCCTGGAGCGCTATCTCAGAGAGGCAGCCCAGCCCCGTGCCCGATTCAACGGCGCGCTTGATCGCCTCGGTATGCTGTAGCTCGAGCCTGATCTGCAACTGCGGCAGCAGTCCCTGCAGCGCTCGGTCGAATACCTGGCGGGTTCCCGAGCCGGGCTCGCGGAGAATCCACTGGGCCTGCAACAGCTCCTGATCGCTGATCCGGTCGCGTTGCGCCAACGGGTGACTAGGGGCACAGAATACCACCAGGGTATCGTCACGCCAGGGGGTGATCTGTAGCTCGGGATGCTGCATCTCTCCCTCGATGACCCCAATGTCTAGATCGAAGCTGACCACCCGTTCGGCGATCTCATGGGTGTTGGCCACCTGCAGACTGACCTTGGCCGCGTTGCTGATCGCCATATAGCGCTCCATCAATGGCACCATCAGATAGTTACCGATAGTCAGGGTCGCTCCGACCTTTAGCGGGCCTGCATCGGCGTGACGGTCGAGATCGCGCTCCAGAGCCCGGGCTTGTTCCATCAGCGCCTCGGCACGTGGTTGCAGCAGGCGCCCCAGTTCATTGAGTTGCAGACGCTTACCGATACGGTCAAATAGCTGAATATCAAACTGCTGCTCGAGTTCTTTAAGGGCGCTGCTAGCCGCACTTTGGGACATCGACAGGGCTTGGGCCGCGCGGGTGATGTGTTGTTGATGCGCGGTCTCCAGAAACACTTCAAGTTGACGCAGGCTGTATCTCATAATTTATAAAACCGATTAGACAAATCAATATTACTTGTTTGATCGATAGGTTAGATCCGCTTTACTCTGGGTACAAGGTTTAAATATTTGTTTTTTTATTTCCTTTGGTTATAAGTGTAGAGGCAGAGTATGAGCGCTATCTTGCAAGAACAGGTCCTCAGTGTGCACCACTGGAATGACACCCTATTCAGCTTTACCACCAGTCGCTCGCAGAGCTTCAGATTCAAGAATGGTCATTTCACCATGATCGGCTTGGAACATGAGGGGCGGCCGCTGATGCGTGCATACAGTATCGCCAGTGCTAACCATGAAGATGCGTTGGAGTTTTTTAGCATCAAGGTGGCGGACGGTCCCTTAACTTCTAAGCTGCAAAAGATTCAGGTCGGTGATCAGATCCTGATCAGCCGCAAACCCACTGGCACCCTGGTCCTCGACCATCTGCTCCCCGGGCGTCATCTGTACCTGATCAGTACCGGAACCGGATTGGCACCTTTTATCAGTCTGATTAAGGATCCAGAGGTCTATGAACGGTTCGACAAGGTGATCCTGACTCACGGGGTGCGCCACGTCTCTGAGCTGGCTTATAGCGATATGATCAACAATGAGCTGCCCAATAATGCCTATTTTGGCGACCAGGTCCGGGATAAACTGTTGTATTACCCCACGGTGACCCGAGAGCCGTTCCGTAATCAGGGGCGTTTGACCGAGCTGATGCAGAGCGGCAAGCTGTGTCGTGACCTAGGGCTGCCTGAGTTCAGCCTAGAGCAAGATCGCTTTATGATCTGCGGCAGCCCGTGGATGCTTAAAGATACTTGCGCGATTCTCGATGCCCAGGGCTTTACCGAGGCGCGCCATGGTGACCTGGGTCATTATGTGATCGAGAGGGCGTTTGTGGAGCGTTGAGGCGGTGCAGGCGGTTAGCGGTTGATAAACGCTCGCGCCGCCCCTATATTCCCTTGCTGCCATTATTCTTGTTAAGAGCGCCCCATGAACAAAAGTTTGATCACCCATCTCCTGGCCCTCGGCGTAGGGCTGGCCGGTTACCTGCTGCAGCAGCCGTTGCTGCAGACCGCAGCGCTGTTTGCGCTCTCTGGCGCTGTGACCAATTGGCTGGCGGTGCATATGCTGTTTGAGAAAATTCCGGGACTCTATGGCTCTGGGGTGATTCCCTGCCGTTTCGAGGAGTTCAAGTTGGGTATCAAGACCCTAATCATGGAGCAGTTTTTTACCGCCGAAAATATTGAACGGTTTTTAAAACCTCAGAATGGCCAGCAACCCAATCTGCATCTGGCGCCGGTCATCGACAAGTTGGATCTGAGCCCGCTGTTTGATGCCTTGGTCAAGGCGATTGAAGAGTCGTCGTTGGGCGCTATGCTCAATATGATTGGTGGTGTGGCTGTGCTGCAACCTCTCAGAGAGCCCTTTATCGCCAAGGCCAAGAGAACCCTAGAGGAGATGACCGGCGAGCAGACCTTTGTGCAGCTACTGCGTGAAGAGCTGGAGCAGCCGGACAGTCTGTTGCAGATCAACTCGCAGGTGGAGCAGGTCGTCGAGCAACGCCTCAATGAGCTGACCCCGGAGCTGGTTAAAGAGATCGTATCGACGATGATCCGCAAGCATCTCGGTTGGCTGGTGGTATGGGGCGGGGTGTTTGGTGCGCTTATCGGTGTAACCGCCTCCTTGGCGGGTATCTAATCATCACTTTTGTAATGGAATCATCATGACGATTCAACGTGTTAATCCCTGTGCTCGCTGGTCGGATGCGACCCTGCACAATGGCGTCGCCTATTTTGTGGAGGTGGCTGAAGATAGTCGCGCAGCTATGAGCGGGCAGGTGACGCAAGTGCTGTCCCAGGCCGAACGCCTATTAGCCCAGCTGGGCGCTGATAAGTCGAGCCTGCTATCGGTGACGATCTATGTCACCGATTTTTCCAATTTGGAACTGCTGAATAAGGCTTGGGAGGCCTGGCTGCCCGCGGGTTGTGCGCCGAGCCGCGCTTGTCTCAAAGTGGAGCTGGCTGATCCTGCGTTGTTGGTTGAGATTGCATTTGTCGCGGCCGTCGCTCCGCAGCGCTGAGGCTATAGAGGTGAGGCGCTGTAGCCTAGGCGCTAGGGTACAGGCTGGTGAGCGAGAGAGAGTAAGACGCGGCCCTGCACGCTTGGGGTTTGCCGATGCGGCGCTGTACAATGGCTGAAGAATCGGGCAACGTGCGCCTATTCCCCCGCAATCAGGTCGCTGGCAACGATTGAATTTCAGCGATCCAAGACAGGAGTCTCTTAATGTCTAAGCACAGCTCTGGCCCAAGCAGTGATGCGTTAAAAAAATTGGTGAGCCAATCGCTGCAGAGCCAATCCCAGCGTGAGGCGGGTTACCGCGAAAAATCGCTAAAACTGTATCCCTGGGTCTGCGGACGCTGTGCTCGTGAGTTTAACCGCGGCAATCTCACCGAGTTGACCGTTCACCATCGTGACCATAACCACGATAACAATCCGCCCGATGGCAGTAACTGGGAGCTGTTGTGTCTCTATTGCCACGATAACGAACACAGTCGTTACGTCGATACCGCTGAACACAGTAAAACGGTGGCCGGTGGCGACGCCCGTCAAGCCGCCACCAGTCAACCGTTCGCGAATCTTAAAAGTCTGTTGCAGACTAAGCAATAATAGGCACAATGCGCGGCCGTGATGCGCTATTCCTTTACACGCCAATTATTTAACCCGGGTGCAAACCCCCGGCGGAGAGCTATAGATGAGCTTTAACTTCCCTGTTTTTATCATCGACGAAGATTTTCGTTCGGAAAATGCCTCGGGTTTCGGTATTCGTGCCCTGGCTGAAGCGATTGAGAAGGAAGGCTTTGAGGTCGTTGGAGTCACCAGTTACGGTGACCTGTCATCATTCGCCCAGCAGCAGTCGCGGGCCTCGACCTTTATCCTGTCTATCGATGATGAGGAGTTGGCCAACAAGGAGCAGGAGACGATCGCCGATCTGCGTGACTTTGTCACCGAGATACGCCATAAGAACTCTGAGATCCCTATTTTTCTGTACGGGGAGACTCGCACCTCGCGTCACCTGCCTAATGACATCCTCCGCGAGCTGCATGGTTTTATCCATATGTACGAGGATACCCCGGAGTTTATCGCGCGCTCGGTGTTGCGTGAGGCCAAAGATTACCTCGAAGCTCTGCCGCCGCCTTTTTTCCGCGCGCTGACCAACTATGCCGCCGATGGCTCGTACTCCTGGCACTGCCCCGGCCATTCGGGAGGTGTTGCCTTTCTGAAGTCACCGGTAGGGCAGATGTTTCATCAGTTCTTTGGCGAGAATATGCTCCGTGCCGACGTCTGTAATGCCGTTGAAGAGCTGGGTCAGCTGCTCGATCACACCGGCCCGGTGGCGGCATCTGAACACAATGCGGCGCGAATTTTTAACGCCGATCACCTGTATTTCGTCACCAACGGTACCTCTACCTCGAACAAGATTGTCTGGAACTCGACGGTGGCAGCCGGGGATATCGTGATCGTCGATCGTAACTGCCATAAGTCGATTTTGCATTCGATCATGATGACCGGTGCGATACCGGTGTTCCTGATGCCGCAGCGCAATAACTTCGGCATTATCGGTCCCATCCCTCGCGAAGAGTTTCTGTGGGAAAACATCCAGAAAAAAATTGCCGCACATCCTTTTGCGAGTAAGGCTAAAGGTAAGCCGCGGGTGTTGACGATCACTCAGTCGACCTACGATGGGGTACTGTATAACGTCGAGGAGATCAAGGAGTTTCTAGACGGCAAGATCGACACCCTGCACTTCGATGAAGCCTGGCTGCCGCACGCCGCCTTCCATGATTTTTATGGTGACTATCACGCCATCGGTGCGGACCGGCCGCGTTGCAAAGAGTCGATGGTGTTTGCGACCCAGTCGACCCACAAGCTGTTGGCGGGTCTGTCACAAGCTTCACATATCCTGGTTCAAGATGCGGAGAATATCCGTTTGGATCGGGACCATTTCAACGAAGCCTATCTGATGCATACCTCGACCTCACCGCAATACGCGATTATCGCCTCTTGCGATGTTGCCGCTGCGATGATGGAGGCCCCTGGTGGTACGGCACTGGTAGAAGAGTCTATTACTGAGGCGTTGGAGTTCCGTCGTGCCATGCGCAAGGTCCACGAAGAGTGGGGCGGTAAGTGGTGGTTCACAGTCTGGGGGCCCGATGATCTTTCCGAAGAGGGGATCGAGGAGCGCGATGCCTGGATGCTCAAGCCCGGTGATCGCTGGCATGGATTCAGCAACCTGTCGCCGGGATTCAATATGCTGGACCCGATCAAGGCGACGATTATTACTCCTGGACTGGATCTGGACGGCGATTTTTCCGATGAGTTTGGTATTCCGGCGGCGATCGTAACCAAATATCTCGCCGAGCATGGGGTGATTGTCGAGAAGTGCGGACTGTATTCGTTCTTCATCATGTTCACCATCGGTATTACCAAGGGGCGCTGGAACACCCTGGTAGCCGCGCTGCAGCAGTTCAAAGACGATTACGATAAAAACACCCCATGCTGGAAAGCGCTGCCCGATTTCGTGGCCAAACACAGCCGTTATGAGCGGGTTGGGCTTAAGGATCTATGCGCTCAGATTCATGGTTTTTACAAGGCCAACGATGTCGCACGGCTGACCACCGAGATGTATACCTCGACCATGGTGCCGGCCATGCGCCCGGGTGAGGCTTTTGCCAAGATGGCGCATCGCGAGGTCGAGCGGGTGGTGATTGATGAGCTTGAAGGACGGGTTACGGCGATGCTGGTCACCCCCTATCCACCGGGTATCCCGTTATTGATCCCGGGTGAGCGCTTCAACGCCACTATCGTACGCTATCTGAAACTGGCCCGTGATCTGAATCAGCGCTTCCCAGGATTCGAGACCGATATTCATGGCTTAGTTAAAGAGGAGCGCGACGGCGAGCTGCTGTTCTGCGTTGATTGTGTGGCGGGCTAGTTATCCGACCGTCGCTGCCGAGTTAAGCCAGGATGGTTTAACTCGGCAGCGGTGATTCTGAGGTAGAGCGAAGCGCTATCGGCAGGCTGTTTTAGCCCAGTTGTGGGCGGTTAAGATACGCCACCGCCGTGGTAAACGCCGCTTCCTGAAAGCCCTTTAAGCCCGTTTCGCTGAAGGGAATGGGCAGCGGCGTATGCTTCAGCGACTCTTTAATCAGGGCTGAAGAAACGGTCTCGACATCCAAACCATCGATTAGCTGGATGGCGGCTTCGAGCTTAAACCCTACCGCGCTACCGGCAAACTTACCGCTGGTAGGACGCTGGCGGATAATCACCTTGTCTACCCGGTAGTCGGTCATCAACTTGGCAAAGTCAAACTGGAACTTTTTCAGGTGTTCGCTGCTGTTTACGTCGGTCAGCGTCAGGCGGCGAGCCCGGCAGTCGGGGAGTGCAAACAGCCCCTCGGCAAGCGATAACAGGCAGATGATCGCCTCATTGCTTTTTAACTCGACACTACAGATTTTCATGGCAGACCCCGCGTTGTTTGACGGCGGGCAGTATAGCCTAAAAGGTTTTCCAAAGGGGAGGCTATCGCGGCATAAACAGCCTCGCAGCGCTCAATCGCGGTGCTACTAACAGCAACAAAAAAACCGCGTCTGTGGTAACAGGGCGCGGCTTTTGTGCTGTTAGGCTCGGGGTAGCTAGCGCTCGAGATTGCGCTCGATGGCATCCAGGAAACCACACATATCCACGACCTGCTCAGCCGCCGGATTAGTGGTTTTACCCTTCAGATCACCGGTGATAATCCCCTGATCGACCGTGTCGATCAGGGCCGTCTTGAGTTTTTGCGAGTAGTCAATCAGGAGAGGGTTGTCTTCCCGTTTGCCCAATGTTTCCAGGGCGTTGGCCACCGCGTACAGCAGTGCCGAGGAGTTGAAGATGGCCTCTTTGCCATCGCTGGCCAGATAGCGCAGGTACAGGTCGTGCGCGGTACCGTGAGGGGCTTCAAACAACAGGGTGCCATCCTTGCTCTCGATGATCGAGCTGGCCGTCGCCAGGCTGCCGCCGAGGGCTGCGGAGATGTCGGAGTAGATGTCGCCATCCAAATTCAGTGCCGGATAGAGGGCGCTGCGGGGCGGATCGGTGATCATCTTCTTGAGCTGCGCCGAGGGGCGCATGATCATAAACGAGGGCGGTGCAGTGTTGTCTTGAGCCAGCTCTTTGCGCACTTCGGTGATCACGGTGCTGAACACATCATCATAGGCCATGTATTCACGCTTGAGGCCGAAGTACACCTCCTTATCGTTGTGTGAAGCATCCTGAAACACCTGCTTCACCCAATCCTTGATTGAATTGCGGTCGTTGGACATCAGCAGAATAGGATCACCGGCTTTCACCTCGCGGGCGTGCTTCTCGTCGCCGTCAACAATGACCTTGATGATGCCATCCTCGGGAACCGGCATGTTGAAGCTGCCGTACTGGTCGCCACCCCCGGCGCTCATCCGCGAGATCGAGGTGTGTGAATCTCGGTTGGGGATACCGTACTTTTTCAGAGTATTAACCAGTTTAAACAGCTTGCGGCCGGTGGTGTTGTCGGGCACTCCCCAGAGGGCACTCTGTGGCGGGTTGGCGATGATACGCGCGGCCTGGGCATCGATCAGTTCATAGTGATAGGCGATGCCGGCAGTTTCGAATGATTGTTGGTAGTCGGCGTAGAAAATTGTTTCGATAGCCGTTTTCATCACCCCATCGTAGCCGGGAATAACGGTGTCTTTGAGGCCCAGGTAGACATCGCGTTTCTCGCTCAGGGCGCGCTGGAAGAAGCGGTGTGCCCAGGCGCGGACATCGTCGAGATCATTGGTCGCTAACAACCAGGGGTCGTTTTTGTTGATCTTGCGCCGATGCAGCTCCACCGGGTCTCCGCTGTTACCGACGAACAGCAGCTTGACGATGCCGGAGGCATTGGAGAGTTCGTTGTGGCTGTGTTTGTTACCACCGCGCTCCATGGTATCGACGTCGATATCACGGCCGATCCAGTTGGGTGGATTTTTCTGCAGATTGCGGAACTGGATATCTTCGCGGGTGATGTTGCCGCTAATGCCTTTACGAATCGCGCCGTTGGGGGATTTAGTGGCCAGTTTATCCAGACTGGCTTCGTTGATATCGGGGTATTTCGCCAGCAGTTCGTTAAGTTGGCTGCGGTTAACGGTCATGCCGGCATTTTTGATCCCGACCCCATGCACCTTCAGTGCTTGAATGGCATCTCGTACCGCCTGGCCGTTCGTGACTAAACGGTTTTCTGCGGTGAGGTCGATCTCAACTAGATTAATATCCAGACGAGAGGTGACGAACTGCTCCAAAATACGGTCGAAAGCGACTTGGGCCATCTCGTCGCCATGCAGGATCACTAGTGGTTTTTTGACAGCTATCTTATTGCTCATAGAACTCATCCGCTGGTTCGTATAATTATCGGGCCGAATTTTGGTCTAGATAGCTGTTCTTTTCAATTCTACATTAGTGAGGTATCCGGTTTTTTTGGAGGTTTTCAATGGCTACAAGGAGACCTCAGGAGCGTTGTTGGCGCTGTAGGGCAGGCTGGCTTCAACCCGAAAGCCTGGCTTTTCAGCATCTGAGCTAAACTGTAGCTCGCCGTGGTAACTATCGATGATCATTTGGCAGATCGAGAGTCCCAAACCATAACCTGCGATCGATTCGTCGATACGTGTACCGCGTTCAGTGAGCTGTTGGCAGTGCTGTGTCGATACCCCATTGCCATCATCGTCGATCACCAAGCCGAACCGGGTGTGGCTAAGGCTGAGTGTGAGCTGGACCTGTGCGGTGCCGAATTTGCAACCGTTGTCGAGCAGGTTACCGATCAACTCGAGCATATCGTCGCGATCGTAAGGTAGTTCGTCGGTTATCTCTGTGGCTATATTCATCTTTAGCTGTATGTGCGGATAGATTTGCCGGAGCAACCTGAGCATATGCGGCAGGTCATGAGTGGGACGAAATCTACACCCAGGATGCGAGCTGCCAGCGATACGAGCGCGTTTAAGTTCACGTTCGGTCAGTTGTCTGATCTGCAGCAGCTGCTGGTCGTATTCGGGTCTGGAACTCTCTGGCAGGGTATCGCGTAATAACAGTAAATGTTGTAAGCGGCGGTTCAGTTCATGAGCCAGATTGCCCATGGCGGTACGTGAGCGGTTGATACGCTGCTGCAAGCGCTCGAGCAGGTGATTTATCTCGTAGATGAGTGGTTGGATCTCACGAGGTGCCTGGGTTGATAGGGTCTCTATCTCCCCTTGCTGCAGCTGCCGAATGGCTTGCTGAACGGCATTAAGCTGGCTGAAGCTGCGCTGCAATAGATAGCGTTGTAACAGCACCAACAGGATCATCGCCAGCACCATCACCGCGTACATCATCATCGCGAAACTGCGCCACTGCTGCTCAAACGGGGCGATATCTTCGGCGACCCATAGGGTTAAGGGTCGGCCTTGAAGTTCGATCCCTTGTTGCCAGATTAACCAATGTTCTGCGCCCGAAAACTGCTGCTGGATCTGGACTTGGCCGGTCGCCAGGGCGATGACTAGGGGGGCTTGATCCCAGAGTGAGCGTGAGCGAAGCGTTTGGGTTGCGGTCGATACCTGAAAATAGTGTCCCGATTGGACGCGCTGGTAGACCGTGGCCAGGCGTTGGCTATCCAGTTGCCAGGCGCCCTTGGTATTCAGGTATAGCGCCTGGATCAGGCTATCGCTGTCGTGTTGTAGTCGGGTCGCTACAAAGCTCTGGCTGAGTCTATTGACGCCGTAATCGGCCAGCAGCGCCAATAGACTCATCACCGCCAACAAGGCGATAAGCAATCCTGTACGGATGCGTTGTTCGATAGAATTCACTGCGGTAGATTGCCCAGACGATAACCCTGGCCGCGATGAGTTTCGATGATCGATTTGCCGAAACGACGCCGGAGTTTATTGATATAGACTTCGACCACATTAGAGTCGCGCAGCATCTCCTCTTCATAGATCTGCTCGCTGATTGCGCTCTTGGACAGTAATTTATGCGGGTTCAGCAGCAGTAGTCGCAGTAGCCGATATTCAATGCCGCTCAACTGCATAGGGGCTTGCCCCTGAACGCTAACCTGCTGGGTGTCGGTGTTGAGGCTTAGTCCTGCGTAATCCAGGTTGTTGCTGGCATGTCCTTGGTGGCGGCGGATGACCGCATCGAGCCGTGCCAGCAGCTCTTCGCTATGAAAGGGTTTGCCCAGATAATCATCAGCTCCGGTCTTGAGGCCATCTACGCGCTCTTGCCAACTGTCACGGGCAGTGAGGATCAGTACCGGGGTCTGGTTACCTTGGCTGCGCCAGTGTTCAAGCACTTCCAGTCCTGATCTGCCAGGCAGGCCCAGATCCAGCACTACCGCCGCGAAGTTCTGTTCATTACCGAGAAACTCGGCGTCAATACCCTCATGGCTCAGTTCGGTGGCGTAACCGGCTCGGTTCAGCGTTTGTTTGAGTGAGAGCGCCAGCGGTTTGTCATCTTCGACCAGTAATATTTTCATATCACCTCCCTGGTTAGCCTGAACAGTGTTTTCCTGAGCATTGTTTTTCTGAACATTGTTTTTCTGAACATAGTCAGTCTGAGCCTGGGTAGTCTGAGTTTGGGTGATTTATAGGAGTCGCGCTTGCTTGAGTGCGAGATTGACTCACTCCTGCCCCAGCCATTCGCCGCTCTTGGCATCGATCAGATATTCACGGACCACCCCCTGATCGTCGAGCAGTTCTAGCTCGTAAATCCAGCGGCCCTTGTGGTGTTCGAGCTCCAGGTCGATTAGCCGCCCCTGGAGTCGATGGCGATGGCGTTGCAGTAATGTCTCTAGCGGCTGTAGCTCGCCCTGTTTGATCAGCTTCAGTATCTGGTCTTGATCTACGGAGTCTGCCGCGACTAATCCCGGCAGTGCTAACCCTAGCATCAATAACAGCCCGCTAAGAAGGCTAATCCCAACGGCCGTAACCCGGTATATTGACCTGATCTTCATCAAAATTTCCTTTCACGGCATCGCGGTGACAGCTGTCGCACTGGCTGAATGAGCCGACCTGTTGATTGTCGGTAACGAATTCGCGGGGGATTTCGTCGTGTTCTTTGATAAAAAATGGCTGTTCGGTAATTCTCAGTAGCGGTGTGCTGGGGTTGAATCTGTTGCTATAAAGGCGGTTCCGGTAACTGTTGTTATCAGCCGCATAAAGAACAAGATAATCATGGATCTGGTTGAGTTCAAGGGGGGCAAGCTGGGCATTATCACCAAAGTGATTATCCAGTCCAGAGAGTAGCGCCTGCCAGCTTTCAGTCTGCAGTAGTTTGGCGGGGTAGGCGAGATGGCAGCTGCCACACTCTTCAGCATAGAGGACGTTGGCAGTAGCGCGCTGCTTGCGGCGGAGTTCCTTATTATAATCATCATCATGGTCGTCAGCGTTGCGGTACTGATCCGCGTGATGCTCGCGGTCGGCACGCACGTCGCTGGTCGATAGTCCCCATACTCCCACCGCTAAGGCGCTGCTAAGGAATATTCCGCCGACGGCCCAACGCCATACAGATAGTGGTTGTGTCATGTTCTTTGCCTCTCTTGGTTCGGTTGCTGGTTCGGTTACTGGTTAGGGTAGGATCACCGCCATGGCAGTTGCGGCTCTCATAACGGCCCCTCTGGCGGCTGAGAGTGCTTGCGGCCATGGATCATCGCTTTAATTAGATTTTCTCCATGGACAACGCTGCTGAGGATCACCCCGGCGATATGGATGATCACCAAGAGCAGGGCCAGATTAGCCAGCGTTTCGTGGATATCCTCTAGCCAGTCTTCTGACCAGCCGGCAAAGAAGGTATTGGCCAGCGGTCCTAAGCCCTCGGTGGCCAGCGTCGCCATGCCGCTGAAGGCGGTTAGCAACAACACCACCAGCATCGTGATAACCATCATGCCACCGGCAGGGTTGTGGCCTAGATAGTGCTTTGGCCTGCCGCTCAGCATCGATTTGAGATACTCGCGAACGGTGCTGGGAGGGGTGATAAAGTCACTGAAGCGTGCATGGCGGGTGCCGATAAGCCCCCATAATATTCTGAACATTAGTAGCCCGGTGATGCTGTATCCGGCAAAGCTGTGCAGGTATAACCAGTCGTCCTCGGTGGCGAAGGCGATCATAAAAAAAACCACCAGGGACCAGTGAAAGACCCGCACCAGTGGGTCCCAGACCCTGACCTCCGTGGCTGAGGAGGGCGTTTGGAGAGGGGGTGTTTGAATAGACGGCTGGATCGGCGGTTGGATCGGCGTGGATGACCATTTCATAGCAGTACTCCTCAACGTGTATGAGTACAGCTTAAGCAGACAGTATTAAATGAAGCTTAAAATAACTCTGATGTATCTCTGCTCTTGATCCAGCGAACCTGCCGTGACTACCCCCCCCTACATTGCCAATACCAGCACGAGCCGCAGCAGCTGCCATCTTCGGCAACATACACTGAGTTGGCAGGCTCGATTGCGGCGCTAGTCCTTGGCCTGCTTTTGCTAGTAGTTATGTGTATGGGTGCTCAGTACCAACGAAAGCGTATAAACTACAGGCATGTCAAACAGGACCTAGGCTATATGCAATACATCGAACCCCTATACCGGCCACCCAGCGAAGCTCGGTCGCTGATCCTGCAGATCACCAACGGCTGTAGCTACAATAAGTGCGCGTTTTGCACTATGTACCGCGCCCCTCAGAAGACCTTTAGTGTTAAACCGGAAGCGAAGATCATAGAGGAGATTATTGCCGGCTCGACATACCAACCAGAGCGTGTATTCCTTGCTGATGGTGATGCGTTAACGCTTTCCGTGAGACGGCTCTCCGCTGTTCTGTCTGCGATTAAGCAGCATCTGCCGGAGGTCCGAAGAGTCTCGGCCTATTGTCTACCGCGGAATCTTAAGCATAAGAGCGTTGCCGAGTTATCTGAGCTTAAAGCGCTGGGGTTGGCGCTAGTCTACGTTGGCATCGAGTCGGGTGATGATGAGGTGCTGGCGTCCGTTCGCAAGGGAGAAGACTATGCCTCTTCGCTGGAGGCGCTAAAAAAACTTAAAGCGGCGGGTATTAAAGTGTCTGTCATGGTGTTGAATGGTCTGGGGGGGCGGTTATTAACCCAGCAACATGCCATCAATTCGGCTCGGCTGGTTTCGGAGGCGCAACCAGAATATCTGTCGATGCTAGTGCTGATGTTGCCGCAGGGTGATGCGTTAATGCAGCAAGGTTTTAACGGCAGGTTTGAGCCCCTAACTCAGCGGCAGCTGCTCGAAGAGATGCTGTTGTTTTTAGACAACCTAGAGCTCGATCAGACTATCTTTAGAAGCGATCACGCCTCAAATTACCTGGTGTTGAAGGGCGTACTCGGGCGTGACAAAGAACGGTTGCTAAAACAGCTTCGCGTGGCACTGGCCGATCTAGATGTGACGGGGTTGAGGCCTGAGTGGGCCAGGGGGTTGTGATGAAATTTGATAGCAAGAGCATAGCTCAGCAGCTGGGTTCAAGTAATGCCCAGTCCCTGCCTCCGGTCACGAGCTGGACCCCGGAGCTCAGCGGCGACATAGATCTGTTTATCAATCGCCAGGGAGAGTGGTTCCACGAAGGCACCCGCTTTGAGCGTGAAGCGTTGGTTAAGCTGTTTGGATCTATTTTGCGTAAAGATGGCGATGAGTATTTTGTGCTAACACCGCTCGAAAAATGGCGGATCAGGGTTGAAGATGCCCCTTTCTTAATCACTCAGCTGGATCTGATTAATCCGGGCCCAGAGCAGAGACTTGAGCTACGGACCAGTCTGGGGGATCGAGTCTGTGTCGATGCGGAGCATCCGCTATGGCTGATAACCGATCCGGTCACTGACGAGCCGTCTCCCTATGTGCGGGTCCGTGACCGCTTGGATGGGCTGTTAGCGCGCTCGGTGTTCTATCAATTGGTGGCGTTGGCGACAGAGCGTACCCTGGCCGGTAAGACCCAGTTGGGTATCTATAGCTGTGGTCAGTTTTTTACCCTGATTGATAGCGTGGATGCTGCCAAGGTTTAGTGTTGTTGTGGGTCTGGGGCGCTGTTTTGCGGCGCTGTTGTACGTTGTTATCGCGCATCTCATCGATCTTCAGGGCCTGTCATCGAAGCCTCTCTAGCCAGGTCAAACCTGCTTGCGTTGTGGTTTTTGGATGGTATTCCAGTGCTATCCAGCCTCTGTATCCCAGCTCGTCCAAGGCCTTGAATAGCTTTGGAAAATCTATATCACCGCTGCCGGGTTCATGGCGTCCAGGGTGATCAGCAATCTGGATATGGCCAATATAGGGCATGCGGCTCGCTAAGCCAGGCAGTAGTGGGGGCTCCATGCGCTGCATATGGTAGACATCGTATTGCCAGCGGATATTGTCGCAGGCGAGGGTCTGGATAAGATCGATGACGATGGCCGATCGGTCGACCAGAAAACCAGGGGTATCGATACTGTTGAGCGCCTCAATATTCAGCGTTATCCCATAACGGGCCAGGCGTTTAGCAGCAAAGCTCAGGCGCTCGCTCAGCAGCTGCAGTGCATCTGCGGCAGCGAGTTCCGGGGGGCGGATGCCGGCCAGGCAGTTGATCTGCTGGCAGTGACAGGCCTGTGCATAGTCCAGCGCCTGTTCGATGCCTGTTCTGAATTCGTGCTCCCGATCGGGCAGACAAGCGATGCCGCGCTCTCCTGCCTGCCAGTCGCCAGCGGGCATATTCAGCAACACCAGTTGCTGCTGGCTATCCTGGAGTAGTCGCACCAGCTCATCACGCACCAGGTGATAAGGAAACTGTATCTCGACGGCGTCGAAGTGGGCGGTCGCTGCGGCCTGGAAGCGTTCTGGCCAAGGCGTTTCGTTAAATAATAAGCTGAGATTGGCGCAGAACTTAGCCATTACAGGCAGTTGGTCGGTTTGGGCAGCCCTGCGATCTTGCTGGCAATTTTGACTGGACTGCCGGGGAACAGTTGCAGCAAATACGAGCTGCTGCCTTTGTCTTTGCCGAGCTCTAAGCCTACCTGTTTTACCAGGATTCGCATCGCTGGTGAAATCTCATATTTAACATAAAAACAACGCAACAACTCTATGATTTCCCAGTGATTGTCTGTTAGTTCTATACGCTCTTTACGGGCTATCTCGGTGGCGATCTGAGGATTCCAGTCGCTGAGGTTACGCAGGAATCCTTCGGCATCCCGTTCGACAGTTGGGCTGGCTGTGCTTAGAGCGGTCATCTTAATACCAGCTTTGGACGCGTTGGCATTGAACGCTCAGGGCGACAAAAGCGCTGTCTGTTATGGGTGTAAAGCGTGGCGCTAGCGAATGCTGTAAACCACGTGCTTCGAGATCCGGCTGCAGTACATAGCAGTCGATGTTGCTATCCAGATTCTGAAATAGCGCTGCATTGCTGGCCGTGGCGGCGTAACTGCCATCTTCGATCAGCAGTAGCGCTGCCGGTGCCGAGATGACGCGCAGACAATCCGCTAAGCAGTGGCTGCTGTGTGGGGCATGGTTAACGGTATGAAGTACCATAGCAGGATCCGTTAGAAACTAAGAATATGTTGGTGTTGATGGAACAGCAGGGCGACAGCCTCGTCATCTAGGGGGTCGGCCTTGATGATTAATGCGCTAGCGTTCAGGCCGCGCGTTTCCAGGCAGGACTTGGCGACGTAGATCCGATCAATATCGTACAGCGCCAGAGCTGGCAGGGTTTTGCTGATATTTTTGGCCTGCAGCTGCTCGGGCTGTTGTGCGCCGCTGAGCTGATAAACCCCGTCGTTGACAAACAACAGGCTGATCGGGACCTCAAAGGCCGCCGCGGTCAGCGCCGCATCCAGTGCCTCGCGAGCGATCTGGCTGGAATAGGGACTATGCCGCAGCACCAGTAGTATAGAAGCTGTCTGGCTCATTGCTGGCCTCCAAAGGTGATCAGCCGATCCGCGGTCAGGGTCGCATCGATCAGTTGCCCTAATCCGGACAGTTCAAAGCCTGCTGCCAGGTTGGCTGCCGGCTGTTCATGGCGTTTGGCTTCACGATCATCCATCACCCCGCGGCGGATGGCGGCGGCGATGCAGACAATCAGTTCGATGCGGTGTTGTTGGGCCAGGGTTTGCCAGCGGTGAGTGAGATTGGACTCATCCTGCGGTGGCGTGGTCAGGCGGTTAGCGGTATGTACCGACTCACCGTAGAAAAATACCCGCGGTACCTGGTGTCCCAGCTCGAGCGCCGCTTCGACATAGCGTAAGCCGGTGTTGGCCGCTTGGCTGGCGGTCGGGGAGCCATTGATAACGACGGCAAGCTTCATGAACAGGGGCTCTTTTGTGTAGATTGACGTTGAGATGGAGATCTTAACAAAAAAAAGCCCCCGTGATCAGCGATCTGCGGGGGCGGAGTAGAGGTGCCAGTCAATTAATCGTCGTTAAGTACGCCGACCAAGTAGAGCAGGTGCACCAGCAGGTTGTAGATATTCAGATACAGGCTGACGGTCGCCATCACGTAGTTACTGTAGGTACCGTTAACGATGTTGCTGGTATCGTAAAGGATCATGCCGGCCATCAGCAGCACCACCGCAGAGGAGATCGCCAGTTGCAGTCCGGAGATATGCACACCGAACAGCGTCAGCACCAGGCTGGCGACGATCGCAACCAGCACCACGATCATACCGGCGGCCAGGAAGCCCTTCATAAAGCTAAAGTCTTTGTTGCTGGTCAGCACGTAAGCGCTCAGGCCCAGGAAGGTCGCCGCAGTCATACTCATCGCGGTCATCACGATGTCACCACCGTTAGGCAGCGCCAGGTAGTGGTTTAGCAGCGGTCCCAGACCGAAGCCCATCAGACCGGTGAACAGGAAGGTCAGCGGCAAGGCCCAGACGCTGTTTTGCATCTTGTTGAGCACAAAAATCAGCACGAAACTGCCGATCACGCTGCCAAAGTAGGCAAACATCGGGGGCTCGATCCACATCGAAATCCCGGCGGTGATAGCACTGAATACCAACGTCATCGACAACAGCATGTAGGTGTTGCGAATAACCTTGTTGGTCGCCAGCACCGAACTACTGGGTTGAACAGCAGTAGTGTCTGTCATATTCATAAAAGATTCCTATGGATAAGTTAAACCTAAATGGGTTAAGTCTGGATAGACTTAAATCATCTGTTCCGACACATAGACAGCGATGGCACAGAATAGTTGCGTTGTTATAACAAGCCTAGCGCAGGGTATCCAGCGTTAGCGGCTAATTGAGGCAATTATAATCGCTTAGAATTTGGCTGGCCAGTTGACTTGATCGCCGTGCAAATTACCATGGTCGCTTCAACACCCGTGGTTATCCCCTGTTATGTCTGAACTCGATATCTATTATCAGGATGATCACTATGTAGTGATCGACAAGCCCACCGGGCTGCTGGTGCATCGCAGCCCTATCGATCGTCGTGAGCGGCGCTTTGCGCTGCAGTTGCTGCGCGATCAGTTAGGGCAACACGTGTATCCGGTACACCGGCTGGACAAGCCAACCTCGGGGCTGATGATCTTTGCCCTGCACGCTGAGGCCGCCAGTAAGATGCAGGGTTGCTTTCGAGAGCGGCTGGTACAAAAGAGCTACCATGCGATCGTTCGCGGCCACGCTGCCGATAGCGGGGTAATCGACTATGCGCTGAGCGATAAGCGCGAGAAAGAGGAGAAACGCCATGCCGAGGATATTCGGCCGCCGCAGGATGCGCTGACCCATTATCGCTGCATCGCCCGGGCAGAGCTGGATATCCCGTTGGGGCGTTACCCCTGTTGTCGCTATTCGCTGGTTGAGATGCACCCCCATACCGGACGCAAACACCAGCTGCGTCGACATATGAAACATCTGGATCATCACATGATTGGTGATACCCGCTATGGCGATGGCAAACATAACAAGTTGTTTCGAGAACATTTTAATAATCAACGGTTGCTGCTGTTTGCCACTGGGTTAGAATTCGTGCACCCCTATACTTGGCATAAATTTCAGATCCAGGCACCTATTCCTGCTGAGTTACAAGCGCTGTTTGATGCGCTGGGTTGGGAGCGTATCGATCGGCGCGCCGTCACTATTACATAAAATTCAAACACCTAAGATTTAAATTGATTGAGATTAACCATGAAACAACCTTACCAAGCCGCAGATGAGGCTATCTCCATTCTTCCCCGGCTCCAGAGCCCCCAGCCGCTGACGATCGGCATTATCGGCGCGATGGAGGAGGAGGTGACCTATCTGCGCGATCAGCTCGAGCAGCGCCAGGATATGACCTTGGCAGGCTACGATTTCCATAGCGGGTTGTTAGCCGGCCAGCAGGTGGTGTTGCTCAAGTCGGGCATCGGCAAGGTTAATGCCGCGATCGCTACCACCATTCTGCTGGAGCGCTACCAGCCTGACGGCATCATTAATACCGGATCGGCAGGCGGTTTTGCGACCGACCTGGAGATCGGCGATGTGGTGATCTCATCTGAGGTGCGCCAGCACGATTTTGATCTGACTGTATTTGGTTATGAGCATGGCCAAGTACCGCAGATGCCGCCCGCCTTTGAACCCGATCCGTTGTTGGTTAGTATCGCCCAAAGCAGTATCAAGGCGGTGCATGACGTGAAAACGGTACTGGGGCTGATCGCTACCGGCGATGCCTTTATGGCCGATCCTGCCAAGGTAGAGGAGGCGCGTGCTAAGTTTCCGCAGATGTTGGCGGTGGAGATGGAAGCCGGTGCTATCGCGCAAACCTGCTTTCGTTTTAAAGTGCCCTTTATTATTTTTCGGGCCCTGTCCGATATCGCAGGTAAAGAATCATCGATCTCGTTCGACCAGTTTTTGGAGCAGGCCGGGGTGCACTCGGCGCATATGGTGATTGAAATGGTCCGTGAATTGGGGGCGTTTCATGCCCAGCAGACCGCTTAACTTTTTTAGATATTTACTATAAGGACTTTTACCTCATGATCGAATCCTTCTATCCACCTCAGCGTACCCTGATGGGTCCGGGTCCGTCCGATGTTAGCCCCCGCGTGTTGGCAGCTCTAGCCCGTCCGACCATCGGTCATCTTGATCCTGAATTTGTGCGGATGATGGATGAGCTGAAACAGCTGTTGCAGTATGCGCTCAAAACCAGCAACGCCTTGACCATGCCCATCTCTGCACCGGGTTCTGCAGGAATGGAAGCCTGTTTTGTCAATCTGGTGGAGCCGGGTGACAAGGTTATTGTCTGTCAAAACGGTGTCTTTGGCGGGCGGATGGCTGAAAACGTCCGGCGCTTCGGGGGAGAAGTGATCCTGGTTGAAGATGACTGGGGAACAGCGGTGAGTGTCGCTAAGGTTGAAGCGGCCTTTAAGGCTCATACTCATGTTAAGGCGCTGGCGTTTGTCCACGCAGAGACCTCGACAGGGGTGCGTTCCGATGCTCAGGCGCTGGCTAAGTTGGCCCAGGAGTATGGGGCGCTCAGTATTGTCGATGCGGTCACCAGTCTGGGAGGTATTGAGCTGGATATGGATGGTTGGGGCATCGATGCGCTCTATTCCGGATCGCAAAAGTGTTTGTCATGCCCGCCTGGGCTCTCTCCGGTGAGCTTTGGTGAGCGTGCGGTGGCGGCTGTTAAGGCGCGGACCACCCCGGTGCCCAGCTGGTTTTTGGATACTACGCTGGTGATGGGTTACTGGGGGGCAGGCGCCAAGCGCGCCTACCATCATACCGCGCCAGTCAATGCGCTCTACGCCTTGCATGAGTCACTGCTGATGTTGCAGCAGGAGGGGCTGGAGCAGTCCTGGTCGCGACATGCTCGGCACCACCAGGCGCTCAAGCAGGGATTGGAGGCGATGGGACTGTCACTGTTGGTCGATCCTGAGTACCGTTTGCCGCAGCTCAATACTGTGGTGATTCCCGAAGGTATCGATGAGGCGCGGGTACGGACGCGCTTACTGCAACAATACAGTCTAGAGATCGGCGCGGGATTGGGTGCGCTGGCCGGCAAGGTATGGCGGATCGGGCTGATGGGCTATGCCTGTAATACCCGTAACGTGCTGTTGTGTCTGGCGGCGCTTGAAAGCAGCTTGATTGCCGAAGGCGTCGCTCTAGAGCGGGGTGCTGCGGTGGCCGCGGCGTCTGCGGTGCTATCAGCATAACCGGTCACGGCTAGCGACCGGTTAGCCTGAACCATCACCCTGAAAATTAACAATAATACTGTAGGTGCGGTTATGGCACAGCAACAAAAAGTGGCGTTCTTGGGTCTGGGCGTGATGGGCTATCCGATGGCGGGTCACCTGGCAACGGCGGGCTACGATGTCTGCGTGTATAACCGTACCGCGAGTAAAGCCAAGGCCTGGGTCGCACAATATGGGGGGCGCAGTGCCGATACCCCCGCGGTCGCGGTGCAGGGGGCTGAGCTGGTGTTTGTCTGTGTCGGCAACGATGACGACCTGCGCCAGGTCTGTGTCGGTGAGCACGGCGCTTTCAAGGGTATGACCGCAGGCGCGGTGCTCGTTGACCATACTACGGCTTCGGCACAGGTGGCTCGCGAGCTACATGTGGTGGCGGCTTCACAAGGATTGGGGTTTCTGGATGCGCCGGTATCGGGTGGTCAGGCGGGTGCTGAAAACGCTGTCCTGACGGTGATGGTAGGTGGTTCGCAGTCAGACTTTGAGCGGGCTGAAATCGCTATCAACTGTTTTTCCCGTGCTCTCAGGTTGATGGGCGACTCGGGGGCCGGGCAGTTGACCAAGATGGTCAATCAGATCTGTATTGCCGGTCTGGTGCAGGGCCTAGCCGAAGGGATTCATTTTGCCCAGCGGGCGGGGCTTGATCCGCATGCGGTGATCGAGGTGATCTCCAAGGGTGCTGCTCAGTCTTGGCAGATGGAAAACCGCTACCAAACCATGATCGATGGGCAGTTTGACTTTGGATTTGCGGTGGATTGGATGCGTAAGGATCTGGGGATCGTCTTAGACGAGGCGCGGGATAACGGCGCTCAGCTTCCTGTTACCGCATTGGTGGATCAATTTTACGCCGACGTCCAGCAGTTGGGTGGTGGGCGCTGGGATACCTCAAGTCTAGTTAAGCGTCTCAAGCACTGAGTCGAGCCAGTCATCCGCAACGAGGATGCCGCGATCGTGCTCGCGCCATCCCAGAGGTGTTTGCAGCAGTCGAGCGGTCATGCCTGCTGGCGTGTCGCCGGGTAGCAACAGCGCCTCACGCGCCAGCTGCTGCGCCTCCAGCGGGGCCAGTGGTGCCAGCCAGTGACGCCGTTGCAGCGGTACTAGTATTACTGGGCTGAGTACTGGGCTGGCTAGATGTTTCGAATGTTCCTCTGCTATCAATCGATGTTGCTCGCTCTGGCGTAGCCACCAGCCCCGTAGGTGTCCGCGCAGCGCGCCCTGGGGTGGGCTGAGAGTTGGATTGAGGGTTGGGCCGAGAGTCTGCTGCGCCAGCGGGTAGAACAGTCGTCCAAGCATCAGTCCATGGCAGTAGCCCACCTGCTCGCCGAGCTCCTGAAGTTGTTGGCGGGCAGTGGGGTGCTGGCTTAGTCGCAGTTGTCGATATCGCATCTTATCGTGTTTTTCAATCAGTCGATCATTGCGATTGAGGCCAACCCAGTAACCCTTGCCGTGCTGCTGGGGAATACCTAGATAAAATTTGATACAGATTTCCAGATGTCGCAGCGCGGCTTCACCCTTGCGGCGGAATAAAAAATCATACTCCCCCAGGGTGATGCCTTGTCGCCTTACCGCCAGTGCATACAGAAGGCGAGCCGGCTTTAGATGCTGCGCCAGCGTGAATTCGACCAGGGTTTCAACATAGATACCCAGTCGATGGGAGCGCTGCTGGGCAATAGCGTCGAGCAATGGCTGAGGGTGTTTGTCCAGTTGGCGTAACCAGGCCCATAGCTGTTGCGGATCGCCTAACAGGTTGTTGGCAGCGTGCCCTAGGCGGAAGATGGCAGGACTGTTCAGGCACCAGGCCAGATCTCTGACGCAGGCGTGCTGAAACTGGTTAAGTTGCCGCGATCGCGGTGCGAACAGCGTACAGGATGGATAAAACCCGGACCCAGGTGGCATCGCTACTCTCCCAGCAGGGGCTTGCTGATGGCCCCGATTGGCAGGATATCAACAGGGGTATTGCTGATCGCGTTAACACCGGCTTGGCAGGTCTCGCGCTGTGCTGAGGTCGCCATCAGGATGGGTACCGAAGGTGGGTTGGCTGAGCCGCGGAAGGTTGCAGTTCTGAGAGGCCTATGTATTCAAGTATCACTTGATGTGCTGCACACAAGTCATTTATTTTGAATGTTTTTTTGGTGCAGGTGTCCCTTGGCTGAAAAGATCGCGGTGCTACAATGAGGGTCACCTATTTATGGGCTAAGAACATGCATTAACCATCTGATAATATATAGCTCTATGAGGCGCTCTGGGTGTGTCGAACGCTAATAATGAGCGTCTGTGTTAAGCTGTGTCAAACCTTAAGAGTATGTTTTATGGTACAGGATAGCCCCGCCCGAGTTGGCCGCCAACCGGTGATCTTCGATACTAATATTAATCATGTACTGGTCAACGGTTCAGGTATCGCGCTTAGCAAGCTCAAAAGAGCCAAAAGCTTTAATGCTCGGCTCTACTATTACGCAGAGATTGGCGTGTACCTCGAGGTCTCCCTGTCGCGGGGAGCGGGTATTACCGATGAAACACGCCAGCTGTTGAGCGCTATGCACAATGAGGCTACCCATATTCACATGCAGCAAAACAAAAATACCAAGCGTAAAGACTGATTGTTTATTTCACTATGAGTGCCGACATTACGCCGATTCCCGCTGCCGCCCTGTGTTTTGATAGTAGTGATTTTCTTGCCAATGCGACTCAGCGTCCGGGCGTGTATCAGATGTATGATGCTGCTGGGCAGATCCTCTATGTCGGCAAGGCCAAAAATCTGAAGAAACGCTTGGCCAGCTATTTTCGGACCGCAGCGGGGTTGCCGCTAAAAACTCAGGCTCTGGTGGCGAAGATCGCCTCCATTGAGTTGACGGTGACCGGCAGTGAGACCGAAGCGTTACTGCTGGAACAGAACCTGATTAAAAAGCAGCGCCCTCCTTATAATATCCTGCTGCGTGACGACAAATCCTACCCCTATATCTTCATCTCCAGTCAGCATCCGTACCCAGCGATCCAGTTCCAGCGTGGCAACACCCGTAAACAGGGGCGCTATTTCGGGCCCTTTCCCAGCGGTGGGGCGGTTCGGGACAGTTTGAATCTGCTGCAGAAGATCTTTCGTATTCGTCAATGTGAAGAACCTTTTTTTAAGAATCGCTCCCGTCCCTGTCTACAGCATCAGATCCAGCGCTGCAGTGCACCCTGTGTTGAGCTGATCAGTCCCGAGCGTTATGCCGAAGATATTCGCCGGGCGATGATGTTTTTGGAGGGTAAAAACAGATCCATCAATCAGGAGCTGGCGGATGAGATGGAGCGGGCCGCTGCATCTCTGGAGTTCGAGCGAGCAGCTGCCTTGCGGGATCAGATCGTTAGCCTGCAGCAGGTACAGGAGCAGCAACACATCAGCGGTGAAGGGGGGGATGCCGATGTGCTGGCGTGCCGCATCAAGGCTGGATTCGCCTGTATTCAGCAGTTGTTTGTCAAAGGTGGCAGAATCGTGGGCAGCAAGAGCTATTACCCCAAATTACGCCTGGAGACCGAGGAGGCGGAGCTGCTGAGCAGTTTTATCGGCCAGTACTACCTGCAAAGCGCCGGTCGCCCGGTGCCGCCGTTGCTGATACTCAGTCATCTGCCAGAAGATCGGTTGGCATTAGCCGAGGCGTTAACGCAACTGCGGGGGCGGAAGATCGAGCTGGTTGATCGGGTCCGTGGCCAACGTAGCAGCTGGCTCAAACTGGCTCAAACCAACGCGGTGCAGCAGCTCGATAGCTATGTCTCCAGTCGCCAGGATGTTAACAAGCGGCTGATAGAGTTGCAGCAGGTGCTAGGCCTGGAGCAGCCACCCGCTCGGCTCGAGTGCTTTGATATCAGCCATACCTCGGGGGAGGCGACGGTGGCATCCTGCGTGGTGTTTGATACCCAGGGCCCGCGAAAACAGGACTACCGGCGTTTTAATATCCAAACCACGGACAGTGGTGATGATTATCAGGCGATGCATGAGGCGCTGCAGCGCCGCTATCAAAAACTGAAATGCAGTGATGCCCGAATGCCGGATATGTTGGTCGTTGATGGGGGTAAGGGCCAGGTCACTCAGGCGCTTAGGGTACTCGAAGAGCTGCAGATCAATGAGATCACTGTTATAGGTATCGCCAAGGGGGTTACCCGCAAGGCTGGATTTGAGGTGTTGATTACCGAGCAGGGGCAGCAGGAGCGGGTGTTAGACTCGGGCAGCGGTGCGTTGCATCTATTGCAGCACATTCGCGATGAGGCGCACCGTTTTGCGATTGCCGGTCACCGCGCCCGGCGCGCCAAGAAACGTGGTCGGTCGGTGTTGGAGGAGTTGCCGGGGGTCGGGCCTAAGCGCCGTCAGGCGTTGCTAAAGCATTTCGGCGGTTTGCAGGAAATACAACGTGCCAGTATTGAAGAAATCGCAAAAGTCTCTACCATTAGCCAGACAATGGCTGCAGAGATCTACAGTCATCTTCATCAGGAGTAACGGTAACCGCATCCAGCGGGCTAGACCATACATGAAAATCCCAAATATCATTACCACGCTGCGTATTGTACTTATCCCTTGTTTGGTGGTCGCTTTTTATCTGCCATTGCAGTGGAGTAGTTATGCCGCCGCCGGCGTATTTGCGCTCGCCGCTGCCACCGATTGGATCGATGGTTATTTAGCCCGTAAGCTCAATCAAGCGACCGCTTTTGGTGCTTTTTTGGATCCGGTTGCCGATAAATTGACCGTCGCTGTGGCGTTGATCATGTTGGTGCAAAGCCATGCGGATATGTATTTGACCCTGTCAGCGGCGATTATCGTTGGCCGAGAGCTGGTGATCTCTGCGTTGCGAGAGTGGATGGCCGAGATAGGCAAGCGCGGCAGCGTGTCGGTGTCGATGTTGGGGAAAATAAAGACCGGCTTTCAGATGATGGCGATTTTTTTCCTGTTGCTGGCCGAACCCCAGGGCGATCTGGCCAATGCGGCGATGCTGGTGCTGTATAGCGCAGCGATACTGACGATTTGGTCGATGTGGATCTATCTCAGAGCCTCCTGGACAGAACTGGTGCGTGATATTTGATCGATTCGCCCTCTGGTAGAGGGTTTTTTAAGGGTCTACAAACAAGCTGTTATTGTCTGTTGACATGCCGAGGCATCACTCTATAATACGCCTCACTCGAGCGCAGGCTCAGGTGTAACGCGGGAATAGCTCAGTTGGTAGAGCGCAACCTTGCCAAGGTTGAGGTCGCCGGTTCGAATCCGGTTTCCCGCTCCAGCTCCTTAAACAAGAGCTGATATTTGAAATGTCATCTGGCTGGATGGCAGAGTGGTCATGCAGCGGACTGCAACTCCGTTAACGCCGGTTCGATTCCGACTCCAGCCTCCATTTCTGATATTGCCCGGGTGGCGAAATTGGTATACGCAACGGATTTAAAATCCGTCGGCTTCTGGTCTTGCCGGTTCAAGTCCGGCTCCGGGCACCATCCCCTAGTTTTACTCTCTATTTAAAATCTTTCTGATTATCCTGAAAGCCCCGCTATACGGGCGTTGCGGCCGTTTCCTCAGATAACCCTCTATCGCAATTCATCACCGTTTATTGTATGTTTCTGACACTCGCGCCTATTTTGCGCCTACTCGACCGCCTACTCGGTAGCCAGCGGAGTATCAGAAATGGCAACATTTATAAAAACAGAACTGGGTCGCTGGAAAGTGCAGCTCCCACGCAACGCTGGCCGCAAATCCAAGACCTTCGATACCAAAATGCAGGCGCGTAGCTGGGCGCGGGCGATGGAGGAGGAGACCGAACAGGCATCAACCGGCGTGCATGCTCATCGCCAGCTGGCCGAACTGTTTGAGCGCTACAGCGGATCAGTTGGCTTGCTGCAATCAAATGGACGCAGCCTTGAAAAACGCCGGTAGTGCCTTACGTAAGCCTTCTAGGATACAGCCTCAGCCCAGGCGTTACCGCTATGGCTGCCCATCAATTGTGACGCTATAGCAATCTATTCGATTACTACGGTATAGTTCGACTCTATGAGTGACAGGGTAGCCTTGATCAACATTGGTTATCTCGATCACAGGTCTAAGATCAGGGAGATCAGCACGATCAGCAGGGATAGCTTCTTCCAGCCGCTTGCGTTTTTTCGCGGCTCTCGCATTCGCCAGTCAGGCTATTTGAGCCTGATATTTTCGGTTGCATCGGTACCTAGCAACTTCCTCCTACCTTGCAGGGTCCCAAAATTAAATTGGGACCCTCGACATGCTCCATTTTCTACAAATACCGTCATTAAGAATCAATACATTGCAGTGGTGGTTTTCTTGGATAATAGGGTTTTTCGAGGTGCCTGGTTGTTTAACAGGAGGTTAGGGGTACATCTAGGCTTTTTTCCTATATTAATACTCAAGATGATTCGTCCTTATAATTGCCGAAATCTATCTATCCATAGAGTATTACAATCTCGCGCCTATTACGCGAGCGTTAGGCCAACAGGGAGAATTTATGCCCGCTGAAAACGATCATCCATGTTTTGTAGCTCCTGCATATAAAGATATAAAAATATGGAGGTATATGGATTTTACTAAATTCGTATCGCTACTAGAAACTGAATGTATATTTTTATCTCGAGTAGATAAATTTGAAGATCCTTATGAAGGAGCGACATCTCACGCGAATGCTGAGATAAGACCTAATATATATAAAGACAAGGGCATCCCTGCAGAAGCACTTCAACAGAAGTCCAAGTTCATGGAGTGGACGCGGTCTTGGACGTACGTAAATTGCTGGCATATGAATAATGCAGAATCTGCAGCAATGTGGAAGCTGTATGCTCAAACTGATGAGGCAGTAGCAATACAATCAACTTATGCGAAGTTGCATAATAATCTTGACAAAAATACGTATATAGGTGTTGTTGACTACATAGATTATGAAAAGGAATGGTTGCCAGAAGGGAATTATTTTTGGCCATATGTACACAAAAGATTGTCTTTTGAGCATGAGAAAGAATTACGTATATTAGTTCAACAGCTACCTATCCAAGAAGAATCAGAAAATCATTTTGATTATTCTCGCGTTAATAATGAGTTTGGAAAAACAATTAAAGTCGATCTTAAAGACTTAATTGAAAGCGTATATGTTTCGCCTGCTGCACCGTCTTGGTTCTTTGAGGTGGTAGCCGGTGTGGCTCAGCGTTACGGTTATAGCTTTGAGGTTAAACAATCAAACTTAGCAAGGGAGCCAGTATTCTAGTGGGTGCTGGCCTAACAAACGCGTCAATCAGGACGCTCGCAAGCTCGCGCCTGTTACGCGGGCATTAGCACTTATTGGAGCCATGTAGCTATATGAGCAAGAAAGGGATAGTTTTATCACCACCATTCAAGCCCATATTTACAGGGGGAGTTCAATGTGGAGGTGAACCAGATCCTTTAGAACTAAGAAAATATTTAATGTATTGGGATGAAATTGATTACCCATCAACTAATTTAGTTCACATATCATCTCCAGATATTGATTATTTGAATCAAGTAGGTGCATTGAAAAGAACCATGGTTACATTTACTGGGCGTATAAACTCAAGGAAAGGAGAGTTTTTTGTAGCAGCTCAAGAAACTGCCTTACGCAAAAATCAAGAAAATGAACCTGGTGTTTGGAGCATGGCACAACTGTCCGGCATACCATTCTACACACAGCAAACCTATGGCTTGTCAGTAGATTTTGAGCTTTATGGCATGCTACCTGTCCCATCAAAAGAGACTCCTCTAGCCGATGTGCTCGATTTCAAAGAGCAGCGAAAAGATGAGCTTATTGCTTTCAGAGTATATCTTGACGAAACGTACCAGAAAATTATCTGCTCTGCAGACATCCCTCGTGCCAAAAATGCTGAGCTTACAAAGCTTGAACTAGCCATCAAGGATCTGAATAAAGCACTTGGCGAGAGCCTCATCCGGCGAACTGTCACAAACATACGAAATACTATTAATTGTGATTTTTCGGGAATAGTAGGTGCAGGTTTGGGCGCTGCAGGTATTTCCTCATTAATTCATATGTCCCCACTATTGGCGGGCATGGCTGGCGCTGGCGTTGTTGTAGGTTTCAAGTCACTTGCAATGCCGAATACAACTCATTGCCCAGCACCACTAAATTACCTCAGTAGTATCAGGAGAAATTTCACGTTCTAACAAAGCAATTAAATACACTGCGGGGCTGCGCCCCTACGTCGGACTGAAAGCGTGGCTTCGCCACAGGCCGCCGTTTATTGCGGCGTTAGAAACGCCTACATAGATATACGAGGCCCTATGGGACAAGAGCTAAAGAAATGGAAGCGAAGGAAAGCTGCTCTCAAGCAGATCGATGATATTGAGAGCAAGCGCGACAATGCATTGATAATTCATTATTCGTGCGAGTCTTTCTACGATATCAAGGATGGCCGCACTCCTCGTGTGACGTCCATTGCGATTAGGAATTTTTCAACGGGCCAAACGTCCTCATTCTCAATCCACAAAAGCGCAGAGCAAATGGGTGCATCGCTAGAAGAAATTGATGCGCGATATGATGAATTTGAAAAACATATGCTTGATGAATACTTTGATTTCATTAAGTCACGACATGGGTTCACCTTCGTTCACTGGAACATGCGTGATATTAACTATGGATTTCAAGCTATTGAACATAGGTACAGAGTCCTAGGCGGAGATCCATTTATAATTGATGATGCCAGAAAATTCGATTTAGCAAGAGCTCTCGTTGCCATATATGGGGTTAATTATATTGGTCATAAGCCGAGCGGAAGGCTCCATAATCTTGTTGAGCACAACAGGATGACCATGAAAGACACTCTCACTGGCGCGGAAGAAGCTGCAGCCTTTGAAAATAAGGAATTCGTCAAGTTACATCAGTCCACCCTGAGAAAGGCGGACATTATGGCAAATATATTGGAGCGCGTTGTCGATGGCTCTTTGAAAACAAACTCAACTTGGTGGGATATGCATGGCGCGCACCCATCCATCTTGGTTGAGGTGGCGACAAAACATTGGGGTTGGATTTTATTTACAGGAATAGCAACAATAGTGGGTGTGGCAAGTGCATTCGCAGGGATTTTCTAACAAAGCAAGTCAGCAACGCCACACTGCGTGTGGCTGGACAGCCCAAAGCGTGGCTTCGCCACTGGGCCCGCCGCTGCTTGCGGAGTTATATTTTTAGTTGTACCACAACCATTATAAGGAATAGTGATATGCAAAAGTACGCCGATATAGATAACGATTCAGGTGTTGATAGCTACCATATCGACGACACATCAATAACGGTTTGGTTTGATGGCGGCTCAAAGTCTTATACCTACAGTTACTCCTCAGCTGGCCAGCACCACATAGAGAAAATGAAACAACTTGCTAGATCTGGTGAAGGCCTTAACGCCTATATAAACTACAACGTAAAGTATAAATACGTTCGTTAATCGACCTTGTCATTTTGGGAATAAATAGGGTCAGATTAAACTTTCTGACAGAAACCTATCTAGATAGATATGCTTTTTATCTATGAAGTGGTTACAAGGAAGCCATCCTGGCTCGATGGCCAATATTTAATCCGCCAGGATGCCCCGGCACGCTATCCAACGGGGTAATAACAGCGCTTGTGCGGAGGAAGAGGATTGGCAAAGAGGGGTAGACCAAATAAAGTTTGATCTGACCCCCATTACGATACCGAACAAACGACTATAACCAAGCAAAGCAACAGGAACAACAGCATGACAAGCACCCAACAACGCGCCGCCCTGCAACGCCAGATCTGGGCCATTGCCAACGATGTACGTGGCGCAGTCGATGGCTGGGATTTTAAGCAATACGTCCTCGGCACTCTGTTTTACCGCTTTATCAGCGAAAACTTTGCCAGCTACATCGAAGCCGATGACGACAGCATCAGCTACGCCGAGCTGCCCGATAGCGTTATCACCCCAGGAATCAAAGACGACGCCATTAAAACCAAGGGTTACTTCATCTATCCCAGCCAGCTGTTCGCCAGCGTCGCCAAAGGTGCCCATACCAATGAGAGTCTGAATACCGATCTCGCCGCGATCTTTGCCGCTATCGAAGCCTCGGCCAGCGGCTACCCCTCCGAAGGCGACATCAAAGGCCTGTTTGCCGATTTCGATACCACCAGCAACCGCCTGGGCAATACCGTTAAAGATAAGAACGCCCGTTTGGCCCATGTGCTGAAAGGCGTGGCAGGGCTGGATTTTGGCCATGGATTTTATGAAAAGAGTGACAGCGCTCATATTGACCTGTTCGGCGATGCCTACGAATTCCTGATCTCCAACTACGCCGCCAATGCCGGTAAATCCGGTGGCGAGTTCTTCACCCCGCAGCACGTCTCCAAGCTGATTGCCCAGCTGGCCATGCACAAGCAAACCAGCGTCAATAAAATTTATGACCCGGCGGCCGGTTCCGGCTCGCTGCTGCTGCAGGCCAAAAAGCACTTCGATGCCCATATTATTGAAGAGGGCTTCTTCGGCCAGGAGATCAACCACACCACCTACAACCTGGCGCGGATGAATATGTTTTTGCACAACATCAACTACGACAAGTTCAATATGCAGCTGGGCAATACCTTAACAGACCCGCACTTTCTTGATGACAAGCCCTTTGATGCCATCGTCTCCAACCCGCCGTATTCGGTGAAGTGGATAGGTAGTGATGATCCCACCCTGATTAACGATGATCGCTTCGCTCCCGCCGGTGTGCTGGCGCCCAAATCCAAAGCCGATTTTGCCTTTGTGCTACATTCACTCAGTTACCTGTCCAGTAAAGGTCGCGCCGCTATTGTCTGCTTCCCCGGTATTTTCTACCGTGGCGGTGCCGAAGCCAAAATCCGCCAATACCTGGTGGATAACAACTATGTGGAAACGGTGATTTCACTGGCACCCAACCTGTTTTTTGGCACCACCATCGCTGTCACCATTCTAGTGCTATCCAAAAGTAAAACCGACACCAGCACCCAGTTTATCGACGCCAGTGGCCTGTTTAAAAAAGACACCAATACCAACAGCCTGACTGATGCGCACATCGAACAGATCATGCAGCTGTTCGATAGCAAGGCCAATATCGATCATCTGGCCCAATCCGTGCTGCTTGAAACAATTGCCGCCAACGACTACAACCTGTCGGTCAGCAGCTATGTGGAAGCCAAAGACAACCGCGAAGTGGTGGACATTACCCAGCTCAATGCCGAACTGAAAACCACCGTCGCCAGGATCGACCAACTGCGTAGCGACATTGATGCCATGGTGGCGGAGATTGAAGGCGAGGAGCTTGAGGCATGAGTAACAAGAGCTTTATAGAAAAGCTGCTAGATGGGGCGGAGGTGGAGTGGAGGGCGTTGGGGGAGGTGGTGGAATATTCGCCGACGCGAGTTAATGCTGAATCACTTGATGCGACCTCGTTCGTGGGAGTGGACAACCTTGTCGCTGACAAAGGTGGTCGTGTTGACGCAAACTATCTGCCGAACACTGACCGTTTGACGGCATATGAGCCGTCAGACATCCTTCTCGGCAATATTCGCCCGTACCTCAAGAAAGTGTGGAAGGCAACCAACTCAGGAGGTTGTAGTGGGGACGTCCTTGCCGTGCGCATACTAGGTAAGTTCAAAAAAACAGTCGACTCAGACTTTCTCTACTACCTTTTGTCATCAGACGAGTTCTTCTCTTACAATATGCAGCACGCAAAAGGCGCAAAGATGCCTCGGGGAAACAAGACGGCAATTTTGAATTACCAAATCCCCATCCCCTGCCCAGAAAACCCTAAAAAATCGCTAGAAATCCAAGCCGAAATCGTTCGCGTTTTGGACGCTTTCACCGAGCTGACCGCCGAGCTGACCGCCGAGCTGACCGCCGAGCTGACCGCCCGCAAAAAACAATACCACTACTACCGCGACCAGTTGTTGAGTTTTGAAGAAGGGGACGTGGAGTGGAGGACGTTGGGGGAAGTGGCAGAATTTCGTCGAGGCACTGCGATCACTAAAAAGCAGACTACAATTGGCGATATTCCTGTCGTTGCAAATGGACCTCTCCCAACATATTTTCATGGCGAAATAAATAGAGTAGGCGAAACCATCGTTATTGCAAGATCAGGAGCCTATGCGGGTTATGTTAGTTATTGGAGTCAACCAATATTTCTCACTGATGCCTTCAGTGTTCATCCCGATTCCTCCATCTTAAAACCTAAGTTTGTTTTCCATCTTCTTCAAAACAAACAAGAACATATACACGGCATGAAGAAAGGTGCTGGCGTCCCTCATGTTCGAGTTAAGGAATTTGAGCCTTATTTAGTACCGGTTCCATCTTTAGCTGAACAATCTCGAATCGTAACCATCTTGGATAAATTCGACGCCCTAACCAACTCCATCAGCGAAGGCCTGCCCCGCGAAATTGCCTTGCGCCAACAGCAATACGAATACTACCGCGACTTGCTGCTGAGCTTTCCCAGGGCGGATGCAGAGGTGCGGCCTGATATGAGCCAGGCGCTAACGGCAATACACCGCCAAGGATGTGCCCCATGCCTAACCTAAGCCTGCAAGATCAGAGCACCGAGTTCCTGCTCTATACCGCGCCCAGTGGGGCGGTGAAAGTCGAGGTGCTGCTCAGTGGCGAAACCCTGTGGCTGACGCAGAAACGCATGGCCGAGCTGTTCGGCGTCGGTGTGCCGGCCATCTCCAAGCACCTGAAAAACATCTTTGAAAGCGGCGAATTGCAGGAAGAACTGGTTATTTCCATTTTGGAAAATACCACTGAACACGGCGCGGTGGCAGGACTCACCCAAACCCAGCAAGTCAAATACTATAGCCTGGATGCGGTGATTTATGCTTAATGCCAACCAGCAGATTCATATTTTTACCAGTGCCGATGGCCAGGTTCAGCTTGAGATCAAGCTGGAACAGGAAACCTTGTGGCTCACGCAAGCCCAGATTGCCGAACTATTTCAGGTTAAGCCGCAAAATATCACCATGCACCTGAAAAATGTCTTTGCTGACGGGGAGTTGCAAGAGGTGGCAACCTGTAAGGATTTCTTACAAGTTCAAATAGAGGGCGGTAGAGAGGTTAAGCGAACGCGCAAGTTTTACAATCTAGACGGGATTATCTCGGTTGGCTACCGTGTCAACTCCTTCCGCGCCACGCAATTCCGTATCTGGGCTACCAGCACGCTAAAACAGCACTTGGTTCAGGGCTACACTTTAAACCAGCGCCGCTTACAAGAGCGGGGCATCGAGTTTGAGCAAGCCGTTACTTTGCTCTCTCGCACTTTGGCAAATCAACAACTGGTGAATGATAAAGGTGCAGCGGTGCTTGCTGTTATCAGTGATTACGCCCGTAGTTGGAGCTTACTGCAAAGCTACGATGAACAAAGCCTGAGTGAGCTACCCAACCAGCAAGTCAATATGCAGGCGCTGCATCTTGATGATGTTTTGGCGGCCATTGCCGAGTTAAAGCAAACATTGATTGCCAAAGGCGAAGCCACCGGACTGTTTGGCAATCTGCGCGGTGACGGTTTGGCCTCGGCCATCGCAACCATCGAACAAGGCTTTGGCGATGAATTGTTTTACCCCAACGTGGCCAGCCGTGCTGCCCATTTACTCTATTTTGTGATTAAAAATCATCCGCTGGCTGACGGTAATAAGCGCAGTGGCTCTTTTTTGTTTTTATGGTATTTACGCTTAAATCAGTCGCTATTGGCCAAACCCGTTGAGCAGCTTATCAATGACAATGCCTTGGTGGCCCTGGCATTGTTAGTGGCCGAAAGCTTGCCTGAGCAAAAAGAATTGATGGTGCGTTTAATCGAGCATTTTGTGTTGTTGAAACAAGAGATTTAAGGAAGAATTATGACCAACTACAAAACCATCGCCGAATCGAACAACTTTATCGTGCTGGATAAATACCACACAGAATGGCAAGTGGCCGAGAGCTACCAGAGCGAAGATGCCTTAGAGCGCGAACTGATTCAGGATTTGCAAAACCAGGGCTATGAGTACCTGGCTGGCCTGAATAACCCGCAGGCCATGCTGGCTAACCTGCGTGAGCAATTGCAAACCCTGAATCATGTGCAGTTTGCCGAGGGCGAATGGCGGCGTTTTGTGGAGACCTACCTCGATAAGCCCAGCGATACCGTTGTGGATAAAACCCGCAAGATCCACGATGACTATATTCACGACTTCGTGTTTGACGATGGCCGCATTCAGAACATCTACCTGCTGGATAAAAACAACATCACCCGCAACAAGGTGCAGGTGATCAAGCAGTTTGCACAAACCGGCAGCCATGCCAACCGTTATGATGTGACGATTCTGGTGAACGGCTTACCGCTGGTACAGATCGAGCTGAAAAAGCGTGGCGTCGCCATTCGTGAGGCCTTTAACCAGGTGCATCGTTACAGCAAAGAGAGCTTTAACAGTGAGGATTCGCTGTATAAGTACTTGCAGTTGTTTGTCATCTCTAACGGCACCGATAGCCGCTATTTTGCCAACACCACCCAGCGCAACAAAAACAGCTTCGACTTCAGCATGCACTGGGCGAAGGCGGATAACAGCCTGATTAAGGATCTAAAAGACTTTACCGCCACCTTCTTCCAGAAAAACACCCTGCTCAATGTGCTGCTGCATTATTCGGTGTTTGATGTCAGCAATACCTTGCTGGTGATGCGCCCCTACCAGATTGCTGCCACCGAGCGTATTTTGTGGAAGGTGAACAGCACGTATCAGGCAAAAAAATGGAGCACAGCCGAAAGCGGCGGTTTTATCTGGCATACCACCGGCTCTGGTAAAACCCTGACCAGCTTTAAAGCCGCGCGTTTGGCGACCGAGCTGGATTTTATCGACAAGGTGTTTTTTGTGGTCGACCGTAAAGACCTAGACTACCAGACTATGAAGGAGTACCAGCGTTTTTCACCCGACAGCGTCAACGGCTCAGACAATACCGCAGGTTTAAAGCGCAACTTGGATAAGGATGATAACAAGATCATCGTCACTACCATTCAGAAGCTCAACAACCTGATGAAGAGCGAAGCCGAGCTGCCCATCTACCACAAGCAGGTGGTGTTTGTTTTTGATGAATGCCACCGCAGCCAGTTTGGTGAGGCGCAGAAAAACCTGAACAAGAAATTCAAACGCTTCTATCAGTTTGGCTTTACCGGCACACCGATCTTCCCGCAAAACGCCTTGGGCGCAGACACCACCGCCAGCGTGTTTGGCCGGGAACTGCATGCCTATGTGATCACCGACGCGATACGCGATGAGAAAGTACTGAAGTTCAAGGTCGACTACAATGCTGTGCGCCACAAATTTAAGGCGATTGAAAGCGAACAGGATGATAAAAAACTATCGGCCGCTGAAAACAAAGAGGCGCTGTTGCACCCAGAGCGTATTCGCGAAATTTCCCAGTACATCCTCAACAACTACCGCCAGAAGACCCACCGCTTGCAGGGCTTCAATAACGGTCAGGCCAAGGGCTTTAATGCCATGTTTGCGGTGAGCAGTGTGGATGCCGCTAAGTTCTATTATGAAGCGCTGCATAAACTGCAGGCCGACCCTTTATATAAAAACAGGGAAAAGCCGCTGAAAATCGCCACCATCTTCTCCTTTGCTGCCAACGAAGAGCAGGATGCCGTAGGCGATATTCGGGACGAAAGCTTTGATCTGTCGGCAATGAATGGGGCGATGAACAGCAGCGCCAAAGAGTTTTTAAGCGCCGCGATTACCGACTACAACGCCTTCTTTAAGACCAACTTCAGCGTAGACAGTAACGGCTTTCAGAACTACTACCGCGATTTGGCCAAGCGGGTGAAAACCAAGGAGATCGACCTGCTGATTGTCGTCGGCATGTTCCTCACCGGTTTTGATGCGCCCACCCTCAATACCCTGTTTGTGGACAAAAACCTGCGCTACCACGGCTTAATGCAGGCCTTTTCACGCACCAACCGTATTTATGACGCCACCAAGACCTTCGGTAATATCGTCACCTTCCGCGATCTGGAGATGGCGACCGTGGATGCTATCACCCTGTTTGGTGATAAAAATACCAAAAATGTGGTGCTGGAAAAAAGTTACAAGGAATACATGGAAGGCTTTACCGATGTGCTCAGCGGCGAAGCCAGGCGCGGCTTTATGGAGGTGGTGAGCGAGCTGGAGCAGCGCTTTCCTGACCCCTCCACCATTGAAAAAGAGGCTGACAAGAAAGCCTTCACCAAGCTGTTTGGCGAGTACCTGCGCGTCGAAAACGTGCTGCAAAACTACGATGAGTTTGCCAGCCTCAAAGCCCTGCAAAACGTCGACATAAGCGACCCGGAAGCGGTTGAGGCGTTTAAAGCCGAACACTATCTGGATGATGTACAGCTGGCTGAGTTACAGACTATACGCCTGCCAGCCGCGCGCAGGGTTCAGGATTATCGTTCTACCTACAACGATATCCGCGACTGGCTGCGTCGGGAAACATCGACGGCTGAAAAAGGAAAATCCACCATCGACTGGGATGACGTGGTGTTCGAGATAGACTTGCTGAAATCCCAGGAGATCAACCTGGACTACATTCTGGAGCTGATCTTCGAGCACAGCAAGAAAACCCGAAGCAAAGCTGATTTGGTTGACGAAGTGCGTCGGGTGATTCGTGCCAGCCTGGGCAACCGCGCCAAGGAAAGCCTGGTGGTGGACTTTATCAATCAAACCGACCTGGACCAGATTGGCGATAAGGCCAGCGTGATAGAGGTGTTCTTTACCTTTGCCCAAGCCGAGCAGCAGCGTGAGGCAGAAGAACTTATTAACACTGAAAAGTTGAATAACGCAGCGGCCAAACGCTATATCAGCACCTCGCTCAAACGTGAGTTTGCCAGTGACAATGGCACCGAGCTTAATACTATCCTGCCCAAAATGAGCCCCCTAAATCCCCAGTACCTAACTAAAAAGCAGAGCGTTTTTCAAAAGATCGCCGCCTTTGTGGAGAAGTTTAAAGGTGTGGGTGGCCAGATCTAGCAAAAGGACAGATTAGCCCAGTAATGAAGGTTAGCCGAGCTGTCGTCGTGGGTGTGAGTATGCAAGAGCCTGCTGGCTATCAGTCGTCCGTCCACCTTGGAAACGCCCTGATCGGCACTCACGCCAAGCCCGAGGTTGACGCAGGGGGTCGGCGATCTGCAGAGGGGCGGTCTATCTTGCAACGGAAACGGCAGCAGGCGGGTCTTAGCGGTATTATATTGCACGCTAGCAGCCTTGGGGCGTATCTAGAGGGCGTACGCGTCTCTTTTCGAGCGGCTGCTGTTGGGCTTGGTATGCGTACTTGTGCTCGATGCTCAGTACGCTTGATCGTGATGCTTCAAGTACATCAGAGTGCTGCGCCGCTCCAGGGCTAGTCGCTGATAGTGAGCCGTTCGATGGGTCCAACGAGTTCGAAGCGCCTCGCGTTACCATTTATAAAATACTTCTTTTTAATCAATAAGTAATAGGTGTCTAGCAGGTACATAGGCAGCTAGCGCGTATACCCACCTCTCACTATTCATACCAGCACCGTATCGACGACTTCTCATCGACAGAGCGCAAGCAACTCTTTCAGAAGCCAGGATGAATAGAAATGATTTTTATCATTTTTGTTGCAATAGTTCGAAACATGCAATATATTGCAGTCATGGTTATGAAATATAGCGTATCAGGCATCAGCTTAATCAAGAGGATAGAGTCATGATCAACTTCCAGACAGCCCCCGAACACTACAAGCACTGGAGCCTGTCTTACGACGGCCCAGTGGCCACGCTGACTATGGATGTAGATCCATCAGCAACTTTATTTGCAGGCTATGAATTAAAGCTGAACTCGTATGATTTGGGTGTCGATATTGAACTGTATGATGCTGTGCAACGGTTGCGTTTTGAGCACCCTGAAGTGAAGACGGTGGTGATGAACTCGGCTAAGGATAAGGTGTTCTGCGCCGGTGCCAACATCCGTATGCTGGGTGGGGCGGCCCATGCACACAAGGTTAACTTCTGTAAGTTCACCAACGAAACCCGCAACTCGATCGAAGATGCCAGCGAAAACTCTAAGCAGCGCTACCTCTGTGCGATTAGCGGTACGGCTGCCGGTGGTGGTTATGAGCTGGCGTTGGCAACGGACTACATCATGATGGCTGATGACGGCAACTCTGCGGTGTCGTTGCCAGAAGTACCGCTACTGGCGGTCTTGCCGGGTACCGGTGGTCTGACCCGGGTGGTCGATAAGCGTAAGGTTCGTCGTGATCACGCCGATGTGTTCTGCACCCTTGAAGAGGGCATTCGTGGCCAGCGCGCTGTTGATTGGCGTTTGGTAGACGAGGTGGTTCCGGGTTCCAAGTTTAAGACGGCCGTGCAAGCGCGTGCGCTCGAAATCGCCAACACCTCCGATCGTCCTAGTGATGCCAAGGGTATTGAGTTCACCCCTCTGGTTCGTGATCTGCAGGAGAACAGCCTCTCTTACGAATATGTTAACGTCCAGATCGATCGCAATAACCGTGTTGCGACCATTACGCTGACGGCCCCTAGCGACGGCGTCCCAGCAGGAATGGATGTTGAAGAGGCGGTGACTCAGGGCGCTGAATTTTGGCCGTTGGCAGCGTGCCGCCAACTGGACGATGCGATCCTACACCTGCGGATCAACGAGCTGGAGCTGTGCACGCTAGTGTTCAAGACCGAAGGCGATGCCGACAGCGTTGAAGCCTATGACGAGTTTGTTAACAAAAACCAGGGTAACTGGTTGATGCGAGAGATCGCACTTTACTGGCGTCGTACCCTCAAACGGATCGATCTGACCTCACGGACTACGCTGGCTTTTGTTGAGCCGGGTAGCTGCTTCGTGGGGGTGTTGGCCGAGCTGTTGTTTACGGTTGATCGCAGCTACATGCTCGAAGGTCAGTTTGCTGACGACAGCCGTCCGGCACCGACCATCCGCTTGACCGCCGCCAACTTCGGCCCGTATCCCATGTCCAACGGTATTACCCGCCTGCAGACCCGCTTCCTGGGTGAGCCCGAAACGCTTGGACGCTGTCAGGCGATGACCGGTAAGAGCCTGGATGCTGGGGCCTGTGACGATCTGGGGCTGGTGACCTACGCGTTGGATTGCCTCGATTGGTATGACGAAACCCGTGTGCTGATCGAAGAGCGGGCCAGCTTCTCTGCCGACTGCCTGACCGGAATGGAGGCTAACTTGCGCTTCGCCGGCCCAGAGACCATGGAGACCAAGATCTTTGGCCGCCTGACCGCATGGCAGAACTGGATCTTCCAGCGCCCTAACGCCGTCGGTACAGAGGGTGCGCTGCAGCTTTACGGCAGCGGTGGCCGTCCTAGTTACGACCTGAAGCGCGTATAACATCGATTATAAAGAGGATAATAAGATGAGTGGATCAGCAACCAACGAAGCGATCGTCGAAGTTAACTACGACGACCTGATTCCGAATAACGTCGACCTTGCCAACGATGCCCAGCTGAAGAAAGCACTGGAAACCTGGCAGCCCAAATACATCGACTGGTGGAATACCGCCGGCCCTGAAGATACCCAAGATTTAGACGTTTACCTGCGTACCGCCGTGGGTGTCGATCCCAAGGGTTGGGCTAAGTTTGGTCACGTTAAGATGCCTGACTACCGCTGGGGTATCTTGCTGGCACCCAAAGAGGAGGGTCGTACCATTCCTTTCGGTAAGCACAAGGGCGAGCCCGTCTGGCAGGAGGTGCCTGGAGAGTACCGGGCACTGCTGCGTCGGCTGATCGTGGTACAGGGCGATACCGAGCCTGCATCTGTTGAGCAACAGCGCTACCTGAGTAAGACCGCCCCGTCCCTGTACGATATGCGTAACCTGTTCCAGGTGAACGTCGAGGAGGGTCGTCACTTATGGGCCATGGTCTATCTGCTGGTTAAGTACTTTGGCCGTGATGGTCGTGAAGAGGCGGAAGGTTTGCTGCAGCGTCGTTCTGCCGATGAAGACAAGCCGCGTATTCTGGGCGCCTTCAACGAGGAGACACCCGACTGGTTGTCCTTCTTTATGTTTACCTATTTCACCGACCGCGATGGCAAGATGCAGCTCGAGTCACTGGCGCAGTCCGGCTTTGACCCGCTGTCACGCTCGTGTCGATTCATGCTGACCGAAGAGGCGCACCACATGTTTGTCGGTGAATCGGGTGTGGGCCGAGTGATTCAGCGCACCTGTGAGGCGATGAACGCAGCCGGTATCAGCGATCCGAACGACATCGAAGCGGTTCGTAAGCTGGGCGTGGTCGATCTGCCCACCCTGCAGAAGAAGATCAACTTCCACGTGTCAGTGACCTCTGATCTGTTTGGTGCTGAAGTGTCCACTAACGGTGCCACTGCCTTTATTGCCGGTATCAAAGGACGCTTTAACGAGACCAAGATCGATGATGATCACGTACTGAGCAATGACAGCTACAGGGTCGAGCGTGTGGAGGATGGCAAGATCGTCGAAGTCGAAGAGACCGCGCACAACGCGATCAATTCGCGTCTGCTGGACGATTATCACAAAGATGCTGCCGGTGGTGTGGGCCGTTGGAACAAAATCATCAGCAAGGCCGGCATCAACTTCGAACTGTCACTGCCCTACAAAGGCTTCAACCGTAAAATTGGCATCTTTGCCGAGGACTTTATTACCCCTGCAGGTGAGGTGGTCAGCGAGCAGCAGTGGAATGCTCAGAAGAACGACTGGTTGTGTACCGACGCCGATGGCGACTACATCCAGTCACTGATGAAGCCTTGCCGCGAGGTTGGCCAATACGCCAGCTGGATTGCCGAGCCACGCGTTGGTATCAATAACCAACCCGGAGATTTTGAGTACGTCAAAATCAACTCATAAAGTGATCCCGCAGCGTACGTACAATACGCTGAGCGTTGAACCCTGGCGCTTTCCGAAGTAGACACAACAGCATCCAAACCCTGTGCCTGCTTCGGTAGTCTAATTCATTTTGAACGGTGAACTCGCCATGAAATATATTCGTCAGCATCTGATCGATCCGGAAATCTGTATTCGTTGTAATACCTGTGAAGAAACCTGCCCCGTCGATGCTATCACCCACGACGACAGCAACTACGTGGTTGATGTCAGCAAGTGTAATTACTGTATGGATTGCATCTCGCCCTGTCCGACGGGATCGATCGATAACTGGCGCATCGTGGCAACGGCATACAGCAATGATGAGCAGTTTAGTTGGGAGGAGCTGCCTGACGCCATCGACCAGGGTGGCGAAGCAGATCTGGATCCGGAAATAAAGGAGGCCGGCGAAAGCGAAGCTGCCGATATTATGAAGCAGGCCCATATCGGCGAGAGTGGCAAAGTCCTCGCGCCCTATTCTGCCGCACATCCCTATATCAACCTCTACAATCGCGAGCGCCCTGTTGTGGCCCGCGTCGCAGGTAACCTGCGGATCACGGGTAGTGACACCGAATCCGATATCCACCACGTCATTCTCGACTTTGGTAACCGTACTTTCCCGGTACTGGAGGGACAGAGTATCGGTATTATTCCTCCGGGAACCGATGACGCCGGCAAGCCTCATCTGATGCGGTTGTACTCCATCGCCAGCCCCCGTGACGGCGAGCGTCCGGGAGTTAATAACCTATCCTTGACCGTTAAGCGCATTACCTATGACCAAGACGGTGAAACGGTTCGTGGCGTCGGCTCCAACTATGTCTGCGACCTGAAGAAAGATCAAGAGGTCCAGGTGGTCGGCCCGTTTGGTGCCACCTTCCTGATGCCAAATCACAGCACGGCTAACATCATCATGATCTGTACGGGGACCGGTTCCGCTCCATTCCGAGCCATGACCGAGTACCGCCGCCGTCATATGCCCAATGCCGAAGGCAAACTCAAGCTCTACTTTGGCGCCAGAACCCCTAGCGAGCTGCCCTATTTTGGTCCGCTCAACAAGCTCAGCGACAGTTTTATCGACAAACAGTTGGTGTTCTCACGGCTTGCGGATGCGCCGAAAGAGTACGTTCAGGACCGGATGGTCGGCCAAGCTGAAGAGCTGGCCTCGCTGCTGGCCAGCGACGATACTTACGTCTATATCTGCGGGCTGAAGGATATGGAGCGGGGCGTTGAAGAGGCGTTTGAGCAGATCTGTCGCAAACACCAGCTGGAGTGGACCGCGCTGAAGACGCAGATGCGTAGTTCAGGGCGTTACCACGTAGAGACCTACTGATCGATGGCGGGACAGGCGCAGCAATGCGGCTATTCGGCTATCCCTGTTCAGTCACTCGATTGTAACAACGAAGTTAATTAACAAGGCGTCCTATGCGATACCAACAGACCTATAAAGCCCTGCTTGTGGATGTTTCTCACTCCCATATTGTCATTATTCGCATAAACCGCCCGCAAGCGCGTAATGCGTTGACGACAGAGCTGTTGGCCGAGCTGGCAGACCTTCTTGATGTGATTGCCAGCGATAAGCAGGTGTTGTCGGTGGTGATTAGCGGTTCAGAGTCGGTGTTTGCTGCCGGGGCTGATCTAAAAGAGATGGCCGCCCTGGATATGGTGGCGGTGTTGGAAGATATCCGCCCGCAAATATGGAAGCGGATTGCTCAATTTCCCAAGCCTATTATTGCTGCGGTCAATGGTTTTGCACTCGGTGGTGGCTGTGAGCTGGTGATGCACGCCGATATCGTGATTGCCGGTGACAATGCCCAGTTTGGTCAACCAGAGATCAACCTCGGTATCATTCCGGGTGCTGGTGGTACTCAGCGGCTGATTCGCACCGTGGGTAAATCCCTGGCGATGAAGATGGTGCTAAGCGGAGAATTTATTGGTGCCAGAGAGGCACAGGCGGCAGGCCTGGTTGCCGAGGTGACTATTCCTGAGATGAGTCTAGCCCGCGCCATCCAGCTGGCGCAGGTGATTGCTGAAAAGCCGCCGCTGGCGGTGATGCAGGCCAAAGATGTGCTGCTCAATGCGTTTGAGACGCATCTGGATAGCGGCCTGAAATATGAGCGAAAAGCATTCACCGTTCTGTCTGGAACCCAGGATCGAACGGAGGGTGTCACCGCCTTCCTTGAAAAGCGTAAACCAGAGTTTAAGGGGAGTTAAATCGTGACTGAGCAAACCATTGACTACCGTGTTGACCGTGGTATCGCCACGATTCGACTGAACCGTCCCCAGCGCTATAACAGCTTTACCGATGCTATGCATGTCGAGATGAGATCGGCACTTAAGCAGGTCTCTGGCGATGCCAGCCTGCGGTGCTTAGTGATCACTGGCACGGGCAATGGTTTTTGTACCGGACAGGACCTCAATGACCGCTACCAACAGCTCCGAGAGGGTCAGGTTGATCTGGGAAAGTCGCTGGAGAAAAACTACAACCCGCTGGTGCAGCAGCTATTTGATCTGAAAATTCCGGTAATCTGCGCCATCAATGGTGTCGCTGCCGGGGCAGGCGTCAGCCTGGCTTTAGCTTGCGATATCGTTATCGCCGCGGAGTCTGCCAGCTTGTTGTTCGCTTTTTCCAAGGTCGGTTTAATCCCCGATGCGGGCGCCACCTGGTCGTTGGTGCAGGCGGTAGGCCTGCCCCGCGCACGAGCCTTGGCGCTGCTGGGTGAATCGTTATCGGCCAAGGAGGCTCAGGCCGCCGGGTTGATCTGGAAGTGTGTCGAGGATAGCGCGTTAGAAGATGAAGTCAGGGCCACCGCCCAACGTTTGGCGGGCAACCCGGCTATCGGTATGGCGTTGACCAAGCGCGCACTGAAAGCGGCAGCGGCAGCGAGCCTTGCAGACCAGCTCGCGTCAGAAGCGCAACTGCAAACGGTTGCCGGGCGCTCGCGAGATTATGCAGAGGCTGTTTGTGCGTTTATTGAACGCAGAGCGCCTCAGTTTACCGGTGACTAACAGCACCACTTATTCGTTGGGAAATTGATCATGTCAGAATTATCAAAATCGGTTCCGGTTGCTGTTTTAGGGGCGGGTACCATGGGTGCCGGTATTGCCCAGGTTGCGGCAGCTGCGGGACATCCTGTGTACCTTTACGATATCGATGCACAAGCGATCGAGTCGGGGATGGACCAGCTGCGTAAGGGGCTGGAAAAGCAGGTGGCGCGGCAAAAAATAACCGCCGATGCGTACAGAGATCTGATGGACCGAATTTGCCCCTGCACCGAGCTAGCAGCGCTGACAGGTGCCGGCCTGATTATCGAGGCAATTGTTGAAAACCTGAAGGTTAAGCAGAGCGTATTTGCCGAACTGGAGCACATTTGCGCTGACGATGTGATACTGGCTTCTAACACCTCATCGATCTCTATCACCGCCATCGGTGCGGGTCTTAAACGCCCTGAGCGACTGGTGGGCATGCATTTTTTTAACCCGGCACCCATTTTGAAATTGGTCGAAGTGATTAGTGGTGTGGCGACAGACAACGCCGTGGCGCAAACGGTCTACGCGACAGCCCTGCGTTGGGGAAAGACGCCGGTTTATGCCAAATCAACCCCGGGGTTCATCGTCAACCGTGTCGCCCGTCCTTTCTACGCCGAGGGCTTACGGATATTGGAGGAGGGGGCCGCGGATGTGCAGACTATCGATGCCATTTTTCGTGAAACAGGTGGGTTCCGGATGGGGCCGTTTGAACTGATGGATCTGATCGGACAGGATATCAACTACGCCGTGACCTGTTCGGTCTTCGACGCCTATTATCAGGATCCCCGGTTCAGACCTTCGATCACCCAGCGAGAGCTGGTTAACGCCGGATTTTTGGGGCGCAAGAGCGGTCGAGGTTTCTACACTTATCAAACGGATCAACAACCTCTGGTAGCGACCAGTCCAAATGCGCAGCCGGCTAAAGATATCGTTGTCAAGGGTGATTTAGGAGTGGCAGAACCACTTGTCAGCCTGATGGATACAGCCGGTTTAACGGTTGATCGGCAGCCTGAAGAGAACGCCGCATCGATCCTTGTTGACGGTGTCACCCTCGTCCTCACCGATGGTCGAAGTGCGACTGAGCGAGCGGCTAGTGAGCGTTCTTCACAGATAGTGGTGTTTGATCTAGCGTTTAATTACCTCGACAGCCAACGTGTCGTTATCGCCAAGGCCGATCAGGCCAGTGCTGCGGCCCTGACGACCGCTTGTGGGTTTTTTCAATCGCTGGGTAAGCAGGTCAGCATAATCGATGATATTCCCGGAATGGTTGTGATGCGAACCGTTTGCATGCTCGCCAATGAAGCAGCAGAGGCGGTTTATCATGGTGTTGCCACCGTGGAAGATGTCGATATCGCCATGTGTAGCGGCGTTAACTACCCACAAGGCCCCTTACGCTGGGCGGACCGGGTCGGAATGGCGTGGCTTTTACAGGTGCTAAAGGCTTTGCAAGCCACCTACGGTGATGACCGTTATAGACCCTCGGCCTTAGTCCAGAGAAAAGCCTATTCGAATACTGCATTCTATTAACAATGGGTTGCAGCAGTCTGAGTCCAATGAAAGAAGAAGGTAGAAAATGAACATGAAGGAAACGGGACATAGCCCGCTCAAACGTTCTACAGGGTTTTACTCGATTGAAGGCAAGCAACTGGAATATCTATGGCTTGGTCCCGGTCCTGATGAGGCTCTGACGCTGGTTTTTCTGCATGAAGGATTAGGCTGTATTGAGCTTTGGCGAGACTTTCCGGAGCGGATAGCCCGGGCTACCGGCTGTGGAGTCTTGGTCTATAGCCGTTCCGGCTATGGTGCCTCCGATCCGGTTGATCTGCCTCGCCCCTTGCGCTATATGCACGACGAGGGGCTGAGGGTGCTACCGGCGGTACTGGATGCCGCCGGGGTTCGTCGCGCCGTTTTGGTCGGTCATAGTGACGGGGGCTCTATCGCCCTGATTCATGCCGGAGGCGTGGCTGATCCCCGGGTGAAAGGTTTGGTGTTGATGGCGCCTCATGTCTTTGTCGAGGCGTTGACGGTAGAGAGCATCGCTAAGAGTAAAGTCCTTTACACCGAGCAGGGTCTGCGTGAGCGGTTGGCGCGTTATCACGGTGATAATGTCGACAATACCTTTTGGGGGTGGAATAGGGCTTGGTTGGCGCCCGAGTTTCTCGACTGGAATATCGAGAGTTATCTGAAAAATATCCACTTGCCGGTGTTGCTGATGCAAGGGTTGGGGGATGAATATGGTACTGACCAACAGGTGCAAAGGATTGAAGCACAGCTGAGTGGGCCGGTGAAGTGCATCCGCTTTGCACAATGTGGCCATACACCTTTTCGAGACCAGCCGGCGCTAACCGAGTTGGCGATCGTAAACTTTTTCCGACAGTGGCAACGACAACTTCGCTGCTTTAATTGAATGGTTCGAGGTTTGAGGTTTGAGGTTTGATATTTGAGGTTCGTCAACGGTATGCCGTCATGATCTCCTCTAACGTACCGTCTTCGATCATCTCCTTAAACACCCGCTGGTAATCGCTAGCTAGCCTGGTCGGAAATTTTTTGGAGGTGGCAATATACACATCAGAGCGATAAACCACATCCCCGAAGGTCAGGGGTGTAATAGCTTTTTGTTCGTTCCAGGTGTAGATGGCGAGGTCTTTAGCGGTAAACCAGGCCTCAGTTCGGCCGATCTCCATGAGTCGAATATGCTGCGGGCCTGGATCGGTTAAAGCCAACAGATTCTCGAACCCATTGAGTTCAAGAAACTGCTCAAAGGGCGTGTCCTGCTGGACAGATATTCGGCTCAAGCCTTTCGCCTGGGCTAACGACAGCGGTTTTCCATCAAGAGTAACGAAAAGCATTTCAATCGGAGCCACGTTGATGGTCCATTGATAGTGCGGTTCTCGCTCCTGAGTACGCGTCAAAGGAAAAATGATGTAGTCGGGTTCACGCATAGCCAACCTTAGCGATCTCGACCAAGGTATGAATTCGATCGGACGCTCGCTTCCTAAGCGTCTTTCAATCTCCTTCACAACTTCGACCATGAATCCGGGCTGCGCTCCACCCATAATGCTGTAGGGCAGAAGGTGGGCAGTAATGAGTCGCACTCCGTGCTGACGGCTGTCAGCTTTAGCTTGTGACAAAGAGAAAGCTAAAGCTAAAGCTAAAGCCAGTATCCCTAGAATGCTGATCCTATTACGCTTCATCCCCGTCCCTTATTTCCTCCATTATCGCTAATAGAATATGTCTACTATGCCGTGCAGCACAACCCCTGACATCACCCCTGACATCACGGGGCGCGCGGCGGCGCATAGTATATAGCCAGCTATCCGCTGGCGTGAATTCAGAATCTTCTGTTAGGTGCTGCGAGTAAACTCAATTTCACCGTTGGGCAGCAGATAGAGTACTAGCGCGTCGCCATCGGTGACCGTCGGGGCATGCTGGCTACCAGCGCCGTTTACTTGCCATGGGCAACTGCGTCCGTCGAACTTGGCATCGGCAGCAATAGGTATCAATAGATCAATCTCTCCACGGGGATGAACGTGGTAAGGCCCTTTAACGTTGTTCATATAGACCACATCGACACTGCAACCGCCAAGCTCGGATGTGGGTTTGATTGCCCGCCCAAACTTGATCCCTCCCGCTTCATGTTGACATAACGCTCCCGCATCAATACCCGAGTGACAGGCGGCTGTTATCGCTTTAACCGTATCGCTGTCGGCGTGGAACTTGGCATTGAGTCGATCTTCCAGCGCCTGATCTAGCGGACTATCACCCATAAAATCGGTGACTGTTTTAAGCAGTGCTTGAAGTTGGTCAATCGAAAATTCAGTCATGATCACAGTTTTCCTTATGGTTAAGCCAGTAGAGCATCATCTACCAGATTAAGACGTTGTACGGTTCCTAGGTGATTGAGTGACATGAAACGATGAACACCCTGCACAACCTTGTTCAGAGTCGATTCAGGCATAGACCTGTCTAGCACATCGCATGTGGTCCACGTTCATGTACGCCTCTTAGTCACAGACTACCCGTCAAACAGCTAGGATTGCAGCAGCTTGCTGCAAGGCTTGCAAGCGTCCGATGTTGCCTTGAATGGCGGTGCGCTGATGGTAAAAACGCAAACCGCGTAAACCGCCGAGTTCCTCACCACCACCGGCACGGCCAGGACCGCCGTGTATACATTGCGGCATCACGTTACCGTGGCCTGTATGTGAAGCCATAATTGCCTCGTCGATAATCAGCAATCTTCCGTGGGAAGAGCCCAGCTCAACGCTAGCTCGCGCCGCGAACGCATCGTCGTTAGTGAAAACGGATGCGACCAGAGAACCGCCGCCCAGAGCCGCCAGTGTCCAGGCTTCGGTTACGGACGCATAGGGAATCAATGTTGCAACGGGGCCAAAAACCTCGGTATCGTGTATGCGCTTCGCCTCAAGCGGGTTGTTGCAGCGCAGCAGAGTGGGTTGTACAAAGCAGCCCTGGTTTGCGTCTGCTCCCACAGGAACAAAATCTGGGTCAGCACCATAGATGACCTCGGCCTCCTGTTTTAAGGTATTGATACCAGAAGATGCGGCGGCTTGTTGCGCTTTATTAATCAGCGGCCCCATGCGTACCCCCTCCACTTGCGGATCACCGACGCTGATCTTGTCCAAGCGCGAGGCCAGCGCATCCGCTACGGCGTCAAGCACGGCTGCCGGTAACAAGATACGTCGTATAGCGGTACATTTTTGCCCCGCTTTGATAGTCATCTCTCTGCTAACCTCTTTGACAAAGGCATCAAACAACGGACTGCCTGCGGCGACATCTTCACCCAGCAGGGCCATGTTGACGCTGTCCGCCTCGACATTGAAACGCACCCCGCTTTCGACCACTCGTGGGTTGGTCCGCAACGTCATTGCCGTATCGGCAGATCCGGTGAAGAGTACCGCGTCACCGGTTTGAACGTGGTCCATTAAATCATGCCCCCCCCCACAGATAAGTGACAGACTGCCTTGCGGTAAAATATTGGCGGTAACCACGTCATGGATCATCTGGTAGGTCAGCAGGGAGGTCGCTGTAGCGGGCTTTGCAAACACCGGCACGCCAGCCAGCAACGCAACAGCTACCTTTTCCCATAACCCCCAAGAGGGGAAGTTAAAGGCGTTAATATGGATAGCCACTCCTTTGAGGGGGGTCAGGATATGAGCGCTTTGAAACACCTCGTCCCGCCCTAGGCGGTCCGTTCCAGGCTCTGCTAAATAGCTCGCATCGCCCAGACTTTTTCCGACGGCTGCATAGTATTGCAGCGTGCCTATACCGCCATCGACATCAATCTTGGCATCCGACAGGGTATTACCCGAGTTGTCAGCAGCGGTTTGGTAATATTTGTCACGATTGGCAGCCAATACTTTCGCAACACCGCCTAGCAATTGAGCCCGCTCGGCATAACTTAATGCCTGTAACGCCGGGTTACCCACCTGCCGTGAGTAGGTCAGCGCTTGGTGTAGGTCAACGCCATCGGATCCAGCACGGGCTAATACGTCGCCATTAACTGGATTGATTAATGCCACACCCGGTCCTTGCCCCTCGACCCATGTTCCGCAGATATAATTTTTTAATTTCAATGTCGTCACCTTTTACCCTAGCGCATTAGAATTTAACTGTTTGATATAAAATTAAATTTATATCGATCTCCAGCGATCTATTTTAATTCACACCGCTTAGCCATCTATGCTGACCCGGTCGACGGACGAGGTTACAGGGCCTCTCTCATTGGCGGAGTTAAATTGCACGCAGGAATCACTGTAATGCACTATAGTGCACTGAAGTGCGATAAGTCAATTATTGTAGCTATTGGTTTAGGTGTAGGATTGGGCTTAGGCTTCAAAGGTTGGAGCCTGGCTGGATTTATCCAGATGAAGTGCATTAAAACGTATGGCGCAGGTCGTTTTTATTGGGTTTTATCGGATGGCGCTGTTGAAAAAGATGCGCGAAGGCTGCCGTTATTACCGCTAAATAGATGATGAAACGGACTCTTGTGCAGGGTAGGGGGCGATCAGCGTGCTTTTGAGGGTGCGTATCAGGAAGCTGTCTGAGGTATACGACAGGGCGGTTACAAAAGGGGGATGCCGGAAAGAGCCCATCGACAATGGGCCCTTTCTGGCGGTCATTTAAGAGCGGCGCAGTGCAACGATGTTACATGGCCGCTTTGAATATGCCGACCACGCAGTTCAGCGTGGCAATACGCGGGTTAGTCTGCATGCAGGCATCTTTCATGGCGTTTTCGGCCATGACCGGCAGGTCGGCTTCATCCACCTGCAGCGCCTTAAGACCTGAGGGGATACCCACGTCCTTAGACAATCTGCGAATCGCCTCGATACCCTTGGTCGCGGCTTCCACGTCGTTCAGGCCGCTGACGTTCACGCCCAGTGCGACAGCAATGTCGGCGAAACGCTTGGGATTGGCAATGGTGTTGAACTCGCACACGAAAGGAAGCAGGATAGCGTTACATACGCCATGCGGCAGATTGTAGAAGCCGCCGAGCTGGTGTGCCATGGCATGTACGTAACCTAGGCTGGCATTGTTGAAAGCCATGCCGGCCAGATACTCGGCGTAGGCCATCTTGTCTCGGGCTTCTAGGTTGTTGCCGTTGGCTACAGCCGGGCGCAACCACTCGGCGATCAGGGTGATGGCCTTGATGGCACAGGCGTCGGTGATCGGCGTGGCGATGGTGGAGACATAGGCTTCCACCGCGTGGGTCAGCGCATCCATGCCCGTAGCGGCAGTCAGCCCGGCGGGCTTGCCAACCATCAACACAGGATCGTTGATGGCGACACTCGGCGTGCAGCGCCAGTCGACGATAGCCATCTTCACTTTGGTGTCGGTGTTGGTGATGATGCAGAAGCGGGTCATCTCGCTGGCGGTGCCGGCGGTGGTATTGATGGCCACGAACGGTGGCATAGGTCGGCTGGTCTTGTTGACCCCTTCCAGGTCGCGGATGTGGCATTCATTGGTCGCCACCATGCCGATCCCCTTGGCGCAATCGTGGGAGCTGCCGCCGCCGAGGGAGATAATAGCGTCGCACTGGTTATCTTGGTAGATTTTCAGACCGTCATCGACGTTTTTATCGGTGGGGTTGGGTTCGGCGCCCGTAAAGATCACCACGCCGACGCCAGCCTCTTCGACCTGCGCTTTGATCTGGTCGGCCATGCCTGTAGCGGCAATACCCTTGTCAGTCACCAGTAACGCCTTGCTGGCGCCCAGTTGCTTAACCTGCTCCCCAGCTTCCTTGGAGGAGCCGACGCCCATCAGAGAAACGGTGGGGATATAAAAGCCAAAAGTCTGGTCTGCTAATGCCATGGTTATACACTCCAAAATTATATTTGTTATCTGTGCTGTCAAAATCCCGCGTCAGAAAATTTGCTCACAGCTTTAAGTTGACGAATCAGAGTTGGTGTTGATTCGTGTTTCAAAACTACGCGTCCCTAGGGTGTCTTCTCTGCCGCGTAGGTTTCCATATCATGGTACTCACGGGCTTTCCGTATGGGCATGGTACTTTGGTTAGTAACACCTGCGTCCTTGGTAGTAATTGTGGGTGCTGATAAAGAGCTTTTGGGCCGCCGCTGAAACCGGCGTGTTCAAGCGATCGGGATTTTCTATTGTCCTGTAAGGATCGAGGCTGCCGACACTGCGTCGGGTTATCTCGGTCAATAAGTATTAACTTGAATCGCTAGGAGAGGTATAATCAGAAAAGGTTACTGGCGAAAAAAATGAATTTTCCTTCCCCCCCGTCGCTGGAGCTGTTACGCCAGATTGTGGTAGACGCCTCACGAGCGCGTAGCTTGGAAGACCAGGTCGAATGCATTGTCAGGCACGTGCACCAAATGGTTCAGGTGGCGGTCTGCAGTCTCTATCTACTGGACTCTCAACAGCAGCGCCTGCGACTTATCTCTACCACCGGCCTCAACCTCGAGGTTGCAGGGCGAATTCAGCTACCGCTCAATAAGGGCCTGGTCGGAACCATCGCATCGTGCCAGCTGTCGCTGATGTTGGATCAAGCTAGCCGTCATCCCGATTATCAGTATTTTCCCGACAGTGGCGAGCGGCAGTTTGATGCTTTTCTTGGTGTTCCCATCGTCTATATGGGTAATACCCTGGGTGTGTTGGTACTGCAAGATGCACCGCCGCGCCAGTTTAACCCCGAAGATGAAGCCTTTTTGGTCTCGGTTGCAGCCCAGCTCGTTGGCAGCCTGTTGTCTTGGTCCCAGGCGCCACCTTCTCTCTATGTAGACCCGAAGCTGCCCCGGCGTATCAACGGTATCAATGGTGCCCCCGGAATCGCTGTTGGACAGCTCCATATCATCAATTCAGATATCCGCTTCAGCACGCTCGATAACCATAGCCCAAGCGATCCGGAAGCGGAATTGATTCGGTTTCGTGATGCGCTAGCTCAAACCTTGCAAGATCTCGATGACGCCCGTCAACACTTGCAATCCTTGGTTGCCGACGAGGTTCTGGAGGTCTTCGATTTTTATAAATTGATGCTGACCAGCGAACAGCTAACCAGCGCGCCTGAACAGCGGATTCGCAACGGAGAATCCGCCAGTTGCGCGCTCAGCGGCTGTGTCAACGAGTGCGCTCTGACTTTTGAAAGCAAAAGTGACCCCTATTTTCGAGCCCGAGGTGAAGATGTCCGCAATATTGGCAATAAGGTGTTCAACACCTTGCTGGGAAAGCGCTGCACTCTACCGGCCGACAGCACCAATATCATTCTGACGGGGGAACTGATCGGTATTACCGACATTGCCCAATTTGCCCCCGAGCAACTGGCGGGCATCATCTGTATGCAGGGGTCTGCTCTGTCTCATACGGCACTGCTAGCCTGTGGCTTGGGTATTCCAGCGGTGATGGGGACCGGTACCATTACCGGACTGATGGAGGGGGCCGCGGTGGCGGTCGATGGCCACCGCGGCCTTGTTGATCTTAATCCCGATCCTCTGCTGCTCAAGAAGATTCGGCGGGCCATCCGCCATCAACGTAACAACGAACAGCAGTTCCAGGCCGTCATCGACAGACCCGCAGAAACCCTCGATGGCTTTCGGATTCATTTGCTGGCTAATATCGGCTTGCTGACGGACATCGATGCGGGACGGGAGCGCCGTGCTGAAGGGGTCGGCCTGTACCGATCCGAGTTCCTGTTCATGGTCCACCCACGCTTTCCTAGCGAGGAGCAGCAGTACCAATACTATCGCCAGCTACTAAAAAGTTATTATCCACATCCGGTCACTATTCGCACCCTGGATATCGGTGGCGACAAGCCCTTGCCTTATTTTCCGTTTCAGGAAGAGAACCCTGGACTCGGTTGGCGTGGTATTCGTTTCTCGCTCGACAATCGACCGATATTTATGACTCAGTTACGTGCGATGGTGCGCGCCAGTGCTGGCTATAGCAATCTGCAGGTATTACTGCCGATGGTGAGTCGGGTCGATGAGGTGACCGATACCCTGGCTCTGCTCAACACCGCTATGGAGCAGCTCCGACAGCAGGGTATCGCCTTCGATCGTCCAAAGCTGGGGATCATGGTCGAGGTCCCGGCAGCGATTCCACTGCTGCATTTCTTCGCTCCCCATATCGATTTTATCTCCATCGGATCCAACGACCTGTCGCAATACCTGTTGGCACTGGATCGCAATAACCCAAGGGTCTCTTCCCGCTTTGATCATCTGCACCCAGCGGTAATACACTCGCTGGTTGTGCTGATGGATAAGGCCCGCCAACTCAAATTAAATGTTTGTCTGTGCGGCGAGATGGCTTCCGATCCGCTGGCCGTCATGTTGCTGTTGGGTCTCGGGCTGCAGGAGTTGAGTATGAGCTCGTTCAACTTGCCTAAAATCAGATACCTGATTTGCAAGCTAAAGCAGAGCGAGGCACAGCAATGGTTGAAACAGGCCTTGTTGCTGGATCATGAGCAACAAATCCGCCAGTTGTTGGTTACCGCCCTTCGGGAGCTAGACTTGGGAGATCTGCTGTCGTTGGCTGAACAGGCCCATTAACAGGATCTCTGGTCTTGGGCAAAGATAGCCATACGGCCTGTTAGCCATACGGCCATTGTCGCTGCAGAAATCCAGAGATCTGCTAATAATCTGTCTCCTCTTCTGCTTGCTTCCGTTGATAAAGCGGCGCTAAAGAAACCGGTCTGTTGGCAGATTATTCCATTTATTAGGTTAGGTTTTTTGATATCAGCGCTGTTATTCAGGCCAACGCCCGCTTCGTCGTAGCCGTCTGGCGACCATACGCTGATAGCCGCGTGATAGCAGCGGGCGAATGCCCGGCAAACCGATCAACCAGGCCAGTGGTTTTAACCAGGGAACCCGAGCCATCAGGACAATATACGCATCCAGCTCAGAAATAACCTGGCCGTCGGCCGTTGTTAAATGGAGCTCAGTCAACGCTTTTTGTGGATCGATGCCTAACTGCTCGAGTTCTGCATCACGATCGGTAATATCCACCCAGAGCAGCTGCTCGGATGTCTTGGCCGCTATTTTTTCATAGTTCTGGCGGTCCCTGACGCAACTAGGGCAAGCGCCATCGTAATACACCGTGATTTTGTTATCCGAGCGATTCACGGGTTGTTACCTCAAGTTTGAGCTTACCCTAATAATAGTAGCTGCTCAGCTCCCTCTGTGTCAGGCGGCTTGCTCTGAGGTGCAGGTAGAACACAACGGCGCACTGAACTTGAGCCGGCCGTACCAGCGCGGGATACCAGAGTCATCCTCGAGTTGTACCGAATTTCCCTGGACTGCGATCAGCGGGTAGTACTGACCTTCGGTCAGTTGGTCTTCGAATCCACTATTATCGATACATTGAAGCTGCATACAGTGACCTCACTGCTGGGTTATAGGGGGTGAGCCGCCCTGAGCGCTGAAGGTTACTGTCAGCGCTAACAGGCTGAAAACACTATAACAGCCAGGGTTTTAACAAAGATGACATAACCGTATCCAATTGTAACCTCAGTGTAATAACCGCAGTGAATAGCGCTCAGATAGCTTGGTCGTATTCCCAGGCAGACTGGCTAGCGCGCTGTGCGCTGTTGTATGCTAAAAGCGACCCTTGGGTATAACAACAACCTTGGACCGAGGTCCGAGTGGCGGGAGGACGACAATGAGCGAATATACCAAGTGCGACGCTGCGATCGCCCAGCTAACCCCGGAGCAGTATCGGGTGACCCAGCAGAACGGCACCGAGACCGCCTTTAGCGGCGCATACCACGACACTCAAGAGCCTGGTATCTATGTGGATGTGGTATCCGGTGAGCCGTTGTTCGCGTCATCGGATAAGTTTGATTCGGGGTGCGGCTGGCCCAGCTTTACCAAGCCGATCGATGCGACCTGCATTATCGAACTGCGGGATAACTCCCATGGGATGGTCCGTACCGAGGTGCGTTCCAAGTATGCAGATAGCCATCTGGGGCATCTATTTACCGATGGTCCGCGCGCGCAAGGGGGGTTGCGCTACTGTATCAACTCAGCCTCGCTGCGTTTCATTCACCGTAATCATATGTCTGCCGAAGGTTATGCTGACTACCTGCCACAAGTGGAGGCACGGATATGACGGAACGTGCGGTGTTGGCTGGAGGCTGCTTCTGGGGCATGCAAGACCTTATTCGCAAGCTTCCGGGGGTGCTGAGTACCCGTGTGGGTTACACAGGGGGCGATGTGGTTAATGCGACCTATCGCAACCATGGTAGCCATGCTGAAGGGCTGGAGATTAGCTACGATCCACAGCGGATCAGCTACCGTCGCCTGCTGGAGTTTTTCTTTCAAATCCATGATCCGACGACCCGCAATCGGCAGGGTAATGATGAGGGTATGTCGTATCGTTCGGCCATTTACTATCTGAATGCCGAACAGCAACAAGTGGCACAGCGTACTATCGCGGATGTGGAGGCCTCCGGGCTCTGGCCTGGTAAGGTGGTCACGGAGCTCGCACCGGCGGGTGATTTTTGGGAGGCGGAGCCGGAGCATCAGGATTACCTGGTGCATTTTCCCCACGGCTACACATGCCATTTCCCGCGTCGGCACTGGGTGTTGCCACCCCGTAAAGAGCAGTCATAACGCCAGATCATCCTAAGCGTTGACTGCCCCCTGATAGCAACAGTAACGCTCGCCTGTGAACAGGCGATGGCTGTCAATCAGTAAAACCCGTGCCTCCCGTCAGTAGTATAATTTTTGTGCCATGCACAAAATTTATGCTATAAGGGTTTCTACTTAGCTAAACGATGGAGACAGCAATGAGTATTAAGCATGTGGGTGTAGTCGGTGCGGGCCAGATGGGCAGTGGGATTGCTCAGGTGTGTGCCTTGGCGGGTTTGCAGGTGTCCCTGTGCGATCAGAATCAACAGGCCGTAGACCGTGGCCTGGCGGCGATTACATCCAGCCTTGAACGGATGCTGGCCAAAGACAAAATTACGGCAGTGGAGTTGGCCGCCGTGCTCGGTCGTATCCAGGGCGGCACCTCAACCGAATCTCTGGCGCAGGTCGATATCGCCATCGAAGCGGCCACCGAAGTCGAAGCGATCAAGCAGCTTATCTTCAAAGATCTGGACCGCGTCTGCCAGCCAGAGGCGATCCTGGCGACCAACACCTCCTCGATCTCCATTACTCGGCTAGCGGCTGTGACTCAGCGCCCGGGACGGGTGATCGGCATGCACTTTATGAATCCGGTGCCGATGATGCAGTTGGTCGAGGTGATCCGAGCACTGCAGACCGAAGATGCGGTGTTTGAGCAGGTGACCGAGATGGCTAAAGCCATCGGTAAAATACCGGTCGATGTTAAAGATGCCCCTGGTTTTGTGGCTAACCGTATCCTGTTGCCGATGATCAACGAGGCGGTCTTTACGCTGCACGAAGGTCTGGCCAGTGCCGCAGAGATCGATACCGTGATGAAGCTGGGGATGGGTCATCCTATGGGGCCGTTGGCGCTGGCGGATCTGATCGGTCTGGATACCTGTCTGAGCATTATGGAGGTGCTCCATGACGGCTTTAGCGACTCCAAGTACCGTCCCTGTCCGCTGCTCAAACAGATGGTCGACGCGGGCTATCTGGGACGCAAGTCCGGGCGTGGTTTCTTTATTTATTAACCTGGCGGACAGATAGGTATCCATACCTATCTGTCC